>NZ_JUIV01000001.1 GCF_004151235.1 Flavobacterium anhuiense
ATGTGGGAGAGTATGTCGTCGCCTTTCTTTTGAAAACCCTATCCAAATCGGATAGGGTTTTCTGTTTTTATATGGTTTTGGAAAAAAACTGTTTCGGCCAGCCGCGTTAGTGATGGAAGCGGCATCCTTTTGCGGGACTTGAAAGCTTCTTTCTTCCTTATGTGTTCTCCCGCAAAAGATACAGCGGACAGCACGGCCCGAAGGGAAACGCCATAAGTATCTGCAGTCTTGAACCTATAAGTGTTAAATTATAGTCAATTGTTGACGGTTAAATATTGATACTTTAGACTTTTTGAATTTGAATGAGTATTTTTGTGTTTCAATTATTTTATTTAAACATGAAGAAAAATATTTTATTGTTAGCACTTCTTGCTATTACAGGCTTAAGTGCGCAACAACGTCCAAAACTAGTTGTGGGTATAGTTGTCGATCAAATGAAAATGGAATATTTATATCGCTTTTCAGATGATTTTTCTCCTAACGGCTTTAAAAGATTAATGAATGAGGGATTTACTTTCCAGAATATGCATTACAATTATATGCCAACTTACACTGCTCCTGGACACGCTTCAATCTACACAGGTACGACTCCAGCGACTCACGGAATTGTTGGTAATGAATGGTTCAGTAGAACTCTTGGTAAAGAAATGTATTGTACAGATGACGCTGGTGTTAAAACTGTAGGTGATGGTACGGCGGAAGAAGGTGCAATGTCTCCTAAAAATCTTCAAAGTACTACAATTACAGATGAAGTTAGAATGGCAACTAATTTTACTGGAAAAGTTATTGGACTAAGCTTAAAAGATAGAGGTGCTATATTACCAGCAGGACATTTTGCTAACTGGGCATTCTGGTATAGTAAAACTGGTTCTTTTATTTCTAGTACTTTTTATGGTGAAAAACTGCCAGAATGGGTTATTGAATTCAATAATGAAAAAAACTACTTAAAATATATTAATAAAGGATGGGATTTGTATAAGCCTGCTTCGGTTTATAACGAAAGTCTTCCAGATAATAACCCATACGAAGGTAAACTATATGGAAGTGCTGCTCCTGTTTTTCCGTATGATTTAAAATCAATGTATGAGAAAAATGATGCTGGAGTTATAAGAGCTACTCCTTTTGGGAATGATCTTTTAGCTGAGTTTGCAAAAAGAGCTATTGAGAAAGAAGAATTAGGGAAGGATAATGTTACGGACTTCTTAACAGTTAGTTTTTCTTCTACAGACTATGTGGGACACTTACTTGGCCCAAGATCTATGGAACTTCAAGATACTTACTTGAGATTGGATCAAACGATTGCTGATTTTTTAGCTTATCTTGATAAAACAGTTGGTAAGGGTAATTATTTACTTTTCTTAACGGCTGACCACGCTGGTGCTGAGAATGTAATTTACTTGAAAGACCGTAAATATAATGTAGATAATTATCCTTCTAAAGAGGTTAAGAAAAGCTTACAGGATTTCTCTACTAAGACATTTGGTGTAGATTTGATTCAAAATTACTCAAACTTTAATGTTTTCTTCAATAAACAAATTATCAAGGACAAGAAATTAGACCTTGATAAAGTTAAAGATGCTTTTAAAAAGTTTTTAATCACTCAACCACAAGTTAAAAAAGTTTATACAGAGGAAGAAGTTTTGGCTAATGCTGGAAATGATTACGCTCTTAATTTTGTAGCAAAGGGTTATGATGTTACACAAAATGGTGATTTAGTTATTGTAGATAAACCTGGAATGATAGAATATACACCAACAGGAACATCACATGGTACTATTTATAGCTACGATACGCATGTTCCAGCTATTTTCTATGGTTGGCACATCAAAAAGGGTGAATCGTATGATAAAAAAGCGATTACGGAAATTGCTCCAACAATTGCTCAAAAAATTAAAGTTACTTTTCCTAATGGAACCGAAGCTAAAGTTATGACTGAAGTTCTAGATAATAAAAAATAAAAGATTATACTATTTTAAAAAACCTGTCTTCGTGACAGGTTTTTTTATGCCATAAAAAAAGGCTTTTCAATTAAGAAAAGCCTTTTGTAATAGTGACTTAGTAAGCACTTGTTTAAGTATTAGCACTATGCGTTTGCTAATACTATTTCTTCGTTAAAAGGAAGATTCCAAGCTTCTGCAACTCCTTTGTAAAGGATTTTTCCATTAGCTACGTTTAATCCTTTTTTCAATTCTTCATTTTCTGTACAAGCTTTTTCCCATCCTTTGTTTGCTAATTGTACAGCATATGGTAAAGTTGCGTTTGTTAATGCTAAAGTAGAAGTGTAAGGAACAGCTCCTGGCATATTAGCTACACAGTAGTGAACGATATCGTCAATAATGAATGTTGGGTTTTCATGAGTTGTTGGAGTACAAGTTTCAATACAACCTCCTTGGTCTACAGCTACGTCAACAACAACAGTTCCTGGGCGCATTAATTTAAGCATATCACGAGTGATTAAGTGAGGTGCTTTTGCTCCTGGAATTAAAACTGCTCCAACAATTAAGTCAGCATCTTTAATTGCTCTTGTAATGTTGTAGTGGTTAGACATTTCTGTGTTTACGTTTGCTGGCATGATGTCATCTAATTGACGTAAACGTGGCAAGCTTAAGTCCATGATAGTAACTTGAGCACCTAAACCAGCAGCCATTTTAGCAGCTTGAGTTCCTACGATTCCTCCACCTAAAACCAATACTTTTGCTGGCGGAACACCTGGAACACCACCTAAAAGAATTCCTCTTCCTTTTAATGGTTTTTCAAGGTATTTAGCCCCTTGTTGAATTGCCATACGACCAGCAACTTCAGACATTGGAACTAATAATGGTAAACTTCTATCTGTTTTTTCTACAGTTTCGTAAGCTAAACAAACAGCTCCTTTTTCTAACATTGCATGAGTTAATTCTTCTGAAGAAGCAAAGTGGAAGTATGTGAATAATAATTGATCTTTTTTGATCAATGGGTATTCAGAAGCAATTGGCTCTTTTACTTTGATAATCATTTCTGCAATAGCATAAACTTCTTCAATAGTTGGTAAAACAATTGCACCAGCTTCAGCATATTCTGCGTCAGCGAAACCGCTTCCTAAACCAGCAGTAGATTGAACATACACTGTATGTCCGTGTTTTTTCATTTCAGAAACACCTGCAGGAGTTAGGGCAACTCTGTTTTCATTATTTTTTATTTCTTTAGGAACACCTATTATCATTTTGTTATATTTTTTTGTTTTTATTGAAATTGTTTTACAAATCTACAGATAGAGAATAAATTATGGTTTAATGCTTAATAAATAAGAAAATATTATTTTATTTTTTACTTTTACAGAAAAATATTCTGTTTTGGGTCTGAATTTATTCTTTAAAAAGAAAAAATGACTAAATCGGACTAATTTTAATAAAACGTTTTCGTTATGGCTTTAGATGAAATTGACAAAAAAATCCTACGTCTATTACAAGAAGATGCGCACTACACTTTAAAAGACATCGCAAACAAAATAAATTTGTCTTTGACGCCTGTTCATGATCGGGTGAAACGTCTTGAAAAAGATGGTATTATAGAAAAATATGTGACACTTTTAGACAAGAAAAAATTGGGGAATAATTTGACCGTTTATTGTCAAGTTACACTGACAAAACAGACTTATGACACATCAGAGGGATTTAACCAATCGATTTTGAATTTACCTGAGGTTGTTGAATGCAATTACGTTTCAGGAAACTTCGATTATATGCTGAAAATCATAATTCCAGATATGGAAAGTTATCATCACTTTCATCAGAAAAAATTATCTGTTTTACCTGAAGTTTCTTTAATAAATACCGTTTTTGTAATTTCAGAAGTAAAGAGTACTACTGTTCTTCCTATTTAAACTAAAACAAAAAACCATCAAGAAAATCCTGATGGTTTTAAGAAAAAAAGTTAGTTTGGTTGAATTAATAATATGTATAACGTCTTACTTTGGCAATATATTTTGCTAAACGAATAACTTGATGACTATATCCATATTCATTGTCATACCAAATATATAGCACTATATTTTTTCCATCCTTTGAAACAATGGTAGCATTACTATCATAAATAGATGGAGCAGAAGTTCCAACTATGTCAGATGAAACCAATTCGTTATTTAAAGAATACTTAATCTGCTCTACAAGTTCTCCTTCAAGAGCATATTTCTTCATAATTTTATTGATTGCAGTAATCGATGTCGCTTTCTTAACTTCTAAATTTAAAACAACAAGAGAGCCATTAGGAACAGGAACGCGAATCGCATTTGAAGTTAATTTACCTTCCAATGATGGCAAAGCTTTTGCCACAGCACTTCCTGCGCCAGTTTCGGTAATGACCATGTTTAAAGCAGCAGCTCTTCCACGACGATATTTTCTATGCATATTATCAACCAGATTCTGGTCGTTGGTGTAGGCATGAATGGTTTCTAAATGACCTTTTACAACACCAAGAGTTTCTTCAACTACTTTTAAAATTGGAGTAATAGCATTTGTTGTGCAAGATGCCGCAGAAAAAATATTTACTTCATCAGGATTAAATTCATTGTGATTAACACCGTGTACAATATTTGGAACACCTTTTCCGGGAGCAGTTAGCAAAACTTTACTTGCTCCATTTGAAGTTAAATGTCTTCTAAGGGCTTCTTCAGTTGTAAATGCACCAGTGTTATCAATTACTAAAGCATCATTGATTCCGTAAGTAGTGTAATCAATTTCTTCTGGAGAATTGGCAGTAATGATATGAACAGTTGTTCCGTTTATAATTAATGCATTATTTTTAGTGTCTGCAATTACAGAACCTTGAAAATCGCCGTGAATTGAGTCATATCGCAATAGAGAAGCTCGTTTCTCTAAGCTTGTTGCATCATTTTTATCACGGGTTACAATGGCTCTCAGACGCAATTGATCTCCTTTTCCAGTTTTAGACATTAGCTCTCTCGCCAACAAACGTCCAATTCTTCCGAAACCGTACAAAACAATATCTTTTGGTTTGATTTCTTTTGAAGATTTTGCTTTTTTCAATTTTTCAATAACAAAATATCTCGCATCAGGATATTTTTCATCTTCTAAACGATATTCATAAGTTAGTTTTCCTAAATCTATTTTTGCTGGTGGAAGATCTAAAGATAAAACGACTTTTGCGATTTCAACCGAATCAAAAATGGTGATTGGTTTACCTACGAATTCTCCAGCATATTGATGAAGATTGATAATATCGCTCACGTTTTTATCCAATAACTGATTCTTGAATAAAACCATTTCGATTGATTTGTCATACCATAAATCGCTTATGACTTTAATTAATTCTACACCGGCTTTTCTTCGGTCGACTTGTAATGATACCTCTTTTTGGTACAATGATTTGTTACTCATAATTGAAAAAATAAAATGCTCACTATTTTAAAATTTTGCGCAAAAGTATCTATTTCAATCGATTTCGTAAACTATTTTAGCATTTATTTTTGAAAATAAAAAAGCCACCTTAATTTTCTTAAGATGGCATTTTTTGAAGTTTTCAGTCGCAGTCACAGTTTGCAGTTTTTAGTAATTGAAAACTGTGACAGAAAACTGAGATTTAAATTATAATTCTGAAAATCTCTCCATTTCTGTTGATCATTTCAATTCGAACGCTTTGTCCTTCGTCTTTTTTACTTAAAAGTTTTGAAACTGTTTCAACGTTTGTTGCTTTTACATTGTCAATACTTAGGATAATATTTCCTACTAATTCGTTTTGATATTGCATTAAATTCTCATTGCTGATGTTTTTAATTTTAACACCGTAATCGATTCTGAATTTTTTCTTGTCAGCAGCATCAATGTTTTCTAATTCAATTCCTTTAAATTCAGCGCTGTAAAACTCATTTTTGCTTAAAGTTACAGGAACTGTTTTAGTTTTTCCTTCTTTAATATAAGTTACTTTTACAACATCGTTTGGACGTTTTGTATTGATATAACCTGATAAATCTGCATAAGTTGCAATGTTTTGATCATCTAGTTTTACAATGATGTCACCTTTAGTTAAACCAGCTTTTTCTGCTCCAGAATTTTTAGAAACTCTATTAATATAGAATCCTTGTGTTTCTGTCACTCCCAATTCTTTAGAAGCTGTTGCATTCAATTCGCCTCCTTCAACTCCAAGAATACCTCTTTGAACATTTCCGTACTCCATAATATCCTCAATAATTTTTCGGGCAATATTAGAAGGAACAGCAAAAGAATATCCGACATAAGAACCCGTCATAGAAGAAATCATGGTATTAATTCCGATTAATTCACCTCTTGCGTTTACTAACGCTCCACCGCTATTACCAGGGTTTACCGCAGCATCAGTCTGAATGAAAGATTGGATTCCGCTTTGATCTAAATTTCTCGCTTTTGCTGAAACAATTCCGGCAGTTACAGTAGAAGTCAAGTTATAAGGATTTCCAACAGCCAATACCCATTCGCCAACTTTTACGTTATCAGAATTTGCAAAAGCAGTGTAAGGAAGTTTTTCATCAGCATTGATTTTCAAAAGAGCAATGTCCATTTTAGAATCAGTACCAATTAACTTCGCTTTGTATGATTTTTTATTGTTTAAAGTAATTTCTATTTCTGTAGCGTCTTTAATTACGTGATTATTAGTAACAATGTATCCGTCTTCAGAAATAATTACACCAGAACCAGTTCCTACTTGTTCTTGTTGCTGTTGTCCGCCATAGCCATAGAAAAACTCAAGCATCGGATTGCTTACAGTTCTTCTAGAAACATTTTTTACGTGAACGACAGTATGTACAGTTTTGTCTGCGGCTTCGGTAAAATCTAATGTTTCAGCACCTAATCCAACATTTTTTCCATAAGTGTTAGGGGCAAGAGTTACAACAGAATTTCCTTTTCCAAAAAAAGAATTGTTGCTTTCAAATAATAACTTGTAAGCACCAAGAGTAATAGCACCACTTAATAATGACACTAAAAATAAGGCTGAAAATCTTTTCATATTAGAATTTGTAATTAAGTTATTAGAATTTAAGTTTCATGTTTTATTTAACGTAAAATTACTTCAAAAAATTATTTGTAAAAACGGTTTAACGCTCTTTAACAATGATTAACATTTCATTAATTAATAGTTCGTACTTTTGTATTTCTAACAACTAAAAAATGCAAATAGAATTTTATAAATATCAAGGTACAGGAAACGATTTTGTAATGATAGATAACCGTACAAATTTCTTTCCAAAAGAGGATGTAAAACTTATTGAGCGTCTGTGTGACAGACGTTTCGGAATTGGAGCAGACGGATTAATTTTACTTGAAAATGATTCTGAAACTGACTTCAGAATGGTTTACTATAACTCTGATGGAAATCAAAGTTCAATGTGCGGAAACGGTGGTCGTTGTCTTGTCGCTTTTGCTAATCAATTAGGAGTAATTGATGACAAAACGACTTTTATTGCAACCGACGGATTACATCATGCTTCTGTAAATGCCGATTCGATTGTTTCTTTGCAAATGATTGATGTAAACGAAATTCAGAAAAAAGATTCTTATACTTTCCTAAATACAGGTTCTCCGCATCATGTTCAAATTGTTGATGATTTGGAACATTATAATGTAAAAGAAAACGGAGCTGCAATTCGATATGGTGAATTGTATGGCGAAAAAGGAAGCAATGTCAATTTTGTTAAAAAAGTAGACAACGACACTTTTTCATTAAGAACATACGAAAGAGGTGTTGAAGATGAAACTCTTGCGTGCGGAACTGGAGCGACAGCAGTTGCGATTGCGATGAATGCGATTGGAGAAACAGATAAAACTTCGATAAACTTAAATGTTGAAGGAGGAAAACTGGTAGTTTCTTTTGATAAAGATAATGATGGTTATACAAATGTTTTTTTAACAGGTCCTGCGAAATTTGTTTTTAAAGGAACAATCGAGATTTAAATCTAAAATCTGCAATCAAAAATCTAAAATATCCAGATGATTACATTAAAAGGCGATTCGATTTATTTGCGTGCACTTGAACCTCAAGATTTAGAGTTCATTTATTCTATAGAAAATGACGAAAATATTTGGGAAGTAAGCAATACGCAAACTCCTTATAGCCGTTTTTTGATTAAACAATATTTAGAAAATGCACATCAGGATATTTATGAGGCAAAACAGCTTCGTTTAGCAATTTGTCAAGATGAAGATTTTCCTGCTATCGGATTGATTGATTTATTCGATTTTGATCCGAGAAATAATAGGGCAGGAATTGGCATTGTCGTTCAGAAAGAAGAAAATCAAGGAAAAAAGATTGGTTCTGAGGCTTTAGAGCTTTTAATAAAATATTCTTTTTATAATTTAAATCTGCATCAATTATATGCAAATATTGGAGTGCAAAATGTAGCGAGTATTGCACTTTTTACTAAATTTGGTTTCAAGAAAATCGGAATAAAAAAAGACTGGATTTTGTATCATAACCACTATCAAGATGAAGCAATTTTTCAGCTAATTAACAAACAAATTTAAATTTTAAGCTTTGAGTCTAAAAAAAATAATCACAATAAGTGCCGTAGCCATTATTTCAGTTTTATTGATTTATGGTTTTATATTAATCAGTAAAATATTTAGTTCGAACACTAAATTTGAAGAAAAAGAAGTGTACGTTTATGTGCCAACAGATGCAAATTATGCTGATGTAAAAAAGATTTTGGCGCCTTACATCAAGAATTTTGACAACTTTGAAATGGTTGCAGAAAAAAGAGATTATCCAGAAAATGTAAAATCTGGTCGTTTTCTTTTGAAAAAAGACATGAACAACATTGACTTAGTGCGAGCAATGCGTTCTAATATTCCAGTTAAGTTGGTTTTTAATAATCAAGAGCGTTTAGAGAATTTTGCAGGAAGAATCGGAAAAGAAATAGAAGCGGATAGTTTATCTTTATTAAAAGCGATTAAAGATTCGACTTTCTTAGCAGCAAACGGATTTAATGAAGAAAACGTTTTTGCAATGTTTATTCCAAATACTTATGAGATTTATTGGAATACTTCAGCTGAGAAGTTCCGTGATAAAATGATTAAAGAATATCACAATTTCTGGACAGCTGATAGAATCGCTAAAGCAAAAGCACAAGGTTTAACACCAGTGCAAGCTACTATTTTAGCATCAATTGTTCATAAAGAATCGGTTAAGAAAGACGAAAGACCGCGTATTGCGGGAGTTTATCTAAACCGTTTACGTTTAGAAATGCCTTTGCAAGCTGATCCAACCGTCATTTATGCTTTAAAATTAAGAGATAACAATTTTGATCAAGTTATAAAAAGAGTTTTTTACAATGATTTGGTAATGAGATCTCCATATAATACTTATGTAAACAAAGGACTTCCTCCTGGACCAATTGCAATGCCTGATATTACAGCATTAGAGGCGGTTTTAAACCCAGAGAAGAACGATTATATTTATTTCTGTGCAAGTGTTGATCGTTTTGGATATCATGAGTTTGCGGCAACATTGGCAGAACATAACGTAAATGCAAAAAAATATTCTGATTGGATCGCAAGTCAGGGAGTAACGAGATAATTTTATTATCGATTTAAATATTTAAAAACCGAAGTAAATTTTACTTCGGTTTTTTTATTTCTTTTTAATGCAAAATTGTTCTTGAAATCGAATAATTACGAATTTGCTATTTTGGATATTTTTTAGATTGAAGTAATAAAAAAATAAACATTTTTTAATGTTGATTTTTATAAAATTCAAAAACTGGTTTTCAAGATTTGCATAAAAAAACAAGATTTTATTATAAGAAAATTCTTTCTTTTTAATAGAATTTGCTTAAAATTTATATAAAATACGATTTTTTTTTGGTCTTAATTGTTGGTTTTTAAAGTGAAAAAACGAGAACTAAAATCTCTCGGAATCCATTACTATAACTGGGATGGAAGCAGTTTACGATTTTACGTAAAAAATGCTAAACGATTGATTTTAAGCATATTTTTAAAATAACTTATCTTTGCACCGTAGAAATTTCAAGAGGGTGACAGTGTCTTGAAGAAAAACAATTTATGATAAAGAAATGGTATTTTTATGCGAGTTTAGTCGTTATTATTACATTTTTAAGTTTGGGATTTATTCCCTCTAACAACGAAACCAAACCTTGGTTTTTAATTGAAAAAACAGATGGATCAGAATACATTTTTCCATCTAAAGAAAAAGATGATTATCCTAAAATCGCAAATGTCCCATTCACAGGAAATCGTCTAATAGGATTTAAAGAAGCAGTCGCTTTTAAAGAATCACAAGGGCAGTACAGATTAGTAAATACCCTTGGTTATATGGGTAAATATCAATTTGGTTCTAAAGCTTTGAGAGCAATTGGAATTAATGATACTAAAGCCTTTTTAAAAGATCCTGCTCTACAAGAAAAAGCTTTTATGGCTTTACTAGCCAAAAACAAATGGATTTTACGTAACGAAATCGAAAAGTACGAAGGCAAAATCGTCAGCGGTATTGAAATTACCGAATCTGGAATTTTAGCAGCGGCACATCTAGGTGGTGCAGGTTCTGTAAAGAATTTTTTCAAAAACAAAGGAAGCAGACATTTTAGAGATGCTTTTGGAACTTCATTGAAAAGCTACATGAGAGATTTTGCAGGTTACGATCTTTCTTTTATAGAAGCTGACAGTAACGCAACAGTAAACGACTAAATGAAAAAAGAAAAATCCCTTGTAAAAAGGGATTTTCTTTTTAATCTATTAAAGCTTCTAAGATTTTTATAGCCGCTTCACTTATTTTAGTTCCAGGTCCAAAAACGGCCGATGCACCTGCATCAAACAAGAATTGATAGTCCTGAGACGGAATAACACCCCCCACAATTACCATTATATCTTCGCGGCCATGTTTTTTTAATTCTTCTATAACTTGAGGCACCAATGTTTTATGTCCTGCAGCTAGAGATGAAACACCTAAAATATGAACATCATTCTCCACAGCTTGTTTTGCTGCTTCTGCTGGAGTTTGAAATAATGGTCCTATATCAACATCAAAACCAACATCGGCGTAACCCGTAGCGACTACTTTTGCGCCTCGATCGTGACCGTCTTGCCCCATCTTTGCAATCATAATTCTAGGACGTCTTCCTTCTTGTTTAGCAAAAACATCCGCAAGTTGTTTTGCCTTTTCAAAATTCTCGTCATTTTTTATTGCTGCACTATACACTCCGCTAAAAGATTTAATTTGTGCTTTAAAACGGCCAAAAACTGTTTCCAATGCATTACTGATTTCGCCTAATGTTGCTCTGTTTCTAGCGGCTTCAATAGCATTTTCTAATAAGTTTCCTTGTCCAGTCTGAGCACAATGGATTAATTTTTCTAGTGACTTATTTACTTTTTCAGAATCTCTGCTTCGTTTTATTTCTTCAAGACGTTCAACCTGTTGCTTGCGAACCAATTGATTGTCTACATCTAGAATATCCAACGGATCTTCTTTTTCTAAACGATATTTATTTACACCGACAATAATATCTTGTCCGCTGTCAATTCTAGCTTGTTTTCTTGCTGCAGCTTCTTCAATTCGAAGTTTCGGAATTCCAGCTTCAATTGCTTTGGTCATTCCACCAAGCTCTTCTACTTCTTCAATTAGCTTCCAAGTTTTTTCAACAATGTCATTTGTTAGACTTTCAACATAATAACTTCCAGCCCAAGGATCGACTGTTTTGGTTATTTTAGTTTCTTCTTGAAGAAAGATCTGAGTATTTCTCGCAATTCTAGCAGAGAAATCTGTTGGAAGTGCGATTGCCTCGTCTAAAGCATTTGTATGTAAAGATTGTGTTCCGCCAAAAACGGCAGCAGCTGCTTCAATACAAGTTCTGGCAACATTGTTAAATGGATCTTGTTCTGTCAAACTCCATCCGCTGGTTTGGCAATGTGTTCTTAATGCCAAAGATTTATCACTTTTTGGATTAAACTGCTGTAATAATTTAGCCCAAATCATTCGGCCAGCTCTCATTTTAGCGATTTCCATAAAATGATTCATTCCGATTGCCCAAAAGAAAGATAATCTTGGCGCAAATTCATCAATCGTCATTCCTGTTGATAATCCGGTTCTGATATATTCTAAACCATCTGCCAAAGTATACGCTAATTCAATATCAGCTGTTGCACCAGCTTCTTGCATATGATACCCAGAAATAGATATCGAATTGAATTTTGGCATTTTTTTGCTCGTAAATTCAAATATATCAGCGATAATTTTCATCGAAGGAGTAGGAGGATAGATATAAGTATTTCTAACCATAAACTCCTTTAAAATATCATTTTGGATTGTTCCCGCTAGTTTTTCTGGACTAACACCTTGTTCTTCGGCAGCAACAATATAAAAAGCCATAATAGGTAAAACAGCACCATTCATGGTCATGGAAACCGACATTTCGTCCAACGGAATCTGATCAAAAAGCACTTTCATGTCTTCAACAGAATCAATGGCAACTCCAGCTTTTCCAACATCACCAACAACTCTTTCATGATCTGAATCGTAGCCGCGATGCGTTGGTAAATCAAAAGCGATCGAAAGTCCTTTTTGGCCTGCAGCTAAATTTTTTCTATAAAAAGCATTACTTTCTTCTGCTGTAGAAAATCCAGCATATTGACGAATAGTCCACGGACGTCTCACATACATCGTTGCATATGGTCCGCGTAAATTTGGTGCAAAACCAGCTCCGAAATCAAGAAAATCTAAATCTTCGATATCTTTCTCAGAATAGTTTTTTTTAATTTCGATTCCTTCAGCAGTCGTAAAGTTATCTGCCAAGTTTTCTTGACTTTCAGCTTTCAGTTTTTGACTTTGAAGAGTAATATGTTTAAGGTCTTTTCTGATCATTGAGACACTTTTTTTGAATTTTTAATTAATTACGTTAGAGATTATTCTAATTCCAATCGTTCTTGCTCCATTTTTTCAGCCAATCTCTTTTCGATAATCGGTGTAATTAATGTTTTTCTTGGTTTTATTTTTACAAAAGGAAACAATTCTAAATCGTGTTTCATTCTGTCTTCTTTGTTTGGATATTTATTTGTGCCTAAAAGGATTTCCTTTTTAGAATCGAATAATTCCTGTTCTTTATTAGCACTTTCCTGAATTTTCTTTTTGATTGTGCCATCATTTAAAAGTTTTAAGAAACCACCATTGGCTTCAATATCTTTAAATAATGCCAAACTTTTTTCTGCCAATTGCATTGTTAAACTTTCGATGTAATAACTTCCGTCAGCTGGATTGTCTACTTTGTCAAAATAACTTTCGTGTTTTAAAATTAAAAGCTGATTTCTAGCAATTCGGTCTCCAAATTCATTGTCTTTATGATATAATGCGTCGTAAGGCAAATTGGCAATCGCATTTGCACCGCCTAAAATTGCTGACATACATTCGGTTGTCGTACGCAACATATTGACATTATAATCGTAAATGGTTTTATTGCGTTTTGTTGGCGTTACCAATAAATGGCATTTTATTTTTGAATTATATTCTGAAGCAATTAAATCAAAAAGCATTCGAAGTGCACGAAGCTTTGCAATTTCGAAGAAATAATTTGTTCCAACAGAAACTTGAAAAACAATAGACTTTGCGGTTCCAGCAAAACGATTTAAATATTCGTTTGCATGCGCTAAACTATAAGCGATTTGCTGAGTGATGTTAGCGCCAGAATTTTGGTACAATCCCAAATCTACACTGAGAAGATTTAAATTGGTTGTATTTTTTAAAAGCAAATCTAAAGTTTCAAAATTATTTTTCTCTGAAGTGGTAAACCAATTTCCTTCTCGTGCCAGTTGTCCGATTGGGTCAAAATTACAGTAAAAATTAGATTTTTTCTGAATCGAAATTGTGTCTAATTTTTTAACGAAATCGATTGAGATGAAACTGAAATTAAAGTAAACGTTTTTGTTTTCTAAAGGAAGATTTTCCAATAGTTTTTCAACATCAATTTTATCATTTTCAATTGTAAAACGAAGACTTTCTGCACCTCTTTCTAAAGTGTTTAAAGCGCGTTCTATAGATTTTTCTACATCGAAAACAAAGATATTTTGGCAGATTTTAAAATCTGAGGCTTGCGTATTTACATTTGCAGCTTTTGTAAACTCATCACTGTGATAAAAAGGTTTTACCTGAATATCTTCTGGAGAATTCCAAATAACAGTTTGATTGTAATCGGCTCCATCTAATTCAAACTGAATTTTTTGTTTCCATTGTTTGGATGAAATCGGATTAAAATCGTCGAATAGGTTAGTGGCCATTGTAGTTTTTTTGATTATTCTTTTTCTTGAATCGTGTCTCCTTCAAATTGTATGATATAAATATCTTCGCTGTCCTTTTTCATAAAATACTTTTCGCGAGCGTATTTCTCAATTTGTTCTGGATTTTTGAGTAGCTTAATTTGCTCCTGATCTTTTTTGATTTCTTCCTGATAATACTTTTTATTATCTTCTAGTTCGTGTATCTGCTGATCTAGAAAGCGATGATCAAAATAGGAGTAATTGTCTAAAAATAACATCCACACTATGAAAAACAGCAAAACCCAAACATATTTATTGCCTAGATATTTAAACCACTTTTTGTCTTTATATGGATTCTTAAATTTCATATAAGATAATTTCTTTTGAATTGTTTTTTTTAGACCTGTTAGAGAGCAAACCCGACCTTCGCCGGGCTGCATATAATTTTATGGTTTAAATTTACGATAAAAATTATGAAATTCTCTGATTAATTACGGCACGAACGACATCAATTGCTACCGTATTATATTTGTCATTCGGGATGATAATGTCTGCAAAAGCCTTCGATGGTTCGATAAATTGCTCATGCATAGGTTTTAAAGTCGTTTGGTAACGGTTTAAAACTTCATCAATATCACGTCCGCGTTCTGAAATATCTCTTTTTAAACGACGAATTAATCTTTCGTCAGAATCTGCGTGAACGAAGATTTTAATATCAAACATATCACGCAATTCAGGATTTGTCAAAATTAAAATTCCTTCCACAATCATAACTTTTCTTGGATGAGTCGAAACAGTATCGTCTGTTCTATTGTGTTGGATAAAAGAATAAACCGGCTGATCTATTGTTTCTCCTGCTTTTAAAGCTTTTAGGTGTTTTACCAATAATTCAAAATCGATCGCACGCGGGTGATCAAAATTGATCAATGCTCTTTCGTCAAACGATAAATTATCGGTTTGCTTGTAGTATGAATCCTGAGAAATTACCCCAACTTCTGTGTCTGGTAATTCATTCATAATTTGGTGTACTACTGTAGTTTTTCCACTTCCTGTTCCTCCTGCAAGTCCGATAATGAGCATAAAATTTTTGTTTGATATTTGTTTGGCAAAAATAATAATTTAACTGAATCGCTAAACATATAATGTAATTTAACCATATAAGTAATGTAAGTAAATGTAAGCTAGAAAATATTTAAACAAAATGTTACTTAACTGAAATTACTGCTGTTATATTGATAAAAGACCGAATTATTTGTTTTAAATCATTTGAGCATTATAAGTAAATATAAATAGTGCTTTTTGACCTAAACGAGCTTTAAAAATTTCCACTAAACTTATAATCTCTTAAATGAACTTACATGGTGAAAAATATAAAAAAAAAATCCCGAAAGTGGGACCTTCGGGATTTCGTGCAATCAGTATAGTTTAAAAAAAATATTCTGAATTTAGTAAGCACTTGTAATTATTTATTCTTTTTTGCTTTAATCATCATTTCAAGCTGATCCCAAAGTTCTTCTGGAATTGCTTCTAATAAATTGAATTGTCCGGCACCTTTTAGCCATTCGCCACCATCAATTGTGATGACATCTCCATTAATGTATGAAGAGAAATCTGAAACTAGATATGCTGCCAAATTGGCTAATTCTTGGTGATCTCCAACTCTTTTTAATGGCACTTTTTTCGCCATGTCAAATTTCTCTGAAAGATCTCCAGGCAATAATCTGTCCCAAGCACCTTTTGTAGGGAATGGTCCAGGAGCAATTGCGTTAGAACGAATTCCGTATTTTGCCCATTCTACAGCAAGACTTCTTGTCATGGCTAGAACTCCTGCTTTTGCAGTAGCACTAGGAACAACATAAGCCGATCCTGTCCAAGCGTAAGTAGTTACTATATTTAAAATCGTTGCCGAAGTTTGTTTGGTATCAATCCAGTGTTTTCCAAAAGCAAGCGTACAGTTTTTAGAACCTTTCAGTACTATATCTATCACAGTATCAAATGCATTTGCGGATAATCTTTCTGTTGGCGAAATGAAATTTCCTGCTGCATTATTTAAAAGAACATCTACTTTTCCGAAAACTTTTAAAGTTTCTTGAAGCATATTTTCTACTTCCTCGTAATGACGAACATCACATTGAAGAGGAAGACAATTGCCTCCAGTTTGGCTTTCCAGTTCGGCAGCAGTAGTTTTTAACTTATCTAAATCTCTAGAAGTTATCGCTACTTGAGCTCCTAATTCGAGAAAATATTTGGTCATAGCTTTACCTAAACCGCTTCCGCCGCCTGTAACGACAATGACTTTACCTTTTAAAGCATCATCACGTAACATTTTATCTGTGTAGCTCATATTTTTTCTTTTTTTTACAATATTAATTAAATAAAATAGGATGCACGCATAATAATGTTATAAAATTTCAATAAATTTTATATATCACATAATTTTTTTGCTGCAGATTCTAACGTGAAGTCGTCTTTTGCGAAACAAAAACGAATTAATTTTTGATCTTTATGATCTGAATAAAAAGTTGAAATTGGAATTGCCGCAACACCATGATCGATAATCAGATTTTTACAGAAAGTAACATCATCTTCATTTGAAATAGTGGCATAAGAAGCAACTTGAAAATAAGTTCCCTGGCAAGGTTTCAATTCAAAACGGCTATTTTGGAGTAGTTTCTGAAAATAATCTCGTTTTTCTTGATAGAATTTTCCAAGAAGATTAACGTCAACAACATCAAGATATTCGCTAATTGCAAACTGAGAAATGCTGTTTACGCTGAAAACCAAAAACTGATGCACTTTTTTGATTTCTTTCATTAAATGTTCTGGCGCAATGGTGTAGCCAATTTTCCAACCTGTAATATGAAATGATTTTCCGAAAGAAGAAACCATTACACAGCGGTCTAAAAGAAAATCTTTTGTATGTGCCGAAATATGTTTTTCTTCAAAAGTAATGTATTCATATACTTCATCAGACAAAACGATAATGCCTGGATATTTTTCAAGAAGATTTTTTAACTGTACAAAATCATTTTCAGTTAAAATTTTTCCCGTCGGATTATGCGGATTATTGATAATCATCATTCTTGTTTTGGTAGAACAAGCTTTTTCAATTCTTTCCCAATTTGGTGTGTAATCGTCATTCAAAGCTACTCGAACAGGTTTTGCTTTGCAGAGTAAAACAGGAGATTCATAAGAATCATAACTCGGATCGAGAATAATTACTTCATCATTTTCTTTTACTAAAGCTAAAATTGTGGTGAAAATTCCTTGAGTTGCTCCAGCTGTAACCAAAAGTTCTGTATCTGGATTGATTGTTCTATTATAAGAACTCAGAGTTAAATTCGCAATTTTGTTCATCAACGGAGGATAGCCTGCCATTGGTGTGTATTGGTGAACATTTTCTTTCGCTAATCTTGCTACAATATCTGTCAGTC
The DNA here is from genome assembly GCF_004151235.1 of Flavobacterium anhuiense. GTDB lineage: Bacteria > Bacteroidota > Bacteroidia > Flavobacteriales > Flavobacteriaceae > Flavobacterium > Flavobacterium anhuiense_A. Next base: position 17,660 of record NZ_JUIV01000001.1, read on the forward strand.
TTTCGTCAACAGGAAAATTTGGAAATCCCTGCGAAAGATTTATAGCATTGTATTCTACTGCCATTTTTGACATTACCGTAAAAATGCTTGTGGTTACGTTTGGGAGTTTACTCATGATAAAGTTTTTTGATTAGGGAAAAACTTGGGAGTGAATAAAATAAACTTAATTGATTGTCATAGGAATGGAATACAGAACTCTAACAATTTTATTATTTTGTTTTCCTGGATTCCATTTAGGAAATAGTTTTAAAACTCTGATAGCTTCGGCACCTGTTTCATATCCAAGGTCTCTTAAGATTTTAATATCGCTTAACGATCCATCTTTTTCAATAATAAAAGTGGCATATATTCTTCCTTTTAAGCCTTCCTTACTGCTTTTGAAATTTTGTTTTATAAAGGCGTTCATTGCGTCTACTCCGCCAGGAAATTCAGGTTTTACTTCTATGCCAGCTGTGTTGTATACAGGGTTTTCTTCCTCTACGACCACTCCGATAGGTATATAAGGTATTTCTTCGGTATTCTTAGAAGGTGTTTTATTTGAAGAATCTTTTGTTTTTGTTTGAGAAAATATATTTTGAGAGCAAAAAATAATGATTAAGATTAAAAGTTTTTTCATAAGGTGGTTTTAAGGTTAGCTTACATTTTATGAATAATAAAAATCGCAGGACGTTTATCAATGTCGATTTTTAATTTTTTCCAATCAGAAACTTTCATCGTTTTTATGAATTCTGTTGGCAAAGTAATATCTGCTGCAATACAAAGATGAGTTGCCGGACTTAAAATCTGCAAAAGATCTTCAATCAGTTTATTGTTTCTGTATGGAGTTTCAATAAATAGTTGAGATTGATTTTTATCATAAGATAATTTCTCAAAATGACGAATTGCCGATTTTTTCTCGTCTTTATCAATTGGCAAATATCCGTTGAAAGTAAAACTCTGGCCATTCATTCCAGAAGCCATCATGGCCAATAGGATAGAAGATGGTCCAACCAAAGGCACAACCTGTATTCCTTTTTCGTGCGCCAATTTCACAATTGCAGCACCAGGATCGGCAACGCCAGGACAGCCTGCTTCACTCATTAATCCCATATTTGTTCCTTCCAGCAAAGGTTTAATGAAATCATTGTGTTCGCTGGTTTCTGTTCTTTTGTTTAAAGTAAAAAGAACCAGTTCAGATTGCTTTTTTTCTGGATAAACGGCTTTTATAGATTTTCTTGCAGTTTTGTCGTTTTCAACAATATAATGGTCGATAACTTCTATCGTTCTTCTAACGGTTTGAGGTAAAACATCCATCGGATCGCTTTCGCCCATTGTTGTTGGAATTAGATATAATTTTCCGAAAGATTTCATGTGCTTTTGTTTAAAATTAAAAAATTCAATTATCTCTTTTTTAGAAACAATTGAATCGAATTAGGAGTGTTTTTTAAGAAGCTGATCTGCAATTAAATCAGTCACTTCGTCCAGCATTTTGTAAACGTTTTCAAAACCGTTGGCAGAACCATAATACGGGTCAGGAACATCTACATTTTCGTCTGGAAATAAATCGTTTAAAATCAAACGGACTTTATTTTTGTGTTCTGGAGTTTTGGCTAAATGAATAACATCGCGAAAATTCGAATTATCCATTACATAGATATAATCAAACTCATCAAAATCGGAAACTTTTATTTGTCTTCCTTTTTGTTCGCCGATATTGATTCCGTATTTTTTGGCAACTTCAATAGAGCGTTTGTCAGGGCAATGGCCAATATGCCAAGAACCTGTTCCTGCAGAATCTACCAAGAATTTGTCTTCAGGAAGCTTAGAGGCCAAAATCCCTTCTGCTAAAGGAGATCTGCAAATATTTCCTAAACAAACCATTAAGATTTTTACAGGCATGGCGCGTCTTAAAGCGTTAGTTTTTTATTGATGTCTTCAACAAACTTTTTAAATTGTTTGTCTGTAGAAACTAAGTTATCGACTGTTTTACAAGCGTGAAGAACAGTTGCGTGATCACGATCTCCAATTTGCGAACCAATATTGGCCAAAGAAGCTTTAGTGAATTTTTTAGCAAAGAACATAGCTAATTGTCTTGCTTGCACAACGTGCCTCTTTCTGGTTTTAGATTGAAGTGTTTCAATGTCTAATTGGAAATAGTCTGAAACAATTTTTTGAATATAATCGATAGAGATTTCTCTCTTAACATTTTTGACAAATTTCTCTACAACGCTTTTTGCGAGTTCAATCGTAACTTCTTTTTTGTTGAAAGAAGACTGAGCGATCAATGAAATAATAGCTCCTTCAAGTTCTCTTACGTTTGTTTTGATGTTACGGGCAACGTATTCTAAAATATCTTCTGGCATTTCTACACCATCGCGGTATAAAATATTTTTTAAGATTGAGATACGAGTTTCGTAGTCAGGCTGATGCAATTCTGCAGACAATCCCCATTTGAAACGAGATAATAATCTTTGCTCGATATCCTGCATATCAACAGGAGCTTTATCAGAAGTCAAGATTACTTGTTTTCCGTTTTGATGCAAATAGTTGAAAATGTGGAAGAATACGTCTTGCGTTCCTGATTTTCCAGATAAGAATTGAACATCGTCAATAATCAAAACATCGATTAGCTGATAAAAATGAATAAAGTCATTACGATTATTCTTTTTTACAGAATCAATGTATTGCTGTGTGAAAATCTCAGCAGAAATATATAAAACGGTCTTTTCTGGATATTTATCTTTTACTTCTACACCTATAGCATGCGCTAAGTGTGTTTTTCCTAAACCAACTCCTCCAAAAATCAATAACGGATTAAATGAAGTTCCTCCTGGTTTGTTGGCAACTGCCATACCAGCAGAACGAGCTAATCTATTTGAATCTCCTTCTAAGAAATTGTCAAAACTGTAGTTTGGATTTAACTGAGACTCAATTTTTAAATTTCTAATTCCAGGAATTACAAAAGGATTTTTAAGTTCAGGATTTAAGTTTTTAAACGGAGCGTCAACTTCTTGCGGTTTCATTGGCACTCTGTTGGCACTTGGCAGCTGCTCGGTAAACGGCTGTTTATTGCCATAAGTGTTCTCCATTTTAATTTTATAGAGTAACTTTGCGTTTTTTCCCAGTTCTTTGGTAAGCGCAACTTTCAATAATTTTACGTAATGCTCTTCGAGCCATTCGTAGAAAAATTTACTCGGAACCTGAATGTATAATGCGTTATCGGTTAGCTCAACTGATTTGATTGGTTCGAACCAAGTTTTATATGCTTGGTCTTGAATATTATCCTTTATAAAGGACAAACAGTTTTCCCATACCGATTGAGCAGTTTTAGTCATAGATTCAGATAAATTTTTATTATTGTTATAAAGATTCTCCTAATAAAAATGGAGCAATTTTATTCCGTATTTCGGGATAACAAATATGTGAACAAATTTCTGTAAAAAAAAATATTTTGGTATCTAATTTTATAAAAAAAAGTTGTAAAGAGCCTTTTTAAATTCGAATTTTTTTAATATTTTATAAATGAAAAATCACCAGACTCAAGTACGAGTTCGTTACTCAGAAACTGACCAAATGGGAGTCGTTTATCACGGAAATTATGTGCCTTATTTTGAGATAGGACGCGTGGAATGGCTTAGAAATAAAGGGGTTTCGTATAAAAGCATGGAAGAAAGCGGAATTGGCCTTCCAATTGTCAACATGAATATCAACTACAAAAAATCGGCGCGCTACGACGAACTTTTGACAATTCACACCACATTCAAAAGTCACTCTTCTGTTAAGATCGAATTTGACTGCGCAATCTTTAATGAAGCAAATGAGTTATTAACAACGGCAACGTTTATTTTAGTATTTGTTGCGTTAAAAACGGGTCGTCCAACAGCTCCTCCAGAATACATTTTAGACATATTCAAATCACTTGAAGAAAAGTGTTAAAACTGCCTTCATTTTGATGTTAAATTATATAATTTTAATATCAATTTCGAACATTAAATCAAAAATGCTGAAGATCGTTTCGGCATTTTTTTTTCTCGTTTTTGTCACAATTTTACCAATTGGCAATCCAGAAACTTCATCCATTTCCATTTCCTGAGATACGATTTCTAATTTTTTTTCTTTGATCACTCGCATTACTTTATTCATGTTTTTGTAATCAAATGAAATTAAAAACTCGACGTCAATAGTTTTTTCAACTATTTCACAAATTTCCAAAGTCTGTTGTGCAGTTGTTCGATATGCCGAAATTAAACCGCCAACGCCTAATTTTACTCCGCCAAAAATACGAACAACTACAACTAGAACGTTAGTTAATCCAAAAGATTGTATTTGGCCATAAATTGGTGCTCCAGCCGTGTTGCTTGGTTCGCCATCATCATTGGCGCGATACGAAATTTTATTTCCCACACCCAATTGGTACGCATAGCAATAATGCACCGCATGCGGATGCTGCTTTTTTAGCTCTTCAATAATGGGCTTTACTTCATCTTCGTGATCTATTGGAAAAGCATAACCAAAGAATTTACTGCCTTTTTCCTTAAACAGTATTTCTTCAGATGCAGCCGCAATAGTTTGATAAGTATCGTTAATTTCCAAAAGCAGTATTCTTAAAGTATATTTTTTTTATAAAGATCGACCACATCTTCTTTCCCAACTTGAAGATTCCAAACTTTGATTCCTAAAGCCGCGGCGCTATCTGTATTTTCTGTCTTGTCGTCAATAAATAAGGTGTTTTCAGCAACTAGATTGTTTTGTTCAAGAACAAACTGATAAATTTTCGGATCTGGTTTTCTCATTCCGATATCAAAAGAAAAATATACTTTTTCAAAACAGTCATAAAAATCCTTATAAAAAGAAACGCCACTTTTTTCTTCAAATGTATTGATGTGAATAGAATCGGTATTGCTTAACAGAAACAATCGGTATTTTTTTGATAATTCCTGAAGAAATTCCAAACGATAAAATGGAAAATCTGCCAAAACAGCATTCCAAGCTTTTAGAATATCTTCCTTTGAAGCATTTGGCAATTGTTTTTGAAAACCGCCGATGAAATCTTCTGGAGAAATAGCGCCTACTTCAAAAGAAAGATTTAATTGTTCAAATTCATTATTCCACTCCTTCATTCCTAATTTTTGTAAACCAGAAATTGTGGCAGGTTTGTCTAAATTGATAAAAATGTCTCCGAAGTCAAAAATTATCGCATTAATCATGATTTTTAATCTGTATTAGTTCGTCGCTTAAAATGTTGGTTTTGATGCTGTTTTTTCTTGAAATATTTGGAGCTTTCGTTCCTTTTTCAAAACTTGTTTTTCCAATAAAAATTCGTGCCTCGTCCCAAAGATTTTCATCGATAAAAGATTGAAGCGTTTGTCTTCCGCCTTCAATAATTACAGATTGAATTTGATTTTGGTATAAAACATCTAAAATCTGAGGCACAATATTTATGCTGAAATCAATTGCCTCAAATTGTGTGTTTTCTTTTGATGAATTTTCTGTTTCACTAGAAAAAATAATAGTTTTCACAGTATCATCAAAAATAAAACTATTTGGATCAATTCTATTGTTTCGATCTATAACAACTCTTGTCGGATTATTTCCATCCCAATCTCTGGCATTTAATTTCGGATTGTCATCAACTACGGTTTGTGTTCCAACCAAAATAGCTTGTTCTTCAGTTCGCCATTTGTGCACTAATTGCCTCGAATATTGATTTGTAATCCAAACTGGTTTGCGTTCTTGATCGATTTCTTTTTCTGGAGCCAGAAAACCATCCTGACTTTCTGCCCATTTTAAAATTACGTAAGGTCTCTTTTTCTGATGAAAAGTAAAAAAGCGTTTATTCAGTTCGTTGCATTCATCTTCTAAAACTCCAACCGTAACATTTGCGCCTGCTTCAATTAATTTTAAAATTCCTTTTCCAGCTACTTTTTCATTCGGGTCAACCGTGCCTACAACTACATTCGGAATTTCATTTGCAATTATTAAATCGCAGCAAGGAGGAGTTTTGCCAAAATGACTGCAAGGTTCTAGGCTTACATAAATTGTGGCCTTTTTTAGCAATGATTTATCTTTTACAGAATTCACCGCATTTATCTCTGCATGTGGCTCACCAGCCTTCTTATGCCAGCCTTCTCCAATAATCTGTCCATCATAAACAATCACACTGCCCACCATCGGATTCGGATACGTTGTTCCAAGTCCATTTTGTGCTAGTTCGATGCAGCGTTTTATATATTTTTCATGTATATTCACAGTGCAAAAGTAGTTATTTTTGAGTTTATCACTAAGTTAAGGAACTATAGAAAAAGTATATTTACTTTTGTATTTATAATGATTTAGAATAAAAAAATGGCAAATTGGCTTATACGAGAAATTAAAGAAGAAGACAATCAGGCAGTTGCGAGTTTGATACGTTCGGTTTTTGATGAAATGGAAATTCCAAAAGTAGGAACCGCATACGAAGATCCTTATCTAGATTTAATGTTTGAAGAATATAATAAACCCCAATCGGTGTATTTTGTTGTAGAAAATGATGGAGAAATTGTTGGATGTGCGGGAATCGCGCCTTTAGAAAATGGAGATCCTGAAATTTGCGAATTGCAGAAAATGTATTTCCTTCCAAAAACAAGAGGGTTAGGAATTGGAACTCAAATGATGGAAAAATGTTTGGAAAAGGCTAGAGCTTTTGGTTTTAAAAAATGCTATATCGAAACCATGCCATTTATGCATGCCGCACAAAAACTTTATAAAAAATCGGGTTTTGAGTATTTAGATGATCCAATGGGATGTACTGGGCATAATTCTTGTCCTGTTTGGATGCTAAAAGTTTTGTAACTTTAAAGTAACAAATTTAAACAAACAAGACTTATTGAAAGATAAATGTCAGTTTCGGCTGATGTAAAATGCTCAAAAAATAAAAATGAAAATTAAACAATATCGTACTCAGTTTATTAAAGAATTATCTCCTTTTTACGATGCGTACGAAGCAGAGAGCTTTTTTTATTTAATTCTAGAAGATAAACATAAACTTCGCCAAATTGATTTAGCCTTAAATCATGAATTGGTATTTGAAGAAAATGATTTTATGATATGGGACGAATTGCTAAAACAGCTTAAGAAAGAAGTTCCAATTCAATATTTGCTTGGGAAAACAAACTTTTATGGTTTGGATTTTGAGGTAAATGAAAATGTTTTAATTCCGAGGCCAGAAACTGAGGAATTAGTCGAATGGATTATTAATGAAAATGTAAGTCCAGATAAGAATAAAAAAATAAGAATTCTCGATATCGGAACAGGAACGGGTTGTATTGCCATTTCGTTGGCGAAAAATCTCCCGAATGCTGAAGTTTTTGGTGTTGATGTTTCTAAAAAAGCGATTGAAACAGCAAAAAGAAATGCAGTTAGGAATGATGCTGATGTGACTTTTATGTTTTTGGATATTTTAGAAACAGAAGAATTTACCTGTCAGTTCGATATCATCGTTTCCAATCCGCCATATGTTCGAAATTTGGAAAAAATAGAAATAAAAAAGAATGTTCTGGATTACGAACCGCATTTGGCGCTTTTTGTAGAAGACAATGATCCACTTATTTTTTATAGAAAAATTGCTTCCTTGGCACAAAACGGACTTCTGAAAAACGGAAAACTATATTTTGAAATCAATCAATATCTTGGAAAAGAAATGATTGATTTGCTGGAAAGTATGAGTTTCGAAAACGTGGAGCTTAGAAAAGATATTTACGATAACGATCGTATGATTTCCTGCAAGGTTTCAAAAACCTTGTAGGTCTTTTTTTAAATATCTATAGTTTAAACTTACAAGGTGAAACCTTGCAGGAAAGTGAGTATGAAGTTATTCGTAGCGCAACGCTTCAATAGGATCTAATTTTGATGCTTTAATAGCTGGATATAAACCAGAAACTATTGCTACGCAAAAACTTGTTGCAAAAGCGGCAAAAATCGCCATCCAAGGAATTACAAAAGAAAAACTCATTGCAGTTGCAATTGCAAAGCCAAGCAGAATTCCTAAAATAATTCCAACCAAACCTCCAATTTGTCCAATCAATAAAGTTTCGATAAAAAACTGAAAAGCAACAGTTGATCTTTTGGCTCCCAAAGCTTTACGGACACCAATTTCGCGGGTACGTTCTGTAACCGAAACAATCATAATATTCATTAAAGCGATTGACGATCCTAAAATAGTGATGACAGAAATAGTCCAAGCTGCTATTCCTAGATATTGAGTGATGCTTAGAATACGGTTAATCAAATCATCGCTTCGAACTACGCCGAAATTGTTGTCTCGAACAGGGCTCAATTTGCGGACTCTTCGCATAGTGCTGGTCGCATTATCTATGGCTTCGTCTAAAACTTCTTTTTTAGAAACCATAACGCTAATAGTGTAATTGATATTTGGAGCTGTAAATAAAGATCTTGCCACTTGAATCGGAATTAAAACTCGTAAATCCTGGCTGTTTCCAAATGTTGAGCCTTTTTCTTTCAGAACTCCAATTACTTTAAATCGTGCGCCCCTAATAGAAATTACTTTGTCAATTGGGTTAACATCTTTCAAAAGTCCTTTTTCAAAATCAGAACCTACAATGCACGAATATGTGTTGTTTTCAATATCAAACTGATTAAAACTTCTTCCTAAACTGGTTTCCAATCCTGAATTGGTAATAAAATGTTCATCAACTCCAACAATGGTAATTTCGGGATCTGTTTTTTCGCCTAAATATTTTACTTCTGCTGTTGTAGTTGCAGTAAAAGACAAAGAAGTTTCGGTAAACGGATATTTGTATTTGTTTTTGAATGCCACCGCTTCCGGATACGAAATTATCGGATTGATGACTTCTCGTTCTCTTCCGCCACGGTTTCGAACTTTATTTTCGTATTGATTGATGTTAAAAGTATTCGCTCCCATAGAAGCAAAATCGGTAGAAATAGTATTTTCTAAAGCAGAAACCACGGTCAAGATGCCAACCAAAGCCGTAATACCGATAGCAATAATTAAAACGGTAAGAATAGTACGCAGAATTTGTGTTTTGATAGAACCAAAAGCAATTCGGATATTTTCTTTAAATAATTTTAGCATCATGACCAATTTGTCACGAAAATACGGTTTTTGTTACAAGTTTGTTTTCCAAGTGTTATTATTTATTTTAAAAAGTAAGATATTTGCATTCGCTTAAAATTAAAAGAAATAATGTCAAAGAATTTTAGGCTTTTAGTTTTCAAAGGAAATCTAAAATCTAAAATCAACAATCTAAAATAAAAAAAGATGGCTTCAAAACCAAGTATACCAAAGGGAACAAGAGATTTTTCACCAGCTGAGGTGTCAAAACGTCAATATATTATTCAGACTATAAAAGCTAATTTCGAGAAATTCGGTTTTCAGCCAATCGAAACGCCTTCGTTTGAAAATTCAGATACCTTGATGGGGAAATATGGAGAAGAAGGAGATCGTCTGATTTTTAAAATTTTAAATTCAGGTAATTTTTTCTACAATAAAAGTAAAATTGAATTGCCAGAATCAATCGAAGAATTACAGCTGAATTCTGCTGAAAAAATAACTTTAGAGCAAAGAATCGAATTAAATAAATTCACAGGAAAAATTTCTGAGAAAGCTTTGCGTTATGATTTGACTGTTCCGTTTGCAAGATACGTGGTACAGCACCAAAGTGAAATTGAATTTCCATTCAAAAGATATCAGATCCAGCCGGTTTGGAGAGCAGATAATCCGCAGAAAGGACGTTTTAGAGAATTCTTTCAATGTGACGCCGACGTTGTGGGTTCAAAATCACTTTGGCAGGAAGTAGAATTGGTTCAATTGTACGATACTGTTTTTACCTCGTTAGGTTTAGAAGGCGTTACAATTAAAATCAATAACAGAAAAATTTTATCTGGAATTGCTGAGGTTATTGGCGCTTCAGATAAATTAATTGATTTTACAGTTGCTCTTGATAAATTGGATAAAATTGGAGAAGACGGCGTTAAAAAAGAAATGATCGAAAAAGGAATTTCTGAAGAAGCGTTGGTAAAAGTGCAGCCACTTTTCAGTTTCTCGGGAACTTTTGCAGACAAAATTGAACAGCTTTCAGACTTATTGGCATCTTCTGAAGAAGGAATGAAAGGTGTTGAAGAATTGAAATTTATTTGCGACAATGTGGCCGATTTAGGTTTGTCGACGGCAACTTTAGATTTGGATGTGACATTAGCGCGTGGTTTAAATTATTACACAGGAGCTATTTTTGAAGTTGCAGCTCCAAAAACAGTTGCAATGGGTTCTATCGGCGGCGGTGGAAGATACGACGATTTGACGGGTATTTTCGGATTGAAAAATATGAGCGGTGTCGGAATTTCTTTTGGATTAGATCGAATTTATCTGGTTTTAGAAGAATTGCAATTATTTCCAGAAACGGTAGCGGCTACTTCAAAAGCAATATTTTTAAATTTTGGAGACAAAGAAGCTTTGTACGCTTCGCAGGCAATTCAGAAATTGAGAAAAGAAAATATAAAAGTAGAATTATATCCTGATAATGTGAAAGTTGGAAAGCAATTTCAGTATGCAGACAAACGTTTGATTCCGTTTGCAGTGTTGGTTGGAGATCAGGAAATTAATTCAAATTCGTATGCGCTTAAAAATTTAGTGACAGGAGAGCAGGTTTCTGTTGATTTTGAAGGATTGAAGAATGCTTTACAGGCATAATTAAATTTTTGTTTCACGCAGATTATAGAGATTCGAGCAAATTTAGTTTGATTTTTATATTGAAGAAATCTCCTTTAATCTGTCTAAATCTTTTTAAATCTGCGTGAAATATTAAAAAATATTTTATGAAGTAACTGTCTGGAACAAAAGTTTTTGCTTTAGATTCCGCAGATTTAAAGGGTTTTCTTTTAAAATCTCTTCATGAAATAGTTGCTGGTGAAGAAAAAAAACTCTTAATTTGCCAACCTTAAGTTACGGGCGTAGTTCAAGGGTAGAATAGCGGTCTCCAAAACCGTTGATGGGGGTTCGAATCCCTCCGCCCGTGCAAAAATATAAAATGACAACCCGTCATTGAAAGCATAAAAAAAAGCTTCGTCTCTATAGGCGAAGCTTTTTTTAATATAAGGTAAACTTGAATTAATAATTATTTAGAGGCCAAAGCCAACCCTTAAATTCAATTTTTGGTGGTAATAATTTATGTTTTATTGGCCTCAAAGATAAGATAAACTAAAACGTAATAGTCTTAAAATTATAATAAATTTTTTCTGTGCAATTATGTTTTTTAAATGTCTCATAATTAATAAAGTGACAATTTGACATTTTATAAGATTTGGCAGTACTTTTGCAATCCAACAGAAAGAAATAAAAATGAAGTTTAAAAATATTTTTAAAAATAAAAGTAATATGACTACGGAAAATACAGAATTCGATCAGGAATTAGATGATGTAACGTTAGAGAACAATGCCAACGGAGAACAGTTAATTGTTGAAGAATTAAGTGTTGAGGAGCAATTAGCTAAAGACTTGGCTCACGAAAAAGATAAGTTTTTGAGATTATTTGCTGAATTTGAAAATTACAAAAAAAGAACTTCAAAAGAGCGTCTTGAATTATTTAAAACAGCAAACCAAGAAGTTTTGTTGGCTATGCTTCCAGTTTTAGATGATTTTGACAGAGCGACAGTAGAGATCAACAAATCTGAGGATGAGAATTTGAAAAAAGGTGTTGAGTTGATCCACGAAAAATTGAAAAGCACTTTAGTTTCTAAAGGTTTAGAGCAAGTTGAAATTCAAGCAGGAGATGCTTTCAATGCTGATATTGCTGAAGCAATTACCCAAATTCCAGCTCCGTCTGACAAATTAAAAGGGAAAATTGTTGATGTTATTGAAAAAGGATACAAATTAGGAGACAAAATTATTCGTTACCCTAAAGTTGTAGTTGGAAACTAAAAGCAATTAAGATTCTGAAATTTAGTTTTTTTAAAATTGAAATTTGGAATTTTAGATTTGGAATTTAACCTAAATTATGAAAAAAGATTTTTACGAAATACTTGGCATTTCAAAAAATGCTGATGCTGCCGAAATAAAAAAAGCGTACAGAAAAAGTGCTTTAAAATATCACCCTGATAAAAATCCAGGCGACAAAGAGGCAGAAGAAAACTTCAAATTGGCGGCAGAAGCTTATGAAGTTTTAAGTGATCCGCAGAAAAAAGCAAAATACGATCAGTATGGTCATCAAGCATTTGATGGTTCTGGCGGATTTGGCGGTCACGGAGGTATGAATATGGATGACATTTTCAGCCAGTTTGGTGATATTTTCGGAGGTGGATTTGGCGGTTTCGGAGGCGGAGGTGGAGGTCCTCGCCGCGCGAAAGGAAGCAATCTTCGAATTAAAGTAAAATTGACTTTAGAAGAAATTGCAAATGGAGTTGAGAAAAAAGTAAAAGTAAAACGTAAAGTTCAGGCAAAAGGTGTAACGTATAAAACTTGTACGACTTGTAATGGTCAAGGACAAGTAATGCGTGTAACCAATACCATTTTAGGAAGAATGCAATCTGCATCTACTTGTCCTACTTGTGGTGGTTCTGGTCAGATTTTAGATAAAAAACCGTCGGAGGCAGATGCTCAAGGAATGGTTCAAGAAGACGAAACAGTATCAATCAAAATTCCTGCGGGAGTTGTTGACGGAATGCAGTTGAAAGTTGCCAACAAAGGTAACGATGCTCCAGGAAACAGCATTCCAGGTGATTTAATTGTAGCTATTGAAGAAATTGAGCACGAATTCTTGAAGCGTGAAGGTGAAAACGTTCACTTCGATTTGTATATCAGTTTCCCAGAAGCAGTTTTAGGAGCTTCAAAAGATATTGAAGCAATCAACGGAAAAGTGCGTATCAAACTAGAAGAAGGAATTCAATCTGGAAAAATCTTAAGATTGAAAGGAAAAGGAATTCCTAGTTTAAACGGTTACGGAAGCGGAGATTTATTGGTTCACGTAAATGTTTGGACTCCAAAAACTTTAAATAAAGAGCAAAAACAATTCTTTGAAAATGCTTTAACAGACGAGCACTTTGCTCCAAGTCCAGAGAAATCAGAGAAATCATTTTTTGAGAAAGTAAAAGATATGTTCTCATAATCTTAACTTTTTTAAAATACTATAAATAATCAAAAACCCATTCTAGCATAAAATAGAATGGGTTTTTTGCGTAATATGACACAGATTCGCTAGTAATTATTTACTTTTACAGTCGCTGAACCGTAATGGGAGAAGCAACGCAGTAAATCCTTAAAAATAACATGAGTAACTTACTAGAAGTACATAAAGTCATAAAAAAATATGGCGACTATGTAGCACTTAACGAAGTTTCATTAAATGTGCCAAAAGGCAGTATATATGGGCTATTAGGTCCGAATGGAGCAGGAAAAACTTCCCTTATCAGAATTATAAACCAAATTACAATGCCTGACAGTGGCGAAGTAATTTTGGATGGAGAACGATTACAGCCAAAACATGTGCAGACAATTGGCTACCTTCCAGAAGAAAGAGGTCTGTACAGTTCAATGAAAGTAGGCGAGCAGTGTCTGTATCTGGCGCAAATGAAAGGTCTTTCTAAAGCTGAAGCTAAAAAACAATTAGATTATTGGTTTGACCGATTAGGAATTCAAGGCTGGTGGAATAAAAAAATTCAGGAGCTTTCTAAAGGAATGGCGCAGAAAATTCAGTTTGTGGTTTGTGTATTGCATAAACCAAAATTGCTGATTCTAGACGAACCGTTTTCAGGATTTGATCCCGTAAATGCAAACATTATTAAAGACGAAATTTTAGCATTAAAAGAGCAAGGTTCTACGATTATTTTTTCGACTCACAGAATGGAAAGCGTAGAAGAACTTTGTGAAAATATCGCTTTAATTCATAAGTCTAATAAACTGATAGAAGGAAAAGTCGTAGATGTAAAACGTCAATTTAGAACTAACAGTTTCGAAGTTGGAATTTTGACCAATAATGTTGAAGGATTAATGTACGATATCACTCAGAAGTTTACTGTTTCGCCTGCTAACTTCAAATCATTAAATGACGATTTAAAATTAAATATTCAGATCGGAAATGCTTCTCCAAACGAATTATTGAATGTCTTAACGCAACGCGGACAAGTAACGCACTTCGTTGAAAAAATTCCGAGTATAAACGATATTTTTATCCAAACGGTTACTGAAAACAAAATTTAAAAATTCCAATATAGAAATTCCAAATTTCAAGCTTATAAATTGGAATTTGGGATTTAAAATTTGAAAATTAATTATTTATGAGTATTATCTCGTTGATTATAAAAAGAGAATTTATCGCAAAAGTCCGCAATAAATCTTTTGTTGTCATGACTTTCTTGAGTCCGCTTTTATTTGTGGCTATTGCTATTTTTATTGGGTATTTGAGTACCATGAAAGCAGAAACAAAAAGAATTGCGATTCATGACGAAACTGGACTTTTTGCTTCAGATTTTTTAAAGGAAAATAAAAAGGGAGCAGAATTTAAATATCTCAATCTATCTGAAATTGATGTAAATGCTTTAAAAGACAGTATTACAAAAGAAAATTTCAGCGGATTAATTGTTATTCCGAAAACCGAAAATAGAAAAGATTTAGAAAGTAAAATTGAATTTATTTCTAACAATAGTCCTAGTATTTCTTTTATTGAAAACACTCAGGATATTATCGGAAATAAAATCACAAAATTAAATCTGGAAGAAGCAAAACTAGATACTCTTGCGATTCAGAAAGCACAGTCAGATGTAAATATTCATTTGGTTAAAGCCTCTGGAGAAGAGAGTTTAAAAGGATTAAACGAAATTAAAATAGGAATCGGTGGTGCATTTGGTTATTTGATTATGATGTTCATTATCATTTACGGAAACATGGTAATGCGAAGTGTAATCGAAGAAAAAACAAATCGTATTATCGAAATCATTATTTCATCAGTAAAACCATTTCAGTTAATGATTGGAAAAATTGTCGGAACTTCACTAGCAGGAATTTTGCAATTTGTAATCTGGGCAATTATCGGTTTAGGGTTAATGTTTGCCGCTTCGGCATTCTTTGGCGTAAATGTTGGTCCAACCGCTAGAATTTCTCCAGAAATGATGCAAGCGGCTCAGCATGAATTTTCAGGTTCAGCGCAAATGTATATTGCCGAATTATGGAATCTGCCAATTGCAAGCATTATAATCGGATTTGTGATTTATTTTATTGGAGGATATTTTTTGTACAGCTCATTTTATGCGGCAATTGGAGCAGCTGTAGACAATCAAACCGATTCTCAACAGTTTTTGTTGCCAATTTTAATGCCTCTGATTTTAAGCGTTTATATCGGATTTTTTACTGTAGTAAATGATCCTCACGGAAGTGTTGCGGTTATCTTTTCGATGATTCCGTTAACCTCGCCAATTGTAATGCTAATGCGTATTCCGTTTGGCGTTCCGTGGTGGCAAATTGCAATTTCGGTATCATTATTGTTTGCTACATTTTTCTTTGTGGTTTGGTTCGCTGCCAAAATCTACCGAATTGGTATTTTAATGTACGGCAAAAAACCGACTTGGAAGGAATTGTATAAGTGGCTAAAATATTAACTTGAGATTCTAAGATTCTAAGTTTCTGAGATGCTAAGATTTTAGCAAAAAAACTCAGAATCTTAGCATCTTAGTATCTTAGTATCTTTAAAAAGAATGAGTAAAATACTAATTGTAGAAGACGAAGCAGCAATCAGAAGAGTTTTGGTAAAAATTTTATCAGAAGAAAATGATTCGTATCAGGTTGATGAAGCAGAAGATGGAGTTGCAGGACTTGAAAAAATAAAAAACAACGATTACGATTTGGTTTTGTGCGATATCAAAATGCCAAAAATGGACGGTGTTGAGGTTTTAGAAGAAGTGAAAAAGATAAAACCAGAAATTCCGATGGTAATGATTTCGGGGCACGGCGACATGGAAACGGCTATTCAAACCATGCGTTTAGGAGCTTTTGATTACATCTCGAAACCGCCAGATTTGAACCGTTTGCTCAATACAGTTCGTAATGCTTTAGACAAAAAACAATTAGTAGTTGAAAATAAAATCCTAAAGAAAAAAGTTAGTAAGAACTACGAAATGATTGGTGACAGCGAATCGATTAATCATATAAAAGTGATGATTGATAAAGTGGCTCCAACCGAAGCTAGAGTTTTAATTACAGGTCCAAACGGAACTGGAAAAGAATTAGTGGCACATCAACTACACGAAAAAAGTGAGCGTTCTAGTTTTCCTTTAATCGAAGTGAACTGTGCTGCGATTCCAAGCGAATTGATCGAAAGTGAATTATTCGGACACGTAAAAGGCGCTTTTACATCGGCAGTGAAAGATCGTGCAGGAAAATTTGAAGCTGCTGATAAAGGAACTATTTTCTTGGATGAAATTGGAGATATGAGTCTGTCAGCTCAGGCAAAAGTTTTGCGTGCACTTCAGGAAAATATGATTACTAGAGTTGGTGCTGATAAAGACATAAAAGTGGATGTCCGTGTCGTTGCTGCAACCAATAAAGATTTAAAAACAGAAATTGCAGAAGGACGTTTCCGTGAAGATTTATACCATCGTTTGGCAGTAATTTTAATTAAAGTACCGCCATTGAATGAAAGACGCGATGATATTCCGGCTTTGATTTCTCATTTTACGGAGAAAATAGCTTCAGAACAAGGAAATGCGGTTAAATCATTTTCGGCGCAAGCCATAAAATTATTACAGGAGTATGACTGGACAGGAAACATTCGCGAACTTCGAAATGTGGTAGAAAGATTAATCATTTTGGGAGGAAACGAAATTTCTGAGACAGATGTAAAAATGTTCGCAAGCAAGTAAGATGCTTCGCGCAATAAGCTTTAAGCTTTAGGCTTTAGGCTAAAAAAAACAAAATAATTTTGGCCTAAAGCTTATTGCCTAAAGCCTAAAGCTCAAAAAAAAATGAAACTAAAAAAGATAAACGAGAAATTACAAGATGGTTTAATTGAGAATGGTCTGACAGAAGCCAATGCTTTACAGATGGAAACTTTTTCAACCATAAAAAGTGGTGCTGACTGTGTAATTGTTTCGCCAAAAGGAAGCGGAAAAACTACGACAATTGTATTGAATGTAATTCAGCAATTAGCAGGAAAAACAGAAGAATCGCCTCGTGCTTTAATTATTGTTGAAGACAAAGCAAAGGTTTTGGAAATGGTTGCGCTTTTTGAGAAATACGGGAAATATACCAATTTGGAAGTATATGGCGTAAACGAAAAAGGCGATATGGATTACGATAAAAACTATGTTTCTACAGGAATTGATGTTTTAATTGGAACACCAACGAAATTAAACGATATGTTTAGCACAGCGGGTTACAACGTAAATCGTCTTAAAATGTTTATCATAGACGATGCCGATCCGATTTTGAAATTACGTCATGATGCTAAAATCACTCGTATTTCAAACAGTATTGCCAAAGTGCAGCGAATTA
Source organism: Flavobacterium anhuiense (assembly GCF_004151235.1). Classification (GTDB taxonomy): domain Bacteria; phylum Bacteroidota; class Bacteroidia; order Flavobacteriales; family Flavobacteriaceae; genus Flavobacterium; species Flavobacterium anhuiense_A. Next base: position 35,130 of record NZ_JUIV01000001.1, read on the forward strand.
TTTTTACAGAAACTCTGACAGAACGAATTGAAATTTTGGCAGACAAAATCATGATCGAACCTTATTTATTTGATATGGATGAAGAAGGTGAAGAGGAACTTGATGAAGACGAAGACGATATTGAAGAAGAGGAATAAGAATGTTTGAAATAAACTTGAATTTTGTAATAAACATTGAATGAGAAAACATACTCTATATTTTTTAACTACAATGCTTATTGCTGCAAGTTTTTTGGGCTGTGCCAGATTTTCAAAAAAGACGTTTCGTAATGAATTGCAAAAGCTGGAGCGTAAGGATATTTCTGGACTTGAAGGAAATTATTCGCTTAATCCGGGAATAGAATATAGATATGATAAACCGGAAGAGCTAGATTTAGAAAGTAAAATTCCAGATACATTAATCAACAATAATGCTTACCAATTTATGGTAACGCCAAATCTAAGCTCAAAAAAGAATTTGCATCAAAGAAAAACTGAAAATACTGATCGTTTGATTAATCTTAAATTTCAAAATGAAAATTTATTATCCATAAAAGTCTACGAAAAAGGAGCTGTTATTAAAGATACGGTGCTTTCTGGAAAATATAAAAAAGGAATGTTTTACCTCGATAACAAGTTCGTAAAATGCAATGGCATTCCGTTTCTTTTTGGTGGATGTCAAAGCAATAAGAGAAGAATTGGCTTGAGTAAAAATGGTGGTCTTTTAGTAAATGAAGCTTATGATAACACTGGTGCTTTTTTATTTTTCTTCTGGGCAGGAAATGATTATAATGCAGCTTATGAGTATCCGAGGAAATAATTGCGGTATTCTTTTTAATTTGACGAATTGCCAAAGAAATTTCCATATCATTTTAAAATAATAAATATAAAAAAATAACGTCATGGGATTAATGAAAGTGTTTTCGGGAAGTGAAGTATTAGCAATCGCTTTGCAGGAAAGATTAGAAGAAGCGGGAGTAGAAACAGTTAAAAAAGATAATATTCAATCGGCACGTTTAGGAGGTTTTGGACAGACAGATTTGGCAGTTGAGGTTTTTATTCAAGAAACCGATTTTGCAAAAGCAAATCCTGTTATAGAAAATTTTAGAATGAGTCTTTAAAAAGTATTCAGTCGCAGTTTTCAGTTTTCATTGTAAACTGTGACTGAAAACTGTGACTGCGACTGTAAACTAAAAAAAAAATGCAATACAAAATGTTAGTGCTCGACATGGATGATACCTTGTTGACAGACGATCATAGAATTTCAGATTTAAATAAAAAAGTAATATTAGAAGCACAAGCTAAAGGTGTTTATGTAGTTTTGGCTTCAGGAAGACCAACTATGGCAATGACAGCTTACGCAAAAGAGTTGAAACTCGATTTGAACGATTCGTATATGATTTCGTTCAATGGAGCGATAATTAGTCGTGTTAAAGACGATTTGGTTTTGTTTGAGCAGAAATTGACTGTAGAGCAAATTCATGCGTTGTATGATTATAGTGTGAAGAAAAATGCACATATCATTACCTATTTAGATGATCAAATCATTAGCGAAACAGATTCTGAGTTTATTGAAGTCGAAAAAGAAATTACAGGAATGGCGCATCATAAAGTTTCAAGCTTTAAAGATTATGTAGACAGACCAGCGGTTAAATGTATTTTGTTGCAAGATCCAGCGTATTTAAAAACGTTAGAAAATGATTTAAAAGATACTATGCCACATTTAAGCGTTTCGATGTCAAAGCCATTTTTCTTAGAAGCCGCACAGCAAGGAATTGATAAAGCGGCAAGTTTGAAGTTTTTGGCTGATAAATTAGGAATTCATCAAAGTGAAATTATCGCGGTAGGAAACGCCGGAAATGACTTAACAATGATTGAATATGCCGGTTTAGGAGTTTGGGTTGATAATGTGACTCCCGAATTACGTGACAAAGCCGATTTAATCGTAGCTTCAAATAATGATGATGGTGTTGCTGAGGTTGTAAATCGTTTTATTTTAAACTAAACTAAAATGAAGAATCAAATAGAAACGGAACGTCTTATTTTAAGGCCACTTGAGCTTTCAGATGCCGAAGGAATGTTTGAATTGGATTCTAATCCGAATGTGCATTTGTTTGTGGGAAATAGACCCGTAAAACATATTGATGAAAGCATTGAATACATCAAGTTTGTTCAAAAACAATACAAAGATCTTGGAACAGGCCGATGGGCAGTTGTTCTCAAAGAAACAAATGAATTTATTGGCTGGTCTGGAATTAAATTTATTACAGACGAAGTTAATAACCACAAAAACTTTTATGAGTTAGGATATCGTTTTATCGAAAAGCATTGGGGAAAAGGTTATGCTACTGAAGCTGGAAAAGCTTTTATTGATCATGCCTTTAACAAAATGAAAGTAGAGATGCTGTATGCTTATGCAGATGCAGGAAACGAAAATTCTAGAAAGATTTTAGAAAAACTAGGTTTCCATTTTGTGAATTCTTTCGAATATCAAGAAGAATTAGAGGTTTGGTACGAACTTAAAAATCCAAACTCCAACTAAGAAATGTGTTCCAAATCTTTACATACTTAAAAGTCAGTAAAGATTTGGAAACAAATCAGAGTTATAATTATTTTTTAGCTACAGAAACAAAGTATTTATTTCCGTCACCCATAGTTAATTTTACACGCTCGTCGCAAAGATCGATTGCAAAATTTGCACTTTCGTAACAGCTGCAAGTTGTATTTTTGTCTTTAGACATTTCAGTTTTACAGTTGTTGTTTTTAAAGCTTGCCAATTGTGGAGTGTATAAACTAACCAAATCAGTAGAAGCAGTTACTAAAGAAATGATACTTGCAGAATTATTGTTTGTAATTCTGTATACAATTCTATCCGTATAGTTTACATCGTTAACAGTTACTTTACGAATGTAGGTATAAGCTGTAGATCCTTCACCTGGTTCTTTAACTTCAAACTTAAACCCAACAGCACGAATAGCAACATCAAATTGCTGTTGTGAGTTAAAGCTCGCCCAAGTCGTCAATGTACTGATAGTAGGAAATGGATTTGCATTTGCGGCTGGAGTATTAGTTTGCGCTTGCGAACTAAATAGGGTTAAGAACATCAAGCAGATCGTGGGTAAAAATGCTTTCATAAAGCGTGGTATTTGTAATTTAATTTTGCCTACTCTCTTTGGTTTTCGGCTTTCCCATTTCATTTTGTAACACAAAACAACAACATAACGAGTAAAATTCAAAATTGTTATGCCTGAATTATTATTAAATTAATTAAAGCTTATTAAAATTCTTTAATATGAATTTATTGGCAACTGGATTCATAACAATGGTAAATGTAAGAAATTTTGAATTTAAAATCGATAAAAATGTATTTAATCGATGAAAATTGCATTTAGTCGATTATTTTGTCATTTTATTCTTATCTGAATGCTAAAATCTGATAAATTGAAAAATTTTACTTTTTAAAAATAAAACAAAAAAGGTTAACTTTTAAATGTTTCTAAAATTAATATTACTTCAAATTATTGATTCGAAGTGCATTAATTGTTTTCTTTTGATGAATATTGTTTGTAAATTTGCAGCCTTAAATTTTTTGACAACGATTTCATCAATTTAAGACAAATTATGGAAAATAGAAAAAAAGTTGCCTTTTATACGCTGGGTTGTAAACTGAATTTTTCAGAAACCTCTACAATTGCCAGAAGTTTTAATGACGAAGGTTTTGACCGCGTCGATTTTGAAGATGTTGCAGATATCTATGTGATTAATACCTGCTCTGTAACAGAAAATGCCGATAAACAATTTAAACAGGTTGTCAAGAAAGCAATGAAGCTTAACGAAAAAGCTTTTGTTGCTGCTGTTGGTTGTTATGCACAATTGAAACCAGAAGAATTAGCCTCAGTTGATGGAGTTGATTTGGTTTTGGGAGCTACAGAAAAATTCAAAATCACAGACTATATCCATGATTTGAGCAAAAATGATATGGGTGAAGTTCATTCATGTGAAATTGCCGAAGCCGATTTCTATGTAGGAAGTTATTCTATTGGAGATCGTACTAGAGCATTTTTGAAAGTTCAAGATGGTTGCGATTATAAATGTACCTATTGCACAATTCCGCTGGCAAGAGGAATTTCTAGAAGTGATGCTTTAGAAAATGTATTGAAAAACGCCAAAGAAATCTCGGCTCAAAATATACGTGAAATTGTTTTAACGGGTGTAAATATCGGTGATTACGGAAAAGGGGAGTTTGGAAACAAAAAACACGAGCATACTTTTCTAGATTTAGTTCAGGCTTTGGATAAAGTAGAAGGAATTGAGCGTTTACGAATTTCGTCAATCGAACCAAATCTTTTGAAAAATGAAACAATCGAATTTGTTTCTAAAAGCCGAACTTTTGTACCGCATTTTCATATTCCGCTGCAATCAGGAAGCAATGATATTTTGAAATTAATGAAACGCCGTTATTTGCGAGAAGTATACACGGAGCGCGTTGCTAAAATTCGCGAAGTAATGCCTCACGCTTGTATTGGTGTTGATGTTATTGTTGGTTTTCCTGGAGAAACAGATGAGCATTTCTTAGAAACCTATCATTTCTTAAATGATTTGGATATTTCTTATCTACACGTTTTTACATACTCAGAAAGAGACAATACAGAAGCGGCAGATATGGAAGGCGTAGTTCCTTCAAATGTTCGTGCTAAACGCAGTAAAATGCTACGCGGTTTATCAGTAAAAAAACGCCGAGCTTTTTACGAAAGCCAATTAGGAACCAACAGAACGGTTCTTTTTGAAAGTGAAAATAAAGAAGGATACATTCACGGATTTACTGAAAACTATGTAAAAGTAAAAACACCGTGGAATCCTGAATTGGTAAATACGCTTCAAGAAATCAATTTAACTAAGATTGATGAAGATGGAAGTGTTCGTATAGAGTTTTTGAATAAACTGGCGGAAGCTTAAAAAAAAATAAACAGACAAAGTATTGTCATTTCGACCGAAGGGAGAAATCACACTAGTTTGTCGACAAAGATTGGAGATTTTCTATGCGTAATTGCTAGTGCGATTTCTCCCTTCGGTCGAAATGACAAAAAAATCCCTTTTCGTAAAAAAGGGATTTTTTTGTTTTATAAGAATTACTCATTATCCTGAACAACCAATTTCAAAGAATTAATATAATCAGTATCAAATTCTATAACTCGAATTTTTTCTGGATTAAAACCTAGTTCTCCTCCAAACTGACCTCTTGTATCTAAGAAATCTATAGTCAGTTCTTCTTCATTCAATGCTATTAGTTTTCCTAAGTAAGCAGATTTAGATGATTTTTTCGCAATTTGAAAAATGCCGTATTTCTCTGAAACGTAATTAATAATCGAACCTAAATCTTTGATTGGGATAATATCATCAGAATTAATTTTTAATCCCTTCAAACGAATTACTTTTTCTGTAAAAGCTAGATCATGATCTCGGTTTACGGCTTCAATATTTTTATTTCTCAGGATAACAAAACCATCCAAAACAAAATCTACAGGATTATTTCGAAGCAAAATCCAATCATCAGAATAATCAATTAAAAACCCGCTGAAGATTTCTTTTTTATCCTGAAATTCTATTTCGACCAATTGTCTTAAATATTGTTCCATCATGTTTTTTTGAAATTCCAATAATTAAATTCCAAACACTAAACTCCAAAAATCAAATCCCAAATTCCAAATGCTATGAGATTGGAATTTGGAATTTCATCCCGATAGCTATCGGGATGGAATTTGTTTTTTAAGGATTAGTAGACCAAATACTGCTGTTTTTGATAAACACTCTTCGGTTTAATTTTAACTGTGCAATAATTAAATCTGCCATATCTTCAGACTGCATTACTTTTTCTGGGTTTCCGTCAGTTAAGTTTAAGTCTTTTGCCATATCTGTTGCTACAGTACTTGGCGTTAACGCCGTAACTCGAATATTGTGTTTTCTCATTTCCTGCATTAAAGAATCGGTTAAACCTAAAACAGCAAATTTAGAAGCGCTGTAAGCACTTGTCAATGCATTTCCGTTTAATCCGGCAGTTGACGAAATATTGATGATATCTCCAGTTTGTCTTTCGATCATGTTTGGAATAATCGCTCGAGTTGTATAATACGTTCCCATTAAATTTACCTGAATAATTCTTTCCCAAGCTTCTGGTTCCAATTCTAAGAATTTTCCAAAAGAAGCAATTCCGGCGCTGTTGATTAAAATGTCGATGTGTTTAAATTCAGCGATTGCTTTTTCAGCAGCAGCATTTATAGAATTGATATCAGATACATCAGCAGACAAAGCCAGAGTTTTTACACCCAATTTAGCAGTTTCCTCTGCTAATTGATCAATATCACTTTTGGTTCTAGAGACCAAAATTAGATTTACACCTTCTTTTGCCAAAGCAATTGCTACAGCTTTTCCTATTCCTTTTCCTGCGCCGGTAATAAAGGCATTTTTATTTTTTAAGTCAGTCATGATTGTGTTTTTAGAAATGCAGAAAGCATCATTTTAAGTCTTACAAAAATAAGCTTTTGAAAACTAAAATGATGCTTTAAAAGGTATTCTTAATCTAAGTTTAACAACTTTTTGTTATTCTTTCAGAACCATATCAATACACATGACAGCTCCTAAAATCAATTGTCTCAACGGACTGTCAGCAGCAACTGTTTCTTCAATTTGAAGCACATAATTGTCGGCACTTGTAAAAAACTCTTTTCCTAATCCTGCCCATTTTTTACTTACTTGTGCCAATTGCTTGTTTTCGTGTGAGAATTTAAAATCCCAGCCAGTCCATTTTCCTTGCAAAGTAGCCACAGGTTTTTCATTTTTATCTAGGATGTTAAATTTTCCTCCGATTGAAAAGAATTTCTGTTTGAAAGTTCCAATCAAACGATCTTTTTCGTCTAATACTTCAACAGTAGATCTAAAGATGGCAACACCTCTTCTTACTGTAATTAACTTTTCTCCAGAGGCAGTTGTAATTTCAACATTAAACGGAGTTGCTCTTTTGTAATCTGTAAAACGAAATACTTTTGTGAAGAAGCCAAGATTGTTCTCTCGGCAGTTCATGATGATTTGATTGGTTTCTGGATGATAGATATCGTAGTTGTTTGCGGCTTTGAACATTCCAACATGTTCTTTTACTAAAAATAGATTTTGGCTTAAAATAGGATTCATACGTGTGTAAAATAAGTTTTAGAAATAAAGCCGCAAATGTAATACAATATTTATTAATTGCTAATTGCCCAATCAGACAAAGAACTTCAATAAACCATCTTTAATCTGCCTTCTTTTTACTAATTATGACAATCGCACCATTTGCTCCTTGGTCTCCATAAATTAATTTAGCTTCATTTGGTTGTAATGCTTTCATAGACTCAATAGCATCGGGTTTAATTTTGCTAATCTTTTCTTTATCAATGATTTTTCCGTCCAAAACATATAAAACTTGAATGAGTGAAGCTCTGTTAGGTCCGCATATAATTACTTTAGCTGGCTGAACTTGCTTGGAATCACTAATGGTTAGTTTTTTTGTTTCTTGAATCGTGTCTTTTTCTACCTTGGAAGCTGTTTTATCCTGAGCCTTTGCTATATAGCTTATCAGAAAAAGGAATGAAAGAAATTTTATTGCTCTCATGTTTATTAATTATACTGTTTAGAAGTTTCAACCAAACGAATAAACTCAGCTTTGTAACCTTCGCCATCATTTGAATTTCCTTGCTTCGCCAATTTTACAATTTCTTCAGAAGACTTGTCTGCAATTAATTTTGAATCTCTTAATTTCAAACCAAACCAAGCTACGGCAGAACTAAATTTCATATCATCGCTCGCTTTATCCAAAGCAACCGATTTGTTCTCGATTACCTGAACCATTTCAATACTTTTATCGCCATCAGGTTTTTTGTAACGGAATTTTATAGTTGCCAATTCGTTGCTGTAATTGTTTGAACTGGTTTCAGTTTTAGTGTATTTTAAAGGATCTGGCTGTTCAGCTAAATAATCACTTTTTACACCAGCAGGAATAATTTCATACAAAGCCGTTACCGTATGATTGCTTCCCAATTCACCCGCATCAATCGCATCATTTTTAAAATCTTCTGGACGTAATTTTCTGTTTTCATAACCAATCAAACGATACGCTTGAACTTGTTTCGGATTAAATTCGATCTGAATTTTTACATCTTTCGCGATAGCAAACATCGAACCTTTGAATTCTTTTCCTAAAAAGCGATTGGCTTCCTGAATGTTATCGATATAAGCGTAGTTTCCGTTTCCTTTATCGGCCAAGATTTCCATTTTGCTGTCTTTGTAATTCCCCATTCCGTAACCTAGACAAGTCAAGAAAACGCCTGTTTTTCTTTTTTCTTCAATGAGTTTTTCCATATCTGAATTAGAAGAACTTCCGACATTGAAATCTCCGTCCGTTGCTAGAATTACACGATTGTTTCCGCCTTTAATAAAATTTTCAGTTGCCGTTTTATAAGCCAGTTCAATTCCTGCTCCTCCAGCTGTACTTCCTCCAGATTGTAATTTATCCAAAGCATCAATAATTGTTTTTTTCTCATCTCCAGAAGTTGGAGGTAAAACCATTCCTGCCGCACCCGCGTACACTACAATGGCAACTTTATCTTTTGCGCGTAATTCATTTACCAATATTTTTAAAGATTGTTTCAATAAAGGCAATTTATTCATGTCGCTCATTGAACCCGAAACATCAATTAGGAAAACAAGATTTGAAGCAGGTAAATCATTAGTTGGAATGTTTTTTCCTTGCAAACCAATCTTTAAGATTTTGTTGTTTTTATTCCAAGGCGAGTCGCTCACTTCTGTATTGATAGAAAACGGATGCTCATTCTTTGGCTGCGGATAAGTATATTTAAAGAAATTTACCATTTCTTCTACACGCACTGCATCTTTCGGTACTTGTTGTCCGTTGTTTAAAAAGCGTCTGATATTGGTATAAGAAGCATTATCAACATCTATAGAAAAAGTGGATAGCGGAGCTGTTTTTGGACTTTCGAAAGCATTTTCAACAAAAGCATCATAATCTTCCTGAGTTGGTTCTGTTGGAATTGGCATAATATTTAATTTTTTATCCAATTCTTTTTCAGAAAGATTTTTATAGATTTCATTTTTAGTTGAAATAACCACAACGCCATTCGAAGCTTTACTGCCATAAATTGAAGTCGCAGCTTGGTCTTTTAAAACCGAAACATTATCGATATCATTCGGATTAATTTTTGCCATTTGATTGGCTTTTGCTGGAACTCCGTCAATAATATACATCGGTTCACTTTTTGGAGAAACTGATTCATTTGCTCGAATAGAAACAGTTGGACTTGGAGCGTAAAGGGAATTACTTTCAGCTTGAACTTTTGCTCTTTTTCCTTTGCGTTCCGAGACAGAACCGGTTAGCATTGATTTTTTTTGGACACCATAACCAACCACTACAACTTCGTTTAATGTCTGATTATCTGGAAGAAGTTTGATATTAATTGTATTTGAATTTTGAACCTTTTGACTTTGGCTTTTATATCCAATGAAGCTGATAACCAACATGTCACCTGTTTTTGCTTGAATACTGTATTGGCCATCAAAATTTGTATAAACAGTGGTTTTTGTGTTCTGATTTAAAACGGTTACACCTGGAAGTGGCTGTTTTGTTTCATCTGAAACGATTCCAGAAATGGTTCTTTCTTGTGCTATGGTTACGAAACATATAAGCATAGCAATGGCTGATGAAATAAGTTTTAGACTTTTCATGATAATAAGTTTTAGAATTAATGTTTGGGTTTTGCTTTGTCAAAGCTGCAGACTTTGACAAAGCATAAGATTATTTTTTCGGAGCTGGTTTTCCGTTTTTTGTAGTAATTATAACAACTCCTTTTTTGCCTCTTTCGCCATATTTTTCGGTCGCTTCAAGGTCTTGCAAAATGGTTATGGTTTTAATGTCTTGTTTGTCTAAAGGCGCATATGGGCTTGTTGGATTTTTGCCAAATAAGTCATTTTCTGAATAGTAAATTCCATCAATAATGTACAAAGGTTCATCAAGGACAACAAGAGAATCTACATTTTCTGGATTTAGATTTGGAAGCTCATCTCGCATCATTTTGTCTTTTTTTGCATCGTCGCTGTGAGCCATTGCATTTCCGTTAAGAATTACTAAAGGTGCACTCTTTTTTGCTTTTTGCGTTGGAGCGGCCGAATAGGCAACTTTTGCAGATTCTCTTTGAGAATAACCTGAATAGCCGATATCTGAAGTCACTTCTTTTTTTGAAGAAACATTATCTTCTTCTTCAAAAGTTTCATGTAATAATGTTTGAGCTGGCATTGTCGTTTCTGCCGTAATTTTTGGTGTCGGAGCAGACTGAAAAGCTTCTGCCTGTGGAACTGCTATTTCTTGAACAGCAACTCGTTGTTTGTTTTTAGTTTGATTCTCCAAAATTTTAACCGCTTCTTCGTTTGAAACTATCCCAGAATCTGAAGATGGAGTTGCATCTTTTTGAATTAAAACAGGCTCTTCGGTTTGAGGCTGTTCTAATTTTTTTTCTTCCAAAACTACTTTTGGAGTTTCTGTTATGTTTTCTTTATTAGAATGCAAAAACTGAAAGCCTAAAGAAAGCAATAATAGAAGAGAAGCCGCAACTGCGATTTTTTTCCATAATGCTATTGTTTTTTTGTCTTCTTTTTTGTCCAGTTTTTCTTCTACGCGCGCCCAGACTTTTTCCATTCCCGGGAAATCTTGAAACTCGGCTTTTTGCGAAGCTTCTTTTATTTTATCGAATAATTTATCTTGATTGTCCATGACTATTTTGCTTTTTGATAATACAGTTTGTTAACCAGTTCTTTCAGTTTGGTCTTAGCGGCATTCAATTGTGATTTTGAGGTGCCTTCAGAAATCTTCAGCATTTCGGCTATTTCTTTATGTCCGTAACCTTCAATGACAAAAAGGTTAAATACAGTTTTACAGCCATCAGGAATATGGTTTAATAAATTAAGTAAATCTTCTTCTTCCAGTGTATTTAGTTCGTCTACAGAAGGTTGCGAAAGCAGTTTCACATCGTCTAAATACATATTAAAGTTGGTTTCTTTACGAATTGTCGCCAAACAATGATTTACAGTTATGCGTCTTGCCCAAGCTTCAAAAGCATAAGCTTCTTTTAACTGTTCTAGTTTGGTGAAAATAGTAAAGAAAGAATCGGCCAAAGCTTCTTCGATTTCCTCTTCCTTTTTTAAGTATCTTTTGCAAAGGCGGTACAACTTTGGCGCCATGTATTCGTACACCTGACGCTGGGCATCGCGATGCATTTTTTTACAGTTTGCTATTTGAGTCTCGTTTATCACAATTGTTGTCTTTCTTGTATAGAGAGTAAAAAAGATAAAAAGGTTGGGACGGGGGTGAAAAAAATATTAAAATATTTTTTTTAGGTTCAGAGTTGCAAAGATTCAAAGTTACAAAGGTTTTATCGTAGAGACGCACTGCTTTGCTTCTTATCGTAATTATTCTCCTAAGCAAACATCATTATAAAATTCTACAATTTCTTTAATGTCTTCGAAAATCCATTTGTCGCTTTTTAGTTTTTTTACGATAAAATCGCAGTCAGCAAAAACTTTCGAAGTGTTTTTTCGCCATGAGTTTACAATCCCGCAGTTTAAACATGTTGGATATTTGTCTTTTTGTTTTTTGACATAATAAAATTCAGAAGATTCAGTTGGTTGGGAAAAAGAATTGGTTTGAGGATTGTAAGTTGCCGGTCGTTCATCATGAGGATTATAAATTTGATCGAGAAGACTAAAATCTGAACCAAATTTTTTATATAAGGTAGCTTCTCCTTTAATAATGATCTCGACCAGTTTTGGCTTGTCTAATGAATTTAATTTCACATATTCAAAAGTCCGTCTAGCATTAAAATTAAGAAACGTGATTTTTTTAACAAACTCTTCATTCCAAGTATCAGGCTTGTCTTCGGGCGCAACCTTAAATTTTATTTTGTTGAAATTTAAAGAAGCAAATCCTTCAATAGAATCTCCATCTTTGAAGTAAATTATTGCTTCTTCTGTTTGAGAATAAATTTTAAGGCTGATAAAAAATAGGATGAATATAATTCTGTAGAGTTGTTTCATTTAAGGGAGTATTTTTAACCTTTGTGTTTCTCTGCGAATACCTTTGTGAATCTTTGTTTAATAGCTCTTTCGCAAAGATTCACAAAGCGACAGAGAGATTCGCTAAGTTTTATTTAATCGGCAAAGTCAATTTATAAATCTTCGTTTCTAAAACTTCTGTATCATTATCTTCGCAAAGCAAAAATTCGATTTTATTATTTTCTTTTTTATAGAAAGTCAGACCTTCAAATTTATTGGCTGCCGTAATTTTTTGAGTAAAATCGATTTTCATGGTTTTTACATCAATTCTTCCGATGAAACTTCCTAGAATTTCTCCGTCATCATAAGTCGATTTAGTGTCTTCGGCAGTTGAGAGGAAATAGATTTTATCGTCGACCAAAACAGCATCTGTAAAACTGGAACGAACGCCTTTTATTTTTGGCAGTTTGTAATTCACCGAAATCAGAGCAAATTCTTCTCCCAGATTTTTCGCATGAATGGTAAAAATGGTGTTTTTGTTTGAAACGCCATTTCCGCGATTGAATAAATACCAGTTTTCGCCATCAAAAATAGCGCCTTCTAGATTAAAATCTTCTGGTTTAATTTCTCCGAAATTCTGCATTACGGCATATAGATCGACTAAATTGTTTTTTTGTAAAACGGTTTTCGATTTCAAATCAAATTCAATCATTTTGTTTCGGTTTTCGGTTGAACCAGAACCAAAAACATAAAGCGTATCATTATGATGTGTAAGTGACTCAAAATCGGGTTTTAAGTTTTTCGGAATATTCTGCGTTGGATTGTCAATCAAAGCATGCTGATTCAATTGCTGATTTTGCATATTGTATTCGTAAAGAAATCCGCTGTTGTCACCAATTACATAAATCGCATCGTTATTGTAAAATAATCCCGATGCCGAGCCGATTCCGATAATTTGAAATAATATTTCTAATGTGAATTTTTCCATGAAATGTTGTTTTTTATTGCAATGAATAGCAGTTCCGATAGCTATCGGAATTCGTAAAATTACTATATTTATAAGACAAAAAATGAAAAAGATATGAAATCAATAGACCCGAAAGATTTTAAAGTTGTAGATAAAATAAAGCTCAAAGAAATTCCAACTTTATTAGATGTAAAAGCTGACGATGACGAAAAAGAAGAAAAATTAGATAAGGTTCAAGCCAAATTGAGCGATTTGCAAGACGTAATGTATGCGCACAATAAATACAGCGTTTTGATTTGTCTTCAAGGAATGGATACTTCGGGAAAAGATAGTTTGATTCGAGAAGTTTTTAAGGAGTTTAATCCGCGTGGAGTAGTAGTGCATAGTTTTAAAACGCCAACGTCTACAGAACTGGAGCATGACTATTTATGGCGCCATTATATTGCACTTCCAGAAAAAGGGAAGTTTGCCATATTTAATAGAACACATTATGAAAATGTTCTCGTAACACGCGTACATCCAGAATATGTGCTTTCTGAAAATCTTCCGGGTATTAATTCTGTAGATGATATAACACCAGATTTTTGGAAAAATAGAATTGAACAGATCAATAATTTTGAAAAACATATTTGCCAAAACGGAACAATCGTAATGAAATTCTATCTGCACTTGAGCAAAGAAGAACAGCGCCAGCGTTTGTTGCGCCGTTTGGAAGAGGAAAAACACAATTGGAAGTTTTCGCCAGGAGATTTGAAAGAACGCGGTTATTGGGATGAATACATGAAGTATTACGAAGAAGCGATCAATAAAACATCGACACCGCATGCTCCATGGTATATTGTTCCTGCTGATGATAAAGAAATGTCACGATATATTGTAGCGAAAATTATCTGGGAAGAAATGAAAAAACACACCGATATTAAAGAACCTGAATTGGACGAGAAAACGGCTATAAATATAGAATTATATAAAAAAGAATTAGGAGAGAAGTAATTGCGTAATTGAGATAATTAGTCAATTAGATAATTTTTTGAACCCGATAAGTTTTTTTAAACTGTCGGGGTTATTTTATATTGCTTTTAAATTCCATTTGTCAAAATAAAAACGCAGTTCGTCAAACTAATTTGAATAACGCTTGTGGTTTATGCTACTTTGCTGTTTGTTTAAAAAATATAGAACTACTTTTGAAGTTAAATTTTCTCAATAAATTATTTATAAATGATTGCAATCAATAAAAATAGGCACAGGATGTTTTTAGTCTTTTTCTGGTGTCTGTTAGGTTTTACAATTTGGGGGCAGTTAATAGAAGATTACAGTTTTTGGTCTGCTTTTTCCCAGTCCGTTTTAATTTTATTTTGTTCAACCGCTTTAGCGCATTTTTTAAGTGATATATTATTGCCTCGCGCTTTGCGAAAAAATAAAATGGCTTTGTTTGCCCTGCAAGGTATTGTGGTGGTTCTTATTCTGTCATTTTGCCTCGCAACCATATATGCCGTTTTTTCAAATCGAGAATCAAGAAGCAGGTTATATCCCGATCAAGCTGATTTGAGTACACTTCAGTTTTTGTGGACACAATTTTATGGCAGCATTCCAGCGGCAATTTTAATAAGTAGCACAGCCTGTGGACTTCGATTTTATCAGGAACATAATGTTATCGAAAGAAGTCATGCAGAATTGAAACAAGTGCATTTAGAAGCGCAAATCAAGATTTTGCAAGATCAGATCAATCCGCATTTGATGTTTAATGTGTTAAATCATATCCATATTCTAATGCAAAGCGATGTAAAATTAGCTTCAGATTTATTGGTTCAGTTTTCGGATATTTTGAGGTATCAATTGTACGAATGCAATAAGGAATATGTGTCTTTGCATCTTGAAATCAAATATTTAAAAGATTTAATTGCTGTTGAAGAAACTCGTTGGGGAAATGAATTGGAAGTGAAAAGCAAATGGAACATTGAAAATGGACAGCTTCAGATTGTGCCTTTGCTTTTGGTTCCGTTAATCGAAAATGCTTTCAAACATGTTTCCCGGCTTCCAAATCAAAAAGGATTTGTGCATTTGTCTTGTGAACAGATTAATAAACAATTGAATTTTAAAATTGAAAACTCTTATACCGAGCAATACAAAATACCTTCAAAAAATCAAGGATTAGGTTTAGAGAATGTAAAGAAAAGACTGGAAATACAATATCCAGAAAAACACAAATTAGATATCCATAAAACTGATTCTGATTTTACAGTTACAGTGACTTTAGATTTGAAATAATTTTTTAGCCACAAATTGCACGAATTAGCACGAATTTTAAATCTGCAATGCTTTGTGTTCTAAGCATTCTTTACAAAAATTAAAACTTTGCGTAAAACCTTTGTGAACTTTGCGGTTAAAATTTTTAGCCACAGATTAAAAGGATTAAAAATGATTTTATTTTAGCCACAAATTACACAAATTAGCACAAATTTTAATTTACAGCTTAGCGATCTTAGCATTCTTTTTAAAAACTGAACCTTTGCGAACTTTGCGTAAAACCTTTGCGTTCTTTGCGGTTAAACAAAAAAATCTGCTAAATCTGCGGGAAACAAAAAACAAACCAGCAACAAAAAAACTATGAAAATGAAATGTCTTATTATCGACGATGAACCTATAGCAAGAAACGGAATAGCAGATTTTGTTTCTAAAATTGATTTTCTCGAAACTGTTGGCACTTGTGCTTCGGCTCTAGAAGCCACTTCATATCTTCAAGAAAAACAGATAGATTTATTATTTCTGGATATAAATATGCCGTATTTGTCTGGATTGGAGTTTTTAGAATCTTTAGAAAATCCGCCATTGGTGATTTTTACAACCGCTTATTCAGAACATGCTTTAGACGGATATCGACTTCAGGTTGTGGATTATTTATTAAAGCCCATTACTTTTCAGCGTTTTTATCAGGCTTCGTTAAAAGCAAAGCAATGGCATCAAATGCTGAATTTTCCAAAACAAAATCAATTGGATCCTTTTTTATATGTGCGTCAGGAAGAAGGATTTCAGAAAATTTCTTGGATCGATATTTTATATATCGAAGGAATGCAAAATTATGCTAAACTTCATTTTAAAGATAAAGTGCTGATTATTCATCAGACGATGATTTCATTAGAAGAAACACTTCCAAAAGAAATTTTCTTTCGAATCCATAAATCATTTCTCGTAAATGTTACGCATATAGATTCTATTTCTGGCGGACGCTTATTTATAAAAGGACAAGAGCTACCTATTTCAAGAACACGCCGTGAGGAATTATTGAAAGAGGTAGTCTATAAAAACTTACTGAGCAGATAGCTCTAGAATTTCCATTTTAGAGCTATTGCTCCATAAAAAGTAGTCGTGAATCTTGGATCTGCAATATCTTTTTCTTTAAAGATTTCTTTAATTTTTCGGTTAGTTGTTGAAAAACTTCGAACAAGAGTAGTTCCTCCCGTTGGTTCTAAAGTCCAATGTTCTCCAAATTTTATCTGAGGTCTTAAACCTGCAATTATTTGCTGATATCCCAGTAAGGTAGATTTATTTCCAATTTTGGTTTCGGCAGTCATTCCGCTTAATTCTACTACTGCTTTTAAGTCAAACGTATCAGACATTCGATAGCCAACTTCTGCGCCTTCTGGAAAAGTAATTTTAAAATGTAATGCTCCTGTAGTTTCCCAATTAAAATAAATTCCAGGAAGAACCATCGGCACACCAAAACTATTAGTCAAGACCGGACCTGCCCCCAAAGCCAGTTTAGGATTAAATTGTTTGATAAAAAGAATTCCGCCTTGAAGCAAGACATCATCTTTATTAATTTCGACCATATCTGTATAAACACCTACAGAAGCCATTATTAATAAAGACCAAGAAGAAGAAATAGAACGCAAATGTTTGACTCCAACTTGCGTATTGAGCAATTCATTCGGAAATCCGCCTTGAAATGCTACTGGAAGATCTTGAATATTGTAATTCCTGTTTTCCATTTTGGCATAACTTCCATTAAAAAATACTGACCAAAGTTTTGGATGATCGTATTTGTCCATTTTTAAAGACAATGGCACTTCAAAAGCCAGCTGTGCTCTTTTAAAATTACTTTCTGCATTTGTTTTTGTGCTGTCCATTGGCCGTACATATTTAGAAAATGGGACATAATCGAGTTTAAATTCACCTGAAATTCCTGATTGTGAACGTGCAGCTAGGGTAGCCAATAAAAAAAGAAAAAGCTGCGATAGATAAAAGATTGTTTTGTTCATGATTTGATTAATTTTTCTGCGAATTACCACCTTCTAAATCAATCCTAAAAAATCATTTGACTACTAGCACTTTTCTTTTGACCAATGGCATAAAATAAAAAATCCGACAACTATATAAGCTGTCGGATTTTTACCAAAAACAAAATAATAAATTAAACCTATTTTTTATAGTTTAAAACCATAAGCAACACGCAATGCTACTTGATTGGTTCTAAAGTCATGATAATCTTCGTAACGAACACTTAAATCGATGTACTTGTTGGCATAACCAATTCCTGGAGCCCATAAAAAGGTAGTTTTATCGTAACCGTTTGTTACAGCAAAACCTGCACCCAGCTCTCCTAAAACATAAAATTGATCTTTTAAGACAAAAGCTTTAAAACCTGCTTTTGCTGGAATGAATCCAAGATCTTTTATATCATTTCCAAGATCGTCTTTTCCCATAAATAAATTTGTAAATCCCGTTGTTAAGGTCAAAGATGTTTTTTTGGAAAGATCATACTGTAAACGAACGTCTCCCCCAAGAGACCAGTCGTAATCATTGTCGGTTGGCAATCCCCCATTTAAGCCAAAACCTAATCTAAAACCTTGATCGTAATTTGTTGCTTCTGTTTCTTGAGCAAATGTGGTGTTGGCAAATAAAAATGTGAAAGCAGCTAGGCATAACATCTGTAATTTTTTCATGGCTTATATTTTTGAAATTTCTATGATGTAAAATTATACGCAAGGCGTTTGGAGATTGTTATACAATTTTTAAAAATCGTTACATAATATTGAGTTCGTCTTATTTTTGTCTTAAAATTGGGATATATTTTTATTGATAGGATAGAATTCGAAGCTTCTGACTATCTTTGCGCACAAAATAGAATACAAGTGAATTTAAAGCAGTACACCAAAGAGTTTTCGTATAATTTAAGGCTGGCATATCCTGTTATTTTAGGAATGGTCGGACATACCTTAATTGGTATTGTCGATAATATAATGGTTGGTAAAATAGGAAGTACAGAATTGGCGGCAGTTTCGCTTGGAAATAGTATGATTTTTATCGCCATGTCTTTAGGAATTGGTTTTTCTACAGCCATTACGCCAATTGTTGCCGAAGGTGATGCAGAGAAAAATGATACTAAAATTCGATCTGCTTTTCATCATGGATTATTTCTTTGTACAATTCTAGGATTGGTGCTTTTTACCGTAATTATGTTTGCAAAACCCATTATGGAATTGCTGAAACAACCTGCAGATGTAATTGTGTTGGCAAAACCCTATTTAGGATGGGTGGCTTTTTCTCTAATTCCGTTGGTAATGTACCAAGGATATAAGCAGTTTGCAGACGGAATGTCGTTAACCAAATATTCTATGTATGCCATGGTAATGGCAAACGTTCTTCACGTTGGTATAAACTATGTTTTAATTTATGGGATTTGGATTTTTCCAAAAATGGGAATTATCGGTGCCGCTTTAGGAACGGTAATTTCTAGGATCTTTTTAGTAATGTTTATGCATATCATGCTTTCGCGAAGAGACGATTTAAAACGCTTTTTTAAAGGTTTTAGTTTTAATGAAATAAAAAAAACAACCATAAAAAAGATCATCAGTATCGGATTTCCTTCTGCAATGCAGATGCTTTTTGAAGTAGTTTTATTTACGGCTTCAATCTGGCTTTGTGGAAATATCGGGAAAACAAGTCAGGCAGCAAATCAGATTGCTTTAAGTTTGGCGTCGATGACTTTTATGTTTGCAATGGGATTGAGCGTAACTTCTATGGTTCGTGTAAGTAATCAAAGAGGATTGATGGATTATAAAAAACTGATTGTTGTAGCGCGTTCTATTTTCCTTCTTGCTATAATCTTAGAAACGGTTTTTGCCATTTTCTTTATCGTTTTCCACGATTATCTGCCTTATATTTTCTTGAATATGGAAAATACAGGACAAATTTTGGATAATGAAGAAGTAATTGCCATTGCATCAAAACTGCTTTTAATAGCTGCGATTTTCCAGATTTCTGACGGAATTCAAGTTGTGGTTTTAGGTGCTTTACGCGGATTACAAGATGTAAAAGTGCCTATGTACATTACCTTTGTAGCCTATTGGGTTATTGGTTTTCCTATTTCGTATTATTTAGGAGAACACACAGAATTGAAAGCTCAAGGTGTTTGGGTCGGACTTTTGGCTGGATTAACTGCGGCTGCAATTTGTTTGTATGCTCGTTTTCATTACTTAACAAAAAGATTGGTTAAGAATTCAGATGCAGAATAATTAAATTTGAAAAAATAAAAGGCTGATTTTAGCAAAACAATAAATAATCAATTACTAAAAAATAAATATATGGAATTACCTAAATTTTTACTTGGAGACAACACTGATTTCCCAGATGATATTTTTATCATCCACCTAGATTATCCAAGATTTATTATCAATTTGAAAGATGATGAGGTTGAATTTTTAGAAGAACCTGAAGATTTGGATGAAGCAGAATTAAACGCCGAAATGGAAAGTTTAATTGAAAAGGCAAATGAGTTTTATGATAGAGAAATAAACCGTTACGAAGAGTAATCGTGTTTTTTGAAAATCACTTTTACGTTCTTAATATTTTTTATTGATGAAGAAATTATCTTTTTTAAGGCCTATATTAAATTTTATAGCAATCGGATTATTGATAACCACTCTAAGCCGAATCTTTTTGTTTTTTCTTTTTAAAGAAAGAGTAGAGCAGACACCAGATTTCTGGTATATTTTTCCAATCGGTCTTCGAATGGATTTGATATTGCTTTGCTATTTGTCGTTTCTACCCGCATTGCTAATTACTTTTCTGCCGAATAAATGCATAAAATTCACCAACAAATTTCTGGTAATTTATAGTTTTCTATTTCTGTTTTTAATTCTTTTTGTGGAATTAGCTTCGCCAGATTTTGTAAAACAATATGACACGCGTCCAAATAAGATTTTCTTAGATTATCTTATTTATCCGAAAGAAGTGGTTGGAATGCTTTTAAAAAGCTATCTGACTTCTATCGTCGTGACATTCCTAATTTTGGGAGTTGTGATGTATTTTGCTTTCAAAAAGGGGAAAAAATATTTTCATACAACCAGCGCAGATTACAAATTCAAATTAATGGTATTTCCATTAGTGGCTTTTTTATTGTTTTTTGGAGCGCGTTCGAGTCTGACTTCAAAACGTCCTATTAATGCGAGTAATGCTGTTTTCTCGACAGATCAGCTTACAAATACTCTTGGGTTAAATTCATTTTATACGGTTGCATTTGCGGCGTATTCAATCAAAAATGAAGGAAATACCAAAATGTATGGTAAAATGGACGAAGCCGAAGCGATTGCTCGTGTGAAAAAATATATGATCGCTGGGCCAAATGATTTTACCGATAAAGATATTCCGTTTTTACACGTACAGCAGCCAGATTCTGTTGTGCAAAAGCCATACAATCTAGTTATCTTTTTACAAGAAAGTTTAGGTGCAGAATATGTTGGGATTTTAGGAGGAAAACCATTAACTCCAGAATTTGATAAATTATCGAAAGAAGGAACATTATTCACCAATTTATATTGCACAGGAACCAGAAGCGTTCGCGGAATTGAAGCGGTTGTAACTGGATTTTTGCCTTCGCCATCAGAAAGTGTTGTAAAGCTTGGAAACTCACAACAAGGATTTTTTACATTGGCAGATGCGTTAAAACAAAAAGGTTATGACACGAGTTTCATTTATGGAGGAATGGCCAATTTTGATAACATGGCTTCATTTTTTAACGGAAATGGTTTTACAGACATCGTAGACCAAACCGATTTTGATTCTGATGGAAATAAGTATGCTTTCAAAGGAACTTGGGGCTATTCTGATGAAGATTTGGTAACTAAAGCCAATCAATATTTTAAGTCAAAAGGAAACAAACCGTTTTTCTCTTTGATGTTCTCAACTTCTAATCATGAGCCTTTCGAATATCCTGCAGGAAGAATTAAGCCATACGATAAAAAACCTGCAACGGTAAATAACGCCATGAAATATGCGGATTTCTCTATAGGGAAATTCTTTGAATTGGCTAAAAAAGAAGATTACTTTAAAAACACGATTTTCATTGTAATTGCTGATCACAATACTAGAACATATGGTAAAAATTTAGTGCCAATTAATAAATTCCATATTCCAGCATTTATCATGGGACCAGGAGTTCCAAAAGGAGCAGTTTATGACAGACTGGCAAGTCAGATTGATATTCCGCCGACATTATTAGGATATTTGGGTATGCCGTTTGAAACACCAATGGTAGGACGAAATCTAACTAAACTAGATCCGAAAGTACAAGGAAGATCAATTATGCAGTTTAATGATATCAATGCATTTAGAGTAGAAAGCCAAGTGGTGATCATGCAGCCAAATTTGAAACCACTTCAATTTGAAATTAAAAACGATACCACTTTAATTCCTGTAAAACTAAACGAAGATTTAGCAAAAGATGCTTTAGCGCACGTTATTACAGCAGGAAATTTGTATAAAGAAAGTAAGTATAAGCTTAGACCTAAGAAATAAAGATGCTAAGGGACTAAGTTTCTAAGTTTTGTCACATGGAGTGAAGTCGAAAAGACAAGATTGTGGTTAAGTAATGCACTAAAAACTTAGCAACTTAGAATCTTAGCATCTTAGAAGCTTTTTTCAAAATACAATTTTAATAACTCAGCAGCAGCTGCAAACGATGAAATTTCATTGTTTTGCACTGCTTTTTTGTTTTTTTCTAAAAGCGAAATTATTTCAGGCTGATTATAGAAATTCTGTTTCAGTTGTTCGTTGATGGTTTCCATCATCCAGAAGTGATTTTGCTCATTTCTTTTTTCTTGGAAAAACCCAGTTTCTTTCGTCATTTCAAAATAATCAGAAATAGTGTTCCAAACTTCAGGAATTCCATCTTTTGTCAACGAACTGCAAGTAGTTACTTTCGGTTGCCAATTTGATTTTTTTGAAGGAAATAAATGCAAAGCGCGATTAAATTCTACTTTCGCCTGATTTGCTTTTTTTACATTATCGCCGTCAGCTTTGTTAATGACAATGGCATCTGCCATTTCCATAATGCCGCGTTTAATGCCTTGAAGTTCGTCGCCAGCACCAGAAATCTTTAAAAGTAAAAAGAAATCGACCATGCTATGAACGGCAGTTTCACTTTGGCCTACACCAACGGTTTCAATAATAATAGTGTCAAAACCTGCGGCTTCACAAAGAATGATAGTTTCTCGGGTTTTGCGAGCTACACCGCCTAAAGTTTCTCCAGAAGCACTTGGACGAATAAAAGCATTTTCATCTTTCACCAATTCTTCCATTCGGGTTTTGTCGCCGAGAATACTTCCGTGCGAAAGCGAACTGCTAGGATCAACCGCTAAAACGGCGACTTTTTTTCCTAATTCTGTCAAGTGTTTTCCAAAAGCCTCGATAAAAGTGCTTTTCCCAACACCTGGAACGCCTGTAATTCCAATGCGAATTGATTTATTGGCATGAGATAAACAGCCTTGAATAACTTGGCCAGCTTTATCAAAATGGTCCGGATTGGTGCTTTCAATTAAAGTAATCGCGCGACTGAGAGAAGTTCGGTTTCCTTCTAATATACCATCAATTAATTCTTGAGAAGTGGGTTGTTGCCTGCGTTTGCTTTTAATTTGATTGATAGCCGAAATATTGGTGATTTCAGGAGGTGAAATTCCAGCTTTTTCAGATATGCTGCCAGTTTGTTTATTAGAATTTGACAAAACGCACTTTTTAGAAATGTAAAAGTACAGAAAACAAAAACAGTTTCAAAAAGTTAGTTTGCCACGAAGTACACTAATTAGCACGAATTTGTTCTAGCTTTTTTGTCTTCCTGAGCGAAGTCGAAGGACACGCAAGTAGCTCGATAAAGATTGGTTACATGCAAAGAGACCCGACAGGTTTTAAAACCTGTCGGGTCTAAATGGTATTGCGGAATTACTTTGTGTGTCCTTCGACTTCGCTCAGGAAGACATCGCATTTGCGAAAAGTTCTGAAAAAAAACTTAGAATCTTAGTGCCTTAGCAACTTAGCATCTTTAAAAATTAATATCCAGCTGTAAAGCGTACTTGATGATGTTTTGGAGTTTCTACTTCATCAGCAATAACAACAGCCAAATCTTCTACAGATAAAATGCTTCTTTGTTCGTCATTGAAAACAGGATTTTCTAAACCTAAACGGTATTTTCCTGTTCTTCCTGTTTTGGTTCCAGCGTGCATTTCGAAAGCAGGACTAAAGAAAGCCCAGTCTAAATCTTTTTCTTCTTTAATAATATTTAAGTAATGTCTTGCAGCATTAGCCCCAGGGAAGATTTCTTTTGGAAAATCTGGAGTGTCAACTGCTTGCAAGTCTGGAGCAACATATAAACTTCCAGCTCCACCAATCGTAATAAAACGTTTAACGCCTGATTTTTTAACTGCTTCTTGAATCGCTTTTGAACCCGCTAAAAAGTCATCATAAATATTTGGGTTTGTCCAACCTGGATTATAAGCATTGACAACAGCATCGTGACCTTTTAAGATTTCTGCCAAAGCATCAACATTAAAAATATCTGCAGCAACCCAAGTAGCATTTGCTGTATCTTTTGGGGTTCTTGCAATAGCAGTAATTTCATGTTTTCTGTCTGCTAATTCGTTTAAAATTGCTGAGCCAACAAATCCTGTAGCTCCAATAAGTGCGATTTTCATAATATATAAATTTATTTAGTAATAAAAAATGTTACAGTTTTGGATAAAAAAATAGCTTTTAAAATTGATTCGAAAAATCTTCCAATGAAATTCCTTCCAGCTGTTTGCTGACGTTTTGATTCATTTCGCTATACAACATTTCCAAATGCTGATTGATGTTTTTTCCAACAGGACAATCAGGATTCGGCTGATTTTTTGCAAAACCTAAACCAATAGTTTCAAAGGTCATTTCGAATATCTGTTTTAAAGTCAGATCAGCAGCGTTAACTGCCAATTTTGTACCGCCATTTTTTCCTTCTTTACTTTCTACAATATGATGGGCTTTTAAATTGGCAATTTCTTTTCGAACCAAAACAGGATTTAGATTAATACTTCCCGCAATATATTCCGATGATAAATAATCATTTGGGAATTTATGCAACAAAGTAAGAATGTGAATCGTTATGGCAAATTTACCTGAAATCATACTGTAATAAAATATGTTACAAATTTACATCTTTTTGTAACACAAAATACTAATTTAACTAAAAATTAATTCTTTACCTCAAATTTTAAATACTTATTTTTGCGATGATCTTGCTATATGAACAACTTTATACTAATATTTCTCTTTCTTTCGCTGGGTTTAGTTTTACAGCATGTAAAACAATTTCCCACTCATATTTATAAGACGCTCAATAAAATTGTTATTTATTTCTGTCTTCCTGCGATTACCTTATATCATATTCCTAAAATAAAATGGAGCAGCGAATTGCTATTTCCGATAGGAGCGGGGTGGATTACTTATATTTTGGCCTTTATATTTTTTCATTTTTTAGGAAGAAGAAATGGCTGGTCTAATAAATTGATTGGATGTCTGATTTTAACTGCAGGATTAAGCAACAGTTCTTTTCTTGGATATCCAATTATTGAAGCTTTATTTGGAAAAAAAGGTTTAGAAACGGCTGTTTTGGTAGATCAGCCAGGAACTTTTGTAGTGGTTTCTACACTTGGAGTCTTTACTGCTGCTTTCTATTCTAAAGGCAGTCCGAACGCATTAGGGATTTTCAAAAAGATTATTACGTTTCCACCATTTCTGATGTTTGTTTTGGCGTGCCTGATGAATATTTTTGATTATAGTTTAAATGAAAACTTTCAATCTGTATTATTGAAAATCGGAAGTTTGGTAACACCTTTAGCTTTGCTTTCTGTTGGTTTGCAATTGACTTTTGATCGAAAAAGCCAGCATTGGAAATTTTTACGTCTAGGACTTTTCTTTAAACTGCTTTTGATACCTTTTATAATTTTTGTGCTCTATGTTTTCATTTTTAACCAGCATTCTGAAGTTATAAAAATTACGATAATGGAAACCGCCATGGCACCAATGATAACGGGCGCAATTTTGGCTTCAACATACGGATTAAAGCCAAAACTAAGCAGTATGATGATTGGTTTCGGAATTCCAATTTCTTTCATAACGCTCGCTTTCTGGTATCTTGTTTTGGGTTTTATTTAGATTAAAATATTAATTAGATAGATAAAGTAGAATTTTAACTTTTTTTTACCTTTTGAATGTTTTCTAAATGTATTTTTTAGTTAATTTTAGAGGAACTAAAAAAGATAAATTATGTCAACATTAAGATTAGGCGATATAGCACCAGATTTTCAAGCAGAAACCACGCAAGGACCAATCAGTTTTCATGAATGGTTAGGAGATTCTTGGGGTGTTTTATTTTCGCATCCAGCAGATTTTACTCCTGTTTGTACAACTGAATTGGGAACTGTGGCGAATTATGTTCCTGAGTTTGCCAAAAGAAATACAAAAGTTATTGCTTTAAGCGTAGACGGTTTAGACTCACACAAAGAGTGGATTAAAGATATTAACGAAACTCAAAATACAGAAGTAAATTTCCCAATCATTGCAGATGAGGATAAAAAAGTGGCAAATCTATATGATATGCTTCATCCAAATGCAAGTGATAAATTTACAGTTCGTTCTGTTTTTGTTATCGGACCAGATAAAAAAATCAAATTAACGCTGACTTATCCAGCTTCAACAGGAAGAAATTTTGACGAATTACTTCGTGTAATTGACAGTTTACAATTGACAGCAAATTACAGTGTTGCAACTCCAGCAAACTGGAAAGATGGAGAAGATGTGGTAATCGCGCCTGCAATTCCAGACAGCGACATTCCTGCAAAATTCCCAAAAGGACACACGCCAATAAAGCCTTATTTGAGGTTGACTCCGCAGCCAAATAAATAATTTTAAGGTTCTGAGATACTAAGATGCTAAGGTTCTAAGTTTTTTAGAATTTTAGCATTTTTTGTTTTTAAGAAAAACAAAGAAAATATAAAAGCGTTGAGATTTTCAATTTATGAAAATTTCAACGCTTTTATAGAAAACTTAGAATCTTAGCGCCTTAGAACCTTAGCATCTTTAAAAAACTTACTTGGCCGCCAACAAAGCATTCATTCTTTTTTTGTCTCCTACAACCCAAAGAATATCATTTTTCTCTAAGATCAAACTAGATTCTGGATTTAGGATACGGTTTCCGTTTCGTTCAATTCCTACGACCATTCCGTCTGTTTTGGCTCTGAATTGCCCGATGCTTTTTTGAATGAATTCGTCTTGAGAAACTTCAAGCTGACGCAAAACAATATCGGTTTCTTCTACTTTTGTAGGAGGTTCTGTTTCGTTTTGAGTTAAGAATTTTGTGAATTCTGCGATTTGTGCATCAGTTCCGATTACACAAATTTCATCGCCTGGAAACAAGCGTTCGGTTTTGGTAGGAATCGGAATGGTGACTTCTCCTCGTTTTATGTAAGCAATATTAATTCCCAATTGCTCGCGGATCTTTAATTCCTGTAAAGTCTGCCCCACTAAATTGGATTCTTTTTTAATTTCGAAGAAAGACATGTGTCCGTCCCACGGCATTAAATTGGCATATCTTCTGTCGATCTTTTTGTTTTCGCGATCGTTGAGGTTTTTCAAAAAGTGATTTTCAATTTTATGGTATTGCTCATTTAGTTTTTTAGGGAAAATTTGATACGCTCCAATTGCAATAATCAGCGCAACGAAAGCGACTAAAGGAGAGAAGAAAATATTCAATAGGAATCCGACAAAGAATAAACCAAGACTCATTCTTATCAGGATTAGCATTAAAAGTGCACCGCGGTATTTGCGTTCTTCCCATAGCGCTTCGACTTCATCAACTTTTACGCGACGAAGCGAAAGTGCCCATAAAAATGGTGCAATTACAACTAGAGTCAGTAAAGCTGCTAAAGTATTTCCGAATCTTGTGTCGGCAACCAATGGCGCTACGAATTTTGATGACAATAATATAATGGCCGTAATAATAATAGTATGAAGAATAATTTGCGTAATCGAAGAGCGAAGTACAATCTGCCAAGTACTGACAGACTTAATGGCTTGCGCATTCACACTATAACGGTTAATGTTTTTAACCCATCTTTTAGGCATTTTTGCTTCTAAAAATAAAGCAAATCCTTCTGAATATTTAATTAAAAATGGAGTTGTAAATGTGGTAATGGCAGATACAGCCACAATAATTGGATATAAGAAATCGCTTGTAACTTTTAATGACATTCCGAGAGTAGCAATAATAAACGAGAACTCTCCAATTTGTGCCAAACTCATTCCCGTTTGAACCGATTGTTTTAAGGGCTGACCAGAAATCAAGGCTCCGATAGAAGAACTAAAGGCTTTTCCAAATATGGTCAATAAAGTAATTATGGCAACAGGAAGTGCATAATTTACCAATGTTACAGGATTAATTAACATTCCGACTGATACAAAGAAAACAGCGCCAAAAAAGTCTTTTACAGGCTGAATTAAATGTTCAATTTTTTCTGCCATCGTAGTTTCAGCAATAATAGATCCCATGATAAAAGCACCTAAAGCTGGAGAAAAACCAACATTTGAAGCAAAAATTACCATCATTAGACATAATGCTAATGAGATGATGAGTAGCATTTCATCTGTCATCAGATGTTTAGCTTTTTTGAAAATAGTTGGAATAATAAAGATTCCCCCTAAAAACCAGATAATTAAAAAGAAAATAAGTTTTAAAACAGATTGTAATAATGCTGTTCCCGAAACCTGATCGCTCACAGCAATAGTTGATAGCAAAACCAGCATCAGAATGGCCACAATATCTTCGACAATTAAAGCCCCGAAAACAATTCCAACGAACTTTTTTCCTTTTACGCCCAATTCGTCAAAAGCTCTGATGATAATGGTTGTAGACGAAATAGAAAGTGTTGCTCCCAAGAAAATACTGTCCATTTTTCCCCAGCCCATCCATTGCCCGACTGCATAACCAATTACGGTCATAAACAAAATCTGGGTTATGGCGGTGACAGATGAAGTCCCTCCAACCTTCATTAGTTTCTTAAAGCTGAATTCGAGTCCTAAACTAAAAAGTAAAAATATAACCCCAATTTCTGCCCAAACTTCGACACTTTTCATGTCGGTTATAGATGGGAAAAAATCAAAATGGTTTCCGGCCAAAAATCCTGCGATTAGGTAGCCCAAAACCAAAGGCTGTTTCATTTTTCTAAATAATAGAACGGCGATTCCGGCGGTCATCAGGATTAATCCTAAATCACTAATTAAAGGTTGTAAGTGGTGTGAAGTTTCCGCAGCGGCATTTAATGCAATCATATAAAAACGTGGTATTTTTTTAGCGGCTGATCCAGCTTTTTATTTCAAATGAAATTCATTGGCTCCTATTAAAATAAAAGGAGTCTAACCTGGATTTGCCTCTGGATTTAATAAAAAAAAGCTATCTCGATAAAGATAGCTTTTTTTGGTAAAATATTTGGTATTTTTCTTAAATTCCTGTGTAATTACTAGGCGTTATAGCCAATAATTCTGCTCTAACGGCATCTGAAACTTCTAGAGTCGCAATAAAGTTATGAATCGCATTTTTGTCAATCGCTTCATTAGTTCTTGTTAATCCTTTTAAAGCTTCGTAAGGATTTGGATATGCTTCGCGACGTAAAATAGTTTGAATAGCTTCAGCAACTACTGCCCAGTTTTTCTCTAAATCTTCAGCAAATTTACTTTCGTTTAAAAGCAATTTATTTAATCCTTTCAAAGTAGCTTCAAAAGCAATAACTGTATGTCCAAAAGGAACACCAACATTACGTAAAACAGTACTGTCAGTTAGGTCACGCTGTAATCTTGAGATTGGTAATTTTGCAGAAAGGTGTTCAAAAATAGCATTTGCAATTCCTAAGTTTCCTTCTGAGTTTTCAAAATCAATTGGATTTACTTTGTGCGGCATTGCAGAAGAACCAATTTCTCCAGCTTTGATTTTTTGCTTGAAATAATCCATTGAAACGTACGTCCAAATATCGCGATCTAAATCAATGATAATCGTGTTGATTCTTTTTAAAGCATCGAAGAAAGCAGCAAAATGATCGTAGTGCTCAATTTGAGTAGTTGGGAAAGAATGTTTTAAACCAAGATCAGTTTCAACAAATTTATTTCCGAATTGTTTCCAGTCAATTTGCGGGTATGCTACGTGGTGTGCATTAAAGTTTCCTGTTGCTCCTCCAAATTTAGCTGCAAATGGAATGTTGAATAACAAACGCATTTGCTCTTCTAAACGCTCTACGAAAACCAAAATCTCTTTTCCTAAACGTGTAGGAGAAGCAGGCTGTCCGTGTGTGCGTGCCAGCATTGGAATGTCTTTCCACTCAACGCTTAATTCTTTTAATTTTGCAATTACGGCAATTAAAGTTGGCATATAAACTTGCTCAAACGCTTCTTTTGTAGAAAGCGGAATGGCAGTATTATTAATGTCTTGAGATGTTAATCCGAAGTGAATGAACTCTTTGTATTGAGATAAACCTAATTTTTCAAAAGCATCTTTAATAAAATATTCAACCGCTTTTACGTCGTGGTTGGTTACTTTTTCTGTTTCTTTAATCCAAAGAGCATCTTCAGTTGAGAAGTTTTTGTAAATGTTTCTCAAGCTTTCAAATAAACTAGAATCAATACCTTGCAACTGAGGCAACGGAATTTGGCATAAAGCAATGAAGTATTCCACTTCAACCAAAACACGGTATTTTATTAAAGCTTCTTCAGAGAAGAAAGGTGCTAAATTTTGAGTTTTATTTCTATATCTTCCATCAATTGGCGATATAGCATTCAATTCGTTTAGAGTAGTCATTGTGATGTTGTTTTTTCGAAAGGTGCAAATATAAGGTATTGTTAAAACTTCTGAAAGCTATATTTGAGCTTAAATCATGGTTTTGAAAATTTTATCCCAAATGGTAAAGTAAAAACCGTAATTGTGAGATTCATTTTTATGATGATCATTATGAAATTTCGTGGTAGAAATCCATTTTGTAAAGGAATTGCGGTACCAAAAAGATGGAAATATGTCTTTTTTTAAATGTCCAAATATTCCATAAGAAAGATTTAGAACCAGATAAATAATGATACTTAAATAATTAAACTTCAAAATCGTAATTAAAAACAGCCATATAAAACCAAAACCTAAAGTTTCTATTGGGTGAAGAACATATAAACTGTAAACGTTGGTTTCGATATGTGTATGATGAAGTTTATGAATTGGGTAAAGCCATTTTAAATGATGAACCAGGAAATGAAAAATGAACATGAAAAGATCCATCAGAAGAATTAACAGAAGCGTATCAAAAATGATAAGTTTAATAGATGCTGAAAAATCGATTTTCATGATTCCGTAGCGATACAATTCAAAACCGATTAAAGTGATGAATGTGTTGCAAAGCAGCGTAGAAAGCATCCATTTTCGATCTTTATTCTTTAAAAAAGTGTTTTCAGTTTCCAGTATTTTTCCAATCAAAATAGATAAGCCGACCAACACTGAGTTTTCTATTAAAAAGAAAACAAAGAGCCAGAATAGATTAAATTGAGTTAGTTGCTGTAACCAGCTTTCAAAAATCATGTTGTTTTTTCTAAATCCAGTAATTTTTCTCTTAAATCGGCAACTCCTTCAGAAGCAAATTTGGCAATGGTTTCAACTTTATTTCTAAGATTCGGGATCGAAATTGGTTTTGGATCAATATAAAAAACTGGTGTAGTGCTTGGTGTGTAAGCAATTAATCCGGCAGCGGGATAAACTTGCAGTGATGTGCCAATAACAGCAAAATAATCTGCAGTTTCTGTAATGTCAATAGCTTCTTCGAGTGCAGGAACTTCTTCGCCAAACCAAACAATATGCGGGCGCAATTGATGTCCGTTCAAGTCTAAATCTCCAGTAAGTAAATCTTCTGTCCAATCTAAAATCAGGTTTTTATTTTGAGTGCTTCGCACTTTTAGCAGTTCGCCATGCAAATGCAAAACGTTTGTGCTTCCCGCACGTTCATGAAGATCATCAACATTTTGAGTGATAATTTGCACGTCGAAATCTTTTTCTAATTCTGCCAAAATAGTGTGTCCAAGATTCGGATTTACTTCTTTTAACTGTTGGCGTCTTTTATTGTAGAAATCTAGAACCAGCTCTTGATTTTTATGCCAGCCTTCTGGCGTGGCAACCTCCATCACATCATGTCCTTCCCATAAACCATCACTGTCGCGAAAAGTTTTTATACCGCTTTCAGCACTGATTCCTGCTCCTGTTAAAACAACAAGTTTCTTTTTCATTCTTAGTTTTATTAAAAGATAAAAATAGTGATTTCTTTATTTAAATGCTTAGTAAATAATAAGGAGTAGCTATACTTTTTTAGATAAAAGAATGGGGGTTTATACGCTGTGTCTCTCTTTCTGAATTATTTAATTTTAATGTCAAGTTTGGTAAAAGCAATTCAAGATGATTTTAATTCAATTTACAGGGCTTTCTGGTTCAGGAAAAACGACTTTGGCGGAAAATGTCAGACATCTGCTGCTTCAAAACAATTACGAAGCTGAAATAGTAGATGGCGATGTTTACCGACAGACTATTTGTAAAGATCTGGGATTTTCTAAAGAAGACCGATGCGAAAATATAAGACGACTTTTTAATGTTGGCCGAAGCATGATTGAAGAAAATAAAATTGTTCTGATGTCGGTTATAAATCCCTATGAAAATGTTAGAAGTGAATTAAGAACTTTTGAATTTGTAAAAACAGTATTTCTAGATTGTTCTATTAGCAATTTGATTGAAAGAGACCCGAAAGGATTGTACAAAAGAGCTTTGTTGCCAGACCATGATCAAAATAAAATTAGAAGTTTTACAGGAATAAGTGATGTCTTTGAAACTCCAGAAAAAGCAGATTTGGTATTAAAAACAGATTCAGAATCCGTTTCGGTTTCTGCCAATAAGCTATACAAT
This sequence comes from Flavobacterium anhuiense, assembly GCF_004151235.1. GTDB lineage: Bacteria > Bacteroidota > Bacteroidia > Flavobacteriales > Flavobacteriaceae > Flavobacterium > Flavobacterium anhuiense_A. Next base: position 67,438 of record NZ_JUIV01000001.1, read on the forward strand.
TTTATAATTAGCAATTTAAATTCTTAAGGTTTATGAATCCTTCATCCTGTCAGCTTCCCATTTCTTTTTCGATAGAAAAACTTCAAAACGATTTATTGACTTGTGAGACTAATTTGTGGACACCGCATTTTAATACTTATCGTTATGAGGGAAAATGGACAAGCGTTTCTTTACGATCGCAATCGGGTTTAGAAAACGATATTCTTTCTTTTCCTGATAAAGAATATAAAAATACGCCTTTGTTGGATAGCTGCCCGTATTTTAAAGAAATAATGGACTGGTTTGAATGCGAAAAAGAAGCGGTGAGATTATTGAGGCTTGGCCCAAATAGCGAGATAAAAGAACATGTTGATAATGATACGTCGTATGAAGATGGTTTTTTTAGAATTCACGTTCCTATTATAACCAATTCTGAAGTTTATTTTTATGTTGATGAAAAATTAGTTCCAATGAAAATGGGAGAGTGCTGGTATGCCAATTTTCAATTGCCGCACAGTGTTCAGAATAAAAGTTCGGAGCCTAGAATTCATTTGACTTTGGATTGCATGAGAAATGCTTGGTCTGATGAATTGTTTTCTAAAATGGGTTTTGATGTGAATTTCGTGCCTAAGAAACAATATTCAGACGATGTAAAACAGCAGATTATTGCAGAACTTTCTAAAAATCCTTCTGAAACTAATGCTAAGATTATTGCCGAACTTCAATCACAAATGAATTTATAAAATGGAAAATGTAAAAGATTGTATTGCAAATTGGATTCCGATTAAATTGATTGAAAAAGAGAATAAAGTTTATTTTGAGTGGCTTTATTTATCAGATATTCCTTTTGCAGATCCTTTTTTTGAAGAAACAATTGCAAAATGCAGAAGTCACAGCTATAATTCAAAACCGTTTAAATTAATAAGTACAGCAGAAAATCTGATTGATTGGTCTAAAGAACTCGATCATGTAGAATTGAAAGGATTGGTTTTTCATGTATCAAGATGCGGTTCTACTATGCTGAGTCAGTCTTTGGCCACTTCGTCTGAAAATATTATGGTCTCTGAAGCTCCTATTATTGATCAGATTTTAAGAAGCGATGCTTTTGACGCAGATACCAAATCGGTTTTGCTTAAATCGGTTATCAGATTGCTTGGGCAGAAACGATTTTCTGAACAAAAAAATCTGATTATAAAACTAGATGCATGGAGTATTTTTAAGGCTTCTTATTTAAGATCGGTTTTTCCTGAAATTCCTTTTGCTTTATTGTATCGAAATCCAGGAGAAGTTTTAAGATCGCACCAAAAAATGGCGGGTATGCATATGGTGCCAAATATAATTCCGTTGAGTGTTTTTGGAATTATTCCTGAAAAAATTCAAGAGGTGAGTTTTCAGCAATATCAAGCTTTAGTTTTAGAAAAGTATTTTCAAGGTTTTCTAGATTTTTATGAAATTGACAATAAGGTAATTATGCTCAATTATAATGATGGAATGAAAAATGTCATAGAACGATTTATATCTTTTATTGATGTCAGTTTTTCTAAAAACGAAATAAATCTAATGCTGGAACGTCTTAAAAAACACTCTAAAAATGAAAATGCGGTTTTTGCGGGAGATTCTTATAAAGATGATGTTTTGTCTGTTAATTTGGATGAAGTTAATCTGCTTCACGAAAAGCTTAATGCTAATTTCATTGAATATTTAGCTCGTTGAAAATTTAGGCGAAGACGTCTTTCTCTTTAATTTATGTATTTTTGCGCCAAACATAAATAAAATGATTGATTTAGATTATCTCGCATTCTTAGAAAACATATTAACTGAAAATAGAAAAGCTAATTTTTTAAAAGTACTAGAAAATAGAACAAAACATTTTACAGTTGCAGTAGAAGATGTTTATCAGATGCATAATACAAGCGCGGTAATGCGAAGCTGCGAAGTTTTTGGAATTCAGGAATTGAATGTAATCGAGCAGCGTTTTGGAAAAAGAATCGACAAAGAAATTGCCTTAGGTGCTCAAAAATGGGTTGACATTAATCGATTTGATTCGGTTTCAGGATGTCTTTCTGATTTAAGAAGCAAAGGATATCAAATTATTGCTACAACTCCACACGAAAAAGATTGCATGTTGGAAGATTTCGATATTACAAAACCAAGCGCTTTATTCTTCGGAACAGAAAAAGAAGGTTTGTCAAAAGAAATTATGGATAATGCCGATGGTTTCTTAAAAATACCAATGGTAGGTTTTACAGAAAGTTTGAATATTTCAGTTTCAGCAGCAATTATCATTCAGAGCTTGACAAACAGACTTAGAAGATCTGATATCGATTGGAAATTAAGCGACGAAGAAATTTTAGCAAAACGTTTGGATTGGGCTAAAAACTCAATTCGAGATATTAAAAGAATTGAAGAGCGTTATTACCAAGATAATCCAAGATAAATTTTTTAAGATTCTAAGATACTAAGATTCTGAGATGCTAAGTTTTTTTCTTAGAGCCTCAGAATCTTAGTCTTTCAGAACCTTTTATTTACTTTTTCAGAAAAAGAATAAAACCTAAAATACTAACAATTAGAATCGACAAAGCAGCTAAAACTGTTGCGAGATCGCGAATATTTTTTCCAGCCCAATCCATAAATAGAAATTTATGAAGAATGGCAAAAGAATAGCCTTCAACTCGATCTGAATTATTGACAACTGCAGCCAATCTTGATGTTGAAGTTTCTATAAAATAAGTTGCTTTTTCTGGCGTGTCGTAAGCCAATTTTACTACAGGAAGCCTTTTGTTGACAAAACCGTATTCTCTGCTATCAAAATCGGTTAACACTTTTGACTCAAGCAATTTTATGTTTTCGAATGAAGGTTGAGAATCATCTTCTGAAGTTTCGATCATTTCGCAACAAGACGCTTTTGGAGCTCCATCCGTAAAATAATACGCTAAAAATTCGGCATATTCTAAATCCAGATTTGGGGCAACTTTATTTGTTGTTGCGTTAATGTAAATCACTTCAGATTTTGGATCTTCTTTTTTATTCCATTTCGAATCTGATTTTGGTATTTTGAATCTTTTTGTTTCTTTTTCAAGTAATTGACATCTGTAATAAGTAGTGTCATTCAGCGTAATTAAACTCATATTTTGAAAGCGAGACCAATCTAAATTTAAATTATTATTTGCTCCAGGAATTTCTTTGGTTTCAAAAGTCGGTTCGTAAACCATTTGCGATAATGTATAAGGCGTCCATTTTGTAGTAGCATGATAAGCACCACTAAAAGCAAAAGTCAATGTAAAAAGTGAAATCCAAATTCCAATTTGACGATGGTACTTTCTCAATCCTTTTTTTGGCGTTAAACTATCTGTTTTTTTGAATTTTTTCCAAAGCAAGCCGTAAATGAGAATCCCGCTCAAAGCAGAAAACCCAATAATAGACAAAAGAAAAATCATGGTAATAATTCGGATGCTATTGTTGCTTATGGCATCTATAAAAGACCAATTGTGAAAAGTGTCGAAAAACCAGATAAAAGCTTGTCGAGAAATCGGATTATAAGTCGCCAATTTGCTCGATGAGGTTTCTACATATACCTGCATTGCATCTGGACGGTCAAAGCTTAATTTATAAACTGGCAAATAACGGTTGACATATTTGTATTGCGATGTAAATTCCGTTACAACTTCGCTGTTTTTTATTTTGCTTTTTTGGTCATCTAAGAAATACCGAGAAAGCCATTCTGCATATTTTTGATCTCCGTTTTCTAGTTTTTTAGCAGTCGAAACATCGTAATACCAAAGTTCACCAAGAATAGTTTTGACCTGATAATAAGTCGTGTTATTGAAAGTGACAATTCTGAAATTTTTGAATTGCGATATTTCATTCTTCAGCAAAACTTCCTGAATAGAATAATGCAATTGGCTTTTGTCAATGATGGGTTGTTCAATTTTATCATGAGCAATTTCGGGTTTGAAAAAGTGCGCCATAAAAGGATGCATTAAACCAGAAAATGTCCAGAAAATTACAGGAACAATTGTAATCAATCCAATAACACGATGCCATTTGTACATGTTTTGTTTGATTTTTTTGATGAATTTGGAATCTTTCTTAGAAGATTTTTTATGTGTTTCTTTACTCATGGTCAATTTTTTTTGCCACAGATTTAAAAGATTAGAAAAGATTATTTAATCTGTGTTAATCATTTTAATCTGTGGCGAAATTTTATTTTTTTAATGAAAAATTATATTGAATTCCGAATACAAAAGTTCTAGGTGCCGCAGCAGTATAAGTTGGCTGTGCATTGGCAACATTGGTTCTTGTAACATTGTAAGCGTATAATTTGTCAGTAAGATTTAGCACGTTTCCGTAAACCTCAATTTTTTTCCATTGGTAACCAATTCGGGCATTGAAAATATTGTAGCCATCATATTTTACCGTATTGATTTGATCTTGGTAGTAACTGCCTACAAGTTGCCATTCTATTGAAGTTCTTAAATTTGGAAGCCAGTTTGGATAATAACTTACTTCTGAATTTCCTGACCATTTTGGAGCAGATGGCATTTCTTTTCCGTTCAGATCCTGAATTGGATCTGATGGTTTGTCTGAAAGTTTGAAATCAATATAAGTATGCTGTGCATAAGTTCCGCCCAGACGGATATTGAATTGTTTGGATGGCTTGTATGAAGCACCAAACTCGATTCCTTTATGACGTGTTTCTCCAGCCGAACGATAATCAGTCGAATTATCTGGAAGTTTGATGTTTAGCAATTCATTTTTGCCTTCCATATAATAAAAAGCGTAATCGAAATTTAATTTGTTTTCTAAGAAAGAAAACCATCCGCCAACTTCATAATTGTCAAAATCTGCCGGTTTTAAGTTATAATAAAATTCGGCAGGAATACCTGATGTACCGCCAGTTCCTGGTTTAGCTCTAAAAATTGAAGTAATTCCCGGAGGCGCAAAACCTTGTGAATAATTGCCATAAAATCCAGCAAATTCTACAGGATTATAATTAGCTCCAGCCTTGAAAGTAAATTTGTCATATATTTTGCTTCCTGTAGAAAGATCAATTGCATTATCATAATTCACTTTCATATTATCATAACGACCTCCAAAAGTGACAATTAATTTTTTAATCGGATTAAAGCTGAGTTGTGCGTAACCAGCAGTGTTAAAAATATCAGCTGTATAATCTGAAAGTTTAGAATCTGGATGTTCCGCAATGATTTCATACGAATCTACCGTTTGTTTTCCTGGCTGTCCTGGATTTAAATTGGCTTTTAAATCAATTACATACGACCAATAAGTCACAGGAGAATAATCGTATAAAGCTCCAGCCACAATTTTCGTGTTTAAAAAATCAAATTTTTGAGTATGTTGTCCAATTGCACCATAACTTTTAAAGTTGTTCGAATTTACTTCGCCTTTAGCCGTCGTCGGATTTACTGTAGGGCTCCATTTGATTCCGTATGATGGATTTTGCCCTAATTTATTGTCACGAAAATAAGCTGTAATGTAACTGCTAGAATTGCTATTCCAGTCATGTTCTAATGTTAAACGAGTTCGTAAAGCATCCGATTTTCTATAAGTAAAATCAGAAGTGCTTTTATAAGTTCTATTGTTAAAAGCTTCTTCGTTTACAGTGCCACTCATGTCCGAATAATATTTTCCGTACATCGTATTGCTGATCAGTCGGGTAGAAGGCGAGATGTTGTAGTCAATTCTCGCATTCAAATTGTCTTTATTGTAATCAGAATACGTCATCCAGCCATTTTCCTGTAAACTTGAAATTCCAGCAATATGAAAACCGACTTTTCCGATTGTGGCACCTCCAGCCGCCTGAAATCTTCTGTAACCATAATTATCGGCCTGAATTCCAAATTTAAGCTCAGGATCAACAGGTGGTTTTAAAGAAATTAAATTTATAGTGCCACCAACAGCTTCGGGCCCGTATAAAGAAGAAACCGGACCTTTTACAACTTCAATACTTTGCAGATTATATTGGTTTATTTCTAATAAAGCATTATGATTGAAAATTCCCATTGGTCGAATCGGCAATCCGTCTTCAAGGTATAAATAATAGGCATTTGTAGTCATAGGTTGGCGAATAGACATCATATGCTGTTCGTTTCCTAAATTCACCATTAATACACCTGGCGTTTTATTGATAATTTCGTAAACCGCAGTTGCTTTTGTTTCGTTAATCGTTTTGGCGGTTAATTTGCTTATAGCAACTGGTGTTTCTTTTCTTAAAGTTGCTGTACGATTAGCCGTTACAAAAACATTTTCAAGTTCTTGCTTTGTTGTGTCTTGCTCGGTTTTGTTTTGTGCAAAGACACATTGCCCTATGATTAATAGGGTAAAGTATATTTTTTTCATTTGGAATTATATAAATTAAAGCTGTAAGCTATAGGCTTTAGGCCGTAAGCGAACTGCAAGTCTTAGAATTTTGACTTTTTAAAATTTATATAAAATAGGATGGAGGATGAAAAATTGAATTTGCGATTGCAATAGGCTTTTTATCAAATGAAGCGAAAATTTTTGCTTTTGATTCGATAAGTCCTGTTAATTTAAAATTGTTTAAGATTGAAGTCTGAATGTAAACTACCTCTGCTTTTTCTTTCAGATTGTTTTGCATTCTTTTTTCGTTATCTGCGTATTTTTTTAAGCTTTTTTGAAGTTCACAACGACCATTACAGCTGTTGAAAACCATTTTGCGTTGTACACAGATTGTTTTCGAAATTTCTTCCTGATTTAATTTGAATGAGGTATAAACAAAGAAACTGCCAAAAGAAGGAACTAATAGCATGCAAGAAAGAAATATGACGAAAAGTCGTTTCAAAATATGTTTCGTTGTTTTTGAGAGCAAAAGTACATTTTAAATTTATTTACAAGAACGATTTTTGTCATTTAATTAAAAAAAAAAGGACAACTGGAGGCATTAGAAAAGAAAAACCCGACAGATTTCAAAAATCTGTCGGGTCTACTTATGTTTGCTATTTGAAATAGAAATTATTAGTTAATTAAAATCCAAGTTCCTTCAGCAATTAAAGCTTCAGCTTTTTTATACTTCATTGTTTCTGTTTTACCAGTAGCAACTTCTTGAACTACAACAGTATCGTTTCTATTGATTTTTGGCATATCTCTAACGATAGTTTCAGTAACCTGACGTTGTTGGGTTTCTCCAGCCTCACGGTTCATGCTTTCGCTATTTGGGATTTCGTCTTTACTTAACTGTAAGTTTTCTTTTGGACGAGCTACTTCTCTTGCTTCGTGAATTTCAGGAACGTTTTGAGCTGGTAAATCACCTTTGAATAAGAATGAAATTACTTCTTTGTTAACGTTGTCTAACATTCCTCTAAACAAATTAAAAGCTTCTAATTTGTAAATAAGCAATGGATCTTTTTGCTCGTGAACAGCCAATTGAACAGATTGTTTCAATTCGTCCATTTTGCGTAAATGCTTTTTCCAAGCTTCATCAACAATAGAAAGCGTGATGTTTTTCTCAAAATCAGCGATTAATTGAGCACCTTCGCTATCATAAGCTTTTTTCAAGTCAGTTACCACATTCAAAGTTTTGATTCCGTCTGTAAAAGGAACTACAATTCTTTCGAAATGATTGTTTGGCTCTTCGTAAACTCCTTTGATAATTGGGAAAGCTTCTCTTGCGCTTCTTTCAGTTTTTTCTGTGTAGAATGCTAAAGCTTCTTTGTATACTTTTCCAGTAACTTCGATATCATTTAATTTTGTGAAATCTGCCTCAGAAATTGGAGAAGTGATTCCGAAATAACGAATTAAATCAAATTCAAATCCTTTGAAGTCATTCGCCACTTTATTGTTGCTTACGATTAATTCGCAAGTATCATAAAGCATATTGGCAATATCTAGTTTCAAACGCTCTCCAAACAATGCGTGACGACGACGTTTGTAAACTACTTCACGTTGAGAGTTCATTACGTCATCATATTCTAATAAACGTTTACGAACACCAAAGTTGTTTTCTTCTACTTTTTTCTGAGCACGCTCGATAGATTTAGTCATCATAGAATGTTGAATAACTTCACCTTCTTTCAATCCCATTCTGTCCATCACTTTCGCCACTCTTTCAGAACCGAATAAACGCATTAAGTTATCTTCAAGAGAAACGTAGAATTGAGAACTTCCTGGATCTCCCTGACGACCAGAACGACCACGCAACTGTCTGTCTACACGACGAGAATCATGACGCTCTGTACCAACGATTGCTAGACCTCCCGCAGCTTTTACTTCTGGAGATAATTTAATATCGGTACCACGACCAGCCATGTTTGTAGCAATTGTTACAACTCCAGCTTTACCAGCTTCTTCAACGATTTGTGCCTCTTGCTTGTGCATTTTAGCATTCAATACGTTATGAGTGATTCCTCTCATTTTAAGCATACGGCTTAATAATTCTGAAATCTCTACAGAAGTTGTTCCAATCAATACTGGTCTTCCAGCTTTTGATAATTCAGTAACATCTTCGATTACAGCGTTAAATTTTTCACGTGTAGTTTTGTAGATGTAGTCTTCTTTATCTTGTCTTGCAATTGGACGGTTTGTCGGAATTTCAACAACATCCAATTTATAGATTTGCCATAACTCGCCAGCTTCTGTAACAGCAGTACCAGTCATACCTGCTAATTTGCTGTACATTCTGAAATAGTTCTGTAATGTAACTGTTGCAAAAGTTTGAGTTGCAGCTTCGATTTTTACGTTTTCTTTTGCTTCGATCGCTTGGTGAAGACCGTCAGAATAACGACGTCCGTCCATGATACGACCTGTTTGTTCATCGACAATCATAATTTTGTTGTCCATGATAACGTACTCTACGTCTTTTTCGAATAAAGCATAAGCTTTTAAAAGCTGAGTAAGAGTGTGGATACGTTCGCTTTTTACACCAAAATCTTGGAATAATCTTTCTTTAGCTTCCGCTTCAGCGTCTTTGTCTAGTTTTTGTTTTTCAATCGCAGCGATTTCTGTTCCAATATCTGGTAAAACGAAGAAATCTGCATCAGTATCTCCAGAAAGGTATTTGATACCATTGTCTGTTAATTCTACTTGATTGTTTTTCTCTTCAATCACAAAGTATAAAGCCTCATCAACTTTATGCATTTCGCGATTGTTATCTTGCATGTATTGATTTTCAGTTTTTTGAAGCAATTGTTTAATTCCTTCTTCACTTAAAAATTTAATTAATGCTTTATTTTTAGGTAAAGATCTGTAAGCTCTCAATAATAAGAAACCTCCATCTTTAGTATTTCCTTCTTTGATTAATTTTTTAGCTTCAGCTAAGAAACCATTTGCTAACTGACGTTGTTGTGAAACTAAGTTTTCAATTTTTGGTTTCAATTCATTAAATTCGTGACGGTCTCCTTGAGGAACTGGTCCAGAAATAATAAGCGGCGTTCTCGCGTCGTCAATTAATACAGAGTCAACCTCGTCGACAATGGCAAAATTGTGTTTTCTCTGAACTAAATCGCTTGGCGAATGTGCCATGTTATCTCTTAGGTAGTCAAAACCAAACTCATTGTTAGTTCCGTAAGTGATGTCAGCGTCGTAAGCTTTTTTTCTAGCTTCTGTACTTGGCTGGTGATTGTCAATACAGTCAACAGATAAACCGTGGAACTCGAATAAAGGAGCTTTCCACGTGCTATCACGTTTCGCTAAGTAGTCGTTGACTGTTACTAAGTGAACTCCGTTTCCTGTCAAAGCGTTTAAGTAAAGTGGAAGAGTAGCTACCAAAGTTTTTCCTTCTCCCGTTTGCATTTCGGCAACTTTACCTTCGTGCAGTACCATACCACCAATTAATTGAACATCGTAGTGAATCATGTCCCAAGTGATATCTTTTCCTGCAGCATTCCATTTGTTAGCCCAAATAGCTTTATCGCCATCAATAGTGATGTATGATTTTGTTGCTGAAAACTCGCGGTCTTTTGGAGTTGCTGTAACTTCAATGTGTGAGTTTTCTTTAAAACGACGAGCCGTTTCTTTTACAACAGAAAACGCTTCTGGAAGAATTTCCAATAAAGTTTTTTCAGAGATTTCATAAGCCTCTTTTTCAAGAGCATCTATTGCATCATAAATATCTTCTCTTTTATCGATGTCTTCGATGTTTTCTACTTCAGCTTTTAGTGAAGCAATTTTAGCATCTTTATCAGCTCTAGCTTCTTTGATTCTATCTTTAAAATAAACGGTTCTTCCTCTTAATTCGTCGTTTGTAAGACTCATTAAAGGAGCTTCGAATGTTTTAATTTTATTTAAGTAAGGTTGTAAAGCTTTGACATCTTTCTGCGACTTATCGCCGACAAAGACTTTAATAATACTGTTTATGAAACTCATGATTTATTGTATTTCTTTTATTATATAATATGTATTTGAACCAAAAAAAAAGTCTCTATGATGAGACTTTTTCCTTTGGTTTATTTTTTAATATTCATCCTCATTCCAAAGATAATCTTCGTCTGTTGGATAATCAGGCCAAATTTCTTCCATTGATTCATATATCTCCCCTTCATCTTCGATTGACTGAAGGTTTTCTACTACCTCTAATGGAGCACCAGCTCTAATGGCGTAGTCAATAAGTTCATCTTTGTTAGCAGGCCATGGCGCATCACTTAAATAAGATGCTAATTCTAATGTCCAATACATCTGTTATCTGTTTAGTTTGTGCAAAAATAAATTTTTTACTGAAAAAGACAAGTAAATTTTGATTTATTTTAATAAAATTTAAGAACGTCTTTTTTTAAATCCCAAAAATGAATTTTAAATCCCAAAATTTAAATTCCAAATTCCAATCAAAAGCCTTTAAATACCAGTGATTTAAACTCCAAACTCCAATTTGTAATTGAAGATTTTTTTCTTTTTTTAAATTCGAAAAGAATTTAATTTTTCCTTTGGAATTTAGGATTTCAAAAATTTGGAATTTCCAGAAAATTTATTTTCTGGGTATCCATTTCACTTCATCCGCTTTTAAGTCTGAGGACAACTTTCGTGCCAAGACAAAAAGGTAGTCAGAAAGTCGGTTTAAGTACTGTATTGCTATTTCCGGAACGTGTTCATTGTGACTTAAATGCACTGCTAAACGCTCTGCGCGACGGCAAATACAGCGTGCTATATGACAATGTGACACGGTTGGATGGCCACCAGGTAAAACAAAATGAGTCATTGGCGGAAGGCTTTCGTCCATTTTATCTATTTCGTTTTCGAGTAATTCGATATCCGAACCAATTATTCCGAGATTTTCCAAGCGAAGTTTTCCGTTTTTTAAAACTTCTTTCTCTTGTGGAGTTGCCAAAATGGCACCAACTGTAAAAAGACGATCTTGAATTTCGATTAAAATGGTTTTGTAATGCGAATCCATTTCCTGATCGCGAATTAATCCGATATAAGAATTTAATTCGTCAACAGTTCCATAACTGTCAATGCGGATATGGTCTTTTGGTACACGGGTTCCTCCAAAAAGGGCCGTTGTGCCTTTATCTCCAGTTTTTGTATATACTTTCATTTTTTTTTAAGATGCTAAGGTTCTGAGATACTAAGATTCTAAGTTTCCTCTTTTTGCGATTAAACGATTAACCAAATAAACGATTAAACAGTTTTTCTCGTGTCGCTTTCAATTAAACCATCTCTTAAGCGAATAATTCTGTGCGCGTAAGCGGCAATATCTTCTTCGTGAGTTACCAGAATTACAGTATTTCCTTGTGCGTGAATATCTCCAAAAAGTTTCATGATTTCTACAGAAGTTTTACTGTCTAAGTTTCCTGTTGGCTCATCGGCCAGAATTATAGAAGGCTTGTTGACCAAAGCGCGGGCAACAGCAACACGCTGGCGCTGTCCTCCAGAAAGCTGATTGGGCTGGTGATCCATTCTGTCGGCAAGATTAACCTGTTTTAAAACTTCAGTTGCGCGGGCCATTCTTTCAGATTTTCCGTAACCGGCATAAATCATTGGCAAGGCAACATTATCTAAGGCAGTTGTTCTTGGTAAAAGATTGAAGGTCTGAAAAACGAAACCAATTTCTTTGTTTCTAATTTCGGCCAATTCATCATCTTTCATTTTGCTGACATCTTTTCCATTTAAAATATAACGACCCGAAGTTGGCGTATCTAAACAGCCCAATAAATTCATTAATGTAGATTTTCCTGATCCGGAAGGTCCCATTAAAGCAACATATTCGCCTTTTTGTATTTCTAGATCTATTCCCTTTAAAACATAAACTATCTCATTTCCTAAAGTAAAATTTCGTTTGATGTCGGTTATTTTAATTAATGGTTCAGCCATTTTAGTTTACAATTTTGGATTTAAAAGTACAAAACACTTTTGAATAAGTAGTTGATAATTGGTTTTTGTTACAAATCGTTTTGGCGTATAAGAAAACCGAGATAATTAATAAATAGATTTTTTTAAACAAAAAAGGTTATATAATTCAGATTTAATTTTGCGTAATTCTCATTATTTGTGATAATTTATAGTTTTAAAATGTTTTTTATTTTAAAAATGTGATAATAATGTAATTTATTGGAATTGGTATTAAGTAAATTTGAATATATCAATTAATTAATAACTAAGATTATGAAAAACATAAAAATAACTACAGGAATTGCAGTATTAGTATTAGCATTAACATCATGTAAAGATGAAAAACAAGAAAGAGCTCAGAAAACAGTAGAAAGTTATGTAGTGTATGTTGACTCTGTTAAAAATGTTGCGGCTGCCGATTTGAAAGATAATTGGAAAAGTGTAGAAGCTGAATACGACAGAAGATCTCAAGAAGCTCAAGCTGCTTTGGCTGATATCAAAGACAATGCTGCTGCGACTGAAAAAATAAATGCAAGTAAAATTAAATACGAAGAATTTAAAAAAGAATTGACCGCCCAATTTGCCCCTCCAGTTCCTAGTCCGAAACAGCAATTAAGAGATGCTTTGTTTGGTGCAGGAAAAATTGGTGATGATATGAATTTTAATTGGGTAAATGCCCAAAATATTCATAGCGTTTATCAGCAGTTTGTTCATACTGTAGAAAATAATAAAGACAAATATTCTAGAGAAGACTGGGATGAAGTTAAATTAATGTATGAAGCTCTTGACAGCCGTAAAAATACAGTTGAGAAAGAAGGTTTATCAGCCGAGGATAACAGAAAAATTGCTGGTTTGAAAATTAAGTTTGCACCAATGTACACGGTAAACAGAATGGGAGCTAAATCTGAAGAAAATAAAGAAGCTAAAAAATAGACTTTTAAAAATTTTGAATTAGAAATGAAAAAGACGATCAGAAATGATCGTCTTTTTTTATGCTCGTATTATAAAATGTTCTTTCGGCTGTTCTCGTCTAAAAAATACAAATCCCCATTGAAAAGTGTCAATTGTGACTTTTACTTTTGGATGATTTTTAATCATTCCCCAAGCTTCTTCCATGTCTTCTGACCAATGAATATCATCGAAAATCCAAACAGAATCATTGTTGATTGTTGGCAATAAAAGTTCAAAATAAGCTAAAGTGGCTTTTTTAGAATGATTTCCGTCAAAATATATTAAATCGAAGTTTTCAGTCTCAGTTTTCAGTCTCAGCTGAATATCTTGAAGATAATTTTCAAATTCTGTTACAACTGAATCTACATTATGGCAATCAAACGCTGCGAATTGATTTTGAGCAACATTTGCCGTATTCGGACAGCCTTCTAATGTAATAACTTTTGCATTTTTATTTCCTAAAGCCAATGCAGCAGTCGCCAAACCTAAAGAAGTTCCAATTTCTAATACATTTTTAGGTTTGAAATAATTGGAAACTCTAAATAACAATTCAGCACGTTTTGGCGAAATTCCTGCTGTTTGCGCAATTTTAGAAATCTGTCTTCTGTTTGATTTAAAAACTCTCGATCCTGCTCCAAAATCAGTCATTTCAATGAAGTTTTTATTCTCTAAAAGCGTTTTTCTATACTTTTTAAGAATCTCATATTCTGGTTTAGATTTCTTATCATAAAAACATTTTGTAAGCAGACTAAAAACAAATGGCGAATGAACCGCGTGTTCGTTTTTAGAATGCCAAAGAAATTTTAAATAAGATTGTATTTGAAACAGCACTCTTGAATGTTTTGTTCTTCTATTAATTTACTGAAATTAGTTTTATTTCAAAAATTAGTACAGAGCCCGCAGGGATGTTCTCAACTTTGCTGCTTCCATACCCTAAATGCGCGGGAACAAACAAAATACCGCTTCCGCCTTCTTTAAAAAATGATAACCCTTGCTGCCATCCTAATATTAATTTGCTTAATGGAAAAGTTGCTCCAGAAGCATTCTGATCAAAAACAGTTCCGTTGGTAAGGGTGCCTTTATAAGTAACAGTAACATTTGACTGCGATGTAGGTTGCTTTCCGGTTCCTTCTTCTGTAATAATATAATGTAAACCAGTACTCGTTTTTTGTGCTGTTAGATTATTTTTAGTCAAATAATCTGTAATTTCTTTTTCGTTTTCAACACTATAGTCTATTTTATCTGGAATTCTTTCTAATCCTGAGTCACTTGTGCAAGAAATAAAAAATGTAAGAATAGAAAATGCTACTAATAATTTTTTCATGTGGTATTTATTTTTAAAAGTCGTAAATATATAAATTAGTTTTTTAGTTGCAGTCATGGTTTTTAGATATTAACATTCAAACTTGGTGTCTGAAATAAAACTATCCTTCAAGCTTAGCAGAAAGTTCAAACCAGCGTTCTTCTTTTGCTTCTATTTTGTTGATTATATTTTGAAGTTCATTGGCTTTTTTTTCGATATCAGCATCGGCAACTTTTCCGTCAGAGAATAATTGTTCGATTTTAGCTTTGTCAGCTTCGAGATCTTTAATTTCTCTTTCGATTTTCTGATATTCTTTTTGTTCGTTAAAGCTTAAATTTCCAGTCGGATTATTTTGTTTCCAATCTTTCTTTTCAGCTTTGTTTTCTTCTTTTTGAGCAACATCGGCACTGTCTTCATAAGCACGGAAATCAGAATAGTTTCCTGGGAAATTTTCTATTTCGCCCTGTCCTCTAAAAACAAATAAATAATCGACAATTTTATCCATGAAATAACGGTCGTGAGAAACCACCAATAAACATCCAGGATAATCTAAAAGGAAACTCTCCAAAACGTTCAACGTAACAATATCCAAATCGTTTGTTGGTTCATCGAGAATCAAGAAGTTTGGATTCTGAATCAAAACCGTACATAAATACAAACGTTTTAATTCACCACCACTTAATTTCTCCACATAATCATATTGTTTTTTCGCGTCAAAAAGAAAACGCTCTAACAATTGTGAAGCCGAGATAATCTTTCCTTTAGTCAGCGGAATATATTCTCCGTATTCTTTTATAATGTCAATAACACGCTGGCCTGGTTTCGGGTTGATTCCTGACTGCGTATAATATCCAATTTTAATAGTGTCTCCTTTTACAACGCGCCCGCTGTCTGGCGGAATTGTTCCTGTAAGCAGGTTTAAAAAAGTAGATTTTCCAGTTCCGTTTTTACCGATAATTCCGATTCTTTCGCCACGTTGAAAATCAAAACTGAAATTATCCAAAATAACACGGTCTTTGAATTTTTTAGAAAGTTTATGAAGCTCGATAATTTTGCTTCCCATTCTTTCCATATTAATTTCAAGCTCAACTTTGTTTTCTTTTCGTCGGCTTTGCGCTTTTTCTTTAATAATGTAAAAGTCATCCTGACGCGATTTAGATTTGGTTGTTCTCGCTTTTGGCTGACGGCGCATCCATTCTAATTCTTTTACAAAAAGGTTTTTCGCTTTGTCAATACTGGCATTTTCAGAAGTAATTCTTTCTTCTTTTTTCTGCAAGTAATAAGAATAATTTCCTTTGTATTGGTATAATTTCCCGTTGTCTAATTCTATAATTTCGTTGCAGACACGCTCCAAAAAGAAACGGTCGTGCGTTACCATAAACAGCGTAATGTTTTCTTTAGCAAAATAACTTTCAAGCCATTCAATCATTTCTAAATCTAAATGGTTGGTTGGTTCATCTAGAATCAATAAATCTGGGCGATTGATTAGAATTATTGCCAATGAAAGACGTTTTTTCTGCCCTCCAGAAAGATTTTTTACTTTAAGTTTAAAATCTTCCAGTTTTAATTTAAAAAGAATCTGTTTGTATTGCGTTTCAAAATCCCATGCATTATGCTGATCCATGGCGTCGAAAGCTTTTTGGTAAGCTTCTTCGTCAGAAGGATTTTCTAAAGCCTTTTCATAAGCTTCAATAACTTTAAGCGTTTCATTGTCTGAAGCGAAAATACTTTCTTCAATCGTAAGTTCATCCTGAAGATTGTTGTCTTGCGAAAGAAACGCCATTCTGATTCCTTTTCTTAAAACAACTTGTCCTGTATCTGGTTCTTCCAATCCGTTAATGATGCTCATCATCGTGGTTTTTCCAGAACCATTTTTGGCAATAAAAGCGATTTTTTGGTCCTTGTTGATTCCAAAAGAAATGTTGTCAAAAAGGACTCTTTCGCCAAATGACTTCGATATATTTTCTACAGATAAGTAATTCACTTTGTAAGTATAAGTTATAAATTATGAGTTATGAATGTTTCTAAAACATAACTTTCTGCAAAAGTAAACTATTATCTTGCATTTGCGAATTATTTATGGAGATACGAACCCAATGCAGAACTCAAATCTAAATAATGAATTTGCTGCGGATTGTTTAAAACAGGTTTGCGAACCAAAGATTCATTCGTAATAAAATAATGAAGACCGTCTTTTGTTGCAATTCCTTCTACTTGATGAAAAGGAAGTTTTAAATCGATGCGTCTTTTGTTTCCAGACAAAAAATCCTGATTTTTAAAATCGTAAATCAGATATAAAAACGGTTTTCCAACTTTGGTATAGCCGCACAAAGTAATGAGTTTTTTATCTTCCAAATAAGTGGCGCCAGTAACCAGTCCTTTGGTATCGAGAGTTGCTTTCAATTTTGCGTTTTGTGTTCCTTCTTGTTTCGACAAAACATAAATATTGGTTTTAGACGATTTCCATTGTTTGGCAAATAGGTAAATACTGTCTTTAGAAACAATAAAAGCTTCGCAGTCAAAATCGGTTTTGTTAGGTTTTGAAGGAGAAAAATCGGTTTGATCAGAATAGGCAAACGAAATAGTTTCAATATTAGGACTGTCTTCCATAAAAGATTTTTTTTCGATTTTAAGAATTTTCAAATCCGATCTGTTTCCAGAATAATTATTTCCAAAATCTCCAATATAAATATGAGTATCATCTTGTGATATTTCTTCCCAGTCGTGATTTACTGCGTGTTCCAAAATGATTTTCTTTTTGATTTTTCCTAAAGAATCTAATCCGTAAATCGTTTTGTCATGATCGTCATTATGTGTCCAAAACAGATTTTCAAAATTAATTAATCCAGAAGTTTCTTTTAACGAATCACTCAGTTTAAAAGAATATTCAGGCTTTATTTTTAGGTTTTTGTAATTGCAGCTTCCATCATTTTGTCCAAATGCAATATTGTAATTTTCTGCCTGCGGATCTGTACAGCCAGAAGTTTGGGAATAAACTGAAAAGGTGATGGTCAGAAAGAAAAATAGAATTTTTAGCATGAGTGCAATGTTAAGTCTGCATAAGATAAAAGTAAAGTTTTAAATAAATAGAATGAAATAAGTATTAAAAAAATATAATTTAAGTGTTATTTTGCATTCACTTTAAGTGTAAAAGTCTTTTTTATTCTTTTGGATAAAACGAAGCCCCCGCAATGAAAATTTTACAAAAATTATCACATTACCGTATTTCTCGTTATTACAAACTTTTGTTTGTAGTAGTTGATATTGTATTATTAAATCTTGCGACTATTCTTTCTGCATTGGCTAGATTTGGCAATTTAGAAAAACTTTTATCTAAAGACGAAAGAACCATTTCGCTTTTGGCTGTTTTAATATGGGTTGCTTTACTGCTCCAAAAAGATTCCAATCGAAGCGTGAGGGTAGAACCAATAGAATCGATCTTATGGAGAACAATCAAAAAAATTTCTATTCATGCGGCCTTAGTGTCGATATTTGTCGTTTACCTAAAATACGTTGATATTTCAAGACTTCGCTTGGTTTATTTTTATCTGATATTTTTTGGATTGCTAATGATTTCGCGCTATTTTTCAATGAAGCTTTTAAAATATGTTCGCGCAAAGGGGTACAATTTTAAAACTTTTATAATTGTAGGAGCCAATAAATCAGGTGAAAAAATTCGAAAAGTGCTTGCAAAAGATCTAACGTTCGGATATCGTTTTTTGGGTTTTTTTGATGAAACAGAAAATAATCAAGATGTTGATTCAGATTTAATTGTTGGAAAATTCGATGACGTTGAAAAGTTTGCTGTCGACAAAAAAATTGACGAAATGTATGTGGCGCTGCATATTGACAATATCGAAATCATTAATGAATTGACCAGAATTTGCGAACAAAATATGATTCGTATCAAATTCATTCCCGATTTTCAGCTTTATACAAAAGCAAGCAAAGTAGAAGTTGCTTTTTATGAAAATACGCCAGTTTTAATGTTTCGTCCTGAACCTTTAGAATTTGCTTCAAACAGACTTTTAAAGAAAGCATTTGATGTTTGTTTTTCAAGTCTGGTCATTTTGCTTGTATTTCCGTGGCTTTTCCCGATTATTATGCTCATTATAAAATTGGAATCGCCAGGGCCTGTTTTTTTTAAGCAGGAAAGATCAGGAAGAGACAACAGATCGTTTATGTGCATAAAGTTTCGAAGTATGTATGTAAATGGTATGGCTCATAAAAAGCAAGCTGAAAAAGGAGATAGCCGAATTACCAAATTTGGTGCTTTTATCCGAAAAACGAGTATAGACGAACTGCCGCAATTTTTTAATGTCTTTCTTGGCGATATGTCTGTCGTAGGTCCAAGACCTCACATGGTTAATCTTGCAAAAGAATATAGCGATCTTATCAATAATTATTTGGTACGTCAATATGCTAAACCTGGAATTACTGGCTGGGCGCAGGTCAATGGTTTTCGAGGAGAAACAAAAGTCTTAAGCGATATGGAAAACAGAGTGGAATATGATATTTGGTATATCGAAAACTGGAGTTTTCTGCTTGACATTAAAATTATTGTAAAGACTATTATCAATATTTTTAAAGGTGAAGAAAACGCCTATTAAGCTTTTTTAGAATTTAAAAAACTGATTATTAGCAATAACTTCTTTTAAAGGAGCAAGATTTTTAATTTTTATTTTGTCTTCAAAAGCGGCAATATGCTTTTTATGATGAACATCGGTTCCACAAAAATTATACATTCCTTTTGCTAAAAGATCGTCGGCAGTTTTAGCAATCTGCGATCCATAATATTCTACTGTCGAAAGCAGATTCAATTGAAAAAGACAGCCTGCATTTTTCAATTTTTCATATTCCGAAAACTTATTGTGGTAAAAAACATATCGTTCAGGATGCGCCAAAACCGGAATGTAACCCGCTACTTGTATCTCAAAAATAGTTTTGTAAATATTTAGTGGAGCATTTAAATATGACATTTCCACCAAAACATAATTGTCTTTTAAAGCCAGCAATTTTTCTTCTTTAAAATGATTTTCGAACCAGCTGTCAATAAAATATTCGGCTGCAGCCTGAACGGGCATTTTAATTTTATTTTCTTCTAGTGTTTTTTGGGTTTCTTTGAGTTTAGACTGAATAATTTCAGGAGAATTATCCCAAACATAATGGTTGATATGCGGCGTTGTTACCATTTGAGAAACTCCAAGTTTTTGCAAAGCCGAAACCAATTCAATTGATTTTGTTATGTTTTTTGCTCCATCATCAATTCCTGGCAAGATATGAGAATGAATATCGACAAAAGTGCCATCAAGCAGTTCTTTTAATGCGGGTTTCGATTTGAGGAATGAAAGCATGTAACAAAAATGTATAAATCAGTTTTATAACGCGCAAAATTAATCTAGAATTTGTAACAAGACATTTTAGAATTATGTTATATTTGATTTTTAGTAAAAAAGTAAAAAATTATGAAAATAAAAGAGAATTTGTTTAATCAGCGTATTATTTCCATTGATGCTTTGCGTGGAATTACCATTTTTGTAATGATTTTTGTAAACGAACTTGCAAGTATTCAAAATGTGCCTCAATGGATGAAGCACATGCCCGCAGATGCTGATGCAATGACTTTTGTTGATTTAGTTTTCCCTGCTTTTTTATTCATCGTCGGAATGTCGATTCCGTTTGCTTTTAATGCCCGACTTATAAAAGGAGACAGTCCAAAAACAATCTGGACACATACTTTAAAAAGAGCAATTGCACTTATTGTAATTGGTGTTTTTATGGTCAATGCCGAATATGGATATGATGCCACTAAAATGATTATTGCACCAGCATTTTGGGGACTTTTGGCTTATAGTATGCCAATCCCGATTTGGAATAAATATCCAAAAGATTTTCCTCTTTGGTTAAAAAACGTATTGCAATACGGAGGAATTTTAGTTCTCATAGCACTTTATTTTATATATGTTCAAGATACGGGAGATCGCGGAATGACGCCAAAATGGTGGGGAATTCTCGGTTTGATAGGTTGGGCGTATCTTTTTACAGTTATTTATTATTGGCTGGTTTCAGGTAATTTATGGGCTATGATTGCTCTTTTGGTTTTTGCTGTGGTTATGAACTCTCTTAATTTAACCGAAAACTCTTTTGTTCGAACTACTTCTTGGTTGAGTTTTATAGCGGGACATCTTACGCATGTTTCTTTGACTTCGGCAGGAATAATCATTTCTTTATTGTTTTTTGATCGAAAAATAAATTCCAAAATCAACTGGCCGGTAATTGGCTTTGTTGTTCTGTTTACTGTAACAGCAATTCTGCTTCGTCCTTATTTCGGAATTTCAAAAATAAAAGGAACGCCATCGTGGACAATGTTCTCTGCAGCGATTTGCACCGCTTTGTTCTATTTTCTGTATTGGCTGATGGAAGTTAAAAAACAAACCAAATGGAGCGAATTCTTTATGCCTGCAGCGGCAAACCCATTATTGATTTATATTTTGCCAGGCGTTATTTATTATTTCTGTAAAGCTTTCAACCTTCATATTATACCGGGATATTTTAGAGTGGGAGTTCCAGGAATTTTGTGGTCTTTAGTGTTTTCAATAATTATGCTTTTTGTAATGAAAATTTTAAACAGATATAAAATTCAGTTGCATCTTTAAGGTTTCAAGTTTCAGGTTTCAAGGTGATGAACTTTACCGCAAGTGCGCAAAGAATTACGCAAAGTGCACAAAGATTTTTTTCTAACGCAAAGCTCGCAAAGGTTTACGCAAAGTGCGCAAAGATTTTTTAAGCAAAATGTTTATAAACACAAAGTTCGCAAAGCTATGTCAACACAAAGCTTTGCGAACTAAAATATTCTCAAAGTATAACATGAAGTAAAAAAAATCTTAGCGTACTTTGCGTTAAAAATTACGCGTTCCAACAAAACCTGAAACCTGAAACAAAAAAAACTAATATATAACCGATTTAATCTTTAGAACCGAACCAGAAACAGGGTTATAATTAACAAAATTGAATTTGCATAAATTGTGGATATTCAAAAGTTTTCCGTAAGGAAGTTCATCTTGTCTAAAATCTGACCAAGGAATTTTTACGGTAGAAAAATGTTTTGGAGAAGCGGGAATACTTACTCTTGGATGTGAACCTCCATGCACACAACCCGTTCCCTCGTCATTTCCCTCTCTTGCCTGTAGTTTTATAATTTGGGTTGATTGATAAGTAATTTCCACCAATTTAGAATCATCAGAAAGATCGGTCGGAACACCATCATTGGTTTCAGAAGGCGTAATCATGACATTCAATTCTATTTCCCCCTTCGGATTGTCTTTTGCTGTAACAGCAACAATTCCTTTTTCTAGTCTAATTTTGTTTATTTCTTCTTCGCTTTCTATTGCAGGCCCAGCAATAAACCATTTATTCGATTTTACAAGATTTACTCCATTCTTTTGATGCTTTGCAGAAAAACCAAAAAGCAACAGTAATGGTAAAAATATAAAAATTCGTAGCGTTTGCAAGTTTTTCAAAATCATAAGTTTATCATTTCAAATATAACTTTTTTGCTTCATTCAAAAATCTTTTTAATTCAGATAAAATTTTGATTTTATTCTTAATAAAATTTTAAATTTGTAAGAGACGGTTTTTAAGATATTGTGCGTGAATAGTTTAAGAATTATATACATCTTAGTTTTGTTTTTAATAGGATCGTTTTGTCAGGCTCAAAATGATAGTACAGCCGTGGGAACTCGAGATATCTTAGATGTTATTCATAAAATTTTTGATAAACAGGATACAATTCGTCCAGATAGAAAACGAAAGCTAACTTTTTCTTTGTTGCCTGTTCCAGTTGGTGTTAATTCTAGCAATGGTTTGGTGGTTTCTTTTCTGACTACCTTTTACTTGGGAGATGCAGAAAAAACTAAAATGTCTCAAATTACCTTTTCGCCTTATTTTAGTTTCAGCAATCAGTTTGTATTTCCGATTCAATCTTATATTTATACAAGTGACAATAAATGGAATCTTATTGGAGATTATCGGTATATGATTTATCCTCAGGATACTTACGGATTGGGCGCGGACAATTCTGATAAAGAAATGTCAACTCTCGATTACAAACAGTGGCGTTTTTATCAATTTATAACAAGGCAGATTGTAGGAAATTACCGTTTGGGAGTTGGTTTTCTTTTCGATAATTATAAAAATATTTCTGAAGAATCTTATATAGACGGAGAAACCGATTATTATAAATATATGAATGGCGATTATTCCGATGAGACTTCTTTCGGATTTGCAATTCAAGGTTTGTATGACTCAAGAGAAAATATTATTAACCCAGAACAGGGTTTATATGTCGAAGCCGATTTACGGCTCAATACCAGCGGAGTAGAAGATGACAAGTGGCAGTCTATCTATTTTGATGCCCGAAAATACCATTCTTTTAGTAAAACCAAACATCGGGTTTGGGCTTCTAGAGCTTTTTTTTGGTCCACTTTTGGAGGAAAACCACATTATCTGGATTTGCCAAGTATTGGCTGGGATCGTGAAGGAAAAACGGGCCGCGGATTCACCAAAAATAGATATCGAAGCAATGCTTTAATTTATTTTGAAACCGAATACAGAACCGATATAAGCCGAAACGGATTTTTTGGCGCTGTTTTTTTTACCAATGTTTCGTCAGTTTCCAAACTTGATACGTATGAATTTAAAAAATGGAATCCTGCGGTTGGAACCGGAATTCGTATTAAATGGAACAAACGCAACGGCAGTAATTTGGCTTTGGATTACGGAATCAGTAAAAACGACTGGTCGTTGCGCTTAGGGTTATCAGAAAATTTCTAACTTCGGCCAAAATCTACAGACTCAATTATTCATGCAGTTATCGGTTGTTATTTTAAACTACAATGTGCGTTACTTTCTCGAATTATGCCTTTTAAGTGTTCAGGAAGCAATTGCGTCAATCGATGCAGAAATTATCGTGGTGGATAATAATTCATCAGACGGAAGTGTTTTGATGATGAAACAAAAATTCCCAGACGTAAAATTGATTGAAAACAAAGAAAATTTTGGTTTTCCAAAAGGCAACAATATTGGTGTTCGTCAAGCGAATGGAAAATATGTTTGCATTCTAAATCCTGATACTGTTGTTGCAGAAGATACCTTTACAAAGATTCTGGCTTTCGCCGAAAGGCAAAATAATCTCGGAATCATTGGCTGTAAATTAATTGATGGAACTGGAGCATTTCTGCCAGAGAGCAAACGCGGAATTCCAACGCCATGGGTTGCCTTTACAAAAATATTAGGATTGTATAAAATCTTTCCTAAAACCAAACTTTTTAATCAATATTACGCTCAACATCTCAATGAAAATGAAACAGGAAAAGTCGATATTCTTGTTGGCGCTTTTATGTTTTTAGAAAGAAAATTGTATGGAGACTTGAATGGTTTTGATGAAAACTGTTTTATGTATGCCGATGATATTGATTTGTCATATCGTGCTTTGCAAATGCAAAAAACAAATTATTACTTTCACGAAACCACTGTTTTGCATTATAAGGGAGAAAGCACCATAAAAGACGAAAAATATATGATGCGTTTTCAGGAAGCTATGAATTTCTTTTATCAGAAACATTTTAAGAAATCGCAGTTCTTTAGTATCTTTATTCAAATTGGGGCTTTTTTGTTTTCTATTGCTAAAATGTTTCAAGGAAAACCAAAAGAAAACCCATTGCCGGAAAGTTATTTTTTATACTCCGAAAATGAGAATTTCGCTAAAAAACTGGCTTCGATTTTGGAAAATAAAGTTGCTTTTTTAGATTTCAAAGGAGAAAAAATGGTAAATTCGTGCCTAATTTTAAAGGGTAAAAAGGCAGAGATCATTTTGGATAATCACTATATTTCATTCAAAAAATGTATCGAAATCATAGAAACTCTTAAAGATAAGCAGGTTACTTTTAAAATTTTTCCCAAAAATACGGGTTTTATTATTGGAAGTAATTCAAGGAATGACAGAGGGCAAATCGTGAAAATTGAGTAAAAAATTATATTAAGTGTAATTTATATTTAAAAATTTCATTAATTTCGCAATCTGAAAATCAAAAACATCTTTTAGATTAACAATATGGCAAGATTTGAATTAAAGCTTCCTAAAATGGGAGAAAGCGTCGCTGAAGCAACCATTACAAACTGGTTGAAAGAAGTTGGAGACAAAATTGAGGCTGATGAAGCCGTACTCGAAATTGCAACAGATAAAGTTGACAGCGAAGTGCCTAGTGAAGTATCAGGAATTTTAGTTGAGCAATTGTTTGGTAAAGATGATTTAGTGCAAGTGGGGCAAACTATTGCCATTATTGAAACTGAAGGCGGAGAAACAGCAACTCCAGAAGCTGTAAACGCAGTTCAAGAAACTGCTGCTCCTGCAGAAGCTGCCGAAATCGAAAAAACAATCGAATCGGTTAAAGAAACGGTAACTTCTCATGATTTCTCAGGATCAGATAAATTCTTTTCTCCTTTGGTAAAAAATATTGCAAAAGAAGAAGGTCTTTCTTTAAGTGAACTTGAAAATATTGCTGGTTCTGGAAAAGACGGACGAGTAACAAAAGAAGATATTCTGAAATATGTAGAGGCTCGTAAATCGGGTTCTGTTCAAGCGCCTCAAACAGTTGAAGCTCCAAAAGTAGTTGTTGAAACTCCAAAAACTGAAGCTCCAAAAGCAGTTGAGCCAATTGTTCAAAAAAGCCAACAAGCGGTTCCAGTTTCTGTAAACGGTGCTGACGAAATTGTTGAAATGGACAGAATGCGTAAGTTGATTTCAGGTTATATGGTGGCTTCGGTTCAGACTTCGGCTCACGTACAATCTTTTATTGAAGTTGACGTAACGAATATTGTGAAATGGAGAGATAAAGTAAAAGCTGCTTTCGAAAAAAGAGAAGGTGAGAAATTGACTTTTACTCCAATTATGATGGAAGCTGTTGCAAAAGCTTTAAAAGATTTCCCTGGAATGAATATTTCAGTTGACGGAGATTATATCATTAAAAAGAAAAATATCAATTTAGGAATGGCGGCGGCATTGCCAAACGGAAATTTAATTGTTCCTGTAATTAAAAATGCAGATCAATTGAATTTGGTTGGAATGGCAAAAGCGGTGAACGATTTAGGAAACCGTGCAAAAGCTGGAAAACTAAAACCAGACGATACTCAAGGTGGAACTTATACTGTAACGAATGTTGGTACTTTTGGAAGTGTTTTCGGAACGCCAATTATCAATCAGCCACAAGTAGGTATTCTAGCGCTTGGAGCAATTCGTAAAGTTCCTGCGGTTATCGAAACTCCAGAAGGAGATTTTATCGGAATACGTCAGAAAATGTTCTTGTCACACTCTTACGATCATAGAGTAGTTGATGGAGCTTTGGGAGGAAGTTTTGTGAAAAGAGTAGCAGAATACTTGGAAGCTTTTGATGTCGATAGAGATTTCTAAAAATCGATTATAAAATAAATTCAAATCCGATAGGTTTAAGACTTGTCGGATTTTTTTCTTTTGTAAGAAAAGAATTAAGTGGAAATGCGTGGTAAGGTTGTGAGCTTATTTTGGAAAAAGTTAAAATCACAAATTGAAAGCTTTTTTTAGGCAAAAAAACTTAGAATAAGGGAAGATATTCCGCTTTAAAAATTACATTTGTAAACTTATAAAAATTAGAAATGGAATTAAAACTTAACAAACCAATTTGCTTTTTTGATCTCGAAACAACGGGAATTGATATCGGTAAAGATAGAATCGTAGAAATTTCAATATTCAAAGTTTTTCCTAACGGAAACAAAGAAAGTAAAACTTGGCTGGTAAATCCAACAATTCCAATTCCTCCACAAACAACTGCAGTTCATGGCATCACTGATGAGAAAGTAGCTAATGAGCCAACCTTTGCAGAACTTGCTCCGCACATTCATAATATGATTAAAGATAGTGATTTGGGCGGATTCAACTCAGATCGTTTCGATATTCCGCTTTTAGCAGAAGAATTGCTTCGTGCAGGAGTCGATTTTGATATGAAAAACAAAGTTTCTGTAGATGTTCAGACTATTTTTCATAAAATGGAAGAGCGTACATTAAGTGCTGCATTTAAGTTTTATTGCGGAAAAAGTTTGGATAATGCTCACTCTGCAGAAGCTGATACAATGGCAACTTATGAAATTTTAAAAGCTCAGTTAGATCGTTATCCGGAATTAGAAAATGATATGAAGGCATTGTCTGAATTTACAACTCGTAAAAAAATAGCAGATTTTGCAGGAATGATCGCTTTTGATAAAGATGATGAGGAAATTTTTACTTTTGGAAAACACAAAGGGGCAAAGGTGGAGAAAGTTTTAGAAGCAGAACCAGGATATTTCAGCTGGATTCAAAATGCTGATTTTCCGTTGTACACCAAAAAAGTTTTGACAGCAATTAAATTAAGAAAATTAAATACGAAATAAGTTTCTAAGATGCTAAGGTTCTGAGATTCTAAGTGTTTTTAGATTCTTAGTGTCTTAGCATCTCAGTATCTTAGCAACTTGAAAAAGAATGAAAATAGTTTGTGTCGGCAGGAATTATGCCAATCATATCGAAGAGTTGAAAAACGAGCGTCCGAGTGAGCCTGTTGTTTTTATGAAGCCTGATTCTGCTGTTTTGCTGAAGCAGCATCCGTTTGTTATTCCCGAATTTTCAGAAGATGTTCATCATGAAATTGAAATAATCGTAAAGATTAATAAAGTCGGAAAATATATTGAGCCGAAATTTGCTCATAAATATTATGATGATATAAGTGTAGGAATTGATTTTACTGCGAGAGATTTGCAAAGTAAATTGAAAGAAAAAGGACTTCCGTGGGAAAAAGCTAAGGCGTTTGACGGTTCAGCGGTTATTGGAGATTTTTTGCCAAAAACTGACTTTGTTTCTATGGAAAATCTTAATTTTGAATTGAAAACAAATGGTGAAACAGTTCAAAAAGGAAATTCAAGCATGATGCTTTGGAAGATTGATGAATTAATCTCTCATGTGTCTCAGTTTTTTACTTTAAAAATTGGAGATATTATTTTTACAGGAACGCCGGCAGGTGTTGCAGCTGTAAAACCAAATGATGTTTTAGAAGGCTTTTTAGAAGATAAAAAATTATTCAGAATACAAGTAAAATAATGGCTTTAAAGTACAACCTTTCGAAAGTATATGCGCTTTCAGATAACGATCCTGAATTTGTAAATCAAATTTTAACTTTATTTGTTACAGAAGTTCCGGAAGATTTAAAACAAATTAAAGAAGGAATTAAAAAGAAGGATCACAAATATGCCTATTCGTATGCGCACAAAATAAAGCCAACATTAGACTTAATGGGTTTAAATGTGGCTTTTGAAGAAATCTTGCAGGTAGAAGCATGGACAAAAGCCGAAGGCAAGAAAAAAGATATTATCGAAACTTTTAAAAGTATTAAAGTACAGGTAAAAGAAGCGATTAAAGAAATTAAGAAAGATTTTGATCTTTAATATAAAATTTGGCTTATTCCTGATTTCTTTAAATTAAGGAATAAGTCAAAATCATTTTTTAAATTTTGTAAGCGGCTTATAGTCTGTAAAAGCTGTTAATACCTTCCTCCAAGACAAAATTTAAATTTTCTACTTATAAATTATAGTCTTGCTTAATGTAAGAATCAAAAATATTTCACTGATATGAAAGCAGCAATTATTACTATTGGAGATGAAATCTTAATTGGCCAAATCGTAGATACAAATTCGGCTTTTATTGCTAAATCACTCGATAGAATTGGAGTTGAGGTGGCAGAAATGCTATCGATAAGCGATGATAAAAAACATATTTTAGACACTTTTGCGCAATTGCAAAACAAAGTAGATGTTGTTATTGTGACAGGCGGATTGGGGCCAACGAAAGATGATGTTACAAAGAAAACATTCTGTGAATACTTTGATGATGAGTTGGTTGTAGATCAAAAAGTTTTAGCTCATGTTACAGAACTGATAGAAGGTTTTTACAAAAGGCCAATTTCTCAAATGAACAAAGATCAGGCTCTGGTTCCATCAACTTGTACGGTGTTGCATAATAAAGTGGGTACAGCACCAGGGATGTGGATGAAAAAAGAAAATACGGTTTTTATCTCGCTTCCAGGAGTTCCTTACGAAATGAAATATTTGGTTGAAGAGGAGATAATTCCAAAAATCGTTCGCGAATATAAACGTCCTTATATTATTCATAAAACCATTTTAACTTATGGTCAGGGAGAAAGTTTAGTTGCAGAACGTATTGAACAATGGGAAAACAATCTTCCTGAATTTATAAAATTGGCTTATCTGCCAAATCCAGGACGAGTTCGTCTCCGTCTAACAGCCCGCGGAACGAATAAGGAAGAATTAGAAGAGGCTATAGAAAGTAATGTGCAATCATTGGACGCCATAATTCACGATATAATTGTGGGTTACGACGAAAATGAAACAATTGAAACTGTAATTGGCAAATTGCTTTCTAAACAAAATAAAACAATCTCAACAGCAGAAAGTTGTACAGGAGGAAGGATTGCTTCTCTACTGTCATCTGTTCCAGGTTCATCAAGCTATTTTAAAGGAAGCGTGGTGTCTTATGCGACAGAGGCAAAAGTAAATGTTTTGGGAGTTGCTCAAGATTTGATAGATCAATTTTCTGTAGTTAGCGCTGAGGTTGCGTCAGTTATGGCTTTGAATGTTAAAGCATTGCTGAAAACCGACTATGCACTGGCAACGACGGGCAATGCAGGGCCTTCAAAAGGTGATTCTGATGCTGAAATTGGCACTGTTTTTATCGCTTTGGCGACGCCAGACGGAGTAATTGTAGAGGAATTTAGCTTCGGACAACCTCGTGAAAAAGTGATAGATAGGGCATCTGTTAAGAGTTTGGAAATACTGCAGAAAGAAATTTTAAAATTTGTGCAATAATTTTTTGCTACAATGGTTTATTTTTCTTTTCTTTGCACCCTGATTTTGAATAACGATAAAAGATAAGTATAATGTCAAGAGTTTGTGACCTTACAGGTAAAAGAGCGATGGTAGGAAATAACGTTTCTCACGCTATGAACAAAACTAAGAGAAAGTTTTCTGTAAACTTAGTTAAAAAGCGTTTTTATCTTCCAGAAGAAGATAGATGGATTACTCTTAGAGTAGCAGCATCTACGATAAAAACAATTAATAAAAATGGAATCACTGCAGTTTTGAAAAAAGCGCAGTCAGAAGGATTTATCAAATAATCTTTTCCTAAATAAATATATAGCAAGATGGCAAAGAAAGGTAATAGAATCCAAGTAATTTTAGAATGTACTGAGCACAAAACTTCTGGTGTTCCAGGAACTTCTAGATATATTACAACTAAGAACAAAAAAAATACTCCAGATAGATTAGAGATTAAAAAATTTAATCCAATCTTAAAAAGAGTAACTGTTCACAAAGAAATTAAGTAATAATTAGAGATTTTGATAAAATCTCAAATGGTTTTTCATTTGAAGATTTATTGAATTCCAAAACATTTGAATCATGGCAAAGAAAACCGTAGCATCGTTACAAACATCTTCTAAGAGATTATCAAAAGCCATCAAAATGGTAAAATCTCCTAAAACTGGTGCATATACATTCGTAGAATCTATTATGGCTCCTGAAGAAGTTGATGAATTCTTGAAAAAGAAATAATTACAATTACATTATATAGAAAAGCTACTTTCATTCGGAAGTAGCTTTTTTATTACCTATATTTGTCTAAAAATTTAAAGAATCGTAACAATTGGCCTTTTTTTGAGAAACAATTGCGCTTTCTTTAAAGATTTGGATTTCTTGTCTAGAAATCAAGAAATCTAGTAAATCTAAATAATCTACAAAAAAATGAGTTTTTTTAAAAAATTATTCTCTACCGAAAAAAAAGAGACTTTAGACAAAGGTCTTGAAAAAACGAAAACTACTTTTTTCTCGAAGTTAAGCAAGGCGGTTGCAGGAAAATCTAAAGTTGATGATGATGTTTTGGATGATCTTGAAGAAGTTCTTGTAGGTTCAGATGTTGGAGTTAATACGACATTAAAAATCATTGAAAGAATTGAAAAACGTGTTGCTGAAGATAAATATCTAGGAACAGACGAATTAAATCAAATTCTTCGTGATGAAATTGGCGCTTTGTTATCTGAAACTAATACAGGTGAAGCAACAGAATTTGAAGTTCCGAAAGATAAAAAGCCATATGTTTTAATGGTTGTTGGAGTAAATGGAGTCGGAAAAACAACTACGATTGGTAAATTGGCTTATCAATTTAAAAAAGCGGGCCATAAAGTGGTTTTAGGTGCGGCAGATACTTTCCGTGCGGCTGCTATTGATCAGTTGCAGGTTTGGGCTGATCGTGTAAATGTGCCTATTGTAAGACAGCAAATGGGGAGCGATCCCGCTTCTGTAGCTTTTGATACTTTGCAGTCGGCAGTTGCTCAAAACGCAGATGTTGTAATTATTGATACTGCTGGCCGTCTTCATAATAAAATCAACTTGATGAATGAGCTTACAAAAGTAAAACGTGTAATGCAGAAAGTTGTAGCCGATGCTCCTCACGATGTGCTTTTAGTTTTAGATGGTTCTACAGGCCAAAACGCTTTTGAACAAGCGAAACAATTTACAGCTGCTACTGAGGTTACTTCATTAGCTGTTACTAAATTGGACGGAACTGCAAAAGGAGGAGTTGTTATTGGTATTTCTGATCAATTTCAAATTCCGGTTAAATATATTGGTGTTGGCGAAGGAATTGAAGATTTGCAAGTCTTTAATAAATACGAATTCGTTGATAGTTTCTTTAAATAATTTATAATGAAAAATATATCAGCTTTAACGTTCTATTTTGCTAGTGTAATATCTTTTGTTCTGGCAAACGTTTTAAAGGATAAAAATCTTTCAGTGTATTATATTCTACTGGTTTTAGGAATTGTTTTATTCTTTTTGGGAGTGCTTAAAAGAATAAAAACTAATCGATAGTTTTTTATCTAAAAATATTTGAGCTTTTAAATAAAAGTGTTTTTTATGACTTTTATTTAAAAGCTATTTTTTTATTGATATAGTGCATTAATTTTCTCCCACAACGTTTTGTCAAAATCAGAAAGCGCAAGATTTACATTGTCGGCGGCATCTCCCATTCTGATTACAACCATTTTTCTGCTTGGAATTACATAAATCTTTTGGTCGTTTTTGCCTAAAGCCATAAACATATCGCTTGGTCCAGTTGGGATTACACTTCCTTGAAAAGTTAATTGCGATTGAGGCAAATGATAACTTGATTTTCCGTTTAGCCACCATAAATACCCATAACCTAAATTGATGTTTTGAGAAGTAGTGGTTGCTTCATTAAAGAAAGCTTCATTTAGAATTACATTGTTTTCCCATTTTCCTTTATTCAACATTAATAATCCGAAACGTGCCATGCTTCTTGTTGTGCTTGTATAAACGCTATTTACGCCAAGTTGAATCCAAGTGCCGTTCATGCCGATTTTGTCTCTTAATTTGGTGTTGAAATAATCCTCCCAAGTTTGTCCACTTGCTTTTGCTACAACGTCCTGAAGTTTTACATATACATTATGATAAGCCCATCTTGTTCCTGCGTCGGCTTTGTAGATTAAATCTTCTGGATCAACTTCGTCTGAGGTATCATCAAGTCCGGAAGTCATGGTTAAAAGATGCTTGCAGGTTATCAAGTTTTCTTTTGGCAGAGTTTCACTTGTCCAGCCAGTTCCAATATAATCAGATACTTTATTGTTAATGTTTAAAAGCCCTTCTTGTTGAGCAATTCCTGTCATTGTTGAAGTTAATGTTTTTCCTGCACTTGCCCAATACCAATTTGATGTGGCTGTATGGTTATTGAAATAGTTTTCTAAAACAATTCGGCCATTTACAAGTATGATGAAAGATTTAGAATGTTTGAGTTCTAGGTAATCTAAAAGTGGTCGTACAGCATTTTGATTCCATTTTAGATCAGCAATAGATTTTGTTTCCCAAGTTGTTCCTGTTAAGGGAGGAAAATACATTTTTTCTTCAGGAGTTGGAACGGGATCTGGTTCGACTGAATCTTTACTGCATGCAGTTAACGACAAGAATGTCAGGATTGTGTAAAATACTCTGTTCATATTTTTTTGCTTTTGGTTTGGGGTTTGACCAAAAATATGCAAAATAGTTTAATGTGTTTTTTGATTTTTTATTTCTTTTGATGATTATAAGGTTATCTTTGTAGTCCGAGAAAAATTTCTTTTGAAAACGGGAGCCCTAGCCCTGATGGAAGCGGCATCCTTTTGTGCTGGGGTTCGGCACAAAAGATACAGCGGACAGCAGGAATAAGCTCCTAAATCTTCGACTTCATTTAAAGAAAAAAGAATAAATTTTAATATTTTTATTTATGAAAAATGCTTTCATAGTTTTGTTTTGTTCGCTTTTGTTTGTGAGCTGTAAACAGGAAATACAACCTGCTGATATTGCTAAACTAAATGGCTATTGGGAAATTGAAAAAGTGGTTTTTGAGAAAGGCGAAGAGAAGGAGTATAAAATGAATGAAACTTTTGATTTTTTTCAAATCAAGAATAATAAAGGTCTTCGAACGAAAGTGATGCCGCAATTTGATGGCACTTTTTTGACAACAGATACTTTTGAAAATGTTGCAGTTCGTTTTGCAGGAGATCAGGTTTTCTTATATTATAACACGAAATATACGAAATGGAGTGAGGAAATTATTTCGCTTTCGGATGACAAATTAGTGGTGAAAAACCCTCAAAAAATAGAATATCATTATAAAAAAGCTGGACCAGTAAATCTTTTGAACGATGGCGAAAAGACTAAATAACGAAACAACTATTGGCGCTGTTTTACAGCAAATTATTCAGGTTAATAAATTACAGCCTGGAATGGATCAAATTGATGTTCGTGAGGCTTGGCGACAGCTTATGGGAAATGGTGTGAATACCTATACCCGAAATGTTGTTCTTAAAGGCAGTACGCTTTATGTTGAGTTAGGTTCTTCTGTTTTACGTGAAGAGTTAACTCACGGAAAATATAAAATTGTGAAAATGATCAATGAAGAATTGGGACGTGAGGTGGTGAAAGACGTTATATTGCGGTAATATTTTTTAGTAAGATAAATTTTAAAAATAATTAACACTTCTATTGCGGAGTGTTTTTTTTTACGATACATTTGGGCAGTTATTTCTTTAAAATAACATCTTTTTATAAACCCAAAATAATAAAAAATCAATGAAAAAAATTTTACTAATTTTAACCGTACTATGTACGTTAACTGGTTATTCGCAAAAGAAAAAAGTTGCTGTTGTTGCTTTTTACACTGACAAAACAATTGATCTTTCAGAGCTTGGTTTAAGTGCCGTTGCTGCAGTAACAGATTTAGGAAATAATCCAAATTTTAACCTGCAGCCAATTTTGGAAAAGTATCACAATGCTTTTTTTAATGATTATTCTAAAAAGTTTCCATTTGATTTACTTCCTGAAACAGATATAACTCAAAAACAAGAGTATATTGATTATATTCCTCATTTTGATAGAGAGGGAGAAAAGGGAAAATATATTATCAATTACCCTGGATATAAATATATATATGAAGGAATAAATGGTTCTGCAAATGAAGTAGCAACCGCTACGATGTTTAAAGATAATGCTGATGGTGTCTTGTTTACAGAAATTCATTTTGCTGTAGTAAAAGGGTTTGCAGTTGGAGGAACTGGAACTATTAAGATGAGAGCTTATGCAAGAATCGCTTTGTATGATAAAAATGGGAAAAAAGTTTTTGCTTTTAACGAAGGGGCAAATTCAAAGAAAACGGGAACAATAGTAGGAGGAATTCCTGTTTTATCTTTTGATAAAGTATTGCCAATGTGTGAAAGTGCATTAGACGAACTTTTAAAAGATTTGGATGGCAGAGTTGAGAAAATGGTAAAGAAGACTTCTGAAAGTCTTTAATTATTTTAAATCATAAAAAAAACCGCTTCAGTTATGGAGCGGTTTTTTTTATGATTTAAGAAGTCTTAGAACTGCTCTCTTCCTGCAAAGTGGAAAGCACTTTCGATAGCAGCGTTTTCGTCGCTGTCAGATCCGTGAACTGCATTTTCTCCGATTGAAGTAGCGTATGCTTTACGAATAGTTCCTTCAGCAGCTTCAGCAGGGTTTGTAGCTCCAATTAAAGTTCTGAAATCTTCTACAGCATTTTCTTTTTCTAAAATAGCAGCAACAATTGGTCCGCG
This sequence comes from Flavobacterium anhuiense, assembly GCF_004151235.1. GTDB lineage: Bacteria > Bacteroidota > Bacteroidia > Flavobacteriales > Flavobacteriaceae > Flavobacterium > Flavobacterium anhuiense_A. The sequence goes on from NZ_JUIV01000001.1 coordinate 102,226, forward strand.
AGACATAAATTCAACTAATTCTCCGTAGAAAGGTCTTTCTGCGTGTACTGCGTAAAATGCTTTAGCATCAGCTACAGTTAATTGAGTTAATTTTAATGAAACGATTTTGAAACCACCATTAGTAATCATTGCTAAGATATTCCCGATGTGTCCGTTTGCAACAGCATCTGGTTTAATCATTGTAAAAGTTCTATTTGTTGCCATTTTGTATTTTATTAAATTTTGTGCAAAAGTATACTTTTTTTATGAATTGATTTTAATAAATTCATAATTTAAACATGCTAGAATGATGTTTTGATTAAGAAAGAAGGAAGCGGTGAGTCTTGGTCAAAAAAAAGACGCACAATTGCACGTCTTTAAAATGTTTTTTATTGCTTTTATACTTTAAAAATCAGCTTGTTTCTGTAGAAAATCCATAATATAAATGTCCAAATTCCAACATAAGTTAGCGCACCGGCTAGAGAAGCTGTCATCGGATTGCTGAAAAATGGCGCAATTCCGAAACGGTATAGATAATCTAGAAGGTTAATTTGTTCACCAAGAAGAGATGGATGCTGAAAACGAATCAGTACCAAAGCTTGCGGAATAATCTGCGAAGCAAAGAAAACTATCATCGGGTTTACTCCCCAAATGACAAATAATTTGAATCCTTTTTTATATTCGGCAATGTCAATTATGTAATACAATACAGTTAAACATACTGTTGCCAATCCTGTTGTGTATAAAACATAACTGCTTGTCCAGATGGATTTGTTTATTGGAAAAACTAAATCCCAGATTAATCCGAAAAAGATGAGCGATGTACCAATCATTCCCATTCTTTGCGCTTTCTGGATTTTCGCTAAACTAAGAAGCAGAATCTGCCCAATAAATAACCCGATAATTCCGTTTACAATTGAAGGTACTGTGCTTAAGATTCCTTCAGGATCCCAAGTATTGGTTTCATGATACATATGGCCTTTTAGTAATATACTGTCAACCCAAGCGGCTAAATTAGTTCCTCTTTCAAGATTTGCTTCTCCAAATTCGGGAACTGGAATTAAGGTCATAACTGCCCAATATCCCAAAAGTAAAACAGCTCCTGTAATTAATTGTGTTACTCGAGATGTTTTTAGATAAAGTAATGAAACCACAAAATAAACTACGGCAATACGTTGTAGAACTCCAGGAAGTCTTACATCTGCATAATTTTCAAAACCTCCGTAAGCTAGAATGATATATATGGTTAATATGCTAAAGGCAAAAATGTTTTTTAGTTTGTTGCTGAAATTTCCCATCAAAGCGTAGCCAACAGCAAACGTGATAATCAATCTGCCTATCAGAAGTGGGATTCCATCAAGACCAAACAATTGGATTTTGCCAAAGAAATTAAAGAAAATCCCCAAGCAGAGCATTCTTAAAGAACGAATCAGAATTTTGTTGAATGTTGTTTCGTCATATTTTTTTTCTGGCATTGCAAGCGGTACGGCAACTCCCATTATAAAAATGAAAAACGGAAATACAAGATCTGTTGGTGTGCAGCCATTCCATTGTGCGTGCAAAAGCGGCGGATAAACATTTCCCCAATCGCCAGGATTGTTTACAATAGTCATCAATAGAATAGTCAGTCCGCGAAAGACATCAAGCGAAATTAGGCGTTCTCTTACCATTAGGTTAGTTCGTTAAATAGGTTATAAAATATAATTCTATTTGGTTTGAGAGAGCAATAAGATCGGAAATGAGCTGGTTATTTGTTCCTAAATTATCGCTTTTGAATTTCTAAAGATAATTATTTTAGATTATTATGATGTCAAAATTATGTTCTAAAGGTTTTAATTTTTGAATTAAAAGCGGAATTAATTGCTCGCCTTTTTCTAGATAAAATTCAGAAAAATTGGTCTGACGTTCTTGTAAACTTTGATTTGGAAACAATTCGCACTGTAAATCGGTTACGCGCTGTAACTGATCATGCAATTTTCTTTTTTGTGCTTTTAGCAAACGTTTTTCCAGATTTTCAAGTCCTTTCTTTTGCTTCACTTCTTGAGCTTTTACGGCTCCAGAGAAAGATTTGTCTGTCTTTTCGGCCAATTCAAAAAGATAAGCAAACTGTTTTTCAAGAGCTTCTTTTTGTTCTGTTAAATTAATTGGAAAAGGAGAAAGTTTATGAGTAATTTCATTAACTAAATTCTCTGATTTACTGAATAAATCTTTCCAGCTTAAACCTAAATTATCTGCTTTTTTTGCTTGTTTTTCGGTTGCCAATAGAACAGAATTTCGAACCAGTAATATAGGAAAAGTGATATTTACGGCTTCAAAGAATGCTTTTAATTCTAACCAATAAGCAATTTCTCCGCCTCCGCCAATGTAGCAGAGATTTGGTAAAATAATCTCCTGATATAGTGGACGCATAATTACGTTTGGACTGAATTTTTCAGGATTGCTTTCTAACAATTTGAAAATTTCATCTTTAGAAAATGAGATTTTGGTGTTGTTCACAAAATATTTATCATTCTCAAAAATGATTCTTTCGCGCAGTTTATCTTCAATGTAAAATAAATTGATCTCACGCGGATTTACTTGAACGGTATAATCGGCAAGTTCTTCAATTGATTTTTGAACTGCTTTAAACGAAGTCTGGTTTTCTAATTCTTCTTTTGCATACGGAATAAAAGCACGTTTTAAATCGGCATCGTCTGCTTCTATAATGACCAAACCGTAATTTGCAAAAAGAGCATTGGCTAAATAACGTGTTGCATCTGCCAGATTTTTGTGCTTTAAATATGCATCTTCAAAAAGTTTTTTCAACGTATTGGCATTCGTACTTGAACCTAGTTCTTTAGAATAAACTTCAAATAAATCTTCTAAGCCTTCAGTTGAAAGTCTTCCAACTGGGCCAGTACTTTCAGCATTCCAGCGGATTTTTTTTCCTTTAAAATTAAAATAATTAATTTCTTCAAAATCATGATCTTCCGTTGCCATCCAATAAATTGGAACGAAATTGTATGAAGGGTATTTCGACTTTAATTCTTTTGTTAAATTAATGGTAGAAATAATTTTATACAAAAAGTATAACGGCCCGCTAAAAAGATTTAGCTGATGGCCAGTTGTAATGGTAAAAGTATTTTCGAGTGCTAAAAGCGAAATATTTTGTCTGGTTAAATCAGAAATTTCGATGTTTTGATATTGCTTTTGCAAAGTGTCAACCAAAACTTTTCGATTATTATGGTCAAAATTGGCTAATTTTTCAGCAATTTGTTTTTCGAAATTTTCTAAGGTTGGAAAATTATTGTACAGCGGTTTTAATTCTGGCTTTTGATCTAAATAATCCTGCATTAGTTTAGAGAAATATCCAGAAGATTGAAAGCTGATACAGTCGGTAGGCATAATTTTAAATTTATTTTTGACAGCTGTAAATTTAATGAAAATAAGTAGTTAAAAACGCTATTAACAATTGCTTATGATTTGATTTTTTTCTGATGCTTTTAAAAGCGTTGTAATCAGGATTTTAAAATTTGATTTTATAAGGTTGCTTAAAATTGAAAATTTAGATAATTTGTTAAAATTATAAAGTAGTGGCAAAAGTAATTTGTATAAACATGAGTTTTTAATAATGAAACTCTATTTTTGCAAATAAAAAAGATATCATTTTTCATGGAAAGTAGCCCAAGTAAGAAGAACTCATTAAAACATGTTCTTTTTGGAAGCCTTATTGGCACCACAATCGAATTTTTTGATTTTTATATTTATGCTAATGCAGCCGTATTAGTTTTTCCTCAATTATTTTTCCCTAGTTCAGATTCGACAATGGCGACTCTGGAATCTTTAGCAACTTTCTCCATCGCCTTTTTATCGCGTCCGTTAGGCTCTGCATTTTTTGGACATTATGGAGATAAAATTGGACGAAAATTTACTCTTGTTGCAGCTTTACTGACAATGGGAATTTCTACTGTGACAATTGGTTTTCTGCCAAGTTATGAAAGTATTGGTGTTGCGGCTCCGTTACTATTGATGCTTTGCCGATTCGGACAAGGAGTTGGTCTAGGAGGAGAATGGGGCGGAGCCGTCTTGCTTGCAATCGAGAATGCGCCTCCAAATAAACGTGCTTGGTATGGAATGTTTCCGCAATTAGGCGCTCCAATTGGATTGTTGCTTTCAGGCGGAACTTTTCTATTGCTGACTGATTCGATGAGTAACGAAGATTTTATGAATTATGGATGGAGAATTCCTTTTATTGCCAGTGCGCTTTTGGTAATAGTTGGTTTTTATATTCGAACAAAAATTACTGAAACGCCTTCGTTTGAAAATGCTAAAAAACAGGAAGAAGAAGTAAAAGTTCCATTTTTAGAGTTGGTGAAATCATATAAAAATCAGTTGATATTTGGAACTTTTGCAGCCATTACAACATTTTTGGTTTTCTATTTAATGACAGTATTTACATTAAGTTGGGCAACTTCAGATTTAGGAATTGTTAAACGTGATGGATTGCTAATACAATTATTCTCTGTATTGTTTTTTGCGCTTTTTATTCCAGTTTCGGCTGTAGTGGCAGATAAAATTGGCCGTCGTAAAATGCTTATTGCAGCGACAGCGGCAATTGCTGTTTTTGGATTTTTCTTTTCGTTTTTCCTGAAAGAAGGTAATATTCCATTGATTGCTACATTTGCCTGTATCGGAATGTCTTTGATGGGATTCACGTACGGACCTTTAGGAACTTTTCTTTCTGAATTGTTTCCAACCAATGTTCGCTATTCGGGAGCATCATTAACGTTTAACATGGCAGGAATTTTGGGAGCAGCTTTTGCGCCAATGATTGCAATTTATTTGGCTAAGACCTATGATGTTAGTTATGTCGGCTTTTATTTAATTGCCGCTGCAATTATATCTTTAGTTTCCTTTTTGGTGATTAGCAAGGACGAGCATAAATTCTAAACGGTTTATTTCAAAATATTTCAAAAGCAGTAATGTAAAAAATTACTGCTTTTTTTGTTTGTTTTAAAAAGTATTTAGATATTTGTCTAAATATTTAAATGATATGAATGAAATTTTCAAAGCATTGAATGATGCAACCAGAAGGGAAATTTTGGATTTGTTAAAAGAAAAAGATATGTCGGCAGGGGAAATTGCTGATGCTTTTAATATTTCAAAGCCAAGTATATCTCATCATTTAGATATTTTAAAACGAGCCGATTTAATTACATCTGAAAAAAATGGGCAATTCATCATTTACTCCATCAATACCACCATAATGGAAGATGTTTTGCAATGGATACTAACCTTTAAACAATAAAAAATGAATTTAGAATTTAAAAAAGAGCTTCCTTTAATTGGAATTGTTTTGATTCCTTTTGTTTATTTAGCAACGATTTGGAAAAGTCTGCCAGAGATAGTTCCAATTCATTGGAATTCTAGAGGAGAAATAGATGGCTGGGGAAATAAATTGACTCTGATCGCTATACTTTTTATGCTTCCAGTTTTAACTTATATCGTTTTGTCTTTTATCACAAAGATTGACCCTAAGAAAAGAATGTCTTTGATGGGAGGGAAATTGTATCAGCTTAAATTTATTTTGGTTTTATTTATGTCTCTTTTAGCCTTATTTATTATTTACAGTACAAAAAGTCAATCTGTTTCCAGTCCAAGTTTTGTTTTCGCTTTAGCAGGCGCTTTGTTTATGATCTTGGGCAATTATTTTAAAGTAATACGCCCTAATTATTTTATTGGAATAAAAACACCATGGACTTTAGAAAATCAGGAAGTATGGAAAACAACACATGTATTTGCTGGAAAACTTTGGTTTGTTGGTGGTTTAATTATCATTTTAGGAAGCTTGATTTTTGAAAGTTCTGTTTTCTCCAAAGCATTTTTAATCATTGTATTTACTATAGCAATTGTTCCTATAGCGTATTCTTACTTAAAGTATAGAAGTTTGAAAAAGAAAGAGCAATTATAAAATTAGAAATTATGATAAAAGTAATAGTTATCCTAGTAGAATTGGTAATGCATTATATTGTAAAGGTTTAACAAAAAAGGTTCACTTATACGAACCTTTTTTGTTACAGAGAATTATCGTTTTAAAGAAAAATGCCCTCGAAATTCTGTTCCATTTATTCTGGTAGCAGTAAACCAATAATCTGAAGCAGGTTCTGGATTTCCTATATAAGTTCCGTCCCAAGAATTATTTAATCCTAGTTCTTTAATAAGTTTTCCGTAGCGATCGAATATTCTAATAGACGAATTTGGAGCCAAATAATCAGGATCGATTGTCCAAGTGTCATTAAAACCATCGCCATTTGGCGTAAAGAATTTTGAATAGGGAAGGTCGTTAACCAAATGATGACAATCTCCAGCTGTGGCCTCTAAAATGTTTATTGTTACAGGAATTCTGTCGCTTTCACAAGTGTTTATTGTTTGAGAAGCGTAATAAGTAATTCCATTTTCTAGAGAAGTTGATTCTGATAAACTATTTGTAGAAGAAGAACCTTCATACCATTTGATGTTTTGACCATCAATTTGAATATCACTAATTTTTGCATTTTTCTGAATGCAGAATTGTTGTGGAGAATCTGCTATTGGAACTTGAATTTCATCTATTTTTACTTTAACAGCAAATAGCTCACTTTCACAGTTGTTCAGAGTTTGTGTAACATAATAAGTATTATTTTGTAACAAAGTCGTTTCTGGTAAAATATTTCCATTTGACGGAGCATCATACCATTTAAGAGATGTTCCAGTTATATCCAGATTTGCTAGTTTGGCAAGTTCGTTACTGCAAAATTGCACATCATTATTTCCAACTGGCGTAGGAGTGTCATACACATGAACTAGAATTGGCGTTCTATCACTTTCACATGCGACGGTCTGCGATACATAATATACTTTGTTATCTTCTAAGAGAGTTGTGCTTGGCAAAACGCTAGCAGACATATAAGTGTCGTACCATTTTAGATTTTGACCAGTTACCTGAATTTCGCCTAAAGTAGCATTTTGCTTTTTGCAGAATGAAGGAGACTTCGTCTCTGTTGGTGGCGCTGGAACATTAGTAATAGTTACTTTTACGGCTAATCTTTCGGTTTCACAATTATTTGATATCTGAGAAGCATAATAAGTTTTTCCATCTTCTAGATTGGTATTGCCAGATAGAATATTTCCATTTGTTAAACTATCATACCATTGAATTTCACTGAAATTAGGTACTAAATTGGAAACAGTAGCATTTTGACTTGCGCAGAAAAGCTGATTTTCATCTCCTTCAGGTTTTGATGGGTCACACGGACTAAGTCTGAGCACAAAACCATCAGAAGTAGTAACGATTCCTCCATTCAAAGAACTTAATGAGTAAGTGGCAGGTCCGGGATCAAAATCACAATTCCAATTAAAATCGCCTAAAACATAAATGTTTTTATTTTTAATTTGAATATCTTTTACCAACGAACGATAATTAGAAATAAACATATACGCTTTTTCAAAATTTCGATTAGAATCAAATTTTATTACATAACCAGATCCATATTGAATTGACCCATTTGGATTTTCTAAGAAAAAAGAATTTGCAGAAGGATCGGCATCTACTTTACCCGCAAAAGCTCCAGCAACATATATATTGTTTTGAAAATCACTTTCAATTTTCCATATTTGAAAGTCTGCAGAAAACTGAGCGACAAAATATTCTTTTACATCCAAATAATTACCATTACTATCTAGCCATAAGACAAATTTTTGAGCTGATGTATTTACGACATTCGGTGAAGGGTCGACATCTATAGCGCCTTGGTAAACATTATTGGTTCCGGCTATAATAATATTTCCTTTTTTATCTATATGAAAAGTATTTTCAGATTGTTGTAAAAGTTTTTTCTCCCAAATGACATTTGCATTGTTAGTGTTTATATTAAAAACAGTGGAGGTATAATTACCTTGGTTATAATTATTTAATATAGCGATAATATTTCCATCGGCTTTTGTCTGAATTTTGATATCGCTTGAACCTGGATCATCAAATATCTTTTTCCAAATAAAATTTCCTGAGTTGTCTAGTTTTAATATATATAGACCAATATTATTTTGCGATTCAAATTTAACAGGGGTGTTATTTATTTCAATAGTTTTTGGGTTTACAAACCAGCCACTGATGATAAAATTATTTTGATTATCTACGTCAAAATTATAAATGAAAAATGAACCATTGTTTTTTATTCTGGTTCGGGATAACTCATTTCCATTTGCCGAAAGTTTTACAATTGTGTAGTAATAACTTATTTCATTGTTGACAAATTGAGAAGTTTGTAAAAAAAGATAGATATTGCCATCGCTTCCAATTTTAATATGATAAGCGTATTGGCCAGATTTTAAATCTCCAAAAGTCTTTCCCCAAACGTAATTACCATTTCGGTCAAGTTTTATTAAATAAATATCTCTGAAAGGGGAAAAAGGAGTAGACAAATTATTGATAATCTGAGTGCCATTTGGCGTCGGATCCAGATCGTATGTATAAGATTGTGCCACTCCGATAGAATAGGAATTGCCATTATCGTCAACAGCTAAGGCCTCTGCTTCATCGGTCTGTTGGTTTCCAATTTGTCTCACCCAGCTTAAATCTTGCGCCATAGTTGCATTTTGGAAGAAAATGGAAAACAAAACAAAAATAAAAAGTAATTTTTTCTTCATATAAGAAATTTAATTGTTCCAAATGTAATTAAATATCCACAAAACCGAATTAAAAATTAGAAGTCAGATGAATAAAATCTTTTCATTAAAAAGTCCTCAATAACCCGTATTTTTGCAAAAAAAATAATTCCCTTTTGAAAACGAAACTTTTTGTAATTACGCCGCCTTTTACCCAACTGAATACACCGTATCCGGCAACGGCGTATATAAAAGGTTTTCTGAATACCAAAAATATTGAATCGGTTCAAGCTGATTTGGGGATTGATGTGATTTTGGAATTGTTTTCGAAAAAAGGACTTATTGATTTGTTTGATGTTTCAGGTTTCAAGTTTCAGGTTTCAGGTTCTGAAATCTCAGACAATTCGAAGCGTATTTTTGCCCTTCAAGACGAATATGTCAAAACGATCGATTCTGTAATTCAGTTTCTTCAAGGGAAAAATCCAACATTGGCTTTGCAGATTTGTCAAGAAGATTTTCTGCCCGAAGCTTCTCGTTTTGCGCAATTGGAAGAACTCGATTGGGCTTTTGGAACAATGGGGACTCAAGACAAAGCAAAACATTTGGCGACTTTATATCTCGAAGATATTTCAGATTTTATTGTCGAATGTGTAGACGAAAATTTTGGCTTCAGCCGATATGCTGAACGTTTAGGACGAAGTGCCAATTCGTTTGACGAATTATATGCAGAACTTCAGAAAGAGCCAACTTATATTGATTCAATTTTAATTTCGCTTTTGAAAACTAAAATTGAAGCCATAAAACCGACTTTATTTTTAATTTCTGTTCCTTTTCCTGGAAATTTATATAGTGCGTTTCGTTGCGCGCAATGGGTAAAACAAAATCATCCTGAAATTAAGATTTCGATGGGAGGAGGCTTCCCAAATACAGAATTGCGTTCACTTTCTGATAAACGCGTTTTTGAGTTTTTCGATTTTATCACTTTAGATGATGGAGAAGTTCCAATTGAGGAATTAATTTTCAATTTAGAAAATCCAAATTCTGTCACTTCGACCGAAGTAGAGAAGCGTTATAAACGAACATTTTTATTAGAAAACGGAGAAGTTGTATATAAAAATAATTCTCTAAAACACGATTATAAACAATCTCAGGTCGGAACTCCGGATTATTCAGATCTTCCTTTGGATAAATACATTTCGGTTATCGAAATTGTGAATCCAATGCACAGAATGTGGAGCGACGGAAGATGGAATAAACTCACAATGGCGCACGGCTGTTATTGGGGAAAATGTACTTTCTGCGATATTTCTTTAGATTATATTAAAGTTTACGAACCTGTTGCTGCAAGTCTTTTATGCGACAGAATCGAAGAACTAATCGAGAAAACAGGTCAAAATGGATTCCATTTTGTAGATGAAGCTGCACCGCCAGCTTTAATGCGTGCTTTAGCGCTTGAAATCTTAAAAAGAAAACTAGCTGTAACTTGGTGGACCAATATTCGTTTTGAAAAAAGCTTCTCAAAAGATTTATGTCTCTTGTTAAAAGCTTCTGGATGTATTGCAGTTTCAGGGGGTTTAGAAGTAGCTTCGGATCGATTATTGAAATTAATTGACAAAGGCGTAACGGTTGAACAAGTTGCCAAAGTAACACGAAATTTTACCGAAGCCGGAATTATGGTTCATGCGTATTTGATGTACGGATATCCAACTCAGACGATTCAGGAAACAGTTGATAGCCTTGAAATGGTTCGCCAATTGTTTGAAGCGGGAGTTTTACAGTCAGGGTTTTGGCATCAGTTTGCTTTGACGGCTCATAGTCCAGTAGGATTATATCCAGAGCAATTTGGCGTGACCAAAAAAACGGAAGTAATTGGAACTTTTGCCAATAACGATATTGAATATACTGATGCAACAGGAATCAATCACGATAAATTTAGTTTCGGATTAAAGAAATCGCTTTTTAATTTCATGCACGGAATCTGTTTTGATTACGAATTGCAGGAGTGGTTCGATTTTAAAATTCCGAAAACCAAAATCCATCCTGATTTTATTTTTAATGCTCTCGAAGAACAAAACGATTTCAATACAAAACCAAATGCAAAAGTGATTTGGCTTGGCGGAAAACCTTCTGCAGAGACTTTTACAAAATCAAAAAAAGGAAGAAGCTGGGAAATGATGTCGCTCACTTTTCACGATAAAAAAGAAAGTTTCGATATTCAAACCAGTAAAGAAGAAGGCGAGTGGCTAGTTTCCATTTTGTCGAAAATAGGGGTTTCGGGTTCTAAAAATTATACTTTTCAAGAAGTCAAAAATGATTTTGAAACCGAATTGGAAGATTTCGAATTGTTTTGGTATTCTAAACCTGTAAATACTTTACGCGAATTTGGGTTATTGGTGCTTTAATATTCAATACATTCTCCGTCATTCGGAATAGAAGTCTTGGTTAAAAGACCATGATCTGAAAGAGCTGTTCTTAATTGCAGTCTTGTGGTTGGACAATGATTTAAAGCTTCTAAATGATTGGCGAGAACTTTTCCTGGCGCAAGTGTGACGAATTTCAAAATATCATCCATTCGCATTAATAATGGCTGACCGAAATCTAATCTTGCAGTTCCGCAGGCCACAATAGAAATATCGGGTTTAAATTGTGTTAGAACTTTTTCTACGTGTTCTGTATAAATGGTATCAGAACTAACATAAATAGACTTTTGATCTGCCAGTTCGATAAGAAATCCCATTACATTTCCCATTAATTTAGCAACAAATCCGTAGCCATGAATGGCTGGAATTCCAGTAATTTTTCCGTCTAGAAATTTTTGAGGTTCCCAATATTCCAAAGTCTGGATTACGCTAAGTCCTCGTTGTACAAGCGCTTTTTCATCTTTAGAACTGCAGATAACGGGAATGCTTTTTCTTCTCAAAAAAACTTCACCAGCTTTATCAATATGATCAGGATGTAAATGTGTAATCAAACAATGCGTTACACGACTCAAGATATCACGGCTATTTTTTGGCAAAGCCACCAGCGGATTTCGTTTGGGTTTATATCTGAAAATAGTAAAAGGCGGAATTGTTTTTCTTTTACCTAACATTGGGTCAACTAAAATGACATGCTTTTCTGTTTCAATTACCAAAGAGGCATTTCGCAAATGATGTAATTTCATATCCAGGAAAATTAGATATTAAAAATACAAAGTTTTCTGAAAAATAATTTACAGATTTTTCTTTATTTTTAGCAGAATTGTTATTATTTGAATTTATGCATTTACAAGAGGGTTTTCATACGTATTTTATTTATATTTTGACTAATAAAGCAAAATCTGTATTTTATGTTGGGGTTACTAATAATTTGAAAAATAGATTAATAAAACATAAAGACAATATTGCTTCTGGGAACAACACTTTTGCTTCAAAATACAATGTTGAGTTTTTATTGTACTTCGAAAAATTTACTTGGATTCAAGAAGCAATTGCAAGAGAAAAAGAGATAAAAGGCTGGAGAAGAGAGAAGAAAATAACGCTTATTAAAACGATGAATCCTAATTTAGAATTTCTAGATTATTAGTTGTGAAAAAAGTACTTCAAGTCTAGTTTGTCATTACTGAAAAATCTTTGAGGATACGGTATGTTATATAAAGTATTTCAAGTCTAGTTTGTCATTCCGAGGAACGAGGAATCTCCGTAAGTAGCTCGCCAAAGATTGGAATCACTTTACGTAATATTGTCGCGGAGATTCCTCCTTCGTCGGAATTGTAAAGGTTAGATAATTCGGTAACAAAATTTAACTTTAATAAATTTTGTTAAGATGAGAAATAATAGTCAAGATTCAACATTAGAGAGGAACTATTTAGAGAAGTATCGTTTTCTGATAAAAGAATATGAGCAGGTAAAAAATAAGACCCATCCAATGCATAAAAAAGCAATGGATTTTTACACAGCAAACGACACGTGCAGAAAAAGCTTCTTAAAGTATTATAATCGCTATAAGCAGAGCGGAAAACCTTTGGATCTGCTGCCGCAGAAGCGGGGGCCAAAATATAAAACCAGACGCCCTTTGCCGTTCATAGAGCAAAAAGTGATTGAATTAAGAGAAAAAGGAAACAACAGATATGAAATTGTTAGTATCTTAAATCCCAAATTAGGAAAACATACACCATCATATTCTGGAGTTTATAATATTTTAAAGCGGCATAAAATAAACAGATTAACTCCGAAGATTAAAAAGAATCATCAAAAAATAATCAAGGAAAGAATGGGACAGCTGGGTCATATTGATTGTCATTATTTAAGTAAAAGTATAATTCGTGGAGAAAACAAAAAACTCTATTTAGTTTGTGTAATTGATGATTACAGCCGTATTGCCTGGGCAGAACTGGTTCCCGACATTACCAGCTTAACCGTAATGTTTGCTTCATTAAAATGCTTAAACATCTTAAGCAGCCATTATGAAATAAAATTTGAAGAGATATTATCTGATAATGGAGCTGAATTTGGAATTAAAACCAGCAAGGTAAAAAAACAGCATCCTTTCGAAAGAATGCTCATGGAGCTTGGAATTGTACACAGATATACAAGGCCTTACCGTCCACAGACAAACGGCAAGGTGGAGAGGTTTTGGAGAACTCTGGAAGAGGATTTATTGCGAGATACTGATTTTGATTCTCAAGAAGAACTAAAAGAGGAATTGCTGCAATATTTATATTATTACAATCATGAAAGACCGCATCAGGGAATTGATGGAAAAAAGCCAATCAAAATGATAAATCCGTTACCGAAATAAGTAACTTTTACAGGAATGACAAACTGTACGTTTGTAGCATTCAAGAACGTTTTATCCTATAGAAAATCTAAATCCAATTCCGTGTAGGTTTTCGATAGAAATTCCTTGTTCGTTTGCCAAGATTTTACGCAAACGTGAAATAAAAACATCCAGACTTCTTCCCATAAAGTAGTCATCGGTTCCCCATAAAGAAGTTAAAATTTGTTCTCTTTTCAAAACAGAATTTTTATGATCTAAGAAAAGTTTCAATAATTCGGCTTCACGCTGTGTTAAACCAACTTTTTCTTCATCATTAAAAAGAATGAAGTTTTTGGTGTCAAACTGGTATTTGCCAACTTCATAAATAGTTTTGGCAGTCGGAATATTTTTCTGAGAACGTTTTAAGAAAATCTCCACCTTTAAAAGCAATTCTTCAATGCTAAAAGGTTTTACCAAATAATCATCTGCTCCAAGACGTAAACCTTTAATTCGGTCTTCCTTTAAAGTTTTTGCCGAAAGAAAAATAATAGGAACATCTAAATCAATTTTTCGAACGGCTTCGGCAAGCTCAAAACCATCCATTTTTGGCATCATAATATCAAAAATACAAATGTCAAATTCTTCTTCTTCAAAAATTTTGAGTGCCGATTTTCCATTAGAACAATGAATAACTTCATAATTGTTTTGCTCCAAATTATCTTTCGTTAAAAACGCTAGAGTTTCATCGTCTTCGGCATATAGTATTTTGAAATTTCTCATTTTTTGTAAGGAATTGATAAAGTTATGGTAATACCTTTTTCTTGATTGTTTTCGGCTTTTATTTTCCAGTTTTGCAAATTGCAAATTTCTTTTACGTAATATAAACCAAGTCCAAATCCGTTAACTTCATTACTTTTTTCGTTCTGAACTCGGTAAAACTTATCAAAGATAAAAGATATTTTTTTAGGATTAATACCAATTCCATTATCAATAAACTCTAGTTTTAGGCAATTATTATTTTCGCTAATTTTTATCGTAACTTCTGGCTTTTCATTGCAGTATTTAATTGCATTATCCAACAGATTATAAACTAAATTGGCAAAATGAAAAGTATCCGTTTCGAGTAAATATTCTCTAGAAACCGTTTCAATTGTAATCGAAGCTTCAGGATATTTTAATTTTATGTTTTCAATTGCTTCTTCAATTATCGGAACAATTAAAATGTTTTCTTTTTTAAGTTCTAAAGGAGCATAATCGGCTTTTGCAACATTTAAAATCTTTTCGATATGTCCGTTTAACTTATTTCCCTGATTGATAATTATATCTGTATACGTATACAATTTTTTGTCTTCTTTGATTGGTTTTTGCTCAATCAAATATTTGGAAGCAATTAATATAGAAGCCAGCGGCGTTTTAAATTCATGCGTCATATTATTGATAAAATCACGCTGTAATTCAGAATATTTTTTGTGCTGTAAAAGAGTAAAAATCGAATACACATAAATCAGCAGAATCAGAATTAATGCTGTTGAAAGAACAAACCAAAAACGCATCGAACTAAAAAGATAAGTCGTTTCGTTAGGAAAACGCACGGCAAAATAATAAACCAGATTTTTATGCTTTGGAAAATAAACTGTCTTTTTACATTCTGCTTTTTTCTTATAAAGCGAAATATAATCACCATAAATCATTTCGTCGCTTTGACAATTATACATTGCGTATTCAAAATCGGTGGTGATATTCATTTTTTTGAATTCCGTTTTCAGATAAAATTCTAAAATATCGGGTTCAAATTCGTTATCAACATTTACAATATAATAGTCGTTTGCAATTTTCTGAACAGGATTCTGAACAGGCAGTTCGTGATTGGTTCCTTCGTATAATTTTTTAGCCACTTCCAGTAAGGCAATATGCGCTTTCTGGCTCAGCTTTTTTTGTTCTATTGTAAAAGCTTCTTTTGTCCATAGCAATTGCGCCACCAAAATACTAATGATAGCGACTAATCCTAAGAGAATGATGCTGTTGAGTTTATTAATTTTCAAGAATAAAGAATTTTGAGAGTGTAATATTAATCAATTTTAGCCTAAAAACGGGCGGTTAACAAGTCATTAACAAACGTTTGAAACCAGTTAACAGCGACTTGAATTTGTCTGAATTACCTTTGTAATATCAAAATGAACTATAAACCATTTTAAATATATCAGTTATGAAAATGATCAAAATTTCGATGTTGGCTTTGGCTTTGGGTCTAATGTCTTTTTCAGCAATTGCTCCAGTACAATCTTTAGTTTCAGAAACTGAAATTTCAGAAACTGCAGGATCTACAATTGCTTGGAAAGCAGAAACAATTGATGTTGGACAAATTCCGCAGGGAACTCCAAAAGCGATTGTTTACGAATTTAAAAATACAGGAAAAACGGCTGTAGTGATTACAAACGTGCAAGGATCTTGCGGCTGTACAGCAACAGATTATACAAAAGAGCCAATTCAGGCTGGTAAATCTGGAAAAGTTACTGCTACTTACAATGCTGCAAACAAAGGGGCTTTTACAAAAACAGTTACGGTTACCACTAGTGCAGAAACAACACCAAAAGTACTTACTCTAAAAGGGACAGTTATTTAATTAGAATTTTAATAGGTTGGTTATATGGCAAAAGCTCCAGACATGTAAATTGTTTGGAGCTTTTTATTTTTATTAACCGCTTAAACTTCAAAAAAATAAGGCTTAAGATTTATTTCTTAATTCTTTGTTTTAATAGAATTTTTTCTACTTTTATTCGAAAATTTTGAGTTATGAAAATCTGGTATACGCCTATTATTGCTATTGTTTTTTTTGCTGTTTTTTCGTGTAATTCGAAAGCTGATAAAAAAGAGGAAAACTCGACAAAAACAGTTGAAAAAGTCCCTGAATTAAAACTTACGATCGACAGTATTCGCATTGCGAAGTTTTACGAAAATTATCCGAAACTGGATAAATTTAAAAATGATGTAACTGCTTTATATCAAAAAAATAAGTCGACTCAATTGTGGCAGGACAATAAAGGAATTGTCGAATTTGCTAATACACTTTTCAATCAATACAAAAATTTGGATCAAGAAGGATTAAAAGCGAATTATCCTTATAATGAGCAATTAAGTTCTGTTTTTGATAATAACGCAAACACCAAAATCACAAAAGAAGATACCGATTTACTGCTTTCTAATTTATATTACTATTATGGTGAAAAAGTGGGCGGTTTTGACGAAAAAACAGTAGTTTCTTTAGAATGGCTTTTACCTCGCAAAAAGCTGAATTATCAAGAGCTTTCAGATTCTATCTTTAAAAAATCAACCATTTTAGATGATAAGAAAAAAAAGATGTTCAGCCAGTATTACAAACTGCGCGATGCTCTGAAACAGTATAGAGAAATTGAGAAAAATGGCGGATGGAAAACTATTGAAACAGGTGAAGATTATAAAAGCCTAAAAGTAGGGGATTCGTCTGCTGTTGTGGCACAAATTAGAGAAAGACTTTTTGTTACCAAAGACATTGAAGAGGACAATAAAAGCGCTATTTGTGATACGATTTTAATCAAAGCCATGAAAAACTACGAATTGCGCCATGGTTATACTCCAAAAAACACAATTCTTCTGGAACATATAAACGATTTGAATATTCCTGTTTCAGATCGTATCAAGACCATTATTGTCAATATGGAGCGTTGTCGCTGGATAGATCCAGAATTAGAGAAAGGGCAGAAGTATATAGAAGTTAATATTCCTGAATTTAGATTGTATATAGTTGAAGATGGTAAAATTGCTTTTGTATCGCCAGTTGTTGTGGGTAGAGCGATGACAAAAACCGTTATTTTCAGCGGAATGATGAGCAATATTGTTTTCAGTCCGTATTGGAATGTTCCGCCAAGCATTATCAAATCGGAAATTAAACCTGGAATGGCAAAGGATAAAAACTATCTGCAAAAGAAAAATTTGGAATGGAATAATGGCGCTGTTCGTCAGCTTCCAGGTAAAAATAATTCGCTTGGTTTGGTGAAATTTTTATTTCCGAATTCGAGCAATATTTACCTGCATGATACGCCTTCTAAAAGTTTGTTTGAAAGAGAAAGCCGAGCTTTCAGCCACGGTTGCGTACGTGTAGCAAAACCAAGAGAATTGGCAATTGAATTATTAAAAGTCGATCCGCAATGGAATCCTGAAAGAATTGATAAAGCGATGCATGCTGGAAAAGAAAGCTGGTATACTTTAAAGAAAAAAGTTCCCGTTTATATTGGATATTTTACCGCTTGGGTAGATCGACAAGGCAATTTAAATTTCTATAAAGACATTTATGGAAGAGATGAAAGTATGATTAAACTCTTGACGGAAGAATAAAATTTTAAATTCCAATATTTAAATTCCAAATTCCAAAAGTGAATCTATTCACAAGTGGGATAAAAAAGTAAAAGCCACAGATTAAAAAGATTAGCACAGATTTTTTTATAATCTTTATAATCCTTTTAATCTGTGGCAAAAAAATAATTCGCGGAAATTCGTGTAATTAGTGGCGAAAAAAAAACTATTTCGCTAAAACATCAACACATTTATAAAAGCGTTTGGTATAGTGTTCTGTATCAAGCGCTGTTATAGTTACTTGCTGCGCTTTTCCTGAAGAAGCGTGAATAAATTTCGACTGCATTCCGTTGGCTTCGCAAATTATGCCAAGGTGCCCAACAACATTTCTGTTTTTATATCCGTAGAAAACCAAAACATCTCCCACTTTAAATTCTTCTGGTTTTAAAGCTCTTCCTAAATTTTTATATCCGCTTGAACTTCTTGGAAGAGTCACACCGAAGTTGTTAAAAACATAACTCACAAAACCCGAACAGTCAAAACCTTTTTTCGGATTACTGCTGGCATATACATAAGGTGTTCCTAAATATTGTTTGGCATAAACAATTATGGAATCTCGATTTATTTCGGTTTGAGATGGAGTGTTTTGAGTTTGCTTTTTTTCCTTTTTTAAATTGAAAGAAGAAAGAGTGACAAAAAACAATAAAGAAATTAGGGCTAAGGTTTTCATTTTGACAGATTGTAAAAGTATAAAACGACAAAGATAGATCTAAATTGTTGGCTTTTGTAATAAATGTAAGAATTGACATATAAAACGATTCAAATGATGGGTTTATGTGGTGTTTTTTTATTACTTTTTGACATTTTAGTATCTTTTTAGATAATCTCTTTCCAATATATTTGTGAATCGTATTTATATTTTAACAAATAAATTATGTTTCCCAAAAAAATAGCTGTTTTAATTTCGTTTTTGCTGATTTCGGCGGTTTCGAATTCACAAACTCAAAATTTGAATAAAACTTTTTTATATCAAGGGCGAATTGATAAACTTCAAAACGATCAAGTCATTTTAATCGGTACGGCTTCTTCGGTTTCTTTCAATTTTACAGGAAATGAATGTTCAATTTCACTACAAAGCGTTGAAGATCATCATAATTATGTTCAGTTAGTTTTGGACGGAAAATATATTGGAAAGATTAGAATCGAAAAAGGTGCAGTGCAATCCTTTCCAATTAAAGTGGCTTCAAATCAAAAAGAGCATCGATTAGAAATTTATAAAAATACAGAAGCTCAAAGTGGCAATGTTTTGTTTGCAGGAACGACAGCAAAACTGACTTCAATTTCATTTAAAAAGAAAAAGAAAATTGAGTTCATTGGCGATTCTATTACTTGTGGTGCGGCGAGCGATCCGTCAGATGTTCCTTGTGATAAAGGCGAATATATGGATCATCATAATGGTTATTATGCTTACGGACCAACACTTTCGAGAGAGATTGGTGTTGATTATTTAATGAGTTGTGTTTCTGGAATTGGAATGTATAGAAACTGGAACGACGAACACAAAGACGAAGCGATAATGCCAGATGTTTATCCAAATTTATATATGACAAAAGATACTTCAAAGCCGAAATATGATTTTGTTTTTCAGCCTGATATTATCAGCATTGCTTTAGGGACAAATGATTTTTCTGGTGGTGACGGTAAGAAAGAACGTCTGCCTTTTAATGCGGAAAAGTATGTTTCAAATTATATTGATTTTGTAAAAATGCTTTATAAACACAATCCGAAAGTACAAATTGTGATTACCAATAGCCCTATGGTTGGAGGAGAAAGAGGAGTTGTTTTTGAAGATTGTTTGAATAAAGTAAAAAAGGCTTTCGCGAATGATAAAGCACACAAACCAATTCAGATTTTCAAATTTAAACCGATGAAACCAAATGGCTGTACTGGACATCCTGATGTGGCAGATCATAAGGTTTTGGCAGAGGAATATGGCCCATTTTTAAAGAAGTTGCTAAATGAAAAATAATATTTTTAAGTTTGTTTTCTTTCTATTGATTTCCAGTACTATGATGGCAAACGTTTCGCTTCCGAATATTTTTAGTGATAATATGGTTTTACAGCGCAACTCTGAAGTGAAAATTTGGGGTTGGGCGAATCCAAAAGAAGAAATTAAACTGGTTACGAGTTGGAACAATCAGGAATATAAAACCGTTGCCAGTAATCAGGCAAAATGGGAATTAACGATTAAAACTCCCGAAGCTGGCGGACCTTTTACCATTTCTATAAAAGGTTATAATGAAGTAGTTTTAAAGAATATTTTGATTGGAGAAGTTTGGCTTTGTTCGGGACAATCGAATATGGAAATGTCGGTAAGTTGGGGAATTGATGATGGCGAACAAGAAATGAAAAATGCTGCAAATCCAAATATTCGATTTTTTACGGTTCCGAAATTAACGGCTGAAAATCCGCAGAATAATTTGCTTGGAAATTGGACAGAATCGACTCCTGAAACCATGAAATATTTCAGTGCCGTTGGCTACTTTTTTGCCAAACGTCTGCGCGAAGATTTGAAAAATGTTCCAATCGGATTAATTTCTTCGAACTGGGGCGGAACTCCTGCAGAAATCTGGATGCCTGCAGAAGTCGTAAACAATGATCCGCTTTTATCAGAAAATGCCAAAAAACTCAACGAACAAGAATACGGACCAAGACAGCCTGGACGTGCTTACAATGCTATGATTTATCCAATTATCGGATTTAAAATTGCAGGAACGCTTTGGTATCAGGGAGAATCAAATGTTGGATCTTTAGTTTATGATAAAACGTTAGGGGCATTAATTACGTCTTGGAGAAAAGAATGGAAAGAAGATTTTCCTTTTTATTACGTTCAGATTGCACCTTTTAAAACGGGAAAGAATAACTTTTCAAATGTGACAGTTAGAGATTCGCAGCGAAAACTCCTTAAAGAAGTTCCGAAAACAGGAATGGTTGTAATCAGTGATATTTCGGATACGATTGATATTCATCCAAAAAATAAAAAATCGGTTGGAATTCGTTTGGCGAATCTAGCTTTGGCTGAAACTTATAAAATCAATTCTAGTTTGGTTAATGGACCACTCTTTAAATCCGTTAAGATAGACAAAAATAAAGCGACAGTCTCTTTTGACTACGCAGACGGATTGTATTTTAAAGAGAAAAAATCGAATCAGTTTGAAGTTGCGGGAACAGATGGAGTTTTCTATCCAGCCGAAGCTTCAATTGAAAAAAACGAAGTGATTTTGACAAGTAAAAAAGTGGCTTCTCCAGCAAAAGTGAGATTTGCATGGGGAAATACGATTCATTCAGATTTGTTTAATAAAGCGAATTTACCGGCGTCTTGTTTTGTTTCTGAGTGAGTATTTAAAGAAGAAAGAATAAAGAAGCAAGACTTTAGATTTTAGATTTTTTGTCAGGCTGAGCGAAGTCGAAGTTCCGCAAGAAGCTTCACAAAGTAAAGACACAAAGTTTGTCATCCTGAGGAACGAAGGATCATACTCGGGAGTCGACAAAGATTAGCGAAGTTCTTTACGGAGTTTCTAGTGTGATCCTTCGTTCCTCAGGATGACAAGATAATCAAAAACGCTCTTTTGAAAACGATTTGCGTGAGGGATAGAGGCGGTATCCTTTTGTGAAGAGAAACGGAACAAAAGATATAGCCGAAAGCCCGACCCGCCTTTTTCGGCGGGACACGCCCAAAAAACTTAGAATCTTAGCATCTCAGAACCTCAGAATCTTAAAGAAAAAACTAACTAAACCACATTATGAAAAACAAAAAAATAATATTTATTGGGGTCTTTTCCCTGTTTACCGTTGGAAATATGAATGCACAGAAAAAGCCGTATCTGGATAAAAATAAAACTGTTGAGCAGCGAATAGATCTGCTTTTGCCGTTAATGACGTTGGAAGAAAAAGTAGGGCAGATGAACCAATATAATGGTTTTTGGGATGTTACGGGACCTGCTCCGAAAGGTGGAACGGCAGAACTAAAATACGAACATTTGAGAAAAGGATTGGTCGGATCGATGCTGACCGTTCGCGGTGTGAAAGAAGTTCGTGCGGTTCAGAAAATTGCTGTTGAAGAAACGCGTTTGGGAATTCCGCTGATTATAGGTTTTGACGTAATACATGGCTATAAAACGTTAAGCCCAATTCCGTTAGCAGAAGCTGCGAGTTGGGATTTGGAAGCGATTAAGAAATCGGCGGCTATTGCGGCTGATGAAGCTTCGGCATCTGGAATTAACTGGACTTTTGGTCCTAATGTTGACGTAGCAAATGATGCCCGTTGGGGACGTGTGATGGAAGGTGCGGGAGAGGATCCGTATTTAGGAAGTAAAGTAGGTTATGCACGTGTGAAGGGTTTTCAAGGAGAAACTGTTGCAGATTTGGCGAAAGTAAATACGATTGCGGCTTGTGCAAAACACTTTGCGGCGTATGGCTATGTTGAAGCTGGATTGGAATATAATATTGTAGATATCAGTAATTCTAAATTGTATAATTCGGTTTTGCCTCCTTTTGAAGCAACGGTTCAGGCTGGAGTTCGCACGTTTATGAATTCGTTTAATACTTTGAATGGTGTTCCTGCAACTGGAAATGCCTTTTTGCAGAGAGATATTTTAAAAGGAAAATGGAAGTTTGACGGATTTGTGATTTCTGATTATGCTTCGATTCGTGAAATGATTGCGCACGGTTATGCAAAAGACGAAGCGGATGCAACGGCAAAAGCGGTAATTGCAGGTTCAGATATGGATATGGAATCGTATTTATATGTGGCAAAATTGGTTGATTTGGTAAAATCTGGAAAAGTGAAAGAATCTTTGGTTGATGATGCTGTTCGCCGAATTCTTCGTGTGAAATTTGAATTGGGATTATTTGATGATCCGTACAAATATTGTGATGAAAAACGTGAGAAGGAAGTGGTTGGAAGTAAAGCGAATAATGACGGCGTTTTGGATATGGCGAAGAAATCTATTGTTTTATTAAAAAATGAAAAGAATTTGCTTCCGCTAAAGAAATCAGGACAAAAAATTGCTTTGATTGGCGCTTTGGCAAACGATAAAAATAGTCCGTTGGGAAGCTGGAGAATTGCAGCTTCTGATGATACTGCGGTTTCTGTTTTAGAAGGAATGCAGCAATATAAAGACAATCAGTTGACTTTTGAAAAAGGTGTTGATTTATTAAAACAAAAAGCTACTTTCTTAACGGAAACAGTTTTCAACACAACAGATAAAAGCGGATTTGAAGCGGCGAAAAAAGCAGCAAAAAATGCCGATGTTGTCGTAATGGTTTTAGGTGAATATGGTTTCCAAAGCGGCGAGGGAAGAAGTAGAACTGATTTGAACTTGCCAGGTTTACAGCAGGAATTGTTAGAAGAAATCTACAAAGTAAATCCAAATGTAGTTTTGGTTTTAAATAACGGACGTCCGTTAAGTATTCCTTGGGCTGCTGAAAATGTTCCGGCAATTGTAGAAGCTTGGCATTTAGGTACTCAAGCAGGAAATGCGGTTGCACAGGTTTTATACGGAGATTACAATCCGAGTGGGAAACTGCCGATGTCGTTTCCAAGAAATGTAGGTCAGGTGCCAATTTATTACAACAAATACAGTACAGGAAGACCAATTGACAGTGATAAAAATGTTTTCTGGTCGCATTATATGGATGTAGAAAAAACGCCTCAGTTTCCGTTTGGTTTTGGTTTAAGCTACACTACTTTCGATTATAAAAACTTGAAATTGAATAAAACCTCTTTTGCTAAGGGCGAAAAAGTTCAGGTTAGCGTTGAGGTTACAAACTCAGGAAATTATGACGGAAAAGAAGTAGTTCAGTTATACATTCATGATGAGTACGCGAGTATCGTTCGCCCAATTAAAGAATTGAAAGGTTTTGAATTGGTGAATCTGAAAAAAGGTGAAACTAAAACGATAAACTTTACTTTAACGGATAAAGAACTTGGGTTTTATGATAATGAAGGAAATTATTTAGTAGAACCTGGAACTTTTAAAATCATGGTTGGAGGAAGCTCTGATAAAGGTTTGCAGAGTGGTTTTGAAATTAAAGACTAAAAGGTTTTTTGCCACGAAGGCGCTAAGACACTAAGTTTTTTTAATCTCGCAAAGGCGCAGAGTCGCAAAGTTTTTTTTAATAGCCCCTAGCTTTAGCTAGGGGAACAAGATTTAAATAAGAAAGGGCTTTAGCCAAACCTACAAAGTTTGGCTAAAGCCTTTTGATTGTGTTTATGTTTTCATCCAGCTAAAGCTGGACGCAATTCATGTTCTGATAAAGTTTTGCAAAATGGTTTTGGGACAGAGGTTCAAAGTTTTTAAGTAAACCCGACAGGTTTTAAAACCTGTCGGGTTTACTTAATTTTTTTTAATAGCCCCTAGCTTTAGCTAGGGGAATAAGATTTGAATAAGAAAAGGGCTTTAGCCAAACCTGCAAAGTTTGGCTAAAGCCCTTTTGATTTTGTTTATGTTTACATCCAGCTAAAGCTGGACGCTATTAATTTGTCATGTTACTCAAGTATTTATATGTCAGTATTTTATTATAGAAAAAGTGTTTTGGTTTATGCTTTTGTTTTATCTTTGATAGACAGCCAATTAAATATTTTTTTAATGGTAACAAGGTAAGCTGAAAACTTTATAGAGTAGGCAAGATTTTAAAATAGTATTATGGAACATTCTTTATTTAAAAAAGTGAAAGCAGCAATTGATTATTGGTACATTCCGTTATTAGTGGGAATACTTTTTGTAATCATTGGATTTTGGTCTTTTGCCACACCTGTAAAAGCATATTTAACATTGGCATTTTTATTTAGTGTTTCGTTTTTGGTTAGCGGAATTTTTGAAATTATTTTTGCGCTTTCAAATAGAAAAAAAATAGACAATTGGGGCTGGACACTGGTATCAGGAATTATAGGTTTAGGTGTTGGAATAGTATTAATTGCTAATCCGTTAGTTTCAGTAACACTTTTGCCGCTTTATGTCGGATTGGCTATTTTGTTTCGTTCTGTAATGGCTATTTTTATGGCTTTTAATTTAAAAAGCTATTCTGTTCCAGATTGGAAAAATCTTTTAGCATTAGGGATTTTGGGACTATTGTTCTCATTTTTATTATTATGGAACCCTGTTTTTGCAGGACTTTCAATAGTATATTGGACAGCTTTTGCTTTCATCGCAAGCGGGATTTTTTATATTTATTTTTCTTTTAAACTGAAAAAACTGCACGATTTAGTTTAAAAAAGGATAAGATTTAATTTTCTCCCGCAGATTTAGCAGATCAGGTGGATTTTTTAATCTCCTAAATCCGCTAAATCTGCGGGAGTTTTTTTTATCTTTAAATCTATTAAAACTCCAACTTTTAAATTAAAACAATGAAATATAATAGATGTGGAAAAAGCGGTTTATTATTGCCTGAGATTTCTTTAGGTTTATGGCATAATTTCGGATCGGTTGATAATTTTGAAAATGCCGAAAGTATTGCTATTGAGGCTTTTGATAAAGGAATTACACACTTCGATTTGGCGAATAATTACGGTCCTGTTCCAGGTTCTGCTGAAGAGAATTTCGGAAAAATATTATGGCATAATTTTCAAGGAAATTTGCGTGATGAAATCGTGATTTCTACAAAAGCGGGTTACACCATGTGGAAAGGGCCTTATGGCGACTGGGGTTCGAGAAAGTATTTGCTTTCAAGTTTAGACCAAAGTTTGAAACGAATGAGTATTGATTATGTTGATATTTTTTACTCACATCGTCCAGATCCTGAAACGCCAATTGAAGAAACGATGATGGCTTTAGACCACGCAGTTAGAAGCGGAAAAGCGTTGTATGTTGGAATCAGCAATTATTCTGCGGAACAAACAAGAGTTGCGGTTGATGTTTTAAAACAATTGGGAACGCCTTGTTTGATTCACCAAGCAAAATATTCCATGTTGGAACGCTGGGTAGAAAATGGTTTATTGGATGTTTTAGAAGAAAAAGGAGTAGGGTGTATCGCTTTTTCGCCTTTAGCACAAGGACTTTTAACAGACAAATATTTAAAGGGAATTCCAGAAAATTCAAGAGCGCATAATCCAAACGGGCATTTGAGAGAAGATGAGGTAACTGAGGAAAGAATTCAGAAATTAATTCAGTTGAACGAAATTGCTCAGAGCAGAAATCAGTCTTTGGCGCAAATGGCTTTGGCTTGGTTGCAAAAAGATAAACGAATTACATCAGTTTTAATTGGTGCTAGTTCTGTAAAACAATTGTGTAATAATATTGATTGTTTGCAGAATACTGAATTTTCGCAGGATGAGTTGAATGCGATTGAGAAAATTTTAGCGTAATAGTCAAACCTAACAGGTTTTAAAACCTGTTAGATTGCCCTAAATCATCATTTATTTTTTTAACTTCAAATTATAATCTTTTACAATTTCTAATGTTGATTTATCTCCATTAAAAACAGAATTTAAACCTTGAGGTTCTTGTGGCGGATCTGTGGTGAAAGGTTCTCCGGGATTCCATTTTCCATCTGGATGAATTGCTTTTCCTTCGCCGCCGTAACCCCAGAAATTGGCAGCTCTTAACGGACCGTTATTTTTAACGCTTTCGGCAACTCTTTCAAAAATATAACTGTAAAACTTATTTCTGTAAACAGAAGGAGCTCCAGCATTCAGATTTTCATTTTCTCTCGGAAGACCAAATTCTTCAATAATTATTGGACGGTTTAAATTGTTGGCTACTTTGATGTGATCGTCAATATATTTTCCAGCGTTTTCAATGGTTTTCGGAAATGTCGCTTCGGCATTATCAGCTTTAAACCAGTTCCAGTTTTTAGGCCAAATGTGCATGGTCAAATAATCAATATTCGGGTTTTGATGCGTTCTTTCGAAGATTTCCATGCTGTCGTTCGAGCTGTTTTTCCCTTCAGAACCTGTAGAAACCAAATGGTTTTTGTCTAAACTATCAATCAAATCCACAATATTATTGAGCCATTTCGTGAATTTCGCTTCATTTTCTACCGTAAAAAGTCTAGGTTCGTTTCCAACTTGCCAAGACATAATCGTGTTATCTTCGTTGTATTTCTTTTTAGAATACGCATTTGTTCTTCCAATAATAAACTTTACATGATTGTTTAAAGCTTCGATACAAGGTTCGCAGCTATGAAATTGTTCCGTATAAGACATAAACTGTGGCCAAGTATTCGGTGGAATATTCGGAACCGGAACTGGACCTTTGCCATTCCATTCTAAATATTGCGACATACCGCCAGACCATTCCCAGTTATTGGTCAAATATAAAACGGCATACATATTTCGTTTGCTCATTTCGCTAATCAGAAAATCCAAGCCGTCCAATAAATCTTCGTCGTATTTTCCTTGTTCGTATTGCAAGGCAGGACGAACTGTAAAATCGTATTTTCCGCCGTCAGCTCCAACTAAAACGCGCAAATTATCAATTCCGTTTTTTTTCATTAAATCCAGTTCACGCAAAAGCCTTTTGCGATCGCCAATTTTCTTCGAAGCGAGCATGCTTCCATACCAATAATTGGTTCCAATGTAAGCGTAAGGTTTGTCGCCTTTGTAAAATTCATTTCCTTTTACCGTAATTTTTTCCTGCGCCTGACAAACTATCGTAGAGAAAATCAAGGCTAAGGAAAGTGTTTTTAAAAATCTGTTTTTCATAATTTATATTTTAAGGAGCTAATCCCGCTATCCGCTCTATCTTTTATGGTGAACCCCACCATAAAAGGATGCCGCTTCTATCGGGGCTAGGGCTATACGTTTTGTAAGACGTTTTGATTTTTATCTTAAACCTTAATTCTCAATTCGATGAATAAGCTCCAGACAAGCGCGACTATTATGATAAGGACATTTCCAGAATCCAGCTTTATCTTTTTTCATTGTGTAATAATCGTCATAAACGCCCCAAAACCATTCTCCGTTTTTGTGGTCGATCATGTGTTTTTTTATGAATTTCCAGTTTTTGTAAACGATATCCAGATATTCTTCTTTTCCAGTTAATTGATAAGCGTTGTAAAAACCAATTAAGGCTTCGGCTTGTGGCCACCAATGTTTTTCGGCTATAAGCTCATCTTTTTCTGGATCAAATTCGTACCATAAACCACCATCTGAATCTAAACCTTCTTTGGTTACTTCGGCAATCTTAATAGCATGTTTTTTATAGTTGGCAATCAAAGTTTTATTTCCTGAAATTTCGGCGCATTGCTGTAAAAGCCAAGCGGCTTCAATATCATGTCCGTATGAAATGACATCTGGTTTTTCTTTCCAATTCTCATCAAAAAACAAACGTAAATGACCTGTTTTAGTATTGATAAAATACTTTTCGATGGTTTCTAGTAATTCGATTATAGTAGCAAGCAGTTTTTCATCTTTCCAAACCTTGTATAAATTCGCATAAGCCTCAATAATATGAAGATGCGTATTCATAGTTTTCTTTTCGTTGGCATCTTTTGCGCTCAAACGCAAATCTTCAATGGGTTGCCAATCTCTTGTGAAAGCTTCAAAATAACCTTTGTTTATAGGATCGTAACTATTTTCCTCAATTTTTAGATATAGTTTCTTAGCAATTTCTAAAGCTCTTTCTTCATTTGAAATCGAATAATATTCAGATAAGCCATAAATCGCAAAAGCTAAAGCATAAATCTGGTTTTTGGTGTCTTTTGGAGTTTTATCCTCATTTATACTCCAAAAAAGACCTCCAAATTCGGTGTCATAAAAATAAGCCGCAAGAAACTCAAATGCTCTTTCTGCCAGTTTTTTGTGGTTTTCGTTATTTGTGGTTTTGTAACTGGCAGAAAACGTCCAAAGAATTCGGGCATTTAAAACCGAACCTTTTTCTGCATTGGCAATGAGTTGATCGTTAAAATCAATTTGCCCAACAAAACCGCCGTTTTTCTCATCTACAGTTCGTTTTGACCAATAGTTGAGAATGGAATCTAGTTCTGCTGTTAGTTCAGATTTAAAAAGCTTAAGTTGTAATGACACGATATTTTAGATTGCGTTATTTTTCTCAATTTGATTAATGATGGTCTGTACAGAACCCGAAGAAATAAAAGTGTCTGCAGGAGTATTGATTACGTAATCGATTAATTTGTCTACTGTTGAAACGGCTACGTGCATTCTGGTGTCCGAAGAAGCGTAATAAACGTAAACAGTTCCATCTTCATCTTCGATCCATCCGTTAGAAAATAAAACATTTGAAACGTCACCAACTCTTTCAATTCCTTCCGGCCCCATAAAATGTCCAGCTGGAACGTGTGTTACTTTCGAAATATCATTCAAATCAGTCATAAACATATATAAAGTATAACGTAACCCAGCAGCAGTGTTTCGAACTCCGTGCGCTAAGTGCAGCCATCCTTTTGAAGTTTTAATTGGAGCTGGCCCTAAACCATTTTTCAATTCGTAAATTGTGTGATATTGTTTTCCGAAAATGATTTTCTCGTCTTTAACTACTGGATTTGTCATGTCTTCAACATACCCTAAACCGATTCCGCCTCCAGAACCAACATCAATAAAACCATCTTGCGGACGCGTGTATAAAGCATATTTTCCGTTTACAAATTCTGGATGCAAAACTACATTTCGCTGTTGTCCTGTATTCGAAATTAAATCAGGAAGCCTTTCCCAGTTTACTAAATCTTTAGAACGCACAATTCCCGCATTGGCAACGGCAGAACTCGTATCTCCTTTTGGAGCTTTTGGATCTTTTCTTTCGGTACAGAAAATTCCATAAACATAGCCGTCTTCGTGATTAATCAGACGCATGTCGTAGACATTTGTATCAGGTTCTTCTGTTTGCGGAATTACGCAAGGTTTGTCCCAAAATTTGAAATTATCAATTCCGTTTGGACTTTCAGCAATAGCAAAAAACGATTTTCTATCAATTCCTTCTACACGAACAGCCAAAAGATATTTTCCATTCCATTTCATTGCGCCAGCGTTAAAAGCGGCATTTATACCAATTCTTTCCTGCAAAAAAGGATTTGTTTTTTCGTTAAAATCAAAACGCCAGTTTAACGGAATATGCGCTGCAGTAACCACTGGATTTTTATAACGTTCGTAGATACCATTTCCAACCGTTTCTTGAGGTTCGTTTTTAAGTTGAAGCAGTATTTTATGTTCGTTTTCTAATGCCAATTTTCTTTTTTGAAAATCGACTGAAGATGTTATTGTTGTCATATAAATTAATTTCTTGGTCTTTGTTTTTTAATGATTTTGATCTCTTTTTTCGTTTAGATCCTGTTCTATAATCTGTAATTTTTCTTCTGATAAAGGGTAAAATGCTATAAAAGCTACTGAGATTGCGGCCGCAATTGCTGGCAGTATGCTTAACATTAATTGAATTCCGTTTTGAGCTGTTGCAGTTTGTTCAACATTAGCTTGGAAACCAAAATAGCCTAAAAGCCATCCTGCTCCAGCGCCGCCAATAGTCCAGCCAAATTTTTGTGACATTGAAGAAGCTGAAAACACCAATCCTGTTGCTCTTCGTCCTTGTTTCCATTCTGAATAATCGGCGCTGTCAGCGTACATTGACCAGATTAATGGGAAAATACATCCCGCACAAATACTGATTAAAACTTGAAAGCTCATGATTAAGAAAACATCTTCTTTTCCGAATAAATAGAAAATTAGGCTTAAGATTGCCGCCAAAGCCATTGCGCCAAAAAAGGTTTTCTTTTTACCAATTTTATTTGCAATTGGCGTAGCGATGATAACCCCGATGATGTTTGCTGCTTGTCCTAAAACCAAATAGATTGACGTTGGAGTCATGTGAAAATCGGTTCCGAAAAGCGAAAAATCAAAATTTACAGAACTGCTTACGTAATATTTAAAATAATAAACTGCAGCTCCGTCACGTATAGAATTGAAAACTAAAGCTCCAATTCCAGCTCCAAGCAGAATCCACCACGGTTTATTTTTCCAAAGATCTTTTAAGTCTTCTTTTAAATTATTTTGTTCGTCTGCAATAGGTTTGATTCTCTCTTTTGTGAATGCAAAACAAGCCCAGAAGAAGATAGTTGTAATGAATCCGAAAACAGCGATTGTTGCCAGCCAGCCCGATTTAGAATTTAGATTTCCGCCAAAATAATTTACTAAAGGTTCAATCAACCAAAGTGCTAAAAGACTTCCGCCAAAGGCAAAAACCATTCGATAAGACGAAAGTGTGTTTCTTTCTTTTCGATCAGATGACATTACACCCAAAAGGGAAGCATAAGGAACATTGATTAAAGAATAAATCATCATCATTAGGGAATACGTCACATAAGCGTAGATAATTTTTCCTTTTTCGTCAAAATCAGGTGTGTAGAAAGTTAAAACTCCAATAACGGCAAAAGGTATGGCAACCCAAAGGAGATAAGGTCTAAATTTTCCCCATTTGCTTTTGGTTCTGTCGGCTAGAATTCCAACAATCGGATCAAAACAGGAATCCCAAATTCGGGTAATTAAAAACATGGTTCCAACTACAGCTGGTGCCAATCCGAAAACGTCGGTATAGAAAAACAGTAAATACATGCTGAAAATTTTCCAGAACATAGATGAAGCAGCATCTCCAAGACCGTAACCGATTTTTTCTTTTAAACTAATTTTGTCGTGCATTAGGTTTTTTTTAAAGGTTGTAATTTATTTTGGGACAGTTATTTTAATTTTTTTGGAATGTCTTTTTCAAAGATAGTTTGATCGAGGTTATAAAAATCGACAAAATCTTTTTCGCTTACTTGTCCAGTAAATGGAGCATAATAATGCATTTTTTGTTCTTTTTCCTGCCATCCGTGATTTCTCCATAATAAGACGTAAGAAATTTTATAATCTCCAATGGCTTTTAATAAAGTTCCTGTCCACCATTTTGGATCTGGAATCGCTTCGTAACCTGCTTCAGCCAATGCCATTGGTTTCTGCTTTTTTATGCTAATTTCATTCAATATTTTAAACTGATTTTGAACTTCACTTATAAATTTTTCACCATTCGGATCATTATTATTTTGATAAGTATCAAAACTCAAAATATCGGCATAATTATCTCCAGGATAATTGGCTAAGAAATCGGCTTCATTGCCAAAACTTCCTGTATTGTATACATATATAAGATTGTGTACACCTTTTTTCTGAAGATAGTCAAAAGTAAATTTCCAAGCAGTTTTAAATTCTTCTGGAGTGCAATTGCCTTTTCCCCACCAAAACCATCCGCCTGTCAATTCATGAAAAGGTCTGAAAAGAATCGGAATGTTTTTTCCGTTTTTATCTTTTAAAGACAAAAAGAAAACAGCAGCTTTATCTAACCAAGAAGTAAATTTTTTATGATTTTCTGCGCCTGGCAAAATCGTTTTTAAAGAATTAGGAACGTTATTCCAAGCGTCTTTTCCGGTTGCAGGATTGTCAAAATGCCAGCTTATGGTTGAAATTCCGCCTCTTGCATTTGCCTCTATAATATATTGTTTCATTTTAGCAAAAGGAACGCCGTCTATATTATTGGGTTTATCATTTTCTAAACCTGCGATATCCCAACCGTAAACTGCTGGATAATCGCCAACGACATCTTTTACATCGCTTCGTCCGTCTTCATATTTCCATTTTACGCCATAAGCCAAATCATCTTGATGACCAAATAGAAAACCTTTTTGCGATAATGTATTTAGATTTTTGTAAAGCGTTTTGGTTTCTGAAGTAGCTTTTTTATCTGAAAGTGATAAAATTGTATTACTAGTTTGTTTCTGAGATTGGCACGAAGTACCTATTAATAGACTCGCTATAATGATGATAAAATGGTTTTTCATTGTCTGGTTATTGATAGTTAATGGCGCTAAATACTAAAGTAACAATGATTTACGGTTTTGAAGCCTGTTGTATGTATTGTTCGGAAATTCTTTAGTGATTTACCTCTAAAATTATTAAAACTATAAAAAGTTATTTAATAAAAAATGATTAATGTTTATTATTAAACCTCTTTTTAAAGAAATGATAATTTATTTTTCAAAGATAATTGGATGAATATCGTGTAATTAATATTATTTTATCAATTATATATCATATTATTGCAGTCGAAATTTAGAACAATACTTTCCTGAAAAATACTTTTTAATATGAGTAATACGAAAAATTTTTATAGAGAAATTGCTCCGCTTGCGGCAAGTGACAGCTTTTTGGTCTTTGATCGAGTAAAGGACAATTTTGATTTTCCGGTTCATTATCATCCTGAATTTGAAATTAATTTTATTCTAAACGGAAAAGGAGTAAAGCGAGTTGTAGGAGATAATATCGAAGAGATTGATAATGTCGAATTGGTTTTGATTGGTCCGAATTTGTATCATGGATGGGAGTTGAATAAATGCGCAAATAAAAAAATACATGAAATAACGATACAGTTTCATAATGATTTGTTTCACGAATCTTTGCTTGCAAGACGTATTATGAATCCGATTCGGGATATGTTTAATCGATCTATACATGGAATTTTGTTTTCAAAAAAAACCGCCGAAGAATTGACTCCTAGGCTTGTGAGGCTTTCTAAATTGGATGGTATGGATTATTTTTTGGAGATTACTTCTTTATTGTATGATTTGGCTAATTCTAGAAATCAGCGTTTGCTTTCTACATATACAGTAGACTATGACACGTTTGATGATTATGATAAAATGAAGTTGGTTTATGAATATGTGCAGAAGCATTTTGCTGAGAAAATTACTTTAGAAGATGCGGCAAATGTGGCAAGTATGTCTATTATTTCTTTCAATCGATTTATTAAAAAACGTACCGGAAAAACTTTTGTCAATTATATAAATGACATTCGTATTGGTTATGCGGCGCGTTGGCTCGTAGAAAAAGATATGAGTGTTTCTGAAGTTGCTTTTAAATCAGGCTTTAATAATATTGCTAACTTCAATCGCAGTTTTAAAGCAACAAAAAACTGTACGCCAAGTCAGTATCGTGAAGAATTTTCTGGATTGAAGCGTATTTTGTAGTGATACTTTTTTATCACAAATAAATATTATTTTTAACGAAAACGTTTGATTTTTGAAATTTCATTGGTTTTTATTCATTGTTTGGGTTCTTTTAGAGCAGTGATATTGCGAATAATTTAAAATTTATATGGTTTTATTTTTATATGTGTTTTTTTAGTCGTGTATAGTAAAAATATTATCATTAAATGATATAATATTATTGATTTGATAATTCTCCCTGTTATAGATTTGTTAAATAATTTCAAAGTAAAAATTACCCTGGCATTTACTTTTGGATTTATGCAATAAACAAATTTAACTAACCAAACATTATTATGAAAAAACTAATGACTAGCTTCATTCATTGGATGGCTGACCACAGAGCCGTTCCTTTGATATTATTTTTGTTACTGACCAGTAATTTTATTACAGCTCAGGTAAAGGTTTCTGGGACAGTATCTGATGAGAAGGGACTGTCTATTCCGGGAGCAAACATTTCGGTTGTAGGCTCAAAAATAGCGGTTTCTACAGATTTCGACGGTAAATATTCTATCGATGTTCCACCAAATTCCACTCTTGTATTTTCTTTTATAGGTTTCACGACGCAGAAGGTTGCCATAGATGGTAAGACAAAGATTAATGTTATTTTGAAATCAAATGCAGAAGATTTAAAGGACGTAGTTGTAATTGGTTATGGTACACAGAAGCGTAAAGATGTGAATAGTGCCATTTCTAGTATTGCTTCAAAAGATATTGAAAATCTTAAAGTAGCATCTTTTGATCAAATGATGCAAGGTAAGGCGGCAGGGGTAGTCGTAAACAGTAACTCAGGTGAGCCTGGAAGTAACGTTTCTGTTAGAATCCGTGGAGTTTCTTCTTTGACTGGCACAAACGAACCTTTGTATGTAATCGATGGTGTGCCGATTTCTGGAGACGCAAGAAACTCGTCTACTTCAGGAAGAAACGCAGCGGGAGATTCAAACTTTTCCAATGCGGGAAATATTACTTTAAGCCCTTTAGCATTGATTAACCCGAATGATATTGAGTCTATCGATATTTTGAAAGATGCTTCTGCAACGGCAATTTATGGTTCTAGAGGAGCAAATGGTGTTGTTATTGTTACAACAAAATCTGGTAGAAAAGGAACAGGAAAATTAACTTTCGAAAATTCATATTCAATAAGTAATCTGCCTAAGAAATTGCATTCTATGAATTTACAGCAATATGCAATTCATCAAAATGCTTTGGCAGATGTTTACGATCCTACGGCAAAACGTCCTGAGTTTGCGCATCCAGAAGTTTTAGGAGCTGGTACAGACTGGCAAGATGCCATTTATGAAACAGGTTTTATGTCTTCTAATCAGCTGTCTTTTTCTGGAGGTAAAGAAGGAATTAGCTATTATATCTCTGGAGGAGTTTTAAATCAAGAAGGTATTGTAATCGAATCTGGATTTAAAAGGTACAATATTAGATCTAACATTGATTCTAGGGTAAATAAATTTATCAAAGTTGGAGTAAATATTAGCGGTGCAGTTACAGATGAAAAACTAACATTAAATGGGCAATTTAATGGTGTTGTAGCTACTTCTTTATTGGCAACTCCAGATGTTGCCGTAAGAGAATTATCTGGTGCTTTTGCCGGACCTCCAACAGGCGGACAGACCTCTTTCGTAAATCCTGTCGCTACATCTTTGTTGGGGTCAAATACATTAGTTAGAAAAAACTATGCAGGAAATTTTTATACTCAAGTTGATATTTTAAAAGGTTTAGAATATCGTTTTGAAGCAGGGGGATATATCTATGATAATTTAGGACAACGTTTTGATCCGATGTATTCTTTGGGGAATGCAGTAAAAAGCTATGCCAATTTATATTACAATCCGTCAAGCGGAAATTCTTGGAACTTAAAAAACATGCTTACTTATAGAAATGTAATTGGCAAACATAATTTTACTGTTTTAGCTGTTCAGGAGTCAAACAGATCACACTGGGAGGGATATTCTATTACAGGATATGGCTATAAAGATAATAACGACAAATCGCTTGCAGCATCAGATTTATCTAAAGCTGTTACAAGCGGTGTTTATTCTGGAACACAAACTCTAGCTTCTTATTTAGGAAGGGTAGTTTATGATTATAACGATCGTTATGGCTTAACTGCTTCTGTAAGAACAGATGGTTCTTCTAAATTTTTCGTGGGAAACAAATGGGGAACTTTTGCTTCTGTAAGCGGTTCTTGGAAGCTTTCTAATGAGAAATTTATGGAAGGCACTAAAAAGTATATTGATGGTATTAAGATTAGAGCAGGTTGGGGGCAAACGGGTAACAATCAGATTGGAAACAATTTGTACGATTCTAACTTACATATTGTAAATAGTACAATGGGAACTTCTTATCTTCCTTCAAATACGCCAAATAAAGATTTGAAATGGGAAACACAAGATCAGACTAACATTGGTTTGGACTTTACGCTGTTTAAATCTAAATTGAGCACTTCGATAGATGTTTATAAAAAAGTATCTAAAAACTTCTTGTATCAAGTGCCGCTTCCAAATTTCCTTTCAGGAGGAGGAGACTATGAAGGAGGTGTGAATCCGCCATACTTTAATTTGGGAAGTATGCAAAATAAAGGTATTGAGATTACTTTAGCATATGATCAAAAATTTACAGATAACTTTTCGTGGAATGTGAGCGGAAACTTCACTAAATATGTAAATGAGGTAACCAATATGGCTGGTTTAAATATTGTAAAAACAATGAATACTCTTGCTTACAATACGGTTACGGTTTCTAGAACGCAAGAAGGTCTTCCGATTGGTTCATTTATCGGTTATGAAGCTTTGGGGATTTATCGAACAGATGACGATTTAACAAAATACGGTCATGTAGATGGAGCAGGAAATAGAGTGGTTTTAAAAGATGGAACAAACTCTTTACAACCGGCATTTCAAAAAGGAGATGTTATTTATAAAGATCAAAACAATGATGGTGTTATTGATTTGAAAGACTTAGTGCCAATTGGAAATCCAAATCCAAAATTTACCTATGGCTTAACCAACAACTTCAAATACAAAAATGTTGATTTGTCTATTTTTCTTCAAGGGACAGCAGGAAATAAGGTAATGAACTTAACTCGTTTATCTGGAACAATGAACAGTTATATGGGGACAAATTATTTAACAGAAGCGGCAGATTTTTATTCGGCTTCAAATATAGATGCTTCCCTGCCGAGACCTTCAACATATGATAACATTAATAATGCTATTTCAACTCGTAATATTGAAAATGGATCTTATTTAAGGATTCAAAATGTAACTCTAGGATATTCGCTTCCATCGGATATTATCTCTAAGTTAAGTCTTTCAAGATTGAGAATTTATGCTTCTGGACAAAACCTGTATACGTTTACTAAATACAAAGGATACGATCCTGAAGTAGGTAATTTTAACCAAGATGCATTGCTTTCAGGGGTAGATAACGGACGTTATCCGGTACCAAGACAAATTACTTTTGGTTTTAATGTTGAATTTTAATACGAATTAATATGAAAAATATAATACAGAGAAGCAGTGCAGTTTTAATAACATTTTTAGTGTTGATGTCTTCCTCTTGTTCACAAGACTTTCTTGATGTTCCAGCTGAGGGAGCGCCAACAATGGGAAATTACTATGATTCTGATGCTAAATTGGACAATGCTGCCAATGGATTGTACGGTATAGTTTGGTTTAATATGAATAAATCGGCTTTTTATGGGATTACCGATGTTATTTCGGGAAATATGTATGCAGGCCCATATAACGATTTTGGAAAATTTACCGATTTGAGTTTTACAAATTCTCAGGCTTTTATTTCTGATGCTTGGAGATCGTGTTTTGGAGCTATTGCAAATTCTAACGCATACATTAGCAATCTGCCTCAGAGCGTTGGGCCTAATGTAAGTAAAGAAGCTTTGAATAATGCTTTGGGAGAAGCGCATTTTATTAGAGCGTTTTCATATTTCTTTTTAGTAAGATTATGGGGAAATGTGCCTATTATAGAAAACAATGCAGATTATTCTAAAAACTTCGTGATTCCAAGTAATCCGGTTGAAGATGTTTATAAGTTTATCGAAAATGACTTAAAGTTTGCCATAGCAAATTTAAGACAAAAAAATAGAGGATCAGATTATGCTGCTAATGCGCACGTGTCAAGCGGATCGGCAAAAGCATTTTTAGCAAAAGTGTATTTATATCAAAAAAAATACGATTTGGCAAAACAGATGGCTCAAGAAGTAATCAATAGCGGTGAGTTTAAACTGCTTGGAGGAGAACAGCTTCCAACCAAATCTTTTGCCGATTTATGGCTTCAAAAAAACAATAATAACGAGGAGTCTATATTTTCTTGGCAATGGACAGGCGCAGGAACTTATTTTGAAGGAAACTTTTCTAACACTTTGTTTGCCCCAGAAAACAGATTAGTAGAAACAACCTATTCAGGCCAGATCGCTCCTTCGCAAGATTTGATTCATAATGTTTTTGAAAATGGAGATAAAAGAAGAATTGAAACATTTATGCTTCCAGGCGATTATTATCCAAATTTAACTTACGCGCAAACACTTGCTGTAGATTCTCCTAAATTATTAGGATATACTTTTGAAATCGAAAATGAAGCACAAAATTCTGGAGCGGGATTGAAAAAATATGTTATCGGAAAAGAAAATCTTCCTATTACAGGTCCCTTTAATGCACCATTTAATGGAGAAAGCAGCATGAATAGCTATATGATGCGTTATGCAGAATTGCTGCTAATACATGCCGAAGCAATTTTAGGTTCTCAATCAGGAAGTACTACAGATGCAAATGCTTTGAAGTCGTTCAACGCAGTACGCAAAAGAGCTGGTTTGTCTGAGAAAACATCAATTTCTTTTAATGATATTTTTAAAGAAAGACGTGCAGAATTGGCTTGTGAAGGGGATTATTATTTTGATTTAGGACGTCTTCCTTTCGCGCAAGCAAAAGCAATTTTAGAAGCGCAGAATAGAGGAGATAAAGAAAATGAAAAACACATCACAATATCAGCAACTAATCTTCTGTTGCCTTATCCAGCTGATGATTTAATTAAAAATCCAAAATTAACAGAAGTAGCGCCGTATACTTTTAAATAATTTTTAAAAATATAAATATGAAAAATATAAAAATTGTTTCGTTAGCAGCGTGCATGGCATTGATGTTATCTTTAATGTTTTTTACTTCATGCTCCAATGATGATAATGCAAGTGCTTATGCAGGTGCTCCCGTTATAGAAAGTGTAATTCGTTCAGGTTATGATGAAAACGGAAATATTTTTCCTTCAACGCCAGTAACAATTGGCGATCCCAAAAACTATTATATCATTCATGGTAAAGGTTTTTTAACTACACAGAAAATTTACTTTAATGATTACGATACGTATTTCAGACCCACTTTTGTAACGGATACCGATATTGTCGTTTTAATTGATGAAAATACGCCTTATGCAAACGCATCAAATGAGCTGAAGGTGGTAACTAAATATGGTACAGTTGTAATGCCTTTTACGGTGGCACCTCCCGTTCCAACTTTTTCAGGATTTAATTTTATCAATTGCGCAGAAGGAGATGAAGTAATTATTAAAGGTAAATATTTCTTAGATCCAGTTGTAACACTGGCAAAAACAGCGACAGAGCCAGAAGTTCCTGTTACGATTGTTTCTTCTACTTTAGAACAAATTGTAATAAAAATTCCGGCCAATGCCAATTACAGACATCTTGCAGTAACAAATATTTCAGGAACTGCCATTTCAAAAGAGGCAATTGGTACGGCTTTATATGATGATAAATTATATGGAGCACAATGGGGCGGGCCTTGGGCTGGTAAAGGAGTTAATTTTGATTTTGACGGAGATTCTTATCAAGGAGAAAAATCTTGGCAGTGGACTTTCGGTGCTTGGGACGGCGGAAACTGGGGCTTTGATATAGATATGTCTCGTTACAAAGCGTTTAGAATAGCAGTTAAAGGATCTAAAAATGGCCAAGTCAACTTCAGTTTAAACGGAGGAGCAAACTATGTAATCCCTGTAACAACAACTTGGGTTTATATGGAGATTCCCCTAGATAAATTAGGAAGTCCTACCAACGTTTGGATGATAACCTTTCAAGAATCAAATAATGATGGAGGAAATGTTGTCTTATTTGATGATTTAGGATTTGTATTAAAATAGGATTCGGTTTGAGTTAGTTTGTGATGTTCTCTAGTTGAAAAATTAGAGAACATCTTTTTATAATGAATTAAGTTTGTAAAATGAAAAAAATCGCTTTAATGATTGCTTTAAGTATTTCGAGTCTTGCTTTCAGCCAAGGAAATACCCATAAACAACAAGGAGGAAAATTTGAAGGATTGGCAATGACGCCTCCAATGGGCTGGAATTCGTGGAATACTTTTGCAACCAATATTGATGAAAAATTAGTAAAAGAAACTGCTGATATTATGGTTTCTTCGGGGTTAGCTGCTGCTGGATATAATTATATTGTATTAGATGATGGTTGGATGACGCACGAGCGTGATGCAAATGGCGATTTGGTTCCCGATCCAGAAAAATTTCCAAGCGGAATGAAAGCGCTTATCGATTATGTGCATAGTAAAGGTTTAAAATTTGGATTGTATAATTGTGCAGGAACCAAAACCTGTGCAGGTTATCCAGGGACAAGAGGATATGAATATCAAGATGCAAGATTTTATGCAAAACTTGGAATCGATTTTTTAAAATATGATTGGTGCAATACTGAAGGAATTACAGCAAAGGAAGCTTACACTACAATGAGCAATGCATTAAAAACAGCTGGAAGACCAATTGTTTTTAGCCTTTGCGAATGGGGAGACAATCGGCCGTGGGAATGGGGGAAACCGGTTGGGAATCTGTGGAGAATATCAGGAGATATTTATCCGTGTTTTGATTGCGAATTCAAACATCCAGAAAATTGGTCTTCTTGGGGATTTATGAAAATTGCCGATATGAGAAAAGATATTCGTAGATATTCTGGTCCAGATCATTGGAATGATTTTGATATGATGGAAGTTGGAAACGAAATGAATGATACCGAAGATAAAACGCATTTTGCCATGTGGTGTATGCTTTCGTCGCCTTTATTTACAGGTAACGATTATAGAAAAATGTCAAAAGAGACTTTGGCAATTTTGACGAATAAAGAACTTCTTGCTGTAAATCAGGATAAACTTGGAATACAAGGATTTAAATATGTTATTTTAGATGGAGTAGAAGTATGGGTAAAACCTCTTTCTGATGGAGCTTGGGCAGTGAGTTTTGTAAATAGAACAGAAACATCAAAAAAACTTAATTTCGATTGGAAGAAAAATGTCATCAAAGATGCTGATTTTGGTTATGAAGCTGATTTTAGCAAAACAATTTTCAAAATAAAAGATCTTTGGAAAAACAAAGAAATCGGAAATACAAAGAAAGTTTTTGTTGCAGAAATAGTTCCGCATGATGTTATTACCTTAAAACTAATCCCTTAAATCAATACATTATGAAATCAAAGTTTTGGTGTGCCGCCTTTTTGCTTTTGCTGTTTGTAAATATTTCAAAGGCACAATTTGTAAAAAAGCATGGACAGTTAAGTGTTCTTGGAACTCAGCTTGTAGATAAAGATAATAATCCAATTGTGCTCCGCGGATTAAGTTTTGGGTGGCATAGCATGTGGCCAAGGTTTTATAACGAGAAAGCAGTAAGCTGGTTGAAAAAGGATTTTAATTGTAATGTTGTTCGTGCCGCAATGGGAATCGAACTTGGAGATTACTCCTATATAAAGGAACCGCAATTTTCCAAAGAGAAAATAGAAGCGGTTATAAATGGCGCTATAAAATCTGATATCTATGTAATTGTAGATTGGCATAGCCATAATATAAATCTGAAAGAAGCCAAGCAGTTTTTTGCAGAGATATCAAAAAAGTATGCCAAGTATCCTAATATTATATATGAAGTATTTAATGAGCCAGATTATGAAACTTGGTGGGAAGTGAAAAATTATGCGGAAGAAGTAATTCAAGTAATTCGTGAAAACGATCCTAATAATATTATTCTAGTTGGCTGTCCGCATTGGGATCAAGATATTGATCTTCCGGCTGAAGATCCGATAAGAGGTTATGCCAACATAATGTATACTATGCATTTTTATGCTGCAACACATGGCAAAGAATTGAGAGATAGAACAGATTTGGCGATTAAGAGAGGTTTGCCGGTTTTTATTTCTGAATCTGCTGGGATGGAAGCTTCTGGCGATGGACCTCTCAATTATAAAGCTTGGCAGGAATACATGGATTGGATGGAGTCTAAAAAACTAAGTTGGATTACTTGGTCAGTATCAGATAAAGATGAAACTTGTTCTATTTTAAAAAAATCTGCTAAATCAGATGGAAAATGGAAAGATGACGATTTAAAAGAATCAGGAATTAAAGTGCGTGAATATTTAAGAAAATATAATAAAGAAGAATAAATTATTTCAAGTCATTTATATAAAAGTCAGTTCGTTTAAATGAACTGACTTTTTTTGTTTTGTTGATTTTTCTATATGATAAAATCACTCCCTAATCTTATATAAAGAAGTGTTTTGTAAGGGTTGTATTTGTAGGAATTTATTCTTCGTGAAAATAGCCTCTATTTTAATGTTTTTATTATTCTTGTTTTTGTTTGGTTTTTTAAATTTTTAATATAACCCCATATTTTTACGGGGTGTTTTGTTTTTTAAATTGTTTTACAGGTGTTTTTTGTCTAATTTTTGTAGTAATTTTTACTTTAACCTATGTAAAAATGGTAAAATTTGATTGAAATGCGTTATTGAATTTTCAAAAACAATTATCTATAAATGTCAAATCACGATTATTGGCGAATTAATTTTTGTAATCCATAATTCTTCGTCTAAAACATCAAAAAAGCACTTTTGAATTATTCTACTCATACAAAAGTTAATAAATTCGCTAATGAAAATGATGATGATTTGAAGGCGCATGAAAGGTTTTAGAAATGACTTATACTATTAAATAGATATATAAAAGATTAACTAACCAGAATCAATTAATAACTAAAAACCAATTTAAAACATGAAAAAAGCATTTCACATTTTAGCCGCGATGTTAACAAGTTCTTTTGCCTTTGCCCAAGAAGATGAAACAGCCACTCCGGCAACCACATGGGGAGGTTCTGCAGATGCGTACTATAAATATGATTTTTCAAAACAGATGAATGGATTGACGAGCTTTACCAACTCACAGAATTCATTCGAATTAGGAATGGCATCTATCGAAGCAGGTCATACTTTTGGAAAAGCTTCAGTTTTTGTAGACTTAGGTTTCGGAAAAAGAGCAGCAGAATTTTCATATAATGAAACACCAGACAAAGATGCAAGTGCAAAATTTTTAATTAAACAATTATATTTTACATATAATTTGACCGATGAATTTAAAGTAGTAGCGGGTAGTTTCGGAACCCATATCGGCTATGAAGTATTAGATGCGGTAGATAATAAAAACTACAGTATGTCTTATGCGTTTTCTTATGGACCGTTTTTTAATACAGGGGTAAAAGCACAATATACTTCTGGCAAATTTACAGCCATGTTAGGATTAACCAACCCGACAGACTTTAAATCGGCTATGGATGCGGGCTCTTATCAAAAAACGTTCATTGGACAAGTAGGATATATAGGTGATACAGGAAGCGCTTATTTGAATTTTACAACAGGAAGTACTAACCCAATACCAGGAAGTACGATTCCAGTTTCTGACGAAAATAAAACGCAATTTGATTTAACAGCTTCTAAAGCAATTTCAGATAGTTTTTCACTTGGATTAAATGCAACTTATGCT
This sequence comes from Flavobacterium anhuiense, assembly GCF_004151235.1. Taxonomy (GTDB): domain Bacteria; phylum Bacteroidota; class Bacteroidia; order Flavobacteriales; family Flavobacteriaceae; genus Flavobacterium; species Flavobacterium anhuiense_A. Next base: position 145,749 of record NZ_JUIV01000001.1, read on the forward strand.
AAAACTAAAAATGATTTTGACAGTAATTTAGACGGAGATTGGTTTTCTTTGGTAGGATATGCTACTTATTCTTTCAATCCAGCATTGCTTTTAGCTTACAGAATGGAATATTTTGATGCTAAAGATGCAGCTCCAAGTTTAGGAACTTTGGCGGGATCAAATGTATTTGCTAACACTGTTTCTTTAAATTACAAAGTTGGAAAACTAACTATAATTCCTGAGCTAAGATACGATGCGGCATCTGAAGATATATTTTTAGATAAAGATGCATTGCCAACAGGCGGTAGCTTCTTTGCCTTAATTGCAACAACATACTCTTTCTAGAGATAAAGATTGATATTTTTTTTTTTTTTTTGGAGCTGTCGAAACATATTTATGTTTTGGCAGCTTTTTTATTTGTTTCAAGTTTGAAGTTTGATGTTGAATAGTTGATAATCATTCCGTAGGAATGTTTTGTCGGTAGAAATTGAATTGATGGTCAGGAGGTTACGCGTTCCGTAGGAACGTTTGATTGGTAGTCGAAAACAATAAATCTTCCATAATAAACAAAAAAAAGCGTTTCTGTATTTTTTACAGAAACGCTTTTTTTATTATTAACTGTTGAGCTTTTATTGAACCTGTTTTTTATAAATCGAATAAATCGTATCAATTGTTTTTCTATCTAAAACCGAAGTTGCATCAGTTTGAATGTAATGCAGTTTAAATGCCTGAATCGCTGCGGTTAAGTTTTTGGTGTTATAACCGATAATTCTCAATGCAGGTTCAATTTTAAAATCAAAAGGAGCTGGTTCTAAAACTTCGTCTGGCCAGATTCCGAATCCTTTTTCTGCTAAGGTTTTCCAAGGAAATAAAGCACTTGGATCTTGTTTCCTTCCAGGAGCAATATCTGCGTGACCTAAAAAGTTTTGTGTCGGAATATTGTAATCCTTTTTCAATTTGGTCAACAAAGCCACTAAACTGCTGATTTGAGCTTCCGTAAAAGGCTTGAATCCATTGTTGTCTAATTCAATACCAATAGAACAAGAGTTTAAATCGGTTGTTTTTCCCCAAGTAGAATTTCCGGCATGCCATGCTCTTAAATAATCATTGAGCATTTGCACTACTTTTCCGTTTTCAGAAATAATATAATGTGCACTTACTTGAGTTTTTGTTTTTGTAAAAGTATTAATCGTTTGCTGAAGCGAATCTTGAGCAGTATGATGAATAATAACAAAACTTGGCTTTCTTAGATTGAAGTTTACTGTACCAATCCATTCAGTGTTAATGCCGTTCTGTAAATAAGTTGAATTTGTCTTTGATAAAGTATCTTTTATAATTCTCAGCTGCTGTGCATACGAAGTATCAATAACAACAGGTGAAACTGCTGGAATTGGTTTGGCTTCTTTGCTTGTAATCTGGTTTTCTAAATTTTTTAGCTGCTGATCATAAGCTTTTTCAGTATTCTTGTACGGATTTGTAGAACAAGCACTGACAATAACAGCTAGAATCAGATAACAAAAATGTTTTTTTGTCATAATTCGTTGTTTTATAGGTTAATAACGATTATTCTGATATTTTCGTATCTGGAGTGTCTTTTACTTCTTTTGCTTCTTTTGAAGCTTCTCTAGAATCTTTATCTTTTTTCTTTTTAGATTTAGTCTTTTTCACTTCTTTTAAAGTATCCATAAAAGTTTTGTACTTTTCAATTTGGTCTGGATTTAAAAAGGCCGTAATTTTTTTATCGGTACTTTCTCGTAAAGCTTTTATCTGCTCAATTTTTTGATCTTGGTTGCTACTTTCATTTTTTAATAAAATGCCTTGCTCTCGTATACTCTCTGCCAAAACATTAGTAATAGCAATTGCTTGTAATTCATCTAGATTTACTTGCGGTTTCATTTGTTCTACAATCATTCCTGCAGTTTCTTCAGGCGGAGTTTCTTTAGGTTTGCTTTGGGAACCCTGCTGTTGTCCAGCCATCATACTTCTATCCATACCCATTCCGCCACCTCTTCCATAGCCATTGCCGTAACCACCATATCCACCACCATATCCATTATTGTATCCGCTGCCATATTGGGCAGAAACAGTAAAACTGAATAAGCTAAAAACTAAAATAAATAAAGTTTGAAAAGGTTTCATAAAAGTATTTTTATCTGTGATTAACAATTGTTCAGTGTAAATTTAAGCAGGTTCTCCGTATAAATCAAATTCTGTTGCTTCAATTATCTTGATATTAACAAATTCGCCAGTTTTTACGTAATGCTTAGAAGCATCAATAAGAACTTCATTGTCAACATCTGGGCTGTCAAATTCTGTACGTCCAACAAAATGAGCACCTTCTTTTCTGTCAATGATACATCTAAATACTTTGCCTACTTTCTCCTGATTCAAATCCCAAGAAATTTGAGATTGAAGTTCCATAATTTCGTTTGCTCTAGCTTGTTTTACATCGTCTGGAACATCATCTTCTAATAAATACGCATGAGTATTTTCCTCATGAGAATAAGCAAAACATCCCATTCTGTCAAATTTCATTTCTTGAACAAAATCTTTCAAAATTTCAAAATCTTCTTGAGTTTCACCAGGATAACCAACAATAAGAGTAGTTCTAATTGCCATTCCAGGAACTGCAGTGCGGAAATCTTTTAGCAACTGAGTTGTTTTAGCCTGAGTTGTACCACGACGCATTGATTTCAAAATAGAATCTGAGATGTGCTGTAGCGGAATATCAATATAGTTGCAAATTTTAGGTTCGCGTTTCATTACTTCCAAAACATCCATAGGGAAACCCGTAGGGAAGGCGTAGTGCAAACGAATCCATTCAATTCCTTCCACTTTTACCAAAGCTTCAAGTAATTCAGCAAGATTTCTTTTTTTATAAAGATCAAGACCGTAATACGTTAAGTCTTGAGCAATTAAGATTAATTCTTTAACCCCGTTTTTAGCTAAACCTTCTGCTTCTTTAACCAATTTCTCTATTGGCTGAGAAACGTGAGAACCTCTCATTAACGGAATCGCACAAAAACTGCAAGGTCTGTCGCATCCTTCTGCAATTTTCAAATAAGCATAATTTTTTGGAGTTGTAGTCAAACGCTCTCCAAGCAATTCGTGTTTATAGTCGGCTCCTAGAGCTTTTAATAGCTGAGGTAATTCTGTTGTTCCAAAATATTGGTCAACGTTCGGAATTTCTTTTTCTAAATCTGGTCTGTAACGTTCAGACAAACATCCTGTTACAAAAACTTTGTCAACAAGTCCTTTATCTTTTTTGTCTGCATATTCCAAAATCATATTTACCGATTCTGCTTTTGCATTATCAATAAATCCGCAAGTATTAATTACAATAATGTTTCCTTCTTTTTCTGCAGGAGCTTCATGTTCAACCTCTTTTCCATTTGCGCGAAGCTGTCCCATTAGGACTTCACTATCATATACATTTTTTGAACACCCAAGAGTGATTACGTTAATTTTGTTCTTTTTTAAAGACTTGGTTCTCATACTTTTATAAATTGGAGTGCAAAATTACACTTTTTTTATTCAAACCACACTAGTTTGCAGTTTGTTTTAGCTGTTTTTTATGAAGATGACTGGTTTGGTTGTTCGTGTTTTTTGAGTTGAATTTGAAATAAAGGTTTTTATTGAATGATAAAAAAAATCCGCCAAGTAAAACCTGACGGAAATTTCAATCATCTATTTTGATTTTTAATTACAATTCAAATAATAAAGTCATGGTGACATTGTTTAATTTCGAAGTGATGTTGGCTCCGTTTGTAAAACCTGGTGATGCTAAAAAAGCTTCTTTGGATTTTCTTTCTAAGTAAGAATAAGCTAAATCCAACTTAGTAGATCCGAAATTATATCCCAAACCAGCAGAATAGCTATTTAAATCTCCAACTGTGATTCCGTTTTTGTACGGACTTCCTTCATAACGGTATCCGCCTCGTAAACTTAGTTGTTTGATTTTGTATTCTCCACCAATACGAAGTTCGCCTGTGCTGGTAAGAGTATTGTCTATTTGGTTATTAATACCACCAAAGCCAGCGTTAGCAGGTTTGAATTTAGCGTTTCCGTAGTTTCTTATGCCGTAGTCAATACTTAGTAAACCAGATTTGCCAAATATGTATGCGGCGCTAAAAGTCCATTTATCAGGTGTTTGTAACGTGTAAGGTTCGTAGATATTTACAACGTCAGGGCTTACATTTGCATTTAAAATTGGTCCTCCTGCTGCTTGTCTTGTAGTATATACACTTTGTGTAAGTTCATCGTATAGTTCGTACCAAGTGTTAGATTCATATGCTACACCAAGTCTAAAATTATCAGTTACTTTTCCTATTGCTCCAAGTTGAAAAGAGAATCCGTTTCCGTAAGTATATAAGTCATTGTTAAAGCTTATGCTTGATATTGTTGCGTTAGATTGAAGTGGACTGTTATTGTATTCATAGAAATTTGTTGATCTTCTATAGTCTGTAATGTGAAGGTTTAAATTGGCTCCTAAGTATAATCGGTCTTTATACGATGTTGCGATATTAAAGCTTACTTTGCTATTGTAGCCTCTTGTGTATATATCATTTGTTTGGTAGTACCTGCCGTTTTTTGGAACATTTGTATAATAGGTGCTATTTGGATTGTTTGCTTCGTCAATTGCTATAATGCTTCCAAGATTACCTAATAGTGCTTGTTGTGCAGAAAAGCCGCTTAGGTTTGGGTATTGGCCGTTTGGGAAATTGGATCCTAAATATTGGTATAAATCAGATGCTGTTTCGTTTGGTTGTAAAGTAACAAATTCCTGTGGGACTGGAGCACCTCCATTGCTGTAGTTTGCATAATCTAGAAAATATCCATCTACAGAATTAGTTCCAGTTCCCGAAGAGAAAATTTCGTTATTAAAATTATTAGTGTTTTCGTATGTTGCGCCAATAGAGATTTTGTTCCATTTCACATTCGGATTATGGTTTTTAAATACAAAAACACCGCCTGCTTGGTTTAAGATAAAAGAGTTTTCTTTATCTGTGGTTTGAGGACCGAAATAGCTGGATTTGTTCTTGATGTTCTGATTGCTGAAGGAAAAACCAACTTGATTGCTGTTGAAAATTGCTGATCCAGCAGGGTTAACGCTTAAGGACGAAATGTCTCCCCCAACCGCTCCAAAAGCACCGCTCATCGCTCTATAACGTGCAGTTCCTGTAAGGTTTTCTTGGGAAAAACGCAAAGCATCTGAAACATCTTGAGAATATGACGCGCTGACAGTTAGTCCTGTTATAAATAGGAAAAGTATTTTTTTCATTTTGATTAGTTTTAGTTCGAATTTAAGTGTGCTGAGGGATTATCGTCTTCCTCCGCCACCGCCGCCAGATCTCATTCCGCCACCGCCGCCACCGCCGCTGTATGATCTAGAACCGCCTCCGCCTCCCATGCTAGGAGAGTAGCTTCTTGATGAGCCACTATTACTTGGAGTGTAGCTTCTAGAAGAGCCGCTGTTGTAGTTAGGGGTGTAACTTCTGTTTGTTGTAGTGTTTCCGCTATTGTTATAAGATCTTCTGTTACTATAGTTGTAATTAGAACCGTTGTTGTAATTTCCTCTATTTGTAAATGTAGGACTAGCAGTGCCTCTGTTTAAAGTAGAAGTTCTTCTAAAGTCAGTATAGCTGTTAGATCTATTTGTAGTGTAGTTTCTGTTTGTTGTGTAATCTCCTCTATTAGTAGTATATCCTCTATTAGTGGTGTAGTTTCTATTGGTTGTGTAACCTCTATTGGTGCTATAATTTCTGTTGTAGGCATAGTTTCTGTCTCCGTAATAAGCTGCAGAACCTCTTCTTCCATAATTGTAAGAGTAATTGTAGCCGTATCCATAATATGGATATCCCCATCCAGGATAACCCCAGCCCGGGTAGCCCCATCCTGGATATCCCCATCCGTAATAAGGGTAACCCCATCCGTAATAGCCGTAGCCATAATAAGGATAACCCCATCCAAATCCAAATGACCATGTTGGGGTAGTGTAGAAGTTTACAGAAACGTCAGAACTGCTGCTTCCCCATGCAGGATAAGCTACAGATGCAGTTTGAGTACTGTCAGAATAATTAGTATAATTGTCAACGTCAGTGAATATTTCAGTTGGTTGATTGTCGTCTTGCAATGATCTGAAATATTCCTTGTATTGGTTGTTTGTTCCATTTGTTACATATTTAACAGATGAACCACCATAAACTCCATCGTTATCATAATAAGAGGAATTTTGGTAAGAACCACATGATGCTAGCAGTAAACTCAGTAATCCAATTAAGTAAAAATGATTAGAGTTTTGGTGGAGTGAAAGGTAAGTTTTCATATCTGTGGTGTTTTTTATTGTTGCACATTACAAAATTAGTTAGTTTTGTCAAACTATTTAGTTAAAATTGTTTAAAACAAAATTTGTGCCAAAAAATATAATATGAGTAAGAACCTTACTACAAGATCAGAAGATTATTCGAAATGGTATAACGAACTGGTTGTAAAGGCAGATCTAGCTGAAAATTCAGGAGTTAGAGGATGTATGGTAATAAAACCATACGGATATGCTATTTGGGAAAAAATGCAAGCTGAGTTAGATCGTATGTTCAAAGAAACTGGACATCAAAATGCGTATTTTCCTTTGTTTGTACCGAAAAGCATGTTTGAGGCGGAGGAGAAAAATGCGGAGGGATTTGCAAAAGAATGTGCTGTTGTAACGCACTATAGATTAAAAAATGACGAGGAAAGACCAGGTAAATTAATGGTTGATCCGAATGCAAGATTAGAGGAAGAGCTTATCGTTCGTCCAACAAGTGAAGCTATTATTTGGTCTACATATAAAGGATGGGTGCAGTCTTATAGAGATTTACCTTTGTTAATTAATCAATGGGCTAATGTGGTTCGATGGGAAATGCGTACGCGTTTGTTCTTAAGAACTGCTGAGTTTTTATGGCAAGAAGGACATACAGCTCACGCTACAAAAGCAGAAGCTATTGAGGAGTCTGAAAAGATGATGAATGTTTATGCTGATTTTGCTGAGAACTTTATGGCAATTCCGGTTGTGAAAGGTTTTAAAACCGAAACAGAGCGTTTTGCTGGAGCAGATGAAACATATTGTATCGAAGCGTTGATGCAAGATGGAAAAGCATTGCAAGCTGGTACATCTCACTTCTTAGGGCAAAACTTTGCAAAAGCTTTTGATGTTAAATTTGCTAATGCTGAAGGGAAACAAGAACACGTTTGGGGAACTTCTTGGGGAGTATCTACTCGTTTGATGGGAGCACTTATCATGACGCATTCTGATGATCAGGGATTGGTATTGCCTCCAAATTTGGCTCCAATTCAAGTGGTTATTGTACCTATATATAAGACAGATGAACAGTTGGCTCAAATTACAGAAGCAGTTAAAGATTTGACGGCTAAATTGAGAAAATTGAAAATCACGGTTAAATTTGATGACAGAACAACTCAAAAACCAGGATTTAAATTTGCAGAGTGGGAATTGAAAGGAGTTCCTGTTCGAATTGCGGTTGGTCCAAAAGATTTAGAAAACGGAACTTTTGAAGTGGCAAGACGTGATAATTTGACAAAAGAGGTTGTTGCTAGCGAAAAAATCGTTGAACATGTTAATGATCTTCTAGAACAGATTCAAACGGACTTATTTACTAAAGCATTGGATTATCGTAATACTCATATTACGGAAGTAAATAATTTTGAGGAATTTAAAGAAGTTTTAGAAGGAAAAGGAGGCTTTTTATCTGCTCATTGGGATGGAACTGCTGAGACAGAAGAGAAGATAAAAGAATTGACAAAAGCGACAATTCGATGCATTCCTTTGGACGCTGTTGAAGAGGCGGGAACCTGCGTGTTTACTGGGAAACCATCCTCTAAAAGAGTGCTTTTTGCTAAGGCATATTAAAAAAAGATATATTTTTTTGCATTAGGTGTTGCGCAAATAAAAAATAGATGTATCTTTGCATCCGCAATACAGAAGCACGGTCCGTTCGTCTATCGGTTAGGACGCCAGGTTTTCATCCTGGTAAGGGGGGTTCGATTCCCCCACGGACTACAAGTTATAATATATATTGAAAAGTTTCCAACTTAGGAGAATTGAGGTCCGTTCGTCTAGGGGTTAGGACGCCAGGTTTTCATCCTGGTAACAGGGGTTCGATTCCCCTACGGACTACAAAATTAGTTGTAAATAAGTTTTGTAAAACAAAAATTGGTGTCTCGGTTTTTGTTTTATTAGTTAAAACCAAAGTGATTGTTTTACAGTTGTGGGAGGTTTTTCTTTTTTAACTAGTATTTATAATAATTATTACATCTAAAATTAAAAGAAAATGGCAAATCATAAGTCAGCATTAAAAAGAATCAGAAGTAACGAAAAGAAAAGAGTTCTTAACAGATATCAACATAAAACTACTCGTAATGCTATCAAAGCATTAAGATTAGCTACTGATAAATCTGATGCTGCTGCTAAATTATCTACTGTAATCTCTATGATTGATAAATTAGCTAAAAAGAACATCATTCATGATAATAAAGCTTCTAACTTGAAGTCTAAATTAACAAAACACGTTGCTAAATTGTAATTAAAACAATTTACTAAAAATACAAAAGTCCTCCAAAAGAGGACTTTTTTTGTTTTAATTCAGTAAATTCCAATAAAAAATAAATTCCAAATCCCAATTTTTATAAATAGTTGGAATTTGGAATTTTTTTTATTTAAGAGACTCAATATTTTAAGCCTATTTTATGTATTTAGATTTTTTGGAATTTGGAATTTTTGAATTTAAAACATTGGAATTTAAATTTTATAAATCAATTTTCTTTTTAAGATATTCCAACATTGGCTGGGTAATAGGTTTAGAAAGAAAATCTATTATAATAGGATATTTTTTTGCTTTGGCTAGATCTTCTGGGTCAATTGTAGAAGATAATACGATTACAGGAACCATATTGAATTCTCTATAATCAGGAGAAGTAAAATGATCTAAGAATTCCCATCCACCCATAATTGGCATGTTTAAATCTAAAAAAATTAATTCAGGCCTTTTCCTTGCTTTGTCGTTTGTGTATTTTAAGACATTGAAATGATGAAGGGCTTCTTCGCCGTTTTGAGCTGTAACAACTTCATGTGAAAATGAAGATTTTGAAACGACTTTTTTGCATAACATTAATGTGATAGGGTCATCATCAATGCATAAAATCTGCTCAAGCATAATAATTAATTTTTAAATGTTATCGTAAATGTTGTTCCTTTGTTGACTTCGCTGTCGATAGAGATTGTTCCTCCCATTGTTTCTACCTGCGATTTTACAAGATATAATCCTAAACCTTTGCTGTCAGGATAATTATGAAATCTTTGATAAAGTCCAAATACTTTGTCGCGATTTCTTTCAAGGTCAATTCCGATTCCGTTATCTTTGAAAGTTAAGATTGTTCTTTGTTCTATCTGTTCTGCTATAATAGATATTTTTAGTTTTCTGTTTTCCGATTTGTACTTTATAGAATTGGTTAGAAGATTCAATAAAATGCTTTCAATGTAAGCTTTGTTTGTAATAAGTTCAGGAACTTTATCAAATTTAAGCTTAATTATTGGTTTGTGTAATTCAATTTGAAACGAAAGTTGACTGAAAACATTTTCGAAAACTTCTTTTAAAGACACTTCTTCTTTTTGCATCGAAGGATTATCTTTAATAATAATAACTTTTACTAAATCATTGATGGTTTCATTTAGCAAATGTGTTGATTTTGTGAAGCCGGCTAATATTTCTTCAAGCTCTTCGTTTTCTATTGGGATATCTTCTATTAGATTTAAAAGTCCGATTAAATTAGAAAGCGGCGCTCTAAGATTGTGTGATGTAATGTAGGAGAATTGTTTTAAATCCTTATTGTTTTGAGTTAATTCTCGAATTAGATGTTCTTTTTCGGTTTCGAGCTTTTTCTCATCAGTTATGTCTCTTTGTATTGAGATCCAATGCGAAATCACTCCTTCGTTATTAAAAATAGGAATCATAGAAAAGCGTACCCAATATTCTTCTTTACTCTTGGTGTAAGTAATGGTTTCAATTAGGCATTCTTCTTCATTTTTTATCGCTTTTAGGAGTTTTTTTAATTCATCCGAATCAGATTTTGGGCCTTTAAAAATGTTTGGCGATTTTCCAATAATTTCGTTCGATTGATAACCCGACATTTGAGAAAATGCTGGATTCACGTAAACTATTTTTGGTATTTTTCTTTCAGAAGAATTGGCCTCCGTAATTAAAATAGAATCTTTGGATTGTGTAATTACAGTTTCTAAAAGCTTTAATCGTTGCTCTTCTTCTTTTTGCTTTGTAATGTCCTGAATAGCCCCAATCATTCTGATAGCTCTTCCATTTTCGTCTTTCAACAAAAAACCTCGATCCAAAACATATTTATATGACCCGTCTGCACATCTAAAACGATATTGATCCTGCCACTTCTCCGTTTTTTGTTCTATAAAAGAATATAGTTTTATTGACATACGGATACTGTCTTCTGGGTGAATTTTGTCAAACCACCATTTAGAAGTTTTGCCTACTTCCGCTGGATCGTAACCAAAAACACCTTCAATTCCTTTATTCCAATTAATACTGTCCTCTTGAATTTTCCAATCCCAGATTGTATCGCTCGTCGCTTTTGCTACAATGTCATATTTCTCATTCGATTCTTTTATTTCTTCGTTGGTTTGGTTTAGTTTTTCAAAGATGGTTATGTTTCTTTTTTTGTTTTTTGAAAGTATAAACCTGAAAACCAGTGCTGTAATTAGAATAAATATAAAGTCTTTTACTAAAGAGAGATATAGATATTCTGAAGAAGAAAAGTAGGTTGTGAGTAATTTATGACATAAAAGAGCCATAATTATCGAGATGATGGTATAAATAAGAGTAATTTGGAGAGTTTTACTTTTCATCACCTCAAATATAGTTAATTTAACTATAACAGAACGTATCTGAATGTCATTTTGAAAACGATATTTTTATGATTTATATTAACTAATTGATTGTATATACGCAAACTATGACAGAAACATTTTTTTTTAAAAAATAAAGTGTACCTTTGCGCCCATTAAAAATCACAGATGGAATCTATTAGAAACATTGCAATTATTGCCCACGTCGATCACGGTAAAACAACTTTGGTTGATAAAATTATGTATCACTGTCAGTTATTTCGTGAAAACGAAAACACAGGTGATTTAATCTTAGATAATAACGATTTAGAGCGTGAGAGAGGTATTACAATTACTTCTAAGAACGTATCGGTTCAATATAAAGGAACAAAAATCAATATTATTGACACTCCTGGCCACGCGGATTTTGGAGGTGAAGTAGAACGTGTATTGAACATGGCCGATGGTGTATGTTTGCTAGTTGATGCTTTTGAAGGGCCAATGCCTCAAACTCGTTTCGTTTTGCAAAAAGCGATCGATTTAGGATTGAAACCTTGCGTAGTTATCAATAAAGTAGATAAAGAAAACTGTACTCCTGAAGAAGTTCATGAGAAAGTTTTTGACCTAATGTTCGAATTAGGAGCTACTGAAGAGCAGTTAGATTTCCCAGCTGTTTATGGTTCTGCAAAAAACAACTGGATGTCTGATGATTGGAAAGTTCAAACGCAAAACATTGAGCCATTATTAGACATGGTTATTGCTAATGTTCCAGCTCCTAAAGTTTCTGAAGGAACTCCACAAATGTTGATCACATCTTTAGATTTCTCTTCATTTACAGGCCGTATCGCTATCGGACGTCTTGAAAGAGGTACTTTGAAAGAAGGAATGCCAATCTCTTTGGTAAAAAGAGATGGTAAAATCATCAAATCTAGAATTAAAGAATTGCACACTTTTGAAGGTTTAGGCCGTAGAAAAGTGGAAGAAGTTGTTGCTGGAGATATTTGTGCTGTTGTAGGTGTTGAAGGTTTTGAAATTGGTGATACTATCGCTGATTTTGAAAATCCAGAAGCTTTACAAACTATCGCTATCGACGAGCCAACAATGAGTATGTTATTTACAATTAACGATTCTCCTTTCTTTGGTAAAGAAGGTAAATTTGTTACTTCTAGACATATCCGTGAGAGATTAACAAAAGAGCTTGAGAAAAACTTAGCGATGAAAGTTGGAGAAACTGATTCTGCTGATAAATTCATGGTTTTTGGTCGTGGTGTACTTCACTTATCTGTTCTTATCGAAACAATGAGAAGAGAAGGATACGAGCTTCAAATTGGTCAGCCACAAGTTATCATCAAAGAAATTGATGGTGTTAAATGTGAACCAATTGAAGAATTAACAATTGACTTGCCAGAAAACCTTTCAGGTAGAGCGGTTGAATTCGTAACTATCCGTAAAGGAGAAATGCTTTCTATGGAAGGTAAAGGTGAGCGTATGATCATTAAATTCAACATTCCTTCCCGTGGAATTATCGGTTTAAGAAACCAATTGCTTACAGCTACTGCTGGTGAGGCTATTATGGCACACCGTTTCATTGGATACGAACCATACAAAGGAGAAATTCCTGGACGTAACAACGGTTCATTAATCTCTATGGAAAACGGAAAAGCAATTCCTTACTCTATCGATAAATTACAAGATCGTGGTAAATTCTTCGTTGATCCAAACGAGGATATCTATGAAGGTCAGGTAATTGGAGAAAATACTCGTAGCGATGATATGACTGTTAACGTTACTAAAACGAAAAAACTTTCTAACGTACGTTCTTCTGGAGCTGATGATAAAGCTAGAATTATTCCAGCTATCAAATTCTCTTTAGAAGAAGCTTTAGAGTATATTCAAAAAGATGAGTATGTTGAAGTTACTCCAAAATCTTTACGTTTAAGAAAGATTTATTTAAGTGAAACGGATAGAAAAAGATACAAAATCTAATTCGATTTAAATTTCAATATAAAAAATCCCAAATTCCAATTCAGGAGTTTGGGATTCTTTTTTTATGTATTAACAATCTTATTGGAATTTGAAATTTCAGAATTTGGAATTTTAAAAATTTATCTTTTCAAACTAAAATGTCCTTTCACATTTTTTCCATTAACAAAAAGAAGCGTAAACCAATAATCATCAGAAGGCATTTCTCTTCCATTAAAAATTCCGTTCCAGCCTGAGCCGTTTTGATTCATTTGTTTTAATAATTTTCCGTAGCGGTCAAAAATGGAGATTGTATAGTCTGGCATTTGGTCAATGTTTTTAATTGTCCATAAATCATTGTAACCATCTCCATTTGGAGTAAAGAAACGAGGATAATCCAAAACATATATTTGAAATACATTAGACGGGCCACAACCATTTTTGTCCCTGGCAATTGCATTGTAGATTCCTGGACTTATTTGTGTAAAAGTAGGATCGTCTTGAAAAGTGTTTCCGTCAAGAGAAAACTCATAATTTCCAACTCCAGTATACAGAATTTTTACAGAATTATCTATTCCAGAAAAATCTTTTACATCTGCTCCTGTAATTGTAGCTGGTTCAGATAAAATTACTTTGAAGGTTTTGTTTTTTTTGCATCCGTTTACATCTGTTACTGTTACAGAATAGTCTCCTGCGCTATTAACGATAATTGAATTTGTTGTGCCTAAGTTATTGGACCAAGTATAACTGCTAAAGCCAGTGGCAACGGATAATGTTATCTCATCTCCTTTGCAAAGATATTGCGTTACATTTTCAAAATTAGGCGGGTCAAAAGTATGTACAATCAATTCGATAGGAGTTATGTCATAACAGTTTGAGCCATTAGCAGCACGAGCGTAGATAGTTTGGCTATTTGGCGTAGTATTTTTAAAAATATTGGGTAGCTGATTAGTCTCTGTAACTGCATCTGAAGCTGTCAAAAAATAATTGACTATCAATCCAGAGGGCAGACCCGTTAAAACTTGAGGAGTTACTTCTGTCGCTAAATCAAATTGATATAAACCGTCTTGCGTTTCATCTTCATCACACTTGGCAATTGGAGCCTGATTTGGAATTACAGCGCTTGAAACATTTAATGTAATTTGAGCTATTGCACTGCAACTAAAAGTATTTTCAATCCTAGCAAAAACAATTTGATTCGGAGCTTTGTTGGTGTAACGCTGCGAATTTGAAATTGGATTTGTTTTTGCCTGTGCATCGGCCAAAGTTTCGTAATATCCTTGATTGGTGATCTGCGGATTATTGTTTTTTACAATATTAGCAACTTTGGTTAAATCAAAAATGGTGAAACCGTCTGCATCGTCATCACATTGCAATAAAGAAGTATTGGTTGATTGAATTTGAGGCGTAAACTCAATTGTAATTTCTCCGGTAGAAATACAAGCTGTACCAGTCAAATTCGCTTCTACTTTATATGTTCCTGTTGTTTGTACAGCATAAGATGAAGAAGTTGCTCCAGTAATCTCAACATAATTGTTGGAAGCATCTTTTTTGAACCATTTAAAAGTGTAAGCTGTTGAGCTTATATTGGTGTCTAAAACGTAATTTTCGCCAAAACATATCGGATTGTTATTTGCTACAGTTCTATCTTCACCAAAATTTATTTTCGTTACAAAACTGCCTGCCTCAATAAAAACTGCCGAATTATACTGTCTTGTAGCATCATCGGCAACAACCAATTTTAAATGGTATTTTTTATTTGGAATGACATCTGTATAAGCATTCATAACTACAGTTTGACCTGCATAATTAATAGGGCTAGAAGCTGTATTGTATCCATTAAAGTAGTTTTCATTAACAGCAGCGCACCCAATAAGTGGTTCTCCACCCGCGCCATTCATGTTGTCAATTTTTGGATGGACTGTTGTTGCTGAAACTGGTGTCGTAGTATTGGGTAAAACAGCAAGGTTTTTATAGTTTTCACTGCTTCCAGCTTCTTTAATCAAAAAGGCAAATCCGTCTGAATATATACAAGGGAAATTAAGTTGATATTCATTCGAAGCAAAAATATAATTAAAGCTGATAGAGTTGGTCAATGCTATAAAATCAAATTCCAAAACTGTCGCTTGCGTACTATTGTTAATGCCCAAAGCCTGATTAAGATCTGCATCGCCATTCCATCCGGGAACTTCTACTCCCTTTGATTCTTGTTGCTTATACGGACCTTCTGCTTTTTTGCTTGGGGAAGTGCTTAAAACGATTCCACTAGAAAATGGAAAATTTGCACCTCCCGAAAAAGAACCATAACTCTGCTGGTTTGGTGTTGGATTTCCTGATGCATTTGCACTCTCAGTATCAATACAAGAACTATTTATTAAAACATTCTGAATTAAATCGACTGGTGTCACAGTAGAATTTACAGTAATGCCCTGCGCGTTGATTTTGTTATAAAAACAGCACAAAACGAAAATTAGGAATAAAATTCTTGAAGGACTCATAGTAACAAATATACTACAAATCTCTATTTTTTAATAATTTGTAAGAAAAATATATAAATAGAAAAGTCCAAATTAAAACGATAAAAACAGCAAAATAATCTACGCTAAAATCAGCATCGGTTTCAATTCCCATTTGTGTTCCAATATTTTTAACTACAGATAATCTTGGGCTCGGATTGACAATTAAATTTGACATTGATTCTAATGGAAAAAACTGCATGATTTTCTGATTAGTGTTACTGTCAGGAAAAACCTTAAATGCCAAAATACCTTTAATAATGCCTTCAAGAATATACCAAACTAAAAGAAAACCTAAAGCAAAAGCTGAACGTTTTACTAATATTCCTAAAAATAAGCAGAACGAAAAGAAACCTGTCAATTTTACAAAAAAGGCCAGAAGATAATCTAAATCGCTAAAGATAATGCCGAATTCTGTATAAGAAGAAAAGCATAGCCCTAAAATTAAACTCATTGCAAAAACAAAAACAGTAGATGCAAAAGCAAATAAAACTACAGTTAAGAATTTAGATAGAATAAATTCTTTTTTACTAAGACCATCAATTAAGTTTTGTTTTAAAGTCCCGTAACTATATTCATTGGCCATCATCGAAACAATAACAATAGCTAAAAAGAATTTCATCCAAGCGGCAACATAAGTGTTAAAATGCCAGATAAAAGGAAAATTAAAAATCCCCATTTCTGCCAAATGAAATTTGAAAGGTCCTATGTCAAATTTTATAGCTGCAATTAAGGCTATAAAAGAAAGTAAGATAAAATAAGTTAGAGTCAATATTTTACTAGCTTTATTCATCCAGATTTTTTGTAATTCTATAGAAAGAAGTCTTTTCATGGTTTAGTTTTTTTGAGCAATGGCGTTTTTGGTTAATTCTAAAAATTGAGCTTCTAGACTGTTTTTGCGTTTTACTAAATGGCTTAAAACAATGCTTTTAGAAAATAAAAACTGATTTAATTCAGAAGCTGATAAATCAGATTTTAAGTAAACCAGAACTTTTCCATCTTCTTCAGAAATTCTATCTACAGCAGGATGTTCAAGTAAAGCTGTTTTTAAAACTGAATTGTCATTTGACTGCAATTCGAAGAAACCTTCGTTTGAAGACATTCCGTCAACAGAACCAGAATATAAAACCTCTCCTTTTCTTAAAACAATTACCTGCGAGCAGACTTTTTCTACTTCATCCAATAAATGAGAAGCAAGTAAAATAGTAGTTCCTTGCGAAGCAATTTTTTTAATGATATCTCGAATCTGATGAATTCCTTGCGGATCTAATCCGTTGGTTGGTTCATCTAGAATTAAAATTTCAGGATCATTTAAAAGTGCCGATGCAATAGCCAGACGCTGTTTCATTCCTAATGAAAAAGTACTGAATTTGCTGTCTTTTCTTTCGCTTAAACCAACTAATTCCAATTTTTCATTGACTTTAGAATAGTTGATGTTTTTAATTTTGCAAACCAATTTTAAGTTTTGCTCGGCCGTCATGTACGGATAGAAATTGGGTCTTTCTATAATGGCGCCAACTTTTTTTAAGGCATCGTGAGTTTCAACATTGCCATCAAACCAGCGATAACTGCCAGACGATTTATTAACAACATTTAATACAATTCCTAATGTAGTCGATTTTCCGCTGCCGTTTGGCCCTAGAATGCCATAAACACGACCTTTTTGTATTTGAAAAGATACATTTTTCAAAGCCTGGATTCGGCCGTATCTTTTGCTTAAATTCTCAATGGTTAATATGGTTTCCAAATTTTTCTGGTTTTAGTTTTTAGTATGACGAGTCAATTTGATTTTTGTTACTTTAAATTCTTACTTTAAATCGTATTGACGTAAATTTGTAATAAAGATATTCAAAATGAGCGAGCCTTTAATGGTTTTAAAAAAACCGTCTTTTCCTTTAACACAACCACTTTTAAGTTATTTAGAGAGATATGAGCGTATTTCTAAAGTTTCTGTGTTTTATGATGACTTGCTGCGTTTTTCGGGTTCGATAAATGTTTATGATAAAAATGATACTGACACACTTTGGATTCGGGTATATTACGGCGAATTTGAACGTAATGAAATTGATTTAAACCTGAAGAAAATATATTCGCTTTTGCATTCTGATGGAAATAACGAAATTATTCAATACCTGAATGTCGATGCAATTGATTATTGTACTTTCGGAAATTCGAAACCTTTTAGAATTAAAGTTCGAAATATTCTCAACGATAATTATGTCCATTTTTACATCAAAAAAGCAGACGCTTCTCGTATTTACGGACTGGAGTTGGAAGATATTCTTTCACCAGATAAAATCAACTTTTTGGTTTATAAAGACACTTTGATCGAAGAACATATTATCGGAATTCCTGGTGATGTTTTTATGGATACTTTGCTTGATAAATGTAGTGAAATGGAAAAAGCACAGATTGCCAAAGAGTTTGTCAAGTTTAATGAACGCTGTATGATTCGGCTTTTGGGTGACATGCGCGCGTACAATTATGTAATTGTCCCGATTCACGATTTTGATCAAGTAGTCTATAAAATCCGTCCGATTGATTTTGACCAGCAATGTTACGAAGGGAATTTTAAAGTGTATCGTCCGCAATTTTTCAAAGAAAATTTTCCGATGATTCAATTGATTAAAGAGAAACTGGAAGAGCGTTCAATCATTCAATATAAAGATGAAGAAAGAGCGATTTTGGCAAAACGTATTCATTCAGCCGAAACGAGAATCAAAAAATTGCTGAATATTATGTGTCACGATACCATCTCAACACAGGAACATTTACTGCAATTAAAAATGGAATTATACCGTTACACGAACGATATGAAATTTAAAAATGCAAAATCAATGGGGCACATCATGCACGCCGCATTTGAATTTATTACCCGTAATTTTAAAAACACTAACTTAGTTTAAATCATTTTCCCATATAAGTTATATAAGTTCATTTCAGCCAATCTTTTTAAATTAACTGATATAACTTATATGGTTTAAAAAAATAGTTTTATGAAAAAATCATTTTTAGTAGCCGTTTCTATTGTTTTACTAGCTTGTCAGAAACAATCTGGTTCTGATTTGAAAGAACTTTATTCGCTTCCGAAAAAATTAAAAGAAGTCTCTGGAATAACTTATTTTCCTGAAATCAAAACCCTTTATACGTTAGAAGACAGCGGAAATAAAAATGCGATTTATGCAATCGATCATAATGGGAAATTAGCTAAAACAATCACGATTTCAAATGCCACAAATGTAGATTGGGAAGACATTACGAAAGACAAATCGGGAAATATCTACATTGGGGATTTTGGAAATAATGATAACGAAAGGAGAGATTTGTGCATTTATAAAGTGGCAAAAAATGAATTGAATAATGATTTAGCTAAAGCTGAATATAAAATTTCATTTTCGTATCCTGAACAAAAGGAATTTCCTCCAAAGAAAAAAGAAATGTTCTACGATGTTGAAGGTTTTTTTGAGCAAGGCGGCTATTTCTATCTTTTTACCAAAAACAGAAGTAAAGGTTTTGATGGCACTGCTTTTATCTACAAAATCAAAAATGCTGCAGGAACTCAGAAAGCAGTAAAAATTGGAGAATTTAAAACTTGCAGCAATTACAATCACTGTGTACTAACAAGCGCAACGATAAGTCCAGACGGAAAAAAAGTAGCTTTATTAAGTCATGATAAAGTGCTTTTGTTTAAAAACTTTAAAGGAGATTTATTTCATAAAGGAACTCAAACAGAATTAAATTTAAATCACTTTTCGCAAAAAGAAGCAATTGTTTTTAAAGACAACAACACTTTACTTATAGCAGACGAAAAAACAAACAAAATAGGTGGAAAGCTCTATGAATTTAGAATCTAAGATTCTAAGATTCTAAGCTACTAAGTTTTAAAGCAAAAAAAGTTAGCCACGAATTACACTAATCTCCACGAATTATATTTAAATAAAAATTAGTGTAAATTAGTGTAATTCGTGGCTAAAAAACTTTGTTACTTTGAGTCTTTGCAACTTTGAACCTACAGCTAGAAGCTGTAAGCTGCTCCAAAAATCAATCTTCCAATTTCATCAGGAGATTTAAAATATGAGATTCTTGCGGTAATGACATTTATCGCATTCAACCAAAGTCCGCCGCCGTAATCTTGGTGCCATTTTTTAGAATTTTCGCCATCAAGCCAAACTCTTCCGTAGTCGAAACCACCTAAAATTCCGTAAGTAAAAGGAACAATCGTTTTGCGGATTTTTCCAATGCTTAAACGCAAATCAGAACTTTGAGAGAAGTACGAACTTCCTAAGAAACGTTCGTTTCTAAAACCGCGTAAATCAGTATCGCCTCCTAGAGAAGCACCTTGATAAAATTCGTAATTATTATTGAAAATCGCTTTTCCTTTTACGTAAGTTGCTAATATCAATTTTCCGTTGTGATCAATTTTATGCGTAAAACCTAAAATACTTTCAAGTGTTGGAAAATTCTTTTTTGTCTCGTCAAGATTTGTTGTCCAAGTTCCTGCAACCATAAAATACATTCCTAGTGTAGGTTTTGCAGCAAAATCTGAATTTTTAAAGACATACTTAACTTTTAAGCTTCCGAAATTCTGGCTGTCAAATACCTCTGGATTTACAATTCCAGGAATATTGATATATCTGTTTTCAGTATCTTCAACCGTCATTCTTTGGAAAATGGGTTGAATGCTAAATTCGCTTCCGTATCTTCCAACGTGACGAATAGCGCCCGAAGCATTAAATTTTCTAATGCGAACACGATTGTAATCCATTCCTAAATCGTCATCGTATTGGGATTCATTTCCGTAACCAAAATAGTTCATGGCAAAATTTGGAGTTGTATACAATGATTCGACATCAATAACCCATTTCCCTAATAAACCAGGGAAATGTGCTGCATAATTAAATTCTAAACCGCCTGTGGCAAAATAGTAGAAAGCATTAAAAATATGTCTTTGCGTGTACGGATTTTGTTTAAAATTATTAACGGTATAATTTACGTTGACTCCAACTTTTACACCATCATCCGGATTATAGCCAATGTTTGGAAGACCAGAAACTACATTGTATTTTGGTCTTTCATAATTGTATGCATTAACTTCATAATCGTCTGTAAGTTGTGTTTGTGTTTTAGAATCAAGATTGTATGTGTTTTCTTTTGATTTAAAATCATAAACAATAACCTTTCTTCCGTTTTCAATGTTATAAGTGTCGTTGTTCTGACCTCCAATCAAACGAATTTTAATGTTAGATTTTTCGTTTCCTTTTACTTCAAAAACATCATTATCATCTAATCCGTAAATCCAAAGATTTTTGGTCTTAGCATCAGTTACGTTTTTGGTGTAAAGCAATTCATCTCCGTCTTTTTTAATTCTGAAAACCTGAATTTCAATACCTTTCTTTACATTATGATTTAAAACAAACTTGTCTTTTTTGTCTGTTCCCGCAATCATAACGGTTCTATCTAACACTTCAGAATACTCGCGAGCATATTTCTGAAGATCTTTTTTTCTGCTTTTTAGTTTTGCTTTGATTTCATCAACCGTTTCGTCTTGAACTTCTTTTGGCATGTTTTTGAAAGCCAAATCAATATCTGCATCAGTTAAGTTCTCCTGAATATATTTGGCCTGTTCAACCCATTCTTTTTCTCCGGCAGTTTTTAGAAATGCCAAATCCATTGGGTAAGGTTCTCTTCCAAGCCATTTCACGTTGATTCTGTCTCCTTTGAAAGTTCGCATATGACGAAGCGGAGGCATATTCATTATAAGTGAAAGCAAAGCGCCATCATATTTTACAAAAGCCTGATCACGGTCACGCGGAATAGGTCTGTAAATTACTTTTCCATCTTCTTTATATTCAGCCCAGCGCCATTGATCGCTGTGACGATCCCAATCTCCCAAAAGAATATCAAACAAACGCGCTTTGATATATTCTTTTTCATCAACAGTATATTTTTCATCTTTATGAAGATTCAGCATCATATCATCAGTCCCGATGATGTTACTTGGTTTGCCAAAATTTTTGCCATCAAGATGATTATCAGCAGGTCTTTCTTCAACCATGTATAATTGGTCACCAAAACTCGCATTAAATTCGCCTAAACCATTTTGTTTCGGAATATAATATAAAATAGGATTTGTATGTCTTAGTCCAATCTGATCAGACATGCTGCCGATTGCAAAAGACGAATAAGGGTGAGAAGTCGTATAAAAATCAAACAAGAAATCTTCTGCGTATGTCTTTTCAAATTCATTCACCACATATTGATCTTTAAAAGCTACCGACTGTAAAAATGTCGTTGCACTTTTCTTCATAGCACGCATAACATATTCGCGGCCTTGAGGATCAGACATTCTCAAAGAAATAGATTGATGTCCTCCGCCTTCACGAATTGGTTTTAAGCCTCCTTTTAAAGTGTCAACCGTAGCAGTTGTCGCTTCAATTGGCATACTATAATATTTTCTATAATGCTGACCGAATAAAAATCTATGAAACGCACTTTTTTGAGTCATTTTGGGAGAATAAATAGAAGTGGTCACGGTTGAAGGAAACTTATTGGGAATATCTGAAGCCCAGTTAATTTCTTTTGCTTTTATAATTTCGCGTTCAAAAAGCAGTTTTTCTTTGCCGTTTTCATTTCCATAAAAAGAAACTTTTGCATCTCCGCTTTTAAACATAGTTAGTGTAGCATAGCCATTTCCTCCATACGAAAAATCATAAGGGTTGATCGCTCGTGCAGCCTCAGATTTTGAACCTGCACCACTGATAATCTGTTGGATATTTTCTTTGCTGATGTATTGCAGATTATGATCGTGACCAGAAACTACAATGACATTTTTTTGCTTTTGCAAAAGCGTTTTAATTCTTTTAGTATAAATCGTATATTGTTTGTTCTGAATATCTTGCGGATTTACACCAGAAGTTTTTCGTAATAAATTGATAAACGAACCAATTATCGGAAGCGGAATTTTTTGCTCTAAAGGAAATAATTGTTTTTCTAATGAAAATTGTCCGCCATGTGTTCCGTTGCTTAGTAAGGGATGATGGATAGCAAGGACAACTGTTTTCTCTTGATTTTTGTTTAAAAGACCTTCAAGCTCTTCAAAAAAAGCTTCTCTGGTTTTAATTTCGCAATTGTCATTTATCGTAGGATGGTCGTTCCAATCTTCAAGAAACCATTCACTATCAACAGCTATCAAAGTAGTTGTGCTGTCAATTTTTACGTTTTCAATCGGACAGGATTTTCTTGGAAGAAAACCTTTTTTATCATTTAAATATTTCGTTACAAAATCAGCCTGACGCTCTAGGCCTTTGATGCCGCTGTACCAATCATGATTTCCTGGAATTACGACTGTTTTTCCTTTAAAACCTTCAGTTAATTTTAATTGATTGGTTAATTTGGTTTCTGCTAAAGCCTTGTCTTCTGGATGCTTATCGCTCGGAAAACCCTTCGGATAGATGTTGTCTCCTAAGAAAAGAAGCGTCGATTTTTTACTTGCTTTTTTTAGTTTTTGGTGCAAAAGTTCCAGCGTTTGTTGTGCTTGTTCTTCGTCTGCATTTCCAGCATCACCAACCAGAAAAAAAGTATGTGCAATTTTTATGGTATCTGTCGCGTTTTCTGTTTCGTTGGCACTTACATTTTTTCCGTATTGCGGTTTTCGCGTTGCGCAGGCGTAGACAATGAATAGGGCAATAATTGCCAAAGAATAGTTTTTAATCTTAGCAATAAAATGATTATCCAAAAACAATTTCATAATTTAGTGGTATAAAAATATTCTTTATGAATCTAATAGAACAATCCGAAGATTTCGTGAGTAATTTACTCAAAGATAAACTTTCTAATTTATATTCTTACCATAATTTTAATCATACTTTTACAGTTGTTACTGCAGTTAGGGAACTTTGCAAAAAAGAAGATGTAAGCGGTGAGGATAAGGAAGCACTTTTGGTTGCTGCATGGTTTCATGATACGGGATATATTGAAGGGTATGAAAATCATGAAAAAACAAGTACAAAAATTGCTACTGAGTTTTTACGAGAAAAAGGAAAATCGGAAGAATTTATCGCGCTTGTTTCGAGTTTGATTCTAGCTACTGTAAAAGAATATGAGCCTAGAACGCACTTAGAAAAGATTATTCGTGATGCAGATTATGCTCATTTAATGGGAGCTGAATATGCGACAACTTGCGAATTATTGCGTTTGGAATTAAAAAATGCAGGAATTGTGAGTTTTTCTAATGAAGAATGGACTAGAGAAAACCTGAATTTTTTATTGAATAAACACAGATTCTACACAGATTATGCCTTGAGAAAATGGCAGCCTCTGAAAGAAAAAAATCTTTTGTTGATTCAGAAAAAAATCAATAAACAGGAATTGAAAGCTGCCGCAGCACTCGAAGAAGAAAATAAGAAGAGAGAGAAAGCTGAAAAAGCTGAAAAACCAGATCGCGGAATTGATACTTTATTTCGTGTCACACTTGGGAATCATACGCGTTTAAGTGGTATTGCAGATAGCAAAGCTAATATTTTACTGTCTGTAAATGCCATTATTATTTCGATAGCTTTATCATCTATTATTCCAAAACTAGATAGTCCGAAAAATGCGCATTTGGTCGTGCCAACCTTTATAATGCTGATGTCAAGTGTAATCACGATTATTTTTGCGATTCTGTCTACGCGCCCAAAAGTAACATCGGGATTTTTTACGCGAGATGATGTAGAAGCTAAAAAAGTGAATTTGATGTTTTTTGGAAATTTCTACAAAATGCCTCTCGAAGATTATGATTGGGCAATGAATGAAATGATGAAAGATCGTGATTATCTGTATTCAACCATGATCAAAGATTTATATTATTTGGGATTGGTTTTACAGCGAAAATATAATTTACTTCGAATTGCCTACAATTTTTTCATGTTTGGAATTATCATAACGGTAATTGCATTTGTGATTGCTTTTAAGTCCATTTAAATTAAAATTTTAAACACCATAGAAACATAGATCTTTTTGTGTAAAAAAGAATAGAGAAAGAAGCTAATTTCTCACACATAGCGCAAATACTGAAAACTTTGTCAAAGTTTTTTTCATATTAGGTGCGACTATGTTTTTTCAAAAAAAATGAAATGCCTTTTATCGGTTTTCAAAATCTATGTTTCTATGTGCTTAAAAACAAAAAAAGCTCAACTATTTAGTTGAGCTCATCTAGTAAATCCTGATAGGTTATTTTCTTAATTCCTGGGTTTGAACTATTGTTGATTACTTTCACACGAATCGCTCTCAAACCAGAAACTCCTTGAAGATCTTCAACTTCAAATTGTTCAATAGAAGGTTCCAAAATTTTCTTGTGCTGCAGGTATTTAATGTATTTTAAATATTCTGCTTCTTCACTATTTTGAGAATAAACAATTGTAATTTTCTCTTTTTCAGTAATTCTTTCGTTTGTTCCTTTAATATGCGATTTGTCAATTCGTTTTTTAACAACTTCATATCTCGCATTATAAGTTCCGTCAACATCAAAACGTTTTTCATCCATTCTGAAACGGATAGAAAGCGCAGAACTGAAAACCAGAATTAGCGAAGTAACATCCAATTCGTATGGCAGAGATTCTTTAAGCTCATGGTGTTCCAATTCCATTTCGCATAAAGTCTGCAATTGCCACAAACGAAGATTATGCAGATACATAATATCGAATGGTTTTGTTGGAGAAATCGAAGCTCCAATATATAAATTATGTTCAACACCATCTGTCTTAAAACGTTCGTAATAATGCGGATAAATCTGTTGAGCTTCAACTTGCTTTCTGTCTAAAACCGTTGCAAGTCGTTTATTGATAATTGACATAGCATTGTCAAACTTCTTTCTTTCCTGATAAAACATTCCTGTTTTTTCATCTAGATTTCCAAAGTATAATTCTATCAGCTTTTCGCTTTTCGCATTACCTTGAGTATTTTTCAAGATTGGATGAATTTCTTCTTCAATATAACGCTGTACATGCTGTTCTGTATCTGCTTTTAGAGGAAAATCTAGTTCACTTCTAAGCGATTCCAATTCAAATTTTCTTTGCTCCAAAAGAACAAGATTTGAGTTTGGTTTCTGATTGTCGAAAATTTCTAAAAGCGCAGTCAACTGGCTTTTTAAATCAATTTTTACCGTTTCATTTCGATGTTCAGACGAACCTTTTATATCTATTTGACCATATAACGGATATACATTCTTAAAAACAATTTCTTTAAAAATATAATCTTTTGTATGATTCATATTCTGAAAGTAGTTTTGCGATTCTCTCTTAAACTTCCAGTATACGCTCGGGTGAATCGTAGTATATTCACGCTGAATAATAGCCTCAATCTGATGCTGCATGTCTGTATTGTAACGATCAATCGTATCAGTTAAATATGGCAGAACCAAATCGAGTTTTGTAGCATTTACACTGTTCAGATCTCTTGCATTTTCTGAAACCAGTTCCACAACGCCCAATAAATGTCCGCTTTTAATTACCGGAGCAAAAATACAGCTCTGAATATTTTGCGATAGTAAATGTTCGCCTAGTCTCTTATTTGTAGATTCCTCAGTAAATTTGCTGACATTCGAAATAACAAAAGGTTCTCTATTGTCCAGTAAATTTTCGAAAGAACATCCAAAAAAAGCATTTTTGCAATCCACTTCCTGATCATCAGAAAGTAGAAAGCTTTTCATATGATTTTCGTACTTCGCAGGTCTGATAAATTTTTCTTCCTCAGAATTATATATAATAAATCCGACTTTTAAGTTTGGAAGATTAAAAATCGACTGAAAAATATTTGAAACTTCTTGGTCTGTTGTAACTGTTTTTGGGCCAGGTTTCAGCAAATTGCTTTTTAGAATAGAAATAGCGCTTTCTGTGGTCGCATCAAACAAAGAAACGATTCCAAAACCTCTTAAAATCCAGCTTTCTTTCGGGAATTTAGATTTCCATAAATTAATATCATTATAATTATCAATTAATTGATCGATATCTTCCTGAGTTAAATGTACTGCATTTTCAGTAGGAATAATTTCCATGAAATCGGCATTGTACAATATGCGATAATGTTTTTCAATACCATTTTCGTCTGGAATATCATAGAAAAAAGGCTGATTAAAATCGATATGCTGCTTATAATAACTGCTCAAAATTAAACAGCAGTTATTGATATAGAATTGATGGTCGCTAAAGTCACGAATTTCCATATAAAATTCGTCTCCCGCATTTTTTAAGATTTTCTTGAAACGCTCTGTATAATTAAAGGAGATATTTTGAAATGGAATTGTTACCGCTTTTATTTCGTTATGTGTCAATGCAGTTGGAAATAAATCGGCTAAAATATTTTTGATTAAAGCTTCGTTGTTTTTGATAACTGAATAATCCTGGATTCCAGTCCTAAGTTCCGGAATTAATTCAATTTGTTCTAAAATCGCTTTGGCATAGTTTGATCTGTAATCAACATCTGATTGAGCAATTTCTTCAAAAGATTCAATTAGCTTATGAAATGAAATTATTGTGGTAAAAGGACTTTCTTTAAAAAATTGAATATCCATCTGAGTTATTTTTTAATGCAAAATTAAGCATAAATTAAGAATACTCGACATTTTTCAATTTCTTTCCTCTATAGTTAAATAGTTGTTTCCCTTGTAATTAAAGGTTTTTGGGAAGAGCTTTTCTTTTTTAACTAAAAATTAACATTAACAATAATGGAACGATCGTTCCATTATTGTATCTTTGTACCATAATAATTGAATAATCAATAACTTAAAAAACAAATAACAATGAAAAATTTAGAAAACAAAGTTGCAATAGTAACAGGCGGTAACAGTGGAATCGGGTATGCGGCAGCAGCTGATTTAGCAGCAAAAGGTGCAAAAGTAATTATAACAGGAAGAAACAAAGAAGCTTTGGCAAAAGCCGAAACAGAATTAAACGTTACTGGAATTGTGGCTGATCAATCGGATTTAAAATCAATCGACAATTTAGTTGAAGAAGTAAAAACAAAATTCGGAAAAGTTGATATTTTATTTTTAAATGCGGGAATTGCAGCTTTTGCGCCAGTAGATTCAGCTTCAGAAGATCATTATGACAGTATTATGAATGTGAATGTGAAAGGAGTTTATTTTACAGTTCAAAAAGTGCTTCCAATTTTGAATGACGGTGGCTCAATTATCTTTAATACATCTGTAAATGCTCATGTCGGAATGCCAAATTCTAGCGTTTATGCAGCGAGTAAAGCAGCAGTATTATCCTTAAATAAAGTTTTTGCTGTAGAATTGGCTTCAAGAAAAATTAGAGTAAATGCAGTTTCTCCTGGTCCAATTGAAACACCATTGTATGGAAAAGTTGGTTTAGAAAAAGAAGAAGTAGAAGGTTTAGGATCTGCTTTAGGAGAAAAGATCTTATTGAAACGTTTTGGGCAATCAGCGGAAGTTGCAAAAACAGTTAGTTTCTTAGCTTCAGATGATGCTTCATTTATTACTGGTTCAGAAATTGTCGTTGACGGCGGACTTATCGTAAACACTGTTCTATAATTTTTTTGACTAATTCGGGAACGATTGTTCCGTATTTTCGTATCTTTGTGAAGAATTTAATTTGAATGTCATGGCTAGAACGAAGGAATTTAATGAAGATCAGGCTTTAGATAAAGCAATCGAGATTTTTTGGCACAAAGGTTACAACGGAACTTCTGCGCAAGATTTGGTAAATCATTTAGGATTAAGCCGCTCTAGTTTGTATGATACTTTTGGAGATAAGCAAAAACTATTTGTAAAGTCATTAAAACGATATCAAAAGCAAAATCTAGACAGTCTTACTGAGCTTTTTGAAAATGCTGAAAACATTAAAACTGCATTGACCGAAATATTCAAGCAAGCGGTTATAGAAAGCCTTCAAGATCGAATTACAAAAGGCTGTTTTATGGTAAACTCTGCTGTAGAATTGGCAATGCATGATCCTGAAATTGCAAAAATAGTTCACGATAACCAGAAAGTAGTGGAAGACATTTTCTGCAATGCTGTAAAAAAAGGGCAGGAGTCAGGTCAGATTTCAGATAGACAAGACGCAAGATCACTTGCAAGATTCATCTTTAATAATTATTCTGGAATTAGAGTTTTGGCTCGCGCAGGAGAAAAAGACAAACAAGTTTACGATGATATTTTAAAAGCAATATTTTCTTTGTTTTAGAATATAAAATCTATCAAATAAAAAACGGCGGTTACATTTGTAATCGCCGTTTTTTGTATTAAATAAGTAAGTAATAGAAAATGAAAACTTCTTAGCTTTTTTCTTCTTTGTTGAAGTAAACTAAGTAGTAATACATTTGTTTTTCTTCATCCCAGCCTTTTTCAACAAATTTTTCTGCACTTTCAGGATTGATAAAATCCATTTTAATCTGAATGTGAGTATCTAAATTAATAACGTTTTTAATCGATTTTCTAGCGTCAGAAACTGCTGCGTTGGCAATAGGGAATGAGGTAACATCTTCGATGCTGTATTTTTCTCCTTTATCAACTTTATAGTTTTTAAATTCAGGAATCAAATCAGGATTGTCTAGTACTTCATTCAAGAAATTCTGCTCTTCAAACTGATCATTTTTAGCGAAATAATTCACAGATCGGTTCATAAACATTACTTCCTCTTTCTTGTCTTCTGCTGGCAAAACAACGTCTTTTGCGAAGTTTTGACAGAATTTTAAATATTTTTTAGTGATGAAATTTTCATCTTCAAAAGCATCAACAGATAAAAAGTGCTCTAACCAGTAACGCGCGTCATAACGGTTGCTATCTACTGTCAGAATTTTGTATCCTTCTTCTTTTTTGTAGTTAAAAATCAAACATCCTTTATCTAATTTACTCAAGTTGATTCCTTGTTGTAAAATCATTTCTAGGTTGCTTCCTTTTTCTTCAAACTGCAAAAAGTCGGCTTGTAATTCGCTTTTAAAAATTCCGATTGCATCAACAACATTATTATCAATGCTTAAGTTGGTCAAATAAGTCACATAAACCTCTCCGTTTTTAATGTGCGGGTGATTTGACTGCTCAAATAAATGTTTTGTGATGTTTTTAGAAACTTCATGAACATTTGACGGATTGGCAAAAATCTCAGTTGCATATTTAAACATATCGTTGTAGTCCAAGTCCACTTCGTGTGCAAACTGATAGTAGTTTTCTTCTTTTTCTCTAAAAGGCTTAAAAAAGAATTCTTTTATCAAAGGAACAATCTCGTCATTAAGATTAAAAGGCTGTTCCGATAAAAAAATAGCTTCGTTACGGCTTTTGTTTCCTACGCGGTGTATGGAAAGCGTTTCGATGTGGGTGTTGAATAAGTTGATCATTTTTTTGAGTTGCTGAGATTCTAAGTTTCTAAGATACTAAGTTTTTTAGATAGTGTCCTTTATTTTTTTAATTAACGACGCTAACATTCTCTCGATCTCTCGACTATCCTCATATAAAAGGTTAAATTCTTCTTCGCTTATGTAAATTATATTTTTTGCAATTTCAAGTTGGGTCTGCATTTCAAATAAAGAGCCTAGAGAAATATATAAAAATCGTAAAAAATCTTTATTACTTTCTCTTCCAGATCCTTCTGCAATGTTACTTGGAATTGATATTGAACTTCGACGTATTTGTGAAGTTAATCCAAAAGTCTCTTCTTTTGGGAAAGTTCTCGTTGCTTTATAAACTTTTGTAACTAAGGAAATTGATTTCTGCCAGACCAAGATCTTTCTAAAATGACTCATTAACTTATCTTTTAAATTAAATGTAAAAATAAGAAAAAACTGTCAAAATTTAAAAACTCAGAATCTTAGAGTCTCAGCATCTTAGCAACTTACGTTAGTTCCAATTCTCCTCAAATCCATAATCTTCGAAGCTGTCATCGCCTTCGAACATGTCAAGATCGTCTTCGTCTAGATCGTCTTCAAATTCTCCGTAGATATCGTCGTGCATGTCATCAGCTTCAAAGTTTTTTTCGTGAGCTTCGTCTGGCATTTCACCGTGAGAAAATAAAGTTTCTGGGTAAGTAACTCCAACTTGTTCATCTTCGATAGCAGCCAATTCAACTAAGAAAGTCCACATGCTGATGAAATCATAAACGTAGATAATCTTTGTATTTTCTTTGTCTAAAATACTAGATAACGGATAATCGTTCATGGTTCTCATTTCGCCAGGAACATCTCCTGTATCAAAAAGCGGAATTTCATCTTCTTGATTCCATGTATCATCACAAGTATAAAATGAAGCCACTTCTGATCCGTCAAAGCCAAAAGCATTGAAGATTGCATTGTGTAAATCCTCAAGTGTATCTTCCTCAAGAATTGCAATGTCTCTAAAAATATCTTCTTCGGCGTCTAGAATAACTCTAAATTTATAAACCATAATCTTTGTTTTTATTGAGAGGTCAAAGGTAAAATATAAAAAACGAAATTCGAATCACGAATTGCGATTTGTTGAAAAGATTTTAAAAAATTGATTTTCAATTAGTTTGTCTGGCTGAGCGGAGTCGAAGCCTTTTTCCAATAGGAGTGGCCTTTGACTCCGCTCAGGGTGACAAAGGAGACTCGAAAACTTCTACTTTCTCGCCAGTCTTTTTCTAATTTTATGATAATGTTTATGATAAGTACTATGACTTGGATAACTTCTGCTTGAAGTAATATTATTAAAAATCAAAGCGATTACAAATAAAATTAAAACACCAACAAGAACAGGAGAAATCACATACATATAGCCTAAACCTTTTATTTGTGCTGAACCTGTAACTGCGATTAGCGCTGTCGCACCTCCTGGCGGATGTAATGTTTTTGTAATCTGCATAAAAATAATGGAAAGAGAAACAGCGAGCGGAGCAGAAATCCAGACAATGTCAGGTACAAGTTTATTTACCGTAACGCCTATAAAAGCTGAAATAAGATGTCCGCCAATTAAATTTCGCGGCTGCGAAAACGGACTTTGTATAATTCCATATATCAAAACACTCGACGCACCAAAAGAACCAATTAAAAAGAGTACATCACTTCCTGCAAATTGTGAAGCGTCGAGATAAGAAAGAATCCCAATTCCGACAAAAGAACCTAAAAAAGACCAAAAATGTTCTTTATAGTCAATTAAAGTTTCCTTGTAAAGAATGTAACGTGTTTTGCGATAGCTTCTTTTTATTTTTTCTGTTGGCATTATTGTGGTATTATATTTTGCTCGTTATGTTTTTAAATATACTTTGCTGTATATTAGTTTTTATTGCTTTGTAAATCTATAGATTACTAGTTTGAGATTATTTAATTAAGCTTGGAGAATAACTATAAACGGTATACGGATAAATTGTTTTTGCAGTATATTTTGAAATCAAGCATACGACAAGAATTGGGAAAAACAAAGTATAATCATTTGTTAGACCGCAAACTAAGAAAATTGCTGTGAAAGGTGCATGAATACTGGCACTTAAAACTGCAGCCATTCCGATAACCATAAAATTAACCGGAATTACATTTACATGGAAAAAGCTATTCAAGACAGAAGCTACTAATAATCCTAAAAAAGCACCGATAAATAAACTAGGTGCAAAAACACCACCATCGCCACCGGAAGCGAGCGTAATTGAAGTAACAATTGGTTTTAAAATCAATATAGCTATAAAAGTTAAAGCCAAAGTCATTGTCATGATTTGGTTTGGAGCAATAAAGCTTGTTTTAATAGCGTGATAACCTTCGCCATATAATTGCGGAAAAAAGAATAGCGAAATACTTAATACTGCAGAACCAATTATGATTTTGTAATAATGTTTGTTGATTTTTCCGAATTGTGATTTAATGAATAAAACACATTTAGTTAAATAAACCGAATTCATCCCTGCCAAAATTCCTAAAAGGATGAAATACGGAATCGCTTTTAAATGCCATGTTGTAATTGAAACCGCAAATAATGGTTCTTCTTTTAAAATCGTCAGCAAACCAAAAGCAATAGAAACGGCAATTAAATTTGAAATCACAAATGCTCGCGTTACTTTTCTGGAAATTACTTCGAAGGCAAATAAAACTCCCGCAATCGGACTGCTGAAAAGTGCTGTAACGCCCGCCGCAACACCCGCACAGATTAATTCGGTTTTGTATTGACGGAAAACATTTTCTTTTTCGTGAGCAACAGAACCAATAGTTGCCGTTGCTACAACAGTCGAAACTTCGATTCCTGTTGAACCTCCAAAAATAACCGTCAATAATCCGTTGATAAAGTGCGAGGGAATTTTATAGGAAGGAAGGTTTTTAGATTTTGATGCTGTACTTTCAAAAACTTCTTTAATCCCTTTGTTTTCTTTTTTCTTAAAAAGATATTGCCTTAAAAAATAAATTACTGATAAACCAAAAACGGGAAATACGAGGTAAAATATGGGATGAACAGATACTTCGTGAAAGAAGATTTCTTCGTAATATTCGGTTATTTTTTTGAGTGAAATTCCGAGAAAGGCAGAAAGAAAGCCAATTAAAATAGAAACAATAACTAATTTTCGAAATTTAATGAATTGATGATTTTTTTTGATTTGCGCCGTTTTGTTCATCAGAAGTGAATTTGAAATCGCATTTTTTTCTGCGGATTACAAAATTAAGCATCAAATTCGGTTTTTTATAGGAAATCTTTAATTTAGTGTGTTAAAATGGGTATTAGTAAGAAAAGCTTTCGTGTTAAGGTTTTGCCACAAAGGCGCTAGGGCACAAAGTTTTTTACTTAAGACAACGACTAAACAGGCAGTTTGTCATTTCGACGAAGGAGAAATCTACAAGTAACTCCACAATCAAAATCGCCAATCTTTGTAGAGCTTCTCGCGGAGATTTCTCCTTCGTCGAAATGACAAAAAATGAGAGAAAACTTTGTATCTTAATGCCTTTGCGGAAAAAAAAGCCTATCGCTCATAAAACTCAATAGGTAATAAATCAGGATCTGCAATAAAAGTGAAACGCTTTTCGGTTGTTTCGTCAATTCTTATCGGTTCTGATTCTATATTTTTTGAAGTTAAAAAAGCAATTGTTTCTTCTAGATTAATTACTTCAAAAGCCAAATGGCGCAAACCAACCGCTTCTGGTCTTGAAGGTCTTTGCGGCGGATTTGGAAATGAAAATAATTCGACAACATAAGTGCCATTCAAAGCCAAATCTAATTTATAAGATTGGCGTTCTTCACGATAGATCTCTCTAATAATAGTCAGACCTAAAATCTGGGTATAGAAATATTTCGATTTTTCGTAATCGGAACATAAAATGGCAATATGGTGAACTTTATTAAGGGTAAGCATTATTTTTTGGATTCAGGTTCTTGATTTAATTTTCGAATAACTTTTGCTGGATTTCCAACAGCAAGCGAATTGTCTGGAATATCTTTTGTAACAACAGATCCAGCGCCAATCACACAGCCTTTTCCGATTGTTACGCCTGGGCAGATAACAGAGTTTCCGCCAATCCAGCAATCGTCTCCAATGGTTACTGGATATGCATTTTCTAATGTTTTTCTCAATTCAGCGTCAAGCGGATGAGAAGCGGTGTAAATTTGAACATTTGGTGCAATAAATACATTTGACCCGATTGTTACAGGCGCGCAGTCCAAAACCACACAATTCACATTAAAATAAACATTTTCACCAGCAAAAATATTGTAACCATAATCACAGTGAAAAGGAGGTTCAATATAAAAACCAGCTCCAGCGTTTGGAATTAATTCCTTTAAAATTTCTTTTGCTTTTTTGGTAACTCGGTATTCTTTTACATTTAAGCTGTGCAAAAGGTTTTTTGCTGTGCGACGGCCTTTTACCAATTCTGGATCAAAGGCGTTATAGTATTCGCCAGAGATCATTTTTTCTTTTTCGGTTTTCATATTTTACATTTTCGTCTTGGCAATTTTTTCATGCATTTTCGGAATTTCCTGCAAAGATGCTGTACAATACCAAGGCGTTAATTCGGCTTCGAGTAAATTGGCTTTTATTGCCGGATCGGTGGCAACAAGCGCTTTGGCTTCATCAATCGTTTCGACATTAAAGATGTAAATGCCACGATAATTTCTATCATTTTTCATGAAAGGCCCAGCAACAACCAGTTTTCCTTCTTTGGCCAATTTGCCAATATTTTCCATGTGACCTGCGAAAAGCTTTTTGGTTTCTTCTTTAGAAGCTGTGGTATTACTCCCAGATTTTAAAAGGCAAAAAACATATTTTTTCATTCCATATTCGTCGGCATGAAGCGATTTGGCTAAGGCTTCATCGTATTTGGTTTCAGTTTCCTGAGAAAAAGCAATTGTAGTGAAGAATAAAGAAGCTATAAACAAAACAGCATTTTTCATAATATTATGTGTTTAATAACTTTTTTAAAATAACAATCTGTCCTAAATGATATACATCATGCTGAATAATTCCGTGAATGTGTTCGTAGTAAGTATGACCATTATTCACATAAATTTTTGCTAAATCTTCGTCATCAAAATCTTCAAAGAAAGCATTCCATGAATCTTGAGATTTTGCTAAAGTTTGAAGCGATTGTTCCCAAGCAGCTTCAGAAGGATCTATTACAGGAACAAAATAATTATGGTCTGGAGTTATGATTGTTTCTCCTTGCATGCGTTGTAAAATATTTCTTCTCCATTGAATCAAATGATTTACAATTTCCCAAATTGTATTAAGGTTTGGGTTTACTTTTTTATATGCCTGTTCAGCAGTTACATTTTTTAATGTATTGTCTAAATTGACTTCAAGCCAAGGATTTCCGTTATAAATAGACTGATATAGATTCGAAATTCGTTTACTTTCTGACATAAAATAATGATTTTGGTTTTCCTAGCTAAGATACAAATTAGTATTTTACAACTCATCCTCGAAAATCTACAATTGGGTTATTATATATTTTTTAACATGAATTGTTAAAATACATTTGCTTCATCAAAAACCAAAGATGACATGAAAACCAGATTATTTTTTACAGTTAGTTTTTTATTTTTTACAGCTTTAATTTTTGCTCAAAATACTATTTCGGGAAAAGTAGTAGACCAAAAAGGAAAACCAGTTGCAGGTGCAAATATTTATATTGACGGAACTTACGATGGAGCAACAAGTTCTGAAACTGGAGATTTTTCTTTTGAAACTACAGAAACAGGAAACAAGTTTCTAGTGGTTAGTTTTTTACTTTTTGAAACTTACAAGCAAGAAATTGATGTTGCCAATTATAAAGATCAAACGGTAAAATTAAGAGAAAATGTTAATGCTCTAGATGCTGTTGTCATTACAGCGGGAACTTTAGAATCTGGGGATAAGGCGAGAGTTTCAGTTTTAAAACCTTTAGATATTGTTACCACAGCAGGTTCTGCCGGAAATATTGTGGCGGCATTGCAGACTTTGCCAGGAACGCAGACGGTTGGAGAAGACGGACGTTTGTTTGTGCGTGGAGGTGAGGCGAGCGAAACTCAAACTTTTGTGGACGGAATTCGTGTTGCACAACCTTATGGGGCAACTACAAATAACTTGCCTACAAGAAGCCGTTTTTCTCCTTTTTTGTTTAGCGGAATCGCATTTTCTACTGGAGGATATTCTGCAGAATATGGCGAAGCTTTATCAAGTGTTTTACTTCTAAATACACAAGATGAAGAAGATCACGAAAAAACAGATATCGGGTTAATGACAGTTGGTTTGAGTTTAGGAAATACTCAGAAATTCAAAAAAAGTTCGTTGAGTGTAAATATGATGTACGTGAATTTAGCACCTTATCAAGCGGTTATTCCTCAAAATGTAGATTGGAACAATCCGTATCAGTCACTTGGGGGAGAGACAGTTTACAGATACAATTTTACAAACGGAATATTTAAACTGTACGCTTCATTTGATTCTGAAAAATTTGATTTGAATCAGAAAAACGTCAATTTCGAGAATCCGATTCGAACTGACATGAACAACAATAACTTCTATTTGAATTCATCTTACAAAGGAAGTTTTGGAACAGGATGGCAGATTACTTCTGGAGTTAGTTACGGTTACAGCAAAAACAAACTGAAATACGATATTACAGGAATTGACAGTCAGGAAAATGCAGCACAACTGAAATTGAAGTTCAGTAAGAAATTTTCAAACTATTTTAAGTTGTCTTTCGGATCTGATTATTTCATTACAAAATACGATGAAAACCTAGCTGACAATATCGCTCTTGATGTTACAAATGGTTACGATTCTAACATTTTTGCAGCTTACACTGAAGGCGATATTATGTTTTCTAAAAAATTAGCTTTGAAAGTCGGTTTAAGATATTCAAACAACAGTCTTTTAAACGAAAATAATATTGCGCCAAGAGCTTCATTAGGATACAAAGCCTCAAAAAGCAGCCAGTTCTCTTTTGCTTACGGAGATTATTCTCAAACGCCAGTTGTAGATTATATTAAATTTTCTAAATACCATCAGTTTGAAAGCGAGAAAGCGAGACATTATATTTTAAATTATACGTTTACAAGACCAGGACAAACATTGAGAGCAGAAGCTTACTACAAAGATTACAGCAATTTGGTGCAGTACGATACGAGAGATATTCAGTACAACTCGGTTTTCAATAATAACGGATCGGGTTATGCAAAAGGATTGGATTTATTTTGGAGAGACAGCAATTTGTATAAAAACTTAGAATATTGGATTTCATATTCTTATATCGATTCAGAGAGACAGTATAAAAACTTTCCAAACATGGCAACTCCAAGTTTTATTGCCAACCATAATTTATCTGTAGTTGCAAAATATTTTATTACAGACTGGAAATCTCAGGCGAGTTTAACAAACAGTTTCAGCTCAGGACGTCCATACAATGATCCGAACCAGACGCAATTTATGAACGGAAAAACAAAATCATACAATAGTTTAAGTTTTAGCTGGGCGTATTTATTAACGACGCAAAAAATCCTTTATTTCTCAGTTTCGAATGTTTTAGGAACTCAAAATATTTTCGGATACGATTACGCCAAAACGCCAGACGCAAGCGGAGTGTATCAAAGACAAGCTGTAGTGCCAACAGCAGATAGATTCTTCTTCGTA
The DNA here is from genome assembly GCF_004151235.1 of Flavobacterium anhuiense. Classification (GTDB taxonomy): domain Bacteria; phylum Bacteroidota; class Bacteroidia; order Flavobacteriales; family Flavobacteriaceae; genus Flavobacterium; species Flavobacterium anhuiense_A. The sequence goes on from NZ_JUIV01000001.1 coordinate 183,137, forward strand.
GGTTTCTTCTGGACGATCAGCCAGAATAAGAATGAGAATCAGTTGAAAAACTTGTAGTTTTTTAGGTGCAGAGGTTCAAAGGGACAGAGGTTCAGAGATTTTCGTTGAATGGAAAAAAAATAATATAAATAAACCGGCCTCTTTCAGCCTTTTTTTCTCTCAATCTCAAGAAAACCTTTGTCCCTTTGTAACTCTGAACCTTTGAACCTCAGGAAAAAAACAATTCAGTAACCAAAATCAACAACTCAGCAGCAATTAATTTTAAAAGAGTGAAAACCGATATACTTTTGAAGTATAAATTAAACGAAACAAAGAAACAAAGTGACAAAGGTTCGAAGTTTTTAAAACATTATTAGTAAGGAAATAAAACCTTTGTCCCTTTGCAACTCTGAACCTTTGAACCTAAAAAAAAGAGTTTTAATCATCAATAAAAAAAACTTAGAATCTCAGAATCTTAGAACCTTAGTAACTTAAAAAAAAGAAATCATGACCAAAATTATTACAATAACGATCTTATTTATCTGCAGCTTAATGTCTGCTCAAAATGTAAAATTAACTGTTGCCGTTTCAGGTTTAAAAAATGATACAGGTGTTGTTAAAGTAGGATTATACAATTCAGACGGAACTTTTCTTAAAACAACTTACAAAAGTTTGGCTTCCGAAATTAAAGACAATAAAGCGGTTGTAACTTTTGATAACCTTCCTGCGGGAGAATATGCAATTTCAACGTATCACGATGAAAACAGCAACGGAAAGCTTGACAGAAATTCAATGGGAATGCCAATGGAAGAATACGCGGCTTCAAACAATGCAAAAGGATTTATGGGACCTCCATTGTATAGTGATGCTAAATTTAATGTCAGTAAAGATTCAAAAGTTGAAATTGCATTCTAATAATCAAATAACTAATCTATATAAACAAACCATTAAATAACTTGTAAAATGAAAAAAATCATCACTTTAGTCGCACTATTTGTAGTAGTAATAGGTTCAGCTCAAACACAATTTGAACAAGGAATGAATAAAGCTTTCGGACTTTGGAAAGAAGGAAAAAATGCCGAAGCTTCTGCATTATTTGAAAGAATTGCTGCGGCTGAAAAAAACAGTTACTTGCCAAATTATTATGTAGCTTTAATCAATGCAACAGCTGTTTTTACTGAAAAAGATAAAACAAAAATCGACTTGCTATTGACAAAAGCACAAGATGCCTTAGATATTGAATTGATAAAAGACCAAGCCAATTCAGAATTGTATGTAATGCAAGCTTTAATTTATACCGGTTATGTTGTGGCCGACCCAATGACAAACGGAATGAAATATTCTAGTAAAGTGATGGAAGCTTACGCTAAGGCTAAAGCATTAGATCCAAATAACCCAAGAGCAGTTTTTGGAGAAGCAGATTATCAATTAGGAGGAGCAAAATGGACAGGAGTTGACACTAAACCTTTGTGCGCACAAGTTGATAAATCTATTGAACTTTTTAATACTTTTAAACCAGCAACGCCTTACGCTCCTAAATGGGGATTGGATAGAGCTTTAGAAATTCAGAAAACTTGTAAATAATCAGTAGTTTATAAAATATGATGATATTAAAACCTAATTTGTTAAAAGCATGCTTAGTTGGAGGAATAGTATTTTTGTTCTCTTTTCTAATTCGGTTTGCTTCTTTAGGAACAGCAGTCTTTAACAAGAATCTTTACATTTATTTCTTGTACTGCATGCTTTACAGTGTGGTTTTGTATATCGTAAACGTCGTTCTTTTTGATTTTTTAGATAGGGTTTTCAGAGAAAATCCATATTCGGTAAAGAGAATTTTAATTGGTTTTGCAAGTTCTTTTTTAGTCTCAATGATCGTAATTGGAGTATTGCGTTTGTTTACAAGTGTAATAATTGAGAATAAGACTATTATCGGTTTTCTTGCCAATGAAAGGGCAGAAAATTATATAGAATCTGCAGTAATGACTTTTATTGTGCTTTTGTTTTTTCATGGACTTAATTTTTACAAACTCTATCAGGAAAACAAAGTAACACAGCAAAAGATTATTGCTGGAACAGCAAATGCGAAATTTGAAAGCTTAAAAAACCAGATCGATCCGCATTTTCTTTTTAACAGCTTAAATGTTCTTAGTTCTTTAATAGAAGAAAATCCAGATAATGCGCAGCGTTTTACTACTTCATTATCTAAAATTTACAGATATGTTTTAGAACAGAAAGACAAAGAATTGGTTTCGGTTGAAGATGAATTGTCATTTGCCAAAACCTACATGAATCTGCTGAAAATGCGTTTCGAGAATAGTTTGTTTTACGAATTGCCAACAGAAAACATCAATCCAGAAGCCAAAGTGGTGCCACTTTCTTTACAGCTTTTATTGGAGAATACCGTAAAGCATAATGTGGTAAGTGAGCAAAAACCGCTTCATATTAGAATTTTTATTGATAAAGATTATCTGGCTATTCAGAATGATCTTCAGAAAAAAGAAGTCTTGCAGGATAGACAAGGTGTAGGACTGCAGAATATTGTAAACAGATACGGAATTATAACAGATAGAAAAGTGAAGATTGAGGAAGATGGAAAGAATTTCACCGTTAGAATTCCAATTTTAACCAAACAAATTGCCGTTATGGAAATGAGTGCAGAATATACAGATGAAGCAAAAGCTTATTATAGAGCCAAAAAACGAGTAGAAGAACTAAAAGGATTTTACGGAAATATAATTTCATATTGTTGTGTAATTCCGTTTTTGATCTTTATTAATTTAAAATTTTCGCCAGGATTTCAATGGTTTTGGTTTTCGGCTCTAGGCTGGGGGTTTGGAGTTGCCATGCATGCTTTTAAAGTTTTTGGATACAGCTCTGATTGGGAAGAAAGAAAAATTCGTGAAATTTTAGAAAAAGATAACAACCAAAAAACGTGGAAATAATGGGAAAAGATTTCACAGAAGCAAATCGTTATTATGATGCTCAGAAAAAAGTAAAAGAAATAAGAGGATTTTACGAACATTTGACTGTTTATGTTTTGTGTAATGTAATTGCGATTGTGGTTAACTTAATAACTTGTCCAGAATATTTATGGTTTATATGGTCTGTAATGGGTTGGAGTGTTGCCATTATTTTACATGGATTGAAAGTTTTTAGTCTGCCGCCTTTCTTCAATAAGAAATGGGAAGAGAAAAAAATTAGAGAAATTCTAGAAAAAGAAAACCAGCAACGTTTAGAAAATAATCATGGAAACAAATTTGAATAATGATCAGGAACAAGTAATGCTGGAAGAATTAGCCAGTAAAAAAGTAATTCAGCTGAAATCTTTTTACAAGCATTTGTTCTTTTACACTATTGCATTGATAGTTTTTCTTTTAAAAGAATACACGAATTTGCCATTGCAATTTTTTCCAATTAAATATATCAATTGGGTGATTGTAATTATTTGGACAGCTGTAATTGTAGGTTCTGCAATAGATTTGTTTGCTTCTTATAAAATTTTTGGACAAGAATGGGAAGAACGAAAACTAAGAAGCATTTTAGAAAAAAAATATAAAAAACAAAAATGGGAATAGTTATGGAAAGGAATTTAAGCGACGAAGAAAAATATATCCAAGCCAAAAAAAAGGTTGAAAACATTAAAGGATTTTACGGAAATCTTATATCATACATTTTAGTAAATGCCATTTTAATCTTTATCAATTTATATACATCGCCTCAATATTTATGGTTTTTCTGGCCATTGTTATGGTGGGGAGTAGGAGTCGTTTTTCACGGATTAAAAGTCTTTGAGGTTTTTCCAGGAATGGGTAAGGAATGGGAAGAAAGAAAAATCAAAGAGTTTATGGAGAAGGAAAAACAAAATAAAAACAAGTGGAAATAATTAAAATATAGCTATGGGACGTTTTAGAAGAGAAATGTACGAAGATTACGCAAGACACCATTTTGGAGAGTATACAGACGATCCAAATTACAATGCAGCTTATAGAAGAGTAAAAAGGCTTAAAAGATTTTACTCGCATTTGAAGATTTTCATTATTGTAAATATTATCATCATTGTATCAAGTTTGACTCGAGATAAATCTGCAGGTCTACTAGTAATGGATTTAAGCGGTTTAACAAAATGGCATACGTATTCTACTGCGTTTTTTTGGGGAATCGGTCTATTAGCGCACGCATTATCTGTTTTTGGTGCTGATTGGATTTTTGGTTCAGATTGGGAGAAAAGAAAAATCCAAAAATACATGGAAAGAGATGCCGCAAATAAAAATAAATGGGAGTAACTTTGAATTTATAATTTTTTCAAATTTCACATTATAGTAAATGATCACATTAATTATAGAAGACGAAAAACCAGCAGCAAGACTGTTGCAGAGAAAACTTGAAAAGCTAGATGTAACTGTAGAAACCATGCTTCATTCTGTTGAAGAATCGGTTCATTGGTTTGAAAATAATCCGCATCCCGATTTGATTTTTCTGGATATCCAATTGTCAGATGGTTTATCGTTTGAAATCTTTGAAAAAATAGACATTAAAAGCGCTATCATTTTTACAACGGCATATGATGAATATGCTTTAAAAGCGTTCAAATTAAACAGTATCGATTATCTTCTAAAACCAATTGACGAAGATGATTTGGAAACTGCGGTTTCAAAATTCAAATCGCGTCTTCCTAAAGCTGCTACTGAATCTTCAAATCTTCAGCTTGATTTTGAGCAGATTCGACAAATGTTATCCAATCCTTTTGAGAAAACGTATAAAAAAAGATTTACAGTTAAAATAGGACAGCATTTAAAGGTAATTACAACTGAGGAAATTGAATGTTTCTTTAGTGAAAACAAAGGAACTTACATTCATACCTACGATAATCGTGATTATTTGATCGACTCGACTTTAGAGATATTAGAACAAGAACTCGATAAAAAGGATTTCTTTCGCGTAAGCAGAAAATTTATTGTTCCGCTAAAAGCAATCAAAGAAATTCAGGTTTATACTAATTCTCGACTTAAAGTGATTCTTCCAACTTATAAAGAAGATGAGGTAATTGTAAGCCGAGAAAAAGTACAGGATTTTAAAAGCTGGCTGGGGTAGTTTTAAATTATTTTTAATTAAAAGTACTTAAAAAGTGAATATCGAGGATTATAGAGATAATGATTATCAGCAACTTGTTTTAGCTGTTTTAAGTCGTTCTGATAAGAGAGATATTGAATTAACATTTAATCAATATGCAAATCATGGTTTTTCAAATACAATGTTTGATTTACAAGATTTGGAAAATGAGGATAATTTTATAAATAATGGGAGAAGAAACACCTTAAGTATTTCAATGTGGTTTTTAGCATTAGAAGCATTTGTTAATGCTCTTTGTAAAGTAACTGGAATTATAAAGAATCATAAAAATATTGATGAAATTATAAGGAAAGAAATATCAGGTAGAATTAGTTTTCTTATAGAAGAATTAGGTTACGATTCAATGAAAATTAAGAAAACAGGTATCTACGGTCGAGTAAATGAATTTAGGATGTTTAGAAATGAAATTTTTCATGATCGTAATTCTGGAGAAAAAATAGTTTTTAAAAAGACTTTGTTTTCATCAACACCTAATAGAAGTAACCAAGTTGATGTTTTTCAATCTCTACAGATATTTATGGAAGTTGCATCTCTTTTTAGACATTCAATTCCTGGACTTGATTTAATGCCTAATATTGCATTAGGAAACCAATCTGTTTTAAAATTTGAAAAACTTGATACTGTCTACAGCAGATTTTTAGCTCCCTTTTTTCTTAGAGTTTTAATCAAAAGAAACTTAACCACTAAATTGAAGCTCGAACTTACTCTTTATCAGTTAAGTTCAAGCACAATTTTTAAAATTGGCGAAATAGTTCCCATACAAAAAATCCTTCAAGATCAAGAATACAAAATTGAAAAATTAAAAAAAACAAATTTAGGAGAAGAGCTTTATAATTTAATTTTAGAGTCTAATGAAAGTACTATTGGAATGAATTTTTTAACCGAGGAATTTTCAAAACTGTCTAAATAAAGAGCCTAAGGCTCGATTTATTTTATAGGGCTGGATTTCAATCCAGTCAAGATTGAATAAATAAAAGAATATGTGAAACAAAAAAATCCTTCATTTTGAAGGATTTTTTTTATGTTTTATAGTTTTAAATTATTTACTCAATCTATGCAATGTATACGTCATAGCACTTAAAAGGAAAAACGCCATAATCTGGTGAATTAATCCTAAAGCCAAAGGAACACTATATAATAAAGTGAAAACGCCAAGCAAGAACTGAATGAAAACAAAAACAACTAAAGTTTTGATTCCGTTTGCTTGCGTATGTGTAAGTGTGTATTTTTTACTTTTGAAGAAAAGGAAAAGAATAATTGCAACTACAACATAAGCAAAAGTTCTGTGTACAAACTGAACCCCACTTTTTCCTTCAATTAAATTTTTTATTAAAGAAGATTGCTCAATAAAAACCGATTCGTGAATAAATTCTCCATCGCTCATTAAAGGCCAGTGATTGTGAATTAATCCTGCATTTAAACCTGCCACAAATCCGCCGTAAATGATTTGGATTAATAAAGCTGCTAAAGCATAACGCGCAATATTTCTTAAAGGTAGAATTTTGTTGATATTTCTTTCGGGATAAATCAAATCCAATGCTACCCAAAGTGTGTAAGCGAAAGTGATAAACGCAAAAGTCAAGTGCAGTGAAAGTCTAAAGTGGCTTACATCTGGATTGTCGATTAATCCGCTTCTTACCATGAACCAACCTAAGAATCCTTGGAAAGCTCCCATTGCCAAAAGAACGATGCATTTTTTAATCGTTGGAGTATCTAATTTCTTTTTAGCTAAAAAGTAAACAAACGGCACAAAGAAAACCAAACCAATAATACGGCCAATGAAACGGTGAAACCATTCCCAGAAATAAATGAATTTATAATCTGCTAGTTGAAAATCATTGTGAATATTGATTTTCTGATATTCAGGAAATTTTTTGTACTCGTCAAAAGCAGCTTGCCATTTGGCTTCTGTTAAAGGTGGAAAGGTATCGGTTACCAAATGCCAGTCGGTCATAGATAAACCTGAATTGGTTAAACGTGTGATACCACCTACAACGACCATTAAAAATAATAAAACACAGCCCGATAGTAACCAAATGATTACTGATTTATTCTCTTTTTTCATTTTATTAAATAATACTTATTTCTCAACTTTTTTTAAGCCTAGTTTTGCAGCTCTTTTAATCACAAAATCATAAGCCGCCTGATATTCATTTGGAATATCACCTTCAAGAATTGCTTCTTTTACCGCTTCTTTCAAAATTCCGATTTCACGTGAAGGTTTTAAATCGAATATTTCCATAATTTCTTCACCTGTAATTGGCGGTTGAAAATTACGTACATGATCGCGTTCTTCGACTTCTACAATCTTCTTGCGTACGAGTTCGAAATTTTTATGATATTTCTTGAATTTTGACGGGTTTTTGGTTGTGATATCCGCTTCGCACAAAGTCATTAAGTTTTCTACATCTTCACCAGCATCAAAAACCAAACGACGAACAGCACTGTCAGTCACGATATCCTGCGCTAAAACAATCGGACGCGAACTCATAATAACCATTTTCTGAACGAATTTCATTTTATGGTTTAAAGGCATGTGCAAACGTTCGAAGATTTTTTTTGCCATTTTTCCGCCCAAGAATTCATGACCGTGAAAAGTCCATCCTTGTTTTTTTGTAAAACGTTTAGTTGGCGCTTTTCCAATATCATGCAATAAAGCCGACCAACGCAACCAAACATCATCGGTGTTTGGACAAATGTTATCGACAACTTCAAGAGTGTGATAAAAATTGTTTTTATGTGTGTGACCTTCAATTTCTTCAACCTGATTCAACGCAGTTAATTCAGGTAAAATAATATCTAAAAGTCCAGTTTTGTATAAAAGTAAAAATCCTGTCGAAGGTTTATCGGTCATGAGAATTTTGTTTAACTCATCAACGATTCTTTCACCAGAAATTATTTTGATGCGATCTGCATTTTTTGTGATGGCATTTAATGAATTTTCTTCAATTTCGAAATTCAATTGAGTAGCAAAACGAATGGCACGCAACATTCGCAAAGGATCATCAGAATACGTAATATCTGGATCCAAAGGCGTTTTTATTGTTTTGTTTTCTAAATCGGTTAATCCATTAAAAGGATCTAAAAGATCTCCGAAATTATTTTCGTTTAATGATAAAGCCAGCGCATTGATTGTAAAATCACGACGATTTTGATCGTCTTGCAAAGTTCCGTTTTCCACAATCGGATTTCGGCTATCGCGAGTGTACGATTCTTTTCGTGCGCCAACAAATTCGATATCGGTATCTTCAAAACGAAGCATAGCAGTTCCATAAGTTTTAAAAACCTGAACTTTTGGTTTGTTCGGGAGTAAATCGGAAACTTTAAGAGCCAATTCGATGCCACTTCCAACAGCAACTACATCAATGTCTTTTTTTGAACCTCGATTTAAAAGCAAATCACGAACAAATCCGCCGATCACATAAGAGTCAACTTTTAATTCCTGAGAAGCTTTCGAAATAACATCGAAGATTTTGTTTTGTAAAGCAGTTTTATAGTTTGTTTGTATCGCCACGAATTCGCTAATTTTTGAGTAAAAAAGCATTTCTGATTTCAATTGAAATAAAATGCATGCAAATTTACAACATAGAAAATGCCTATTATAATCTAGAGCTCACTTTTTTGAACAATTTCACATTTTGTTGCATTGATTTTTATGAATTGAGAAAGGGTTGCCACGAATTTCGCGAATTTTCACGAATTTATTTTTTCTGCCACTCCCGATAGCTATCGGGATAAAGGATTAAAATGATTAAAAAAATCTCTCAATCTTGATCTATATGTAAATAAATATTATTTACCACAAATTACACAAATTTTCACAAATTGATTTTAATTCTGCTCTAGATTCCAGAATTAAAATGGTTGAAAAATCTATGTAAATCTTTTAATCTGTGACAAAGAAAGTGAGAGAATAATTTGTGAAAATTTGTGAAATTTGTGGTGAAAAACATTTATACAACAATAAAACAAATCAATTGCAAATAATAATTTTTAAATTTTCAATTTGTATTTTTGGAACATAGAAAAAAGCACACATGAAAATTGTTATATCTCCTGCGAAATCATTGAATTTTGAAAAAGAATTACCAACATCTCAATATACAGAACCTTCATTTTTAAAAGAAGCAAGAGTGGTTCATAAAGTAGTAAAACAAAAAAAGCCATCTGAATTATCAGAACTAATGTCTATCTCAGACAAACTAGCTGATTTAAATTGGAAAAGAAATCAAGATTGGAAAACACCTTTTACACCTGAAAATGCACGCCCAGCGGTTTATACTTTCGATGGTGATGTGTACACAGGTTTGGATGCTTATACCATTCCGTTAGAAAAATTAGATGTTCTTCAGGATAAACTTAGGATTTTATCTGGCCTTTACGGTCTTTTAAAACCGCTTGATTTAATGCAGGCTTACCGTTTGGAAATGGGAACCAAAATGCCGGTTGGTGAATCTAAAAACTTACATGAATTTTGGAAGCCGACTGTAACAAAAGCTTTAAATAAAGAATTAAAAAAAGATGAATTATTCGTGAATTTAGCGAGTAATGAATATTTTTCTGCTGTTGATGTAAAAGCTTTAAAAGTTCCTGTAATTACGTCAGACTTTAAAGATTATAAAGATGGAAAACTAAAAATGATCAGTTTCTTTGCCAAAAAGGCTAGAGGTATGATGGTGCGTTATATTATTGATACTAATGCAGAAACTATTGACGATTTAAAAGGTTTTAATTACGAAGGATATCAGTTTGATGCGAACCTTTCAAAAGGAAATCATTTGGTTTTTACAAGATGATTTTTTAAAGTTGCTAAGATTCTGATATACTAAGGCTCTGAGTTTTTTTACTGCAAGGGCGCAATCCCGATAGCTATCGGGATATGCAAAGTTCGCAAAGTTTTTATCACAAAGCTTTGCGAACTTTGCGTTTTTACGCTTTTACGCTTCTCTGAAATAAAATTCTTTGCTCCCGATAGCTATCGGGATTGCGGTCAAATAAAAAAAATAAACGCCGAATTCTAAATGATGAATTCGGCGTTTCTGCGTATTATAAAATTATTATTATTAATGCATTGCGTCGGCTGCACTAATTTTGTTCTTCCCTTTTTTGATAAAGAGAATAATCGGTATGCAACATAAAAACATAATTCCTAGATAAAGGAAAATATCCATATAAGCCATTACGGTGCTTTGCTTCATAACTGAAAGTTCTATTGCCTGATATGCTTTTTTCAAAGCAACATCTGCACTATATCCTTTTGCCATAAAGGCGTGCTGCATTCCTGCAATACGCTGCTGCACGTCAAATTTGGCAGGGTCTAGATTATTAATTAAATCTACTCGATGTGATTGGCTGAAACGTGTGATGAAAGTGGTAATAATTGCGATACCAAAAGATCCGCCTAATTGACGCATCATTCCGGTAAATGCTGCTCCTTCACCAATTTGTTTTCCTTTTAATGTTGAAAGCGAAAGTGTTGTAATAGGAACGAAAAGCAATCCTAAACCAATTCCTCGCAGAATTAAAGGCCAATACATATGTTCAACTCCTGTGTCAGGTGTCATACGACTATACATCATGAAAGTAAAGAAGAAGAAAATTAAAAATCCAACTCCAACCATATATCCTTGCGGAACACCTTTCTGAATCATATTACCCACAAATGGCATCATAAGCGCTGTGGTGATAGATCCTGGAATCAATAACAACCCCGCATCAGTAGCGGTCCATCCTAAAATAGATTGCGTGTAAATTGGGATAATTAAGGTAGAACCATATAATCCGAAACCGAGAATAAAACACATTATCGTTCCAATTCTAAGATTTCCGTCTTTTAAAACGCTAAGATTTACAATCGGATATTCGTAAGTAAGCTCTCTCCAAATAAAAAGAACCAATCCTAGAACAGTAACAACACTTAAGGCTACAATTGTTGAATCATTAAACCAGTCATCTTGCTGTCCATGCTCTAATACAAATTGTAAAGAACCAATAAAAGCACTCAGTAAAATGATTCCCCACCAGTCAACCTGATTGGCTTTTAATTTTTCTCCATATTTCGGGCTTCTAACAAAAGTTAAAGCCAAAATCGTAGCAATAATTCCCAACGGAATATTGATATAGAAAATATAAGGCCAAGAATAATTATCTACTAAATATCCTCCCAATGGCGGACCAAGAGTTGGACCTACAATTACACCCATTCCGTAAATAGCCTGTGCCATTCCACGTTTTGCTACGGGATAACTTTCTGTAATAATCGTTTGGGCTGTTACTAGTAATGCTCCACCGCCCATACCTTGTACGAAGCGGAAAGCGACTAGTTCCCAAATATTGGTGGCATTACCACATAAAAAAGAACAGACTGTAAATATTATAATGGAAGCCACAAAATAATTACGTCTTCCAAATTGCTGTGATAGCCAGCTCGTCATCGGAATTACAATAACATTCGCAATTGCGTATGCTGTAATTACCCATGCCACATCGGTCAAGGTAGCACCAAGACTTCCGCGCATGTCTGTAAGCGCTACGTTTACAATCGTCGTATCAACGATTTCCAACAGTGCACAAAGTACTGCTGTAATCGTAATGATAACACGTCTGAAACCGTATTCTACTAAATCGTCGTCTTGTACTGCTGTTGCCATTTATTTTATTTCAAATGTACATCTACGTCAACGTTCATACCTGGTCTTAAAAGTTTTACTTTTTCAGGATCGTTAGATTCGTCTATGGTAATTTTTACTGGTAATCTCTGAATTGTTTTTACGAAGTTTCCGGTTGCGTTATCAGGAGGCAATAATGAAAAACGAGATCCTGTTGCAGGAGAGAAAGAAGATACAGTTCCTTTGAATTCGTAGTTTGGATAAGCATCAACTTTTAAGCTTACTTTTTGTCCTACAACCATTTTGTTCAATTGTGTTTCTTTAAAGTTAGCTACAACCCAAGCTTCATTATTGTTAATGATGTAGAACAAAGATTGTCCTGGCTGAACTAATTGTCCTGGCTGAATATCAACTTTAGAAACTTGACCATCAATTGCAGCAGTCACTACAGTATAAGAAAGGTTTAAGTGAGCAACATCAAGCATTGTTTTTGCTTTTTTGATGTTTGCAGCAGCAACCTCAGTTTGCTTGTCAGAAACTTTAGATTTTGATTGGATAACCGATTTTTGGTAAGAACTAGCTCTTTGTTGTTGTTCTAAAACACGTACTTGGTTTTCAGCTTCTTCTTTTGCCGTTAAAGCCTGTTCATATTGCTGTTTTGTAATAGTATGCGTTTTGTACAAGTTATTGTAACGGTTGTAATCGTTTGTAAGCTGTCTCAATCTAATTTTTGCACTTTCGATAGAACCTGTTGCAGATCTCATTTGAGCATCAGAAACTGAGATGCTTGCATTTGCACTTCCAATATCTGCTTTTGCCGCTTCATATTGTCCTTCTGCGCCTAATAATGCAGCATTAGCTTCATCAATCTTTAATTGATAATCTCTCTTGTCGATAGTAAATAAAGTATCTCCTTTTTTTACATAATCATTATCTTTCACATAAACTTTGCTGATATATCCAGAAACTCTCGGGATAATCGGATTCATTTTTTTCTCGATTTGAGCATCATCTGTTTCTTCGTGAGCTTGTCCGTGTAGGTATTTAGATATTCCGTAAGTTCCGCCTCCTAAAATCAGAACTGCAAGTATGATGATGAATTTTTTATTTGTTTTTTTCTTTTCCATGAGAGCTATCGATTATATTTTAGAAAGATTGAATGATTGTGATAATTGTCCTGATACTGAAAGTAATTCGTAATATTTTTGAATAATTGTTGCTTTAGATAAAGCAGTTTGAATTTTGGCATTTAAATGCTCTACATCTGCTTCTACTAAATCATTAGTGTCAGATAAACCATTGTCAAATTTATCTTTTACTAATCTATAGTTTTCTGCTGCTTGCTGAAGTGCTTCTTCATAAACCACACTTTGATTAATTGCTAGGTCATAATCTTCAATAGATTTTTGAACCTCTACTTTAATGCGGTCTGTCATAATTGCTTCGGTATTTTTTACTTCCAAAGCTTTGCTTTCTGCTTCTTTTACGTGAACATTATTTTTTAGAATTCCCGATAAATCATAAGATAATCCGATTCCAAAGTTCATTGCATATTTTACAGTTACAATGTCTTTAAGGTCAAATGCAGTGTAACCACCTAAAAGTGAAATTGAAGGATAATATCCAGCTTTTGCAATTTTGACATTAGCTTCAGAAGCTTTGCCTTGTAATCTTATTGCTTCTAAATCTTTTCTGCTTTCAAGTGCAACAGCATCAGATGTTATAGAATTGCTTGTTTTTAGATTAAAGAAATCCTCTTCATTTACCTGAATTTTTACATTAGGATCTAATTTCAGCAAAGTAGTAAGATAGAAGTTGATATTATTGATATTATTGTTAGCTTCATCAATAGATAATTGCGTTTTAGAAACTAATAATTGCGCTTTCAATAAATCATTTCTCGGAATAATTCCGTTTTTCTCCAATTCAGTAAAATCAGTAACACGCTGTTTTGCGCTTTTTTGATTTTCGTTTAAAACATCTAAAGTCTTTTGAGCCTTGTATAATGCTGTATAATAAGTGATTGCTTTTAAAGCAACATCTTCTTTCGTTTTTGCGGCATTAGCAGTTTCTGCTTCATACATTCCTTCATAGGCATCTATGCTGTTTTGAATTTTAAATCCAGCAAAAATAGGAAGGCTTAAATTTGCCATTCCAAGCATTGCACGGTCTGGAGAGGCTAATGAAGCACTTTCGCCTTGATTAGGCATATCAATAGATGCTTTTGTAAGGCGCTGATATTGACCAGAAATTTTAAGATCTGGGTACTGATTATTTTTTACGGTTTTTAATTCGTATTTTTTTGTGTTTACCTTAGTGTTGGCAAGCGTAACTTCGTTACTCTTTTCCCAAGCCATTTGCACGGCCTCGCCCAAGGTTAAACTTGTTTTTTCTTGTGCTTCTATTGAAGATATTCCGATGAAGAAAACTCCAAAGAGCATTAATTGACTAATTTTCATAAACAAGTAGCGCTTTTATAGTTTGTTGAATGTGCTTTGTAAGATCGTTTTTAATGTAATTGTTAAACATTTCTTCTGTTTTTAAATCAAATAATTCTTCGAAGAAAGAGCGATTCATGTGAAAGTGAAAAAAGGTTCCGATAATTGTAGGCGTAATAAGTTGGATATTGACATCTTTTCTAAAAACTCCTTGGGCTTGACCTTGTTTGATAATGCTTTCGACTGATTTTAAATTTCCTTTTTTAAGTTCAGTAAAAGCTTGAAGGCTTTTTTCTCTCTTTTTATTGTAAAGTTCAAAATGTAAAACCCTGTAAATCCCTTTGTTAAGGCAAATTCTGTTGATGTAAATTTCGATTAATTTATTGACTTTTTCAAGAGGTTCTATTTCTTCTTGCAATAAATTTTCGAGTTGTAGTTTTAAATCAACAGTTTTGTGAAAAATAAGAGCTTCCAGTAGCCTTTCTTTTGATCCAAAATAATAAGAGACCATGGCAATGTTAATTTTGGCCTCTTTGGAGATATCCCGTATCGATGTACCCTCAAATCCTTTCTCAGAAAAAAGCTTTTCTGCGACATTAAGAATCTGAATTTTTTTATCGTTCAATTCGATGTGTGACATGGTATTGTTTCTAATCGGATGCAAAATTAAACAGTTGTTTAATTTAAACGATTGTTTAATTTTATTTTAACATAATATTAACATAAAGCGTTTTCGATATTTATGTTAATTTGTCCTTTAATTAGTTAAAATAAAAAAGCTGAAACACTTTAGTATTTCAGCTTTAGTACGTTTTTTTGTCATTCTGAGGAACGAAGAATCATACTAGAAATTCCGCAAACTATTTTGTCAATCTTTGTCGAGCTACGAGTGTGATTCTTCGTTCCTCAGAATGACAAACGGTGTGTTTATTTTGCCAAATTATCGAATCTCTCCAACAAATTCTTCAATTTTTCCGCTTCCTTTTTCACTTAAATGTTTAATGAAAGCACTTCCAATAATAGCGCCTTTTGCATATTTAGTCGCCTGATTGAAAGTTTCTTTATTCGAAATTCCAAAACCAACAATTTGAGGATTTTTTAAATTCATTTCAGCAATTCTTTCAAAGTACGTTTCTTGAATGTCTCCAAAACCGCTTTGAGATCCTGTAACACTTGCAGAACTTACCATATAAATAAATCCGTCTGAAACGCTGTCAATAAAACGAATACGCTCTTCTGAAGTTTGTGGCGTAATCAAGAAAACATTAATCAAACCATATTTTTCGAAAATTGCTTTGTATTCATCTGCATAAACATCAACTGGAAGATCAGGAATAATTAAACCGTCAATTCCAATTTCAGCACATTTCTGGCAAAAAGCTTCAACTCCGTATTGTAACATCGGATTAAAATATCCCATAATTATCAACGGAATTTTTACGCTTTCGCGGATGTTCTTCAGTTGATCAAAAAGGATTTGAGTTGTCATTCCGTTATGAAGCGCCTGTGTAGAACTTGCCTGAATGGTCGGGCCGTCTGCCAAAGGATCGCTAAAAGGAAGTCCGATTTCGATTAAATCAACTCCGTTTTTCTCTAAATCCTGAATAATCTGCACAGTATCATTTAAGTTCGGATATCCCGCAGAAAAATAGATCGAAAGGATCTTTTTATCTTCTTGTAATTTTTGAGTTATTCTGTTCATTTTTAATATTTTTTATCCTAACAGGTTTTCAAAACCTGTTAGGTATGTTTATGTTTTGCTTTAGCCAAAGATTAAAAGTTTATTTCACGCAGATTTAAAATGATTTAAGCTGATTCAACAGATTTACAATTTATATCTGCTTTAATCTGCAGAATCTGCGTGAAAAAAAAACTTATACTAATCGGTTAATCTATGGCATTATATTTTAAAATTTTACGATTCGACTTTCCCAATCGTCACCTTGTTTTTTAATAAGTAATAATCCAGAGTCAGAGTCATTCATTTGAGCAACTAATTCGCCTTTAGTATTCCAAAATGCGCTTTGTCCAGCTGAGGGCGATCCCCAAGATTCTCCGCTGAAATTGGACATCAAAACATTCATTTTATGTTTTTCGGCATAATTCTGTAAATCGCGGTACGCATTCGGAATTCCGTTTGGCGAAAAGAAAATGCTCGCGATATAAATGTCTGCGTTATTTTTTGCAGCATTTTCAGGATGTTTCGGATTGTCAATATCAGCACAAATCGCAAATGCAATATTTTGATCTTCAATCGTAACCATCGGATTGTTGTCAAATGAAGATTGGAAAAATTCATCTTCACCTTCGTGCAAAAACTGCTTTGTATAAATAGAAACCGAATCGTTGGGAGCAATTACAAATTCGCCAATAAATAATTGGTTTTCAATTAAAATTGGAGCGCCAGCAATAATGACAATATTATAATCAGTCGCTAAATCTTTCAGATGATCTATTCTGTAATCATCTTCGGCGAAAGCCAATTCCAAAGCATTTTCCCTTTCATATCCAGTAATTGACATTTCAGGAAAAGCGATTAATTGGGCTCCATTTTGTGCCGCCAATTCAATAAGCCTATAATGGTCTAATAAATTTGAAGCAATATTTCCACGTTTTGGTTTAGTCTGTGCGGCTGCTAAAATCATGTTTTATTTATTTTCGGTATAAACCCAGGCAACTGTTCCTGATTTTAGTTTAACCTGAATTCTTCTGTACGAATTAGATTCGAATAAATCTACTTTTGCTAAATCTGCATTGGAAACATTAAAAACAACACCATGAATGGTTTCTGCTGCGTTTTCGCTTGGTATTGCAACCACGTAATCAGCCATTCCAAATTCTTCTTCTATTTGTAGGCTTTTCAGTTTGTAGCCAAGAAGCTGATCTGCAGTTCCTGTTAATACTTTATTGAAAATCTGCATTTGAATTTGTTTAGATCGTAATGTTCCGTATGAAAATAATTTTTCCATAATTATTATTTTTCTCGTTAGTAGTTTTGATTTAGAATAAAATCCTGACCCGCTCACGCGGTAACACCAAAAGTATAACTTTTATTACAATTTAAAATATTCAATATAATTATCTAAATCTTTATCGCCACGGCCAGAAAGACTAATTACAACAATATCGCTTGGTTTGAATTTTTTCTGGTCTAAAACAGCAAATGCGTGCGCACTTTCAATCGCTGGAATAATTCCTTCCAATTTTGTAAGCTGTAAACCTGCATTCATAGCATCATCATCGGTTACAGAGAAAAATTCGCCACGTCCAGTTTGTGCCAAATGTGCGTGCAAAGGTCCAACTCCAGGATAATCTAAACCTGCTGAAATAGAATATGGTTCTGTAATTTGTCCGTCTGGTGTTTGCATTAAAAGTGTTTTACAGCCATGGATAACACCAACTTTTCCTAATTTGCTCGTTGCAGCACTATGACCGCTGTCAACTCCTTTTCCAGCTGCTTCAACCGCAATGATTCCAACTTCTGGTTCGTGTAAAAAGTGGTAATAAGTTCCTGCAGCATTACTTCCGCCACCAATACAAGCTACGACATAATCAGGATTTTCACGTCCTTCCTTTTCTTTCAATTGCCATTTGATTTCCTCAGAAATAATACTCTGAAAACGCGTCACCATATCTGGATATGGATGCGGTCCAATTGCAGACCCAATAATATAATGTGTATCAACAGGATTATTGATCCAATCACGAATCGCCTCGTTCGTTGCATCTTTTAAAGTTCTTGAACCAGAAAGTGCTGGACGAACTTCTGCACCTAACATTTTCATACGCGCAACGTTTGGTGCCTGACGAGCAATATCGATTTCACCCATGTAAACAATGCATTCAATTCCCATTAATGCACAAACCGTTGCAGTTGCCACACCGTGCTGTCCAGCTCCAGTTTCGGCAATAATTCTTTTTTTGCCTAGACGTTTTGCTAATAAAATCTGACCAATCGTATTATTTACTTTATGTGCTCCTGTATGGTTTAAGTCTTCTCTTTTTAGATAAACTTTGGTGTTGTATTTCTCAGACAGACGTTTTGCAAAATACAACGGACTAGGGCGCCCAACATAATCTTTAAGCAATTGGTTGAACTCTGCTTTAAAATCTGGTTCGTCCATAATGCTTAAATATTTCTGGCGTAGTTCTTCTACATTTGGATATAACATTTCTGGAATATAAGCTCCTCCAAATTCTCCGTAATATCCTTTTTCGTTAACGTTAAAACTCATTTTTTTTTAAATTTTAAAAGTTGGCAACATCAAATTTGCGTTTGAAATTGCTAAATAAATTTCTGTTTTTTAGCCCTGGTTCAATTTCAAATTTACTATTTACATCGACAGCGTAGATTGGTAAATTGGTTTTTGAAATTTCTTCAATAGCTTTTAATTCCTTCATTCCGATTCCACCGCTCAAAAAGAAAGGTTTTTTGGAATTGTATTTTTTTAATATGGTCCAATCGAAAGTTGTTCCGTTTCCGCCAGGCAGTTTTCCTTTGGTGTCAAACAGAAAATAATTGCAGACATTTTCAAAAGGCTTAATTGTTTCGAAATCAAAATTTTCATCTGCAGAAAATACTTTTATGATTTCTACTTTTTTAGGCAATTGTTCTTTTAGTTCTGATAAAAATTCAACGGATTCATTTCCGTGTAATTGAACGGCTTGTAAATTGTATTTTGCAACTTTTTCAAGAATTTCTTCCTGACTTTGATCTACAAAAACGCCTACTTTTTTGACTGTTTTTATAAGTTCAGGAATTGTTCCGTTAAAATATCGCGCGGATTTTTCCCAGAAAATAAATCCCATATAGTCAGGCAAAAGTGCGCCTACTTCGAGGATATTTTCAGGATATTTCATACCGCATATTTTGAGTTTCATTTTTTTATTTGTTTTGCCACGAAGGCGCTAAGACACTAAGTTTTTTTTCTTTGTTTTTGTTGCAAAGGCGCTAAGACACTAAGTTTATTATTTTATAAACTCCCACAAATTAAATTTGCGCCTTTGTGACTTTGTGGCAAACCTTTATTGACTTAACTTGCTAATAAATTCTGCTGCAGCCTTACCTGCGTTGTCGGTTTTCATGAAGTTTTCTCCAATTAAGAAACCTTTGTAACCATAAGGTTTTAATTCTTGGATTGCTTCGATTGAAGAAATGCCGCTTTCAGAAACTTTTACAAAATCATTCGGGATTTGTGAAGCTAATTCTTTACTGAAATCTAAACTTACTTCAAATGTTTTTAGGTTTCTATTGTTTACGCCAATCATGTCTAAACTTGGCATAATTGATTTTTCCAATTCTTCTTGATTGTGAACTTCCAATAAAACTTCTAAACCTAAATTTTTAGCAAATTCAGATAATGATTTAATTTCTTCTCGGGTTAAAACCGCTGCGATTAATAAAATTAAATCGGCTCCGTGAGCTTTTGCTTCTAAAATCTGGTATTCGTCTACAATAAATTCTTTTCGCAAAAGCGGAATATTTACTGAAGCTCTTGCTAAAAGTAAATCGTCAAGAGAACCTCCGAAATATTTTCCATCGGTTAAAACTGAAATTCCGCAAGCGCCAGCATTTTCATAACCTTTAACTACTTCTTCAACAGTAAAATTATTGTTGATGATTGATTTTGATGGTGAACGGCGTTTATGTTCTGCAATAATTCCAGAATTGCTTTCTTTTAATTTCTGGCTAAGAGAAATAGTCTGTTTTCCAAAAAAAACTGAAGCTTCCAATTGAGAAACTGGAATAATTGATTTCTTCAGAATGACTTCTCTTTTTTTGTCTATTATTATTTTATCTAAAATGTTCATTGTTGTTGTTTTGCCACGAAGTCACAAAGGCGCAAATTTAATTAGTGCTAATTCGTGAAATTTGTGTTTGTTTTTTATTTACTTAATTCTTGTAGTTTCTGTAAAGCTTTTAATCCTTTTCCTGACAATAGACTTTCTTTTGCGATTTCAAATCCTTCTTTTGGAGAGCATTTTGTAACTGTTGCAATTGCCATTGCTGCATTGGCACAAACTACATTATTTTGAGCTTCGTTTCCTTTTCCTGAAATAATATTAGTAAAGATTTGTGCTGATTCTTCGATGGTTTTTCCACCTTCGATTTCTGTTTGAGATAAAAGATGAACACCAAAATCTTCTGGATTCAACATTCCTTCCATATGGTTCGAAATTGTTTTTGTTGGGCCAGTTAATGAAATTTCGTCATATCCGTCAAGCGAATGTAAAATGGTAAAATTTACATCGGTATTTTGATATAAATAAGCGTACATTCTTGCCAATTCTAAGTTGAAAACCCCAACCAATTGATTTTGCGGGAATGATGGATTTACCATTGGTCCTAACATATTAAAGAATGTTTTTACTGCCAATTCTTTTCTAATTGGGCCAACATTTTTCATAGCTGGGTGAAATAGGGGAGCGTGCAAAACACAGATTCCAGCTTGATCAATACATTTTTCTAAAAACGAAGGGTCGTTGCTGAATTTTATTCCCATTTTTTCCATTACGTTGCTTGATCCAGAAATAGATGAAACTCCATAATTTCCATGTTTTGCCACTTTTATTCCTGCTCCTGCTGATACAAAAGAAGCTAAAGTTGAAATATTGAAAGTATCTTTTCCGTCGCCGCCCGTTCCGCATAAATCGATTGTGTTGTAGGCTGATAAATCAACACGAATACATAAATCTAATAAAGCTTCGCGAAATCCCGAAAGTTCGTCAATTGTAATGCTTCGCATCATAAAAACAGTCAAAAATGCCGAAATCTGACTTGGATTATACTGACCGCTTGAAATATTAATCAATACTTGTTTTGCCTCTTCTTTAGAAAGCACTTCGTGATTGATTAATTTGTTTAGTATAGTTTTCATTTTTTTAAAGTTGCTAAGGTTCTAAGATACTGAGATTCTAAGTTTTTGCTGTGACTGTAAACTGCGACTGAACACTAAAATTCTGTACACTGATTATTAACTCTTTATCCAATTCTCCAAAATCCTTTTTCCGTTTGGCGTTAAAACGCTTTCAGGGTGGAATTGAACGCCTCTTACATCATAATTTTTGTGTCTTAATGACATAATTTGTCCGTTTTCGTCTACCGAAGTCGCTTCTAAATCTTCAGGTAAATTACTGTCTACAACCCATGAATGGTATCTTCCTACTTCAAATTCGTTTCCTAAACCTTCAAATAAAATTTCGTCTGAAACTACTGTTTTTACATTTGTTGCAACTCCGTGATATACTTTGTCAAGATTCGAAAGTGTTCCGCCAAAAACTTCTCCAATTGCCTGCTGTCCTAAACAAACGCCAAGAATACTTTTCGTCGGACTGTATTTTTCGATAACTGCTTTTAATAAACCGGCTTCGTCTGGAATTCCAGGCCCTGGAGAAAGTAAAATTTTCTCAAAAGATGCAATTTCATCGATATCAAATTCATCGTTTCTGTAAACGGTAACTTCGCAGTTTAAATCTTCTAAATAGTGCACTAAATTGTAAGTGAAACTATCGTAATTGTCTATAACTAAAATCTTTTTCATTTTTTTTTAAGTTACTAAGTTGCTAAGGTTCTGAGTAACTAAGTTTTTTGCTGAAAACTGAGACTGAGACTGGCAACTAAATTTTATTTATTTCTCTCGAACGTATTTTTCAATAATAATGTGATCTACGCCTAATTTTTCTACTTTTTCTATTCCTTTTTGAATTAAGGTGTCGTTTTGAACTTTCACCACAAATTCAAATTTGTTGTCTTCCCATTCGCGGTTGTTGAAAAACTCTAAATGTTCTGTGTAAATACTATCTTTTAAAGTATATTTTCCGCCTCCACCAAAGAACAATGCTGCTGTTGTATCTTTTCCGTGTTTTAAATCATGATTAAAAAAGGCAAAATGCGTATCGTTAATAATTTTAATCATTTTTGTTTTTGGATTGAAAGTTGAAAAAGTAGAATCTTTCTCAGTGGTTTCAGCTGATATAAGACGCCAGGTTCCTTCAATCGGATTTTGCTTTTTTTCTGAATTGCAAGAAGTCATGGCAATGATTAAAACTAAAATTGATACTGCTTTTTTCATAGTTTGTGGTTTTTATGGTTTGTTTTTAATTGTTTTAAGTTTAAGGTTTCAAGTTTCAGGTTCCAACCAACTTGAAACCTGAAACCTGAAACAAAAAAATTATATTTGTTCTGCCATTTCTAAGGCTGTATTCAATGCTCTTAATTTATTGTAAACTTCCTGCATTTCGCTTTCTTCGTCAGAACTTGCTACGATTCCAGCCCCTGCTTGACAGTGCAACTGATGGTTTTTAGAAAGGAAAGTTCGAATCATAATGGCGTGATTAAAGTTCCCGTCAAAGTCCATAACACCAATTGCGCCTCCGTAGAAATTACGATTTGTTTTTTCGCATTCTTCAATTAATTGCATGGCTCTGTGTTTTGGAGCACCGCTCAAAGTTCCTGCTGGAAAAGTGTCTGCTACGACTTGCATCGTTGTCGCTTTATCATGTAAATGTCCTGTAACTTTCGAAACCAAGTGAATTACGTGAGAGAAAAACTGAACCTCTCTGTATTTTTCTACATTTACATCGTGTCCGTTTCGGCTTAAATCATTTCTAGCCAAATCTACTAACATTACGTGTTCACTATTTTCTTTTTTGTCTTCTGAAAGCTCTTTTGCTAAAAGTGCATCACGTTCGTCGTTTCCTGTTCTTTTGAAAGTTCCTGCAATTGGGTGAATTTCAGCTTTTCTGTTTTTTACGATAATTTGAGCTTCTGGAGAAGAACCAAATATTTTGAAATCGCCGTAATCAAAAAAGAATAAATATGGAGAAGGGTTGATGCTTCTTAAAGCTCTGTACACATTAAATTCGTCTCCTTTGAAACCTTGTGTAAATCTTCGAGAAAGAACTAGTTGGAAAACATCTCCACGGTAGCAATGTTTTTTGGCTAAAGCCACATTTGCTTTAAATTCTTCATCAGTTAAGTTAGAGAAACCTTCTCCTTCTTTAGAAAATTTATAAGAAGCTATATTTCTTGATTGCAATAATTGTTCGATTTCTGCAATGTTGTTTTTGTTATCTACACTATGGCAGAAGATGTAAGCTTCATTTTTGAAGTGGTTAATTGCAATAATGTTTTGATAAACAGCATAAAAAACATCTGGAATAGAAGTCGCATTGTCTTTTTTTGCAATTGAAACTTTTTCGAAGTAACGAACAGCATCATAAGAAATGTAGCCAAATAAACCATTGTTGATGAATTTAAAATCGTTCTTTTCTGCTTTAAACTGACTTGAAAATTCTTGAATTACTTGCGGAATATTAGTTGAAGCATCAATAGCTGTTTTCTCTGAAGTTCCGTCAGGAAAAGTTTTAGAAATAACTTCGTTTTCGATTTTTATAGTAGCAATAGGATTACAGCAGATGTAAGAGAAACTGTTGTCATTTCCGTGGTAATCACTACTTTCCAGCAATAAGCTGTTTGGGAATTTATCTCTGATTTTGAAATAAATGCTCACTGGCGTAACCGTATCTGCCAGAATTTGTTTGTAATGTGTATTAAGAGTAAAAGGTTTCAAAATATATAGTTTTTATGTGTTGTTAATTTATGTTTCGGTTTTGATCAAAAAAAAAGGGCTTGTCGTGATGACAAGCCCTTTATATTTTTATATTTCTTACAATACCATAGGAAGCTTCGTTCACGACGTCTGACGTAAATTGCTCCACCACCAAGTATTGTTTAAAATTGTTCTCATTTCTTTATTTTGATGTGACAAAGATATAAATGTAATTTTAATTAGAGTACATAAAATTTGAAAAAAAACTTTTCGAATTTGTAAAATTTGTTAAATTTTGATTCAGAATTCTTCTATAACTCCTTAGTTTCCACTTGCTATCGTGTTGTTTACGTTTAATCTAAAATCTGGATTTCCTTTGATGTTTGGAAGCGAAAATAGCTCGTTAAGTTTCATTTTTGTGTATTCTATTCCGTAAGTTGGATTGCCATAATAGCTTTTTATACCTGGAATATTGCTTCCAGATTCACTTTCAATTTCACCTGTACAATTGTTTGCCACAACGTTTTTGAAACTAATTTTAGACAAATTAGCTTCACCGTTTCCGATATTTCCTTCCAATAAAATAAAAGGAGCAAAACCTGAAATCACACTATTCGTTAAGTTGAAAAATGTATTTTCTTTGATGTAAGCAGATTCTCTCACCAAACCTTGGTTGTTTTCTTCTAAATTAACCAATGTAATGTTGCTTGCATTGATTTTAGTCATCTTTTTGGTCATGTCCGTAGAAGCAACTTTTTCATATGAATCTACCTCAAAACATCTCGAACCTGAAATATCTGAAGAAAACGGATGGCGAATTGCAATACTGTTTGAGATATTAATTTGAGCTCCTTGCGTAAAATCAAAATCATCATCAGTTGTTCTGTACGAAATTAAATTGCTTAGATTCAAATCGCCTCCATAACATTCAAAAGAATCATCATTTGAGTAACTGATTTGAACATGGCTGATAGTTGTTTTTCTTCCAACACCAGCAAGAGAAAGACCGTTTAATTCTTTAGAAGCGCTTAATTTTCTTCCTGCATATTCGATTCTCACATATTTCATAATTCCTGAATTATCCTCAGAATCTTGACCTCCGTAATGATTTAAAGTTGGATCTAAATCGAAAGGCAAAGTGTGAATTCCTCCTAAAGAATTTATCGGAGCTTTTCCTAAAATAATAATTCCGCCCCAGTCACCTGGTTTTCTGTTGTTTATTTCGTTTTCGGACGTAAAAACAATTGGGTCAGTTTCTAGTCCTTCTGCCATAATTTTTGCGCCATTAGTGATGACAAGAGTTCCGCAGGTTTTATCATCACCTCTTATGACAGTTCCAGGCTCAATCGTTAGAGTGGCATTGTTAGTAACATATACAACACCAACTAAATGATAAATATTACGCTTTACTAATCGAGTGTCTTTATCAATAGTTCCAGCAATTATATTTGTTGCTTCTCCATAGTCATTGCCAGCAGGTTTAAAGCTCGTCCAGTTAGTCATCCAGTTTGAAGAACCAATAATTCCTTTTGGCTGTTGCTGAGCCTGTACGAAAAAGCTGATAATGAAGATTATGCATGCAAAATGTAATTTTGTTTTCATAACTCTGATTTTAATTTCTAGTTTTTGATTTTTTTGATTGTCCCAAAAATAGAAGCCGTATGTTAATCAAAGTCCTGATGCTTATTACGAAAGAGTTACTATATTATTAAGAATGTTAAGTTTCTGAAAAGAGTTAAGGTCTTTTTTGTACTAAAAGTCTATTTTAAAATTATTTGCAATTAAATTTTCATTTAAGGATAATTTGTAACTTTGATAAAAATAAAAGAAATGGATTTAGATACTCGAAAAGTGATTTTTATTAGAGACTTTCTTAAACTTGAAAGTGAGAAGGCAATTTCTCAGTTTGAAAAATTGCTAAAAAAAGAAATTAAAGAAGATTTAGAATTAAAACCAATGTCTATTGCTGAATTTCATAAAAGAATTGATGGCTCTTTAGACGATTCTAAAAATGAAAGAATAACAGATGTTGATGAGTTAATTTCTGAGATTGAGAAATGGAGTTGAAAATTTATTGGACTGATTTTGCTAAAACTGAATTAAAAAACATTTTTGATTATTATAAGGAAGAGGTAAGCCTAACTGTTGCGAAAAAGATTGTACTTGGGATTACGAAAGAAACTCTAAAATTAAAACCAAAGCCAACAAATGCAATAGGACAAAAAGAGGAACTTTTAGAAAGCTACTCTGAAGAAATACGATATTTGGTTTATAAAAATTATAAAATTATTTATTGGATTAATTTAAAGAGAAATTCAATTGAAATTTTGGATGTTTTTGATACAAGACAAAATCCAATAAAAATTACAAGAAGTACGTAAAAAATAAACCCCAACAGTATAAAACTGTTGGGGTTTATTGTATTTCTGAATTAGTAAGCTTGAAATATTAGAATTTTAAAGCTACAGCTAATTCAAATTCGTCGTTGATAGTTTTATCTCCTAAACCGTCGAAGAAGCTACCTGAACCGTATTTAATATCGTATTTAGTTCTGTCAACTTTGAAAGCAGTTGTAGCAGTGTTTCCTTTTACAGTGATATCAAAAGTTACAGGTTTAGTAATTCCTTTGATAGTTAAGTCTGCAGTTACAGTGTAAACGTCAGCAGATTTTGCACCGATAGTTTTGAAAACTAATTTTGAAGTTGGGAATTTGTCAGTTCCGAAGAAATCGTCAGCTTTTAAGTGACCGTTTAATTTTCCTTGGTATTCTCCAGTTAAATCTGTAGAAGTTAATGAAGTCATGTCAACCGTAAAGTTACCACCAGCTAATTTTTTTCCTTTGAAAACAAGAGCTCCCTCTTTGAAGTTTACAGTTCCAGAGTGCTCTCCAGTTACTTTTTTACCTACCCATTTAATTGTAGATGCTTTTACGTCGATTTTTTTAGTTTGAGCGTTTACTGAGATTCCAGCTGCTGCTACGAATAATGCTATTGCAATAGTTTTTAAATTTTTCATGTTTTTAAAATTAAATTTGAATTTGATTAATAAATAATTATATAGTGATAAATAATTCCTCGTGTGATTTTCTAACTTTTTTGAAGTGCTGAGATTTGTCATCATCATGTCTGTAACCTACAGTTGCAATAACTGAAGCGTTTAAGCCTAATTTATCGAAACCTAAGATTTCATTAAATTGTGCTGCATTGAAACCTTCCATTGGAGTTGCATCAATTTTTAATTCAGCAGCTGCATTTAATAAGTTTCCTAAAGCTAAATAAGTTTGTTTTGCAGTCCAGATGTGTTTTGCGTCTTCAGATAAATTAGCAATTACATTTTTCATCATATCGCTAAATCCGCCTAAAGCCTCAGCTGGAAGACCTCTTACTTCGCTGATGTTGCTGATATATTTGTCAACTGAACCAGCATCAAGGTTTAAGTCATTTGCAAAAATGAATAGGTGAGAAGCGTCGGTAATTTGAGTTTGTCCCCAAGCAGCACCTTTTAATTTTTCTCTTAATTCTGGATTTTCAACAATAACTACTTTATAAGGTTGTAATCCGTATGAAGAAGCACTTAATCTAACGGCTTCTTTTAATGTATTTAAATCTGCATCAGATATCTTTTTTGAAGCATCAAACTGTTTAGTTGCGTATCTCCAATTTTGATTTTCTAAGAAATTGCTCATAGTTTTTATTATTTTATTTGTTGGTTCTATATTTTTCTAATAATTGATTTAGGAAAACTAATTCTTCAGGTTTTAAATTATTTGCAAACATTTGTTCGTGTTCATCAACTTTCGGATCTAACTCTTTTAAAACATCCAATCCTTTTTGTGTAATCGAAACTTCAATTTTTCTTCGATTATCTGGACAGACATTTCGCGTAACAAAATCCTTCAATAATAATTTATCTACCAAACGTGTTGTGTTGCTCGTTTTAGCAAGCATTCGTTCTTGTATCACGCACATATTAGCAGGTTTCCCTTTTTGTCCTCTTAATATACGTAACACATTGTACTGTTCGCCAGATAAATCATACGGTTTCAGCAACTCGTTGAAATGATCCTGAACCACATTCTGCGTGTACATGATATTCAGAATAACTTTTTTCGCATTATCCATCTTAACCGTACTCTTAATAACCTCTTCAATTGTCATAGTCGTAAGTGTATAATTTGTATATACAAATGTATAACTTTTAATAGTTGTATATACAAATGTTGTGTTAATTTTTTGTTAATACGTTTAAAGCAAGTTTTTCAAGGAACTACAGAGAATGTTTTTTAGATGATAAAATTAAAATAATTTTTGTTGTAAAGGCTTGGTATGTTGTGAATTAATGGTTTTTTAATGTCGAATGAAATTTTGCGTATAAAATATTTCTTAACCGATTTTTGTAAGATGCATTTAAGCTGAAAGATTCTCAGAATCAACAAGATTTAGTGATTTATTGAAATTCAGACAAAAGAAAACCCTTCGCAATTTGTCTAAAATTGGCAATTTCGGAGTTTATCCACGCTTCATTGTGTTCCAATTCTTTGGCAAGTACTCTTGCTGTTTTTTCCGAAACTTCAATAGCAGCTCTGGCATCTAAGAATAATAAACGAACTCTTCTTGCTAAAATATCGTCTACAGTTCTTGCCATTTCGTAACGGATTGCCCAAACAACTTCTGCCATTGTAAATTCATGATTGGGATGCAGTTTTTCTTTTAATTCGGGTTCGCTTTCCTGTAATTCAATTATTTTCGAAATATCAGTACCATATATATAAAGGTGATTTTCTCTGTCTGCAGCATTCGTTGGCTGATTTCCATGAATGGAAAGATGTTCTGTACGGCATTCTTTAGGTTGCAATTTGCCAGTCTTAATGGCTTTATCAATAATATCCTCAGCAATTTTTCTGTAAGTTGTCCATTTTCCTCCCGTAATAGTAATAAGACCCGTTTCAGAAACTATAATTTTATGGCTTCTAGAAACTTCTTTGGTACTTTTGCCTTCTTCTTTCGGTGCAGCCAACGGACGCAATCCAGCAAAAACAGATAATACATCTTTTCTTTCTGGCTTTTTTGCCAAGAATCTTTGTGCGGTTTCCAAAACAAATTGGATTTCGCTTTCTAAAGCAATAGGTTCTAAACTTTGTTTCTTTATTAAAGTATCGGTTGTTCCAACTACAATTCGGTTGTGCCACGGAACAGCGAATAAAACTCTTCCGTCTTTTGTTTTTGGAATCATTAAAGCATTTTCGCCTGGAAGAAAAGATTTATCAAGTACCAAATGAATTCCCTGACTTGGAACAATGTACTTTTTATAAACTGTATCATTTAATTTCATGATGGCATTTGTAAAAACTCCAGTTGCATTTATTACAGAAGAACCTTTTATATCATAGTTAATTCCGCTTTCCTGATCTTGAACCGTAACGCCAATAATTTGGTTTTTGTCGTCTTTCAATAAATTGATAACTTTTATATAATTTAAAAGACAAGCTCCATTTTCGACAGCTGTTTGGGCAAGATTAATAGCCAGACGAGAATCATCAAATTGCCCGTCATGATAAATAACGCCATTGACCAAACCTTTTTCCTCAACGTTTGGAAGCATTTCGATAGTTTTCTTTTTTGAAAGATATTTTGAGCTTCCTAAACTTAAAAAACCTGATAAAAGATCATAAATTTTTAATCCGATAGTGTAGAAATAACCGCTAAGCAAATGATAATTCGGAATTACAAACGATTGGTTTTTGACTAAATGAGCGGCGTTTTGTGCTAATAAACCTCGTTCTTTTAATGCTTCTCGAACCAAATGCACATCTCCTTGAGCCAAATAACGCACACCGCCATGAACCAATTTGGTGCTTCGGCTAGAAGTTCCTTTTGCAAAATCTACGGCTTCAAATAAAATAGTTTTGTAACCACGGCTTGCTGCATCAACTGCCGTCCCGAGGCCGCTTGCACCTCCGCCAATAATTATTACGTCCCATTTTCCGGTATTTTGTAGTTTGGTTAATTGCTCGGAGCGGTTCATATATGTATGGGACTTTTTGTTTAAAGCAAACTTAACGAAATGAAATTAAAAATTGATGAAGAAATATTCCGTATGAATATCTGATTTCTAGAAATAAATAATATCATTTAGCACTGTGTTCTGTAAGGATGTTTGTTTTTTTATGGAAATTATTTATTCTAAGATGAATCAAACGTTCCTACGGAACGTATCAATGGAATTTAAATTTAAATTCTACCAATGAGACATTCCTATGGAATGAATAGGTCATTAAAATACAAAAAACGATAGATTTTAAAACCTATAGGGTTTAACTAACTTAGAAATATTCCGTAGGAATATCTGGTTGGTAGAAAAAAAATATTGTTCAGAATTGTGTCCTGTAGGGACATCTGTTTTTTTTGTAAATGATATATAGGTCTATTAATAAAACGTTCCTACGGAACGTATAAATGGAATTTGATTTAAATTCTACCGATGAGACATTCCTACGGAATGAATTGCTTCTTAAAAAAGCAAAACCCGACAGATTCATAGAACCAGTCGGGTTAACAATTTTACGGATTGTATATTTATATCAATCGTTTTTCAAATGCTTTTCTTGCAGAGCCTCTAAAATAGACTTCACCGCAATATGTATATTTTAATCTGTCTAAAATTTTCAACATCGGAGTATTATCGAAGTTTGTGTCTACTTTTATGCTGTAAATTTTATTTTCAACTGATAAGCCTTCAATATTCTCAAATAGTTTGGTTGCAATCCCTTTTCCCTTTGCCAATTTTGAAACCGCTACTCGATGCACAACAGTATAGTCGCCATCAGTAAGCCATTTGCCTTCTATATTTTCGTAAGCAGGTTCTTTGTCAAAAATAATAGCAGCATAAGCCAGAATCGATTCGTCTTCTGTAAAAACATATCCGTAATCATTTTCGATATCGCTTTTAATAGAAAGTTCATTCGGATATCCATCCTGCCATTGTGTACTTCCATCTAAACGTCTTTGTTCGATAGCATCTTGCAGGATTTCCCAGATTTGAGGTATTTCTGAAAGATTTGCTTTTCTTAGAGATAGCTTTTCTGTTGTATTCATTTTTTAATGAGGCAATTTATCTTTAATCAAACCATAAACCCAAGTTCCGGCAATGGCGCTAACCAAAGTAACTACAATTACAGTTGCTCCTGTGCCAATTTGTGCAAAAAGCGGACCTGGACAAGCTCCTGTAATGGCCCATCCAAAACCAAATAATAATCCGCCATAGATTTGACCTTTATTAAAAGTCTTTGGCTGAATTTCGATTTTTTCTCCATCAAGAGTTTTGATATTGAATTTTTTAATCAACTGAACTGATATTAGCCCAACTGCAACAGCGCATCCAATTACGCCATACATGTGAAAAGATTCCAAATTGAACATTTCCTGAATACGGAACCAGCTGATGATTTCCGCTTTTACGAATACAATTCCGAAAAAGATTCCAACTATTAAGTATTTAAGGTTCGCTAATGCCGTTTCTTTTTTCTGGCTAGCATTAATTCCTTCGCCGTCTATATTTTTATTTTCTAAACTCATTTTTGAAATTTTAAAGTGAAAGAATATAAGGTAAAATCAAAAGTGCCATTACAAAACCGCCAATCATAAAACAGATTGTCGCTACCAATGATGGCCATTGCAAGTTTGATAATCCCATAATCGCATGTCCGCTTGTACATCCTCCTGCGTAACGAGTTCCAAAACCTACTAAGAATCCGCCCACTACAATCATGATAAATCCGCGAAGCGTCAATAAACTTTCCCAAGAAAATAATTGTGCAGGAACTAAACCGCTATGATCTGTGATTCCGTAAGTGGCTAATTTCTCTGATAATTCAGGAGCAATTTCTACCGGATTTGGATTCGATAAAAAGTGAGCTGCGATAAAACCACCGAAAAATATTCCAAGAACGAAGAATAAATTCCAGCTTTCTTTTTTCCAGTCGTATTTAAAAAATGAAATATTTGCAGGGATACAAGCCGCACAAATATGACGCAATGAAGAACTAATTCCGAAAGATTTATTTCCGATAATTAATAAAATTGGAACAGTTAATCCAATCAAAGGGCCTGCGATATACCAAGGCCAAGGTTCTCTTATAATTTCAAGTATACTCATAAATAATTTAAAGATTAAGTATTTTTCTACCATATAAGTTATATAAGAAATTATAAGTTGGAGTTCTTATATAACTTAGAAAAGTTAAGAAAATATAAGTAGTGGACTTAAAAACATTCCAACTAAAATGAACTTATATCACTTATATGGTAAAAATTTATGTTCAATGTTTATGCTTTTAAAACCTTACTTTGACAAACAAAATCTGATTTTGGAACATTAGTTTTCGAAATTGCTCCAAAACCTCCTTCAACTTCAGAGAAATTTCTGAAACCTCTTGCTTGAAGGATAGAGGCAGCAATCATACTTCTGTAACCTCCAGCGCAATGCAAATAAAAATGCTCATTCGGATTAATGTCTTTTACCCAGTCATTAATATAAGCCAAAGGTTTGCTGTAAGCGTCATCTATATGTTCTGCAGCGTATTCTGTTTCTTTACGGATATCTACAACTTTATCTTCTCCGAATTTAAATTCACTAGCAAATTGCTCAGCAGTGATTCTGTTTACAGTATCAATTTCAAAACCTGCGTTTTGCCAAGCTTCAAAACCGCCTTCCAAATGTCCGATAATTGTATCAAAACCAACACGGCTTAAACGCGTTACAGTTTCTTCTTCCATACCAGTTGCTGTAACCAATATAATTGGCTGTTTTACGTCTGCAATTAAAGTTCCAACCCAAGGAGCAAAATCACCATTGATTCCGATATTAATAGATTGTGGAATAAATCCTTTGCTGAAATCAGCCGCACTTCTTGTATCTAGAATTAAAGCGCCAGTTTCTTCCGCTACGGCTTCAAATTCTTTTACGTTGATAGCTCTCATTCCGTTGTTTAGAACTGTTTCAAAGCTTTCGTAACCACCTTTGTTCATAGCCACGTTCATGCTGAAATAAGCAGGAGGAGGCAGCAAACCATCGGTAACTTCTTTGATAAATTCTTCTTCGGTCATATTAGCGCGCAAAGCATAATTTGTTGCTTTTTGATTTCCGATTGTCGAAACGGTTTCTTTGCTCATGTTTTTTCCGCAAGCACTTCCAGCTCCATGCGCAGGATATACAATTACATCATCAGCAAGCGTCATGATTTTATCTCTTAACGAATGAAATAAAATTCCAGCCAATTGGTCTTGTGTCATTCCAGCTGCTTTTTGAGCTAAATCTGGACGTCCAACATCTCCAATAAATAAAGTGTCTCCAGAGAAAATGGCGTGATCTTTTCCGTTTTCGTCAATCAATAAAAAAGTAGTGCTTTCCATCGTGTGCCCTGGAGTGTGCAATACTTTAATGGTTACTTTTCCAATTTTAAATTCCTGTCCGTCTTTTGCAGAAATGCAGTCAAATTCGCAAGCAGCATTTGGTCCGTAAACAATTGGAGCTCCTGTTTCTTTGCTTAAGTCAACATGTCCAGAAACGAAATCGGCGTGAAAATGCGTTTCAAAAATGTATTTCAGTTTCACTCCGTCGCGCTCTAAACGATCCAGATAAGGTTGGATTTCTCTAAGCGGATCAATAATGGCCGCTTCGCCATTTGAAGTAATATAATATGCACCTTGAGCAAGGCATCCGGTGTAAATTTGTTCTATTTTCATGATTCAGTAATAAAAATAATGGAAGGCAAAGGTAGTCTTGTTTTTTAAAAAAATAGGTGACTAATGTTACAGAAATTAGGTTTTTGTGAAAAACATTTGGAGGTTTAAAGCATATAAGTGATATAAGTTCATTTTAGATTGAGAGCTACTTATATTTACTTCTATTTTAAGCAATATAATAAACTCCAGCTTATAATTACTTATATTCCTGATATGGTAGAAAAAAATCTTTGTAATTTTACGTTTTTCCTAAGATTAACATAATGAACACACAACATTTATTAGATCAAATTGCTTTTATAAAAGAAATTGATAAAGTAAAATACATTCAGCGTAAGACAAAGTTATTTAATAGCGACCGATGCGAAAATGATGCAGAACACAGCTGGCATTTGGCTTTGATGGCAATTGTTTTAGCAGAACATTCAAATGAACCGATTGATGTTTTGAAAGTGGTGAAAATGGTTTTGATTCATGATATTGTAGAAATTGATGCGGGAGACGTATTTATTTACGATACAGTGAAAAATCATTCGAATACAGATGAAGAACGTTTGGCCGCAAACAGAATCTTTGGTTTATTGCCTAAAAAACAAGCTGAAGAATTAATCGCAATCTGGGAAGAATTTGAAGCTGGTGTAACCAACGAAGCCAAATTTGCAAAATCTATGGACAGACTTGAACCATTATTGCAAAATACATCAAACAATGGCGGAACTTGGAAAGAGTTTGGAGTGAAATATGATAAAGTTTACGAAAAGAAAAGCGTTATAAAAGAAGGCTCAAAATCGATATGGAATTACGCTGAAGGTTTAATTAATGAAAGTGTTGAAAAAGGGATTTTGGAGAAATAATAGTTTTTGTATTTAGAAATTGTAAGAAGCTCAACAAAGAATGGCTTCTCGTTGCGGAGTTACTTGCGAAGATTTCTCCTTCGTCGAAATGACAAACTTTGCTAAAATTGTAAGTGTAATTAATACCTTTAAATTGTTGAAAAGTTTAACAAATATCGAGCGATAAACTTTTTTTAAAGGGCGTTAATTCGGGTTCTAATGGTTAAATTTGTGGAACTTCATAAACAAATTACCATTATGGAAGAAATGCTCTTTTATGATCGAATGCAATTTGCCTTCACGATCACTTTTCATTATCTCTTTCCGCAACTTACAATGGGTCTTTCGCTCATCATTGTGTACTTCAAGTGGAAATATCTAAAAACTCAAGACGAACAATACAATCACGCCACCCATTTTTGGATGAAAATCTTCGCCCTCAATTTTGCAATGGGCGTTGTAACAGGAATCCCAATGGAGTTTCAGTTTGGAACCAACTGGGCTAAATTCTCCGAATTAACCGGGGGAATCATCGGTCAGACCTTGGCAATGGAAGGAATGTTTTCTTTCTTTCTCGAATCTTCTTTTCTAGGTTTATTTTTGTTTGGAGAAAAACTTCTGGGACATAAATGGCATTTTGTAACCGGATTATTAATTATGATTGGTTCTTGGGCCAGCGGTTTTTTAATCATTGCCACACATTCATGGATGCAGAATCCTGTGGGTTACGAAATCTTGGAAAACGGAAAATTTGTGTTGAATAACTTTCAAGCACTATTCTTAAATCCTTGGCTTTGGCCTTCTTTTCTGCACAATCAAGCCGCTTCTCTGGTGACAAGTTCTTTTGTTGTGGCTGGAATTGGAGCTTTCTATATTTTAAGCAATAAAAATGTTTCTTTCGGAAAACTATTTTTAAAAACAGGAGTAATCTTCGGATTGATTTCGAGTATTATCGTAGCTGTTCCCACAGGCGATTTATTGGCTAAAAATGTGGTGAAATATCAGCCTGTGACTTTTGCCGCAATGGAAGGAATTTTTCATACCGAAAAGAAAGGTTCAGAAATTGTCTTAATCGGTCAGCCAGACGTAAAAGATAAAAAACTCGATAATAAAATTGCCGTTCCGAATATTTTAAGTTTCCTGACTTATGGAAATTGGGATCAGGAAATTCAAGGTTTAGATCAATTTGAAGAAGATCTGCATCCAACTAATATTTCGGGATTGTATTATGCCTATCATATTATGGTTGGTCTTGGTACCGTTTTTATTGGATTAATGGTGCTTTCGCTTTTTCAATTAATAAGAGGAAAATTATTTGAAACCAAATGGCTTTTATGGTCTTTGATGTTTATGATGCCATTTCCATATATTGCCAATACTACAGGCTGGTACACGGCAGAATTAGGAAGACAGCCTTGGCTGGTTTATAATTTAATGCGAACAGCATCTGGAGCTTCACCAACAGTTTCGTCAGGAAATACATTGTTTACATTGCTTGGGTTTATTGGTTTATACCTTTTACTGGGAATGCTGTTTTTGCTTTTGATTGGAAAAATTATCAATAAAGGACCGCATCATGTGGAACTTTCAACAGAAAAAATATAAGTATGGAATTTTTTTGGTACGTAGTTTTAATGGGAATTCTGGCTGTTTATTTGGTTTTAGACGGCTATGATTTTGGTGCAGGAATTATTCATTTATTTTTTGCCGAAACAGAAAGAGATAAAAAAGTAATTGTCAATTCGATTGGTCCATTTTGGGATGCCAATGAAGTTTGGCTGATTGCAGCTGGAGGCGTTCTGTTTTTTGCTTTTCCAACTTTATATGCTTCATCTTTTAGCGGATTTTATTTGCCTTTAATTATGATTTTATGGCTGTTGATTTTTCGCGCCATCGGATTGGAAATGCGTGGTCAAGTACATAATCATATGTGGGAAAGCATTTGGGATAAAGCTTTCGGAATTGCAAGTTTACTTTTGGCTCTTTTCTTCGGAATTGCTTTAGGAAATATCGTTCGAGGTGTTAATTTGGGAATGGTTCAAAATGGCGTTTCTACGCAAGAAGCACATTATTTCTTTTTGCCTTTATGGAATCCGACTTTTAGTCCGCAAGCAAATGAATTGGGAATCATTGATTGGTTTACGCTTTTCTTAGGAATTGTAAGTGTTGTAGCATTAACGATTCATGGCGCAAACTGGATTATTTATAAAACAAATTCGGCGCTGAATCCGAAATTGAAAAAAGTGGTTTTTGCCCTGAATATTGTGCTATTGGTTTTAGTTTGTATTTCGCTCCAAATTTGGCATTTTATCGAGCCGAAACCATTTCATAATTTTGTTGAAAACCCGATTCTTTGGTTTTTTCCTTTAATGACTTTTGTTGGAATTGCTGGATTATTCAAAGTTCGTTCATTTAAAAAAGACGGTCACGGATTTTTGTTTTCGACTTTATTTTTATTGGGAGGATTTGCTTCTACAGCGGTTTCGATTTTTCCAAATGTTTTGCCATCGACTAATAAAGTAAATCCATCTTTAACCATTTACAACACTGCCGCTCACGAATACGGATTAAACGCTGGTTTGAGCTGGTTTTTTATCGCTTTGTTTCTGGTGATTGTTTACTTTGTTATTCAATATCGTGTTTTTAGCGGTAAAATGGATGATGTAGGATATGGCGAGCATTGATTTTGTTATAGCCACTCCCGATAACTATCGGGATCACGAATTTTTATTTTGATTTGAATGGAATTCTCAATTTTGTAACTATAAATACACGAGTTTTAATTCCTTCAATATCAAATCAATTACCTCCAGTTTTAACTGGAGGTTTTTTGTTTTAATTTAAATTGGGCTTTAGCCAAACTTTGCGGTTTTTGGCTAAAGCCTTTTTTGTATACATTTGTTTACCTCCAGCTAAAGCTGGAGGCAATTGATTGAAATAAAATGCTCAAATATTTTGTGTCTATGTTTTTTAAAAAGAAATTGCTTACTGAAACAGAGTTTGCTTTAAAATTTGCTCAAAAATTAAGTAAAGAAGTAAAAGAAATAAAAATTATTTCGGTAAATGAGCTAGATGTAAAGAGTGAATATAATGGTGTTGAACATCAATGTTTTTTGAATAATGCTTATTCAGAATACATTAGTGACCCTAAAAATATTAATGAGATAATTAAAAGATACTTGAATAGTATTTTTTCGATTTTTTTGCCAAAAGAACTTTTAAATGTCGATAGAATTTTACCCGTTATTAAGGATAAAAGGTTTTTAAAAAGTTTAGAGGAAATAAATGCTGATTTTGAAAAAAAACATGTTTATGAGTTTTATAATGAAGAGTTAATTATTTTTTATGTTGAAGACAGAGAGAATTCGATTCATTATATTTCAAAAGATGATTTGCAAGAAATAAACTTTCCATTAGAAAGATTGTATGAAAAATCTCTTCATAATTTGCAAGAGCAGCTTCAAATAGAACGTCATGGTGTAAATGGATATTTTATGTTGACAGCTGGAGGAAATTACGAATCGAGTTTGATTTTACTTGATATTTGGAATCATGAAAATTTTTTGGTAGAAGGAGATCTCGTTATTGGAATTCCTTCAAGAGATGTATTATTAATAACTGGAAATAAAGATTCTTTGAATTTACATCGTCTTTATGATTCTGTAAAAGATATAAATGAAACGGGAGATCATATTGTTTCAGATAAAATTTACGAATTGAAGAATGGTAAATTTGAAATTATGGAATTGTGATTTTGACCAGTAAAATTAATCTACCTGAGTCTGCGTTAGGGATAGGGGCGGTATCCTTTTTCTTGCTTCTTTAGCAAGGAAAAGATACAAGCGGATAGCCCGGCCGAAGGAAACGCCCATAATAATATTTTCTATTAATTAGCATATTCAGTAGTAAAAAAAAAAAACATAAGGCAATTTTTACAAAAGATTTAATTACAACCAACAGTTATATTCTATAAGCTGTATTGCGGAAAAAAAAAGCAGTTAATGCTTAATATTGCGTATCTAAGAATTTTTTCCCCCTAAAAGAATTTTTTAGATACGATTTTTACTGAAACTTAAATCTATTTTACCTACTGAATTTATGCCTTTAACAATTTTTTCCGACGAGGTTAGGTTTTGTTATAAATCTAAAAACTGGCAGTATCAATTTGATGAAATCAAAGAGCTCGGACTGCTCAAAAAAAAGAGAAAATATTTTCTAGAAAATGGCGCTTTTATAGCTGTAACAACTGTTGCGTATTATTGCATGCTGTTTTCCAATTTAATGGACTTGTATTACATTATTCCTGCGCTTTTATGCTATGCATTTATTATAATCGCCAGGTTTGGTAATAAAGACGAGTTTGTATATTTTGTTTTTGTTAAAGATATTTACCAGAATGAAATAAGAACTAAAATTGAGCCAGAAGACCGCGTGTTAATTGGCAAGCAGATCGATAGTTATTTAGATCTTCAATTTGAACGCAGTATACAAAGAACTGCTTAAGAAAAATCAGAGATGTTTGTATTTACTATTTCCCATTATGATGTTTTTTTCATAATGGCAGCACTGATATATGGTTATTTTATTATCAAAAAAAGAAAATTAACAAAACGCTAAGTCATAGTGTTCATTATGAAGTAGCTTAACAAATACCCAAAAATAAGTATAGTTAAGTCGTTACAAATTAACGGCTGGCTGTTTTAACTATACATGATCCCAAATCAGAATAAAATTATGGCCACAACAATTAAAAGCAAGATTAAAAACATTAGAGAGTTAAAAAATTACACTCAGGAATATATGGCGGAAAGATTAGGTGTAACCCAAGCGGGCTACAGTAAAATTGAAAAAGGAAAAACTTCTTTGAGTTATGAAAAACTGGTTGAGATAGGGAAGATTTTAGATGTAAGCGTAGAGGATATAATTAGTTTTGATTACGACAAATACTTTAATAGTTTCAATAAAATAAATGGAAATAATAACGGCAGTATTTTAATTAATGCCGACAATACTTCGATT
Organism: Flavobacterium anhuiense; assembly: GCF_004151235.1. GTDB lineage: Bacteria > Bacteroidota > Bacteroidia > Flavobacteriales > Flavobacteriaceae > Flavobacterium > Flavobacterium anhuiense_A. The sequence continues at coordinate 222,438 of NZ_JUIV01000001.1, forward strand.
ATAAAAGAACTTTATGAAGATAAAATTCAATTGTTAGAAAAGTTGCTTTCTAGAACCGAAATAGAATTGGAACGTTATAAAGATAAATTCGGAGAACTCTAAAAATTTAGTTTCATCTTTGTCAGAGCAAAATGCTTTGACAAAGATTACTCTACAAGTGAAACTAAATAAATTTTTTGAATTGCTGTTAGAATAGGACTTCTTTAGCAATAATATAAAATCCCATTATGAGAACGAACCATCCGAAAAGAGGTTTTAATTTTGTGCCGTCTATTTTTTTAGAAAGTTGGCTCCCAATAAACATGCCGATTAAAGCCATGGCTGAAACGCTGATCAGAAAGGAATAATCTATAGGTGTTCCGATATATAGGTCGCCTGCAAAACCTATTGACGAGTTTATGGTAATGATTAATAATGAAGTTCCAACGGCTTGTTTCATGGGAAGATTAGCGAAAAAAAGAAGGGCAGGAATAATCAGAAATCCGCCGCCAGCGCCTAGAAAACCAGTTACAATTCCGACTAAGAATCCTATTAAGCTTAGCTGCGAATAATTGGTTTCTGCTGATTTTATTTTGGGCTCATTTTTTTTAATCATTGAAATGGCCGCTGTAATCATTAAAATTGAAAAGATAATCATGATCAGAAAATCTTTTGAAACGGTATAGGAAGCAACAGAAAATAAAGTAGCCGCAATTTGCGGAAAGATTACTTCGCGAATTATTAAAATAGAAACAACTGAAGGAACTGCAAAATATAGAGCCGATTTCAGTTTCAGATTTCCCATTTTATAGTGGCTGTAACTTCCAAACAATGCTGTTAATCCGACAATAAATAAGGAATAAGAGGTGGCCTGATCGGGATTGACTTTAAATAAGTAGACCAAAATTGGAATTGTCAGAATAGAACCTCCGCCGCCAATTAAGCCAAGTGTAATTCCGATTATGATTGAGGCGAAAAATCCTAAGTATTCCATTGCATTTGTTTTGATGCAAAATTGCTTCGGAAATTAGAAACCTACAGTAACATTTATCACAGAAGATTTTTTTTCGCCACGAATTCACGAATTTTCGCGAATTATTTTGTCACATTGAGCGAAGTCGAAATGCTTTGCGGGGCTTCGACTTCGCTCAGCCTGACAGCAGGAAATTTTTTTGCCACAGATTATAAGGATTAGATGGATTTTTCTATTCTTAATAAAAAGAAATCATAATAATCTTTTTAATCTGTGGCAAACAAAAAAAAATACTTTAATAATTCAATCTGGTTTCGGTTGAGTTTAACCAAACCGCGCTGTTCCATTTTTTTGAGTAACATTTATCACAGAAGATTTTTTTTTCGCCACGAATTCACGAATTTTCGCGAATTATTTTGTCACATTGAGCGAAGTCGAAATGCTTTGCGGGGCTTCGACTTCGCTCAGCCTGACAGCAGGAATTTTTTTTGCCACAGATTATAGGATTAGATGGATTTTTCTATTCTTAATAAAAAGAAATCATAATAATCTTTTTAATCTGTGGCAAACAAAAAAATTACTTTAATAATTCAATTTGGTTTCGGTTGAGTTTGACTAGACCGCGCTGTTCCATTTTTTTGAGTAATCTGGAAACCACTTCGCGTGACGTATTCAATTCAGTTGCGATTTCCTGATGTGATAAATTCACTTCAGAACAGCCACAGGCATCAGAATGTCTTTTTAAGTAGAATTCTAACCTTTCGTCCATAGAACGGAAAGCGATATTGTCGACAACTTCCAAGACTTCTTCAAAACGGCTTCGGTAAGTTTCAATAACAAATTCGTACCAAGAACGGTGTTCCATCATCCATTTGTCCATCAATTGCAACGGAATCATCATCACGGTAACATCTTCGACTACTTTTGCCATAATCTGGCTCTTTTCGCTTTTTGCGGTGCAGATCATCGAAATCGCGCAGGCTTGTCCTGGCTGCAAGTAATACATTAAAAACTCTCCGCCATCTTCACCCTCTCGATAGATTTTGATTTTACCTTTAATGATCAAAACGGTATTTTTAATATATTGTCCGGTACGCATTAAAATGGTTCCCGCTTTAAAATCCTGAAGGCTTCCGTTTTCTTCAATTGTAGCGATAAGTTCGTTAGAGAAATTAGGGAATATGGTTTTTAATGATTGCTGCATGTTGTATAATAATTTTGTCACATCGGGCCAAGTCGAATTTCCCATTTTTTGGATTTAGTTTAAACCAAAAAATGTAAACCATTGTGACTAAGTTTTTATCAAAATCGAATTAAAAAATGTATTTGATTACAAAGATAATGGTTTGAAATGGGAATAATTGTCAGAAAACTAGATTTATGAGTAATTCTGTGTAAATGAAGAAATCCCATTTTCTATCGATTTTGTAGGCTGAATTTTTAAAAATAGTAACTAAATTTGTAATTCACTGATTATAATACTTTCTCTAAAACGTTTTCTGAGAATAATAATCGAAATCGCATTTGGTACGTTTTTTATATATAGAAACGTCGTAATTTTACAAAAACACATTTTACTATGAATTTATCACAAGAAGATTGGGTTGCTCAGTTACAGGCTGACGAAAATGCAGTTATACTTGATGTAAGAACTGAAGACGAATTTAATGACGGATACATTGAGAATGCTCTAAACATTGATATCAATAAAGGGCAGGCATTTATCTATGAAATAGAAGAATTAGACAAAAATAAAAATTATTACGTATACTGTCGTTCTGGGGCGAGAAGTGCAAAAGCATGTCAGATAATGAACGAATTAGGTATCGAAAATGCCTACAATCTGCTTGGAGGAATCCTAGATTGGGAAGGTGAAACAGTACAACCATAAAAGAAGAAGAGGCAATAAAAAAGCCTCTTTTTTATTTTGAAAATAGAATTACCAGACCATTAAACAAACCAAATTATGAGTTTTATACCAGAAGAATATCAGATTAATGCGCTGATAAATCAAGATACTTATCTTGTAAATGGAGAATTGAAACAATGGACAGGGCAAACCACACCTGTGTTTTCTACTATTTCTTCAACAGAAAAATATACGCCGACTTTATTAGGATCTATTCCTTTTATGGGAGAAAAAGAAGCGGCAGAAGTTGTCGAAGCTGCTACCAATGCGTACGATATGGGGCAAGGTTTATGGCCGACTATGAAAGTAGTGGATCGTATTAAATGTATGGAAAAATTTGTGAAGCAAATGAAAGAAACCCGCGAAGAAGTGGTAAAATACTTAATGTGGGAAATCGGAAAATCATTGGGAGATTCGCAAAAAGAATTCGACAGAACAGTAGAGTATATTTACGATACTATTGCAAGCTACAAGGAATTAAACGGACGAAGTTCGCACTTTGAAAAAGTTCAGGGAGTAAATGCCATGATTCGCCGTGGACCTCTTGGAGTTGTATTATGTCTTGGGCCATATAATTATCCTTTAAACGAAACTTTCTCATTGCTGATTCCAGCTTTGATTATGGGAAATACTGTAATCTTCAAACCTGCTAAGCATGGTGTTTTATGTATTTCGCCATTGTTGGAAGCTTTCAGAAGCAGTTTCCCTAAAGGGGTAATCAATATCGTTTACGGAAGAGGACGTGAAGTAGCTTCTCCGATTATGAAATCTGGAAAAATTGATGTTTTGGCATTAATCGGAAACAGTAAATCGGCGATTGCTTTACAAGATCAGCATCCAAATAAAAATAGATTGCGTCTGATTTTAGGTTTAGAAGCAAAAAATCCAGCGATTATTCTTCCAGATGCCGATTTAGATTTGGCTATTCAAGAATGTATTACAGGAAGTTTGTCTTTTAACGGACAGCGTTGTACAGCGTTGAAAGTTTTATATGTTCACGAATCTATTAGAGAAGAATTCAATAAACGTTTTGCTGCGAGAGTAGACAGTTTGGTTTTTGGAAATCCTTGGGAAAAAGGAGTTTCTTTAACACCGCTTCCAGAAACAGAGAAGCCAAAATATATTCAGGGATTAATTGATGATGCTGTTCATAAAGGAGCTAAAGTGATTAATGAAAAAGGAGGAAAACATACCGATAATTATATTTTCCCTGCAGTTCTTTATCCAGTAAACAAAGAAATGCGTGTGTATCATGAAGAGCAGTTTGGCCCAGTTGTACCTGTGCTTTCTTTCAAAGATATTAAAGAACCATTGAAAGATATGGCAGAATCAAATTACGGTCAGCAAGTAAGTTTGTTTGGTAAAGACATAAAAACATTGGCACCGCTTATTGATGCTTTAGTAAACTTAGTTTGCAGAGTAAACCTCAACAGTTCTTGCCAAAGAGGTCCAGACGCTTTCCCTTTTACAGGAAGAAAAGATTCTGCTGTAGGAACTTTGAGTATTCCAGATGCTTTGCGTTCATTCTCAATCCGTACGTTTGTAGCTTCAAAAGATATCGATTATAATAATGAGATTCTGCAGGAATTGCTTAACAGCAAAGAATCGAATTTTATTAATACAGATTATATTTTGTAGTCATCAAGGTTATATATTAATTGTAGATGCCGTTTGTTGCTTTTGGTGACAGACGGTTTTTTCTTTTTTAAAGATGCTAAGGTTCTGAGATGCTAAGTTTTTTTAATTAAAAATTAAAAATTAAAAATTAAAAATTAAAAATTAAAAAGCACCATTAACCAACAACCATCAACCATCAACTACAAACCATTAACAATTAATAACTAAATTTGTAACATTATTTAAAAAAAGCAGTCTTAGTTATATACCAAACAATTTAAAGACCTAAGAATCATTTATGAAAAAGAGATTTTTGCAATTTGCATTAATAGCATTTGTTCTTTTTGCCCAAGATACTATTGCTCAAGAGCTTTACATGCCACGAAATATTAAAAAAGCCTACGATAACGGAACACGTTCTAAAGACGGGAAACCGGGCGTAAATTATTGGCAGAACCGCGGAAAATATAATATGGAAATTTCTGTTGATCCTAAAACTAGATTGGTTTCAGGCACAGAAACTATTATTTACGAGAACAATAGCAAGGATACGCTAAGAAATTTAGTTATCCGTTTTGTAAATAATCTTCATAAACCCACTTCTTCTCGTGGAAGCGATGTAAGCAATGATTTTTTAAGCGACGGATTGACGATTACTTCGTTAAAAGTTGAAAATGAAGTGTACAAAGAAGACGCTAGAAATTGGGGAACGGTTGGAAATGTAAAACTGCAGAAACCAATTTTACCTCATTCAAAAACAACTATAAATATTGGGTGGAATTATCCTTTGTCTAAAGAGAGCGGAAGAGAAGGACAGATTGACGAAACAACTTTTTTTGTAGCCTATAGTTATCCAAGAGTTTCGGTCTTTGATGATTATAACGGATGGGATAGATTGCCGCATACAGATCGTCAAGAATTTTATAATGATTTTAATGATTATGTTTTTTCTGTAAAAGCACCTAAAAATTATGTGGTTTATGCAACAGGTGATTTGCTAAATCCAGATGAGGTTTTGCAGCCAGAATTTGCATCACGCTTAAAGAAATCTTACACAACAGATGAAATTCTGCATATCGCTAACGCAGAGGAAATGAAAAGCGGAATCGTGACCAAGCAATACGATTGGAACGTTTGGAAATTTGAAGCCAAAAATATCACAGATGTATGTTTCGGATTAAGCGATCATTATTTATGGGATGCTAGTAGTGTGATTGTCGATAAGAAAACAAATCGCCGTGTAAGCGTTCAGGCGGCTTACAATATTACGGGAACAGATTTTGTAAATTCTGTAAAAAACAACCAATATGCTTTGGATTGGTTTTCTAACAATTGGCCAGGAGTTCCATATCCGTTTTCAAAAATGACAGCTTTTCAAGGTTTCGCCGATATGGAATACCCTATGATGTGTAACGATTCGCAAGTGGATGATCCTGTTTTTGCGCAATTAGTCCAAGACCACGAAGTAGCACATACTTATTTCCCTTTTTATATGGGAATTAATGAAACGCGTTATGCTTTTATGGACGAAGGATGGGCAACAACTTTCGAATATTTAATCGGAATTGCTGAGCATGGAAAAGAGGCTGCCGATAATTTTTACAAAGAATTCAGAGTAAAACATTATATAAATGACCGTTCAACAGAAGAAGATCAGCCTATTATCACAATGTCTACACAAGTTTCTGGAGCAGGTTACGGAAATAATTCTTATGGTAAAGCGTCTCTTTCTTATTTGGCTTTGAAAGATTTATTGGGTGACGATGTATTTAAAAAAGCGCTGCACGATTATATGGATATTTGGAATGGCAAACATCCAATTCCGTGGGATTATTTTAATTCATTTAATACCTCAACAGGTAAAAATTTAAATTGGTTTTTTAATAATTGGTTCTTTACCAACAATTATTTAGATATTGCAGTAAAAGGTATTTCTGCAGATAAGAAAATCATAACAGTAGAAAACATTGGAGGTTTTGCAATTCCATTTGATGTTGTAATTACTTACGCTGATAAATCGAAAGTAACGATACATCAAACCCCAGCAGTTTGGGAAAAAAATCAAAAAACGGCTAAAATAACCCTGAAAAGTGTAAAAAAAATAGCCCAAATTCAGCTTGATGGAGGGATTTTTATGGATGCAACACCAGAAAACAATATTTTACTTGTTAAATAGATTAAGATGTTTTAAATAAATTAGTTAATAATGCTGTTTTGTTTTTAATAAAATAACGTTATTTTTTTGGAATAATTAACATTAATCAGAAATACGGAAAACCGTAAAGATATTTCTCAAAAAAAAGAATAGGTTTGTTGAATAATAAAAAACCTACAAATTTTAATGAAAAATACATTTGTACTGATTGTATTGTTTAGTACATTCAAGTTCTTTGGACAAAATGACCAAAAAAAAGCATTTCAAAAAAGCAAATATGAGTTAGCCGTTTCTTATTATAAAAAAGCCGATTTTGAAAAAGCGGTTGATTTATTTTCTTTAGCAGCTAAAATTAAACCCGACAATGAGATTGGAAAAGATGCCCTAAATAAAGTGGATGCTTTACGTAGCCTTTTGAGAAAAGAAATTTTAAGTCAAGCCATTGGAACTTGGAAGCGGACAGGGAATCAGCCAGTCTGGTCTGCAGCTACGGCGGATAATGCCAATCAATCTAGTTTTGACGAATTAATTGAGATCAAAGAAAATGAAATAGCGTTTTATGAAGTAGACAAAAAAACAAAAGTAAAGAAACTTCTAAAAACAGAAAATTTAGTTTATAATGATGCAAACTGCACTGCATCAGTATTCTCAGAAATCATCCTTTCAGACGGGACAATTTGGAACTGCAGTCTTAATGAAAGATCAAACACGTTGCATGTTGTCAATGTAGCTATTAAAACAGAAGAAGGAATACAAAAAATAAACAGTGATAACGAAGAAAGTTATTATGTTAAGATCTAAATAAATAAAAAGGGAATCAATTGATTCCCTTTTTTATATTTATAGAAATTTAAATCCAAGAGAAAGGCTGGTTATTCCAGTTTTAATTTCACTACTAGATGCATCTATATCGGTTAATCCTGCTAAATATCTTACATCAAAAGTAAGTCTCCAGACATCAACTCCAACACCTCCAAGTATACTGTGGTTGTTTCTTTCAAATGCTATAGAATTTAGATTATTGCTTGGTTTTATGTCCGAATAATTCTTCCAATTGTATCCTGCAAAAACTCTTACATTACCAATTTTTCCAAGCGGAATAATTTTGAAACCGGCGATTAAAGTCGCATCAGTGCCAGACAATTTAAATTCGGTTTCTCCAACGCCATCTTGGAAAACGCTGAAATTAGTTTGAGCGTAGCCAAATTCACCTTGCGCATAAAAAACGGTAAGGTTTACTCGAGCAAAAGCGGCAAAACCAACTCCTGTATTCGTATGGTCAGAGCTAAAGCTTTTTGCATCAACAGAAGTAATATTGGTCGAAAACTGCGGTCCAACTTGTATTAATTGCGCAAATCCATTTACACAAAAACATAAAAATGCTGCTAAAAAGAATTTTTTCATAAGGATCTTATTTGATTTTGGTAGCATAAAAATAAACATAATAGATTAGAATTGAGCGATTTGTCTGATTTATTTTTTTGTAAAGTTTTGATAGTTAGCTCTGTTCATTTTTTGCTCAGCTTTTCTAATCATATTAAAAAGAATTATTTTTGAAAAGATTTAATACATTGTTAATGGAAATTAAAACAATAAAAGCATCCGATACTTGGCAGATCCGTCATGAAGTAATGTGGCCCGACCAGCCTTTTGAGTTTGTACAGCTAGAAGAAGACGACTTAGGATTTCATTTTGGAGTTTTTGAGGGAAATAAATTAGTTTCTATCGTTTCTTGTTTTATTGAAGGAAAAGAAATGCAGTTTAGAAAATTAGCCACTTTAGAAGAGTATCAGGGAAAAGGAATTGCTTCTTATCTTTTAAAACACATTTTGGAATTTGCCAAAAATGAAAAAATGGAAAAAGTTTGGTGTAATGCCAGAAGCAATAAAAAGTCTTTTTATGAAAAAATAGGACTTATAGATACTCATAAAACATTTGTAAAAGCTGGTCAGGAGTTTACGATAATGGAAATTGAAATTTAAAAACAAGAAATTTTTTTTCTGTATAAATGTTTGTTTTGTAGTTGGTTATATTGTGTTTTTTGAATCGAATGATGCTTTTCTTCATCTAATCTTCATATAAAAAGTTACCGAAAACGTTTTCATTTTATGTAACTGTTAAAGCTTGTTAAAAAATCTTTTTTTGTTTTAATTCTTTTATTACTTTCGCACCGAAATGAGAAAGTTAATAGTATTTTTAGTATTCATGAATATGCTTCTGTTTGGCGGAGGCCAATATTTGAATGCAAATACTTTTGGTCCTCATAATCACCATCATCTACAAAAACACCGAGTTAAATTCACTAATCAAGATCGTGGAACTTCAACAATTGAAGAAGCTACGGATATTGATTTAGAAGAAGATTTAGTTGGTGGCGAAGATGTTGATTTACTTGCGAACAAATATTTTACTGCTTCGTACAGTTTGGTAGACGCTTTGTATCTGGCACTTTCAGATCAGTCTGCAGCGAATGATTCTAGTCGTTTAAAATTTTCTACGCCTATATTCGGGCATTCAAATCCTATCTATATTACTCAACGAGTATTAAGAATTTGATTTTATAGTATACATCGGTTACCTGAGTTTTGATCTCTGCGTATCTTGCTGTTGTATATTTTTCTACTCCTGCTTATATGAAGGTTAAAGGTCTGGACTAAGGCTGACTGATGCATTTTAACATCCAAAAGGAATTTTTTATTCCAAAAGCATTCAATCGCTTAATTTCCAAACTAAATCATGAAAAAAATCATTGTGTTCACAGGCTTAATGGCCTTGGTGTGCTTAACGAGCTGTACATCTAAAAAAGAAGAAAAAGAAGAAGTTGAAAAATTTACGGTTACTAGTCCGGTTAGAATCGATACTTCGTTTACCAAAGAATACGTTTCACAAATTAAATCGGTTCGAAATATCGAGCTTCGCGCCCAAGAGAAAGGTTTTTTACAAAATATATATGTTGACGAAGGACAGTTTGTAAAAAAAGGACAGCTGTTATTTAAAATTATGCCAAACATGTACCAGGCAGAATTATTAAAAGCACAGTCAGAACAAAAATCTGCAGAAATCGAATTGCAGAATTCTAAATTATTAGCAGATAAAAATATCGTTTCTAAAAACGAATTGAGTGTTGCTCAAGCAAAACTACAATCAGCAAAAGCTGAAGTATCATTAGCAAAACTTCATTTATCATTCACAGAAATCAGAGCTCCGTTTGACGGAACAATCGACCGTATTCCTTTAAAACTTGGAAGTTTAATTGACGAGGGAGAATTATTGACAAGTCTTTCAGACAACAGTCAGATGTTTGCTTATTTCAATGTTTCGGAGCCAGAATATATTAGTTATGAGACTAATATTAAAGACCGTGCAGATAACAAAGTAAACTTAGTTTTGGCTAACGGAGATATTTTTAAAGAAAAAGGAAATGTTGAGGTAATTGAAAGTGAATTCAACAACGAAACAGGAAATATCGCTTTCAGAGCAAGATTCCCTAATTCTGGAAAATTACTTAGAAATGGTGAAACAGGACAAGTTCAAATGAATGTTCCTCTTAAAAATGCCATTGTAATTCCGCAAAAAGCAACTTACGAAATTCAAGATAAAAAATATGTTTTTGTAGTTGGCAAAGACAACAAAGTAAGTTCTAGAGAGATTACAATCACAGGTGAAATTCCTGATTTATATGTAATCAAAAGCGGTATTACAGAAAACGATAGAATCCTACTTGAAGGAGTTCAGAAAGTAAAAGAAAACGACAAGATTAAATTCGATTACGAATCTCCTAAAGAAGTAATCAATCATTTACGCTTAAAAGCAGAATAGGTTTACTGGGTTTTAATCATTAAAAAATACAAAAATGTTTAATAAATTTATTCAAAGACCTGTTCTTTCGATAGTAATATCGTTGATTATTGTCTTTTTAGGTGTATTGTCGGTTTTAAATTTACCAATTACACAATTCCCTACAATTTCACCTCCTATGGTGAACGTTACCGCAGATTATCCTGGATCTAACGGTGAATTGATGGTTAAAGCAGTTGTTATTCCTTTGGAAAGAGCCTTAAATGGTGTTCCTGGGATGAAATATATGGCTTCTGATGCTGGAAACGACGGTGAAGCTACAATTAAAGTTGTTTTTAACTTAGGTACAGATCCAAACCAAGCAGCCATTAACGTGCAGAACCGTGTGGCTTCGGTTACTAATAAATTACCTCCATTGGTAATTCGTGAAGGTATTAAAATTACAAGAGAAGTACCGAGTATGTTGATGTACGTGAACCTTTACAGTACAGACAAAAATACTGATATGAAGTTCTTATATAACTATGCTGATATCAACGTACTTTCTGAATTAAAAAGGGTAAATGGTATTGGTTCTGGAGATATTTTAGGAACACGTGAATATGCGATGCGTATCTGGTTGAAGCCAGACCGTATGTTAGCTTATAAAATTTCTGCTGATGAAGTAATGGAAGCATTATCAAGTCAGAGTTTGGAGGCCTCTCCAGGAAAAACAGGGGAGAGTTCTGGTAAACGTTCTCAGGCATTCGAATATGTATTGAAATATTCAGGTCGTTTTACAACAAAAGAGCAATACGAGAATATTGTAGTTAAAGCCAATCCAAACGGAGAGCTTTTGCGTCTGAAAGATATTGCCAAAGTTGAATTTGGAAGTTCAATGTATGATATCTATTCTAATTTAAATGGAAGACCATCTGCAGCGATTGTATTGAAACAGTCTTTTGGAAGTAACGCGAATCAAGTTATTGAGGAGGTTAAAGCTAAATTGGAAAAAATTAAACAAAGATTTCCAAAAGGAATGGATTATGAAATTTCGTATGATGTTTCTAAATTCCTTGACGCTTCTATCGAAAAAGTAATTCACACGCTTGTTGAAGCGTTTATTCTGGTAGGTTTAGTAGTTTTCCTTTTCTTAGGAGACTGGCGTTCTACCGTTATTCCAGCAATTGCTGTTCCAGTATCGTTAGTGGGAACTTTCGTGTTCATGACTTTCTTTGATATTTCATTGAACTTAATTACATTATTTGCTTTAGTATTAGCAATTGGGGTCGTCGTCGATGACGCGATTGTGGTTATCGAGGCCGTTCACGCCAAGATGGAAGAAGAACATCTCTCGCCATTTAAAGCAACTAAACAAGCTATGCATGAAATTGCGGGGGCAATTATCGCAATTACATTCTTAATGGCTGCGGTATTTATTCCGGTTGCGTTTATGTCTGGTCCTGTTGGAGTTTTCTACAGACAGTTCTCTGTAACTATGGCAACGGCGATTATCCTTTCTGGTATTGTGGCTTTAACATTGACGCCTGCACTTTGTGCGATGATGCTAAAAAATAATCATGGACAGCCTAAAAAGCCAACACCAGCAAATAGATTTATTGATGCTTTCAACGAAAAATTCAATTTAGCACAAGGAAAATACCAAAATTTATTAGGTAAAATTGTTGACAGAAGAGTTGTTACGATCGTAGCACTTCTTGGTTTCTGTATCGGAACATTTTTAATAAGCAGTTCAGTTCCTTCAGGATTTATTCCGAATGAGGATCAGGGAATGTTTTATGCCGTAATTCAGACGCCTCCAGGATCATCTTTAGAAAGAACAAACAATATTGCAGAGAGAGTTCAGAAAATTGCTGAGGAGATTGACGGAGTAAAATCGGTTTCTTCATTGGCAGGTTATGAGATTTTGTCTGAAGGTACAGGAGCTAACTCTGGAACGTGTTTGGTTAACCTGAAAGACTGGAGCGAGAGAAAAGAATCTGTTTTGGAGATTATGCACGAAATGGAGGAAAAATGTAAAGATATTGCAGGAGCAAATATCGAATTTTTCCAACCGCCTGCTGTACCTGGATATGGTGCTGCCGGAGGATTTGAGCTTCGTTTGCTAGATAAAACGGGTTCTGTAGATTATAAGAGAATGGAACAGGTAAACAATGATTTTGTTGCCGAATTGAACAGACAGCCAGAATTATCAAACGTATTTAGTTTTTATAGCTCTAGTTTCCCTCAATACATGATGAAAGTCGACAATGACTTAGCACAGCAAAAAGGTGTTTCTATCGAAAATGCTATGAATACGTTGTCAACTCTTGTGGGAAGTAACTACGAAATCAGTTTTATCAAATTCGGTATCAACTATAAAGTAATTGTTCAAGCTTCGCCAGAATATCGTGCACAGCCAGATGATATCTTGAAATTGTATGTGAAAAACGATCGTGATGAAATGGTTCCTTATTCTGCTTTTATGAAATTAGAAAAAGTGTATGGACTTTCAGAGATTACGCGTCACAATATGTATACCTCAACACAAATCAGCGGTTCGCCAGCTGCGGGTTATAGTTCAGGTACTGCAATTAAAGTAATTCAGAGAGTAGCTGCAGAAAAATTGCCAAGAGGATATGACATTGACTGGGCAGGTATTTCTGCCGATGAGGTGGCTCAAGGTAATCAGGCTATTTGGGTATTCTTAATCTGTTTAGGATTCGTTTACTTGGTCTTAGCAGCACAATATGAAAGTTTCATTCTGCCATTGTCAGTAATTCTTTCCTTGCCAGCGGGTATTTTCGGAGCTTTCCTTTTATTAAAATTAACAGGATTAGAAAACAACATTTACGCTCAAGTTGCAATGGTAATGTTGATTGGTTTGTTAGGTAAAAATGCCGTATTGATCGTGGAGTTTGCGATACAGAGACACGCTGCAGGATTATCGGTTTTACAATCAGCAATGGAAGGAGCAAAAGCAAGGTTCCGTCCAATCTTAATGACATCTTTTGCCTTTATTGCAGGTTTATTGCCACTTGCTTTTGCAACTGGTCCCGGTAAAATTGGTAACAGAACAATTGGTACTGCAGCCGCGGGAGGTATGCTTATTGGAACCATTTGTGGTGTATTTGTAATTCCGGGCTTGTATTTCATTTTTGCCAAAATTGCTGAAAAATACAAATTGGTAAAACATGAATTAGAAAATCCATTAACAGAAGAAATTGATAACAATCATGTATAAAGTTAAATCATATCAATATAGTATTGCATTAGCTGTTTGTCTAGCAGTTGCAGGGTGTAAAACTCCTGCACCTGAGGCAGCAGTTACTACAAGTACTCCAGTTCCTGAATCGTTTGGTGCAACTGCTCAAACGCAAGATGCAAACAATAATACAGCAGCATTAAACTGGAAAGATTATTTTAAAGATCAGAATCTAGTAGATTTAATCGATGCTGCATTAAAAAACAATCAGGAATTAAATATCACTTTGCAGGAAATTGAAATTGCAAAGAATGATATTCGTGTAAAAAAAGGACTTTTATTGCCAACAGCAGGTTTGCGTGCGGGAGCGGGAGTAGAAAAAGTGGGTAGATATACCAGCCAAGGTGCGGGTGATGCTACAACAGAAATTAAACCGGGAGTTGAAACACCAGATCCGTTGGGAGATTTTACCATTGCAGCCTATGCAAACTGGGAAGTAGATATCTGGAAAAAACTGCGCAATTCTAAAAAAGCAGCTTTAAACAGATATTTGGCTACAGTAGAAGGTAAAAACTTTGTGATTACAAACCTCATCGCTGAAGTTGCCGATTCTTATTATGAATTGTTGGCATTAGACAATCAATTGGATATTGTTAAGCAGACCATCAAATTGCAGACTAACGCTTTAGAAATTGTAAAAGTTCAAAAACAAGCGGCAAGAGCAACAGAATTGGGAGTTAAGAAATTTGAAGCAGAGGTTTTAACTTCACAAAGTCTGGAGTTTGATATCTTACAGAAGATAAAAGAAAACGAAAACAAAATCAACTTTTTGCTGGGTAGATATCCTCAGGAAATTAAAAGAACTAGCAGCACTAACTTCTTAAGTCTATTGCCAGCAGTTGTAAGTTCTGGAATTCCATCTCAATTGTTACAGAATCGTCCAGATGTTAAACAGGCAGAATTGGAATTGGTTGCGGCAAAATTAGATGTAAAAGTAGCTCGTGCAGAGTTTTATCCTTCTTTGGATATTACGGCTGCAATTGGAGTAAACGCTTTTAAACCTTCTTATTTGTTCACCATGCCAGAATCGCTTTTATATTCATTGGCAGGAGATCTTGTAGCACCATTGATTAACAGAAATGCAATTAAAGCAGAGTTTGCGAGTGCCAATGCAAGACAGATTCAAGCATTATACAATTATGATCGTACGGTTTTAAACGCTTATTTAGAAGTTTCAAACCAAATGTCTAAGATTGAAAATCTTCAAAAAGGTTACGATCTTAAATCGAAACAAGTTGACGCTTTAAATACTTCTATTGATGTTTCTAATGATTTGTTTAAATCAGCTAGAGTAGATTACTTCGAAGTTTTAATGACGCAGAGAGATGCTTTAGAAGCTAAATTGGAATTAATAGACACTAAAAAAGAACAATTAAATGCTGCAGTTCATGTTTACAGGGACTTGGGCGGCGGATGGAAATAATTTTGCCAATTAAATTGTAGTGGAAGAGCCTTTCGGAAGTAAAATTCTGAAAGGCTTTTTTCTATAAGAAAATCACCTTGTATTTGTAATTCGCGATTTCGAAAAAAGTGACCTTAAACCTCGGGAGCTATTATTAGTCCTTCGAGGTTTTTTTATGCTTTTTAAATTTCTGCTTATTCTTAAATTTAATATTTTTCTTACTTATTCAGAACTAATTATTATATTTACAATACAAATACGTAATATTTTATTTACTTAAATACCACTTCTCATTTATTGATTAAGGTTATAAAATCTACAGAAGCCTGTAAAATAATCAATACCCTTTAAATATGAGCTTTTTAGCAAAATTAGAACTAGACAATGAAGTGTTTAATGTTTTAGAATTTGATGTTCATTTTACGCAGAATGTCGATAACAACGGAAAACCTGCCAATAAGACAAAAGGCGGACAGATAAAACTTGTAATAGAAAGCACGCAGACAGATCTATTTTCGGATTGGATGGTTTCTCAAACCAGTGTAAAAGACGGAAAAGTCATTTTTTATCGCAGGGATGCCATGAGCACCATGAAAAATATAACCTTCAAAAAAGGCTATTGCATATCGTTTCGTAAAAGTTTTAGAAGTGAAGGATCAGTTCCTATGGTCACCGAGATTTTAATTTCATCAAATGAAGTAAAAATCGGGAACACGCTTTTTGAAAATAATTGGAAAAACTCATAGAACTTCTAAATAAGCAAATAGTATGGCGTTACAAACAATCACAAATATTAAAATTGGCGAGATTAGAATTACCAATTTCAACAAATTAGAAGTTTTTCAGACCATTCACGACCACCACACTTTTTCATTCGAAGTAAGACAGGATTTATTGGTAGAAGAGTTTAAAAGCGTTATGCCTTTTTCTCAGAAATTATATGGAGAAAAAATAAGCATAGAAATAAAACCCATAGACGGACTGGAAGATCTTATTATTGGAGCAGATCCTAAAGATTATATTATGCAGTTTTATGGCATTGTGACCGAAGTCAAACTGCAGAAATCACGTATCAAAGATATAGAAGAAACCATTGTGATTAAAGGGAAAAGCACTACAATAGTTCTAGAAAATGGACCTGAATGCAATTCTTTTACTAACATGTCTTTGAGCGACATTGTGAGGAAAGTAAAATCAGGTTGCGATATTGATATGGATGTGCGACCATTTTACTTGGAAAATCTGCCTTATACAGTACAGTACAACGAAAGCAATTTCTCTTTTCTAAACCGTTTGGCAAAAAGAAACGGACACTGGCTATATTACAACGGGCGAACAACTATTTTTGGAAGTCCCGGAGGTGTTGGCGGACAGCCAAAATTAATCTACGGAATAAACATGCAGGATTTTGATTATACCATTAAACTTCTGCCTGCCCAGTTTAAAATAATAGAAAATGACAATAATGACGGTGAATATAGAACCGACGAAACTTTAAGATACAGAAAGGAAGCCGACGGATTTCATCAAAACTTTTTAAATAGGTCTAATGAAGTTTTTAATAAAGAAACCATAATACAGCTTAACCAGACTCCTGTTGGCGGATCTGGAAGACAGTCTTCTGAGGAATATGCCAAAAACAAAATGCGCGCTGTTTTAAGCAGTTTGGTAGAAATGAAAGCATCGAGCGAAGTTCCGGGTATTACCGTAGGAAACGAAGTGCGCGTATTGGGTGTCGACATGCAGTTGGAGAGCTCTTACCGCGTAACACAGATTACACACATCTGCGATGATGGCGGCGGTTACGAAAACCACTTTACAGCTGTAAATTTTAACGGTTCTGTATTTTCTCCCGAAACAGATCCCGATTTAGTGCCTCACTGTAAAAGCCAGACTGCCATTGTAACCGCCAATGCAGATCCTGACGGACTCAGCTGCATACAGGTACAGATGCCGTGGCAAGCAGCAAAAGGCGAAACCACACCTTACATCCCTTTAATTCAAAAATACGGAGGCGATGCCAGAGGCTCTCATATCATACCTGAAATTGGCGATACCGTTTTTGTAGACTTTCAGGGCAATAATGCCGAATTGCCGATTGTATTGGGAACCATGACCAGCAGAAAAGAAAAAAGCGGTTATAGTACGCCGAATAATGATATAAAGGCAATAATGCATAGCCGAAGCGGAAACAGAATTATTAATGATGATGCTACCGGAGATATTACAATTGAAAGCCAAAAAGGAGAAACTATAGCTGTAATTCATGGAGATGGAAACATTAGATTTAAAGCTCCTAAAAATATTGAATTGGAAGCAGGGGATGATATTGTTATGAAAGCAGGGAGAAATATAAAAATTGATGCTAAAGAGGATATTGAGGTTGATGCAGGCAATAATATAAATCAGGATGCAGGAAATAATATTGGAATAATAGCACAGGGTGATATTAATGAATTTGGAGACAATAAAACTGAAAATATAACTGAAAACTATAAACGAAGTTCTCATGAATCAACTCAGTTTGCCGATGAGGTTAAAATTTTTAGTACTCAGGAAAACATGTTGTTAGAAAGTTCTCAAAAAACAGTAGAAATAAATAGTGCCGAAAAATCTAATCTCTTTTAAAAAATAATTTATGGCGATTAATAAAACTGCCCGAAACCTAAATATAAAAATTAAAAACAGCTACACCTCTTTAGCCAAAACCATTCATGAGGAAAGTGGAAAAATTGAGATTGTTGCCACCAAAGAAAATTTGACACTGACATCAAATAAAAAAATAAACATTACAGGTAATAAATCATAAAAAAATATGTCGAATATAATATTTGGAGAACCACGTTTTGTACCTCCTAAAGAAGATAATAAAGAGGTAAATGATGTTTACATGGGTGTTTTTTTCGATGGAACATCAAACAATAGAGAAAATATTGAAGGAAGAAGAAAAGATCCCAGTTTAAAAAACACTTATGCATCAAATAAGGATGGTTCCAATACCAGCTATGGCAATGATAATACCAACGTTGATCGATTAGAAAAAGCTTATCTGAATAAAAAGAAAAGACATTATTATTCAGTGTATATTGAAGGCATTGGCACTAAAAATCCTGATAAAAATCCTGATGGGACAAAGGATTACTACGGCGATTTTACCCGCGGTCAGGGTTATGGCACCGGCGAAACAGGGCTTTTTGAAAAAGTAGAAAAAGCTTGTGATGATGTTGTTAGAAAATTACAAGATAATGATGAGAAAAACATAAGTACTCTATATCTGGATGTTTTTGGTTTTAGTCGTGGAGCTGCGGCCGCCCGTATTTTTGTTAACGAACTGTACAAAAAGAAAGTTAAAAGTGATAAAGAAAGTTATAATTTAGGTTATCTAGGCAAAGCTTTTAAAAAATTGGAGTATGATGTCCTGCCACATCGAATAAAAATTAGGTTTTTAGGGATTTTTGATACTGTATCATCCTATGGCAGTAATGTTTTTGATGATATTAAGGAAGACGAAGTACCATTAAAAATACCTACTGTTGGTTTCACAGTTCATTTAACTGCAGAAGACGAGTTTCGTGAGAATTTCCCATTAACGACCATTGCCAGCGCTGGATCTAATAGTATAGAATTATTACTACCTGGCTGTCACTCAGATATTGGAGGAGGCTATAAAAATGGTGAAACAGAAATTGTTATACTTACAGAATCTGCGCCCATAATTGAAAAAGAGAAAAAGCATGTACTCGAACAAGGATGGTTCAAGCCTGGACAGTTAAAAGAATTACCTCCTTTAGTTCCTTATTATTTAAGAGGAAAACGTGAAAATCTTAGTAATGAATATAGTTTTGTCATTCTTCACTTAATGGCAAAATTTGGAAAACTAAAATTTGAAATTCCATGGAATTATGATACAGAATTAAATCATCATTATAAAATTCCAGATGAATTAAAAAAGGTAAAACAAAGAATAGATGATTATGCATTTAACGATAAGCCTAAATTAAAATTCTACACTAAAGAACAAATAGAATCAAAACGAAAAAAAGAATGGAAAAATCAAAAAGAAATTGATGATTTTAATACCATGGTTGCCGATTACTACATATTGCCAGATTTGCGTAATAAATTTCTGCATTGTTCTGCGAATATGGATGGAGTAGGTATGGAACCCCAAATGGATAATGTAAGTAATATTATTAGAAAAAGAGTAACAATATCTGGATAAATATGAAAAAAAGAACTAAAGACATTATACTTATTATCTTGTTTAATTTCACTTTAATCTCATGTCAAAATACTATGAAAGAAAAACAATATTCTTGGGGTGCGGCAGTATGCACACCAAAAAATTACCCAGCCGAAATTTTTTCAGGTCATTTAATTGTAGGAGATAATCCTAAAAGCGGCTATGTCTACATGCCATTTGATAGAGTAATCAATAGCGAAGATTTAGGTGATAATGACGGTTCTTCTTCTGGAGAAGCTACAGGAATAACACCTAAAACATTAGACATTACTTGGCTATCGTATACTGAAAACAAAAGTTATTCGGGAATTTTTAAACTCGATTCAGATAAAATAGAATCCCTAATGATCAATGGCAGTAAAAGACCATACTGGAACAAAGAAACTAAAAAAAGTGAAATTTTTATCGACAGGCGTTTTGTAATTAATGCTGGCTTGTTTCCTGGAGGTATGGTTGTTTTATATGTATTTAGCCAATCTAATATGACCATTGTAGGGAAATATCAAGCACATGAAGACAAAACTGTAGATTGGGGAATCGCACATGAAATAATGAAAACCCAAGAAGGAATTGATGAAACAATTAGAGTTAACATTAAAGATCTGCCACAAGAAATATTAGACCAGATTAAAAACGGCACAATTCCATTTGGATATTGGGAAACACTCTTTAGAGAATATAATTTGACCCCTCATGTTAAGGCAGAAGATAAAGTAGAAACAATTCTTATAAATTATATAAATGGAGAATTTGAATCTATCTTCTTGAGTTTAAACGGAAATGTGATGCCTATTAAAAAACGTGCTATTCCAAGAAAAGTAAATGTCGTCTGGCATGATATAAATAACAGACGAATGGAAAGTGATATTTTCTTTGATGAAAAAAAATCGAAAGCAATTTTTGAGAATTTAAAAGATGGTGAGGCTATAACTTTTGTAATAGATATTGACCGAAATACTAAACCCCGAGAGACAAAAGGGATTTCAATAAAAATAAAAACGGCATCTAGTGAAGTTGATATGAAAGAAGCAATTTTATCGCAAGAATCGTTTGCGAAATCTAAACCTTTTTAATTAAAAGACAGAAAACATATAAAAAAGTAATGATAAAAAAAATAGTTGCATTATTGTTATTGGCAATTACGGTGAATTCATGTGTAGAAAAAAAACAAGAATGGTCAGTTCGTATTTCTGTTCCAAAAGAATACCCTGTTGCAATACAGCGAGGGTTTGTGGGCAAATCTTTTTTTGGACCATCTTGTATAAATACAAGTTGGGGAATTGGTGTAGAAGTTGCTAAAAAAGAATTTTATGCACTCCCTGAAACTTTTGAAATAACTTGGCTTTCTTTAGTTGAACAAAAATTCTTTAAAGGTAAATGGCAATTACCAGAAAATATTATTGAAAGATATCTCAATCAAGAAGAGAAGAATAATAATTATAAATTTAATTGTAAAACCATTCAACTTGGTCTTGCTCCAAAAGGAGTGGTTGTAGTATGGTTGATAGGAGAGGATGATGCACAAATCGAAATTGGCAGATTCCAAGCTTCTGAAACACCATTAAATAAAGATGATGTATATGACAGTGCAAAATTTATGTTTGAAAAAGGATTCTCAAAGAAAAAACTATCTGATCCAAAATTTCTTTCAAATGAAACAAGAGAAAATATAAAGCAACATGGGTATCCAACTCCTGATGTATATGATTTATATAGACAAAAATATACTTGGAATCAAGATATCTCTATTCCTGAGGGGGGACAAATAATAAGTGTAAAAGCAAGAATGTGTAATGGTGAATGTCAGTCTCTCGTTGGCAAACCAATTTTTAATTCAAGTGAAAAAAAGGCTATTCCCTATCTTTTTATTGTAAAATGGAAAGACAACAAAAATCAAGATTTTATAACAAAAATTGTTTTTTCAGAAGGTAATGAATATTGGCAAAAAGATAATGCTTTCACAAAAGAAGAATTACCATTAAACTTTGATAAAGGTTTTATAACAAATCAGTTTAAAAGTAAAAGCGAAATATCTACAACAGTAGGAATAAAAATTGATAATGATTCAACTGCTTATGCATTTTTAGAGCAAAATGGTATACAATTGAATATTCCTAAAATTAGTCAAGAGACTAAAAAAATAGTAAAAAATGCTCCTTGCATTTGTAAATAATAAAATATACTGTAAAAACTAAAACCCTGCAAATATCAATTCGCAGGGTTTTCAATTTTTATTGAAATAATTTATCTATTACTAGCGCAAGCCTTATAAATCTGCTTTTCTGAAAATAGCGATAAGGTTTCGGCGAGATTTCGGCTGGTTCTTAAACAGCTCAGTATTTTTTGCCTTAAATTAATATCATCGCCAAATTCGGTATGCATGAGGAGCTCGAAGATTTCCTGCAAATACATGGGCTGTTCTTTGTAGTCTCCCTCAAACAATTCGTCTGAAAGGAAATTAATTACGGATGGCATTACATCACGATGTGTTGGTTTTTGATTTTCTTTTGACATTTTCGAAAATATTTAAACGCACGAAGCCCTCATCTTCGGTTGTGTCAAAACACTACAAGGAGTGGAATTAGGGCTATCACTAGCTCCAGCAACGTGAATGAGGGCTCGTTATGTTAACTTAAAATTTAAGTTTCGGATTTCTCCTTGTATAGTATTTTGACTTTACAAAGATATGTTTTTATTTTAAAAAGAAAGAAAAAACCTACTTTTTGTTTTTTTGAATCGTAATGATAAGTTTAGGTTTAAAACAAAGATATAAATTATTATTTGTGATTAAATCGCGCTCTAAACAAGTATTCTTATTTTGCTTCGCGATTACTGCTAAAAGAATCTCTAAACATTTTCCAACCTTTAGGAGTTTTTTTCCAAAGAACAAGAAATTTGCCATCATCCATAAGTTCTCCTTTCGAATTTAAAGACTGCCATAAACCTTCTTCGGTAACATATTCTACGCCATCGCCGTAAACTGCTGTCGTAATAAATTTACCGCCTCTTAAGCCGTATTCATCATAGGCTTTTCTGAAGAATTTAGCAGCGCCTTCTTTTCCATAAATTTGAGGCGCATTCGGAAGCAAAATTGAAGCGTCATCGGCGTAACGCTCTATAAAAATGGATGGATCATTGTTTTTAAATGAATCAAAATAAATAGCATTACTTGCCTTAATTGCTTTTTTTGCTTCGTCTAAATTGGCTGTTTCTTTTTTTGATGTCGAATTACAGCTGTTTAATACTATGGCAAATAAAATTAGTTTTAAGATTGTACCAAGAACATAATTTTTCATAACGTTTGTTTTTAATTAAAAGAATAAATTGATATTATTTTAATCAAAGGTATTGCGCCTGAAAACTTTAAAATTGTACAAATCGGAACAGTTTTTTTTAAGTTACTGAGATTCTGAGTTGCTCAGATTCTGAGAAGTAGTGTTTGTAAATACTATACATTTCCTTAAATAATCAAATTATTTATTGGAGATAGATTTTCTAGGTAAGAAGTAGGCGTGGTTCCTGTAAAAGCTTTAAAATCTCTTATAAAATGCGATTGGTCAAAGTAGCCAGAATCGTAAGCAATTGAAGTTAAGGGAGAATCATTATTGGCAATCAATTTTAAACTGCGCTGAAAACGTACAATCTTATTAAAGGATTTTGGAGCCAGACCCGTATGCTGAAAAACCAGTTTATGAAGATAGCGAGGCGTCATTCCGTATTTGGCTGCAATAGTATTGATGTCGTTACCTGATGGATTTTGTACTAAACTCGAAAGTATATGAGCCACTTTTTGATTTTTTTGCGACTTATTATCGTTCATTATCAATTTCTTGATTAAGAAAGATTCGATAAGTTCAATTCGCTTTTGAATTTCTGGAGTTTCCAAAAGCTGTAAATGAAGTGTTGTTATAGGTTTGCCAATAACATCTTCTAAATCTAAAATCTGATCGTTAAAGATTCCGACCTCATCGTTAAAAAAATAAGCTGCAGAATGGGTATAAAACCGAATACCCAACATAGTGTGTCTGCCTTTTGATTTTATAGCAAGCGGTTTTGTTATTTGTCCCCACAATTCAATTTTGGGTGTTTTATGAAATTTTTCATCAATTAGAGATTCCCAAATACCATCGCCGATGTTAAAAATCATTTCCATTTCGCCACTCGGAAAAACAGTATCCTGAAATTCTATATCAGAATCTGATTCAAAAATATAATAGTGTTTTATATAAGGTTTCAGAATTTCTGATGGTAGAAAATATTGGAATTCCATTGCGTCAGATTAATGTTAATTCATTGTTTAGACCAAAGTTATGAAATTATAGAATAGTCAAACCAGTATTTTTATACGGCTTTAAAATTTCATCTTCGGGAGAAACATTGGTCACCAAAACATCAATGTCTTTTATTGGGCAGACAAAGTAAGATTCGGCAGTTTCAACTTTTTCGATAGAACTTAAAGCAATAACGAAGTTGGAGTTTTTAATCATATTCTTTTTCAGTACAGAATCGTCGTATAAAATTCCCGTAATACCGCGTTCGTGATGAATACTGCAAATTCCTAAAATGAAGACGTCTGCTCTGAAATTCCTAAAGAAATCTATTGTTTCAATACTCGAAGTCGCAAAAGAAGTTTTGCACATTTTTCCGCCAGCAAAAATTAAATCAATATTGGGTAAATCTTCAATCAATGAAGCAACGGGAAAACTATTGGTAATAACCGTTAATTTTAAATCGTAAGGAAAACTGGCAACCAAAGCCAAAGATGTAGTTCCTCCATCAATAAAAACAACTTGTCCGTCTTTTAAAAACGAAATAGCTTTTTGAGCAATAATTTTTTTGTTTTCGATATCGTGTTTTTCTCTTTTTCTATAATGAAGCGGAATTGGAGAAGGAGCGACTGCACCACCGCGAACCGCTTTTAAAAGCCCTTGATCTGAAAGTTCTTTTAAATCGCGTCGGATAGTATCTTCCGAAACGCTCAAATATTCGCTTAATTCTACAGATGAAACACGATGTTCTTTAGATAAATATTCTAAAATTGCCTTTTGTCGTTCTTCCTTTTTCATTTTGTTTGCGGTTTTATATTGCAAAAATAAGTTAAAAATTGCAATATTTTGCAATTTTTGCATAATTTTACCGCAAAATAAAATTATCATGAGAAAGAAAACCATTGCAGTTGATATGGATGGGGTGCTAGCCGATATAGAATCCCAATTGATTGAAGAGTACAATAAAGAATACGGAATGAACCTTACGAAAGAGGGAATTCAAGGATTAAGTGAGGAGGAAGCTTTTAAAGAAAGAGCGCTTTTGCACGGAATTTTAAATAAAGGAAACTTTTTTAGAAACCTGCCAGTAATGCCAGATGCAGTCGAAAGTTTGCAAGAACTCCAAAAGAATTTTGAGATTTTTATTGTTTCGGCAGCAACAGAATTTCCAATTTCGCTTGCTGAAAAAGTAGAATGGCTTGCAGAACATTTTCCTTTTATAAAATGGGAAAATATAGTTTTATGCGGAAGTAAAAGAATCATCAATACCGATTATTTAATTGATGATCATTGTAAAAATTTAGATTATTGCATGGGCAAACCCATTATGTTTACGGCCTTTCATAATATAAACAAAACGCACCATTTACGAGTAAATAACTGGAAAGAAGCTGTGGCTGTTTTGAACGAAACATTATAAGCTGGAAAAGGTTATAATAGTATTGTTTTTGAAGAGAAAAGCTTTTCAGATTAATTCTGAAAGGTTTTTTATTTAATAAGCGAATTTTTCTTTTACCTTAATCTGAGTTTGTTCTGGCATCGATATTTTTACTTTAAATCCTTTGCCAGGCTCTGTGTCAATATCAAATGTTCCGTTAACCGCTACAATGCGATTTGACATGTTTTGAAGGCCATTTTTCACAAGCATAGTTTTTTCGCAGCCTTTACCATTATCCCTATAATTTATTGAAATTGATTTCTGGTCACTTTCAAATCGTATAACCACAATACTTGCTTCGCTGTGCTTTTTCATGTTTACCATTAGTTCCTGTAAAATTCGGCTGATGGTGATTTTTTTTATATCGTCAATGTCTTCCCAATTTATGTCTTCTAAATTGGTAATCATGATATTTCTTTCTCGCGTATTATAGGCAGAGAGCATTTCTTTTATGCTGTGGGTAAAGTTTACTCCAGTATCGATACTATTGTTTTCTCTTGAAATTCCCCTTACGCGACTATAAATGTCATCCAGTTTTTGAAGCAGATTCTCTTTGGTGTTTTCGACAGATAATGGCTGAGATTCCGCAAAAGCAATAACTTGAAAAACGTCGTTTGCCAGTTCGTCGTGTATTTTTTTAGCAATTCGGGTTTCAGTGTTGTACGAAGTTTTAAACTCGATGGCTTTGTTTTTATTTTTATAATAGCGTATTAAAATGAAAATGAGAATAACTAAAAAAGCAAAAACAATTACCGATACGATTTTTAGGTATTTGGCTCTTTGAAGCGATAATTGATTCTCTGCCTTTTCTAAACGGAGTTTTTCGTTTTCGTCTTTTTCCTTTTTGGCATCGTACTTAATTTTTGCAGACTTATTTTTAAAATTATTTCGAACCTTAATAATGCTGTCATTTAATGTAAAGTACTTTTGGGTGTATTTTGCGGTATTAGGACTGTTATCATTTGAGATTAATATTTGCAGGGCTTCTAATCTTTCATCTATACTATTTAGTTTTGTAGAAATGTTATACGCTGTAAGAGCGTTTTCGTCTGATTTTTGAAGATTCTGTTTGGAGTAATAGTCTGCAAGGTGCAGATAACTTTCGATACTGCCATATGTATCTTTAATTTCAATTCTAGTTTGGAGTGCATTGTCCATTAAATGAAATCCTTTTTTATCCATTCCATTTTTAAAATAAGCGTAACCTAAATTGTCTTGATATCTAGATTTTCTGCTTGTCTTAGTTTCATCTGTTAAAATTTTCTTACTGGCAGGTGATTCTAAAAGAAATTCTAAAATAGTGATTGCTTTATTGTATTCTTTTTGCTGTATGTAAACCACAGCAATATTGTTTAAAGGGTCTTGTTTTTTGTCAAGATTTTCGTAATCTTTTATAGCCTCTTTATAATAAAGAATTGCGTCATTGTAAAGCGAGAGTTCTTTGTCAGCAATGCCTATAATGTTATTGATGCAGCTTACATGATTTTTATTTTTAGCATAAGGCAATGCTTCAGTTACTGTTTCTTTACTACCATAATAGTCTCCATTGATTTGCTGAATAGCGGCCATTTGAATGAGGATGTAGCCAATATTAGCACTATCTTTTAAAGTTTCAAAAAGGGTTTTTGATTTGTTGAATTCGTAAAAAGCAGGACTATAATTTCCTTTTCCATAATTTTCATCTGCCTTATCTCGTAAACTAAGTGCTTCTTTTCGAATCAATTCTGCATCGGGATGAGTGGTGTTTTTTTCTTTACAAGAAAAAAGTGCGAGAAGTAGAATAAAATAAAAAAACGGGGACCGTAACATATAAATTTACTTTCCCCGAAAATAGTAATTAATTCAATACTAAAATTATATTTTTAGTTTATGGTTTTGTAGGTGGTATTACATCACCAGGACCATCAGGCTTATCATTACCAGCGTGACCATTTACTTTTTCAATTTTATTTTCTGCTTGCGTGTTGTCCTCGTCGGCAGTACAAGAAAATAGAGTTGATACAACTGCGAAAGCAATAAAAAACAGTAATTTTTTTATTTAATAGGTTTTTGAATGGTTAAACATTTTGTAAAGCTAATTATTTTCAACAATAAATGTATTGGCAGTATAAGGATAATAATGTTTTTGTTTAGATTTTTTTACATAGTCATTTGCTAAGAGTGGCTTTTTATGGTGTTTTTTGATTTCTATAGTTTGTAATCTAAAGTATTTTGATAACCATCAAAAAAAACGGGGAATGTAAATGTATAAATTTACTTCCCCGAAAAATATTAATTAGTGATTAAAATAGATTTTAGTTTATGGTTTTATAGGTGGGGTTATTCCATCACCAGGACCATCAGGTTTATCATTACCAGCGTGACCATCAATTTTTTCAGTTTTCTTAACTGTTTGTGTCTCAGACTCATCAGGAGTGCAAGAAAATATCGTGAATAATAACGCAAAAGCGATAAATAGTATTAGTTTTTTCATTTTGTTTATTTTTAAGAAATTAGACATAGGTATTGCGGTCCGGAATAATCCAGAGGCTTTTGGGACAATACCAACATTGGTTTTGGGAAGTGAAGTGTGTAGAACAGTAAGACGTTATTTATACTTCCCGAATAAACTCGGTCTTACAGTTTTTTTACACTCTTAATTAGAACTGGTTTTCATTATTGTTTTAGTCTGCAGACAAAACCTGAACTAATTTCTTGATGCAAAGTAAAGGAGCTTCCAGGCCTTAACTGGCAAGGGATTCCCGGAATTCCTGCGTTTTCCTGAGATTCCCAGAAATTCCCAGAAAAAAAGCGTAAAAGTCTAGTTTGAATTATTTAATTTTAGACAAATCTCTTATTATAATAGATGCAATAAGTCTGTCAAAAGTTGGTTGCGAACTATTAAAAAAAATATAGAAAAAGTATAGATTTGGAACAGAAATTGAATTGCTTGTAATGATTAAATTTAGAGGTTGAAAATAAAGGCATATAAAAAAAATTAAGTTAGAAATGAAAGTAAAGAGTCAAAAGAAGTTCTTAAAAAAGGCAAGATGAACAATACATTAGAAGAATATAAAAAGGCGATTAAAATTAAATACGAGATCGAAAAAGAGGGAGAGTATTTTGACTTCCTACACCACCCTTCACGCGGAAAACTTCGCGATTTATGTTGGCTTATCTTTGAAGACAACCCGACTCAAGATGATTTAAAAGTTTTTAGAAATTTACTTTGCGTAGATTTTGACTATACTCAGAAGAATAAGTTCAGAAACCAAAAAGATAAGTTTAGGCCCATTGAAACTTTCTTTAAAGGCGAAACAGATCCATCAAATATTGATGCCATAAATCTTGCAGCAGTAATAGTCGATTTTCAGCCGCGCCCTTTTAAAAAATTCAATGAAAAATGTAGAATTGAAGAAGCAAAACAAGTTAAGAATGTAACCGCTGAAATTGATAGTAATGGCATAGAAAAGAATGTTTTGGTAAAAAATGAAAATGAAGAGTCTAGAGAAGTTTCCCAAAAGAGAAATTCTGTACTGAATTTTAAAGATCTATTTTCTAAAACAATGGTTCAGAAAATATATCCTCGCAAAATAATTACGGTTGCTGTTGGAGCAGTTGCTCTAGTTTCTTCTGCATGTTTATATTTGGTGCAGAAAAAAAGTTAAAAGGGATAATTTCGAAATGAAAATTCGATGCATTTTTAAAAATAAAATGCTTGAAGAGAGAAAAAGAATGATTTTTTGAAGGGTAATTGTGGCATTTAAAAAGTTTGTTTTTCGGCATATATTTACTGTTATTTACACAATAAAGATAAGAAAAAAATCCCGATAAACCTAATGAAATTCAGTGAAATAACAGATTTTTTCGCTTTTTTTTCTCTTTTTTTTGAAGAAATTTTTTTGAGCTTTTTCGCTTAATTATTTATTCTAGAAAAATGTAAAAATTGTTTTTTCGGCCGGATTGAAATAAAATTATTTATATTTATCAAACACTAAAAATGGTCTTGATTTTTAATAACAATCAGTTTAAAATACCTTTATGAAAAAGCTCCTAATACTATTAATTGTTTTATGCACTGTCAGCTGTAAAAAATATGTTGTCTCATTTGAACAGCCAACCAATATGAAATTGGACAACTTAAAACTAGAAGTATTTCTAGATAAAGAAAAACTAAAAGAAATTAATTTAAAAGCAACTGAAGCACTCCCTACTTACGAAACGATAAGCTTGTCAACATCTGGCGAAGGAAAACATTTGCTTCAGGTTAAAGCAAAAGATACGACCTTTAGTTTCGAAGTAAAATATCCCGAAGAGAAATATATCAGGATTATAACCAACTTAAAATCTAATGGAAAGATTCATGTTGGAATCTTAAAACAGAATTATAAATACAAGTCTTAATACTATTTGGGTCTAGCTTTTAACCGCAAAGGCACAAAGATAACCGCAAAGTTCGCAAAGCAATTTATACATAGCTTTGCGAACTTTGTTTTTAACTGAAAGTTATTTTAAAATACTTAGCGTACTTCGCGGTAAAATCAGGATAAGAAATCCTTAAACCATAATCCAGAGTTTTTTATAGTTCGTTTTTGGGTTTCAAAATCCACATGGATTAGTCCGAATCGGGCGTTATAACCTTCGGCCCATTCAAAATTATCAGTCAGGCTCCATACGAAATAGCCTTCTACATTTAAGCCTTCTTCTTTGGCACGTAATATCTGTTCTAAATTGTCTTGAATAAAATGCGTTCGTTTTATATCGTGTACTTTTCCGTTTTGAACGGTATCTGGAAAAGCAGCTCCGTTTTCTGTGATGATTATTTTTTTGATTCCGTCATATTCGTTAAACTTTTTAAGAATGTGATACATTGCAGGAGGATAAACTTCCCAACCCATATCAGTCGAAATCACATTTCTTTTTTCGGCACTTATCAGTTCAGCGCCAATGTAGGGAGTTAAAATAGATGATTTTACCACCTCACGAGTATAGCATTGTAATCCGATGAAATCAAAATCGAAAGTGAGATTGTTTAAATCGTCTTCAAGGATATAATTATTCAATTTTTTTAGAACCGGAAGCTCTTTCTGCGGATAACCTAATCCTAAAATGGGTTCTATAAAAGTTCTGTTCAATAAAGTATCAACACGTTTTGCAGCTTCAATATCTTTTGCGTTTTCTGTTGCAGGTTCAATGTGCGTACATGAAAACGTGGTTCCGATGTTGGCATCTGGAATTCGTTCGCGAATTATTTTGGCTCCAGCTGAAGTTGCCAGAGTAACGTGGTGCATCGCTTTAAGATAATTGGTGATTCCTTTTTTTCCAGGTGCATGAATGCCTAAAAAATAACCTGCTCCAGTAAAGACGGAAGGTTCGTTTATCACCATCCAGTTTTTAACGCGATCGCCAAAATATTGTACGCAGACTTCGACATATTCTTTAAACCAAGAAACCGATTCGCGGTTTGTCCAGCCTCCTTTTACTTCAAGTTCGTGAGGTAAATCCCAATGATAAAGCGTTATCCAAGGTTCTATTCCCGAAGCCAGAAGCGAATCTATAATTTTGTTGTAATAATCGATGCCGGCTTGATTGATAGGATGAACGCCAGTCGGCATAATTCTAGGCCAGCTGATAGAAAATCTAAAATTCGGAATATTTAATTCCTTGATTAAATTAATATCGTCCTGATAGCAGTTGTAAAAATCACAAGCAGTTATGGCATGATGTCCGTTTTTGATTTTTCCTTTTTGAGAAGTAAAAACATCCCAAATAGAAGAACCTTTTCCATCAGAATCATGCGCTCCTTCAATTTGGAAAGCGGCGGTTGAGACACCCCACAAGAAATCTTTACCAAATTGGTTTCTATTCAAAAATGAGCTTTCAATTTTATTCATTCAATACTGCTTTCCTTTATTTATAATGGTTTATTAATGTAGGAAAGAAGATTGCATTGCTCTTAAAAAAAGCCATTCTTTGAATGATACTAGGAATTTTAGATTAAAGAATTTCATAACGATTAGTTTTATATCAAATTAAGAAAACTAATGTGAAATTATTGTAAAGTAATTATTATCAAATGATTAAATTGTTTTGTAAGAAGTGAGGAAAAAGGAAAATAATAATTAAAAAGAATAAAAGGGAGCAATCTTTGGATGTTCCCTTTTTTAGCTGATTAAAGTTAATTATCCTCTGGAGGAGGGGGAGGAGGCACTTTGTCATCTGGGCCGTCTGCGCTTGCACCCGTTAGAGGTGTTTCTTTTGCAACTTTTGTTTTCGCTCCAGTAGTTTCCGAATCATCGGCCGTACAAGAATAAGTGGCAAAACTCAATAAGATAAGCATGCCAAATAGTAGTTGTTTTTTCATTTTTTATAAAATTAAATGGTTATGAATATTTTTTTTAAAGCAGTAATAATTATTTAAGATGCAATACTATACTCCAATTTTACAATTCAATTTATCTAAAATCTTTGTACAATCACCAATTTTTGGTAGGACATGCTTTAAATGGAAATACTTAAAAGGGGACTCTCATTTAAATCCAATTACTTTTTAGGAGATGATGGCACAATTATGGGATCATCATCTGGATCAGTTGCTATTAGAATAAGTCGTAAAACTTAAATGCTGAATTAAAGTAATTTTTTAATGTTAAAGTAATTTAGATTAAGCAATTGTTGCTTGAATTATTTTTTTGGTGGCGGAAGATTGATTGGGTCATCACCAGGGCCATCTGGTTCACTTGCTTGTCCTTCAGAGAGTACTCTCTCTTTTTTGGTTTCAGTTTTTAATCCGTTTGTTTCTGTTTCGTCGGAAGTGCAAGAAAAAGCTGTAAAGCTAAACAATGCAAACAGACCGAAGACGATTAGTTTTTTCATTTTCTTATAAAATTAAATAGGTTATTAATATATCTAAAATACACTTAATTTGTTATTTGTGTAAAAAAAAATGATTTTTAATGGTAAAATGAGATTTATGTAAAATATTCGTAAAATCATGAAATTTCTTATAAGTATTTACTTTTAATTTAGCATTATTGAATTAAATTAATAAAAAACAAAGAAATCATGAAAAGTAGAAAAATATTATTCGTATTAGCCTTAAGCGCGGGAATGTTCGTAACCTCTTGTAGTAACGACGATAATGAAGGAGAAACAATAGTTCCAATTCAGGGGAAATATAATCTAAGCAAAACGGGAACAATTGTTAATGGTCAAGAAGTTTTAGTTGATGCTCCACAAAACCAAAGTGGATGTCCTGGAGATTATTTAGACTTAAGATTAAGTAATGCAGCAGTTATTGGTGATTATAATGGCTCTGATTGTGCTTTAACAGAAACTACTGGTACTTATGTAAGATCGCATAATGATTTGACTATTACTGTTGGTAACGTAAGTTCAACTAGTGATATCATGAACCTTACCAACAAAGAACTAAAAATTAAAGACAAAACAACAGGTATAATTACTGTTTATACTAGATAAAATTTGTTTTGAGATAATTTCAATTTCCTTTGAAATGAAAAACGGAAACCGCTTATTTGCAGTTTCCGTTTTTTTATGAATTTGGAGTTTGAAATTTAGAAATTGGAATTTAAAATTCTTATTCTACCGGAATATAAATATCAAAAGAAGCTCCTTTATTCTGAATGCCAGAAGCTGTAATGATTCCGTTATGGTTTTCTACAATTTTTTTCACAATTGCCAATCCAATTCCGGTTCCATTGTAACGGTCTCTCCCGTGAAGACGCTGAAAAACTTCAAATATTTTTTTGTTGTACTGAGCTTCAAAACCGATTCCGTTATCAGAAACTTCTATATGGCAATATTTCTTGGCAGGAATAAGTTTTTCATTTTCTAAATCTTTTCCTAAAGCACATTTACTTTTAATTTTTATTACAATTGGAATGTCAGGATTTGAAAATTTTAAAGAATTACTGATGAGGTTGTATAGCAATTGCTTGAATTGAAACGGAATAATTTCAACTTCACAGGTTTGCTCAATTTCGATTACAGCACTTTTTTGTTCTAATTCTTCGGTTAAATCTTCTTTTACTTCATGTACAATTTGTGCAAGATCTGTTTTAATAAAAATACGTTCTTGGGCATTTGTTCTTGAATAAGCCAATAAATCATTAATTAAAGTTTGCATTCGCTGTGCGGCGTTCTGCATTCTTTTAAATTTATCTTTTCCGTTTTCGGATAAACGTTCAGCTTCTTTCTCAATAATCTGAGAAGCAAAAGTCTGTATTTTTCTAAGTGGTTCCTGCAAATCATGACTCGAAATATAAGCAAATGACTGGAGCTCTTTGTTCATTTCTTCCAACTCATTGTTTTTCTGCTCGAGCTCGAGTGCATTCATTTTTAATTTATCATCAGCCTTTTTTCTTTCGGTTAAGTCATGGGTAACTTTTGAAAAACCAATGACATCGCCTTTTTTATTATGTACAGCCGTAATAACCACACTTGCCCAGAATAAACTTCCGTCTTTACGTGCACGCCAACCTTCATGAATCACTTTTCCTTTTTCTCTTGCTAGCGTTAAAAGTTTCTCTGGCAGTTTGTTTTTCTGATCTTCTTTGGTATAGAAAATAGCAAAATATTTTCCGATAATTTCGTCTGATTTGTAGCCTTTAATCTTTTCAGCTCCTACATTCCAGTTTTCTACAATACCATTAGAATTCAAGTAGAGAATTGAATATTCTTGAACTTCTTCGACCATTAAATGATAACGTTCTTCACTTTTACGAAGTGATTCATTAATCTGAATTAATTCTCTAGTTCTCGCTGTAACCTGTTGTTCAAGTTCGTGCGTAAAAGCTTTTTCGGTATGAATATCGGTAAAGGCACCTACCCATTTTACAATTTTATTATCGAGTCCTAAAACGGGTTCGCCAATAACGGTATGCCATCTGTACGAACCGTCTTTTCTGCGCATTCTTACATCGCAGCGGTACATTTCTCCTGTCGCAAGCGCATGCTGCCAGATTTTGACATTTTCATCAAAATCATCTGGGTGAATCATTTTCTGCCATGATCCTTCAACTCCTGGTTCGATGCCAGTATATTCTAGCCATCTTCCCGAAGTGAAAAGAGCATTTCCATCGGCATCAGTTTCCCAGATTAATTGCGGAATACTCTCGGTAAGAGAACGGAATCTTTTCTCGCTTTCTTCGATTTTTTTTCTAGCTTCGACTTTTTCTGTAACATCAATAAGTGTCATTCTAATTCCAGAAATCGAATTATTGCTTTCGCGAAGCGGTGCAAATTCAAAATCTACATAAAACTGATTGCCGGTTTTTTCATTGTCAATAAAAAGTAAAGATTCAGATTCTGAATAGACATTTCCAGATTCGTAAACTTTTTTGAGTAAATCAGCATATTTCTGTTTTTTGAGCTCCGGAAATATTTCTAATATTTTTTTTCCTTGAACTTGGCTTTCTTCTTTTTTCCAGATATTCTTCAAAAGCACAAAATTGGCCATTTCAATAACAAAATCATTTCCTCGCAAAATGGCTTTCGGAACAGGCGATTGCATGATAAGATTGCGAAGTTTCTTTTCGCTCTCTTCAATTTTCTGCTGATATTTTTTCTCTTCAGTAATATCTCGAATGGTTCCAATTAGTTTTTCGGGCTCATGATTTTCATCATAAAAAACTTTTCCTTTTCCTTCAATCCAATGTATAGATTGGTCTTTCCAAATTACACGGACTTCATAATTTAAAAATCCTGTATTTAAAGCTTCCTTAAAACCTTTATTTCTAATATGTAAATCATCAGGATGAAGATGAGCCAATAATTCTTCGTGGGTTAATGTCACTTCTTCTTTATAACCGCCAAGAATTTCAAGATATCTCTGAGAATAAGTTGGGATTCTAGTTTTAACATTCAATTCCCATGTACCCAATTCGCTGGCTTCAACTACAATTTTGAGGCGTTCCTCATTTAATTCAATTTTTTTTCTAGCTTCTACTTTTTCAGTGACTTCAGTAGCTGTTACTAAAATTCCAGAAATGTTTCCGTTTTCTTCTTTTAATGGGTGGTAAAGAAAATCAAAATAAGAAGTTTCTATTTTTCCATATCGGTTTAAAGGAACAGGAACTTCAATTCCATGAAAAGGAATTCCGGTATTTAAAACATTGTCCAATAAAGCGCTTACGGTTTCTTTAACTTCTGGAAGAGAATCGTACAATGGTCTGCCAACAAAAGTTTGCTCTTCTTTGTCTACCAATTTTAGATAAGTCTCGTTGGCCATTTCTACAATATATTCTGATCCTCGAAGAATCGTAATTCCAACAGGAGCTTGTCTTACAGTGTCGCGGAAACGCTTGTCGCTTTCCTCGATTTTTTGTTTGGCTAAATATAAATCAGTTATTTCAACCCCAGTATTCATTACGCCATATACATTCCCGTAGTTATCATAAAGTGGCGTAAAGCTGTAGTCAAAATAAGAGGTTTTTAGAACGTTGTCTACAATAAGATTAATTTTTGAATTTTTTGAATGAAAGGGTATTCCTGTTTTGTATACCATTTCTACTTGTTCAAAAATCGGTTCATCCTTTAATTCTGGTAGAATTTCGGTGTATGTTTTTCCAATCACATCGGGACCTTTTCCCCAAATTTTAATTATGGAATCGTTTGCCAATTCAATGCGCATTTCCTTTCCGACATAAACCGCAATCGGAAAAGGGGCATTTTCAACCAGCTGTCTTATCTTTTGTTCGCTTTCTTCTACTTTTGAACGCGCCAAAACCTGAGCCGTAACTTCTGTAGCAATTGCTGCAACGCCCGAAATAGTTCCGTCAGGTTCACGCAAAGCTTCGTAAACAAAATTGATATACGTATTTTCAGTTTGCCCATTTCGATTTAGTTGGACAAATAATTCGTCTGTGGTAATTTTTTTTCCGTCTGTAAAAACGTTGTAAAGAATTTCATCAAAGCCTTGTTTTTTTAATCCTGGCAGAACTTCAAAAATAGGCTTATTTATAACATTTTCTTCTTTTGCTTCCCAAAGCTGCAGCATTTGTTCGTTGACAATTTCAACAACATGATTTTTCCCTCTAAAAATGCACATTGCCACCGGAGCTTGCATAATATTATTGGCAAATCGTGCATTGCTTTCCTGTAAAGCATCTGCGACAATTTTCTTTTCGGTAGTTTCGATAACGGTAACCAAAATTCCGCCAATAGAACCGTCTTCTATTTTTATCGGACTATACGAAAAATCAAAAAAGCAATCTTCG
Source organism: Flavobacterium anhuiense (assembly GCF_004151235.1). GTDB lineage: Bacteria > Bacteroidota > Bacteroidia > Flavobacteriales > Flavobacteriaceae > Flavobacterium > Flavobacterium anhuiense_A. The sequence continues at coordinate 258,683 of NZ_JUIV01000001.1, forward strand.
GTATAGCCATTTCGGTGAAGAGGCACTTTAAAATCAGGAAAACTTACGGCATGTCCTTTCATAACATCGGCAAACATTGGACCTATAGTATCCCATATTTCGCTAAATGTTTCTCGAGAACTTCTGCCTAATGCTTCAGGATGCTTAGAAACGCCAAGAATTGGACGAAAAGCATCATTATACAATTGCGTATAATTTTCTCCCCACGCTATGTACATTCCAAACGGATTGCCAAGTATCATTGCCGTCATGGTTTTTAAACTTTGCGGCCAATTTTCTGGATTGCCCAAAGAGGTTTTGCTCCAATCTGCAGAACGAATTAAATCTCCCATTTCACCTTCTTGGGAAATAAAATAATGTTCCTTTTTTTTGCGGTTCATTTCCAAAGAAGATTAAGGTTGCAATATGAAATTGGCTCTTTCGGGCTGTTTGAAATTATTTTCTGGTGCAATGGTCAATGCTTTTGCGATCACACTTTTGAGTTTGGTAAAGTCACCAGGTTTTCGAATATAATAAGAAGCACCTTTTTGATATAGTTTGTTTACGATTTCATTATCCAGTGAAGTTGAGAAAATGACAATGGGCAGATTTTCTAACCTTTCGTCATTCTTTATTTCATCCAAACATTCCAAACCATTTTTTAAAGGCATATTCAGATCTAAAAAAAGAACATCAGGTAGATTTAAAACATTATTTTTTAAATAATTCATTACTTGCACTCCATCATTTACAGTTAAAAGATCAGTGCTTATAGCTATTTCATCGAGAGCTTCTTTAAAGAAAAGGCAGTCGTCTTCGTCATCGTCAGCCAGTAAAAGATGGTAATGCTCTTTACTCATTGTAGTCTCCTATATTTTACGGTTTAGTTTATCTGGATAAATTTAACTTTTTTCGCTAAGATTTTCTGTTTTTTTGTAAAGAATGTTTTTTAAAAGTCGAAAAAAAGGCGTTTTTGAATCTATTTTCTTTTTCTCAAACAATTTTATTTTAATAATAGCGTTCTAGTATTTTCTAACGGTTTTTTCGTCAGAAAATTATTTTTGAGATTTCGTTTTTTTTCCAAAAAAGGAAAAGCAAAACACTCTGAATCCTTTTGAAATCTCACTTTTTCAATTCCAAATTCTCTATTTTTATTGTTTACCGTATCCAAAAAGTGTAAAATTATTACACACTCTTTTTTGTGCCTATTTTTCTAAACGGCTCTATACCAGTTTAGAACTGTATTGGCATGCCGCTTGTAAATTGTGTTTATGTCAAAATCTTTGATGTGTCCGTTTTTTGAAAGGAAAAGATTTTACTAAAAGCCAATTTAAGGAAATTAAAAAAGGAGTATAAGCATGAAAAGCGAAACAATTATCTCAGAACAATTTTATGCGAACAGCAGTTCAGCAATCAGCGAAAAAACATTAAACGGTTCTTTTTTCAGAACAAAACAAAAATCACAAAAAGTATTTGTAGAAAGACCAACAAGTCCGTTCGGGTTGGCAGTTCTTATCGGAACTTTTTTATTACTAATCACAGGTGTAATCTCAGTAATTCTATTGCAAGATGATTTTGAACAATTTCATTTTGAAAGAATTGCTTCGACTTGGGGATTACCATTTTTAATCCTTACAACAATTTTATTCTTCTATCAGGCAGGAGTTTTCTTGTATAGCTCTTTCTTGTATTTAAGATACAAAGCAATTCCATCAGTATCAGACGATTTGTTGCCAACTTGTACGATTATCGTTCCAGCATATAATGAAGGAAAATTAGTTTGGGACACTTTATTGAGTCTTGCAGACAGCGATTATCCAGCAGAAAAATTACAGCTTTTGGCAATTGATGATGGAAGTAAAGACGATACTTGGTACTGGATGCAGGAAGCAAAAGCAAAATTGGGAGATCGTGTTACGATTTTTCAGCAGCCAAAAAATCAAGGAAAACGTCAGGCATTATACAGAGGATTTAAATTAGGAACTGGAGAAATCTTTGTAACTGTAGACAGTGATTCTATTGTGAAAAAAGATACTTTGAGAAACTTGGTTAGTCCGTTTGTAGTGAACAAAAAATGTGGTGCAGTTGCAGGAAATGTTCAAGTTTTGAACAACAAAAAAGCCATTTTGCCAAAAATGCTGAATGTAAGTTTTGTAATGAGTTTCGAATTCCAACGTTCTGCAGAAAGCGAGTTAGGTTCTGTATTATGTACGCCAGGCGCTTTGGCAGCTTACAAAAGAGATGCTGTATTTAATTGTCTTCCAGAGTGGATCAACCAGACTTTTATGGGAGAGCCATCAGATATTGGAGAAGATCGTGCTTTGACTAACATGATTTTGAAACAAGGTTTTGAAGTTAAATTTCAAAGAAACGCGGTGGTATTAACAAATGTTCCTGAAGAATACAAAGGTCTGTACAAAATGTTCATCAGATGGGCAAGAAGTAACGTTCGTGAGAATCTTATGATGGCGAAATATGTTTTTACAGATTTCAGAAAAGAATCAAAATTTGGAGCGAGAATGCTATTCTTAAACCAGTTCTTTAAAATTGCAATGACATACCCATTTATCTTATTTATGTTTTATTTTATTGCGGTTCACCCAGTATTATTTTTGAGTTCAACATTAATGGCAATCTTAATCTTTTCAAGTTTTTCAATGTTGTTTTACGCAAAAAGATATACACTTTCAGAATCATTCTGGGCTTATTCTTACAGTGTTTTTTACACTTTCAGTTTATTCTGGATTGCGCCTTATGCTATTGCAACTGCCAACAAAAAAGGTTGGTTGACAAGAGGCTTATAAACAAGTACACTATTCATTCTATATATAAAACTCCACCCAAGAGAATTACCCGTTGCGAACATTTGCAACGGGTTTTTTGATTTAAAGAAAGATAACCAGTACAACCAACGTTCCATAGGAACGTCTCATCGGTAGAAAACAAATGGTGATCATCCAATTACGTTCCGTAGGAACGTTTCGTCGGTAGAATTAAAATGTGGATTGTGGTTACACGTTCCATAGGAACGTTTGATCGGTAAAAAATTCATGACAATCAAACGTTCCTACAGAACGTAAAACAATGATGTCAATCTAAATTTCTACCGATGAAATGTTCCTACGGAACATATAAAATTGCAACGTGAAATTGCTTCTAATTTTATGTGTTTTTATTTTGAATCCAAAGCAGCAATAATCTGTCTTTTCATTGTTGTATTAATATAGTCTAAAGCCTCAGCATAAGAAATTGAATATTTTCTTTCTATATTTTGAAAATGCTCTGGAAAACTGCTTAAAATTTTATCATAGTAAATATTCAGCTGTATTTCTGAAGGCATTTCATATTTCAGACGAAGCTGAAATCTTCTCAATAAAGCACTGTCAATTATTTCGTAATGATTGGTAGCACAAATTAATAAACTATCAGAAGGAAAATAATCAAAAAGTTGGATTATTGTGTTTACCAAACGTCTCATTTCGCCGACATCTTTATCATCGCTGTCTCGGCTTTTTCCGATCTGGTCAAATTCATCCAAAAATAAAACCGCTCTTTCTCTAATTGCTTTATCAAAAATGGCTTTCAAATTCTTGGAAGTTTCACCAATTCTAGAATCGATAACCGTGCTGAGGTTTACAATAATAATATTTTTGCCTAACGTATTAGCAATCGCTTTTGCCGTTGTTGTTTTACCGCAGCCAGAACTTCCGTGCAATAAAATCTTATTGTCGACTTTGAGATTGTATTTTTTTAATTCTTCGATATATTGATGCTCTTTGATAATCTGAAGCAAAGCCGCTTTATTTTCATCGCTAAAAAACAAATCGTCTAAAGCAATTTTTTCAGTATCAATTACAGTAAGATCATTCAGGTTCATCTGCTCATTATTTGCTGCAAAATTAAGTTTTATTCTGCAATGTTTTCGTTCCAGATTTCTTTTCCTAAAAAGCGGTTTCCGAATATCGAAGTGCCAATTCGAACCATATTCGAACCTTCCGCGATAGCAAGTTCCAAATCCTGAGACATTCCCATAGAAAGTTTCAGATCTTGTAAACCTTCAATTCCTTCCGAATAAATTTCATCGCGAATAGTTCTTAAAAGCCGCAGTGACGGAATCATTTTTTCTTTTTCAACATCTAAAAGTCCAATGGTCATTAAACCTTTAATATTTAGGGTCTCGTAAGTTTTTATTTTTTTAATGAAAGATAAAACGTCTTCTGGAGCTAAACCGAATTTGCTTTCTTCATAAGAAGTATTCACCTGTACAAAAACATCTAATTTTCGGTTTTGATTTTGGAGTTGTTTCTGCAGTTCATCAGCCAGATTTATTCGATCTAGAGATTGAATGCAAGTAGCATATTTCAAAACATCTTTTACTTTGTTGGTTTGAAGATGTCCAATAAAATGGCGTTCGATTGGAAGATTTTTCAAAATATCATTTTTATCCCGCAATTCCTGCATTTTGTTTTCGCCCATTAAAGTTTCGCCAGCCTCAATTGCGATTCGAATTTTTTCTGCAGGAACCGTTTTAGTTGCCAATAAAAGCTGAACATCAGAAGAATTTCTTCCAGCCATTTTACAGGCATTTTCGATACGCTGATGCACTTTAATTAAATTAAAAATAATTTCGTTTTTCATACTGCAAAACTATACCTAAACGGCAAAATTCTGCTGGACCAGTATATTTCAAAAAATGAAAAAACTGGATGATTTGACACTACGAAAACCAATATAAATTTGCATAGAAAAAAACTCAGAACCTTAGTAACTTAGAACCTTAGCATCTTAAAAAGAAATGAAAATAGCAGTTTGGGATACCTACGTAACCCGTAAAGACGGAAAAATTATGCACTTTGATATTTTGGTTGATGAAAATGTTAATGATGCAGAACAGGTATATGAATACGGTAAAAAATACCTGAAAAGTGTAGCGCAAGAAGGACAAACTTTATCGTCTAAAGAATGCCGTTTCTGCCACATTGATAAAGCGCCTATTGAAGTTGAAAATCAGATTCGGGCAAATGGATTTTCTATTATTGAAATGGAGAATTGCAATTAAATTAATTGAACGCTGATAAAACGGATTCGCTATCGCGAAAACGCAGATTCACGCAGATTTTTAAAATCAGTTTTTTTCCGCGTCTTTGCGATAGCAAATCCGTAAAATCCGCGTGTAATTTTGGCTTGTTTTTGTATAGCTAATTTTTGCAATTAAATTAATTTGCAAGACTGATAACTAGAAAGGCTTCGACTCCGCTCAGCCAGACAATCTTCATGTCACCCTGAGCGAAGTCGAAGGGCTTTTTATAACAATTTTGAAAGTATTCTTATTCCTTCCTTCATTTGTTTTTCTGAAAGAGAAGCATAACCCAGACGAAAACCTTTAATGGGTTTTTCAAAACTAAATCGGTTTGGACTCATAATCTGAATGCCTTGTAGTTTTAGTTTTTCAAAAACTTCCAAAACATTAATTTCAGCTTTTGGAACAATCCAAAATGCAAGTCCGCCTTCAGGTTTTGTAAAAGTGATTTTATCTTGAAGATATTGGTTTAGCAAACTCTCAAAATAATCTCTTTTGGTTTTGTAGACCAAATTGGCTTTTTTAAGATGACGCTTTATTTTTCCTTCGTTGATGAGGTTCAAAATCGCTTCTTCCATAATATTATCGCCCTGAACATCTATTATTTTTCTATGGTTTCCGATTTTCTGAATGTTTTCATGAGAACTTGCCAGATATCCAATACGAAGCGCAGGAGCAACAATTTTGCTGAAAGTGCCAATGTAAATATAGTTTTTCAAAGCCGAATGACTGGAAATTGGAAGTATTGGGCGCTGTCCAAAATGAAATTCATTATCGTAATCGTCTTCAATGATTGTAAAATTATATTGATTAGAAAGTTCAATTAGTTTTAACCTCTTTTTTAAAGAAAGCGTTACCGTGGTCGGAAATTGATGATGTGGTGTAACGTAAATTGCTTTTATGTTTGAATGTTTCTCAAGATATTTTTCGACTTGATCGATATCCAATCCGTCCGAGTTTACATTTACGGGAAGTAATGTTGCGCCAGCATTTTCAAAAGTTTCCCAAGCAGGTTTGTAACCCGGATTTTCGACCAAAACAAAATCGCCAGATTTTAAAATGCAATGCGAAGCCAAATACATCGCCATCTGGCTTCCGCGCGTAATACAGATTTGATCTTTAGAAATACTCATGCCACGTTTAAAATTCAACATTTGAGCAATCGATTTTCTAAACTCCAAATTTCCCAATTCGGTGCTATAACCCATAATCTGCCAGCGCGATTTTCGGCTGAACAATTCTCGATACGCTCTTGCCAGATCATTCATAGGTGCAAGACGGCTATCGGGAAGTCCGTCATCAAAAACTAAAAAACTTTTAGGTTCTTCTATTTTAATTTTTTGGTCTTTTTTGTTTTCTGCAGCATGATTGATTTGCGGAAGTGACTGTGTTACAAAAGTTCCTTTTCGATCAATTGTTATGAGCCAGCCTTCGGCAATTAAAACATCCAAAGCTTCCACAACCGTATTTCGGTTTACTTTCAATAATTCGGCGAGTTGTCTGCTTCCTGGTAATGCATTGCCACTTACCAATTTTCCAGTTTTTATGGCATCTATTACAGCATCGGCAATTTGCAGGTAAATGGCTTTATCTGATTTTTTATCAAGCTGAATTTCTAATGGCCACGGTCTAAGCATCTGGACTGTTTTTGTTGGGTAAATGAATGTATTTTGCTAGTCCAAAAATACAATAATTATCATTAGAGTATTTTTAATAGTATAGTGGCGAAAAAAATAAGCCTCAAATTCAGTACTTTAAATAGCTTTTGTTATTTTTAAAAATGAAAATTTAAAATCATAACAATGAATGATCTGCTTCGGAAATTTTTAGAACAATTCAATAGATTTAAGCCTTCAGATATTGATCTAATTATTGAAAACACAACAATCGAATTTTTTAAAAAAGGCGATTTTGTAGTTACAGAAGGACAGATTAGCGATAAATGTTATTTGGTTTTAAAAGGCTGTTTAAGAAAATTCAAAATGATTGATGGAGTCGAAAAAACCTCGGGCTTTTTTATAGAAGAAATGCCTTTAGTGATCTATTCGAGCTATCTAGACGGAAAACCTTCTGAATTTAACATCCAATGTCTTGAAGATACTATTTTAGTGAGTGGCACTCGAGAAAAAGAATTAGAAATGCAGTTAAAAAGCTCAATATTGGAGCATATAACTTCGTTGATCATGGTTTCAGATTATCGAAAAGCAGAACGTTATATTGCTTTGCTAAACAATTACAATCCAGAAGAACGTTATCTGAAATTCATGAAATCGAATCCTAATTTTTTAAATCGAATACCGCTCGTTCATATTGCCAGTTACTTAAGTATTACGCCCGAATCATTGAGCAGAATTAGAAAAAGGATAGTTCAGAAATGAGTTTGTTTTTACAGCTAAAACGTAATTATCGCGAATCTGTTTTATCCGCGTTCGCTTTTATATTTAAAATAAAATCCAGTGCAAATAATTCCGATTACAATTTCGGATATTGCCGCATTTAGAATTGTTGGACTTGGAATTCCATCGACAATTATGGCATATAAGCGAGAAAATCCGTAAGCAAAATACAGTAAAATCGCCGTTTGCAGAGAAATTTTTGTAAATGAAGATTTGAATGCTCCCGTAACAATTACAATTCCAAATACAATCAGCGTTCCTCCCGAAGAACGGATTTCGCTCAACAGACTAAAATCATTTTCGTTAAGATAAATACCTGCCGAAGCTTCAAAAGTAATCGGAAAAAATAAAAGCGCGATCCCAATCGAAAAACCAATAAGTCCGACAATAAAAAGTAAAATTTTAAGATAGATTGATGATTTCATAAAAATGTATTTTGAGTTTTAGGTTAATAATTCTCAAATGTAATGGCTATGAAAAAGTTAAGACCTTGACTTAAGATAAGAAAAGAAGAAGAGCAATTTTTTTATTTAAGAAATTTTGAGTTAAAAAAAGAAAGTCTGAAAAACTCAATTTTAGATTTAAAGAAATTGGCTACGCCATTTTTTTGAAATTTAATAAAAATACAATTTTAACGTAACAAGAAGTTGTTTTGGAGATTTTAGAAAATTCACTTTATTTTAATTGTGAATTTTATTTATGTTTAAAAAACAAGCTGATTTTATTGGTGAAATTAGAATTTCTTTAAACTAAATCTGCTGTTAAAATTAAGATTTATCAGAAATGCAAGTCTCTGAGACTAAGAACAAATTAGGATTATTAACGGAATTTATTAAGTTTGTTGCGAATTATTCAATCTCCATAAACTGCCATCATTGCCAAATTCCATCTTAAATCAGGACCAGATTTTAATCGATCGTCTTCGCGGCGGCGATGAATCGGCATTGACAGAATTGTATAATACATTTTGGCAGGCACTTTTTATGTCAGCGTATAATGTCATTAAAGACAAAGAATTGTGCGAAGATATTATTCAGGATATTTTCATGAATATCTGGCACAATCGCGAAAAAATTGAAATTCATATTTCGCTAAAAGGGTATATGTATGCCTGTGCGAGATATCAGGTTTTTAATCACCTGAGAAAAAATAAAGACAAAGTTCATGTCGAACTTTTTGATGATTTAGAAAAACGTTTCTTATCTACAACTCCAGAAACACAGTTAATGCACGACGAATTGGTGCAACAGCTGAATTTAATAATCGAATCGCTTCCAGAAAAATGCCAGGCAGTTTATAAACTAAGCCGTGAAGAACAGCTGAGTCATAAAGAAATTGCCGAACGGCTTAATATTTCTACAAAAACAGTCGAAAACCACATTACAAAAGCATTGCATACCATTCGTTCTTCGATGGGCGAAAGCATGAGTATGGCGATGATTTTATGGCTCTCAAAAAATATCTTTTAGCGAAAATAAAAATGTGGTAGTTGGTTGATGGTGCTTGGTTTTTCTTCTTTTTTAAATCTTTTTCAAAAAAAATCAAAAAAAAATACAATTTGGACTAGGGGGTATATTCCTTTTTGGTTACTTATCTCATATACTCCCGAAATAATACAATAAAAAATGAAAAAAGAGGATTTCTTACTGTTATTAAATAGATATCTTTCCGGTGATACCAATCTCGAGGAGAATAATAAATTATTGAATTATTACGAAAGTTTCCAAACCGATAAGGATTGGGATGAAACTTTAGGGTCTAAGGAAGAACTCGAACTTAAAATGAGAACCCGTCTTCAAAACGCCATTCAATCTGAAGAAACTCCAGTAATACCAATTCAGCCATTTTACACCAAAACAGCTTTTAAACTGACTGCAATGGCGGCGTCCTTATTATTGCTGATTTCAATTTCATTAATAATAAATAAAACAAATCCGCTTAAGATTGAAACTCCGCAAGTGGCGCACAAAGAAATTTTGATCGGAAGTGATAAAGCAACTCTGACTCTTGAAGACGGTTCTGTTATCGAATTAGAAAAAGGAAAATCGTATACAAAAGGAAATGCTTCTAGTAACGGAGAAAAATTAATTTACAATTCAAACGGAAAATCTGCAGCAATTGCCAACAACCTTTTAACGATTCCGAGAGGCGGACAGTTTTTTGTACAGTTGGCAGATAGCACCAAAGTCTGGCTGAATTCTGAATCGCAATTAAAATATCCAGTTGCTTTTGTTGATGGCCAAACGAGACAAGTAGAATTGGTTTATGGTGAAGCTTATTTTGAAGTATCACCAAGCACCAAACATAAAGGTTCAAGATTTAAAGTGAAAACTCAAGAACAGAATGTTGAAGTTATTGGTACCGAATTTAATATTAAGGCTTACAGAGACGAACCTGCCATTTATACGACTTTGGTACAAGGAGTTGTTGCTGTTAGCAATGCTACTAAAAAGCAAATTCTGACTCCAAGCCAGCAATCTAAAATTACAGAGTACAACGGAAATATAAGTGTTTCTGAAGTCGATGTCTACAATGAGATTTCTTGGAGAAAAGGATTGTTTGTATTCAAAGGAATGCCTTTAAAAGATATTGCGAGAGTACTGTCAAGATGGTACGATGTTGATATTGTATTTGCAGATCCAGCGCTTGGCAATGTCAAGTTTAATGGAGTTTTAAATAAGAATCAGAAATTAGAAGACATATTAACCACGATAAAGAATATCAATTTTATTAATGCCTATGAAAAGAAAGACAATAAAATTATAATCAAATAAAAAAGAAAAGGGATTAAAGTTTAGACCTCTCACCGTACTGCGCTTTATCCCTTTCTGTGTATCAACCAGTAAGTCAGTTTTATTAACCAACCACCAATTAACATGTAAATTTATGAAATTTAAATTAACCAGTGCCTATTTCTATTTTAGAAAGCGGCTAATTATTAACATTATGAGAACTTTTATCTTCTTGTTTTGTACTACAATTTTTGGTTTTTCTCCCGTAAATCTATTTTCACAAAACACGAAAGTTGTAATTACAGCTGATAAAACAGTATCTGTTGACGAAGTTTTTGACATTATTAAAAAACAGACCAACTATACCTTTATTTATCAGGAAGATTTATTTAAAAATTTACCTAAAGTACATTTAAAAAAAGGAAAAATTAAAGTAAATGATTTATTAGTGGCTAGTTTTCCTGAGAAAGATTTTGCTTTTAGTTTGTCAAACGGAAACACAATTTTAGTTAGAAAAGTGCCAAAAGATATAGTGGTTTTTCAATCAAAATTAATTGAAATTAAAGGTACTGTAACTAATGATAAAGGAGATCCTATTCCTGGCGTAAATATTAAAGTAAAAGGTACAGGTGCTGCTACTCAAACTGATTTTGACGGAAAGTATACCATCACAGCTCCAGAAGACGAACAGATTTTGTTTACTTATATCGGTCACAAAGCGCAAATTGTGGAGGTTAATAAAAGAAAAGTAATTAACGTTAAACTAGTTGAACAGAGAAATGAATTGGAGGGTGTTATTGTTAATACTGGAGTTACTGTTCGTAAAAAGGAATTGATTACTGGAGCAGTTTCAACTTTTAGAGGCGAAGAATTAAGACAGATTTCAACACAAAATGTCGTTCAGGCTTTAAAGACTTTAGATCCTTCTTTTATTGTTTTGAATAATAATATTGCTGGTTCTAATCCGAACTTACTGCCAGTGATTGAGGTGAGAGGACAGACGAGCCTATCTGTTAATCAGGTAGATGATCAATTTAAAGAAGACCCAAACCAACCACTGTTTATTTTAGACGGATTTCCGACTACTCTACAACAGATTGTGGATTTAGATATCAATAGAATTGCAAGTGTTACTTTGCTTAAAGATGCGGCTTCTACTGCATTATACGGTTCACGTTCAGCAAATGGAGTTGTGGTTGTGGAAACAATAAAACCAGTTCCAGGAAAATTGCAGCTTTCTTATGTATATAATTCTTCTTACGAGTTAGCAGATTTGAGTGTTTATAATCTAATGAATGCCGAACAAAAACTGGAATTCGAAAGAATTTCTGGCGCTTATACTCCAAATATAGGAACTCCTTTGCCAACTGTTTATAAATGGGATGAGGTTTATAACCAGCGTTTGGCTGCGGTACGTCGTGGCGTAAATACATACTGGCTTAACGAACCAATTCAGATGGGATTAACATCTGGACACAGTTTGACCATTGGAGGAGGATCTGAAGAACTTCGATTTAATTTGGCTGGAAATTACAAAGCTGTTTCAGGAACAATGAAAGGTTCTGAGCACAATACTTGGGGCTATAATGTAAATGTAACCTACAAACGAAAAAAAATTAGCATCAATAATAATTTATTTGTTGCAGGAGCTAACAATCAGGAATCTCCATACGGTGATTTTGCTACTTGGGCAAGAGTGAGTCCTTACTACGAAAAGTATAATGAAAATGGAGTGGCAACACGCTATTTAGATGGTTCTTCACTGCCATTGTCACCAAGCGAATTGATTATTAATCAGCCGGCAAATCCTTTGTACAATGTTAAATTAAATAGTTATGACAAAACGGGTGAATTTAATTTTACAAACAACTTTGCAATTAATTATGATTTAAATCCGCATATAAAAACAACTGCCGCCATTTCTGTTTCAAGAAATGACAAACAGAGGACAGCATTTATTTCGCCAGATGATACGCAATATATCAATGATATTCCATCTGAGAAGGGGCGATATAGAAAAAGAGATTATTTAACCAATAAATGGAATGCAAATATTGGAGGTACATATTCAAATATTTTCAATAATGTTCACTCTGTAAACTATACAATGCGAGCTTCGGCATACGAAACCAATTACAATGCTTATGGATCAACTTTAAGAGGATTTCCTTTAGGGGTTCCAGGTGATCCGTCTTTTGCTTTTGGATTTGAAAAAAATTCACAGCCGTTTGTCGATAATGAATTAGTTAGAAGTGTTGATTTGACTAATCAGGTTAATTATGCTTACGACAGAAAATATTTGTTTGATTTTACTCAGACAATTTCTGGGGCAACCAATTTTGGAACCAACAAAAAATATTCTCCATACTGGGGCATAGGTTTTGGATGGAATATCAACAATGAGTTTAAAATGGATCAAGATATTGTCAATATTTTTAAACTTCGTGCCAATTTTGGACAAACAGGAAATCAGAACCTAGTAGGTTATGCATCGCATGATGTTTATGCATACGATCCTAACACGAATATTTTTGGTGCAGGATTAAACATTGTGCAATTATCAAATGCCGATTTGGAGCCTCAAAAAACAGAAGATTTATCTTTAGGATTAGATCTAGCAATGTTTAGAAACAGACTTACCATGACCTTAGGAGCTTATAAGCGTCAGACTTCGCCACAAATTGTTGCCATAGATCTTGCCGCTTCTACTGGAGTAACTGCTTATCCGTTAAACGTAGGCTATATCACGACACGTGGTTTAGAGCTAAAAGCAAATTACAATATCATTAGTAATTTTAAACAGAACATTGTTTGGGGTATTGGTTTAACAGCGACTACAAATGAAAATGAATTGGGAGGTTTTAATAATGCATTGGCTTCTTTAAATGATGCTGCTAAGAAAACAACCAGTTTAACTAGATTTTACGATGGAGCAAGTACAAATGATCTTTGGGCTGTGCCTTCATTAGGAATTGATCCTGCAACAGGAAGAGAAGTTTTCTTAAAGAAAAACGGAGAACGCACTTTTGTTTTAGACAAAAAAGATGAGGTTGTAATGGGGAATTCAAGAGAAATTGCTACCGGTGTTGTTTCAACAACTTTTAATTATAAGAACTTTAATTTTGGAGTTTTCATCCGTTATAGTTTCGGAGCAGATCGATTTAATACTGCACTATATAACAAAGTTGAAAATATTACTTCAGACAATGTTTTTGACAATCAGGATGCGAGAGCATTTTCTGATCGATGGACAACACCAGGACAAATGGCTCAATTCAAGGCTATTAGTATGACGAGTGTAACTCCTATTTCTTCTCGTTTCATTCAAAAAGATGATTATTTAGCAGGAGAATCTCTTCGTATAGGATATAGGGTAACCAACAGAGAATGGCTTAGTAGGTCAGGAATGGCTGGACTAGGAATTAATGCTTATGCTAATGATTTTTTCAAAGTTTCGACTATAAAAGCCGAACGAGGAATTAATTATCCTTTTTCAAGAATCTTTTCTTTAAGTCTAAACGTAACATTTTAATACCACTTATTATGAATCAGTATTTAAATAAAATTGCATTATCAATCCTGATAGCATTTTCGGCGGTAAGCTGCAGTAATTTCTTGGATGTGGTGCCAAAAGATAAAATTTTAGAATCTCAAATATTTGAAAATGAAGCCGGAATGCAGAATGTACATAACGGACTTTACTTAATGCTTGCATCTGACGAACTTTACGGTAGACAGCTTACAATGGATGCTGTAGATATTTTAGGGCAGCAGTACAATATGCCAGCTTCACATACCAAAGCCAAAATGGCTACATACGCTTATGCGGAAGCCAATCCAAAAGATGTTTTTACTGCTATTTGGCAAAAAGCTTTTACTACAGTTTTATCAGCGAATAAATTCTTGGAAAGTTTAGATGAACACAGCGGCATTATCTCTCAGGAAAAGGCCGATCTTTTAAAAGGCGAAACAATTGCAATACGTGCTATGCTGCATTTTGATATGCTAAGATTATTCGGGCCAATTTACAAAGTGGATCCTTCAATGCCTGCAATACCATATTATGATGCGCCTGTGACCGCAAATAATCCAATTTTGTCAGCAAAAGATGCCATGAGCAAGATATTGGCAGACATTGATAGAGCTTTGGTACTTTTAGAAAAAGATCCAATATTAACGTCAGGAAAGTATAGAGCCACTACAGATTATGATTCAAATCCTTATTATTCTCAAAACAGAGGCATGAGAATGAATTTTCTTGCTGTAAAATGTTTAAAAGCGCGTGTACTTTTATATGCGGGAGATAAAACAGGAGCAGCGGTTGCAGCAAATGAAGTGATAGCTTTTACAAAATCGAATGACTTTTTCCCTTGGACTCCATTTTTAGATGCCACCAATGCTGCAAATCCTGATAGAATTTTTTCTTCAGAGAACTTTTTCGCTTTAAGTGATTATACTTTGTACAAAACACAAGAGGATCTGTTTGATTCTAAGTTGTCAGATCCTATGATATATGCTCCACTGCTGAGCAGACTAAATGCTGTTTTTGAGTCAAATGATAATGACTACAGAAGCTTGCCGAGTTGGAAAATCCCTGTGGTGGGAGGAAAAACTCAGAAAACATTTTTTAAATACGCAGACGTGCCAGATACTAAAATGTTTTTTCGTATGCAGATTCCAATGTTCAAGCTCTCTGAAATATATCTAATTGCTGCAGAAACTGCACCAGTACCTGCAGATGGTATTGCTTTATTGAATACACTACGTTATAATAGAGGTTTAACAAATCTAGCCTCTACTGCAGTTTTGGCAACAGAAATAACAAAAGAATATAGGAAAGAATTTATGGGAGAGGGACAATTGTTCTTTTATTACAAAAGAAACAATACTTCTGCAATTCCTAATGGTTCTACAACTTCTGGAAACATTACGATGGGAGCTCTTCAATATGTGGTGCCTTTACCAGATTCCGAAATCAACTTTCAATAATTTAAAAAGATGAACATGAAAAAAATAGTGATTTTAAGCTTTACATTTTTATTCTTTTTAGGATTTACTTCCTGCAATCAAGATGAAATTGATACCTATCAGGATACAGATAATATTTACTTTTCTCCATCTGTCTTTACAATTCCTGTAAACGGAGCATTGATTACGACAGATAGTACAGGATTTAGTTTTGCATTAGACAAGCCAGAAATTGTAGACCGCATTTACAAAATTCCAATTAGAGTCCAAGGAAAAGTAAGTGATGCTGACAGAAAAGTAAAAGTTGTAATCGACTCAAAAAGTACTGCGATAGAGGGTACGCATTTTAAACTTCCAGATAATATTGTCATGCATGCCGGCAGAGCAGTGGATACGATTGATGTAAAGGTGTATAGAACAGCTGATATGAAAATAAATTCTTTTTTACTGATTTTAAATTTGGAAGAAAATGAATCGTTTACCACTAATATGAAAAGCAAGGTGATCAATTCGCTCACAGGAAAAACCATGAGCCATATTTCGTATAAATTGACATTTGATGATAAATTATCGCAGCCTCAAGGATGGTTTGCTGGCTTTTTAGGAGTCTTTACAGAAAAGAAATTTTTCTTAATGTGCGATTTAATGCATTTAGATCCAAGTATGTTTAATCAGAAACTTGGCTCGACAGGATTGTCTATTCCAGATATTCAATATTATCAAAACTTTATGAAACGCTACTTGGCAGATCAAAAAGCACAAGGGAATATTATTTATGAAGATGATGGAAAAGAAATGTTTTTTCCTTAAAACGCATTTATTTAAACTAAAAAATATAACACGATGTTAAAATATATAAAAATTCACTTAGCACTTTCAGCATTGCTTGTTTTGGTTTACAGTTGTGCCGATGATGAAGGAAATTATAACTATAGCGAAATTAACGAAGTTCATGCAACTGGAATACTAGAATCCTATACTGTTTATACAGGAGAGAAACTTACCATTAAGCCAGATTTGAATGTGACTCACGATGACAATACCGATCCTGACCGTTATACCTACGAATGGGCAGCCGTTAATACTGCAAAATTAGTAATGGAGTCTAAAACGGTTATTGGAATAGACAAAAATTTTGATGCAGAATTAAAGCTTCCGCCAGCAAGATATTTAGTTTATTATTTTGTAAAAGATAAAGTTACAGGAGTAACTTGGCAACATGAGCCTTTTACTTTAAATGTGGTTTCTTCCATTTATGAAGGTTGGATGGTTATTGGAGATGTAAATGGAAAGCCTCGTTTAGATATGATATCTATGCTTCCAGGTTTAGAAACTCCGCGCATCATTATAGATGTATTAGATGCTACAGGTTCAAATCTTAAGTTAACAGGAAAAGCTGTAGATGTAGAATGCTTTAACCAGCCTATATCTTCTCCTTTAATTTATGGAGTTTATGTGACCACAACAGAAAACGGAACAGCAAGATTAGATCCAGATTCTTTTGGATGGACACTTAGTCAAAATTTAGCATATGAAACCGTTGGAGGATCGCTGCCTACAAATTTTGGAGTCGATTTTATGAAATCGACTGGATATGGAGAAAATCTAATTTACAGTAAAGGAGATATTTACTATTTCTATAGAGTAATGCAGGTAAAATATGGTTTGCCCCAAAATAAATTAGAATCTGAAACCAAAACCTTTTATGCAGCGCCATTTATAGCAGAGAATGGAGGTTCATTGGGGACACCTGTTTTTTATGATCAGACAGCCAGACGTTTTGTAAGATACTCAACTTCAAAAGGAAGTTGTGCGCCAATGCCACCAATAGCAGCTTCAGATAACTCTTTAGATTGGAATGATACTCACGCTGATTTAGTTTACATGACTACTTCAGGATTCAATCAAAATGAGAATTTTGCGGTTTTGAAGAGTACAATTAGCGGAAAATACTATCTGCTTCGTTTTAGTAAAGCTTTGGCACAAGTATATTACAAAGAAATCCTCAACGCGCCAGATTTTGATAAAGCTAACAAATTTGCCGTAAGTCCGGATTCTGGTTATTTGTTTTATGCTGTTGGAGGAAAACTATATGAATATGATAACGGAACCCAATCTGCAAAATTAATGCTGGATAAAGGCAGTCAAGAAATCACTTACCTCGATTGTAATTTAAGAGCCAATAAATTATACAATAAAAAATTAATTGTTGGAAGTTACAATGGTTCAGTAGGAAAATTAGAATTATTTACTGTTCCTCCTGTAAATGGAAATTTGGTACTTGATTATAGTTATTCAGGTTTGTGCAAAATTGTTGATGTTGCATACCGAGCTAGATAATTAAAAATTGTTAAATCAAAGCCGAATGGACTCGTAAAATTCATTCGGCTAAATAACCACATTTTATGAAACGATTTATTAAAATCGCAAGCGCAGTTTTGCTGCTTGCCTGTCCATCTATTGCCTTAAAAGCACAAGCGCAATCCACTCAAGAAAGTTGGGAACAAGCCCAAAAACAAGCGCAAACAGAGAAAAAATTAATCTTTGTCGATTTGTATTTTACAGGTTGTATGCCATGTGCACAAATGGATAAAGAAGTATTTCCTGATCCAAAAGTTGCTTCAGTTTTAAATGCTGATTTTGTCACTTTCAAATCAGATATTTTGAAAGAAGAAATCGGTAAAAAGCTATGCATGAAATACGGCGTTACTGGTTTTCCAACTTTTTTATTGATGAATGCAGATGGAAAAATAATTGACATTGCAGGCGGTTTTCATAACGTAGAGCAATTTACAGCCTTGCTTCAAAACGCTAAAGAAGCGGCAAAAAAAGGAATATTCAAAAAGTATAGTCCTGAAATCAATGAAAATGATTATCCTGATTTTTACAAACAAGCGTATTTAAACGGAAAAAGAAATGTTCCTTTCGATGTGATAGATACATATTTAAAATCTGCAAATGTTTCTGATGAAATTTCTTTTGTAATTGTTACTGGATTGCGAGTTGGAAAACAATATGATGATGCATTTCTTTTCAATAGTAAAAAATTGGCGAAAGATTACGGAACATGGAATGTGACAACTCATGTGTTTTCCATTCTACAGCGCAAGAAAAAAGAATTCGAAAAAAAGAACGATTTAAAAGGATTTACAGAATTAGTAAATGAATCTAAAGAACTCTATACGCCAGAAGAATTCACAAAATATTCGGGTATTTTACTGAAAGATTTTGGAGTAGAAAAAGTGATAGTTAATCCGTCGGCTTCACACAAGTAATCGAAATGAAAAAGATAGTATTCTTTTTAATATTGATTTCTGGTTGTGCGATTCATGCTCAAAACAACATTCAGAAATCTATTAAAACTTTCGAAAAAGCTTTTCAGAACAAAAGTTTTGCTGAAATTAAAGATCTTCTAGCGCCGCAGTTTACTGTTGGCGTTGGAGATTCTTCTTCAAACGAATTTTATCTGAATGGTATTTTTAAAGCTTTTCCGGCTTTAGATTCTATTCAGGTTGCAAAATCTGTGTCGATTAAAAATGAAACTTTTGTCTTGGTAGATTTTTGTTTTAATGGAAAAGAAAAAAAGCCGTCTCAAATTGTTTTCAGTTCAGAAAATAAAATGCTTTATGTGACTTTTTTCGATTCTTTATATAAAGTTGACCGACACGCGCAAGTAAAAGAAGTGGCGAGCATTCCGTTTGAAATTATCGAAAACGGAATCGCCATTAAAATAAAACTGAACAAAGCTGATCGCGAATTTTTAATGCTTTTTGACACAGGCGCAGACGGAATGGCGCTCAATCCGGACAGCGCGTACAAAGCAGGTGTTGTCGTTACCAAAAGCAAATCGGCTTCTGTAGTTGGCGGAAGTCAGCAAGTGCAGTATTCGGCAGATAACACCATTTATATTGGCGATCAAGTTCTAAAGAATCAAGGTTTGGTTATTTTTCCAAAACATGGAGTTTACGACGGATTGTTTGGTGCAAACTTGTTGAGAAATTTTATCACGTCGGTCAATTTTGACACGATGACGATTGACTTGTACAATTTTGGAAATTTTAATTATTTGGGAAAAGCAAAACCACTGGTTTTTGATTATAAATCGGGACTTCCGGTAGTAAAAATGAATCTGACTTTTGAAGATAAAAAAACAGTCGAAGGCAGTTTCACTTTTGATACTGGGGCTGGTTACGATCTTATAGCTTACGGACCTTTCAATCATAAAAACAATCTAGAAGCAAGTCTAAAAACCGAATACAACTCTGTCAATTTCAGTTTAGGAAAACAAACCAAAATTGTCGGCGGCGCCATTCCAAATGTTGCCATTAACGGAAACAATTTTCCAAACGTAACAATTGCTTTGCAGGAATATGACGAAGCCAATAAAAACTGGGCTTTCGCCGATGGTTCTCTTGGAATTGATCTGATCAAGCGATTCAATTTTACAATCAATTTATTAGATAAAACGGTTTATCTGGAACCTAACAAAAATTTCAAAAAGACGTCTTCTTTCTTTTTAAGCGGACTTGATTTGGATTTTGACGAAAACCAAAACCTTCTGATAAAGAGAATTATAGATCAGGAAAATGAGGATTTGAAAAAAGTCAAAATTGGAGCAAAAGTTACACAGATTAACGATTTTGAAGCTAAAGATTTATTAAGTCCTGAAAATCTTAAAAAGCTGAAAGAAACTAAAGAAAGCAAAGATTTTATTATAGAACAAGGCGATCAATCTATGAGAATTTCAATTTAAAACTATCAACCAAAAAACAAAGAAACAATGAAAAAACACATTTTTTATTTCATTTTGACCTTCATCACGGTTCAAATGAGTTTTGCTGCAAACCTTTCAGAATATGCAGTTATTAGAGGAACAATCGCGATTCCAGATTTAAAAACAAAAGAAATTACGCTTTACAATGTTGAAGATGGAAAGCCAGTCGTTGCTGCTACCGCAAAAGTTAATTCGCTGGGGGAATTCGGCTTTATGACACCAGTTTCAGCTGCTGGCTTTTATTATGTAGATTACGGACAATTTAAAAGCAGAAACCAATTAATTCGTTTGTATTTAGAACCTAAACTAGACTTAAATCTGGTAATCAATAAAACAAATTACGTTTTAAGCGGAAAGAATATCGGACAAAATGCTTTGGTGCAAAAAGCAAACGAAATCTATAACGAGTTTGCGCCATTTGCACGTTTGGGTGAAAATGTATCGTATGTAGAATTTTATCCGTTTATTGATAAAGGTCTTGCTAAAGCAGATGAATTTTCTAAATCTATTAAAACCAAAGATGCTAATTTCAATAAATTATTAAAATTGGCTGTGGCAACAGATGTTGAAGAATTAACATACACTTTTTTCAGAATGCCAAGATCTGTGTTTCCAGACAAAGACGATCGTCCGGCAGTGATTAAAACTTGGATGGCAGACAAGAAGTTTACAGATCCAGATTTGTTAAAATTAGCGAATGGAGTTTCTTTGATGACCAATTATTTTTTCTATGTAAGCATTAATGGCAGTGAAAAACCAAAACGTTTAGATTTAACAGAATCAATTACTCATATTACAGATCCAGCTTTAAAAGACGCGTATCTTCGTGAAGAAGTGGCAACTTCAAGAATGAAAATTGAAGAATACGAAAAAATTGCACCAAGCATTAAACCTTTTATGATTTCTGACGCGAGTAAAGCATTTTTATTAGAATATGAAAAAGTATTGCATAAAAATGTGGGTCAAAAAGGGTTGGATTTTACTTATAAAGACATCAACGATAAACCAGTTTCGTTTTCAGATTTTAAAGGTAAATTTGTGTACATCGATTTGTGGGCAACTTGGTGCGGACCATGTAAAGCAGAGATTCCTCACATGAAAAAAATAGAAGAAGATTATCACGGAAAAAATATCGTTTTTGTAAGTCTTTCGTTAGATAAACCAAAAGACGCTCAAAAGTGGAAAGATTTCGTTACAAAAGAACAATTAAAAGGAATTCAGTTAATGGCTGACAAAGATTTTGGTTCTGATGTAGCTAAAAATTACGATGTAAATGCGATTCCGAGATTTTTATTGTTTGATACAAAAGGAAATATTA
Source organism: Flavobacterium anhuiense (assembly GCF_004151235.1). GTDB lineage: Bacteria > Bacteroidota > Bacteroidia > Flavobacteriales > Flavobacteriaceae > Flavobacterium > Flavobacterium anhuiense_A. The sequence goes on from NZ_JUIV01000001.1 coordinate 279,930, forward strand.
TCAATGCCGATGCGCTTCGTCCGTCAAATCCAGAGTTGAGAGTGCAACTGGATAAATTATTGAAAGGTTAATTAATAGCTTTATGAAATACAGCAAAAAAATATCAGTTTTACTTCTTTTTATCGGAAGTTTGACTTTCGCGCAAGCGCAAAACTTTAAAGCAACAGATCCAATTGCAGTCAACCAAAAAATAAAAAAAGGAGTTCTGCCAAACGGAATGACGTATTATATTTATCCGACAGAGGTCAATAAAAATACGGCAAGCTATTATATCATTCAGAATGTAGGTTCGATTTTAGAAAACGATCAGCAAAAAGGTCTGGCGCATTTCCTAGAACACATGGCGTTTAACGGAACGAAAAATTTTGAAGGAAAAGGAATCCTGAATACGCTTCAAAAACAAGGTGCAGTTTTCGGGCGAAATATCAATGCCTACACAAGTACAGACGAAACCGTTTACAACTTAGACAACATCCCGTCAAAAGATGGTGGAGTGGCGGATACTTGTTTATTGGTTTTGCACGATTGGTCTAATTTTTTGTCTCTGACGAATGAAGAAATCGATGCTGAACGTGGTGTAATTACCGAAGAATGGCGTACGAGACAAAATGCAAGAGCAAGAATCTACAATCAGTTGGCGCCTTATTATTACAACAATTCGCTTTATGCAGACCGCATGCCAATTGGCGATATGGACATTGTAAAGAACTTTAAATATCAAGTTTTAAGAGATTTTTATAAAGATTGGTATCGTCCAGACTTGCAGGCAATCGCAATTGTTGGAGATATTAATTCAGACGAAATTGAAGCAAAAATCAAAAAACTTTTTGCAGACATTCCGACAACTGTAAATCCTAAAAAACGTTTTGAAATTGCCATTCCAGAAAGAGTAGAACCAACTTTTAAACTGGCTTTAGACAAAGAAATTTCGGCTTCAAACATAAGTTTTATGATTCGCCATACAGCCGAAAAATCGACGAATGATTATGCAGAATTAGAAAAATCGACACAAAGAAGCCTTGCTTTTTCTATCTTAAATAATCGTTTGGCAGAAATGGCGCAGAAACAAGAATGCCCATTTAAAAGCGCATCAATTGGATATCAAAACTATACTCGTTTGAATGATATCTGGATTTTGAGCGTTGCTCCAAAACCAGAAAAACAAGCCGAAGCTTTTGCAATGGTAATGAATGAATGGGTTCGCGCCTATAAATTTGGTTTTTCTAAAGGAGAAATCGAAAGAGCCATTACAGAAACTATTTCGGGCTACGAAAATTATTTAGAAAAGCTAAATGAGATTTCGCATAAGCAAGTTATCGGAATGGTAAAAGATGATTATCTGAACCACGAAGTAATTGCCGATCCAAAAGCTGAATTTGAAATGGTAAAAAGCATTTTGAAAAATGTAGACACCAAAATTCTTCAAGAACAAATCAGTAAATTATATACCGCACAAAATCGTGTGGTAACCGTTACAGGTGTAGAAAACGAAAATAACTTAACGCAAGAAAAAGCTTTTGATATTATTCAGAAAGCCGAAAACGATGCTTCGTTGCAGCCTTATGTGGACACTTTTGAAGGAAAAACACTTTTAGGAAATCTGAAAATCAATTCTGGTAAAATTGTTTCGGAGAAAAAAGAAAAGGCAATAGATGCGACAACTTTTGTATTGAGCAATGGCGTAAAAGTGCATTACAAGTTTGCTGATAAAAACAAAAAAGAAGTAGAGCTTAAAGCTGAAAGTTTTGGTGGAACTTCATTGTACGAGCCGCAAGATCTTCCGTCAATCGGGCGTGCGACAACTTTGGCGATGATGTCTGGAGTTGGCGAACTTTCGAATGTTGATTTGGATAAAGTTTTAAAGGGAAAAATTGCCAATTCTTCTGTGAGCATCACTTCGCTTAAAGAAACCGTTTCAGGTTCTGCAAACGTAAAAGATATTGAAACGATGATGCAATTGGTTCATTTGCGTTTTGTACAGCCAAGATTTGATAATCAGATGTATGCGCTTTTAAAACAAAGATTACAAAATTCGCTTAAAAACAGAGCAAATGATATCAATGCAAAAATGGAAGACAGTTTAACTGCTGTGGTTTTTGGAAAAAATAACCCAAGAGTACAGCCATTCAATCAAAAATATATCGATGAGTTATCTTTTGATAAAATGAAAGCTTTCTATCTGGATCGTTTTGCAGATGTTTCAAACTTTGAATTTTATATTGTTGGAGATGTTACGCCAGAAGTTTTAAAACCATTATTAGAAAAATATATCGCTAGTATAAATGGAATTAAACGTAAAGAAAAATTCAAAACACAAGTTCCGAAATGGACATCAAATAAAATTGATAAAGATGTTTTCATCAAAATGGAAACTCCAAAAAGTTCTGTTCGAATTGCATTTTCTAAAGAGTACGCTTTTAATCAAAAAAATAGGATTCTAACTTCTTATTTGGCTGACATATTAACCTTGCGTTATACTGAAAGTCTGCGTGAAAAAGAAGGAGGAACTTACGGCGCGCATGTAAATGCAAATGTTGATAAACTTCCAATTTCTAAAGTAAATCTTCAGGTTAATTTTGATTGCGATGCGGATAAAGTCGAACATTTGCTGCCAATTGTCTATCAGGAAATTGATAAAATCAAGAAAGGAGAAATTGCTGCTGAAGACATTGAGAAAACAAGAACAAATTATTTAAAATCGAGAGAAGACAGCAAAAACTTCAACAGTTATAGCATGAACTTGATTTATAATTATTTTGAGAATGCTTACGATATGAATGATCCTGCAACTTACATTGACATTGTAAAAAGCATTACTGCAAAAGACATTCAAGAATTTGCCAATTCATTTTTGAACAAAGCAGATTCGTATGAAGTCGTTTTCAAACCATTAAAATAATCTGACCCAATTTTTATTTAATAGAGTTTAATTTGTATTTCCCTATCAAATAGTTATTTTGAATTAGTAAGCAATTTAGTTTGTATAGCGGATTACTTGGAGGGTTGTTTTTTGCTATTCAACCCTCTTTCTAAAGATTTTTACCCATGAAAAAGAATATTTTTTTACTGGGCTTTTTCCTGCTGTTTTCCATATTCGTAAAGGCTCAGATATACAATCCCATAAAATGGAAAACCAGTGTCGAGAAAATTTCTGATACTGAATACGAATTGCAGGCAAAAGCCATTATAGAATCGGGCTGGCATTTATACAGTCAGGAAGTTTCTGACGGAGGACCGATTCCAACTCATTTTAATTTTATAAAAAGCGCAGATTTTCAGTTAACTGATGCTGTAAAAGAAGAAAAAGGAAAAACGGTTAACGATCCTGTTTTCAAGATGCAGATTAAGTTTTTTGAAAAAGAAACCACTTTTAGACAACGCGTTAAAATACTTTCAGCAAAACCTTTCAAAATCAAAGCTGAGGTTGAATTTATGGTTTGCAATGATGAAAATTGTCTTCCGCCAAGTTCAGACGAATTGGAGTTTACTGTTAGCCCTTCCGCGAAAGCGAAAACTTTAATAGAAGCTGCTGTAAAAGAAGAAACAAAAACAGAAACAATAGATTCTTCGGTTACTGAAATAAAAGAAAAAACAGAAGAAATTGTTCCTGCAGAAATTGTAAATACGCCTAAAAAAGAAATTAAAAAAAGTGAGCCGAAAACCGAATCGAGAAGTTTATGGACGATTTTTTTATTGTCGTTTTTCTCTGGATTTGCTGCATTGCTAACGCCTTGTGTTTTCCCGATGATTCCGATGACGGTGAGTTTTTTTACCAAACAAAGTAAAACCAAATCGCAAGGAATTAGAAAAGCCGTTTTTTACGGAATCGCCATTATTGCCATTTATATTTTTTTGGGAGCCGTTGTAACTTGGGCTTTTGGAGCAGATTCGCTTAATGCGCTTTCTACAAACGTTTGGTTTAATCTGATTTTTTTTGTGCTTTTAATGATTTTTGCTTTTTCGTTTTTAGGAGCTTTCGAAATCATGCTTCCAAATGCATGGGCAAACAAAGTCGATTCGCAAGCTGATAGAGGCGGAATTGTCGGAATATTATTTATGGCTTTGGCTTTGGCAATCGTATCATTTTCGTGCACAGGACCAATCGTAGGAACTTTATTGGTAGAAGCGGCTTCGCGAGGCGGAATTGCACCTTTTGTCGGAATGTTTGGTTTTTCTCTGGCTTTGGCTTTGCCATTTACATTATTTGCCGCTTTTCCGGGCTGGCTGAATTCGCTTCCAAAATCAGGCGGATGGTTAAATTCTGTAAAAGTATTTTTAGGATTTTTGGAAATGGCTTTGGCGTTTAAATTTTTATCTAATGCCGATTTGGTTCTGCAATTGCATTGGCTGGAAAGAGAAACTTTTCTAGCAATTTGGATTGCCATTTTCGGAACGCTTGCTTTTTATTTGTTCGGAAAAATTCAGCTGCCGCATGATAGTCCGGTTTCGAATATTAGTGTTGGCAGATTAGGATTGGGCGTTTTAGTTTTGGCTTTTACCATTTATCTAATTCCGGGCATTTGGGGCGCTCCGCTTAAAATGATCAGTGGTTTTCCTCCGCCAATGCATTATAGTGAAATTCCGAACGGATTGAATAATTCCGCTTCAAAAGAAATAACTCAAAATCTTCCAGAAGGAGCAGAGCTTGGACCGCATAACATAATGGCTTTTACCGATTATGATTTAGGAATGCAATATGCCAAAAAAATAGGAAAACCTGTTATGATAGATTTTACAGGTCATGCCTGCGTAAACTGCCGAAAAATGGAAGACAATGTGTGGTCTGATGAAAAGGTTCAGAAAATCTTAAAAGGCGATTTGGTTCTAATTTCACTTTATGTAGATGATAAAAGAGAATTGAATCCGCACGAACAGATTACTTCTCAGATAACGGGTAAAAAATTAAAATATATTGGGCAGAAATGGAGCGAATTCCAAACGCTCACGTACAAAACTAACGCACAACCTTTTTATGTTCTGGTAGATCATAATGGAGAAACGCTTAACGAAACTTCAGCTTATAATCCAGATATCGAAGAATATTTGAATTGGTTGAAAAAAGGCGTTTCAAATTTTGAGAAAAGTTCGTAATCATAATTTCTACCTTTATTTTATATTTATATGTTCCGTAGGAACATTTCATCGGTAGAAAAATATATTATGATCGATATTTAACGTTCCATAGGAACGTTTGAATTTTACGTTATTTTTTTGCAATCCGCTATATCAAACGTTCCTACGGAACGTAAACGTAATTGTTCTTTTTCTACCGACGAGACATTCCTACGGAATGATTACATATGATTTTATAAAAAAAAGCGGTTATTTCAATTTGAAATAACCGCTTTTTTAGAGTTCTAAGAATATTAAGAAAGTACTGTGTCTGGCAGAACACAAGTTTTTTGAGTAAAATTTAAAGTCAATTGATCCAAATGTCCAAAGAAAAAAGTATCTAAAATCTCCTGAAAAACAGGATGCGCGTTTTCTACCTGAACAAATAAACTCATTGACGAATGCAATTTTCGAGCATCTAGTTCGCCCAAAATACCTTCAGCAGATTTCTTTTTAAAAGTTAAAAGAAGCTTCGAGATTTCAATTAAATGCTTAGACAAAATAGGATGATTTAGAAATTCTGTTGCTTCTTTTAAATCGGCAACAGCATAATAATCAGAAATAGCACTTTTTCCTAAACCTTTAATCTGCGGAAAAATAAACCACATCCAATTAGTCTCTTTCTTTCCTTTTTTAATTTCAGATAAAGCAGTCAGATAAAGTTTGTTCTGAGCATCTAAAAATCGGGTCAAATCATCTTTTGCGTAAATCATCTCTAGATTAGGTATTAAAGGGTTTGTAAATTGGGTTTCTTTAATTGGTAACACGATATTATTTCTTTATTTAAACTTCGTCGAATTTTCGATACCCAAAAGTAAAGTGCCTATAAGCATATCAGTTATAGAATTGTAGTTGGTCTTTACATAATTCCGACAGCCTGTAAGAATACCTTGTTAATATAATTTTAAAGTTTTTAATGATTCTAAATTCTAATGTTATTTTAATGTTCTAGAAAAAAATTGGCTCTAACTTGCGCGTTCATAAAAATTACAGTAAACGCCTTAGATCGTTGAGATTTTGATTCAAAACGATTTGATTTAATTAAACTTTCTGCCTTTTAGAGTATGTTGAATAAAATTAAAAATAGCTTTTTATGTAAATGCCTTCAGGCGTTACTAGTCGGCTATTTTCTAATTAGCAGTTTAAACATTTCTAATAGTGTTGGAAGAATCTTAAGCGATAACGCTGAAACTTACACCGTAAAAGGCATTACCTGCAACTTCTTGAAAAAAATCTTCAAATGTGATGGAGTTCCAGAAGAACTGGAAGACTACAAAACAAAGGATACTAAAACAGCCAAATTAGCAAAAGGAATTCCTTTAATGGAATATTTAGTTTCATCAGAATCACTGATGCCTAATTTTTATTTTTTAATAGAATCTGAAGGGAAAAAATATATCGATAATACAATCTTCTCATTTGGGTTTCATGGTAAAATAGATATACCGCCTCCTCGGCTGAATTCATAAATACTTGTTTTTTAAGGATTAGGATGAAATCTTAATCTATTAATGCGGTTTTTGCCGTATATTTATTCTATGTAATAATCTTGTATTTATACTTTAAATTCATGACACCATTTAAACGTTTTTATAACTTATTGCAGCTAGATAAGCGCGATGTGTATCAAATTATCTTCTATGCTGCATTTGCAGGGTTAGTCAATCTTTCTCTGCCTTTGGGAATCCAAGCAATTATTAATTTTATTCAAAGCGGACAGCTGAGCGTTTCGTGGATTGTTCTAGTGATCCTGGTTACGGTTGGAGTAGGTTTCGGAGGAGTTTTGACCATCCTTCAGCTGCGTATTGTGGAGAATCTGCAGCAGCGAATTTTTGTACGCTCTTCATTTGAATTTGCCTACAGAATGCCTTTAATTAAATTTAAAGAAATGTACTCAGAGTATGCTCCAGAAAAAGCCAATCGCTTTTTTGATACGCTGATGGTACAGAAAGGAACTGCAAAATTACTGCTTGATTTCTGTACAGCATTCCTTCAAGTCGGTCTGGGAATCATTTTATTAGTGCTTTACCATTCTTTCTTCATGGTTATCGGACTTCTTTTTATTGTCATATTATATGTCATTTTTAAATTTTCGTACAAAGACGGTTTAGAAACCAGTTTGAACGAATCGAAATTTAAATATAAAGTGGCGGCATGGCTTCAGGAAATTGCTCGCAACAGAGAAAGTTTCCGTAGAAAAGGCGCTTTCGAATATGCTTTGGACAGAAATGATGGCTACGTAACCAACTACGTCAATTACCGCGAAAAGCACTTTCAGGTAATGAAAAAACAATATATTCAGCTTACTATTTTTAAGGTAATTGTTACTGCTGCCTTATTATCTATCGGTGGTTTTCTGGTAATTCACCACCAAATGAACATAGGGCAGTTCGTAGCAGCTGAAATCGTAATTGTATTATTGATCAACTCAGTAGAAAAAATCATTTTCGGACTGGAATCTTTCTATGACGTTTTGACTTCTGTTGAAAAAATCGGTCAAGTGACTGATATGGAGACTTCTTGCATTCCTGAGACTTCTGACAAAACAGAAAAAGGAATCAATATTGAGACAGAAAGCATTAGTTACAATTACCCAGGACACAATAAAAAATCGCTTAAGAATATCAATTTGAAAATTTCTCAAGGCGAAAAAATTATTCTTACCGGAACAAATGGTGCAGGAAAAAGTACTTTACTGAGACTTCTTTCGGGTGTTTTAGAGCCAGAAAGCGGTGCTATGTATGTTACAGATAATTACATGAATCGCCTTAACGAAGATACCTACAGAGCGCAAGCGGGAACATACTTGCAGGGCGATACGCTTTTTGCAGGGACTATTCGTGAAAATATAGTTTTTGGAAACGAGGAACTAAATAGTGATGATTTAAAATGGGCTTTAGATAATGTTGGTCTTACGCCGTACATTAAAACTTTTGAGAACGGACTGGAGAATCAAATTCATCCAGGAGGTCGTGAACTTTCTGCTTCTGATGTTCAAAAAATTCTTTTGGCAAGAAGTATTGTGGGTAAACCAAATATCTTATTCTTAGAAGATCCAGTTGATAAAATGGACGAAATTACTTCGAGTAAAATTGTTGATTTTTTACTTTCTGATGAAAACGATTGGACAGTTATTGTTACTTCTAAAAATGATGTTTGGAAAAGCAAATGCAGTCGTATGATTACGATTGATGACGGAAAAATTATTAACGACATAAAGCTTTAATCATGCTCAACTTATCTAAAGACAATAACGTACTTATAACGCCGGGCAAATACAAATCGATTACAAGTGTTGCTCGCAGACCACATTACGAAATTTTAAACAAAGTCATAATCGGGTTTTTAATATTTTCGGTATTATGCCTTTTTTTACCTTGGACTCAAAATATTTCGGGAACAGGTTCTGTCACCACTTTAAAACCAGATCAAAGACCGCAAACGGTTCATAATGCCATTGCAGGACGTATTGAAAAATGGTTTGTAAAAGAAGGTGATTATGTAAAAAAAGGAGATACGATACTTTACATTTCGGAGATTAAAGAAGATTATCTGGATCCTAATTTGGTTGACAATACCAAACAGCAAGTAGATGCCAAAAAAATGGCTGTAGAATCATACGGCGATAAAGTAAGCTCTCTTGATGTTCAGGCACAATCGCTTAATACAGAAAGACAATTGAAACTGCAGCAGGCGCAAAATAAAATTCGTCAAGCACAGCTTAAAATAAAAAGCGACAGTATGGATTTGGTTGCGGTAAAAACTCAGCTTCGAATTGCAAAAACACAATTTGACCGTTCGACTGCTTTAAACAAAGAAGGATTAAAACCACTTACCGATGTCGAGCAGAAAAGATTAAAACTGCAAGAATCAGAAGCTTATGTGATTACGCAGGAAAATAAATTGCTGAGCAGTAAAAACGAATTGATAAACGCAAAAGTAGAAATCAGTAGAATCACTGCTGAATATGCTGAAAAAATATCAAAATCAAGAAGTGATAAGTTTACAGCTTTAAGCACACAATACGATACAGAAGCTCAGGTAAATAAATTGGAAAACCAATATACCAACTACAGACTTAGAAATGGGTTGTATTACATTACAGCGCCACAAAGCGGTTATGTAAACCGTGCTTTATTGGCTGGTCTTGGAGAAACTATCAAAGAAGGAACTCCAGTTGTAAGCATCATGCCATCTAAATATGATATTGCGGTTGAAACGTATGTAGATCCAATCGATTTGCCATTGGTTCACAGAGGCGCAAAAGTTCGTGTTTGGTTTGATGGATGGCCTAGAATTGTGTTCTCAGGATGGCCAGGCTTATCTTACGGTACTTACGGAGGTAAAGTCGTGGCGATAGAAAACTTCATTAGTCCGAATGGCAAATACAGAATTTTAGTTTCGCCAGATGGAGAAGACCGTCACTGGCCAAAAGAACTAAGTATTGGTGCTGGTGCACAAAGTATTGCATTATTAGAAACCGTTTCGGTTTGGTACGAGATTTGGCGAAATCTAAATGGTTTCCCACCAAATTATTATAACTCAGGAGAAAAAGAAGCAAAAGGAAAGGAGAAAAAGTAAAATGAGAAATCTTGTAAAATTGTTTTCTTTCTTAATACTATTTTGTTTTTCTACAGTACGCAGCCAGAATTTTAATCAAGAGGAGCTTACTTTTGTTGAATACTTGGGATATGTAAAAAAATATCATCCGCTGGTAAAACAAGCCAATCTTGAAGTGACAAATGCTCAAGCAAAATTGATGCTGGCACGTGGCGGATTTGACCCAAAAATTGAAGTAGATTACAATAAGAAAGAATTTAAAGGCACAGAATACTATTCGTTATTAAACAGCAGTTTCAAAATTCCGACTTGGTACGGGATTGAGGTAAAAGCTGGTTTTGATGATACAAATGGGGAATATTATAATCCGCAGAACAAGACTCCAGAAGCAGGTTTAACTTCGCTTGGAATTAACGTTGCTTTGGGACAGGGAATGTTCATTAACCAGAGAATGGCCGATGTTCGCGAAGGAAAACTTAATGTGAAACTAAGCGATGCACAGCGTAAATTGAGAGCAATTGAAGTTTTATACCAAGCAAGTGAGGCTTATTTTGAATGGAGAAAAAGCTATAACGAAGCCGAATTATATAAAAATTATTTAGGTTTTGCGAGCACTCGTTTTCAAGGAGTTAAAAAACTAATTGCAGCTGGTGATGCTCCTGCAATTGATAGTGTTGAAGCTAAAATTACAGTACGAAACAGAGAACTGAATGTTGAGAACGGAAATTTAAAATTAGCGAAAGCAAAATTGAAACTAGCTAATTTTTTATGGATTGAAAATGTTCCTGTTGAGTTGGGAGATTTAGTAAAACCAGAGCAAAATCTAATTCAGACCATTGAGGAAACTTTAAGAACAGATGCTATGATGGTTGATGTTGAATCGTTAGACTCGCATCCGAAAATTCAGTCTTTGGAAACGAAAATGGATATTCTGGAAGTCAATCGCCAATTGAAAGCCAATTCGTTGCTTCCAAAAATAAATGTAGGTTACAACTATATTTCAGAACCTAATTATTGGAATAATTTCAACGCTGATGATTATAAGTTTAATATCGATTTCAGTTTCCCGATTTTCTTAAGAAAAGAACGCGGAAGCTTAAAAATGGCAAAACTGAAAATTCAGGATATGCAGTTTGATATTGGTCAGCAGCGATTAGAACTTAAAAATAAAATCAAAGCACAGCAAACGGAAATTGCTTCTTTAAGAAAACAGAAAGTTGTAATTGATAATCTTGTAAAAGATTATATGACAATGCTGAATTCAGAAGAGAAATTATTTTCGTTTGGAGAAAGTTCGATTTTCTTAATCAATTCAAGAGAAAATAATTTGGTTAGCGCTAAATTGTCGCAAATAAGTTTAGAGAATCAGTTTTATCTCTCGAATGCCGAATTGTACAAAATATTGGCCAATCCAGATTAATTTAAAAAAATATGTAGCCTGTACCTGTCTGCATTATATTAGTTTTCAGAATTTAAATTTTAAAAAGCTTTAGATATTTTTCTAAAGCTTTTTTGTTTTTGGAAAATATTAAAAAGCGGTTTCATGTTATAATATGAAACCGCTTTTTTGAATCGCTAAATGCTTCTTTCTTTAAATTTGATAGAGTTTTTCTATTTCGCGGCCCTTAATTTAATATTGACCGAATATGAATTTATTTAAAAGAAGTTTTCTCTTATTCTGTTGCATCTTCTTATCACAGATTCTGAAAGCACAGGATGCGCCTTATACAATGGGATTTATTCCTGCATCTATAAGCGAAGTTGACGTTGCATTTCCGTTAATAGAAAAATGGCATTTGAGCGGACAGGCAGATTTGCAGCTTGTTACTCAAGGCGCTTACACAAACGGAAATCCGTTTGAATACACACAGCGTAAAGTAATAAGACCTTGGATTATATATTCTGGTTTTAAAAACATGAAACTTTGGTTAGGATACGCGCACAATCAGAAATATGCCATTGAAGAAGCGGGCAATTACAAAACCTTAGAAAACAGAATCATTGTTATGGGAACGTATACCCAAGAAATGCCGAAAGGATCTCTCTTTGAACAAGTGCGTTTTGAAACTAAATTTTTTGATGATAGAAACGGAAATCCACAGACGATTCCTAGATTAAGAGCCCGTTTTGGGGTAAATCATTATTTGAGACAAAGTAAAGAGAAGCCAATTTTTCTGGCACCAAATATTGGCTATTATACCGAATTGATGCTGAAGTTTGCGTCTAAAGATTACGCTGAAGAACATTTTGATATTTTCAGATTATCGGTTTATTATACTGCCGGAATTACACCAAATATTCACTTCTTAGCAGGCGTAATCGGGCAAATGCAATTACGAACAAACGGAACTCAGTTTGATGTTTACTACGGACCAATGGTTTCAGTAAAATATAGTGTAAAACCTAAAGAACGCGAAACTTTTGATAGCGTTGATGGCGGGGCGGATTAATTGCTTGTGTCTCTTTGACTTTTTTAGGCAATCTTTCTTTTGCAGATTTTTAAAAACTCTTTTTAATATTTTAAAATAATTTAATATTAAAAGCTTAATTTTTATGCTGATTTAAAAAATAATTTAAATTTGTTGTGAACCAAATAAGGAAAGCAATGAGTTTAAAAGATTTATTAGATAATAGTAAAGACAAAAGTTTATCCGAACAAAAATGGCATTTGCTTAGGCAGTCTATTATAAAACGTCTACTATCAGGCGGAAATTCGACTATTGCAGAATTGAGCGCCGAACTGCAGTCCAGTGTGCCTACAGTAACCAAAGCAGTCAACGAATTATTGACCGAAGGCTATGTTGTTGATTTAGGAAAAATAACAAATAGTGGAGGGAGAAGACCTTCTCTGTTTAGTATTAACCCAACTTGTGCCTACTTTTTAGGTGTTGAAGTTGGTTTAACAAGTATGTCTATTGGCCTTCAAAATATAAAGAACGAACTGGTAAGTATTGAGCTAGGAACTTCTTTTGCTTTAGAAAATACACAAGAATCACTTCTCAAATTCTGTAATTTAATTAATTCCTTTATCGAAGATAGCTCTGTGGAAAAGAGAATGATTGTAGGAGTCTGCATCAACTTTTCTGGGCGTATTAACTCGATGGAAGGTTTTAGTTATAATTATTTCTTTAGCGAAAACCGACCTCTAACGGAAATTATATCGGAACAATTGAATCTTCCTGTTCACTTAGAAAATGATACTCGTGCAATGGCTTTTGGCGAATATTGCGAAGGAGTTGTTGACGACGAACAAAACATCATTTTTGTCAATTACAGTTGGGGAGTTGCAATTGGAATGATTACAGATGGAAAACTTTATTACGGAAAATCAGGATATTCGGGGGAGTTTGGACATAGTACGATTTTTAATAATGAAATTATGTGCCAATGCGGAAAACTAGGCTGTTTGGAAACCGAAATCTCAGGTTGGTCTTTAATTAATCAATTTAAAGAGGCAATAAAAGATGGTAAGCAATCTAAAGTAGTCTTGGATGAAAATTCACCTGTCTTACAGCATCATGCAATTATTTCTGGAGCTGTAAATTTGGAAGATACACTTTGCGTAGATCTTGTAACACAGCAAAGTGAAAAAATGGGACGTTACTTGTCTATCTTATTAAACATATTCAACCCTGATCTTTTAGTCATTGGAGGAGATTTCGCACAACTTGGCGATTATGCACTTCTGCCAATACAATCTGCTTTAAAAAAATATTCGCTTGGTTTAGTAAACCGTGATATGAAGCTCAAAAAGTCTGCATTAGGGCGCCGAGCGGGTGTTATTGGCGCTTGCTGTGTGATCAAAGAAAAGCTATTATTTCCTTTGATTAATAATTGATTTAAGAATTGTACTTATAGTTATTAAAATAATTTAATAACTAATATTGTTATTTTAAAATATTTTATATCTTTACAAAATAATAATAAAATATTTAAATAAAGTTTACATCTAATGTTTAGCGATTAGCTGTCAAAAAAAAACTTTAGAATTAAGATTTGATGTTCAAAACCAAACTAACCATTTGGATAAAAATATTGTTTTTTGATCATAAAAAAAGCCAGTCAATGCTGTGAACATTGCTGGCTTGTTCTTCATAAGAACGGTGATTTAGGAATAAATAAATTGACCTTAACAAAGTTTTATTAACCAAACCATTACAAAAGTATGAAATTATTGCCTAAAAGTAAGCCTAAAAATTTTAGGTTTACTCCTAAACACGTAAAAGTTATTAAACTTACGTCTACGTTACTTTTAGCTTTTACTATGCAATTAGCATCTGCTAAAACAGAAAAAAGTGTTGTGTTTACGGATAAAAATGTAAAAAAGAACAACCCAGTTCAGAAGAAAGTTACTGGAAGAGTAACAAATGAAAAAGGAGAATCTCTTCCAGGTGTAAATATTGTTGCAAAAGGAACAAGTGTAAGTACTCAAACTGATTTTGATGGAAATTTTGCTTTTGAAGTTCCAGATAATGCAACTACTTTAATTGTAACATATATTGGATTACAAGATCAAGAAGTTGCTATTACAGGAAGTCCATTAAATATTGTCTTAAAAGAAATAGGACAGCAAATGAATGAGGTAATCGTAGTAGGATATGGAGCTCAAAACAGAAGAACTTTAAGTACAGCAGTTTCTAAATTAGATAAAAAAGTACTAGAAAACGTACCTTACTCAAATGTTACGCAGTCTTTGCAAGGAAGTGTTACAGGTTTGGTGGTTAAAACTTCATCAGGACAACCAGGAAAAGCTTCAAATGTAATTGTTCGTGGAGGTACTTCAATTGATAATCCATCGGGAGCAACTCCTTTATATATTGTTGATGGGGTGATCAGAAGTCAGATCGATGATATTAACTCTTTGGATATTGCTTCGCTTCAAGTGCTTAAAGATGCTGCAGCAACTTCTATTTATGGTGCACGTGCCTCAAATGGTGTAATCATTGTCACTACAAATACTGGAAAGTCAGGAAAATTAAAAGTTACTTATAATGTTTCTACTCAAAACAGTAGAATTGGCAAAAAATACAATTTCATGGATGGAGGCGATTACATCAAAATGCAGCGCCTTGGATTGTATAATGCAGCTGAACTTGCTGGTCTTTCTACCACAACGGGTATCGCACGTTTAGGGCAATTGACTGGTGCAACGCCTGCAGGTACAGGGAATAATCTAGAGAATAATACTCCGTTTGCTACTTTATTAAAATCTAATTTATCTGCAGAAACCATAAGTACGCTTCAGGCAAAGGGTTGGCAGGAAATTGCAGATCCTTTAAATGCGAACAATACTATTATGTATAAGAGCACCGATTGGAATGATATTTTATTTCAGGATGCCATTACGCAAAGCCATACACTTGGATTTAGTGGAGGAACAGACACTGGCGTATTCGATTTGAGTTTAGGATATTTAAAAGGTGATGGTATTACGATATTCACAGGATACCAAAGGTTTACAAGTAAATTAAACGCTTCTTTAAAAGTGGCAGATAATTTTACAATTAATGGTCGTGTTTTATTTTCTAAAGCAAGCAACAATCAGGTTGTGGCAAACAGTGTGGTTTTCAATAGATATTTAGGAAACTCGCCAACTACAAAACTATATTTAGAAGACGGAACTTTAGCTCCAGGACAAAATAACATTAACGGAAATCCATTGTACCAGATGGGGAAAGTTAAAGGGAAAAATGAAAACGATAAGCTTCAGATGGGCGTAGATGGTGAATTAAGACTTGCAAAAGATTTTACTTTCACACCAGCTATTTCGTTATACAGCGAAAATCAAAATGATAATACTTTTCAGCAGGCATTTTTAAGCGGAAGCAGTGGTTTGGTTGATAATACAAGAACTGCAACAAGATTGAGCAATCAAACGTATCAAGTGCAATACGAAGGTGTTTTTGCTTATAAAAAAGGATGGGATAATATTGGTGATTTTGATGCCAAATTGGGAGTTTCAAAATACGATAGAACCATTAAATACTTTAACGCCTCAGGAAAAGGAAGCCCTTCAGATTTAGCGCAGACTTTAGATTCATCTCCAATTCCGGTTTCCGTTTACAGCAACAATACAAAATTGGTTTTAAATAGTGTTTTTGGGCGTGTTAATTACGATTATAAAAACAGATATTTTGCAACAGCTTCATTTCGTTATGACGGTTCTTCAAGTTTAGGACCAGACAATAGATATGGATTTTTTCCTGGGATTTCGGCAGGATGGAATATGCAGGAAGAGAAATTCTGGGCTAACACAATGCCAAAATTCTTTTCTTCTCTTAAACTTCGTGGAAGTTATGGTGTAAACGGAAACTTAGGAACTTTAGGTGATTTCCAGGCTGGAGGATTATATGCAGGAACTACAAACGGACTTCCAAATAGTTATAATGGACAATCGGCTATTATCAACTCTCAAATTGCAAACCCAGGTTTAAAATGGGAACAATCTGAAACGATAAACGGTGGTTTTGATATCGGATTGAATGAAGATAAAATTAGAATCATCGGAGATTTCTACAACAAATTGACATCAGACTTATTGACGAATCTGACATTGCCTTCAAATAGTGGTTTCTCAACTGTTTTGACCAATTTAGGAGGATTAAGAAGTAAAGGTTTTGAGCTGGAAGTACAGGCAAATATTTACAATCAAAATGATTGGAAAGTAAATGTTGGAGCAAACGTGTCGCACAATACCAATACAATCGAAAAACTTCCATTTAATGGAAATGGAAACAATAGAATTGGAGGAACAGAAATATGGGATAAGAAAAGCGGGAAATATGTTTATGTAGGAGGTTTACAAGAAGGACAGAAAATTGGAAATTTCTACGCTCATAAACAATTATACATTCTTTCGACTCAGGCTGAAGCAGATGCTTACAATGCAAAAGTTCATGATACTTATGTTACTAAAACGGCTGCAAATGGCGGTAATCCTGAAGGGAAAAAATTTGCAGGAGATGCGGTTTTTGAAGATACAGACAATAACGGAATCATTGATAGTCGAGACAGACAATATATGGGGAATATGTTCCCGACATTCGTAGGAGGTTTCAATTTTGATACTTCGTACAAAGGTTTCTCTTTAACAGTTAGAACAGATTATTCTTTAGGAGCAACTATTTACAACGAAGCAAGAGCACGTTTCCTAGGTCAGTTTCAAGGTAACTACGGATTATTGGCAGAAAGCGCGCAAGCATGGCAGAAAGAAGGAGATATCACAGATGTTCCTCGCTACCGTTGGGCAGACCAAACAAACCAGAACAACTTATTCAGATCTGAAGCAAGTGGAGCGGCTTACAATACCAACATGTTTCAAGGTAACAGCCGTTACTACGAAAGCGGAGATTATTTATGCATAAGAGAAATTACGTTCAGTTATAGTTTTCCAAAAACACTTATCGAAAAAGCAAGTTTAACATCACTTCGTCTGTACGTTACAGGAAGTAATTTATACTACTTCACAAAATACAAAGGATTAAGCCCAGAGGTACAAGGTATTGACGGAGGATCTAGTTTAGGATTAAACGCAGCTGGTTCTACAGGAACTTACCCAGTGCCTAGAAACATTATTCTTGGTTTAAATATCAGTTTGTAAATTTTTAATTAAAAAATCATGAAAAAGAAATTTCTTTTATACACAATACTTTTTTCAAGTCTCGCTCTTTTTAATTCTTGTCAGGATGATTTAGAATTAACATCTGATAGTGTTATTACGGCCGATAGTTTCTGGAAAACAGAAGATGATGCCAAAGCAGGGGTAAACGGAATGTATGTTAACTTTAGAATCCAAACACAGCAAAATTATTATTTGCTGGGTGGAGCAAGAAGTGCTGAAATCACGGGAGGAGTTCAGTCTCCTTTAACATTGGCAAATTATTACAACAACAACCTTACGCCACAAAATATAGATGTAGATTGGGCTGGTTTATATACAGTAATTCATTCGGCAAATTTGGTTTTAAAATATGTACCGCAAATTACATTTAGTCCATCAACAGTAAAAGAACAGAAAAGATATATTGCTCAAGCGTACACAATGCGAGCGTTATGTTACTTCATTATGGCACGCTCGTGGGGAGGTGTGCCAATTGTAACAGAACCAACAGAAAATACCAATCAGTCGCAATATATAATTCCGCGAAATACGATTGAAGAAACATTTAAATTTATAAAATCAGATATTGATAAGGCAATCGCCAATTTTCCAGATTCAAATAATAATAAAACGCAATTGGCTCTTCCGTCAGTTTACGCCTTAAAAGCAGAGGTGAATTTATGGACAGCAAAACAATTAAACGGAGGAACAGCAGATTTAAATACAGCTTTAACAGCAATAAATGCAATTCCGGGAACACCGACTTTAATGCCTAGTTTCAAAGATGTTTTTGCTTTTGATAAAAAAGGGAATGCTGAAGTGCTTTTTGCAGTTCGTTATTCATTAGCCGATTTAACGTCATCGTTATTAGATAACTGGAATCAGTTTATGTTTGTTGGGCCAAGTGATTTTGCACCATTAACATCAGCCCAAGCAACAGCAGTTTTCGGCACATTAGGAACAGGTTCAGGAAATGCTGGTATTTCGAGAGTACAGCCAGACATTACAAGATTCAATTTTGCAGCTACAGATACCAGAAAAGACGCGACGTATTTAACTTTATATAACGGTACAACTCCAGTAGTTACAGGTTTGGTAAAATACAACGGAACTGTAGACGGAACAATCAGAAGATTTGTGAGTGATATTATTATTTACCGTTGGGCGGATATTTTATTAATGAAAGCAGAGATTAAAAATGCTTTAGGTCAGGATCCAACCACAGAAATGAATCAGGTAATGAAAAGAGCAGATGCATCGGCTTCATTTACAAATGATACTCCGGCAGCAAATGACGATGTGATTTTAAGAGAGCGTTTAAAAGAAATGGCCTTTGAAGGAAAATCATGGTGGGACATTGTTCGTTTTAATAAAACAAGCATAGTTCCGTCAATGGCAGGAAAACAAGTATTGTTTCCAATTTCTCAAAATACAATCAATTTCAATCCTAAAATTGTTCAGAACCCAGGGTACAATTAATCTAAAAAAGACAAAAAATAAATAAAACTAAAAGTTTAAAAATCAGACTGGAAATGTGAAAAATTTTCAGTCTGATAAAACTAAAATTAAAACAAAAGTCATGAAAATCGAACATTTACAAGGTCTTATTTCTGCTCCATTTACTCCATTTGACGAAAGCGGAAAATTGGATGTAAGCTTGATTCCAGCTTATTATACTTTTCTAAAAAGAAATGGCGTAACAGGAGCATTTATAATTGGCTCTACCGGCGAAGGGGTTTCTATGTCATTAGAAGAGAAAAAAACGGTTGCAAAAGCTTGGGCAGACTGCTCCAATCATGATGCTGACTTTAAAGTAATGGTTTTCTTGGGCGGAACTTGCTTAACAGATTGTATCGAGCTGGCAAAATATTCGTATGAAATTGGCTTATATGCAGTTTCAATCACAGCTCCGTTTTACTTTAAACCTGGAAACGTTGACACGCTTGCAGAAATTTGTATCAAAGTAGGAGAAAGTGTTCCAAACATGCCTCTGTATTATTACCATATTCCGGTTTTAACCGGAGTTAATATTCCGATGTTTGATTTGGTTAGAGCTTTAGACGGAAAACTGCCAAATTTTGCTGGAGTAAAGTATACGCATGAAGATTTTATGGATTTCCAAAGTTGTATGAGTTATGCTGATGGAAAATTTGATATGCTTTGGGGACGTGATGAAAATATGTTATCAGCATTGGTTTTAGGCGCAAAAGGTGCAGTTGGAAGTACTTTTAATTATGCTGCTCCATTGTACTACGATTTAATTGATGCTTTTAATAATAATGATTTAGTGAAAGCCAGAAAGTTACAGCAGAAGTCAATTGATATGATTCGTTTCTTAGGAAAGTATGGCGGAATTTCAGTTGGAAAAGCCTACATGAAATTGGTTGGACATAATTTAGGCGAATTCAGATTGCCAGTCAAAAACATGACTGCAGCACAATTTGAATTGTTCAAAAAAGATGTAGAAGGTTTATATTTCGACGAATTTAAATCAAAATAATACGTTTCGTTTTCGGCTAAAACAAACAACTATGAATCATTTTTTTTCTTTCTCAATCCTTATTATTTCAATTATGTCAGCAACAGTTGGTCTTTCGCAACAAAAAAATATTTCAAAAATAAAATGGGAAAAAGTAGCACAGCTTCAAAATGCAGATGGAAGTATTTCATTGGGTTTTGCAGGACCAATCAATGGTATTAATAACGATGTTTTGATTGTAGCGGGAGGAGCCAATTTTCAAGATAAAATGCCTTGGGAAGGAGGAAAGAAACATTATTCAAAAGAAATTCATGTTTTAGAAAAAAATGAAAAAACGTTTCAATGGAATAAAAAATCAATAGCAGAATTAACAGAACCAATTGCGTATTGTGGAAATGTTTCAACCAGTTTAGGAATAGTTTACGTTGGAGGAGAAAATGAAAACGGTTTATCCAACAAAGCACATATTTTAAATTGGAATTCTGAAAAAAATGAAATTGAAATAAAAGCATTACCCGATTTTCCAATTAAAATAACCAATATTGCTCTTGTAAATGTAAGCAATGTAGTGTATGCGATTGGCGGTGATGAAGCCACAAAAAGTTCCGATTTGGTTTTTAGTATAGATTTAAATAAAGCCGAGCCAGAATGGAAATCAGAATCAAAATTACCTTTTGCATTAGCAAATTCAGTAGCAGTGGTTCAGAATGAAGCTATTTATGTTGTTGGGGGAAGAACAAAAACAGCTTCTGGAATAAGTGGTTTACACAACACAACTTTGGCTTTCAACCTGAAAAAACAAATTTGGGAAACCAAAGCAGTTATAACAGATGGAAACAAAACAACCAATTTTTCAGCAGGAGCAGGAGTCGCTTTTGGGAAACATAATATCATTATTACGGGAGGAGATAACGGAGAAACATTTCATAAAATAGAAACCTATTTATCGCAAATTTCGAAGACAGCTTCAGAAGAAGAAAAGGCAAAATTAATTGCCGAAAAAAATATCTTAAATACAACACATCAAGGATTTTACAATGCTATTTTATGGTACGATACTTTAAAAAATAAATGGACAAAAATGGGCGAATTGCCATTTCTGGCTCATGTAACAACAACAGCAGTACTTTGGAACGATAAAATTGTTTTATCAAATGGAGAAATAAAACCTGGTATTCGTACACCAGATGTTATGATAGGAACTGTGGAATAAAAAAATAAAATTAATTAAGTTAAGTTGATTGATTTGAAACCTGACAGGTTTTTAAAACCTGTCGGGTTTAATTAAGAAAGCCTAATAAAAACCAAACCAAAAATCAACCAAAACCAAAATGAAAAACTCTAAATATTATCCTTGGCTCGTAGTCGCGTTACTTTGGATTGTAGCTTTATTAAACTACATGGACAGGCAAATGCTCGCAACCATGAGACCATCAATGGAAAATGACATTCCGGAATTAGTTTCAGGTGAAAATTTTGGACGTCTGATGGCAGTTTTCCTTTGGATTTACGCTTTGATGAGTCCAGTATCTGGAATTATCGCTGATAAATTAAATAGAAAATGGCTGATTATCGGGAGTTTATTCGTTTGGTCTGCCGTAACGTATGCAATGGGATATGCTAAAACTTACGATGAAATTTATTGGTTAAGAGCCATTATGGGCGTGAGCGAAGCTTTATACATTCCGGCAGGATTATCATTAATTGCCGATTATCATCAGCAGAAAACAAGATCGCTTGCCATTGGTATTCACATGACGGGACTTTATGTAGGTTCTGCTTTGGGAGGTTTTGGGGCTACAATTGCAGCACGCTATTCTTGGCATTCGACTTTTCATCATTTCGGAATTATTGGAGTGGTTTATTCGATTATTTTGGTTTTCTTTTTGTACGAGAAAAAGACAAAAGTTTTTGACCCAGAGTTTAATAAAACTCATGAAAAAGCTCCTTTGCTAAAAGGTTTGGCGTTACTATTTACCAATATTTCCTTCTGGGTAATTCTGTTCTATTTTGCTATAATAAGCTTACCGGGATGGGCAACTAAAAACTGGCTTCCAACGCTGTTCTCGGATAATTTAGGCATTTCTATGGATCAGGCTGGACCTTTGGCAACCATTACAATTTCATTTTCTTCCTTGCTTGGAGTTGTATTTGGCGGAATTTTATCGGACAAATGGGTTCAAAAAAATATAAAAGGAAGAATTTATACCAGCGCGATTGGTTTAAGCTTGACCATTCCCGCACTATTATTGATCGGATTTGGGCATTCCTTGTTTCACGTGGTTGGCGCAGTTCTGTGTTTTGGTATAGGATACGGAATGTTTGATGCAAATAATATGCCCATAATCTGTCAATTTGTTTCTTCAAAATATCGAGCGACGGCTTATGGTATTTTAAACATGACGGGGGTTGGCTGTGGCGCATTGGTCACCTCCTTATTAGGGAAATCAGCCGATGCTGGCAACTTGGGTTATGGTTTTTCTTTGATGGCCGGTATCGTCCTGATTGCCCTTATTACGCAAATTAGCTTTTTGCGCCCTAAAGTAAATGATTTTGAAGGAGCTTAAGTCAAAGTAGCCTTTTTTGAAAATTAGATTGTTAGTTGCTTTTTTGGTTTTTATAAGCCCGGGCGGAGCCATGCCGTTTCGCTCGGCTCATAACACCTTAATTTTAGTATGATGTAAAGAAGAATGAGAACACAAAAACAAAATTTACTACTGCTTATAACAGCATTTTTTGCCTTATTTCATATTGGAATTAATGCGCAGCAGATTGCTGTTAAAGTAGCCTGTATTGGAGATTCTGTTACAGCTGGTTATCTTTTGGCCAATCCGAAATCAGAATCGTATCCTTCGCAATTGCAGGTTTTGATGGGAAGTCAATATGAAGTGAAAAATTTTGGTTACAGCGGTGCAACTCTTTTAAAAAAAGGAAGTAAGCCTTATTATAAAACTAAAGAATGCTCTGATGCCATTGCGTATCAGCCGGATATTGCGATTATCCATTTGGGACTAAATGATACCGATCCGAGAAACTGGCCGAATTACAAAGACGATTTTAATGCCGATTATTCTTGGCTGATTGATGCATTAAGAAAACTGAATCCGAAGGTGAAAATTTACATCTGCAGAATGACTCCGATTTTCAATGAACATCCTCGTTTTAAATCAGGAACAAGAGATTGGTTCTGGCAGATTCAGGAACATATTAGCGAAATTGCTAAAGCAAATAAAGTTCATTTGATTGATCTTCACGAAAAATTATACCATCGTCCAGACCTTTTCCCAGATGCTTTACATCCAACAAAAGAAGGAGCAAAGATTTTAGCACAAACGGTTTACGAGAATGTTACGCAAGATTTTGGCGGATTAAAATTGCCTGCTGTTTTTACGGATAATATGGTTTTACAGCGAAATCTGCCGATTGTAATTTATGGAAATGCAAACGGAGGAGAAAAAGTGGAAGTGAGTTTTGATAAACAAAAAATAACAGTTTCAGCTAATGAATACGGAAAATGGAAAGCTGTTTTTCCTGCTATGAAATCGGGAGAAATACAGCAGATTTCGATTTCAACTTCCAATCAAAATATTACTTTAAAAAATATTCTAATTGGAGATGTTTGGTTTTGTTCGGGACAATCAAATATGGCTTTTCCTTTGAAAAAAGCAGAAAACGGAATTTCCGAATTAAAAAAAGCTTCAGCAAATAAAAAACTCAGATTATTCAATTTTGAAGTCATTCAGGAAACCGATGAAAAAGCTTGGGATTCTATCACTTTAGAAAAAACAAATCAATTAAAATACTTTTCAGGAAACTGGAAAATTTGTGATTCTGTAAGTGCCAAAGATTTTTCGGCAGTGGCGTATTATTTTGGACAAAATATTATTCAGGAAGAAAATGTGCCAATTGGTTTAATTCAAGTTGCAGTTGGCGGTTCACCAATTGAATCTTGGATCGATCGATATACTTTAGAACATGATGATAAAGAAGTGGATGTATTGACCAACTGGCGAAAATCTGATTTTTTAATGCCTTGGGTTCGATCTCGTGCTGACGAAAATCTAAAAAATGCTGTAAATCCAAAACAGCGCCATCCTTACGATCCTTGTTACAATTATGAAGCTGGAGTTTCGCAGTTTACCGATTTTCCAATTAAAGGAATTTTATGGTATCAAGGAGAAAGCAATGCACATAATATCGAATTATACGAACATTCATTGCCTGAATTAGCCGAAAGCTGGCGGAAAGCATGGGGAATTTCATTACCGTTTTATTTTGTGCAGCTGTCAAGCATAAACCGTCCGTCTTGGGCATTGTTTAGAGATGCACAAAATAGAATCCAGAAAAAGATTCCAAATAGCGCGATGGCAGTCAGTATGGATTTTGGCGACGAAACTAATGTGCATCCGATAAAAAAAGAACCCATCGGAAATCGATTAGCATTGCTGGCCTTAAAATATACCTACGGAAAAAAAATAACTGCCGAAGGGCCAATACCAATAAAAGCCATTCAAAAAGGAGATGTTATTCTGGTTTCTTTTTCAAATGCAAAACAGCTATTTACAGCAGATAAAAAAGAAGTAATCGGATTTGAATTAGTAACCGATAAAGGAATTCGGATTGAAAGTAAAGCTGCAATTGTAAAAGATCAAGTGCAGATTAGCATTCCGAATGACGAGAAAATAAAAGAAATTTTATACGCGTATAAACCTTTCACGACAGCAAATCTGGTAAACGAAGCCAATCTTCCATGTTCCACTTTTAGGCTAGAACTGGATTCTGCGCACCAAAACTAGAAAGCATCTCTCACACTATATTTTTTCTTTAGATGAACTGAATTTACATCTAAAGCGATTTCACCTATCAACATAACAAAACCTGAATTGAATTTCAGGTGTAAAAACATATATAAAATGAGCTATTCAAAAACTGATTTAATAGAATTAAAAGAGTTTTATCAGAATCAATTATTAAATAATACAGTTCCATTTTGGTTTCCGCGTTCAATAGATACTGAGCATGGTGGTTACTTACTGATGCGGAACCAAACTGGAGATTTAATAGATACCGATAAATCAGTTTGGTTTCAAGGACGTACTTCTTGGCTTTTGTCTACACTTTACAATACAATTGAGCAAAAAAAAGAATGGCTCGATGGCGCAAAATCTGGAATCGATTTTATAAACAAACATTGTTTTGATAAAGATGGAAGAATGTTTTTTCATGTCACACAAGATGGAAGTCCGATACGCAAACGCCGTTATTACTTTTCTGAAACTTTTGCAGTAATTGCTTTGAGTGCTTACGCAAAAGCGAGCGGAGATGAAGCGGCTGCAGAACAAGCACGTCATCTTTTTGGAGAATGTATCAAATATACCACAACTCCAGGTTTGTTAGAACCAAAATATACCAATGTAAGACCTTCAAAAGGAATTGGTTCGCCAATGATTATGATCAATACAGCGCAGCAATTAAGAGAAAATATTGGCGACCTGCGTTGTGATGAATGGATTATGAAATGGATAGCCGAAATAGAAAATGACTTCGTAAAACACGATATAAAATGTGTGATGGAACAAGTCGCTCCAGATGGTTCTATAATTGATCATATTGACGGAAGAACATTAAATCCGGGACATGCTATAGAAGGCGCGTGGTTTATTCTGCACGAAGCAAAATACAGAAATAATGATCCGCATTTAATTGAATTAGGGTGTAAAATGCTCGATTATATGTGGGAACGTGGCTGGGACAAAGAACACGGAGGAATTCTATATTTCCTTGATGTTTACGGAAATCCTGTTCAGGAATATTGGCAGGACATGAAGTTCTGGTGGCCGCATAATGAAGTTATTATAGCAACCTTATTGGCTTATACCATGACCGGAAATGAGAAATATGCCAAATGGCATAAAATGATTCACGATTACTCGTACAGTAAATTTCATGATAAAGAAAATGGCGAATGGTTTGGCTATTTGCACAGAGATGGCAGCGTAGCACAAACGGCAAAAGGGAATCTTTATAAAGGGCCGTTTCATTTGCCAAGACAAGAGTGGTATTGTACTCAAATATTACAGGAATATCTAGAAAACAATTAAAATCCGTTTCTCCTGATTATCCGCCGATCCATCAAGTTTTTAGATCCTATTTTTTGCTTATTAACCAATTTATAACCAAATATTAAAAACTATGAAAAATGTATTACTCTATTTTTGTTTTTGTTTGATGTGTTTATGCAGTATAAATACAAAGGCACAAAGCGGTAAAGTTTTAAACCTTGATGGAACTTCGGCTTATATGACAGTAGCGGATCATCCTGATTTGGACTTTGGCTCTGGCCAGAATAAAACCATTACCTGTTGGATTAAAACCACAACCAATGCCGGAACTCCTAGAATCTTTGCCAAAAGAAACGGAACATCTGAAAATGGCTATGAGTTTTGGACAGGAAACGGAACCAACGCTGGAAAATTTGCTATGAATGCAAGCGGAACAGGAACACCGGCAAATATTAGTACAGCAGGATATTCCGTTAATTCGATTGCTGACGGAACTTGGCATCATGTTGCTTTGGTTATTGATGCTTCGAGTAACAGAACTATCTACGGATATCTTGATGGAGTTTTAGCCAATACTGGAAAAACATTTACTTCTGTAACATCCGATTTTTCTAATGCCTTAAATTTTGTAATTGGGGCAACTTCAGACGCTTCAAACAGCTACAAATGGGCAGGACAGATCGATAATGTTAGAATCTGGAATAAAGCCATGACAGCAATAGAATTGCAGGCAGATATGACTGCAGTTGTAAATGCGCCCACAACAGATCTTTTGGCAGCATGGAATTTTGAAAACGTAACGGGAACTTCAGTTCCAGATGTTTCGGGAAATAACCATCCGGGAACTCTGGTTGGAACAGTTACATTTTCAAATGCTTTTCCGATGGTTTTAAATTTAGATGGAATAAATGATTATATGCTTGTTGCGAATCATAGCGATTTTAATTTAGCTGCGGGACAAAATTTAACCATAACCTGCAAAATCAAAACAACAGATTTTGGAAAACGTATTTTAAGCAAACGTCCAAATGGATCAGGAATTGGATATGAATTTATCAATAATACTTCGGCAGGAGGAGGACAGTTTGGAGTAAACTTAACAACAAGTGCTGGAGCGGCAGGACCTCCTTACGGAACTTTGAATATCGCTAATAATGTTTGGCATCATTTAGCAATGGTTGTAGATGTTGCTACAACAAGCTGTAAAATTTACGTGGATGGCGTTTTACAGCAAACTAAAACATCCACAAATATTGGAGGAACCAATACGGTTTCCAATACTGGAGATCTATTTTTTGGAACTTTAAGCAATTTTGCCTCATACATGAATGCACAAATCGATGATATTCGTTTTTGGAGTAAAGCCATGACAGCGGCTGAAGTGGTAACAGATAAAACAGCCGTAATTACAGGATCAGAAACGAGTTTACTCGCAGCTTGGGATTTTGAAAACGTAAGTGGCACAAATGTTCCAGATATTGCAGGAAATAATCATCCTGGGACTTTAATGAACGGAGCATCGGTAATTGCACAGACAAACGAAATGCAGATTAATTCTATTTCATTAGTACAAACGGAATTGCCAACAGGTTTAGGCGATACAGATCAGAGAATTATAGCGGTAAAAGCTTCGGTTTCGGGTAATTTAAATCCGTTGACCGTAAGTGCTTTAAAGTTTACGATGTCAGGAACTACAAATGTTTCAGATGTTACGAATATTAAAATCTATTCGAGTGGCAGTACATCGATTTTCAATCCGATAACGGCGACTTTGTTTGCAACAGTTTCTCCGTCAAGCGGAAATCTTACTGCGAATGGCTCAAAAGCATTAGTTTCCGGAGATAATTATTTTTGGATTACTTATGATGTTTCAGCCAGTGCAACAGAAGGAAATTTACTAGATGCAACTTGCGAATCAATAATTGCAAATGGAGTTACCTACAATACAACATCCAATACAATAGCAGGAAATAGAGTGATTTTGTTAGCTAATACACTTTTATTTACTCCTGGCGATGCAGGTTCTGCAAGTTATCGTATTCCAGCAATCATCACTGCTGCCGATGGTTCGCTGGTAACGGTAACAGACAAAAGATGGAACGGAGCAGGCGATTTAGCCGCCAAAATAGATCCAGTTGTTCGAAGAAGTACAGATAACGGAAAAACTTGGTCTTCACCACTTACAATTGCCAATTTTGGATCGGCAACAGGAGCAGGTGATGCAGCTTTGGTTTTAGACAAAACCACTGGCGAATTGTTATGTTTGGTTTCAGCAGATAAAGGTTTTTTTGCTTCAACAAACGCAGCGCCTGCAAAAGTTTTGGTAATTCACAGTACCGATAACGGAGTAACTTGGGGAACGCCAGTTGATATTACCAGTCAGATTTACGGACCAAACCCAAATTGGAAAGGATTATTTGTAGCTTCAGGAAGAGCACATCAATTGCGTGACGGAAAAATTGTTGCCGCAATTGCTGTGAGAGAAAATGTTTCAGGAACAGAGCGCATTAGCAATTATATGATTACGAGTGCAGATCACGGCGTAACTTGGACAGCATCAACAGGAAGAGCAGAATTAGATGGTGATGAAGCTAAAGTCGTAGAATTAAATAACGGGAATATTATGATGAGCATAAGAAATCCTGGAACACGTCGTTTTAATATTTCGACAGATAAAGGTGCAACGTGGGGAACGGCTTATAATCAAACGAGCATTACAGATCCAAATTGCGATGGCGATTTTATTCGTTATACTTCTACGCTTGACGGTTATGATAAAAATAGATTATTACATTCGATTCCGTTTGCCAGCAGCCGTAAAAATGTGAGCGTACAAATGAGTATCGACGAAGGAACAACTTGGAGCTCACCAAAAACTATTTTTGCAGGAGCATCGGCTTATTCCAGTTTAACGATCTTACCAGACGGAACAATCGGAATTTATTATGAAAATGGAGAAAGTTCAACTTATCAAATGTATTTTGTGCGTTTCAGTTTAAACTGGCTGACAAATGGAGCTGATACTTTTTTGCCTCCCAGTTCTTTATCAGCAAAAAAAGCAAAAAAAGCGGTTGAAATAGTTGAAGTAGAGAATCAAAAGTTTAGTGTTGAGGTGAGCCCGAATCCAGTAAAAGATTTTGTAAAAGTTAAAGTAAATAATGCTTCAGGAGCAACAAACATCAAATTATTTGATTTATCCGGAAAATTAATCCGATCTACCTCTGTAAATTTGAACGAAAAAGAAATTTCATTTTCATTAGCAGATCAGCCACAGGGCATCTATCTGTTAAATGTAAATGATGCAAAAACTTCAATTAGCAGTAAAATAATAAAGAAATAAACTAAAAAATGAAACAAGCGATTGTAAATGCTGTTGTGCACACAGGCGACGAAATAATTGAAAATGGAGTTGTGATTATAGAAAACGGAAAAATTATTTCGGTGCAAGAAGAAATTCCAAATGGTATTGAAAAAATTGATTTGGGAGGAAACCATCTTTCAGCAGGATTTATAGATATTCAGATCAATGGTGGAGAAAGACTTTATTTCAGCCAGACTCCAAACGAGGAAACGATTCAGGATATTTATGATGCAAGTCTGAAATACGGCACAACGCATGTTTTACCTTGTTTGATATCTTCTTCAAAAGAAACCATTTTAGAGGGAATTGAAGCGGTTCGTTCTTATATGAAAAAACACAATAATGGCGTTATCGGAATGCATTTAGAAGGACCATTTTTAAATCCTTTACGACGTGGTGCGCACAGTATTGATCAGGTTAGAAAACCAACTGACGAAGAGCTGGACGAAATTATCGAAAAAGGAAAAGATATCATCAAAGTAATTACAATCGCTCCGGAATGTTTTACAGAAGAACAGTTAAATAAATTGATTGAAAGTGGTATTACCATTTCAATCGGACATTCGACTATTTCGCACAAAGAAGCACAACCTTATTTTGCAAAAGGAATCAATCTGGTAACACATTTGTTTAATGCCATGACACAGTTTGGGCATCGTGAACCAGGTTTGGTTGGAGCCGTTTTTGAAAACGAAGATGTTTATGCTCCAGTTATTCTAGACGGCGCACATTGTGATTATGCCGCGGCAAGAGTGGCATATAAATTAAAAAAAGATAAATTCTTTCTAATAAGCGATGCAACATTTTTAGGCCGAAAAGTAGCCAATTTTAAGTGGGATAATTTTGATGCGCATTTAGAAAATGGTTTTTATAGAAATGAAGATGGCAATCTGGCAGGAGCAACAATATCAATGGCAGAGGCAGTGCAAAATGCTTATAACCATCTGCATGTATCTGCAGATGAAGCAATAAAAATGGCTTCTACAAGAGTAGCTTCTGCTATTGGCATGCAAGATAGAGTTGGAAAAATTAAATCAGGTTTTCCTGCCAGTTTTGTCAAATTCAATGCAGATTTAAGCGAAATAGAAACACTTAATTTCTCTTAAACAGATTCATTTATTTTATAATGATTAAAGAAAAAAAGCTTCCAATTTTAAGTCGATTAAAAGAATGGAAAATCATTTTTATTGGAATAATTTTCGCCTTTTTGTGGGCATCTGCGTCCACAGCGACAAAAATCGGACTTCATTCTGCACAGCCTTTTGTGATTTCTATTTTTAGATTTTTAATTGCTGGAAGCATTATGCTTGGTATTTCACATATTATAATGGCAAAACGTCTGCCTCAAAAAAAAGAGTGGATTCAGATCAGCATTTATGGTCTGCTGAATATCACTTTTTATTTAGGGCTGTATGTTATTGCTATGCAAAAAGTATCCGCTGGTTTAGGGAGTTTAGCAGTAGCAACTAATCCGGTTTTTATTGTTTTGATTTCTGCAGTTTGGTTATCTCATAAAATCAATTTTAAAAGTATAATCAGTTTAGTGCTTTGTTTTACGGGTGTTTTTTTAGCGGCCTACCCTTTATTACAAAGCAGCTTTGCAACTCCCAGCGGAATACTCATTTTAATTGTCAGTATGATTGCCTATTCTTTAGGAACTATTTATTACTCGAAACAAGAATGGAGCGGATTACATATTTTAACAATCAACGGATGGCAGACCATAATTGGTGCCGTATTTCTGCTTCGTACTTTAGTACTGACTTACGAATCTGATAAAAATACTTTTAATGCAGATTTTTGGTTTTCGACTGCATGGCTAGCAATTGCAGTTTCTATTGGAGCCATTCAATTTTGGCTGTACCTTTTAAAAATTAATCCTTTAAAAGCTTCTTACTGGCTTTTTCTGTGCCCGATATTTGGATTTTTAATCGCCTTTTTTGTCGTCGATGAGCCGTTGACTTTATATACGTTTTTTGGAGTTACTTTAGTTATAATAGGATTATACATCACTCTTTCAACAAAAGAAGATTAAAAAGAAAAAGCATGAAACACCACATAATCATCTAACAAACTAAACATTAAATACTTTTTATTTATAAAAAACTATTTTTAATATATTTCTAAAATCATACTTTTCTTTCAATAACCTTGTTTTTAAGAATCATATTTATAGTTTTGCACCATATTTTAACCCCCAAACCTACTTACTTAATGATGAGAAAAAAAACTCACTTTTTTGTATTTGCCCTATTGGCAAGTATTCTTTTGGGCTGTAGTGACGATGCCGATTCGTACAAGCCAAATTACCTGCCAAGTATTGATGCCACAGCTTTACCTGCAGAAAATAAGCCGATGACCATGTTTGAAGATAGCGAAGATCCTTTAATTATGTACAATAAAGCAGATCGTTGGTTTCGAGTAAACGAACCGCTTCAAGTTATCCAGAAAGGAAAAGACTCTGTACAGATTTCTTTGTATTCTCCAGTTGGACTTACAAATGTGAAGATTTACGCGAAATTGCCAAATTATGATAAAAAGTTTGTGCTTTATACTTTTTCTAAAATACCGGCTTTTCATCGTTCATTTCATAAAATTCCACTAACCGATCAGAAAAACGATTATTTATTAGAAACAGGAAATACAGTAACGATAGATAAAATTGAAGGATTTTCTTCTGGTGCCATTCAATTTTCTGTAGAGTCGGACGACCCTTTATTTCAAAAATTCAAAAAAATAAAATCAAATCATTTAGTTCAGTTTCATGATGGATACCATATTAATGAATTGGGCAAATTTCTTCCTATGAATCCTGCTTTGGCAAAAGAAGCCATTACCATGATTATCAATTATTCTTATGCTTTGAGCCATCCAATGTATTACAGTACATTCACCAATTTTGACAAATACAAACAAGAACAGGCAGCTGCAGCAGGAACAGGAATAAACGGAGCTTTGAACTGGCACGGAAATGCTGATGATGTTGACGGTGTTTACGATTATTATTCGAAAGAGGAAATCGAAAAAATATACTGGAATTATCTAGATAAGAGAACTCTTTGGATGGCAATGGTTGGAGGAGATTCTGCTTGGGGCGGAGGAAATCTAGCATCGCAATGGGAATCGGGATATGTAACTGGACATTGGGTTGGAGAAATGTCTGTTTGGTCGCACGAATACTCACATCATATTGGTTTCAGCCATAGCAGTAATTTGGCAAATAGCGGAGAAGGCGGAGGCCAGCAGGAAATGCTGACAGATTTTTATAAATACTTGATTCATTTAAATGATCTTCCTTTTACAGATCCAGACGTTTTGAAAACGTATGAAAAAGCAGCTTACGTAAAAGGAACTTATAAAAAACCAGTGTTTAAAATTAATCCGAAAAATCCATTTTTAGTCAAATATAAAGGCGAAGGAAAATGGAATTAAAATATAAATTACACATGAAACATATCCTGCCCCTAATTCTAGCACTTTGTTTGCTTACAAATTGCAGTAAAGACGACGCAGCATCTAAAGACTATACGTATTATTATCCAACAGATGAAGCTTCTATTACTAACGAAAATATTCCAGGAAGCACAGAAGCTTTTGATCCGAAGGGAATTGCCATTTCAAAAGAGAAACTCTATGTGGTGAACGGGAATGTTTTGGAAGTTTTTAATGCTGTGACATTAGCACACATTAAAACGATAAAAGAATACACAAAAGGAACTACAACCATTCCGTTGGTTAGTCTTACATCTGTTTCTGTTGACAACGACCGTATCTATGTAGGAAGTACAGAATCTAGATTATTTGTTTTTGATGAAACTACGAATGCCGGAATCAGTACGGTTGGAAACGGACAATGGTGGCAGACTTTTGTACACGTTTTTGGTGTGGTAGCAAAAGACGGATTGATATTTGTTAAAGAAAAAGAAAAAAGCATAAAAGTTTTTGAAGCTTCTCAAATTACCGAGACAAGCGATTGGAACTTAAAACCTATTGCCAAACTAAATACTCTTAACGGATATACCGAACTATATTCAATGGATGTTTTAGACGGAAACTTGGTTGTGGGCGGAAGAGATGCGAAAAGTTATCTGCAATATAATATTGCCAATATTAAAGCCAATGCAGCAAATTCGCTGACAACTCCTATTGAGCCAGAAAAAGTGCAATTTGTAGACATAAAACCAATTGCAGTATCTTTCAGTAAAGATTTTGCTGTTACTTCAGAAAATGTTGGAAGTGTGTCTTACGTAAAATTATATCCAAAAGCGGAATTTATTAAGATGAACTACAAAGCAGTTCTAAGTGTTTCTGATATTTTAGGACAGAATGCATTTGGAACAATTGTAAGCACTGCACAGCTTGATGATCGCATTTTCTTATCGGATAATACGAATAAGAAAATCAGAATTGTAAAACTGAATAAATCTACGATTGCAGAACAAAACAACTAGTTTTAAATACCAATATTTTAAAATCCAAATTCCAAACTAATTGGAATTTGGATTTTTTTTTGAATTGAAATAAGATTTGGGACTTGGGATTTTAAAATAACCTATTAAATTGATAGGAAAATAAAAGTTTTAACGATTTATAGGTTAAAATTGGAAATAACTATTTAAATTTGCACTCGCTATGAAGAAAGAGAACCAGAAAATGAATAATTATTATCGTTGCAGTATGATGTACTGTGTTGCTGTAATGGCGTTTATTGATCTGGCTTAATATATAAAATGATAAAATTTATTTCGAAAGAGCCTTTCAACTAATTTATGAAAGGCTTTCTTGTTTTTAAACCGTAAAGAATGATTGAATTAAAAAATGTAACCAAAACGTTTCATCAGAAAGACAGAATTGTTGCTGCTTTATCTGATGTTTCTTTAAAGGTTCCTGAGGGAAAAATTTTTGGTGTAATTGGAACTTCCGGAGCGGGAAAAAGTACGCTGATTCGTTGCGTGAATTTGCTGGAAAGACCAACTTCTGGCGAAATTATTGTTGATGGCAAATCTTTAATGCAATTATCAAACGCAGAATTGGCAATTGAGAGAAGACAAATCGGAATGATTTTTCAGCACTTCAATCTGCTTTCTTCAAGAACAGTTTTTGATAATGTGGCTTTTCCGTTAGAATTGACTGGAACTTCAAAAAGCGAAATCAAAACGCGTGTTTTAGAATTATTGCAATTGGTTGGTTTGGCAGAAAAAGCAAATGATTATCCTGCAAGTCTTTCTGGAGGACAAAAACAAAGAGTTGCCATTGCAAGAACTTTAGCCAATAATCCGAAAGTGCTTTTGTCTGATGAAGCTACAAGTGCGCTTGATCCTGCAACAACAAGATCGATTTTAAATTTATTGAAAGACATCAACAAACGACTAAATATTACCGTTTTGCTGATTACGCACCAAATGGAAGTGGTAAAATCGATTTGTGATGAGGTTGCAGTAATCAGTCACGGAAAATTGATAGAGCAGGGAAGTGTGGGTGAAATCTTTGCAGATCCGAAACATGAATTGACAAAAGAATTTATTTCTTCTTCGCTTCATATTGAAATTCCGTCTGTTTATCAGGAGAAATTGCAAAAAGAAGATGACGGGAGTTTGAATCCGTTATTGAAGCTGGAAATGACTGGAAAATCGGTTAACGAGCCTGTTATCTCAGAAGTTTCAAGACTTTTTGATACCGATTTCAAAATCGTAAGCGCACAAATGGATCAGGCTGGCGAAGTGAATTTTGGCGTGATGCTGATTGAACTTTCAGGAAAACGCGAAAATTACGATGCGGCGATTCAATACTTTAATTCAAAACATATTAAAACAGAAATTTTAGGTTATGTCTGATTCTCTTATAGATTTATTGTTAAAAGGAACATGGGAAACCATTGTTATGACTTTTGTATCGGGCTTTTTTGGTTTTTTATTAGGATTGCCAACAGGAATTTTACTGTTCTTAACCCGTAAAAATCAAATTCTGGAACAGCCTGTTTTAAATAGAACATTATCGGTTGTAGTGAACGTTTTTCGTTCTATTCCGTTTATTATTCTAATCGTTTGGATGATTCCGTTTACACGTGCAATTGTTGGAACTTCAATTGGCGTTAGTGCGGCTTTGGTTCCGTTAAGCATTGGTGCAGCACCATTTATTGCCCGATTGGTAGAAAACAGTTTGCTAAGTCTTCCATCAGGATTAATTGAAGCGGCAAGAGCATTGGGCGCAACGCCTTTGCAAATTGTGTACAAAGTATTATTGCCAGAAGCTTTACCTTCTTTAATCAACGCGGCTTCAATTACTTTAATCACACTTGTAGGCTATTCTGCAATGGGCGGAGCTGTTGGAGCAGGAGGTTTAGGACAAGTTGGTTATCAATACGGATATATTGGTTACGATGCTGTGACAATGAATTCGGTTTTGGCTTTATTGGTCATCTTGGTATTTGCGATTCAGTTTGCGGGAGACAGATTATCAAAACGATTTGATCATCGATAATTAATTAAAAATTTAGAATTAAAAATTAAAAAATAGAACAATCATGAAATTAAATATTTTAAAAACTATCGGGATATTTGCTTTGTCTTTTGTTTTGGTTAATTGCGGAAACAAAAAAAATAATGATCCTCATTTTATAAAAGTGGGAGTTGCTTCTGGACCAGAATTGAAAGTGGCTGAAGCAGCTAAAAAAGTAGCAAAAGAAAAATTCGGATTGGAAGTAGAATTGGTTTCTTTCAACGATTACGTAATTCCAAACGAAGCTTTAAGTCAAGGCGATATTGACGCAAATGCTTTTCAGCACAAACCATATTTGGATGAGCAATCAAAACAAAGAGGTTACAAATTAGCCATTATCGGAAATACATTCGTATACCCGATTGCTGGTTATTCTAAAAAAATAAAAAGCCTTTCTGAATTGAAAAACGAAAGCACGATTATTATTCCAAATGATCCAACAAACGGTGGACGTTCGTTATTGCTTTTACAGAAAAATGGATTATTGAAATTAAAAGATGGCGTTGGTTTATTGCCAAAAGTAACAGATATTGTTAGCAATCCTAAAAACTTAAAAATTTTAGAATTAGAAGCGCCTCAATTGCCAAGAGCTTTAGATGACCAAAATGTTTCTATCGCGATTATCAACAATACTTTTGCTTCTGCAGCTGGATTGGTTCCTTCTCGTGACGCTTTGTTTGTTGAAGATAAAGATTCGCCTTATGTAAATTTGGTAGTAAGCCGTGAAGACAATAAAAACGAAGAAAAAGTAAAACAGTTTTTACAAGCTTTTCAATCTCCAGAAGTGGAGAAAGCAGCTGAGCAAGAATTTAAAGGCGGTGCTGTAAAAGGCTGGTAATTTTTTTTAAGTTATGAATTATGAGTTATGAATTATGAGTGTGATGACACTTGTAATTCATAGCTCATTTTTTTTTGTCGTATAGCATATATTCAAACATAGCCCGTGGTTTCACCACGGTAAACACAATGTTATTTCATAACTCATAACTCATAACTCATAATTCAAAATTATATAAAACAAACTGTTGATTTTGTAAGGCTTACGTTTTTTTGTTGAACTAAATTTAATGTTCAATTTTAAAACAAAAGCCATGAGATCAATTTGGACAGGTTCGGTAAGTTTTGGATTAATTAATATTCCGATAAAAATGTTTTCGGCAGTGCAGGAAAGCAGTTTGGATATGGATATGCTTGACGCGAAAGATCATGCGAATATCAAGTTTAAACGCGTGAATGAAAATACGGGAAAAGAAGTAGATTTTGCCAATATCGTAAAAGGATATAATCTGGATGGAAAATATATTATTCTGGAAGATTCCGATTTTGAAGCGGCAGATGCCATTAAAACCAAAACAATCGATATTGAAAGTTTTGCTTTCGAAAAAGAAATTCAAAGTATTTATTACGAACAGCCGTATTATCTTGAACCCGATAAAGGCGCAATGAATGCGTACGGATTACTTCGTGATGCGCTTGAAGCTTCAGGAAAAGTTGGTGTTACGAGATTTGTTTTAAGAAACAAAGAAAGTCTGGCGATTTTAAAACCGTATAAAAATGTCATTGTTTTAAATCGAATTCGATTTGAACAGGAAATTCGAAGTACAGCGGAATTGAAACTGCCGCCAATGTCCAAAAAATCAACAAAAGAAATGGATATGGCCGAAAAACTAATCGATCAGCTGACGGAGAAATTTGATATTTCTGGTTTTAAAGACGAATATACCGCCAAGCTTTTGGACATCATTAAAAAGAAAGCCAAAGGAAAACCGCAAAAAGCGGCTCCAAAATTAAAAGTCGTGCACAAACAAAGCGACGATTTAATGGAAATGCTAAAAGCAAGTTTAGAAAACAAAAAGAAAAAATCGTCTTAACTGTTTTGGCTATTTTCTAGTTTATGGATAATCTTCTTAATATTTGCCCCTTTAGATAAAACAGGTTTCCACAAATCGCCTTTTTTCTCAAAACGGCTTAATACATTTTTGATAGTAAATTGTGACGGATGCAGTTTTTCGTCCACTTCGCTCCATTCTAAAGGTGTAGAAACTGTTGCGCCAGGTTTTGGACGAACAGAGTACGGCGCCGCCAAAGTTTGTCCGCGTCGGTTTTGCAAAAAATCAATATACAATTTGTTGTTTCTTTTTTTAATGCTTCTGTCAACTGTAGTACTATCAGGAAGTCTGGATTGCACTTCTTTGGCAATCAATTCGCCTAGAATTTTAATGGAATCATAATCATATTTCGCGCCAAGCGGAATATAAATATGCAGTCCAGAAGCTCCGGAAGTTTTGCACAAACATTCCGTTTCCAATTCATCTAAAACTTCTTTTACGACCAAAGCAGTTTGAACGACTTGTTTAAAATCGTCTTTTGCAGGATCTAAATCAATTACGAGCCAATCTGGATTCTGAATGTGTTTGGTGGTCGAATTCCACGGATTCATTTCAATGCAGCCCAAATTTGCCATATAAAGCAAAGTCTCTTTATTATTGCAAATAAGATAATCAATATCGGCATTGTTGGATTCTGAGAAGATTTTTTTGGTTTTAAGCCACTTCGGAATTTTATCCACATCAACATCTTTCTGATAGAAACTAGGCGAATCAATTCCGTTCGGGAAACGATTCATCGATTCTGGACGGTCTTTTAGATACGGAAGAATGAGTTCTGAAACTTCGTTGTAATACTGCACAATATCACCTTTTGTAATGCCGTCTTTAGGAAAATATACTTTGTTCTGATTCGTCAGATGCAATACCGTTTTTCCGACTTTTAGATCGTAATCGTTTTCTGTTTTTTTCTTTTTATTTTCTCGTGTAATTGTCATTTCATCTAAATTAAATTGAGCGGTACTATCATTTTTAAAAGACAAAAAAACATCTTCAGCTTTTTTGTCCATTCTGGTTCCGAGGTAAACGGGATGTCGTAAGTGTTGATCTTGAGTCCATTCTGAAAATTTAACCTGACAAACCACTTTTGGTTTTACCCATTGAATTTTATCTCGAACTGGGATTTTTTCGTCAAGCAGAGATTTGTCAATGAAATAAGGTTCTAATTGAGTATAAAGGTCTTTTAAAACAGTTTCTGTAAAACCTGTTCCGCATTTTCCAATATATTGCAGTTTTTTGCCATCATATTGTCCGAGAAGAATAGCGCCGAAATATTTCCTCGAGTTTTTAGGTTCGGTAATTCCGATAATTATAGCTTCTTCTTCATTTGCAGTTTTTATTTTGAGCCAGTTTGTACTTCTGCGATTGCTGGTATAAGTACTGTCTGCTCTTTTGGCAATAATGCCTTCGGTTTTGTTTTTAATGGCTTTTTCAAATTGTTTAATTCCGTTTCCAACAGTATGTTCAGAATAAAAAACATTCGAAAAATGATATTTATTAAAGAGAATTTTGAGTAGTTCTTTTCGTTCCAAAAGCGATAATTCCGTAATCAGATTTCCATCCAAATTCAATAAATCAAAAACATAATATTTTAGATTTCCTATTCCCGTTTTCATGTAGTTTTGAAGCAATTGGAAATCGGCTCTTCCAGCATCATTTTCCACGACAATTTCGCCATCGAGAACTACAGTATGATCTATTTGTTTTAATTCGTCGGCAATGGGTTTGAAATTAGCATTAAAAGAAATTTCGTTTCTGCTAAATAAATCGACTTGCTGTGCATTAATGACCGCAATAGTTCTATAACCGTCATATTTATTTTCAAAAATCCATTCGTCATCATCAAAAGGTTTTTCGCGAACGCTGGCTAGCATCGGTTTTATAAATTTGGCTATTTCAACTTTTGGATTGGACTTTTTTTTTATTGCTTTTTTCTCAATCGTTTTTTCCTCTGTTTTTGAAGTCAGTTTTTCAGATTTTTCTATTAGCTGTTCCAAACTTCTTTTAGAAATAACCGATTTGTTTTCTTCTAAAATATCTTCAGTAGAAGCATATTTATCATTTTTCTTGATTAAAAGCCAAGCATTTTCCTGTTTTCCGTGAAGTTTGACTAATGAAAATTCGCCTTTCAGTTTTTTGCCTTTTAGAACAAAACTCAAACGTCCTTTTGCCAGATCGCTTAATAACTGTTTTTCGTCAGAAGCTGTTTTTTCGTCAGAAGTATACGTTCCGTTGTCCCAGACAATTACATTTCCAGCGCCATAATTTCCTTCTGGAATTGTGCCTTCAAAATCTTTATAACTGTACGGATGATCTTCGACCATCATGGCGAGACGTTTTACTTCGGGATCCATTGACGGACCTTTTGGCACTGCCCAGCTTTTTAAAACGCCATCCATTTCTAACCTAAAATCATAATGAAGATGCGACGCGGCATGTTTCTGTACGACAAAAATCAATTCGTTAGCCGATTTTTCGATCTTTCCTTTCGGTTCACGAGTTTGTTTAAAATCTCTTTTCTGATTGTATTTAGACAGTGACATAAGCTTTTAAAAGAATTATAATGGTTAATATAATAGAGTAAAGCACTGTTGCCGTTACCGCAAAAATAATATGGGCAAAGAACAGCTGAATGTAATAACCTTTAAAGTCAATTGGGGGTTGATGGTCGGTCATTTTAAAAATAACTATCCAGCTGAGTATTCCAATTACACCACTGATAACGCCTAATATAAGTGCACTGAGTGGCGAAATTGGTAAAATATTCTTTACCCATACCATATGATATCCCATAACAAATAGAAAACCAATAATGTAATGTATCAGCCATCCCCAAGTTTTCTGGGATTTTTCTGAAAGGCTGATTTTTGTTTTTCTTAAAGCAAAACTCAATAAAACAGGTTCTTTATACAATTCTCTAAAATTTTCAGACATGGCATAACTAAACCAAGTCATGGCCGATGTCGCCCCAATAGCAACTAAAATTAATTGTACAATGATGAAAAAAATCATAGTCCTTTTTATTGATTAAAACTCTATTTCAAAGTTAGTTTTAGAAAGTTCTTTTTCGTTATAGGATTACTGATTTGTAATTATATAATTATCAGTAAAGTGCTGATTTTCATTTTAGTTGTCATTAGAATGTTATAATCCTTATGGTTAATTGTATAATTTTTAACCTGAAAAGCGCCCTAAATTTGTTGACCTATTTTAGAGAAATGTCTCACAAACCAAAATAGAATTTATTAGTTCATGGAATGATAAATGTAAAATCAACAAAAAATGAAAAATTCGAAGAAAACAAACCAAGACAATTCTGATGGCAAACAGAATGATTTAGAATTTAATAAATCAAGTGCTGAGAATGAGTTTTTAACTACCAATCAAGGAGTTAAGATAAATGATAACAACAATTCTTTAAAATCTGGAGAAAGAGGGCCATCTCTTTTAGAAGATTTCATATTGCGAGAAAAAATTACGCATTTTGATCACGAAAGAATTCCAGAGCGTATTGTTCACGCAAGAGGTTCTGGTGCTCATGGATATTTTGAATTGTATAAGACAATGGAAAAATATACTAAGGCAGGTTTCTTAAACGACACCAGTATTAAGACACCTGTTTTTGTTCGTTTTTCTACTGTAGCTGGTTCACGAGGCTCTACAGATTTAGCTCGAGATGTTCGCGGTTTTGCTGTAAAGTTTTACACTCAGGAAGGGGTTTTTGATTTGGTTGGAAATAATATGCCTGTATTTTTTATTCAGGATGCCATGAAATTTCCAGATTTAATTCATGCCGTAAAAGCAGAACCGCATAATGAAATTCCGCAGGCCGCTTCTGCACATGATACCTTTTGGGATTTTATTTCTCTAATGCCCGAATCGATGCACATGATTATGTGGGTAATGAGCGATAGAGCGATTCCGAGAAGTTTAAGAATGATGGAAGGCTTTGGAGTTCATACTTTTAGATTTGTAAATGATAAAAATGAATCGCATTTTGTAAAATTTCATTGGAAGCCAAAATTAGGTACACACGGAGTTGCATGGGATGAAGCACAGAAAATATCAGGGAAAAATTCAGATTTTCATAAACAGGATTTATGGGAAGCCATCGAGGCAGGAAATTTTCCAGAATGGGAATTGGGCGTGCAGATTATTCCTGAAAGCGACGAACATAAATTTGATTTTGATCTTCTTGACCCGACAAAATTAGTTCCAGAAGAATTGGTTCCAGTAACGATTATCGGAAAAATGGTTTTGAATAAAAATCCGGATAACTTTTTTGCAGAAACAGAACAGGTGGCTTTTCACCCAGGACACATTGTTCCAGGAATTGATTTTTCAAATGATCCTTTATTGCAAGGAAGGTTATTTTCTTATACCGATACGCAATTATC
Source organism: Flavobacterium anhuiense (assembly GCF_004151235.1). Lineage (GTDB taxonomy): Bacteria > Bacteroidota > Bacteroidia > Flavobacteriales > Flavobacteriaceae > Flavobacterium > Flavobacterium anhuiense_A. The sequence continues at coordinate 321,885 of NZ_JUIV01000001.1, forward strand.
AAGATTAGGAAGTCCAAACTTTCATGAAATTCCAATTAATAGAACCATTGCACCAATGCACAACAATCAGCGCGACGGACATATGCGCCAAGAAATTGCAACTGGAAAAGTAAGTTATCATCCAAATTCTTTAGGTGGCGGATGCCCATTTCAAGCCAAAATGGATCAAGGTGGATTTGTGAGTTTTAATGAACGTGTTGACGCTCATAAAGTACGAGCAAGAAGCACCAGTTTTTCAGATCATTTTAGTCAGGCCGCACTGTTTTATAATAGCCAGACACCTATAGAACAAGGTCATATTGTGAGTGCCTTGTCTTTTGAATTGGGGAAAGTAGAAACCGTGTCGATTAGAGAAAGAATGCTCGGACTTTTAAATCAGGTAAATGCTGATTTGGCAGCAAAGGTTGCTAAAAATTTAGGAATTCCAGTTCCAAAAAATATCGAAAAACCAATTAATCATGGAGTTGGAGCAGATGATGAAGGAAATCAAGAACCTTCAAAAGCAAAACCAAACATAGGGAGTTCTGATGCTTTGAGTATGCTTAAAAATCCAACTGTTTCAGATCCAATTGCGACAAGACAAATAGCTTTTTTATGTGCTGACGGTGTAAGTGCCGATTCAATAAAAGTAATGAAAACAGCTTTGCAAAATGCGGGTGCGAAAGCGGTTATTATAGCACCGCATTTAGGAACCATTGTTTCACAAGAGGGAACGGAAATTTTGGTGGACCAAACTTATAAAATTGCTGCTTCTGTACTTTTTGATGGGGTCTTTATTCCAGCTGGAAAAGGAATTGCCGATCTTTCAAAAATCAAAGAAGTAAAAGAGTTTTTAAATGATTCATACCATCATTGTAAATTTATTGCGGCTGAAGCCGAAGGAGTGCAGATTATTAAAAACAACAGCGATATAAATAAAGATCCTGGAGTTTTGATGAGCGAAAATAACTCAGATAAAAACTTAAGCGTTTCTTTTATAAAAGCTTTGGGAAGACATCGTTTTTGGGAAAGAGAAAAAAGTTTGTAATACAAAAAAAATTGGCTGTCGCAAAAGACAGCCTTTTTTGTTTCCAATAAGCAATTATTTCTCTAGAATAATTGCCAAACTTTCACTCAAAATAGAAACCGCTTTTTCCATTTCTTCTTTTTCCAAATGCCCAAATCCTAAACGAGTTGCGGTAAGATTTTTGGTTTGGTATAAAATGGTCTTTGGCAGAAATAAACCTTGTTTAGAACATTCTTTTTGAAATTGAATCAGATTAAAATGATCTAGCCATTCAACCCAAATGGCCAATCCTCTTGGTGGCACTTTAAAGTTGATTTTGCCTTTTAGCTTTTCGTTTAAAAGTGACACAAAATAATCGCGGCGTTCTTTATAGGTTTTTTTATTTTTTTTAGAAAGCCGATGCACTTCACCTTCTGTAATCCATTCGGTTAAAACTTGTTCCTTTATGACATCAATTCTAGGTTCGAGAATGTTCTGATGTTTTTCTAGTTCTTTAATGAATTCTGCAGGAGCGGCCACAAAACCATAGCTAAATCCTGACGGAAGAGATCTTCCAAAAGAACCGATATAAACCACTTTTTGGTTGGAATCGAAAGCGGCTAAAGGAAGAACTGGATTATTGTCGTAATGAAAATCAAAATCGTAATCGTCTTCTAAAATCACAAATCCGTATTGATTGGCCAAATCCAGAACTTCGATTCTTTTTTTAGCGCTAAGCGAAATTGTGGTTGGATAATGATAATTAGAAGTCAGATATAAAACCCTGATTTTTGATGTTTCGCAAATTTCTTTTAGTTTTTTGGTGTCAATTCCGTCTTCATTTACCGGAATAGAAATAATCTGCGCTCCCGTATTGGTCAGCGTCATATTGGACATATAATAACCTGGGGAAGCTACAACGACTTTATCGCCAGGCGTAATAAGTACTTTTGTAACTAGATATAGAGCGATTTCGTGACTACTAACTGTAAGAAGGTTAGAAGTCGAAATACGAACTCCGCGAGTAAGATTGAGATAATTCGAGAAATGCGTTTTAAAGTTCAAATGCGAACGCATTTCTATTTGTTCGTAGGTTTTAGATGTTTTCCTTCTTTTTAATTTAGAAACATACAATCTTGCCAGAACATCGGTTTGAACCAATCGCAGATCGGGCATTCCGTCATTAAATTGATACGGCAGATTACTGATTTCTATTGGACTTTCAAGAATCGTAGAACGCTGAAAATTAAAACCGATATTATCTGGAGATACATTCTGTTCTTTCAAAGAAACAAATTCAGCTTTGTTTTTTTGTTTTTGCTGCGATAAAATAAAAGTTCCTTTGTTCGGAAGTGTTTCAATCCAACCTTGCGATTCTAAATCTTGAAAGGCTTTGATTAAAGTGTTTCGGTTAACAGAAAGCACTTTACATAAAATTCTGGTGCCGGGAAGTTTGGTGCCTTCGGGAAGAAAACCAGTTTGTATGGCTTTGATAAATTCAAAAACAAGCTGCAGATAAATAGCAGTGCTTTCTTCTGGTTTTAGCAGAATGAAGCTTTTAAAAGGAATTTCAACCGGACTATCCATAATTTATAAACTGACACTTTTGTTGGTACGGCAAGATACTGCTTTTCTTAAAATTTTTAGAAAAAAAGAAAAGTGATCTTTACATAAGTGTTAGAACGATGACCAAATCAAACTATTAAGTCCGGCTGAAATTATTTAATTCATTCCGTAGGAATGTCTCGTCGGTAGAATTAAATTTGAATTGCAATTATAAGTTCCGTAGGAACGTTTGATTTATAAAACAGAACCCTGTTGCATAAAATCAGGTGTTCCTCTGGAACACGATGCAAAATGGTATATTCTTTTTCTACCGATCAGATATTCCTACGGAATATTAAATTGTAACTCGTTGTGGTAATTCATTGTAATTTTAATTACACTTTAAAAATCAGTTTTTTTGTAGATTTTCTTTTGCTCAGTTTATGCCAATTACGTTTTATATATTCTCAGAAACAATACATTCCGTAGGAATGTCTCATCGGTAGAATTAAATTTGAATTGCGGTTATACGTTCCGTAGGAACGTTTGATTCATAAAACACAGCGCTGTTTTATAAAATCATGTGTTCCTCTGGAACACGATGCAAAATGGTATATTCTTTTTCTACCGACCAGATATTCCTACGGAATATTAAATTGTAACTCGTTGTGGTAATTCATTGTAATTTTAATTACACTTTAAAAATCAGTTTCTTTTTATAGAAAATCCATAAGATAAACGACCAGAAAACGGCATAAGACAAGGCGTAAGCGAGTGATGCATTTAACGGGTTTTCAAAACAAGGAACAATTCCATGATTATAAATATAGGCTTGAAGACCAATTTCTTCGCCAGCTTTTTCAGGATCTGCTACTTTTATCGCGCTCAAAACTCTCGGAATTATTCCAGAAAAGAAAAACACAATCATTGGGTTTACTCCCCAAATCAGGAATAATTTTGTCCATTTTTTATGCCCTTTAATATCAATTATGTAATACAATAATGTTAAACATAACGTTGCAATTCCAGCTGTATATAAAACATAAGAACTTGTCCAAAGTGATTTATTAATAGGGAAGAAGATGTTCCAAATTAATCCTCCAATTACCAAAGCAGTTCCTGCAATTGCTGTCTTTTTTACGATTTCCATTTTATCAACAGATAAGTTTAAAAGTTGGCCAATGTACATTCCTAAAATTCCTGTTCCAATTGCTGGCAAAGTGCTTAAAATTCCTTCTGGATCCCAAGTTTTAGACGATGCCCATAAATGACCGTTCAAAAGTGTATCGTCTATCCAAGCAGCAAGATTGGTTCCTTTGTCAAAATTGGCTGGGCCAAATCCGGGAACGGGAACAAAAGCCATTACGAGCCAATATCCAATTAAAAGCGTGGCTAAAACTAAAAGCTGTGTTTTTAAATTAGTCTTTAAATATAAAATTGAAGTAAAGAAATACACAATTGCAATTCGCTGTAAAACGCCTGGAATTCTCGTGTCTTCAAAATGCTCAAGTCCGCTAAATGATAATGAGATAAGGATTAAAAATACGCCAACGGCAAGAATAGTTTTGACTTTCATGGAAAAGTTTCCTAAAAGGGCATAAGCAACTGCAAAAGCAATTATCAATCTCAATCCTAATAGTGGAATTCCTTCCAAACCAAATAAATGGATTCTGCTGAAAACGCTTAAAAATAATCCTAGACAGAAAATTCGAAGCGAGCGGACTAAAATTTTATTGAAAACACTTCCGTCAAAATGTTTTACAGGCATTGCAAACGGAATTGCAGTTCCCATTATAAATACAAAAAATGGGAAAACTAGGTCAGTAGGCGTACAACCATGCCATTCGGCGTGTTCTAGGGGCGGATAAATAGATGACCAGCTTCCCGGATTATTGACAATCGTCATTAAGAGAATAGTAAATCCTCTAAAGACATCGAGTGAAGTTAAACGTTCTTTTGTCATTGGGTTTGATAGTTTAGATTTTTTTTAAAGATGCAAGAAGCAAGATTATAGATTTTTGTTTTTTGGAATTTGTTTTTTGGAATTTAAATTTTGGAATTTTTATTTCATAATTGCATCTTGAATGATTTGTTGAATTTTTTCTCGGATTTTTCCTTTTGCTAATTTATTTTCGTCATTTACTACTTCTGGATAGGTTCTGTTGGATAAGAATACGTACACAATTTCGGTTTCTGGATCTGCCCACGCCATGTTTCCTGTAAAACCTGTGTGACCGAAACTTGATTCAGAAACACAATCGCAAGTTGGTCCGCCTTTGTGTACTCTTTTGTCAAATCCTAAACCTCTTAGAACGCCTTGATTTTTGTAGTAGCAAGTATTAAAAGCATCAAAAGTTTGTGGAGAAAAATATTGAATGCCGCCGTAATTTCCTTTTTGTAAAAACAGCTGCATCATTTTGGCAACATCCATCGCATTAGAAAAAATTCCCGCGTGACCAGCTACTCCGCCTTCCATAGCTGCGGCCATGTCGTGTACATAACCTTGAATTACCTGATGTCTGAAATAGTTATCAATTTCAGTTGGGGCAATATTGCTCTTGTCAAATCTGTCCAACGGATTATAAAGCGTATTGGTCATTCCTAATGTGCTGTAGAAATTTTCTTTGCTCAGTTCTTCCAGTTTTTTATGTGTTTTTCTTTCTAAATATTCTTTTAAAATGATAAAAGTAAAGTCGCTGTATTTGTATTCTTTTTTTAGCGCTACAGGACTTTCTGCAATGATTTTCATAATGGTATCATGATAATCGTTTCGAATGTAAAGGTTCTCAGCAACTTTTGTTGTAAAACCGGTTTCGGCTACTTTACGATAATATTTTTCAGAAGGCTGATTATTGCTGTCTAAAGTTGCTTTGTAAAACGGAATCCACGCTTGAAGTCCTGCAAAATGATTTAGCAGATCTTTGAAAGTGATGTTTTCTTTGTTGGTTTTAGCAAAGAGTGGCAACATATCTTTCAGTTTGGTATCTAGCTCTACTTTGTTTTTATCGTACAATTGCATGACATTGGGTAATGTCGAAATCATTTTTGAAATCGAAGCAACATCATATAAATCGGTATCAGTGACTTTTTTTCCATTATCATAAGTCTGCGCTCCGTAAGATTTCTGAAAAATTACATTTCCTTTTCTAGCAACCAAAACCTGCATTCCTGGAGTCATTTTTCCGTCAATTGCTTTTTGTGCTACGGCGTCAATTTTTGATAAAATTGCCGGATTCATTCCTGCATTTTCTGGAGCTGTAAAGGCCAGACGATTTAGTTTTTCTGTAGTTAAACCATCATTGACATGGAAAGCATCATTTATAGAAACAGGCAATTTCCCTTTAGCTTCGATTGCTCCAAAAATTAATTCTGCCGAAACCACTTGACTGATGTCAGAGTTCTGGTAAGAAACTACTAATCCTTCGATATCATCAAAATTTGAAATGGATAGAAGCGAATATGGTTTTGCAAAAATGTCTAAAATTACTTTGTTGTGTTTGGCAATTTCCTTCAGCCAAAGCATTTCTTGCAGGGTAAATTCTTGTTTTTCCCAAGCTTTATTTACTTTGTGATAACTGATAATAACCTTGTCAAACTTTTTCAATTCTTTGTTCAGACTGTCAAGATTGGTGTCTTTAACTTCTGTGATTTCGGTATATTTTTTAAGCGTAGAAATAAATGTGCTGTTGGTATCTTCACCCAGTTTTATGTAGGCAATTTTTTCACTTAAATCTTTTATCGGAAGAATTTCTTTTTCGTTTTTTAGAACTGTAATTGCATTTTCATACAATTTATAATGCAAAGCATCATTTTGCGTTGGATTTAAATCATTGTATAAATTGTTTAAATCAATCGGCTTGTATTTGTTTAGTCCCGCTTTGTATTTAAAATCAAGAATTTTTTTAACAGAATGTGCTAATCTTTCTTCAGTAATCACTTTTTCGTTGTACGCTGCTTCCAATTTCTGAAACGCAACTGGTACATTTTCTGGACAAAGTAAAATATCATTTCCAGCCAAAATAACTGCGATTTCCAAATCTCCAGGACCTTTAAAATTGGCTGCGCCTTTCATCGCCAGACCATCCGTAAAAATCAATCCGTTGAAACCTAATTCTTTTTGAAGCAGATTGGTCACCACATTATAAGAAGCCGAAGATGGACAGTTTGGCTGTGATTCTAAACTCGGAATATTAAGATGCGCTACCATTACAGAAGCCAAACCTTCATCGAATAATTTTTTGTACGGATATAATTCGACTAATTCTATACGATCTTTAGAAAAATTAACGGTAGGCAAGGCGTGGTGCGAATCGGTTGAGGTGTCTCCGTGTCCCGGAAAATGTTTTCCTGTGCAGAAAACGCCATTTCCTTGAATTCCTTTCATTAAAGCAATCGCTTTTTCGCTCACATTAACTTTATCTTCACCAAAAGAACGGTTTCCGATAATTGGATTTTTAGGATTGGTATTAATATCCAAAACAGGTGCAAAATTAAAATGAACGCCGATTCGCTTGTTTTCGGCTGCCATATTTCTTCCCACATTTTCAATTAAATTTAAATCCTGAATCGCACCTAAAGTCATATTCCACGGATAACGGTATGTTGAGTCTAAACGCATTGCCAATCCCCATTCGGCATCGATTCCGATCATCAAAGGAACTTTTGCTTTTGATTGGTATAAGTTTGTTAATTTCGCTTGACGAACTGGTCCGCCTTGAAAGAAAATAACGTTTCCTATTTTATAATCTTCAATCAGTTTACTAATCTGATTAACGTGTACAGAATCTTTGTTGGAATAAGCCGAAACCATAAACAATTGCCCAATTTTTTCCTGCACAGTCATTTTGTTATAAATGCTGTCAACCCAAGCCGTTTCTTGATCAGAATCTTTGAAAAAAGTCTTTTTCTCTGAAGTATTTTTTGGTACGTAAACAACATTGTCTTTTAAAGGAATATCCTTTTTGTCATCTGTTGCTCCATTATTTTTTTTGGATGCGCAATTGGTAATTAAAAATATAAAAGCGGCGTATAAACTAATTTTTATGAATGGATTTTTCATATCATTTTTTTTAAGAATCAATTTGAATTTAATGCTCTTAGACTCAAATTGATTCATCAATAGTAATAACTGAATTAGAAACTTATTTCTTTTTCACTGCGTGAACTGGTAATAAATAATCCTAAATAAGTAATTAATCCGTTTAGTATAATTAATTCATTATCAAAAACATATACTGCAAATAAAACTTTAGAATACTCATTGATGAAATAGGTAAACAACGGTGAAAGCAAACAGATAAACGGAACCAGTTTGTCATTTACATGTCTTGATTTTTGAAACAAACCAAAAGCGTATAATCCTAATAATGGTCCGTAAGTGTATGAAGCAACTTTAAAGATCATTCCTACTACCGAACTGTCATTGATGGAGTTAAAAATTAGGATGATAAAAAAGACTAAAACTGAAAAACTGACATGAACTAAATGTCTAATTTTTACGGTGTTTTTCTTATGGCTGTTTTCTGCTTTGTCCATTCCTAAAAAGTCAACACAAAAAGAAGTTGTTAAGGCTGTTAGGGCAGAATCTGTGGTTGCAAAAGTTGCAGCAATAATTCCTAGTAAAAATACAATTGCAGGAACAAGCGCTAAGTGATTTAAGGCAATTTCAGGAAAAAGTAAATCGGTTCTTGGTTTTCCTGTAACTAAATCGGTTGGAACAGCAATTCCGTTTTTGTTTGCATAAATATATAATAAGGCTCCAACGCTCAAAAAGAAAATATTGATGATGACAAATATTCCTGTAAAAGTGAACATGTTTTTTTGCGCTTCACCAATGTTTTTACAGCTTAGGTTCTTTTGCATTAAATCTTGATCAAGACCCGTCATGGCAATGGTTACGAACATTCCGCCAAGGATTTGTTTTACAAAATGGAATTTACTTCCCATGAAATCATCAAAGAAAAAAATCTTAGAATAATTGCTGTTTTTTACTTCTTCAAATGCGCTGATGGCACCTAAATCCATTCGGTCGCAGATGAAATAAATGGTTAGGAAAACAGAAGTTACTAGAAAGAAAGTCTGTAAAGTATCGGTAATAATAATCGTTTTCAATCCGCCTCTATAAGTGTAAGAGAAGATTAGCAACAGCGAAATTAAAACAGTAAACGCAAAAGGAATATGATAAAAATCGAACACAAAACGCTGTAAAACAATTACAACCAAATACAATCTGAAAGCAGAACTTATTGTACGGCTGATTAAGAAAATAGAAGCTGCTGTTTTATAGCTGAAAAAGCCCATTCTTTGCTCAATGTATCCATAAATCGAAGTCAAATTCATTCGATAATATAGAGGCAGTAAAAGCTTTGTAATGACAATAAATCCAAGTGCATTCCCCAAAACAAACTGAAAATACTTAAATTGTTCACCGCTTGGTGCTCCAACTTCTCCAGGAACAGAAATAAAGGTTACTCCAGAAAGAGCCGTTCCAATCATTCCGAATGCCACTAAATACCATTTTGAATTTTTATTGGCTGTAAAAAATGCTTCATTTCCGCTGTCTTTCTTACTGACTCTGTGGGATATATAGAATAATGTTCCGAAATAAATGATAATAAGGAGAAGGATGGTACTTGGTGTCATTTTATAGTTTTGGTGATTTTTGGTTTTTATAAATTATTTAAAGCCATTGGCTGCAATTATTTTAACACATAGAAACATAGTTTTTCAAAATTTTAAAAAGCCGTTTCACTAATTCTAAGTAAACATAGGCTAACCTATGTGTGGAAACTAGTTTCTTTTATTTCCTTTTTTTACACAAAAATCTATGTTTCTATGTGTTAAATAACAAAAAACTATTTCTTAATTAGACCTAACAGTTTTTTAAAACCAGTTAGGTCTTCGTTAAAAACTCCAAAAAATGAATTTATTCAGCTTTTGAATTTGTATAAATCTATAAAAAGATTTTGATAGTGTGGTTTTTAGTTTTCCTGATTTTTGCTGTGAGCCAATAGAACAGCTCTTACGCTTTTATGTTTATGCAATAATTCTTCGGCAACTTCATATTCAATAGCAAGTTCTTCCATAATCATCTTGATGCCGCGTTTTACCAATTTTTCGTTAGACAATTGCATGTCAACCATTTTGTTGCCTTTTACTTTTCCTAACTTGATCATTACCGAGGTAGAAATCATGTTCAAGGTTAGTTTTTGAGCTGTTCCTGCTTTCATTCTCGTACTTCCTGTTAAAAATTCAGGCCCCACGATCAATTCAATCGGGTAATCAGCTTCTTGAGCGATAAGTCCGTTACTGATACAAGAAATACTTCCTGTTTTAATATTGTGTTCTTTAGCTTTTTTAAGTGCTCCTAAAACATATGGCGTGTTTCCAGAAGCAGCAATTCCGATGATCATATCTAAACTAGAAATTTCGAATTTGGCTAAATCTTTCCATGCTTGTTCCGTATCATCTTCGGCATTTTCTACTGCTTTTCTGATTGCGGTGTCACCACCAGCAATAATTCCGATAATCATATCATGCGAAACACCAAAAGTTGGAGGACATTCCGATGCATCTAAAATTCCGATTCTCCCAGAAGTTCCAGCTCCAATATAAAATAATCTTCCGCCCAATTGCATTTTTTTTACAATGGCTTTAACCAGTTTTTCTATTTTAGGAATTTGCTCTTCAATAATATGCGGAACTTTTTTGTCTTCTGTATTAATGTTTGTAAGAAGTTCTTTCACGCTCATTTGATCCAAGTCTTTGTACAAAGATTCTTGTTCAGTTTCAGGATTTTTATTTTTCATTTTTCTTTTTTTTTGATTTTTGATCCTAAAATTTTTCAATTTCAGGATCTCTATTTTTACATTAATAGTTTGCTGTTTCTGTCTGGAATGGAATTTAATTTTAAAACATAGAAACACAGGTTTGATTTTTATTTAAAAAGGTAACCAATCTTTAAAAAGAAAACCAAAGAGAACTACATTTCTGCCATAGCAATATATATGTGTGTATGTTTATGCTAATGAAACGCTTTTTTGTAAGTCTATCAAAGTCTATGTTTCTATTGTTTAAAAATTAATTTTAAGGGAACTGAATTAGAAATGTTATTTATAAATCAGATATTTTGTTCGCATTTTTTTGAAAGCTTCTAGGTCTTTTTGCCAAGTCTTTCTGATCTCACTTTCAGAAACACCACTTTCTATTTGCTGCTGCAGTTTTTTTGTTCCTGCGAGTTTGGTAAAAAATCCGTTAAAGAATTTTGTCTTGTCGCTGGTATTCTGGTACGCTTTAATAAGCCATTTCAATTCTAATTGCTTCAATCTTGGATAAGCGGTCAAATCTTCACCAAAACATTCTTTTCCGTTGTATAAAGGATCTTTTGCTCCAAAATTGGGTTTTGGAGTAAAACTGAAATTCGTTTTAGTTAAATATGGCGAACCGTAGATTTGAAATTGTTTTTCAGTTCCGCGTCCCATACTCACATTTGTTCCTTCAAAAAGGCATAAACTGGCGTACAGATTTATAGATTGATCATTTGGTAAATTCGGAGACGGTTTTACCAATAAACTGTATGGCATTGTTCTACTGTAGTCTACACAAGGAATAACGGTCAGTTTACATTGAACGCCATCTTTAAGCCATTTTTCACCATTTACCATTTGCGCATATTCGCCAATTGTCATTCCGTGCAGAAGCGGAATAGGGTGCATGCCGACAAAACTTGTAAATTCTTTTTCTAAAAGCGGTCCGTCTACGATAGAACCATTCGGATTTGGACGATCAAAAACAATAAGCGGAACGTTGTTTTCTGCACAAGCTTCCATTACATAATGTAAAGAAGAAATGTAGGTATAGAATCGTGCACCAACATCTTGCAGGTCAAAAATCATGACATCAATTCCAGATAACTGCGCTGGTTTTGGTTTTTTGTTATCACCGTAAAGTGAAATAATTGGCAAACCTGTTTTCGGATCTTTCCCGTCAACGATATGTTCGCCGGCATCGGCTGTTCCTCTAAATCCGTGTTCTGGAGCAAAAATGGTCTGAATAGCAATTTTTTTCTCCAGTAGGAAATCGACCACATGTGTTTTATTGGATAAAATTCCAGTTTGGTTGGTTACGATTCCAACTTTTTTATCTTTTAAAAGCGGTAAATATTTTTCGTAATTATCGGCTCCCGTTTTTATAACAGCGTTTTTGTTTTCTATTGAAATAACGGTTTTATTTGGCTGAATGACTGCCGAATATGACGTAGCATGAAACAGAAATGCTGTAACAAAAGCACTTTTTGCTATAAATTTTATCATTTTAATACAGTTATTAGTTAAAGACGAATTGGACTAATAAAATTAAGATTTTATCGGAGTATATGAATGTTTTAGGCAGATTTGGGGAATCTAAAAACTAACAAGATAACCTGCATGAATCAGGATTAATTTTTCTTTTTATTAGTCACAGTCTTTACAAAGAGTATTTAAAAATACTGCCTCCTAAAAGTCTCACGTAGGAGGCAGTATTATAAGATGTGGTTTTTCAGTGGTTACCGAATTACCAACCTGGATTTTGTTTTAATTCTACACCTTCTGCAGCGTATAAATTGATATCATTTGTTGGTATAGCACTTAAGTAATTTTTTGGCGAAACAAATGTTCTTGCAACACCAGCAGCATAAGGAATTACATATCCTTCTGCGTTTACTTTTGTTTTAGAATTAGTTCCTATTAGATCCACTATTTTAGCTCCTAAAGCAACATCAGGATTAGCATTTGTGTCTAAATAATCTCCTTTTTTCCAACGCATTAGATCTTCTTTTCTCATGGTAGTCCAGCTCATAAACTCGATTCTGCGCTCACGACGAATCTCCCATATAATTGGATTAACAATTCCTGAAATTTGTTCTAATGCTGCTGTTCTTTGCGGATCATCTATCTGTACGCCATTAGCAGATGCATTTACGCCATCTGTGGTCAAAGTTGCAATTCCAGCACGTGTGCGAACTTTATTAATAGATAAATTAAGATCTGCAGTAGTGATAGTTCCTAATTCTGCACAAGCTTCAGCATAGTTTAAATAAACTTCACTTAGTGTGAAAACTGGAGCGTCAATTTGATTTTGACCAATTGTGGTAACCTCTGTGCCTGTTGTAGCAGGATTGTTATATAACTGGAACACATAACCAGTAATAGATGTCAGACCAGTATAAGGTTTATCAGAATAAGCATAATCTACATTGCTAAATGCTTTAGCAAATCGAGGGTCTCTGTTGGCAAAGGTATTGGCAATAGTGTTATCGCCTAAATATTGAGTATTGCCAGCTTGTTTAATAGGTAGTCCATTAGTAGTTACATAACTTTGTGCTGCAAATTTTGTCAATCCGTTTTGAACAGTGGATGTATTAGTGTAAGCTTGGATTCCATTTCCTAAAACACCTTTTATGTATCTTTTTGTTAAGATTACTTCAGTATTTCCTAATAATTCGACAGAATTGTAAAGAGATTTCCAATCAGCGTTTAATTTGTAAGCGTTGTTATTCATTACGGCTAAAGAAGCTTCTTTTGCTTTCTGAAGATAAGCATTTCCATTTTGCCCTCCATTGTATTTTCTGTAAGTGCCTTCACTTAAACACACTCGGCTTAATAGAGCATAAGCAGTAAATTTATTAACAGTAACATTGCTGTCATCAACGTTTAGTAACATCGGAATTGCTTCTTCCAAATCTTTAATTACATTGTCAATAACTTCTGCTCTTGATAAAGCTGGCTTATATACTTTAGCATCATTTTGAACTAAATATTCATCTGTATAAGGAACATCGCCAAACTGCTGTGCTAAACGGAAATAAGTATGCGCTCTAAAGAATTTAGCAACACCTATGTAGTGATTTTTCTTTGTCTGATCCATTGGCACATTAGGTACTCTTGCAAGCATAAGATTGCAACGACGAACCAAAGTGTAGTATTCGTTCCAGTTTGCATTTGTTGCATTTGGAGCCGTTGGAAAGTTTGTAAAAACGTTATTAGCTAGGTTGTCATCTATTAACCCTGTTCCTGAATGGAAGTAGAAGTCAGCTGTAGTACCTGCATTATTTCCATAACCGTTAAAGGTATTGTAGTTCAACCAAGAGAATGTTTTTACGTTATTTTCTGAAGTCCAAAAATTGTCATCTGTAAAAACATCTTCAGGTGGTGTATCCAAAAAATCTGAACAGCTAACCGTTACACTTGCAATAGCAAATAAGGCAACTGTTAGTTTTATCCTAGAGTTTGTTATATATTTTCTCATTTTGATTAATTTTTTAATTTTTAAATACCTTTTTTAGAAAGCAAGTTGAATACCAAATGATATCGTTTTAGAATAAGGGAAAGTTCTTCCCCAAGCTGCTTCAGTTTCATTAATCTCAGGATCTACTGGTAATTTACTGCTTTTCCAAGTCGCTAAGTTTAAGCCAGAAACGTACGGTCTAATTTTATCGATTCCGATTTTTTCGGTAATGCTTTTAGGAAAAGTGTATCCAATCGTTACAGACTTTAAGCGTAAATAAGACATGTCTAATAAATAACGTGACTGTGCCACAAAGTTGTTAGATCCAGGCGCATAAGTTCCAAAAGCGTTTCCAGCATGGTTAGGGTACGGATTAGGGAAATAAGCATCTGTGTTTTCTGGTGTCCAGTAATCATTCTGGTTTACATACATAGCATCTGTTCTATTGTAGAATGGCAATACTAAATCAGAAGTCGCCCAGTATTCACGTTTACCAACTCCTTGAAAGAAAGCATCAATGTCAAATCCGTATAAAGCACTTCCTAAACGAATTCCATATTGGTAACGAGGAGTTGTATTACCAATAACTTTTAAATCTCCTGGTTTAAGAGCTGTTCCATCTCCTCTTGAGATTACACCATCGCCATCTAAATCTTTATACATTACATCTCCAGGGCCAAATTTAAAAGCACCTGTTCTAATATTTTTATAATCAACACCATTTATGATTAATCCTGTTGCATCAATTTGATCTGTAGTTTGAATCAAACGGTCTGTTTCCAATCCCCAGATTTCGCCAAGTTTTTGACCTGCGTAAAAAGATGAAGTTGAGATCAGTTTAGCAGAGTTGTTCCATTCTGTTACTTCAGTAGTATTGTCTGAAAGGGTAAGATCTGCATAAACACTAACGTTTTGGTTAATTTGTTTGTTAAAGTTAAGAGCAAGCTCCCAACCTTTTGTTCTTAAATTTCCTGAGTTTGTATTGGCAGCAGCCTGACCAAATGAACCTGGAAGTGTTTTACCTGGAGCCAACATTCCTTTAGTATCTCTTTGGTAATAGTCAAAAGTTAATCCAAGCATATTAAAGATACGAATATCGATACCAATATCCTGAGTAGTTACTTTTTCCCAAGTTAAATTCGGATCAACATTTGTTGGCTGATTCACAGTAGGAGGAATGGTTGAACCACTTCCTATCCAATACGGGTTAGGATTAGTAGTAACATTAGTCATAACAGGTAAAAAGGCATTGTTAGCAATATTCTGATTTCCAATTGAACCAACAGATCCTCTAATTTTCAAATCATTTAACCAGCTTTTTGTACCTTCCATGAAAGCTTCTTCCGAAATTCTGTATCCAACAGAAGCAGAAGGGAAGAATCCCCATTGCTCATCTGTAGGGAATTTTGAAGAACCGTCATAACGTCCGTTTACTTCCAAAAGATATTTTCCTTTGTAGTCATAATTCACACGTGCAAAGAATCCAGCAATAGCATATCTTGATAAACCTGGATTTAAGATATCATTAGCCACAAGAGGTGCAGTAAATTGATCACCAATAGCTAAATTAAATTCTGGTTTGCTTTTGTCTAAAAGTGTATTTCTACGAGCATAGGTTCTTTCTTGATCGTACCACTCAGTGTTTAAACCTCCTAATACTTTAAAGTTATGGTTTTCACCCAATGTTTTAGTATAATTTGCATAAATATTGGCTACATTTCTAGTGTAAGATGTTTTGGCTTGTGCAACAAAATCATTTGCAGTTTCCATAGATGTCGGTTTGCCCGCAACTAAGTCAGCAGCACTTGTCCACCAATCCCAAAGTGGCACTTGACCACCATTCATTTTAAGGCTTGAAAAATTAGTATTGATACTATATTCTCCAATAAGATTAAAGTCTTTTGTAATTTGAGCAGTAAGTTTTCCGCTTATCCTCATATCATTTGACTTATTCTCGTTCTGAGATGCATTTGCCATATAACCTGGAGCATGTCTGAAGTAAGTCCCATTGTAAGTCCCGTATGGGAAATAAGATCCCCAACGCATGTAGTATCCAAAATAACCATTACCAGCAGTATCCACACCATTGTTATAGTAGTTAAAAGGAGAATCATATTCTTGGAAAGTTCCCAATACTTTAAAATCTCCAGTAAGCCAGTTTGTTAATTGAGTAGTCATACCCATATTAAGACTGAATCTTTTATTGGTTTCGGTATTAATTTTCATTACACCATCTTGATTAGCAAGACCTAACGAAACAATAAATGAGCTTTTTTCTCCCAAAGAACCTTGAGCTGATAAATTATGAAGCGTTTGTATAGAATTCTTTTTTAGCATTTCATCATGCGGATTCCAGATTCTATAAAAATATTCTCTGCCGCCAATCACGTCAAAATCCTCTCCTAAAATCATGTTTTTATCATTAGGATTTCTTGTAGCAGCATATTTTTCTTTCCAGTTAATAATACCCGGCAATAATGTCTTGTAGTTCATACCAAAAGACTCTGGATTGGCGTTACCCGCTCTAGCTTGTGCCTCGATCATTGCAGGTAGCTCTACTGTAGGATCATTAAATTGAATCAACGAAATTGGGTTGCTAATACCAGTATTTACGCTATAAGCAAATCGTACTTTACCTTTTGCATTTTTACCGCTTTTAGTGGTAACTAATATAACTCCAAATGCAGCACGTGCACCATAAATAGAAGCAGAGGCTGCATCTTTAAGAACAGACATCGATTCTACATCTTCTGCATTTAATAAAGAAAGGTCGCCTGGTACACCATCAACTAAAATAAGTGGAGATCCTGAAACCTCTCCGTTTACAATAGTTCCGGCTCCACGAATATTAATTTTTGATTGTTTACCGATACTACCTGAATTATAAGTAATATTAAGTCCTGGCGTAGTTCCCTGTAAACCTTTTGTAATATCTGTAACAGGAATGCTTCCTAAAGCTTTTTTAACATCAACTTTAGCAACTGCACCTGTAAGATTTACTTTCTTTTGCGAAGAGAATCCCACTACAACTACTTCATCTAACTTTGCGGCACTTTCTGCCATATCAATGTTGATTTTCTGTTGTCCATCAACTTTCACTACTGCAGTTTCAAAACCCATGTAGCTAAAGCTAAGGCTTCGTCCAGGAGCAACACTAATGCTGTATTTTCCATCAAAATCTGTAGTTGTGCCATTTGATGTTCCTTGAATAAGGACACTAACTCCAGGAAGAGGAAAGCCATCCTTCTTGTTTTTTACAGTTCCAGTAACCGTTTTTGTTTGTCCAAATGCTGCTTGAATGCACAAAAACAACACTGAAATAAAGAGTAATTTTTTCATGATTAATCTGGTTTTTTATGGTTGTTGTTGAGCAAATATATTTAATTATTGCATATAAATGCATTTTTGCGTGTTTTTTTTCTAAAAATAATTTAAAAAAACGCAAAATAACGCATTTTTTAATGAAAAATAAGAATTGAATTTGTTTTGAAAATCTTACTAATGCATGATTTTGCAGTTTTTAAGGCTTTTTCTAATATGGAATGAAATATTTGATATATTTGTGATGAATTTTAACTTTTATAAAAACATGCTGAAAGCCGAAAGACATAAATATATAATGACTAAACTTATTGAAGACCAAAAAGTTGTTACAACAGATTTAGCTTTGGCTCTCGATTTGTCTGAAGATACAATAAGAAGAGATTTGAACGAATTGGACAGTAAAAAGCTGTTAGAGAAAGTATACGGCGGTGCGGTTCAAGTTAAAGAGAAATCTTCAAATGTATTTGATATAGCAATAGCTGCAGAAGAGCAGAAAAAGCAGATTGTGACAAAAGCATTGTCTCTACTTCATGATGATCAGGTTATTATAATGAGTGGAGGAAGCACCAATTTAGTTTTTGCAAAGTTAATTCCGGCCGATTTAAAAGCTACAATATATACATATAGTTTGCCAATAGCGATGCAATTGTCTCAGCATCCCAATATCGATTTGATTTTTATTGGAGGAAAAATGCAGAAAAATGCAATGGTAACCATTGGTATGGATGTGATTCAGGTCGTTTCTAAAATTAAGGCCGATATTTGCTTCATTGGCGCCAGCAGTATAAGTGTGAAACAAGGTCTTACAGAAGTGGGCTACGAAATTTCAATTGTGAAAAAAGCCATGATAGAAGCTTCTGATAGAGTAGTTTCCATGTTTTCTTCGGATAAATTGAATACTAAAATGCCTCACAGCGTATGTGATCTTAAGCAGCTCGATACTATCGTAACTGAATTAGATCCAGAAGATGAAAGACTAGATGAATATAGGAAATCTGGAGTGTTTATCTTATAATTTTAAATTTATCTAATATTAATTTTGCGTTTTGTTGCGTTATTTAAAATTTATTATGTTAAAAAACGCAAAATAATGTATTCGTATGCTTTTTGTATTTATATTTGTTAAAACTAATTTTTATTAGTCAGATATATTTATGAAAAATACACCTCAGTAGGCTTGTCATTTTTTGGCGCATTTAGGAAGTTCAAAGCTTTAAAATAGGAATTTTAATAAATATTGAGTTCTAATAGAATTTAGAATGTATTGTTTTTGTCAAATAGCTTTTTAGCGAAGTGCAGAAATAAGACATGTATTAAAAAACCAAAAGCAACAGAACCATTAAATGTCCGATTCTCTCCAACTACAAGAATTAGAAACTTCATTAGAAGGAAACCTTTTTTATGATGATCTTCATAAAAAAATATACGCCACAGACGCCTCTGCTTACAGAATTATGCCGCTTGCCGTGGCCATTCCGAAATCAGAAAATGATATTATCAATATTATTCGTTTTGCCTCAAAGAATAAGATTTCAATAACGCCAAGAACGGCTGGAACTTCTTTGGCAGGCCAAACCGTTGGTAGCGGAATCATTGTAGATGTTTCTAAGCATTTTAATAAAATTGTTTCTTTTGATCCTAAAAAGAAAACCATAACCGTTCAGCCAGGAGTAATTCGCGATGAACTGAATTTATATTTAAAACCGCACGGACTGTTTTTTGCTCCAACAACATCAACTACCAATAGATGTATGATTGGCGGAATGGTCGGAAATAATTCGTCAGGAACAACCTCAATTCGTTACGGAGTTACCCGAGATAAAATTGTAGAAATAAAAGCCGTTTTAAGCGACGGAACTACAGCAGTATTTAAAGATTTAACTTCTGAAGAATTTATCGAGAAAACCAAAGGAGATTCTTTAGAAAATAAAATTTACAAAACGATTTACGAAGAACTTTCGAACAAAGAAAATCAGGAAGAAATCTTAAAAGAATTTCCAAAACCAGAAATTCACAGAAGAAATACAGGTTACGCAATTGATGTTTTACTGAAATCGAAACTTTTTTCAGGAACAGAAGATACCATCAATTTAGGGAAATTGCTTTGCGGAAGTGAAGGAACACTGGCATTTACTACAGAAATTACTTTAAAAGTAGACGACTTGCCACCAGTAAACAATATTATGGTGGTAGCGCATTTTCATACCATTCAAGAAAGTTTAGAAGCCGTTGTCACTGCAATGAAGCATCATTTATTCACTTGCGAAATGATGGACGACACGATTTTAGACTGTACCAAAACCAATAGAGAACAGGCTAAAAATAGATTCTTTATTGTAGGCGAACCAAAAGCTGTTATCATGCTTGAAGTTGGATCGCACATTAGCATGGAAGATGCCGAATTGCAGGCCGATGCTTTGATTAAAGATCTCCAAATTAATGGTTTCGGATATGCCTTGCCAAAAATCTATGGAGCAGATATTGACAAAGTAAACGAAGTTCGAAAAGCAGGTCTTGGGCTTTTAGGAAGCATTGTAGGAGACGATAAAGCAGCCGATTCTATTGAAGATACAGCCGTAGAATTAAGTGATCTTCCAAATTATATTGCCGATTTTGCAGCGATGATGGAAAGACATGGACAAAGTGCCATTTACTATGCGCACGCTGGAGCGGGAGAATTGCATTTGCGTCCGAAGATCAATTTGAAAACAAAAGAAGGATTACACCAATTTAGAAATTTATCTACTGAAGTGGCGCATTTGGTAAAAAAATATAGAGGCTCATTGAGCGGTGAACATGGAGACGGAATTCTGCGTGGAGAGTTTCTGCCATTTATGATTGGCGATAAAAACTATGAACTGCTGAAACGAATTAAAAAAGCATTTGATCCTGATACTATTTTGAATGTTGGGAAAATTGTAAATGCTTCTAAAATGGATGAAAACCTGCGTTTCGAAGCAGGAAGAGTTGAACCTGAAATAAAAACGATTCAGGATTTCTCCGACAGTTTAGGAGTTTTGCGTGCCGCAGAAAAATGTAACGGTTCGGGCGATTGCCGAAAAATGCCTTCGGCGGGTGGAACTTTATGCCCGAGTTATCGTGCTACGAGAAATGAAAAAGATACTACACGAGCACGTGCCAACGCCTTAAGAGAGTATCTGACAAATTCTGAAAAAGAAAATAAATTCGATCATGAAGAATTATACAAAGTTTTCGAATTATGCGTGAGCTGTAAAGCTTGCGCGAGCGAATGTCCAAGTAATGTAGACGTAGCGACTTTAAAAGCTGAATTTTTATATCAATATCAAAAAGCAAACGGATTTTCTTTCCGAAATAAAATATTCGCTTTCAATTCGAAATTGAATGAATTGGGAAGTTTTGCGCCGTCTGTTACCAATTGGGTTTCCAATCTTTCATTCGTTAAAAAAAGAATGGGAATTGCGCCTGAAAGACAAGTACCGTTATTAGCTCCAAAAACATTTAGAAAATGGTATGAAAAGAACAAGAAACGTAACACAAACAGCTCTTTTGAGAATGGAAGCATTTATCTTTTTTGTGATGAATTTACCAATTATTACGATGTTTCAGTTGGAATTGATGCCTACGAACTCTTAACAGAACTAGGTTATAGAGTAATTGTAATCGATCATGAAGAAAGCGGAAGAGCTTTTATTTCAAAAGGTTTTCTGGAAGAAGCGCAAGAAATTGCCAATAAGAATGTCAATACCTTTAAAAATATAATTTCTGAAAATACACCTTTAGTCGGGATTGAACCTTCGGCTATATTGACTTTCAGAGATGAATACATTCGATTGGCTTCGGACAAAGAAAGCGCTGAAAAATTAGCTAAAAATACTTTTACGGTTGAGGAGTTTTTCAAAAGAGAAATCGGAAACGGAAAAATTCACGCAGATCAATTTTCTGAAAAAGAGAAAAATATCAAAATTCATGGGCATTGCCATCAAAAATCATTAAGCTCTGTTGAGGCTTCTTTTGCGATGCTGAATGTTCCTAAAAATAATAAAGTTACGATTTATAATTCGGGCTGCTGCGGAATGGCAGGTTCATTTGGTTATGAAAAAGAGCATTACGAAATCAGCATGAAGATGGGAGAAGATACTTTGTTTCCGAAAATCAGAGCTACAGAACCATCAACAGAAATTGCGGCTGCAGGAACCAGTTGCCGACATCAGATTTTTGACGGAACGAGCAGAAAAGCAATGCATCCCGTGACTATTTTGAAAGATTGTTTGAAATAATTTTTTGTATTTTCCCTGTGCTTTTCAGAAATATTATTTAAAAAAAAACATCAATTATGAAAAAAACAATTTACTCAATCTTAGTATTGCTTTTCTTTTTTACGGCTAAAGCGGCTAAGGTTGATACATTACAGGTTTTTAGTCCTTCGATGCAGAAGAATATTAAAACTTGCGTAGTAGTTCCCGACAATTATAAAAAGAGCAAGAAAGCATTTCCGGTGGTTTATCTGCTTCATGGCTACAGCGGAAATTATGGTTCTTGGGCAAAAGATTTTAAGGAATTAGGAAAACAGGTGGATCAATACGGTTTTATAGTGGTTGGAGTAGACGGAAATTACTCAAGCTGGTATTTTGATAGTCCGATAGATCCAAGTTTTAAATATGAAACTTATGTAGTAAAAGAATTAGTTCCTTTTATAGATAAACAATACAGAACAGTTACAGACCGTACAGGAAGAGCCATTTCTGGTTTGAGCATGGGCGGACATGGCGCTTTGTACTTATCATTCAAACATCAAGATGTATTTGGCGCGGCAGGAAGTATGAGCGGAGGAGTAGATTTTCGTCCGTTTCCTGAAAATTGGGACATCAAAAAACGTTTAGGAACAATTACGGAACATCCAGAAAATTGGGATAAAAATACGGTTACCAATATGTTAGATTTGGTAAAGGACAATAAATTAAAACTGATTATTGACTGTGGAGTCGATGATTTCTTTATGACAGTAAACAGAGAGCTTCATGCAAAAATGCTGGCTCAAAAAATAAATCACGATTATATTGAACGCCCAGGAGAGCACAATCTCAAATACTGGGAGAATTCATTAAAATATCAACTTTTGTTTTTTCATGATTTCTTCAACGAAAATATAAAAACAAAATAACGTTAAGTGCATTGCGAACTACCGATAATTTGTAATGCATAAATTTTGGTTGGTTATCCTAACAGGTTTTAAAAACCTGTTAGGTATTTTTTTGCCAAAGAATTACAACTAACATACCTTAAACGCCATTAGATTCTAAATAAATTATAGTTTAATTAAATAAAATTACCAATGAAAAATCTATTTTCCAGAATACTGCTAATTTTTGTAATCACAACAAGTTTTGCTCAAAATATAGAAAAATCAGAACAGATCAAATTTGTGCAGCTCACAGATTTACACGTTTCAGTAGGAAATGAAAATGATTTTTTGTTGCAAGATATTGTAAAAGAAATCAATAATTCAAATTTCGAATTTGCGGTTGTAACTGGTGATTTGACCAATAGAGGTGCCGATGACGAATTAAAACAAGTGCATTCGATTCTCTCTAAATTGAAAATTCCGTATTACGTCATTTCAGGAAATCATGAAACTAACTGGAGCGAAAGCGCTGGCTTGACTTATAAAAAAATATTTGGTGAAGACCGTTTTGTGTTTTCAAAAGGTGATTATGTTTTTATTGGCTTTCCGTGCGGACCTTATATGAAAATGGGAGATGGTTTTGTAAAACACGAAGATGTGCTTTGGCTTGATAAAACCCTAAAAGACAATCTTAAAAACAATAATAAAAAAGTATTGAATTTTGCTCATTATCCGTTAGATAACAGCGTGAGCAATTACAAAGAAGTGCTTTCTGTTTTAGAAAAATACCCAACCGTCGCTACTTTTTGCGGTCACGGACACACCTTACGCAAATATGATTTCTCTGGTTTGAGCGGTATAATGGGAACATCAATAACTTCTCTGGACGGAAAAACAAAAAGTTATAATCAAGTAATTATCAGTAGAGACAGTATCAGTATCTATCAAAAAGAAATAGATAAACCTGGAGTTTTTAAATTTTCGGTTCCGTCAAAACCTTCCAAAATTGTAATTCCTAAAGATAGTTTGGCAATGCAATCTCCTTACATAAAAGATATTGCCTCAATTTACAGCCTTCCAGCATTTGACAAAAAGAGTGTTTATTTTACGAATTCTATCGGCGAAATAAAATCTATAAACCTTAAAAACAAATCTTTAAATTGGAAAACCGAGACAGGAAATTCAATTTATTTTTCGCCAATCATCGTAAAAAATAATTTAGTTATCGGTACAATAGAAGGAAACCTAGTAGGATTTGACACACAATCTGGCAAACAAAAATGGACAATCCCTGTTGGCGGCGTTTTGGTAGGCTCGCCAATTTCAGAAAACAATAAAATTTATACGGCGAGTTCTACAGCATTTATTTGTGCAGATGCTGTGACTGGAAAAGTAATATGGCAGAATAATTTGCCAGCGTCATATTCGCAAGGAACACCGTTAATTCAAGGCGATAAAATAATTTTTGGAGTTTGGGATTCGTATGTGTATTGTCTGGATAAAAACACAGGAAAATTGATCTGGAAATGGAATAATGGCAACGACAAACAAATCCTTTATTCTGCTGGAAATGTCAATATGGTTTCAACAAAAAACCGACTTTACTTTGTGACTCCGCAACGTTTTCTGACCATTTTGGATATTGAAACAGGAAAAACACTTTTAAGAACTCAGAAATGGAAAATCAGGGAATCGATGGGAAAAAGTCAAGACGGGAAATGGTTTTATGGTAAAACAATGGACGGTTTACTTTTAAGATTGCCTCTTAGCGATGATCTTGAACTTACAGAAGAAAATCTGGTGAACCAAAGCAAAGTGCTAGATTTAAAACTTGGATACGAACACAATCCAGCAGCAATATTAGAAAACAGAAACAAAATATATGTAGGAAGCAGAAAAGGAGAAGTTTTGATTGTAGATGCTTCTAAATTTGAGATTATAAAGCAAATTAACCTAGGAAGTTCAAGCGTAAATGGTTTTACAATTGATGATAAAGGACAAGTCTGGGCATCACTTATAGAAGGCGGAATTTATTTATTAGAATAATATAGAGGCATTTATCCTAACAGGTTTTCAAAACCTGTTAGGTATTATATTAGAATGGAGCTCAAGTTCTAATTCTAACTTTGTATAAATATCAATTAGAAACCTAACAGGTTTTTAAACCTGTTAGGATGATCAACCAAAAAATACAACCTTATGAAAAGTCTAAAATTACTAATCTTAATATTGCTGATTCATTCCCAAATTTTCAGTCAGCAGTCTCCAAAAAGAGAAATGCGCGCTGCTTGGATTTCTACTGTAGAAAATATCGACTGGCCTTCTAAATCTGGTTTATCAGACAAAGAAATGAAGAACGAAATGATTGCCATTTTGGATAATTTACGTTCTTATAATTTGAATACTGTCATTTTTCAAATTCGTCCAACTGCCGATGCGTATTACAAATCGACAAAAGAACCAGCATCGCATTGGATAACAGGAACTCAAGGTGTTGCTCCAGGTTTTGATCCGTTGCAGATGATGATTGATGAAGCAGGAAAACGTGGTATGAACGTGCACGTTTGGTTAAATCCGTATCGCGTTCAGAAAGATACAGCAAGAGATGTGCTTTCAAAAAATCACTTATATTTTAAGAGACCAGACCTTTTTCTGACGTACGGGAAAACCAGATATTTTAATCCAGGATTGCAGGAAACAAGAAATTTTGTTGCTTCTGTAGTGGGCGAAATCGTTAGAAATTATGATATTCAGGCCGTTCATATGGACGATTATTTTTATCCGTATAAAATTGAAGGTCAAGAATTTCCTGATGATAAAGCTTTCGCTAAAGAACCGCGCCAGTTTAAAGACAAAGACGATTGGAGAAGAGACAATGTCGATTTAATTATCAAACAAATAAGAGATACTATAATAGCCAATAAACCTGAAGTAGAATTCGGAATTTCGCCTTTTGGAGTATGGCGAAATATTGCCAAAGACTCGCAAGGTTCTAATACAAGAGCAGGTGCAACCAATTATGATGATTTATATGCGAATATTTTAAAATGGCAAAAAGAAAACTGGATTGATTATGTAACGCCTCAATTGTACTGGCACATTGGTTTTGACCGAGCCAATTTTGAAGTTTTGGCAAAATGGTGGGCAGAACATAAATATGGAGCAAATGTTTACGTTGGTCACGGCGATTACAAAATTTCTAATGCAGCTAAAGAACCAGAATGGAGAAGTCCCAATCAAATCGTGAAACAGATTGAAATGATTCGTAAAATGCCTCAAATAGATGGTTCTATGCATTTTACTGCTTCTACTTTTCTGAAAAAAGGAGATACACTTAGAAATCCTCTTCTTCAAAAAGAATACAAATACATTGCTTTAACTCCAGAAGCAAACAGAATTACGAGATTAAAACCAGAACCGCCAACAAATGCTGTGATTGCCAAAAAAGGCGATAAAGCGGTTTTAACATGGAAAGCGGCATTAAATGACAAGAAATATGTGATTTACAGATTTCCAAAAGGAAAAATAACCGATTTTTCAAATCCTCTGAATATTTATTATGTGACAACGGCTCTAAAACTAGAAGTGCCAAATGCCGGTTTGGAAAACTTCATTTATGCGCTTACCGCTTTGAGTCAAACCCAAACAGAAAGCAGTCCGATTGAATTTTCAATAAAATAAAATATAAAAAAGATGAAAAAAAGTATTCTTCTATTAGCCATATTTCTAAGTTCGCTTAGTATTGTACAAGCCCAAAAATTAGACATAATTCCAAAACCTGTATCAGTTCAGCAAAGTGCAGGGCAATTTGTTTTTCCTTCGCCATTAAAAGTTATTGTAGACAAAAAGCTAAAAAATAGCACCAGTTACATCACGGCAAGCATTTCAAAAAATACAGGAATTAACCCAATTGTTTCGATTGGAAAAAAACACGGAAAAAATAACATTTCATTTCTAGTCGATAAGAAATTAGATCTTCCGAACGAAGGTTATCAATTGGAAATAAACCAAAGCGGAATTTTCGTAAAAGGAAAAACAGAGAAAGGAGTTTTAAACGGCTTCCAAACTTTGCTTCAAATCTGTTCTGCAAAAGAAGTTAAAAAAGGAACTCTTCCGTTTGTGAAAATAGAAGATTATCCTCGTTTTGACTGGCGCGGAATGATGCTCGATTGTTCAAGACAATTTTTCGACAAACAAACTGTAAAAAATTATATCGATTGGTTGGCTGCTCATAAAATGAATGTTTTTCATTGGCATTTAACGGATGATAACGGCTGGAGAATCGAAATTAAATCGTTGCCAGATTTAACTTTAAAAGGCGCTTGGAGAGGTCCTGGCGAAGTTTTGCTTCCATCTTATGGTTCAGGAGATAAACGTTACGGAGGTTTTTATACACAAGAAGACATTAAAGAAGTGGTAGCTTATGCTGCGGATCGCGGTATTTCGGTTATGCCAGAAATTGAAATTCCGGGACATTCGCGTGCTGTAACGGCTTCGTATCCGGAAGTGGGGTGTGTGATAACGCAGGAACTTAAAAGTGTTCAAGGCGAAGTGAAAAATGTTTGGTGTGTAGGACGTGAGGAAAATTATGATCTTCTGGATTCGATTATTAGAGAAGTTTCGGGCCTTTTTCCTTTTGAATACATTCATGTGGCAGGAGACGAAGTCAATCGTGCCAATTGGGAACATTGCCCAAAATGTCAAGCTTTGATGGCAAAAGAAGGATTTACAGATAGTTTTCAGCTTCAGAATTATTTCTTTAAAAGGGTTCAAAAAATTGTAGATAAATACCATAAAAAAACAGATGGTTGGAACGAAATTCTGAAAGGCGGAGAAATTAATCCAAATACACTTATTTCTGCTTGGCAAGGAATCAGTTACGGAATTGAGTCGGCTAAAAAAGGATATAAAACCATCATGATGCCGGGACAATTTACGTATTATGATATGGCACAATCTGAAACAGAACGTGGTCATCGTTGGGCGGCAATTACGGATACAAAAAGAGCGTATTCGTTTGAACCAATTCCTGATGCAGACTTAACGCCAGAAGAACAAAAAAATATAATTGGAGTTCAAGGCGCTTTGTGGAGCGAATATTTGGATCGTCCTGCAAGAATTATGGAATACCAAAGTTATCCGAGAATCAGCGCTTTGTCTGAAATTGGCTGGTCTAAAAAAGAAGATAAAAACTGGGATGATTTTTATGGAAGATTAACCAACAGCCATTTGAAAAGATTGGCCGATATGGGAATCGCTTTCAGAGATTTTCCTCCAACAGCCATTTATAAAAACGGAACAATCACTGTAACTCCACCTTATGAAGGTGCTGTTGTACGTTTTGACAAAGATGGAAATGAGCCAACAAGACAATCGCCTTTCTATACTGGACCAATTCAGACAAAAGATTACGAAAATTATATGTTCAGAGTTTTTTATAATGAATATTCAGCAAGTCCAGCAGTAAAAGCTGAAAAACTGCCAGTTGCCAATTGGGATACATCTAAAGCTGAAGTTCTTACTATTTCTGAAAACATCTCGGAACATGTAGATAAAAAAGGAATCTGGTATTTGACTTTCAATCCAACAGATGATGGAGCAAATGGAACAATCAAAAATGTTTCACTGTTTGAAAATGATAAATTAGTGCAGGCTTACGCAGATGAAAAAGCATTAAAATCAAAACCTCGTTTGAGATTTTTGATTGATAATTACAGTGAAAAAAATACGTACAGATTAGATTTTACAGTTGAAAATAAAGAAGATAAAAAGTCTGCAGCAAACGTAAAATTCACTTGTTCGCCTTATCAGGAACCAGAAGTGAAAGTAACTTCGTCGATGGCAGAAAATCCGAAGTTTCCAATTGCGAATCTGCAAGATTACAATGAAGAATCCTATTTGCGTACCGATGTTGCCTGCAAAGACGGGGATTGGATTCTGTATACTTTTACGAATCCTGTAACTTCTTCTAAAATTGATGTTTTAACTGGAATTCCGCATCATCCGAGATTTATAATAAATAACGGTTTTGTAGAGTTTTCATATAATGGAACTGATTTTATAAAAGGCGATAATTTTGATTATGGAAACGCATCAATTTATCCGAAACAGCCTGTAAAAGCTGTTAGAATACAAATTACAGGAACCAATAATGAGCCTTTAATGGCAGGGCAAGACTTAAAAATTAATCCATAGTACTATGAAAAATATTGGTGTAAAAATTATAATGGTTTCATTGATTTTTTTGGGAGCGAAAGGTTATTCTCAGAAAAAAGCAAAACAATCTTTTGATCTAAAAAGAACTGAAGTTTACATCGATTCGATGATGACAAATGCACTTGAAAAAGGCTTTTTTCCTGGTGCCCAGATTATTGTTGGAACAGGAGCTTCTAACTTGATAACTAAAAATTATGGTTATCATGATTATACCAAAAAGCAATTAGTAAAATCAGATGACGTTTTCGATTTGGCTTCAATGTCTAAAGTTTTAGGCGCGACACTTGTAATAATGCGCTTGGTTGGCAATGGAGAATTGAAACTTACTGATCAAGTCGGCGAAATTGTTCCGATGTATAAAAACACAGCTATTTCAGATTTAACGCTTTTTGAATTGCTAACGCATACTTCTGGATTAACGCCAAGTATTACTTTTTATCAGGTATTGCTTTCTACGTCAGATAATTCGCCTTTTTTGAGTAATCAAAAATCGGAGCAATATGTTGAGCCTTTTGATAATATGTTTGTCAACAAAAACATTGTTTACGATTCGAAATATCTTTCTTTTGAACCAAAGGAAAATTGGGTTCAGATTTATAAAAACATGTGGCTGAATCCTGAATTTTATCCATCGGTTTATGAAAGGATTGCGAAGGCAAATACAAATCCAAGAGGAAAATATCTGTACAGCGATTTAAACTTGCTTTTGGTGAAGCAAATGATTGAAACCAAAACAGGAAAAAAACTCGATCAGTTTACCAATGAAATTTATACTGAATTAGGCATTTCAAAAATTGGATATAATCCGTTAAAATGGACTTCGATAGATAATGTAATGCCAACGGAAGTGGATAATTTTTTCAGAAAAGATACTGTAAAAGGTTATGTGCATGATGAAGCAGCAGCGATTTTCGGTGGCGTTTCTGGAAATGCAGGTCTGTTTGCCAATGCTGAATCGATAGCTATAATCTGTAAAATGCTTATGAATAATGGTAATTATAAAGGAAAACAGATTCTAAAAGCGAATGTCGTAAAAGAGTTTACTGATTCTCCGCTTGCAAAAGAAGGCATTTACAGAGGTTTAGGTTTTGATAAAAGAAAACCAGACGAGTTTTTTACAAAAGACGATTTTGGACATACAGGTTTTACAGGAACTTTTTTCTTTATGAATAGAAATACAAATCGATTTTTAATTATTCTGACCAATCGTGTAAATCCAACGAGAACGAACAGATTAATGTACAAGGATGATTTTAGTGCTAAAGTCTGGAGGCAAATTAATAAATAAAGTTTGCCACGAATTACACGAATTTCCACGAATTAATTTTCTCAATCTGTAAGGAAAGTTTAGCCACAGATTAAAAGGATTAAAAAGATTTTTTTTTACATAAAATATGTAAAAAAAAAAAGAATTAGTGAAAATTCGTGCAATTAGTGGCAAAATAAAAAAGAAATCTGTGATAATCCTTTTAATCTGTAGCAAAAAGTAAGCGTGGTCAAAAAAACTAATAATCAGATTGAGGCTGGAATTTCAGAAGAAGAAATCAGAAATAATGGGAAAGAAAGTGTTGCATTAAAAAAATGCATGCTAAATATCTGATTTATAAGTAATATCTCTCAGTTTTGCTTGATTTTTGATCAAATCGAGCATAAATTCATCCGGACTAGGTGTAATTATAAAACTGGTATGCTTTGTTGGTACGGTAAGAGATTACTTTTGCCAAAAAAATAGTAAACCAAAATGAAAAAAATCTATTTTGCTGCCTTTGCAGTAATTTGTACCAATTTTTACGCACAGACAAAAAAGGATTCCATTAACCAAATGGATGAAGTTATTATTAATGAAGGCCGTTTTAACACGCCAATTTCTAAGCAAAACAGAAATGTATATGTTATTTCGAGCGAAACCATAAAAAAACTGCCAGGAAGAACATTACAGGAAGTACTACAATATGCCAACGGAGTCGATATCAGACAAAGAGGACCTTTTGGAACTCAAGCGGATATTAGTGTTGATGGAGGAAGTTTTGAGCAGACTGTTGTTCTGTTAAACGGAGCAAAAGTAATCGACTCGCAAACGGCTCATAATATGCTGAATCTTCCTCTTCCGGTTGAAGCAATCGAAAGAATCGAAGTAGTTCGCGGTCCGGCAGCAAGAATTTACGGAATCAACAGTTTAACAGGAGCGATTAACATTATTACAAAAAAGCCAACTGATTCTGGATTTTTAGTAAGCACTTATGCAGGTTCTAACTTCGAAAAAGACACTCAGGATACAGGTGATACTTTTTACGGAACAGGAGTTCAAGCGGGAGCTGTTTTAGGAAAAGAAAAACAACAGCATTTGCTTTTTGCTTCGCATGATAAAAGCAACGGTTACCGTTACAATACAGCTTTCGAAAACAATAAAATTTTCTATCAGGGAAATGTGCAGATCAATGATAAAAATGAAATCTTAGGTTCTGCAGGTTATATCAAAAACGGATTTGGAGCAAACGGATTTTACGCTGCACCAGGAGATAAAAATTCTACAGAAATTGTTCAGACTACATTCGCCAATCTTCAGTCTAATCATCAAATTACGGACAGTTGGAAAATCATGCCGAGAATAACATATCGTTACAATTATGATGATTATCGTTATTTAGGAAATTCAAATTTGGCTGTTGGAAGAAGTCAGCATTATACTAATTCTATCGCAGGAGAATTGAACTCTACGGTTAAATTGTCTAAAGGGGAAATTGGTTTTGGAGCTGAATTTAGAAATGAAAACATTCATTCTTCAAACATTGGAGATCACGATCGCGAGAATGTTGGACTTTATGCAGAATACAGAAGAAGCTTTACTGAAAAATTAGACGTAAATATCGGAACGTATTTGAACTACAATTCAGATTATAAATGGCAGATTTATCCAGGAATCGATGCAAGTTATGCTATTACCGATGCCTTTAAAATTATTGGAAATGTGGGAACAAGCCAAAGAATTCCATCATTTACAGATTTGTATTTGAAACAAACAGGAAATATTGGAAATCCAGATTTAGATTCAGAAAATGCTTTTCAGAGCGAAATTGGATTTAAATACAACAAAAGAGCTTTAAGCTTGAATGCCAATTATTTCTACAGAAAAATTGACAATTACATTGATTGGATGCGCAATCTTACTACCCAACCTTGGCAGAGTCAGAATACGGGAGATTTAAATACAAACGGAATGAATTTACGTGGAAATTACAGATTTGATTTCTCTAAAGATTCAAGATTAAGCATTCTTTTGGCTTACACCTATTTAGATTCTGAGTTCAAAAGTGCACGTACAGAAACGTATTCAAAATATGCAATTTCGTCATTAAAACACCAAATTACCAATACAATAGATTATCAGTTTAAAAACTTATCTGTAATGTTTGCAACTCGTTTTAACGAAAGAATTACAGGACCATCTTATTGGGTAAATGATTTTAGAGTAAGTCAGGCGATTAACAAGTTTACTATTTTCTTAGATGGACAGAATATTTTTAATGCCACTTATTATGAAGTAGGAGCAGTGCCATTGCCTTCACGCTGGTTTACTTTAGGAGTTAAATTGGTAACTTTTTAAGGATAATTTTTTTTCAGAACTTTAGATTGTTAGAAACAGCCTGTAAGCCTTGTGTTTGCGGGCTGTTTTGTTTCTAAATGAATTTAAAAGCAGATTTTTTCAAAAATGTTAATTTTTTTGTAATTGGGAAATCATATAAGCTTTTTTAAAAATGATATAATAATTTTATGGTTTAATTTGTTGAATTTTACTGAATTACGAATGAAATGATAATCAAGCTTTCAATTTTAAGAAAGTGTAAAACAGAAAAAAAATGGATACAAAAAACGAACAAAACGATTTATTCCAAGAAGGAATTGATCGTACTCAGGAATCAAATTGGGATCCAATTTTAGGATATCATATGTATTTTCCGCATGAGGAAAGCATAGATGGAGATTTACAGGAAAGAAACGATGCTGTTCAAAAACCGAATACCGGAGATTGGGGAGATGATAGCGATTATGAAGAATTAAGGCATAAAAAGAGTTCTGACATGAATATTAGCACTTTTGGAAATGAAGGCACAAAAACAGATTGATTTTAAAGAATAAAGGCTAACTTGAATATAAGTTAGCCTTTACTTTTTTGGAACAGTTTAGATGAAATGAATGTTTAATTTGGCAGCATATAAAAAAAACATCTGCAGAATTTTGTACAGATGTTTTCAAGCTAAAAAGAAAATGAAAAAGTGGAGGTATTATTTTATATGAAGATTGCTTAAATTGCTTTCAGCGGGACCATTCAATACCGTGCCGTCGGTGGCAAATCTTGAACCATGACATGGACAGTCAAAAGATTTTTCGTCTGAATTCCATTGTACAATGCAGCCTAAATGCGGACAAACAGCAGAAAAAGCATGGAGTGTTTTGTCGTAATCTCGGTAAACTGCTACTTTTCTTAATCCGAAAGAAAGAATACCGCCATCTCCAGGTTCTAAATCGGCAGTATTGTCAAGATCAGATCCTGAAATCCAGTCAAGATATTGTGAGGCCATATTTCCAGCCTCTTTTATATAATCGCTAATTGCTTTAAATGTAATTCGCGACGGACTATACAAATCCTGCCATTTATTGTCGATTCCCTGAATCATATCAGAAATAAGCATAGCGCCAATGGTAGCGTGCGTCATTCCGTTTCCAGAATCTCCAGTAATTATAAATACATTTTGATCGCCAGGATTTCGACCAAGAAAACCCAGAGAATCAAAAGGTTCCATAACTTGTCCGGACCATTTATAACTGATTTCATCTAATAGAGGGAAATATCTTTTAGCCCAAATTTCCAATCGTTCATAACGTGAAAATGCAGAAATTCCTTCCTCATCAGCTTGTCCTGTTTTATGATCTTCACCGCCAACAATTAGCAGATCATATTCATCATCAAAATTTTGCAGTCGTACATAATGATAAGGCTGTGCTACCCATTTGGATTCTGGATCACCTGTATCCCACCATAAGGCATGCGGTAAACTGTCCTTTGGAATTTTTCCTCCAATAACATATGTTCTGTAAGCATGCTGTTTGGTATGCATAGTCAAAACATCATTAATTGGCGTATTGGTCGCCACAACAATATATTCAGCAGAAAAATTAAAACCATTTACGGTTGCGCCTTTTTCGGTTATATTTTCGGCATGAGCTTCGGTATAAATGATTCCTCCAAGTTCGATTATGGCTTTTGAAAGTCCTTTTAAATACTGCAAAACATGAAATTGCGCCTGATTTTTAAATGCGAGACATCTCTGATCTTCTGCTTCTGCCAAGGAAGGAGTATGATTTAAAAGAACTGTTTCTAATCCTGCATTTTGAGTAGCTTCAGACTCTTTATCGAGATTTTTTTCCTTATCATTCGGATGCAGAAACAAATAACCGTTAACTCTTTCAAAATCACAGTCAATGTTTAAATCAGTTACTATTTTTTCAATTTCATCAATAGCTGCAGAATGGCTTTCGGCGGCAAGTTTTGCATTTTCTTTCCCAAAAGTACTCTCAAGATAATAATATCGGTCATCTAATGCGCAAGTTAAATGCGCTGTAGTTCGTCCTGTTTCTCCGCTTCCTATGAAACCGTCTTCTGCCAAAACCACTTTTTTTCCTGCTTTCAAAAGTTTATATGCAGTTGTAAGTCCGGCAATACCTCCTCCTATAATTAGAACTTCTGTTTTGATATTCTGAGTAGGTTTTTCAAAAGCAATTATATCGGTAGAATCAATCCAGAATGAAACATTATCGCCAGAAGTGATGCTGCCTTCATTTATATTTTGATTTGAATTTTCCATTTTTATTGGTTCTTTTATGTAATACATTCATATCAAAGCTACTAAGTAAAAATCAGAGGTCAATTACAGTTTTATTTCTAAAATTTTATAGGATTTCCAGTGTGATTTTATATAAGAATTATAGTGAATGTTGTAAGTGTAAATGTTTGAATATTAGTTTATTGCTTAAAATTTAAAATGTATGATCATGAAAAAACTAAAAATTTTGATTCTTATCTGTTTAATAGGAATGTTAAGTTCGTGTAAAAACAATAACGATGGTTATAGTGATGAAATAGAAACCAGTACAACACCTCTTGATACTGGAACCTCAATAAAAGATACCGCAAAGAGTATGGAAGCAAAACAGAGTACTGCCGGAACAGGAACTGGACCCAGTGCGAGTGCAGAAGATGGAGCAACTTACACGAGTGAATCGGGCGTTCAGAAAGATAGCGTGAGAATAAAAAATGACAGTGTTAAAAAGAAAAAGAAATAGCTGCATTATGTAACAAGTGCTAAAAATTGTGTAAAGAATACATTTCTAGAAAGAAGTATTTTTATAAAAATTAAAATTTGATAATATTCATTAAAAAAATATAATTATGAAAACGCAAATAATAACTAAAACGGCTTTCTTGATTCTTCTGGCAGGATTAGCATTTTCTTGTAAAAAGAATGAAAGCACTACAATTGATTCGCATGAAAATGATAGCATTCAAAATACTATGGATACTGTAGGGCCAGAAGTTGATACTATCGGCATAGATACAACAGCTACAGTTAAAACCGATTCTATCAAGCAATGATTGTTGTCATACATGGAAAAAAAAGCTGAACCTTACGGATTCGGCTTTTTTTGATGTTATGCCAAGGAAATAAAGACGATTTTTTACTTAAAAATCATTTTAAAGAATGTTTAAAGTAAATGCGTTTTTATTTATATTTGAGAAAGAATTTAACAAATTTGACTTTATTTTGTAAGTTAAGCAGCATTAGAAATTATTTTCACTCAGCAAGATAATGGAGTTAATAAATAATTTAGACCTTTTTAAAACTGTTTTTAATGCTGCGCCAAATGGTATTGCAGTTTTAAAATCTTTGTATGATATCAAAAATAGGATCGAAGATTTTTCTGTAGTGTTGCTTAACAATTACCTTATAAACTGGACTAATAATGAAGACTACAAAGGAAAAAGGTTCAGTGAAGTTTTTTCCAAAATAGAAGGAAAAACGATTCTCGAAAATTTTATTGAAACTTTGGAGACAGGCATTCCTGCTAATTTTGAACATTGGTATCGTAATGAAACCGTAAAACATTGTTTTAGATTTACGGCCGTGAACCAAGCCGAATTGTTGGTGATTACGATGGAAGATATCACCGAAAAGAAACAAGCAGAAACAGCTTTGAACGAGGCATTGGTCGATGCAGAAAAACAAAAAAGACTTTACGATTCCATAATAAACAGCACACCCGATCTTGTGTATGTATTTGATCTCGATTATAAATTTACTTATGCAAACAAAGCCTTGCTCAACATGTGGGGCAAATCGGCAGAAGAAGCTATTGGACGCGGATTAAGAGAAAATGGTTATGAAGATTGGCATGCCGAAATGCACGAACATGAAATCGATACTGTAGTTGCAGAAAAAAAATCTATTAGAGGAACTGTTTCTTTTCCGCATGCGGAACTGGGAAGAAGAATTTACGACTATATTTTTGTTCCTGTTTTTAATGAAAACAGAGAAGTGGAACTTGTTGTTGGAACGACAAGAGATATTACAGAAAGCAAACAGGCAGAAGAAAAACTGCAGCAAAGCGAAAGCCGTTTTCGTAAAATGATTCATCAGACGCCAGCTCCAACTTTAGTGCTAAAAGGCGATGATCTCATTATTGAGCAGATAAATAAGCATATGCTGCAAATGATTGGACGTGGTGAGGAAATTATTGGTATGAGATTGATTGATGTGCTGCCAGAACTTGAAGGCCAATATGTGTGGGAACAGGTTTTAAAGGTTTATAATGAAGGAATCCCTTTTGACCAAAGCGAGGTGCTTGTGCCACACAATAGAACTGGAGAAGTAAAAAACTATTATTATAACTTAACGTACCGCCCGTTAATTGAAGAAGATCAGATAACGGGAATGATACAGGTGGCAGTCGATGTTACGGAACAAGTTGAGGCTCGTCAGAAAATGGAAAAAAGCGAAAATCGTTTTAGAGCTTTGGTCAATGCTTCATCTGATTTGGTTTACCGAATGGATTCTGATTGGATGGTTATGCATAGCCTTGAAGGTGGAGGAAGACTTTCTGGGACTGGAGGACATAGCATTAATTGGCTGGATAAATTTGTGCATCCTAGCGATTTGAATCAGGCAGTTCATCTTATTTCTAAATCTATAGTAGAAAAAAGCATTTTTGAAATGGAGCATAGGATTATAAAAGAAGATGATTCTGTAAGATGGGTATTTTCAAGAGTGGTTCCTATATTAGATGAAAACGAAAAGATTGTAGAGTGGTTTGGCGCCGCGAGTGATATTACTTCACAAAAAGAACTTCAAAATGTTATAGCAGAAAGTGAAGAGAAATTTAGGCAGCTTGCAGATCTTGTGCCTCAAATTATTTGGACTGCTCAGCCAGATGGGTTTATAGATTATTATAATAGCCGTTGGTATGAATATACGGGGTTTAGCGAACACGAATTTGGAGATTCCAGTTGGGTTCCAGCGCTCCATCAGGACGATGTTTACGATGTTTTGCGAACTTGGTACCAAAGTGTTCATGCGGGATCTTCCTATCAGATAGAATTTCGTTTAAAAAATGGAAGTACAGGAGAATACCGCTGGTTTTTAAGTAAAGCACTTCCCATTAGAGATAAAGAAGGAATAATCACCAATTGGTTTGGTACCTGCACCGATATTCATGAGCAAAAATCGATTACAGAAAAGTTAGAAATTCTGGTGGCAGATCGAACCAAAGAATTGCAACGTTCCAATGATGATTTACAGCAATTTGCTCATGTCGCTTCTCACGATTTAAAAGAGCCTGTTAGAAAAATAAAGACATTTGTAAGTCGATTAGAAGATCATCTTGAAAATCAGTTAGACGAATCGGCGACTAGATATATAGAAAGAATTCATGTAGCGGCAGATCGGATGTTTACTATGATTGACGGCGTACTTGCGTATTCAAAAATCAATGCCGACTCGCAAAAAGCAACAATTGTTAATCTCAATGAAGTGATTAGAAATATAGAAGCCGATCTTGAAATTTCGCTTCAAACAACAGGCGGAAGTATTTACTATCAAGAACTTCCTGTTATTGAAGGAGCTTCTGTGCTGCTTTATCAATTATTTTATAACCTGATAAACAATTCTATTAAATTTGCTAAAGAAAACATTCCGCCACAGATTACCATTAATGCAAAAGAGCAATTTGAAGACGGTAAAAGAATAGCTGTAATTAGGGTAGAAGACAACGGAATTGGATTTGACCTCGATCAGACAGGACGCATTTTTGAAACTTTTACCCGATTAAATTCTAAAGATCGTTATGAAGGAACAGGTTTAGGATTGTCTCTTTGCAAAAAAATAGCAGAACGTCACGGAGGAAATATTACCGCCACTGGAATTGCTGATAAAGGAGCTGTTTTTATTATAACACTTCCATTTGAACAGAAAGAAAAAGACATTTGATTATGAGTAAGAAGATAATTTTATTAGCCGATGATGATAGGGATGATGCAGAAATGTTTTGCGAAGCGTTGGCTGATATAAATGAAAGTATTATTTGTCATTGTGCAGAAAATGGAGATCAAGCATTGAAAATGCTAAAAAGTCAAGACAAAACTCCTGAAATTGTCTTCTTAGATTTAAATATGCCTATTATGAATGGCTGGGAATGTTTAAAACAATTAAAATCAGAGGAACGTTACAAAAATATTCCCGTGATTATGATTTCTACTTCTTCACATAAAAATGATATGGAAGCAGCCGGAAACCTTGGGGCATTCTGTTATTTTGTGAAACCAAATAATTTTAACGATTTAAAGCAAGTGCTCGGATTAATTGCTTCTAACCTCGAAAACGGATTTAAAAAACCGCTTTCAGATCTGGAAAAGAATAAATATCTGCATATATTCCATTAGAATTTTAAAATGCATTCTGGCTTTTGAATTAAAAAACGTATGAATTTATTTTATAAATATATTTTGAAAAAGAATAAAAATATGTTTTGTAATTATTTGATTATAAGTGTTTTACTGGTTTCTGAAAGTGGGTTTAAAAAATAAATTTAAAAAAAACAATTTCAAACTTGACTAATTCGGTAGAATTAATATATATTTGTATCGAAGAAAATTTATAACATGATACTTATCCAGAAAGACTGAGGGAATAGGCCCAATGAAGTCTTAGCAACCTGTTGCCGAATAAGGTGCTAAATCCTTCCGCTAAATGCGGGCAGATAAGAAAGATTTCTCCGTAAATCTGTTTAAGATCATCCAATTAAATCTTAATTAAAATGAAAGCAGAATCTATTTTATACGCAGGTTATGAACTCTTGAATTCCATTTTTGAAGAAAACGCTTTTGCTTTTTTCTGAATGCGAAAACAATAGTTTACACCAGATTCTCCTTGTAAAATAAAATACTGCCAATGACTTCTGACATTGGCCTGAAATTCTTTTGTCTAATCTTAAAACTAAAAATAAAATGAAAAAAATACTATTAGGTTTTGCTTTATATCTTGGGGCTCTTCAAACTCAGGCTCAGGAAAATAATTTACAATTGAAAGGAACGGTTGCAGATACCGTAGCACAATACGTTTACTTGCAGAAGTTTCACAATAAGATGTTTACCACGATTGATTCGGCAAAAGTAAAAGACGGAAATTTTAGTTTTAAAACGAAAGTAAAAACACCAGATTTATACGGATTAAGCGTAAATACAGAAAGCTCGCCATTGTATATTTTTCTAGAAAAAAATCCGATTACAGTAAAACTAAGTCCGAAGAAATATTACACAACATCTGTGGTAGAAGGTTCTGCTTCTCAGGATTTGTTTGAAGCCTACAAAAAGAGCAAAGATGTAGAAATCAGTAAATTCATAATAGAAAATCCAAAATCTATTGTTTCTGCTTATGTATTGTACAGAAACTGGTCTTATAGATTAACACCTGAACAGATTACACAAAATATTGCTTTGCTAGATAAAAGTCTTCAAAGTACCACTTACGTGAAAGAATTAAAAGAACTGGCTATTGTTTTAGACGGATTAGCGGTAGGTAAAAAAGCCCCTGATTTTACCGCCAATGATCCAGACGGAAAGCCAGTTCGACTTTATGACAATTTGAAAGGCTATACTTTGGTAGATTTTTGGGCTTCATGGTGCGGGCCTTGCCGAAAAGAGAATCCGAATATTGTTGCGGCTTACAAAGAGTTTCACGACAAGGGATTCAATATTGTCGCAATTTCTTTAGATAAAAAGAAAGAAAACTGGATTAAAGGAATTAAAGATGATAATTTAACCTGGACACATGTTTCTGATTTGCTTTTCTGGAACAGCGCTGTTGCAAAATTATACGGTGTAAGAGCCATTCCTGGAAATTATTTAGTGGATTCAAAAGGAGTAATCGTTGCGAAAAACTTGTATGGAGAAGAATTGCAATCTACATTGAAAAGACTTTTAGAAAATAAAATTTAAAAAAGAAAAGCACAATCTTGTTTTTCAGATGAATGATAAGATTGATAAGAAATACAAATAATACAATATTAGTTAATTTTAAAATGACAAGGATATGAATGCTATTGAGTCAACAACAAAACCAACAGAACCTGAGTGTTACTTTTCTAAATTTAGAGAAAATACAGTAGGAATTGATCATACTTTCGAATCGGTTTACGGAGAACAAAATCTAGTTTATGCAGACTGGGTTGCCAGCGGAAGGTTATACGCCCCAATCGAAGAGATAATGCTCAATAAAATTGGTCCAATGATTGCCAATACGCATTCACTTTCAAGTCAGACAGGAAAAACTTCTACTTATGCTTATCAGCATGCGAGAGATATTATTAAAAAATCGGTTAATGCCAACGAATCGGATGTTTTGGTAACTACCGGAAGCGGTATGACAGCAGCTTTGTCAAAATTGCAGCGTATCATGGCGCTTCGAACAAAAGCTGAAGAAGATAGACCAGTGGTTTTCATCACACACATGGAGCATCATTCCAATCAGGTTTCTTGGTATGAAACCAATGCAGAAGTGGTTATTCTGCCACCTGATGAAAATAATTTGGTTGACCCAAAAGCTCTTTCGTCAGCAATAAAAAAATATGCTGAAAGAAGCTTAAAAATAGGTTCATTTACAGCTTGTTCAAATGTTACGGGAATTATTACGCCTTATCACGAATTGGCCAAAATCATGCATCAAAACGGCGGACTTTGTTTTGTTGATTTTGCAGCTTCGGCGCCGTATGTTAAAATTGATATGCATCCAGAAGACCCAGAAGAACAATTGGATGCGATTTTCTTTTCTCCGCATAAATTTTTAGGAGGTCCGGGAACTTGCGGTATTCTGGTTTTTAATGAAAAATTATACCAATCTGATTTTCCTGATAATCCAGGTGGAGGAAATGTAAAATGGACCAATCCGTTAGGGAAATATTGTTACAGCGATGTGATAGAAGTTAGAGAAGATGGCGGAACTCCAGGATTTCTGCAGGTTATTAGAACGGCATTGGCTTTAGAATTGAAAGAACAAATGGGAGTGGAGAACATTAAAAACAGAGAAAAAGAACTGCTTGATCTTTGTTTTTCAAGACTTCAAAAAATACAAGGATTATCTATTTTAGGGGATTTAAAATCAGAGCGAATTGGTTGTGTGTCTTTCATTATTGAAGATATTCATTATAATTTGATTGTTAGGTTGCTAAATGACCGTTTCGGAATTCAAGTTCGTGGTGGATGGTCATGCGCGAGCACTTATGCGCATTATCTCTTCAATATTAATGAAAAGAAATCGGCAGAAATTACAAATGAATTATTGCAGCGAAATCAGACCAATAAACCGGGTTGGGTTCGTTTGTCATTGCATCCAATTATGAGTAATGAAGAGCTTTTGTATATCTGTGATGCCATTGAAAAAGTGGCTCTGAATTATAAAAAGTGGAAAAAAGATTACGTATATAATTCGGTTTCGAATGAATTTGAAAATCCCGAAATTAAAGATACCATCGCAAGAGAAGTAAATGAATGGTTTAAGTTAGATTAGTTAGTAGTAAACCTAACAGGTTTTGAGAATCTGTTAGGTTTTTAGTATAAAGTCCAGATTCTGTTTTAGAAAGATTTTGAAATGATAGTCCTAAAAAGATAGCCAAACTGATTAATGCACTAAACTCATACTTTGTAATACATCATTATTATTTCTGGCAAAATTAGTTTTGTTCTAATGATAAATACACTTTCGCCATGCATTCAATGGTCTATTTTAATGGATGCTGTAAAATTGAAATAAATTATACGCCGATAACTATATTTTGATTTCTTTCAAAAATTGCAATGATCTATCTGATTGTTGCAATTTTTTTTGCTTTAAAATAAGCCTTAAAGCCTTGAAAATTGTTCCATTTTATAAATTGGAACAATTTTGAGTGTTTATACTCTAAAGTGTTGAATAATAATTGTTTAAATTTATATCAAAATAATTATTGCAAAGAACAATTTCAGAGTTTACGCCGTGACTTTTTTATAGAAAGATTTCAAGTTTTACCGAAAGGTTTGTTGAAGAATATTGATTACAAATTCCCAAAAATGAAAAATCAAATCAATATAATCGGATGTGTTATTGGCAATTTAGAGTTTTAAATTTAAAACATTTGACTCTTGTCTTATTGTGCTGCTGTAACTTCATTTTTGCGCAGCAGGATACCAGCAGTCTTGCATCTGCAAAAAAAATAAGACTCGA
This sequence comes from Flavobacterium anhuiense, assembly GCF_004151235.1. Taxonomy (GTDB): domain Bacteria; phylum Bacteroidota; class Bacteroidia; order Flavobacteriales; family Flavobacteriaceae; genus Flavobacterium; species Flavobacterium anhuiense_A. The sequence continues at coordinate 364,129 of NZ_JUIV01000001.1, forward strand.
CGAAGCAATTTTATTAGGCATTAAAAATAACCGGCAATTAAAACTGGCAAATGCTGATTTGGCTATTGCTAACGAAAATGTCGGTCAGGCAAAAATTGCAAAAGCACCAAGAATAAGCTTAAATGGCGGATACAATTATATTGGAGATCCTAAACTCTATGAAGGATTCTATGCTAGAAATGTTACTGTAGATTATTACGATCATCAGGCTTTTGCCAATATTATTTCTTCACTTCCAATTTACGCAGGAAATGCCATTAATACCAGAATTAATCAGCAGGAATTAATTAGCGAGATGCAGGAATCGGCGGTAAAAATGACTGAAGCCGACGTCAAAAATGCCATTACAGAACAATATTTCACACTCGAGAAGTTATACCGCCAGATTGAGGTTACGAAACAGAATATTATTAATACCGATATTCGAATAAATCAGCTGAAATCTCGTGTAAAGAATGGTCAGAATCTGACAAGTGATCTTTTGAGAACCGAGTTGCAACAGTCTAATTTTAAGGTTTCGGTTTTTAGAAGCACCAATACCATTCAGCTCATCAGCAATTATTTGGATATATTAATCGGTTTTCCAACCAATACGATTCTGAAACCTGAAGTGACAGAAAGTATGATTCCGACAGAAAATATGAACCTGCAGGAAAGTTTAGATGAAGCTTTTCAAAACAGAGAAGAAATAAAGCGGGCAGGAATAAGAATCAAATTATCTGAATCTTCGCTGAGTTTGACCAAAAGCGGATTTAAGCCCAATTTAAACGCAAATCTTATTCTGAATACAGAATATCCGGCGCAATGGCCCAATTATGTAAACATTCTCAATTATTGGGCGGCGGGACTTTCTTTAAACTGGGATATTTCGAGTTTTTATAATTTGAAACATCGTATAAGTGGTGACAAACTGGAAATTGATAAAAGCAATATAGCTCTGGAAGTCACCAAAGATCAGATTACTACAGAAGTAAAAAATGCATTTGTCAGATATGCTGAAAGCAAAGAAAACATCAAAACCTACAAAAAAGATGTCGAGCTTTCGATGAGCAATTATAAAATTGTAAAAAGCCGATATGATAACGATTTTGCATTAATCAGCGAAATTGTAGATGCAGAATTACAGCTAAATAACTCCAGAATTTCACTTGTAAACGCCAATTTAGATTTAATCATTCAATATTACTCACTTCAATATGCAATGGGCAAACTTTAAAATTTCTTGTTATGAGCGAAGCAGATACACAAAATGGAGCAGTTCAGAAAAGTGAAAAAAAGAGAAACAGCATTCTCACTGTCCTTTCTTTTGTTTTTTTAATTGCAGGAGGATTGTGGATTTTAAGTTTATTCTTTGATTTCAGTTCTTATGAAACTACAAATAATGCTCAGGTAGAAGCTTACATCAATAATGTTGCTGCACGTGCAACAGGACATATAAAAGAAATACGTTTTGAAGCTAATCAGCAGGTGCATAAAGGCGACACATTGGTTGTTTTAGACGATTCAGAATATATCATTAAAGTCAAACAAGCAGAAGCAGATTTGGCTATAGCCGAAGGAAATCTGCATTCGTTGCAGCAAAATATAACCACTTCGGTTTCTAATCAGGCTTCGGGAAAAGAAAAGCTGGCTGGTGATTTGGCAAGTTTAGAAAAAGCGCAAAAAGATTACCAGCGTTTCAAGAATATGTATGCCGATTCGGCTGTGACGCGAAACCAATACGATCAGGTTATTTCTAAATTAAAATCGGAAGAAGCGTATGTTAAGGCAGGAAGAAAAGGTCTCGAAGCAAGCAGTTCGATTACCAAACAGAGTTCGATTAATCTCGAAGCAGCTATGGCAACCGTTGCCAGAAAAAGAGCCGATCTCGATGCGGCAAAATTGCAGTTGTCTTATACGGTTGTATTGGCTCCAGCAGATGGGTTTGTTGGCGAACGAAATTTGTCTATTGGCGAATTAATCAATGCCAATCAAACCATTGCAACAATTGTACTCACAGAAAAATTATGGATTTCAGCGAATTTTAAAGAAACTCAAATCGAGAAAATAAAGCAAGGACAAGAAGTAACCATAACGATTGATGCCTTGGACGGAAAAGAATTTAAAGGAAAAGTGGCTGGTTTTTCTCCTGCTACGGGAGCCAAATTTTCGATGGTTGAACCCGATAATTCGACTGGAAATTTTGTAAAAATCACACAGCGCATCCCCGTTAAAATTGAATTTGAAACTCCTGCCAGAGACTTGCAGGAAGTAAGACCAGGAATGAATGTAACAGTTGATGTAAAAAAATAGGACATGTTTGCAGGAAAAAAAAGGAGCGTTTTTACATTGGCAGGATTGTATATCCTGACGATTCCTTTTTTTAACGGACTCAATGTTACAACTTATGACAATTCGCAGATATTAGGACATTTTGGACCTTCTACAACGGCTTTTAGTTATGCGGTTTACATTCCCATTTTTGCAATGTTGGCTTTTCTGCCTTTAGGCTTGAAATTAGGAAAACAAATTAAAGTTCGCACCATGATTTTATCCGTTTCATTTTTGTCACTGCTTTTCAATACTGCATCCTTGTTTGCGCCTACTATTGCTTGGTTTGTTTTATGCCGTTCGCTTTTGGCAATGGTTTCCATTATCGGAATATTTGCTTCGATGGTGCCAATTTTACTAAAGTACAATCCTGCACTAAATATGGCTTTGATGTATGGCATTTTTCAGTTTATTCAAAAAGGAAGCCAGCATTTGTATCAATATTTAGGAGCGCATTTTGTGAGTTTTCATAATTGGACGTTTGGAATTTATTTCCTGAATGTCAACTTTTTAATCTGTATTATTCTGGCTTGGTATTTTTATAGAGCCGATGTTGCGCCTCTTAAGACCAAATTTCAATTTGATTGGCGAGGCTGGATTATTCTGATTCTATTTTTTACGATTGTCCTTTTTTTATGTGTCGAAGGACAGACTAGACATTGGTTTAGCGACCCTAAAATAATGCTTGCTTCAGCAGCTTTATTGATTACAATTGGCATTTATCTGCTGCATGTTCGTTTTACGGCAGAACCTTTAATTAATCCTGATGTTTACAAATTTAAGAATGTGATTCCAGGTGCATTTTTGATGTTTTATATCGGAATAATGAACGGAACAGGAAGTGTCGTAACAGGTTATATGACCAACATTTTAGGTTTTGATCCTGTTTTGGGAGCAGTAACGCACCTGTCGCTTTTGATTGGGTTATGCATCTCGATTCCGCTTTCGACTTATCTTTTATACAAACGCATTTATCTGGCTACCATTTGGGTAATTGGTTTTGCCTGCTACGGAATGTATCATATTATTCTTTTTTTCAGATTCTATCCAGGAATCGACGCGTCCGATTTTTATCTGCCATTAATTTTTAAAGGGTTAGGAATGGGATTTCTTTTTCCTGTTTCACTACTTTACATTTCTGAGGGAATTCCGCCGTTTCTGAGCACATCGCGCATGATGACTGGAATTATTGCTCAGGCTGTTTTTGCTTCTTTGCTGGGAAGCGCAGTTTTGGGAACTTTTATTTCTAATATGAATATACAGCATAAAACAGGTTTAAGTCAGCAGCTTAGTCCGATAAACAAACAAGCTGAACAGCAACTGGAAGATTCGAAAAGGCAATTTTTATATATGGGTTTATCAGATGCGGAAGCACAGAAAAAAGCCGAAAAAAGCCTTTCTAATCAAACCTCGCAAGCCTCAATATTATTAGCCTATAAAGATATTTATCTCGTCATGTCGGCAGTCTGTTTTCTGCCCATTTTTATTATAATGATTTTCAAACTTTGGCGTAGACCTATTGGAAGAGTAGAAGTGGAGCCGATACCGATTTGAGAGTGAGGAAGATAAAAGAAGCAAGAGTAAAGACTGGAGAAGAAAGAAGCAAGAGTAAAGACTTGAGAAGAAAGAAGTAAGAGTAAAGAAGTAAGAGTAAAGAAGTAAGAGTAAAGAAGCAAGAGTAAAGAAGTAAGAACATAGAAAATAGAACATAGAATTTTTTCCGAGGTTTTGGAATTGGAATTCGGAATTTAGCTTTTGGAATTTGCCTTTAGGTTTTGGAATTGGAATTTGGAATTTAGTAATTGGAATTTATATTATGATAGTAAAAAAAGATCGTTTTTTATATCGCTTTTGGACTCAAGAAAAAGGGCTCAGCGGCATGCTGATATTACTGTTTATCATGCATTTTATTGTTATTCCTTTTTTTGGCAGTTACACGCGTTTTGTGGTTGCTGTCAATATATTTTGGATGCTGTTTCTTTTTGCAGGAATTGTGGCATTATCAAAACATAAAAAACAAGCGATTAGTCTTTCAATAATTCCTATTCTGTTTCTTATCATTCAATGGATTAATTATTTGAATCACAATGTCTTTATCCTATTTGCCGACCTGATTTTCTCAATCGCGCTCATGCTTCTTCTTATTGCTTTGGTTTTGATAAAAGTTTTAGAACCTGGTCCAGTGACTACTTACCGCATTATAGGATCTATTGTTGTATATATGCTATTAGTTCATTTTTGGTCAACGCTTTATTTATTTCTTTTTGAGCATATTGAAGGTTCTTTTCAGATAGCTGAGTCTCAATTTGAGAGTAATAGTGATCAGGCTAGTTTTATGTATTTCAGTTATATCTGCATTACTTCAACAGGTTTTGGAGAAATCGTCCCTCTTCATCCTTTGGCTCGTTCTTTAGTTCAGATTGAGGTACTTGTAGGTGTTTTGTACCCCGTCATCTTAATTGGAAGGCTGGTTTCAGATGCCAAGTTTGCTTTTCCTAATAGAGGTAAGAAACAAGAATAATTATCAATTAACAATTTGCTATTAAAAATAACCAATCATATAAAAAGCTATAATCATGAAAACAACTTATTCAAATAAAAAGAAAGAACTCTTTGATACTATTTTGCAGTTATTTTTCATATTCCTCCTTGTTGGGTTTTGTCTTAAATTGCTGTTGCCTTTTTTTATGCCTATTCTTTGGGCTGTAATATTGTCTGTTGTATTTTACCCATTTTTTAATTCGCTGCAGCGAATACTAAAAGGACGCAAAGCATTGGCATCGGTTGTTATTACTGTTTTGATTATTGCCATTATGGTGTTGCCATTAATTTATTTTTTGAAAGCGGCGACGGGAAATTTTTTAGAGCTGAAAGACAGCTTTGAAGCGGGAACACTAAAAATTACTCCACCGGGAGCTTCTATAAAAGAATGGCCCATAATTGGGAAACCTCTTTATGAGTTTTTATTGTCTTTGTCAACAGATCTCGAGCAAAGTGTCATAAAATATCAAGATCAGATAAGGGAATTATCATCTAAAATTATGGCCAGTATTTTGAGTTCTGGTGCTGCATTTCTTCAGTTTATTTTATCGGTTATTATTGCTGGTGTTTTATTAGTGTCTCCAGGCGGTAAAGCTTTCTTTATGAAATTCCTTAAAAAAATAGCAGGAAATGAGGCCGAAGAAATTATGAAAATTTCCGTTTCCACTATTTATCAAGTAGTAAAAGGTATTTTGGGAGTTGCCGTTATTCAGACTATTATTCAGGCCGTTGGATTGTTTATGGCAGATATTCCATATGCAGGAATCCTGACTTTGATCTGTCTGATATTTTCTATTTTGCAGATTGGACCCATTATAATTAATATTGGGGTTATCATTTATCTTTTTTCGACTGGAGATTCTGGTTATGCGATTTTCTGGACAGTGTATTTTATCATTAGCGGACTTTCGGATAATGTTTTGAAACCGCTGTTATTAGGAAAAGGTGCGCTTGTGCCAATGCTTGTCATTTTTCTAGGTGTAATTGGCGGTTTCATAATGTCGGGTTTCATCGGATTATTTGTCGGACCAATTGTGTTTTCAATAGGATATAAATTGTTTGTGGCATGGCTAGATGATAATCCCGAACCTGTTGAAGAACCAGCAGATGATATTGAGATTGTCTAAATTGTGAATTGTAAGATGTAATATGGTAGTATCATTTCATTTCTCATATTTTACATCCCAAACTTTTTACATTTGAATTAACAATTCACAATTTATAATTCACAATTAAATAAAGTATTTTTGCAGGATTATAATTCCAGCAAATGAAACGTTCCGGCACGGCAGATCTTCCTTTACATTATGGACATGTTCCATTATGGCTTGCTGAGCGAATGTCTAAGCTAGGTTTAGCCATTGTGGAAACGATTGCTATGGAATTTTCTACTGCTGAAGTTATAAGCAAATTAAGCAATCCGTTTTGGTTTCAAAGTTTTGGAGCTGTTATGGGAATGGATTGGCATTCGTCTGGAATTACAACTTCTGTGCTTGGAGCTTTAAAAAAGTCAGTTAATCCGCATTCAAAAGAACTCGGAATTTACATCTGCGGAGGAAAAGGCAAACATTCTATGGCAACCCCGCAGGAACTTTTATTCGTTGGCGAAAAAACAGGTCTCGACGGAATTAATCTTGCCAGCTGCAGCAGACTAACGGCAAAAGTAGACAATACTGCAATTCAGGATGGATTTCAATTGTATCAGCATAATTTTATTGTAGATAATAAAGGGCAGTGGGCTGTTATTCAGCAGGGAATGAATCCGAATTCTCGAACAGCCAGAAGATATCATTGGCATTCGCAAGATTTAAAGTCTTTTATCAACGAACCGCACACTTTTATTTATGGCGAAAATCAAGGCGCAATTTTAAATCTTACAGCCAATGCAGCCACAAAATCTCGAGAAGGTATTTTAGAATTGGTAAAAGAATCTCCAGTTAAAATCATAAAAGAAATGCAGCATCTTTCTATGCCCGCGCATCACGATGTGAGAATGGAAGATGTGAATATGAAAAGATTGGGCGCCATGCTTTGGGCTACTCACGAAAATAAGCCAGAAGATTTTGAAGAATTACTCCTTTTAAAAGGAATGGGACCAAGAGCTTTACAATCTTTAGCTTTGGTAAGCGAAATCATTTATGGAACTCCAACAAGATTTGAAGATCCAGCTCGTTTTTCATTTGCTCATGGCGGAAAAGATGGACATCCGTTTCCTGTTCCCGTTAAAATCTACGATGAAACTATTGATACTTTGCAAAGAGCGATTAATCGTGCCAAAATCGGCAATAGCGATAAACTGAGTGCCATTCAGAAACTATCTGAGATTTCGCGGAAAGCAGAAGAAAGTTTTACTCCAAATTCTAATTTTGATGCTCTTATCCAGAGAGAAAGAGAGGAATCTTATAAATATGGCGGAAAAACCGTTTTTGGCGATGCTAAACCTCCTAAAAAGAAACCTGTAAACCCAAACAATCAGCTGGAATTATTTTAAAAATCATAATTTCTATCAGCCTTTAGTTATATAAAAATCCAATAATGACACAAAACGAAAAATCAATTTATACCTTACAATTCATTTTACTTTGCTTGAGTTCTCTATTATTTTCATCAAGTTTTAATATGATGATACCTGAACTTCCTAATTATTTAAGCAGTCTTGGAGGAGCAGAATACAAAGGACTTATTATCTCATTGTTTACATTGACGGCAGCAATTTCGCGTCCTTTCAGCGGTAAGCTTACCGATAAATGGGGACGTGTTCCTGTTATGGCTATTGGTTCTTCGGTATGTGTGGTATGCGGATTTTTGTATCCAATTTTGAGTTCTGTTTCAGGGTTTTTATTACTTCGTTTGGTTCATGGTTTTTCAACGGGATTTAAACCAACCTCGACATCGGCTTATGTGGCAGATATTATTCCGCAACACAGATGGGGAGAGGCGCTCGGAATGCATGGATTATGTTTTAGTATTGGAGGTGCACTAGGACCTGCGCTAGGAAGTATGATTGTTAATAATTATGGAATGAACGTAATGTTTTACTGTTCATCTTTTCTAGCTTTCTTTTCAATTATTATCGTAATGAATATGAAAGAAACCCTTGCCACAAAAGAAAAATTGAATAGATCCATGTTTATTATTGGCCGAAATGATATTGTAGATAAAAATGTTTTTCCGGCAGGAATTATTACTTTTCTTTCGTACACTGCTTTCGGAATTATTCTGACCTTAATTCCAGACTGGAGTGAGCATGTTGGAGCAACAAATAAAGGGATATTTTTTACTGCTTTTACAGTCGCTTCGGTTATGGTTCGTTTTGCAGCAGGAAAAGTTTCAGATAGACACGGACGACCAAAGGTTATTATGGCTGGATTGATCATCACTTCGATTGCTCTTTTTATAATAAGCGTGGGAAGAGATATCAATATGTTATTAGTCGGAGCCGGAATTTACGGAGTCGGTACTGGTATTTTGTCGCCAGCAATTAGTGCTTGGACTATTGACATGAGCAATCCTGAACATAGAGGAAAAGCGGTTGCCACAATGTATATTTCAATGGAACTCGGAATTGGTTCTGGGGCTCTTTTAGGAGGAACTTATTATAACGATAAAATCAATCGTATACCACAAATCATTAGATTTGATATCTTGGTGCTAATTCTTGGGATTGTATATCTTACATATTGGGCAAGAAATAAAAAGAGAATTAAAGCATAATTTTATAAAGCATTATTCTTTCCGAATATTTAGTTGCACTTTAAAATTGCCATAATAAGAATTGTCGGCCATCAAAGAATGTCCGATTACTAAAATATGAGTTCCTTTTTGTTTGAGCGGAATTTTCAAGTCCATTCCAAAAGGGCCATCTGAGGTTTTATCAGGAAAAATAATTTGATTAAATCGGATGTTTCCTTTTCCTGTATCTGGAATAATTTGAGCGTTTAATTCGCCCAAATCTTCATTTTTAAATTGAACATATACTTTTGAATTTAAAGAATCTAAATGGCCTTCAGCTGAAAATATATTTTCATCATTCTTATAACTCATAGCGATAGTGTCGCCTATTTGTTTATTTTCCTGTTTTTCTTCTTTTTGAACAACTGGATTTGGTGATTCAGCAGAAGCTTTTTTGTTTTCCTTTTGCTGACATGAAAAAAAGAAAATTGAAAGTAGAAGTATATACAAATTTTTCATCGCAGTATTTTTAGCTTAACATTTCAAAACTTCCAGGTGTTTCTTCATTCTCATCATATTCGCCTGCGGGTTTTTCAGTCAAATCTTCTTCTTCCTCCCAATCATTTTCATCATACTCTGAATGGAAATCATATTCAAGATTATCTTCCAATTCTCCCAGTTCTAAATTATAATGATTTGAAGCTGCCAGCCTGCTGCTATAATCGCCTTCCAGATAATCGTCATAATTCAATAATAGCTGTTCCTCATAAGAATTCATTTCAAATGCAAATTCTTCAGATGTGTAATTTTCAGATCTCATATTAATCGGTTTTAAAGGATGAATAATAATTATCTCTAATTCTTCAATTAGATTATTCTAAAATTACAGTCAAAGACCGCTAGCTGTTTTATATAATTTTTTTAGAGTGTTGTCAAATTTTCATTTACCCTTAAATTTAACTATAAAAAAGCAAAAGTTAGAAAACACGAATTACTTTTTTCAACTATAATGCTGCCGTTCAATATTATTAGGATTAATCATATTGATATTTAAAAAATTGCTTTACGAAATCCTTTGCGCTTTTTTTAACTGAATCATCTTTTGGTTTTTAACACTAAAAATGTTTAATATTGTGTTTTTGATCCTCACTTTTTATTATTAATGTCTGTTTACCGCAAATATGCTGATCATATTTTATTAAATCTTCTTAAGGAAGATGATCAATTAGCGTATACAGAAATTTTTGAGAGATATTCCAGACTTTTAGTAAATCACGCTTTCAAAATGATCGGAAATCAAGATGAATCAAATGATGTTGTTCAAGAAGTATTTTTATTTATATGGAACAAACGTCATGAGTTAGAAATTACGGGTTCTCTATCTTCTTATTTGTACAAAGCAACAAAAAACAAAATCCTTAATCATATTGCTCACGAAAAAGTAGTTTCGCGTTATGCCGACTCTATTTCGAATTTTATTGAAAGCGATTATGTTTCTGCAGATTCTAAACTCAGAGAAAAAGAATTAGAAGCAATTATTGAAAGCGAAATTGCTTTACTTCCTGAAAAAATGCGTGAAGTTTTTCTTTTGAGAAAAGTAGAAGAACTTTCATATGATGAAATTGCCTTACAATTAAATATAACAGACAAAACAGCTAAACAGCAAGTTTATAATTCGCTGAAAATTCTTCGCGGAAAACTAAAATCGGCTCTAAATGTTTTCATTTGGTAATTTTTTATTTCCCTTTTTGTTAAAATTTGCAATAAAATTTACTTCTAATAGCCTCATTAATAAAGAGAAACTAACGTTTCGATGAATTTATTAATGATAAATTAATATTTTTTTGATTTTCATCTATGACAAAACCTATTTCTAACTGTCTTACTATAAAACAAGACAAAATTTCGTGTTGTAATTATGAATGAAACTGAATTTCTAGAACTGCTTAAAAAATATCAAAATGGCACTTTATCTCATGAAGATAAGGATAAACTTGATGCGTGGTATTTACATAAAGCGTCGAATAGCAAGAGACAGCTTAGTGAGTACGAACTGGCAGATAGTTACGAACATTTGAAATCGAGGCTTCCGTTGGCTCAAAAAACAAAAGTGATTAATATTTGGCCGCGTGTTGCCGCTGCAGCATCAATTATTGTGCTGTTAGGTGCTGGAATATTCTATTTTGCAAAATCGGAAACGGCAGCAAAACAAGAAAATATTCAGATTGTCGAAAAGGCAAAAGAAATTGCTCCAGGCGGAAACAGAGGAATTTTGACGCTTTCTAACGGAAAACAGATTATACTTTCTGATATTTCTTCGAAAGATATTATTGCTAAAGAAGATCAGGATGAGGTAACTATAAAAATGGATGCCAATGGGGTTATTACTTATGTTATAAATCCAGATGCAGATATTTCAAAAGAAAATGGCAATTCATTCAACACACTTTCAACACCAACTGGAGGACAATATAATATTGTTTTAGCAGACGGGACAAAAGTATTTCTGAATGCCGTTTCGTCCATCAAATATCCAACTCAGTTTAACGGAGATCAAAGAGTCGTAGAATTGGAAGGAGAAGCTTATTTTGAAGTTGCGAAAAATAAAAATAAACCTTTTATAGTAAAATCGGATAAACAAAGCATTGAGGTTTTAGGAACACATTTTAATGTGCATGCCTATAATAATGAAGCGACTGTAAAAACTACTTTAGTGGAAGGAAGTGTTGCGGTTTCTTCTAAAAATCAGAGAGCAATTTTAAAACCAGGCCAGCAGTCTAATATAAGCGATAATGCTGCTAAAATTACAATTAGAGAAGTTGATACAGAAGCAGCAATAGCTTGGAAAAATGGTCGATTTAAATTTGATAATGCTGATTTGAAATCGGTAATGAAACAGCTTGAACGCTGGTACGGAATTAAAGTAGAATATCGCGGCGATGTCTCTGATGTGAGATTTAACGGAGGTACATTTAGAAATAAAAATTTATCTGAAGTATTAAAAGTACTTGAGTTGAGTAATATAAAATTTAAGGTTGAAGGAAAGACGATTATTGTTTATCCCTAACCTTTAAGTTTAACCGATTATATTGAGCCTATAAACTAAAAAACCAGAGGCAGTTGCGATGCTTCTGGTTGTTATAAAAGTTTATAGCCAATATAAGTTGTCCACCTATTGTTTAACTATAACCAAATGTAAATGTATGAAATTAAATTTACAACCAAAAAAACCTTACAAAAAACTTAAAAAAAAGATTCCGAACGTTAGTTTTCTTGCTTTGTTAAGTGTGCTGTTTACTTTGTTCAGCAGTTATAAGAGCCAAGCCCAGACTATTACAATCAATTTTAAAGACGCTTCTCTTGAGACAGTTTTGAAAGAAGTGGCCAAACAGACTAACTATGAAGTTTTCTACACTCAGAAATTGCTGAAAGATGCTAAACCGGTTACGATTAATGTTAAAAATTCTTCTTTAAATGAAACTTTAAATCAAGTTTTTAGAAATCAGAATTTAAAGTTCAATCTTGCGAACCAAACCATTGTTGTTAGTGCAGGAAAAGAAAAGACGGAGAGCTTGGGAAACGAACTAATTCGCGTAAGCGGAAAAATTACCAACAATAAAAATGAGCCATTTCCAGGCGTTACAGTAACCCTTTCTGGCACAAATAGAACTAGTATTACCGATTTTGATGGTGGTTTTGTCTTTGAAAATGTACCTGCGAGCGGAATTTTAGAATGTTCTGGATTAACTATTGAAACAAAGTCGATTGCTATTAATGGCCGAAATGTACTAACTATTATCGTTGAAGACAAAGTGGCTGCCATGAAAGAAGTTGTGGTAACGGGTTTTCAGACTATTGCCAGAAGCAATTTTACTGGTGCTATTGGTAAAGTTGATGAAAAGGTGTTAAACGAAAATATTAATGGCAATTTATCGAGTGCGCTTGAAGGCCGTGTCGCTGGTTTGATGTTTCAAAAAAATCCAAACGGACTTGGATCTGATCAGCCTATATTAAGAGGTATCGGTACTTTTTCTGCAGATGTTGGGTATAGTCCGCTTGTAGTAATAGATGGTTTGCCAACTGAATTGACATTGGATGAAATCAATCCGTATGATATTGAAAGTGTTGATGTTCTTAAAGATGCGGCTGCAGCTTCTATCTATGGTTCAAGAGCGGCAAATGGTATTATTGTATTAACTACCAAAAAAGGAAATGGTAAGTTGAAAGTGACGGTAAACTCAGATTTCTTTATTTCAGATAAACCAAATTTGAGAGATATGAACTATGCCTCGACAAGTGATCTAATTGATTTTGAGCAGGCGGTTTACAATAGAGAAAGAGCAAGATTTGCTGATACTGCAACCATGTTTAGCAGTTACGGAGATATTGGAAACAGCAGTACAAAATATTACAGTCCTCTTTATCAATTAAACAGAAATCTGGAAGAGGGAAAAATCGATAATGCTACTTATAACAGTACTCTTGCACAATGGAGAAAGAATGATTACAATAAAGATTATCGCGATAATGTTTGGCAAAATGAATTTAGACAGCGTTACAATATCGCATTTTCGGGAAGCACAAGCAAACAGAATACGTATGTGTCTCTTAATTATGATGAATCTAAAAATCGTATAAAATATAATACTGGACGTGCATTCAATCTTTACGCAAAAAGTAGTTTCCAGATAAACAATTGGTTAAATGCAACATTTGGAGTAAATGGAACCTACAGTAATGATGATGTTACAGAATATGATCTTGGCAATTACGACATTCAAAAGCGATACGAACGTATTACAGATGATAATGGAAATTTAGTGCAATCTTCATTTGCATCAATTAAAGATGGATTTACCTCTAGTGGTGCTCTTAATCCGGCTATGGTTGAAAAACTAGCAGGTTTAAGCGGTTTTAAATCTTTTAATTTTAATGTTTTAGATGCGCTTAAAGAAGGTATTGAGGAGCAAAATTCATTAAGCCTAAGGACTTTCGCTAACGTAAAAGCTAAGTTATGGAAAGGTCTAAGTTTTAATACACAATTTCAATATGAGGTAAGAAAAAATGATAGAGAACAATATCATGATGTCAATTCTTATAGAATGCGTTATGCTATCAATGCATTAACGGGTTATAATCCAACTACAAATGCATACACTTACGTTGATGGCTTTTCTACAGGAGGAAGATACAAACAGGCAAGCAGTCAGGCAAGTAATTATTCTTTTAGAAATCAATTAGATTTTAATCAAGAGTTTGCAGAAGGCAAGCACTCAGTTAATGCATTAGTTGGTACAGAAATGCGTGAAACTTTTGTTCCAAGAAGCATAGAACAACTTCGATATGGATATGATCCTGTTACGCTTACTTCTGCAGTATTAAACAATCTTGCACTTAGCCAAACGGGAGTTTCTAGTTATATTTTTGGGAATAACAGAACACTTTCAGCGTTAGGCAGAACACAGCAAGAAATCCTTCATCGTTACTTTTCTATTTTTAGTACTGCGAGTTATACTTATTTATCAAAATACAACCTTACGGGAAGTTACCGAGTAGATAGAGCAGATTTGTTTGGAGTTGATCCAAAGTATAAAAACCGTCCATTATGGTCTGTAGGTTTAGGTTGGAATGTCAGCAATGAAGATTTTATGAAAGAGGTTAAGTGGGTAAGTATGTTAAAATTGAGATCAACTTATGGTATAAACGGAAATGTTGATCAAAATACAACACCTTATATTACTGCTACAAGAAGAAACGATAACCTGTATCAATCTTTACAATATACAAATATTACGGCTCAACCAAATCCGATGTTAAGATGGGAAAAAACACAAAGTACCAATATTGGTGTAGATTATAGCTTATTTAGAGCTAAATTAAATGGTACGATTGATGTTTATCACAAATACAGTAGCGATTTATTGGCGACTACAGATCTTGATCCTACTGTTGGTGCTTTGTCAAGAAAAATCAATGCAGGAGCTCTATTAAATAAAGGTATAGAATTTAGTATTGGTTCTGAATGGTATAATAACGGTAATTTCCGCATTAATTCTAATTTAGTTTTTGCCCACAACAAGACAACCGTTAAAAAAGTAACAAGAGCTGAATCGACAGCATCGGTATATGTTTCTTCGCCAACCAATTTTTTTCTAGAAAATGAATTATTTAATAGCATGTATGCTTACCAATACGGAGGAACAGTAAATGGTTATCCTTACGTTTTGGATGAAAACGGAAATCCTTCTATAACTTTTGATGAAAATGGAAATCCAATTTCAACAAGCATCAAAACAATTACAAATGCTGATGCCTTGGTAAATGTGGGAACTTTAATGCCAACTTACACAGGTTCATTGTCACAGCGTTTTTCTTATAAACAATTCGATTTAAATTTCTTGTTTGTTTTCTCAGGAGGAAATGTAATGCGTAAAGAAACCTTAGATATGAGTTCTGATGCCGTAAATCTTTCTGGTATCACAGATCGTTATACTGACACGAATAGAAATGACAATACTCGTTTATATGTTGATTTCGCCGAAAATATTAGAAATTATGCGGGAACAATAAGCAGCCAATGGAGAAACTCAACAGCAAATGTTGTAGATGGCGATTATATTAAATTGAGAAATATTTCTTTGGCCTATAATCTTCCTAAAGCTTTTGCGACTAAAATAAAGATGGCGTCTGCAAAATTTACTTTTCAAATGAATAATATTTGGTATTGGAGTGCAGCTGGTAATCGTATTGATCCAGAGGTTTATAGTCTAAATTCCGGTACACGTAATTTACCATTGCCAAAAACGTATTTACTAGGTCTTAATCTTACTCTTTAAAAATGAAACAGGTTTATATAATATTATTGTCTTTGATGATGTTAACGATTTCATCATGCGAAGAATACACTGAAATAACACCCAAAGGCGCTTTGGTGATCGAAACTCCTCAACAATTTCTTGAATTAGTTTCGCTGCCAAATAGAGGTTATCCAATCAATAACTTTCAATATTTGTCAGATGACCAATGGATGAGAGAAGCCAATGTAATAGGAAGAACTCCAAACATTGACATCATTAATTTTACTTTTGATGAAACTATAGACAGGGTTTCTTTATTCACAGCTTCAAGTTTTTATAATCAAGCTTATACTTATATTAATAGATGGAATACTGTTATTTCGTTGGTTGATGATAGTAAAGGAGATGAGAGCATAAAGCAATTAGCAAAAGCCGAAGCTAAAATTTATAGAGCGTACGATCATTTCTTATTAGTAAACACGTATGCTAAAGCATATGATCCGCAAACCGCTGCGACTGATGGAGGAATTTGTATCATGGATAAATTTGATCTGGAAGCGCAGCCTTCAAAATCTACTGTTGCCCAGGTTTACGATTTCATACAAAAAGATATAGAAGATGCTTTGCCATATCTGAAGGAAAAACCAATGGATGTTTATCACCCATCACTCGCATTTGCCTACGCATTTAAAGCTAAAGTACATTTGTTTAAACGAGAAATTGCGGCGGCACAGGCTGCAGCAGAAAAGTCATTGAGTTACAACAATCAGATATTTGATATGGTTGCTTACAATGCGAAAGGAGGGCCAACATCAGTGGCTGTTCCGGCAGCAGATAATATCGAGGTGTTAAGTTATATGTACATGACAGGTTATAACGAAATGAATTTTGCGCAGAGCTATATTATTAGCCCTGAATTGAGAACTTTATTTGGAACAAATGATGCTCGTTTTAATTTGTTTTTCAATTCTACTAGTACAACCAATTTAGATCAGGGTTCGAATACTGCTTATTGGGGAGTTCAATATACAAGGTTTTTTTATCCAACAGTTGGTATGAAGACAACTGAAGTATATTTAATGCTAGCAGAATGTTATGCCAGAGACAATAAATTAAACGAAGCAGTGGGAGTTTTAAATACTTTAAGAGCAAAACGTATTCTATCTGGCACAGTAAATTTAACGGTACCTGCTACTAGAAAAGAAACTATGGAACTTGTGGTGAACGAACGCAGAAAAGAACTGCTTTTAGGATTTAATAGATTTTTTGATTTAAAGCGATTAAATACAGAAGCAGAATATGCAAAAACAATAACGAGAGTATTTCCAATCGTAAACAAAACAGTTCCTCAAAAAACTTATACATTACAGCCTAACTCAAGATTGTACATTATTCCGTTTCCTTTATCGGCACTGACAAAAAATCCAAAACTTACTTTAAATACAGACGAGAAAGTTCCGTTTTAGTTTCAATGAAAAAGTTAATTATACTACTAACCGTGCTGTCCGTTTGGCAGCATGGTTTTGCTCAAACCCCAGAAAAAAAAGCCGATAGTACCAGTACACAGCCCAAAGGCATGCAGGCTTATAATAAAATAATCACTGATAAAGCAAAAAACAAATTAGGACTCTTTACCGTAAGTCAGGTCGATAGTAAATATTATTTTCAGATTCCAGATAGTTTGTTTAACCGATACATGCTGGTAGTAACAAGATATTTATCTACTCCAGAAGGAATGGGAGCTTTTGGAGGAGAAAAAGCCAACGAACAGACCATTTACTTTGAAAAAGGGGCAAATAATACTGTTTATATGAGATCACTTCAATATAAACAAGATGTGCGTTCGGCTGACTCAATGTTGGCAAAAGCATTGGCTGGAAGTAATGAAAATCCAATTGTAGGTGCTTTTCCGATCAAAACCACTAATCCAGATAACGGAAATACTGTTATTGATGTAACAGATGCATTCAAAAAAGATAATCCGATGTTTTCTTTGGAAAGCAAAGAGAAAACAGAAAAAAAACTGACTTCTCTTGCTGATGATAAATCTTTTATAGAAGCTATTGATACATATGCAATCAATATTGAAGTAAAAACCACAAAAACCTATACAAGCAGCACAGCAAGCAGCGGAAGCATAACTATTAGATTAAATACATCAATTGTATTATTGCCTAAAACACCAATGCGTAAACGTTTTTTTGATGAAAGAGTAGGTTTTTTTGCCAACAAATATGTTTTGTTTGATGATGATGAACAGCGTGCACAAAAGAAATTCATTATTCAGCGTTACCGTTTAGAGCCGAAAGAAAAAGACATTAAAAAGTATTTGAGAGGAGAACTTGTAGAACCAAAAAAACAGATTGTCTACTATATCGATCCAGCAACACCAAAAAAATGGAGACCATATTTAATTGCTGGAATCAACGACTGGCAAAAAGCTTTTGAGGCCGCTGGTTTTAAAAATGCAATTGTAGGGAAAGAATGGCCAGAAGACGATAAAACGATGAGTCTGGAAGATGCAAGGTATTCTGTAGTAAGGTATTACGCTTCTGAAACGCCAAATGCGTATGGGCCTCGTGTGAGCGATCCAAGAAGCGGTGAAATTATAGAAAGCCATGTTGGGTGGTATCATAATGTGATGAAATTAGTCCAGCGCTGGTATATGATTCAGGCTGGGCCTCTTGACGCAAGAGCAAGAAAAATGCATCTGGATGATGAATTAATGGGGCAATTAATCCGTTTCGTCTCTTCGCATGAAATAGGTCACACTATTGGTTTACGCCATAATATGGGAGCAAGCAATGCTACTCCTGTTGAAAAACTTCGCGATAAAAAATGGGTAGAAGCCAATGGACATACAGTTTCTATTATGGATTACGCCCGCTTTAATTATGTGGCGCAGCCAGAAGATAACATTAGTCCAAAAGGAATTTATCCGCGCATCGGAAGTTACGACAAGTGGGCAGTTCAATGGGGGTATGGTTATTATCCAAATGCTAAAGACGAATTTGAAGAAGAAAAACTGTTAGCAAAACTGACTACAGATAGTTTGACAGCTAATCCTAAATTATGGTTTGGGGGAGAAGGTAAGGATGAAGATCCGCGCAGCCAAAGAGAAGATATCGGTGACGACGCAGTAAAGGCAAGTGATTACGGCATAAAAAATTTAAAACGTGTTGTGCCTAATCTTATAGAATGGACTTATCAGCCAAACGATGCTTATGATAATTTATCAGATATGCATAAAGCGGTGGTATCGCAATATAGTATCTATTTGTATCACGTATTGAAATACATTGGCAATAATTACGTAACCAAAAGAACAGTTGATGAAAAAGGTGTTGTATATCAGCAGATACCAAAAGCTAAAGTAAAAGCTGCTATTGACTACGTGGGAAGACAATTGTTTGTTGCTCCGCTTTGGATGTATCCGCAGGAAATTGACCAGCTGATTTCTTTAAAAACAGCAGATCAAATTTCAGATCAGCAGAATCAGGTTTTAAATATGCTTTTAAGTTCTGGAATGTTGTATAATATCAGTCTTAAATCGATCCAATTTGAAAATGCTTATACAGTTCCTGAATTTCTAAATGATTTACAGCAAACAGTTTGGGTGAAATTTACAGGCGATGAAAAACAAGATTTTTACAGGAGAAGTTTACAGCGTGGTTATATTGAAAAACTAGGCATGTTGCTTTTGCCGAAAGAAACAGAACCAGGTAAAGCTCTAAATGCAGCGCAAAGAAGTGATGTGAGACTATACGGGAAACAGCATCTTATTAAATTAAGAACCGATGTTACAAAGCTTATGGATGCTTCAACAGGATTTAATAAAGATCATTTCGAAAACATTTTAATCGAAATCGATAAAATCGTTAATAAATTAGATAAAACCGCAATATGAAAAAAATATTAGTTATAGCATTTATTTGCTTAAGTACTTTGGCTCAAGCACAATTAACATCAAAAGAAGAAGTGACTCCAGAATTGGTACAAAAAAGAGAAGAGAAAAAGAAAGAAATTACAAAGAGTTATTTGGCTTTAAAAAATAGCTTAATACTTTCGGATAGCCTTGTTGCCGTTAAAAGTGCTGTAGCTTTGACGAATTCTTTAAAAAACTTCAAGTTTAAAAAGTTAACGTTGGAACAAATGAACATTGCTACAATTTCAAGAAAAGAAATTATAGAATTGGCTAATCAGATTGCCACGACAAAAAACATTAATAAACAGCGCAAGATTTTTGAGACTCTTTCAGTAAAATATTGGAATCAAGCTTCAAAGTTTAAAGCAGCAGATGAAACATTATATTTACAAGTCTGCCCAATGACTGGTGCAGTTTGGACAAGCGATAGTAAAGAAATCAAAAATCCGTACTATCCAAAAAATATGCTTACCTGTGGTGAAGTAAAAGCAAGCTTATAGTTTTTTTAATTTGAATTAGTTTGATAAATGCGGTTTTCTAAAGAGACCGTATTTGTCGTTTAAAATAATGAATGCCATTGTTATAGTTAAAACTATTGTAGAAACAATTGAAAAAAAGAAAGCCTGTAAACATTTAGTTTACAGGCTTTTTTGTGGAGTCGCCGGGAATCGAACCCGGGTCCAAACAAGCAACTAAAGAGCTTTCTACACGCTTATTTCCTGATTGAATTTTCGATGTTGAGCTAGGCCAGAAACAACCACCCAACACTTATCTTCTTAAATTTCGAAATCCACCCGAAGCTCATGGAAATCTAGGTTTATTTTTACGGTTCCCCTGAACGGAACGCCACAAACCAAGGCTTTCCAGGAGAATCCAGCTTCTCTACCTTGTAGAGACGTGGCGTAATCTTACTATGATTCGGATTATGCAGCTAAAGCGTAATTATTTTCGCCGTGTAAAAGTTCGAGATCTTATATTTACGAGCAAGGTCTCAATGCTCGACGTGCTTACTGTTCAATTCGACTTGCTGTCAAAACCAGTCGACCCCAAAAAATAAGTCTGCAAATTTAGAGTATTTGAAATTACTTTCTGCTAAAATTTTCAAAAAAATATTAGTCCAAAGTTCAAAGTCGGAAAGTCTAAAGCTGGACATCGAAACTTGAAAGTTATAAAGTTTTTAAAATCAAAAGCTTACTTTCTTTTGCTCCTTTTTATTGCACCTCAATTAGTATATTAAAAGACAAAGTCAAAATAGACAACAACTTTAAGACTTTGGACTTTCGACTTTGGGCTTTGGACTTTATGACTTTACAACTATTTTTACTCTTCGTCTTTAAAATTAAAAGGGTAATCTCCAAAAATCGGAGCTAGTTTGCGAACAGCATAAGTGTTTCTTGTCATCTTATTAGACAAGGCAATAATCGTTACGCCTTCTTTCATCAAAGTAATGTAAGATGAGGTATTTCCGTGCCACCAGCCATTATGAAAATAAAAATTCTGTCCTGTTTCCCAATTAATCATTCGAATTCCAAGACCGTAATTTTTAGTTCCTTTACGTTCGTTGCTGTAACCGGTATAAACTTGTTTCAACAATTCAGGCTTTAAGAAATCTGGCGATTGTCTTGCGCGATCAAATTTTAAAAGATCTCTAGCTGTAGAAAAAACATTTTTATCGCCATAGACATTATCCAAATAATCAAAACCGATTTCTACACCATTGCCTTTATAAGAAGGAACAATTTTCTTTCTGTCTTTATCGTCATCAAAAACATAAGTATGAGTCATTCCAAGAGGTTTAAAAATCATTTCAGACATGGCTTCTTTGTAGCTTAAACCTGTAATTTTTTCGATAATCAGAGCCAGCATCGCATAATTAGTATTGCAGTAGCTAAAACGTGTTCCAGTTCTAGATTCTAATCCAATATCTTTTGTAGCCAGAATATTTAAAATATCTTTATTGGTTAATTGATTATGTCTGTCCCAAATCGATTTGTCGCGATCTGTGAAATAGGCATAATTACGCATTCCTGTGCGATGATCCAATAACATTCTGATGGTGCATTCCTCGTAAGGGAAGGTTTTTAAAATTGTATTTACTTTTTGATCTAAGTCAATTTTGCCTGCGTTTACCAGTTTTAAAACCGCTGTAGCAGTTAACACTTTACTCACAGAAGCAATTTGTACAGGTGTCTCAGGAGTTATTTTGGTCCCTTCATTTTTATTGGCAAAACCATTATATTTTTCAAATAAAATCTGTCCATTTTTGGCGACTAAGAAGCTTCCATTCATGGTATTATTTGGCCAATTTTTGTTGTAAAAGTGATTTATTCTGCCGACAACCGAGTTTTTATAAGCCTGTGAAACTTGCGGTTCAGCTCCTAACGGCTTCATTTTAGGTAAAGTATCTTCGACTGTCTGAGTTGTATCTGTTGCTGTTGTTTTGTTTTGACCACAAGAACTTAAAACAAGCATTGAAAAAAGTAATTGTGGTATCTTTGTCTTTTTAAGGAAAATCATTTGCATCGTTCTTTAAAAACAAATATATCGAATTCAATTTTGTTGTATTCTTGGTTCTGAGGCTTTATTTTGTGTTTTTTAACATTTCATTAAGAAAAGTAAATTTTAGTCGGTTGTTTTTCAGCTTTTAACGGTTTTAAAACATTCTAAATAGAATTTTTGAAACAAAATTTTAACTAAATTTGTTATATTTGAAACAAATATGTTTTAAAAAGTTATATTATTAAAAACTAAAAAACCACATTAAATGAAATTTGGAATCATAAAAGAGAGAAAAAACCCGCCAGATAGAAGAGTTGTTTTTTCTCCAAATGAATTGGCAAGGATGAAACAACTTTATCATGATGCATCTGTAAAAGTTGAAAGTTCAGATATCAGAATATTTTCTGATGATGATTATAAAAATATGGGAATTACCGTTACTGATGACGTATCTGATTGTGATGTTTTATTCGGTGTAAAAGAAGTTCCTGTAGACGATTTGATTCCAAACAAGTCTTATTTCTTTTTTTCTCATACAATTAAAAAACAGCCTCATAATAGAAAATTACTTCAGGCGATTTTAGAAAAAAATATCGATTTATACGATCATGAAACGATTGTAAACGAACACGATCATCGTTTAATTGGTTTTGGAAAATATGCCGGAATGGTTGGCGTTTATAACGGAATTCGGGCATTTGGAATTAAATTTGAATTGTTTAAACTTCCAAAAGCAGAATCGCTTTCTGGAAAAGAAGATTTGATAAAGCATTTAAAACGCATTACAATGCCAGCTTTAAAATTTGTAGTTACGGGAACTGGAAAGGTTGGGAGCGGAGCAAAAGAAATTTTGGATGCCATAAAAGTGAAAGAAATTACGATTGATAATTATTTGACAAAAAAATATGCTCAGGCAGTTTATGTGCAGCTGGATGTTTTAGAATATAACAAAAGAAAAGACGGACAAGTTTTAGATTTTGTAGATTTTGTTAAGCATCCGGAAGAGTATGAATCTGATTTTGAGAGATTCACAAAAGTTTCTGATATTTATTTTGCAGGGCATTTTCATGCCAATAATGCGCCGATGATTTTAACGAAAGAAATGCTGAATGCAAGCGACTGCAAATTGAAAGTTGTGGCCGATATTTCTTGTGATGTTAATGGGCCAATTGCCTGTACAGTTCGCTCATCAACGATCGAAGATCCTTTGTATGGATATTTTCCATTAGAAGATCGTGAAGTTGATCTTTTTCATCCAGCAGCTGTTGCAGTAATGGCTGTAGATAATTTGCCATGCGAAATTCCAAAAGATGCTAGCGAAGGTTTCGGTGAACAATTTATGGAGCATGTAATTCCAGCTTTTTTCAACGGGGATAAAGATGGAATCTTAAAACGCTCCAAAATCACTGAAAATGGAAAACTAACAGAAAGATTTAGTTATTTGCAGGATTATGTAGATGGTAAATAAGTTATGAGTTTTGAGTTATGAATTATGAGTTAGCCGACTTTGTACATAAAATAAAAGGAGAAACATTTATGTTTCTCCTTTTATTATTTACGTTAGAGTAAAAACTCATAATTCATAATTCATAACTCAAACCATATCCTCAGGTTTCACCCAAGCATCAAAATCTTCTGGAGTTACATAACCAAGTCGAACAGCTTCTTCTTTTAAAGTAGTTCCGTTTTTGTGAGCGGTTTGAGCTATTTCTGCGGCTTTGTAATAGCCTATTTTAGTGTTTAACGCCGTAACGAGCATTAACGAATTATCAACTAATTCTTTGATGCGTTTGTGATTTGGTTCGATTCCTTGAGCACAATGTTCGTCAAAAGAAACACAAGCATCGCCCAGCAATTGTGCTGATTGTAAAAAGTTTGCAGCCATTACAGGTTTGAAAACATTCAGTTCATAATGTCCTTGCATACCGCCAACAGCAATTGCCATATCATTTCCTATAACTTGTGCGCAAACCATGGTTAAAGCTTCACATTGTGTTGGGTTTACTTTTCCTGGCATGATAGAAGAACCTGGCTCATTTTCCGGAATATGGATTTCGCCAATTCCAGATCTTGGCCCCGAAGCTAGCATTCTAACATCATTAGCAATTTTGTTTAATGAAACAGCCAATTGTTTTAAAGCTCCATGTGTTTCTACGATGGCATCATGTGCTGCAAGTGCCTCAAACTTATTTTCTGCCGTTACAAAGGGATGGTTTGTAAATTTTGCGATATATTCTGCGACTTTTACATCGTACCCTTTTGGAGTGTTTAATC
Organism: Flavobacterium anhuiense; assembly: GCF_004151235.1. Taxonomy (GTDB): domain Bacteria; phylum Bacteroidota; class Bacteroidia; order Flavobacteriales; family Flavobacteriaceae; genus Flavobacterium; species Flavobacterium anhuiense_A. Next base: position 388,147 of record NZ_JUIV01000001.1, read on the forward strand.
CAGTTCCCACAGCTGTTCCGCCAAGGGCGATTTCAGACAAGTGGGCTAAAGTATTTTTTAAAGCTTTTAATCCGAAGGCTAATTGTGCTGCGTAACCTGAAATTTCCTGACCAAGAGTTAATGGTGTCGCATCCATTAAGTGTGTGCGCCCGATTTTAACAACATCTTTAAATTCGGTTGCTTTTTTTGCTAAAGTAGCATGAAGTTTTTCTACTCCAGGAATGGTAGTTTCAACAACCATTTTGTAAGCCGCAATATGCATTCCAGTTGGGAAAGTGTCATTTGACGATTGCGATTTATTGACATCGTCATTTGCTTTGATAAATTGTTCGCCTTCACCGATTTCAAAACCTTTTAGAACTTGAGCGCGGTTAGCAATTACTTCGTTTACATTCATATTGCTTTGCGTTCCAGAACCCGTCTGCCAGATTACAAGCGGAAATTGATCGTCTAGTTTACCTTCAAGGATTTCATCGCAGACAGCAGCAATTGCATCTCTTTTTTCTATTGGTAGAACGCCTAAATCGTAATTGGCGTATGCCGCAGCCTTTTTTAGATAGGCAAAACCTTCTATGATTTCTTTTGGCATAGATGCCGCTGGTCCGATTTTGAAATTGTTTCTAGATCGTTCTGTTTGTGCACCCCAATATTTATCGGCTGGGACTTGAACTTCGCCCATGGTGTCTTTTTCTATTCTGTATTTCATTATGTTGTATGTAAAAATGTTATTCGTAAAATGTGAAATGTTTAGATGAAATTCATCTGAGCTCTTTTAGAGAAAGGGATTGTATGTTCTAAAAAAGCTTATTTAAAATGAGTATAAATATACGGATAAATGTTATTTAACGAAAATTGATTTAGTTTTTATTGCTGAGAAAAAATATATACGCTACATTTGTCGTAACATTCAAAAATTCCGGAAAACATGTTTGAATTTTCACAGTACTTAGGTTTTTTACTTTTCTTAACCATACTAACTATAGGGTTTTGGTTAATGTTTTTCTTGGTAGGTTTCTTATCTTATTGGGTAACAGGAGCTAGCTGGGAAATGATCAAAGAGAAAAGAGCCAGAAAAAGACAAGAAGAACAATCTATTTAATTTTAGATTGATGTCATAAAAAAAGAACCTTTGGGTTCTTTTTTTTTGTGCCAAAAAAAAGGAAATTCCAATATCAAAAAATCTAAATTCCAATTTAATAAGTTTATTTAAGCCCGATTGGTTTTTAAAACCTGTCGGGTTTCCTTATAAATAGAAAATTCCAAATCCCAATGATAAAATTGGAATTTGGAATTTTTTATCCACATTGGAATTTAAAAGATTTTATCCAGGAAAATCTCCGCCGCCGTCTCCACCGCCGTCATTTCTTGGCTGTGCATTTTTATCTCTCTCACTCTTTGGTTTATTGAAACGATAAGTGAATGATAAATTGAACTGACGTTTACGGAATTGAAATTCGCTATATGAATTTACATCATCTAAATACGTATACGATCTCATTTTTCGTGAATTGAATACGTCGCTAATGTTGAAAGCAATAGTTCCTTTATCTTTCATAACATCTTTACTGAAAGCGGTATTCATTCCGAATTGGCCTAAGTTTTTACCTTGAGCTGTTTTTTGTTCTCCGTTATACATTGCTGTCAACTGCCAGTCAATTTTGTACGGAAGTGTAACTTTAGAGTTTACTCTTGCAAACCAAGAATTAGCCTGATTGTCTAAATTTTGAACAATCTCATTTCCTTGCGTATCTGTATAACTATGTTCTCCTGTTGTTTTTACATTAAAGAAGTTGAAGTTACTGTTTAATTTCCACCATTTGTATGGAGTGTAATTAAATGTAAATTCAAAACCAAATTTTTGCTCTTTTCCTAAGTTGATAGGCTGGCTTTTAATTACAGGAATTCCGTTAACTTGATCACCTGTAGGAGATCGCACAAAGCTGAAAACGTCTTTTGTGTCTTCAAAATATGCAGATGTATTAAAGGTTACCTTATCCCATTTTTTGATATAGCCAATGTCGTATTTGTCTGTTAAAGAAGGGTCTAGATCTGGGTTTCCTTGAAAGATATTGACGTTGCTAGCGTAGTTTACCGCTGGGTTCATGAAACGTCCTCTAGGTCTAGTTAGACGTTTGCTATAACTCGCAGTGAAGTTGCTTTGATCTGAGATTTCATAACTAATAAATGCACTCGGAAATAAGTTGTTGTATTTTTTAGTGTTGAAATCGCTGTTGTCTAATAAGTTAACGTGAATATCTGTATCTTCCCATCTTAAACCAAGTAAATAAGAGAATTTATTTACTTTGAAACCATACTGCGTGTAAAGCGCATTGATGTTTTCTTTATATTCTAAAGTATTTGATAAATTAGGATCTTTTGCTCCTCCATTTTCAGTTACATAATATTCGTTGTTAAGATCGCCAAAACTTCCTTTATATCCTGCTTCAAACTGGCTTCCTTTTCCTAATGGAAGAACATAATCTGCTTGAAATAATACTTGCTTTTGAACTTGATCGTTTAATGTATTATTGAAATTTGGTGAAGCTGTAATTTCACTAAAGCTGTCATCTGTATTTCTTGAAATCGAAAGGTCTGCAGTAAGTTTGTGTCCCTTATCGTTGAAATTTTTAATCAAATTAGAAGTATATTCAAAGTTTTCGCTTCCAGTATCTGCATTATTTAAACGATATGTTGTTCCAGTGTAATTATGGGCAGCATCGTAGTTGTAATAATTGATCAGATCTCTATCATCACCGCTATTTTTTTGGTAATTGATGGCGTTTGTCCAGAATGTAGATGGCGTTATAGTCCATTCAACACCAGCTCTTCCATTAAAACCTTTTCTAAGACGTTTTGTATCGCGATCTTCATCTAAGAAACTTTTTGTTGTACCATCTGGATTTAAATATTCAGAATTTGTCTGGCCAGCTCCTTCTGTAGTTCTGTAGTTATAACCAGCAGTTGTAAAATAGTTTAACTTTTCAGTTTTATAATTTAAGTTGGCACTTAAACCATAAGTTTCTGGTAAACCTGTTGAAGCAATAAAAGTTCCGTTAAAGCCTTGGTTTTTTCCTTTTTTAAGAATGATATTAATGATTCCAGAACCACCTTCTGCATCATAACGTGCTGAAGGATTTGTTATTACTTCAACTTTGTCGATTGCATCAGCAGGAAGCTGTCTTAAAGCTTCAGCCATGTTTATGGCTTGAGAAGGTCTTCCGTCAATTAAAATACGAATGTTGTCGCTTCCTCTTAAACTTACATTTCCTTCTGTATCAACAGAAACGGAGGGTACATTGTCTAAAACATCGCTTACGCTTCCGCCTTTTACAATCATATCTTGGCCAACGTTGTAAACTTTCTTGTCCAGTTTAATTTCAACTGTCGATTTTTCAGCACGTACGACAACTTCGTTTAATTGTGCAGCATCTTCAGATAGGTTTACAACGCCTAAATTGGTGTCGTCTTGAATGCTTTTTTGTTTAATTTCAGTTGATTTGAACGAAATAAACTCCACTTTTATATCATAAGTTCCGGGTGCAACCGCAACTTCAAATTCTCCTTTCGGGTTCGTAATACCTCCAGCAACAACTTTTGTGTCATTTGGAGCAGTAAGTGAAATTGTAGCATACTCTAAAGGTTGTTTGCTTACTTTCTCGAAAACTTTTCCGGTGACTTTTACTTTGGGTCTGCCTCCGGAACCTTGTTGAGAGTAATTGTAAAAACTTGTAAACAAGAATACAAGTAATACGGCAAATTTGATTTTTTTCATTTTCTGGTTTTCTTTTTCTCTTTAGACGCCAAATGTAGTTTTTGGTTTAAAGAGAAAAATCACAAAAAAATGTTAATAGGGTATTTTAGAATCAATCTAAAAAAGAAGCAACCAATTCTGGGTCTCGGCCAATTATAGCTTTTCCGTCTTTTACAACAATCGGGCGTTCGATTAAAATTGGATTTTCTACCATGGCATTTATAATCTCGTCATCGCTCAGAGCTTTTCCTTTAAAATTTTCAATCCAAATTTTTTCCTTAGTTCTAACGAGTTGGATTGGCTCTAAATTTAGTTGGCCTAATAATGTTTTTAATTGGTCAAAAGATGGAGTTTCAGTTAAGTAAGGTATGATTTCAAAATCTTGTTTTGATTTTTCAATAAAAGCAAGGCAATTTCTTGATTTTCCGCATCTCGGATTATGGTAAATTTGTATCATTTTCTTATATTTAAACGTTGCAATATTCGTACAATAAAATGGGATATTTTAGCAATGTCAAAAGTAAGATTAACTTATCGAATTTAAATTCTCATTTTTTAAAATTTTAAATTTATGTTTTTAGAACAAGGCATTAAACCTGAAAATAAGTTTTGGAAATATCTTTTAGGATCAGTCTTTATTATTTCAGCATCTTTTATAGGGCAAATTCCAATTACGGCAGCTGTATTTTATAAAACATTTACCGAACATAAAGTTTTTCCGACGACAAACGAAGGGATTATGAAAATGTTTGAATCTAATACAACTCTTTTTCTGGTAATGGTTTCTTTTGTTTTTGCTTTTGCAGGAATTTATTTTGTAGTAAAATACATTCACCATCAAACTCTTTTGTCGGTGACAACTTCAAGAGCTAAAGTAGATTGGAAGAGAATTTGGTTTTCTTTCTTTTTATGGGCTTTTTTTTCGCTGTTGAGCTTTTTATTTGTTTATCTAAGATCACCAGAGCAATTTATGTTACAGTTTAAATTGGTTCCTTTTTTAATATTAGCGCTTTTAGGATGCATTTTAATTCCAATTCAGACCAGCACAGAAGAGTATGTTTTTAGAGGATATTTAATGCAAGGATTTGCCAATTTATCTCAAAACAGATGGTTTCCGCTTCTGATGACTTCTGTAATATTTGGCTCCATGCACTGGGCAAATCCGGAAGTTGTTAAAATGGGAAATATTATTATGATTTATTATATAGGAACGGGATTGTTTCTAGGTGTAATAACGCTAATGGATGAGGGAATGGAATTGGCACTTGGATTTCATGCTGCAAACAATCTTGTTGGAGCATTATTGGTGACCTCAGATTGGACCGTTTTTCAAACAAATTCTATTTTTAAAGATCTTTCAGAACCCTCAGCGGGAATAGATGTAATTCTTCCAGTTTTTGTCATTTATCCTATTTTACTTTTTATTTTTAGTAAAAAATATGGCTGGACAAATTGGAAAGATAAGCTAACAGGAAAAATTAGTAATGTCGAATTAAATGCTTAAGAATATGCAAAACTTAACTCAAAATAACGTTCACAATTATTTCAAACTAAACGGATACCATTTAAACGCAAAAGATTTGTGCCGTGTGGCTTATAGTTACATAAAAGAAGGCGATGCGTACGAACAGTCAATAGGAGAGTTTTTCTTGGATTGGTTTGATAAAAAAGACTATATCGAAATGACAACTTCTGGAACAACAGGTCTTCCAAAATTAGTCAGATTAAAAAAACAGGCTATGATTCAATCAGCATTGGCAACTGGCGATTTTTTTGATTTGGAACCTGGGAATAAAGCTTTATTATGTCTTCCAACACAATTTATTGCTGGAAAAATGATGCTGGTAAGAAGTTTAATTTTAGGTCTAGAATTGGATGTGGTTTCGCCAAGTCTTCATCCGCTCGAATTAAATACGACTACGTACGATTTTGTTGCGATGGTGCCACTTCAAGTTCAAAATTCTATAGAAGGACTTTCAAAAGTTCGTAAATTAATTATTGGAGGAGCAAAATTAGATTCGGCTCTTGAAGAAAAGCTTTTGCCACTAAAAACAGAAATCTATGAAACATATGGAATGACCGAAACGATTACGCATATTGCAGCAAAACGTTTGGGAGATTCTGTTTTTTCGATTCTTCCAAATGTAAAAATTTCTCAAGATGATCGCCAATGCTTGGTTATTAATGTCGCTTCTATTTCAGATGAGCCAATTGTAACCAATGATTTGGTAGAATTAGTCAATGAACAGCAATTTAAATTTTTAGGACGAATTGATAACGTAATCAATAGTGGAGGAGTAAAGCTGATTCCTGAACAGATTGAAGCGAAATTGATCGGAAAAATTGCTAATAGATTTTTTGTAACGGGACTTCCAGATACTACTTTAGGAGAAAAATTAGTTTTGGTTATCGAAGGCGAAAAACAAGAATTTGAACCTAATTTTTTTGATGTTTTAGGAAAGTATGAAAAGCCAAAAGAAATAGTTTTCGTTTCAAAATTTAAAGAAAATGAAAATGGAAAGTTGTTGCGAAAACCTACCCTTCAGGATTAAAATTCCAATATTTAAAATTGCTTCGCCTGTTCGCTAACGCTCGGGTGCAAATTCCAATGCTGTGCGTTTAGAACTTTGTCAAAGTTTTAAACTTTGACAAAGTTGACAAGTGGAGTTCCAAGCTGGAACGCAAAAATAAATTTCAAGTTTTCGCAATCTTGTCATTTCGACGTAAGGAGAAATCTTCACAAGTAGCTCCGCTCCAATAGGCAAATCTTTGTGGAGTTTCTAACGAAGATTTCTCCTTACGTCGAAATGACAAAACAGTGAGAATAATTGTTTGAAGAGTAGAAAAAAAATAAAAAATCCCAAATTTCAATAACTCAGATTGAAATTTGGGATTTTAAATATTAAGCAATTCCAAGGCTGGAATTTGGAATTTCCTATTTTTTACGTTCCATAAGTGCCATATAGAATCCATCAAAACCAGATTCTGAAGCTAACATTTTACGATCTTCAATAAAAGTAAATTGTTTTCCGATTTCTGTTTTTAAGAATTTCTCTACCTGCTCTTGGTTTTCTGATGGAAGAACTGAACAAGTTGCATAAACTAATTTTCCGCCTGGTTTTACAATTTTAGAATAGCTTTCTAAAACCTCGCTCTGAACTTTACGAATGTTGTCGATAAATTCAGGTTGTAATTTCCATTTTGAATCAGGGTTTCTTTTCAAAACTCCTAATCCGCTGCAAGGCGCATCAATTAAAACACGATCAGCTTTTTCGTGTAATTTTTTAATCACTTTTGTACTGTCGATAATGCGGTATTCGATATTAAAAGCGCCATTTCTTTTAGCTCTTAATTTCAATTGCTTCAATTTACTTTCGTATAAGTCCATTGCAATCAATTGTCCTTTATTTTCCATTAAAGAAGCCATGTGCAATGTTTTTCCTCCGGCTCCCGCGCAAGTATCCACGACACGCATTCCAGGTTTTACGTCCAAAAATCCTGCAACTAACTGAGAGTTCGCATCTTGAACTTCAAAAAGTCCTTGTTTAAAAGCGTCTGTCAAAAATACGTTTGCTCTTTCTTTTAAAACAAGAGCATCTGGCTGGTCTTTTAAATATTCAGTTTCAATATTTAAATCCATTAAAGTATTTCTAAGACTTTCTTTAGTTCCTTTTAAAGTATTGGTTCTAAGAATAACTTTTGCTGGCTGATTTTGTGCAGCAATTTCTTTTGCCCAAACTTTTTCTCCAAGTTCTTTTACGCCCAATTCATCCATCCAATCTGGAATAGATTCTTTGATAGCTCTAGTTTTAGATAATTCGTCAAAACGTCCTTTTATTTTTCTTTCAGGAGTTCCTTCCAATTGTCTCCAATCTGGAATTGGATAACCGCGTAAAACAGCCCAAACCGCAAACATTCTCCATAGATTGTCTCTGTCATAAGGTTCTTTTACTTCGGCAATTTCAGCGTATAATCGTTTCCAGCGAACAATTTCGTATATGGTTTCAGCAACAAACTTCCTGTCAGAACTTCCCCAACGTTTGTCTTTTTTTAATGCTCTGGCTACCACTTTATCAGCATATTCTCCTTCGTTGAAAATTGCATTCAAAGAGTCAATGGTAGTATAAACTAAATTTCTGTGTAATCTCATTTCTATAATTTGAGTTGCAAAGGTACTATTAATTGATTGAAAGTTAAATTTTTAATACTGAATCTTAGTCTAACTCGTATTAAAAGAAAAAAACACTCCAAATTAGAGTGTTTTTTTGAATTATTTAAAAGCCTATTATTTTGTAATACGCGTTAATCCAATATTTTCTGGAGCGTGAAGCACCATCGGAAATTTTTCTATTTTAACAGAGCTGCTGTCCAGACCGAAAGCTCTTTCTTCAGACAAACTCAGTTTTTTAATGAAGAAATAAGAGTTCATGATAATATTTTCATGCCATCTTAAATCGTTATCATTTGATAGGAATTTCTCAGACAATACAAATTTGAAATCTCCAATAATATTATTTTTATTTAAGGATTCGTAACGGCTCGTAATATCTACTTCGCCTCGTTTTACCATATCTTTGATAACTTCTCTAAACATCAAATTGATTTTGGTTGGCTCTCTAAAACCTAAGTTGAAATCAATTCTATAAATATCGTCTTTAGCAATTTCAGTTACTTTATATTGCGTTTTGTAAGGTTCAGTCAAAATATTTACGTGAACAAACCAATAAATATCGGCTCTTTTCGGGCGTTTTTGAAGGATAGAATAGATGATTTTTTCCTCCAATTCGTCAACGCGATTTGCATTGGTCATATAAACCAAATGCGTAGCATATTTCGGAATAGATAGATCTTGGCTTAATTCTACTAAAACTTGTTTGTAATCGTCAACTTTAACCACTTTAGTGTAGTTTTTGTTGATTTTCTTAGCCAAATACCAGATTGTCATTACAGAAATGAGCAAACTCGCGATGATTAAGGTTACATAACCGCCTTCTGCAAATTTGGTGATATTGGCAAAAAGGAAACTGAACTCAATCAATAAATAAATAGTGATCAACGGCACCATAAAGTACAGTTTTACACGTTTCATGATTAAGTAGTAATTCAATAATATGGTAGTCATGATCATACACAAAATAATGGCAAGACCATACGCATGTTCCATATTTCCTGATTTCTCGAAATGTAAAACAATTCCAACACAGCCAAAAAACAATAGCCAGTTGATTGACGGAATGTATAATTGACCTTTTACTTCTGTTGGATATTTGATTTTTACTTTTGGCCAGAAGTTCAGACGCATTGCCTCGTTAATCAATGTAAACGAACCCGAGATAAGTGCTTGTGAAGCAATTACGGCAGCAAGAGTTGCAACTACAATTCCGAATGGTAAAAACCAATGTGGCATGATTAAGTAAAACGGATTTCCGTTTTCGCCTCCTAATTGTTGTAGAGTGCTTCCTTCGTGGTGAATTAAGTAAGCTGCTTGTCCAAAATAGTTTAAGACTAAAGTGGTTTTTACAAAAATCCAACTGATTCTGATGTTTTTTCTTCCACAATGCCCCATGTCAGAATATAAAGCCTCAGCTCCAGTTGTACATAAGAATACGAAACCAAGAACAAAGAAACCATCAGGATGTATCGATAATAAATGATAAGCGTAATAAGGATTAATTGCTTTAATTACTTCAGGATAATTCAATACTTGAATGGCTCCTAAAGTACCAAGCATTGCGAACCAGATTAACATCATTGGAGCAAAGAATTTGCCGACCAATTTAGTTCCGAACTGCTGAATGGTGAATAAAACGAATAAAATTGTAATTACGATATACACAATAGTTTGTGTCTGCATAGTAGGGTAGAATGCCCTAATTCCTTCTACGGCAGAAGAAATCGAAATAGGCGGGGTAATAATTCCATCTGCGAGCAGTGCACTACCACCAATAATCGCGGGCACAATAAGCCATTGAATTTTTGTTTTCTTGACTAATGCATATAAGGCAAAAATTCCTCCTTCGCCGTGGTTGTCTGCACTTAAAGTAATAAGTACATATTTAATTGTAGTTTGTAATGTCAGTGTCCAAAACACACAAGAAATACCTCCTAAAACAATATCAGCATTTATCGTGTGATCGCCCAAAATAGCCTTCATTACATACAATGGAGAAGTACCAATATCTCCATAAATAATCCCTAAAGTAATTAATAAACCCCCAATAGACAACTTACTATGTAAGTTTTTATGCGATGCGCTCATGTATAATTTTATAAAAAGACGGTTGCAAATTTACTGTTTTAAAACAAATTAGTGGCAATTATAATTAAAAAGATAAAAAAAAGCACAATCGTAAAATTGTGCTTACTTTTTTGATTATTATTTATTTCAAAAATTAACCTCGTCTTCCATTTCCTCTAGAACTTGAACCATTGTCTCTTTGGCTTTGTCCACCTCTAGATTCTTGGTTTCCTCTAGAAGATTCTTGGCTCATTCGTGGAGATTCTGAACGCTGGCTTTGCTGTGGTCTAGCAGAGTAATCTCTATTTGAATTGCTAGATTGGTTTTCAGAATAGCTTCTTGAACTTCTCTCTGTTCTTGGAGCAGATGCTTCACGATTAGAATATCCTCTTGATGTATTAGAAGTATTTTCGTTTCCGTAATCCCTTCTTTGAGTGTTTTGCACTCTAACACTGTTTTCAACTCTTTGAGAATTATAGCCGTTATTTGAATAACCGCCACGATTTGTGTTTCTTTCTGTGTTTACACTTTCAGTACTTCTGCCTGTAGAATTATAATCTCTATTAGTATTGTTGCTTCTGTCAACAGATGATCTGTTTGTAGCATTTCTGTTTTCAGCATATGTTCTGTTAGAAATACCATTGTCAGATGTTGTTCTTCCTGTATAATTTCTGTTTGTGTTGTATGTATTTCTATTAGCTTCTCTGCTCGCTACACGTCTTTGGTCTAATTCATATCTATTAGATGTGTTGGCATGTCTTTCAGCAAAGCTGTAGTTTGGACGCATTCTTTCGTAACCATAAGTACGTCTTGTTTCATAGATTGCTGGAGCTCTGTAACTTCTTCTTACATTCACATAGTTGTATGTATTGTGTACATTGATGCAAACATTAATGTTGTTTCTGTATCTGTAAACAGGATAAGGTCTCCATGCGCTATAATATGTTGGGTAATAACCCCAATACCAAGTTGAATAATAAGGTCTATAATTGGTTACCCAAAATGAAGTATAAATAACAGGAACAACACTATAGACAGGCTCGTAAATATAATTTGCTCCATACAAGTATGAGTTTCCAACAATTTGAACACTTACTTTATTGTAATTGTCTCTTTCTACGTCTATTGTAGCAACGTCTTGGTAAACATCACGATCTAAAACCGCTTGGATAATAACAACATGAGTTCTGTTTTCAACACTTTCGATTACACGAAGATAGTCTACTTCGTCATCACCGTTAAGGTCAAGATTTGATATTTGATATTTTGGATCATTTAAACGTCTTTCAAAATCTTGGAGGTTAGCTGATTCTCCAAACATCGAAGCAACAGCTCTTAAGTCTAAGTTATCGCTTATATCTGAGTTTTTTGCATAAACTGTAGCTCCAGCTTGGGCTTGGCAAGAACTAATTCCTAATGCAAATAGGGCTAGTAAAAGTATTTTCGCTTTCATGATAAAATCATATTGAAGATTAATATTCTGAGATATCCAATTACTGTGCCATAAAATACATGTAACATGATTTTGACGTTTAGTCTTTGATTATCAAATTGTTTTTTTGTTATCGTCTATGAAGAAATACATCTAAAACTGTAAAGACAAAAGGAATAATAATATCTTTTGCTCGAATTCCGGAATCATTACTGTAGCCAGTATTTCTTGAATTCATTATGATATTAATGGTCGCCACGTCTTCGAATATATTTGGTTTTATTTCCGATTGAATAATTATGATTTTTATATTGTTTTGAATTTTTTCTGAAACTCTTAAATAGTCAACTTTTCCATCATGGTTTAAATCTAAGTTGGAGATTCTCTCATCTGGATAGTTTAATCTTGTTTCGAAATCTGCAGCGTCTATAGATTGAGAAAATATCAAGGAAACGGCGTTTAAATCTAAATTTTCTTCTACATAAGAGTTTTTAGGATATACATTAACTTTTTGAGCAATGAGGGAATTTACTAAGAGTATAAATATTCCTGTAAATAGTATGTTTTTCATATTTTACTTGTTAAATATTTTATTTGTAAGAAAACAACTATCGTGCCAGAAAAGAATGCAGAATGATTTTGATATTTTATAAATAATCGTATTTTAGCGTTAACCAAATTTTAAATTTCCTATGAAAAAACTCTCTTTATTTTGTGTTATTTTTATTTTATTGATGTCTTTTAAGGCATTTAATTATAAAACCGACGTTGTTTATAATAATGGTTTTACATCAATGACAATAGATACATTGTTTAAGGACAGAATTAGTATTAGAGCAATTCTTATTGATAAAAATAAAGTTTGGTACGGAGCTGATAATTCTCGTTTTGGGTATTATGATTTGGATAAAAAAGAAAAATTTGAAGAGCATATTTATCGTGATACACTTAAATTAGAATTTAGAAGTATTGCGCAAACTTCAAAAGATATTTTTTTATTGAGTGTGGCAAATCCTGCACTTCTTTATTCAGTTTCTAAAAAAGACCGCAAAGTTAAATTGGTCTATAAAGAAGTTAATCCGAAGGTTTTTTACGATAGCATGCAGTTTTGGAATGATAAGGAAGGAATTGCAATTGGTGATCCAACAGAAGATACATTCTCAATTATTGTTACTCGTGACGGTGGAGAAACGTGGACAAAACTGCTTTCTGATAAATTACCAACAAATAGCACAGGAGAAGCGGCCTTTGCAGCTAGTAACACTAATATTGTTATAAAAGGAAATGATACATGGTTAGTATCAGGCGGAAAAAAAGCGCGTGTTTTTTATTCTCCAGATAAAGCAAAAACATGGAAAGTTGTAGAAACTCCTATCGTACAGGGAAAACAAATGACAGGAATTTTTACTGCCGATTTTTACGATTCTAAGCAAGGTTTCATTGCAGGAGGAGATTACGATCTGCCTAATAATAAAGCCAATAATAAAGCTTTCACAAAAGATGGCGGTAAGACTTGGCAATTAATTGGTCAGAATATGGGATTTGGTTATGCATCATGTGTGCAATATGTTCCAGGAGGTAATGGGAGAGAAATTGTTTGTGTAGGTTCTGAAGGAATTCAATATTCTCAAAATGGAGGAGAAAACTGGATGCAGCTTTCTACAGATAACAGATTTTTTACTATTCGATTTGTGAATAGAAATACTGCAATCGCAGCTGGACATAATAAAGTAGTTCGATTGAATTTTAAATAAAAAATAAGAACCCTAAATAATAAAGTAAGTATTATTATATAGGGTTCTTATCGCTGTTGTTTTGTTAAGCTTAATCTTTATTGGCTTTGTCTCGGTATTGTTGCAATAATTTTCGGTTAAAATCGTCTTCAGATTTTTTAAGTAGGAGTATTTTCTTTGCAGGAAGTACTTTCTTTAGACTATTCATATACTTTTCGCGAAGCTGATATATTTCCTTATCCGTGCTTTCAATTTGAGATAATAGTGTTGCTGCTTCTTTATCTGAAAGATTTTTAAGATTGTCATCTTTTAGCTGTCTCAGATAAGTTTTCATTTTTAAATACTTCAATTCATATTGCTTATCGTCATAAGCGTTGTAAATTGGCCAGAATTTTTCGGCTTCGGTAGAAGTTAGTTCTAATTCTGTCGTTAAAAATGACACTTTAAAAGCTTTAATTTTTTCTCGCTTTTCATCAATTTTTCCATTTTGTGCAAAAAATGAAAAACTTATCAGAAATAGCAATAGCGGTAAAATGTTCTTTATTTTCATTGTTAAGCTAAGTTGTTGAGTTAAGTTTGATTTAATTTTGTTCTGAAATTAAGTGTTCTAGGTTTGGACTCGTTGCCAAAATGTCTTCTAAGGTTTCGTCTTCCAAAGTAACGTCGTTGCCTAATTTTTCTATATCACTGTCGTCTAATTTTTGAATCAAATCGTATTGGCTTATGTTGGAGTGATACGATAAATAATTTTCTAATGTAGCTTCGTCAAGTTCGTTTGAATTTGCTCTATAATTATTTATGATAGGAATTAATAATGCAAAGCCAACCACTGCAGCGGCCACTGTCCAAATTGTTTTTTTACGTTTGTAAAAAGGAATTACTTTAACTTCTTTTTCATTTAATTTCTGTAAAACCTTTTCTGAAAAATCATCAAAATAGTTTTCCGGAGTTTTAAATCCAGATTTTATTTTGGGTTCGTTTTCTAATTTAAATGTTTTCATAATATTTATAAGACAGTTTTTGTTACAAAAGGTTTAATTTGATGTAACATATAATTCGATTTTTTTTACTGCGTGATGATAAGATGCTTTAAGAGCACCGACAGATGTTCCTAAAATATCTGCAATTTCTTCATATTTTAACTCTTCAAAATATTTCATTTTGAAAACTAATTGCTGTTTCTCCGGAAGCGTTACAATCGCTTTTTGAAGTTTGATTTGAATTTCGTCTCCATCAAAATAAAGATCGGCTTTTAATCCATCAATAGTTTTATTTTGCAGATCTTCAGACGAAATGCCGCTCAGTTTTGCTTTTTGCGATAACAAAGTCAAAGCTTCGTTAGTAGCAATACGATACATCCAGGAAAACAGTTTACTTTCTCCTTTAAAGTTTTTAAGATTTTGAAAGACTTTTACAAAAGTGTTCTGTAAAACATCGTCGGCATCATCATGATTCAAAACAATGTTTCGAATATGAGAATACAAAGGTTTCTGATAATCAGACAAGAGTTTTTGAAACGCAGTATTTTGCGTTTCAGGGGTTAATAGTTGTTTTATAAATTCTTTCTCGCCTATCAAACTTTTTGTTTTGTAAACTTACTTTAATAGAAGTTAGACAGAATTTAAAACAAAAGGTTTAATAGACCTTTGAAATTATTTAAAATTCTGAGTCTTCTTCTTGTGCAGGTGTTTGCGCAGGAGCAGGAGCTGGCGCAGCTGGTTTGCGTTTTACAGGCTCTGTACGTGGCTGTTCAGTACGTGGCTCACCTGGAGTTTCGCCAGTATTTTCTGGAGCATAAACAGGATCGGTTACAACAGCAGCAGGAACTACTTTTGGTTTTATTGGGAAATAAATCTCGGTTACCAATTTTGAAGAAGCTTTTACATCCAATTTGCTTAATGTCAAGATTTCAAGATGTGACCAGCTTAAATCTGGAATAATCTTTTGATTGTTGATATAAGCTGTTGTTTTTGCAATGGCTTCATTTCTATGAGAATAATCTCCATTAAGCGTTGTTTTTACGGCATCAAAACCATTTAATTTTCCTGCTAAAATATCGCTTCCAGAACTAGTTGAAATCTCTTTATTAATAGGCAGACAGATTGAGATCTTTGCTAAACCAGTTTTAGTGTCGTAAGTATGATAAATAATAAACGGTTTTCCCACCGCAGACAAGCCATTTGTTTCGCTAAATTGAATAAGCTTCGGAATTACAATTCTAGCATTTTTGCTTACTTTGGCAATTTCGCTAGTAAAAGTCTGTTTGATATAAGGAGTTTCAGTTTTCTTAACCACTCCGTCTACTTTAATGGCAAAAGTTTTGGTTTCGTAATCTAAGTTTTTGTCAATATTGGCTAAGCTTTTTTCGTAGATAGTTCCAATAACTCTATCTGAACCTCCATGAAGAGCGGTGTATATTTTAAATAGAAAACTCATAGTTCCTTTTCCTTTCCAAGTAACTTTTGTTTTTCCTTTCAAAGTGTCTTTTAAAGTCCAATTTACATCAGCTTCGGTGCCATCAAATTGCATTTTTTGATCAATACTTTCGCCGTCTTTTGTTTTAAGAATAATAGAATTTCCTTGTCCATCAGCACCATCCCAATAAAATGTAGCGCCATTTCCGCTAGTTTTATTAGCATAAGTCATTTTGATAGAAGGATCTTCAACTGACCATGATTCAAAATCTTCGTAATTTCTAAAGTCGTTTAAGTAATTATAAACCGTTGCACGAGGCGAATTGATAACTTTACTTCTTTCTACATAAAAATCTCCTTTCTGAGTAGCAACAAAAACAGTAAGAGCAACAAAGCTTAAAAGTGCAAAAAGAAATAAATACTTTAGAATTTTCATGGCAGATTAATTGGTTTCGGTAAAGTTATAAATTTTATTATGAGTCTTACTAATAACCCAGAATTATTAGGTTTTATTTTATTGCGACCAGAATAATTTATCTTTTTAGAAAGATTTTAATTACGAACAAAAGGACAATAAAAAGCAGAAAGGCAAGGAGTACTTTGTAATTTCCTTTATAAAAGACTTTGTGTAATTTCAAATCTTTTCGATAAGCAAATATCATAATGATTACAAAAGCGATAAAAAAACATACTCCAAATAGTATTTGTCCTTGACTAAACATAATTATAAAAATTTTTAGCAAATTTAGAGATTTGTAAACGATTTGCTGCTAAATTGCCTTTTCATTTCGTTCAATAAATTTTCAGATTTATTAGAAAGTGACTTAAATTAGCCAAAAAAAAGAAAACTACTATATGAAAAAACAACTTGACGCCGTAACCGAATTTCATACTGCTTTTAAAATTGGCCACAGCACAACTCCAATTGCCGATGTAGGAGCAGAGAAGAAATTACTTCGTTACAATTTGATGAAGGAAGAAAATGAAGAATATTACGAAGCGGTTCAAAATAATGATTTGGTTGAAATTGCTGATGCACTTGGAGATATGATGTATATCTTGTGCGGCACAATTATCGAGCACGGACTTCAAGATAAGATTGAAGCCGTTTTTGATGAAATCCAACGCAGTAATATGAGTAAATTGGGAGAAGACGGAAAGCCAATTTACCGCGAAGACGGAAAAGTGATGAAAGGTCCAAATTATTTTAAACCTGATTTTTCTAAATTATTTTAAAAAACAAAACCCGATAAACTTTAATTTATCGGGTTTCTTTTGTAATATGGTTTTGGATTATTGAACTTTAACTGTCCATCCGTAAGTATCTTCAGAAAGTTTATTTTGAAGACTTGTTAATTTCTCTTTTAAGAAAGAAGCATACGAATTCTCGATTGGAGCCATTTCAAAATACTCATCTTTATAAGAGAATCCTTTGATAACGCTAATTACAGCAGCAGTTCCAGCTCCGAAGATTTCTTTCAAAGATCCGTTTTTAGCAGCCTCTACCAATTCAGAAACGATTACTGGGCGAACTTCTACTTTTAATCCTTCTTTTTCAGCCATTGCAATCAAACTTTTTCTAGTAACACCATCTAAAATTCTTTCGCTTGTTGGAGCTGTCAATAAAGTATCATTGATTCTGAAGAAAACGTTCATTGTTCCAGCTTCTTCCAGTTTTGTATGCGTTGCATCATCAGTCCAAATAACTTGTTGGAAACCATCTTTGTTTGCCAAGTTAGTTGGGTAAAACTGAGCAGCGTAGTTTCCGGCAGCTTTTGCAGCTCCGATTCCGCCATTTGCAGCTCTACTGAAATGTTCAGCAATAATAACTTTTACTTCACCTCCGTAATATGCTTTTGCAGGAGAAAGCAAAATCATAAATTTATATTCGTCAGAAGGATTTGCGATAACTCCAGGACCTGTAGCAATCATAAAAGGACGAATGTACATACTAGCTCCGTTTCCTCTCTGAATCCATTCTTGATCAATTTTCAATAATTCATTTAAACCATCCATAAAAATAGATTCTGGAATTTCTGGCATTGCCATACGAACAGCAGAATTATTGAAACGTTTGTAATTTTCATCTGGTCTAAATAGCCAAATGTCATTATTTTCGTCTTTATAAGCTTTCATTCCTTCAAAAATAGCTTGTCCGTAGTGGAAGACTTTTGAAGATGGATCCATCAAAATAGGAGCATAAGGCTTAATGACAGGATTTTGCCATTGCCCGTTTTTAAAATCGCATTCGAATAAATGGTCTGTAAATACAGCACCAAAACTTAAGTTGTCAAAATCTACTTCGTTTATTTTTGTAGAAGTAGCTTTAATGATTTCAATTTTGCTCGTTTGAGTTGTACTCATAATTATGTAAGTTTTTTGTGAGATATTTTTCACTATCAGAAATTCTAAAGTGATGATATCGTGTAAAATGGAATTTATTGAATGCAAAATTACGTAAAAATCTGTAAAATGCTTGGCGAAAATTCATTATTTGCTCGTTTTGACTGAGATTTATTTATCCTATAATAAACTCAAATATTTAATTGATTTTTATAAAGATTTTATGAAAAAAGTATCGTTTTTTAAGGCTTTACGCATTTGTTTTGACTAATTTTGAATATTAAAATGGCTTGAAAATCAATAAAAAGCCATTACTAAATTCTTAAAAAGGTGAAAAGAGAAATAATTAAAACGCTAGATGGTTCAACTACAATTCGTTTGCCAGAATGGGACGAATGCTATCATTCTAAACACGGTGCAATTCAGGAAGCGAAGCATGTTTTTATTAAAAATGGACTTTCATTATTTGATAATCCTATAAGTATATTAGAAATAGGTTTTGGGACTGGTTTGAATGCTTTTATCACGTATTTGGAAGCTATTAGAAAAAATCAGAAAATAGATTATGTCGGAGTAGAAGCGTATCCTGTTGATGCAGATGAAATCTTGCAGATGAATTATGCCGCTGAACTTGAGGCATTGGAATTTGAGAACATTTTTGAGAAAATGCATAAAAGCGAATGGAATGAAAAAGCAGAAATTTGCGATGTGTTCTCGTTAACCAAAAGGAAACAATTTTTTCACGAAATAAACGATTTTGAAATTTTTGATTTGATTTACTTTGACGCCTTCGGGTATAGAGTGCAGCCGGAGCTTTGGAGTACTGAGATCTTTCAGAAAATGTACAATAGTCTAAAACCAAACGGCGTTTTGGTTACATACGCAGCTCGAGGAGTTGTTAAAAGAAGTATGATCGAAGTCGGATTTACAGTAGAAAAATTAACAGGACCTCCAGGAAAAAGAGAAATGTTTCGAGCTTTTAAAAAGGTTTAAATGAATAATTTAGAATAATTCTACATTGATTTATTTGTTTTAAGAAAACGTATTCGTTGCTAAAGTTTTTAAAAAAATAAGTTAAAAGTAATATTTATGTTGGTTATTTGTTTAAATTTGGTTCGAGTTTAAAAAAATAGATAACCCCCGAAAATCTTATTTTATTATGTCAAAAATGATGTTTGATTACACGAAATCAATACTTGAAAGAGTTAGTTTCGATCCGGTACTTTTCTGCAAAGAGTTAGAAAAAGCTATCAAAACACTGTTGCCTTACGAAATGGAACAATTGCAAGAGTGGTTACTGAATTTCGTTGTCGGAAAACCAGAATTAAAACAAAGTCTACAACTAATTAAAGTATAAAAAGAAAAGGAGCCAAATTGGCTCCTTTTTTATTGCGCTTTCTTTTGTAATGGACTGATGATTTGAACATTCTGAAAAACAATTGCGCCTTTTACAACGCCTGCAATTGTAGATCTTAATGCATCAATGATTTGCATCTTTAATTCGCTCTTTGGGTAAATCAAACTTACCTCTCGAGCTGGTTTAGGTTCCTTAAAATTACGAAGTTTCAGTTTATCGGATTCTTTTAAGTCTAAGGTGTGCAAGTACGGAAGTAACGTTGTACCAAGGCCTTCGTCTGCCAATTTAATTAAAGTTTCAAAACTTCCGCTTTGAATCTGGAAATTATTTTGATCGACGTCTGAGACACTTTTACATAAATTCAAAATACCGTCTCTAAAGCAGTGGCCGTCTTGCAAAAGAAGAATTTCATTCAAGTTTAAGTCGGCAACTTCAATCTCTTCTTTCTGAAAACTGGCATGATGCTCAGGAATATAGGCTACAAATGGCTCAAAGTACAATACAATTTCTTTTATTTTTTCGTCTTCAAGCGGAGTTGCCGCAATTGCAGCGTCTAGATGTCCGTTTTTAAGTTTCAAAATAATTTCTTCTGTATTAAGCTCTTCAATTAAGAGTTTTACTTTTGGATATTTTTTAATGAAATTATTTAAGAACATTGGTAGAAGTGTAGGCATAATCGTTGGAATAATTCCTAAACGAAATTCTCCGCCAATAAAACCTTTTTGCTGTTCTACAATATCTTTTATACGATCAGCTTCATTTACGATGTTTTTTGCCTGACTTACAATTTTCTGTCCTATATCAGTAAGCTGAATCGGTTTTTTGCTTCTGTCGAAAATTAAAATATTAAGTTCTTCTTCAATTTTTTGTATTTGCATACTTAAAGTTGGCTGTGTTACGAAGCATTTTTCAGCAGCAAGAGTGAAGTTTTTATGCTCAGCAACCGCTAACACATATTGCAATTGAGTTATAGTCATGTTGATAGTAATTTGTGATGCAAAAATAAGAAAATATAATTTTTATTTATGTTTATTTTAATAAAGTTACTCTAATTTTGTAGTAAATTAGTGTAAAAAATTAAATTATGAAGACAAATATTTTAGGATTACCTGTAAAAGAATCAGAATTGTTAGTAAAAGAACTGAATGTTTTATTGTCAAACTTTCAAGTGTATTACCAAAACTTGAGAGGAATTCACTGGAATATTCGCGGAAAGCGCTTCTTTGATTTACATGTAAAATTTGAAGAGTTATATACAGATGCACAATTAAAAATAGATATGATCGCAGAAAGAGTACTAACAATAGGAGGAACGCCTTTGCATACTTTTGAAGATTATATTAAAAACAATAAATTGACGGTTGGGAAAAACATTTCTAACGATGAAAAAGCAGTTCAATTGATTGTTCACTCTTTATCAGATTTGTTAAAAATTGAAAGAGAAATATTGAACAAATCTGGTGAAATTAATGATGAAGGTACCAATTCTATGATGAGTGACTTCATTGCTGAGCAGGAAAAAACAATTTGGATGATGAATGCTTGGTTAGAAGAATCATTATAAAACATTGGTTTTTAATAAAATAGAAGCAGAATGGAATGAAAATTGCATTCTGCTTTTTTGTTTATGTTAAATTTCTATAAAAATCTCTTTGATTTTATTTGTTTAACGCTATTTTTGCTTTGATGAAATTTATAGCTCGCATATTATTATTCATATTCATTGCCTTCTTATCGACCCCAACAATTGTTCAGGCGTTAAAGAAAGGGAATAATACGGCTATATCTTTTAGCATTACTGAAGAAGAAGTGCATAAAGAACTTAAAAATATAGTTCATCCTACTATTCTTGAGCATGAAGTTTTGATTCCGGTTTACATCGAGAAAAAAACTATTATTTCTGAAAACATTGTCAAACTTGACAATATCTCTCCGAGCATATTTGCTCCACCGCCAAACGTAGCATAATACTTCCGATTATTTTGATCTTTATCCGCATTTCTATTGAGATGTGGTAAATCTTTAATGAATAATTTTTTTAGTATTATATTATGACAAAAAAAATCAATCTTTTTGCCAACCTTAAATCTGATTTTGCTTCAGGTTTAGTGGTTTTCTTGGTGGCTCTTCCGTTGTGTTTAGGTATTGCAATGGCTTCTGGAGCGCCATTATTTTCTGGAATTATCGCTGGTGTTGTGGGTGGTATCGTTGTAGGATATTTAAGCCAGTCACATTTTAGTGTATCAGGTCCAGCTGCTGGGTTAACAGCTATCATTTTAACCGCTATTACCGATTTAGGTGCGTTCAATGTATTTTTAATGTCTGTTTTTATTGCTGGATTAATTCAATTAGCATTAGGATTTTTAAAAGCTGGAAGTATATCGAACTATTTCCCGACAAACGTAATTGAGGGAATGTTAGCGGGTATCGGAATTATTATCATCTTAAAGCAAATACCACACGCTTTTGGTTATGACGCAGATTTCGAAGGAGATCAAGCTTTTGTTCAAAATGATGGAAGTAATTCATTTTCATTTTTGTTTGATGTTTTAAATCATATTCACTTAGGAGCTGTTGTGGTTTCAGCAGTTTCATTGGTAATTTTATTGGCTTGGGATAAAGTTCCTTTCTTAAAAAGAATCAAACTTGTTCCAGGAGCTTTGGTTGCTGTTATTGCTGGAGTAGTTTTAAACGAAATATTTGTATCTACAGGAAGCACTTTGGCAATTGCGAAAGAACATTTGGTTTCTTTGCCAGTTCCAAAATCTTTTGAAGACTTTAAATCAATTATAATTACGCCAGACTTCACTGCTGTTACAAATCCGCAAGTTTGGGTGGTTGCTATTACAATTGCCATTGTCGCTTCTATTGAAACTCTTTTATGTATAGAGGCTTCAGATAGAATGGATGTGCAAAAACGTTATACTGATACCAATGTTGAACTTAAAGCTCAGGGAATCGGAAACGTAGTTAGCGCACTTTTAGGAGGACTTCCTATGACATCTGTTGTGGTGCGTTCGTCTGCGAACAACAATGCAGGCGCAAAATCTAAAATGTCAACTATTATTCACGGTATACTTTTATTAATAAGTGTATTATCTATACCGGCAATTCTAAACAAAATTCCATTGGCAACATTGGCTACCGTTTTGATTTTGGTCGGATATAAATTAGCAAAACCAGCAACCTTTATGCATTTCTGGGAAAAGGGGAAATACCAGTTTGTACCTTTCATCGCAACTTTGGTCTTTGTTGTTGCAACAGATTTGCTAAAAGGTGTTGCGTTGGGAATTATCATAAGTATCATTTTTGTTTTGAGAGGAAATTTAAAAAGAGCTTATATCTTTAAGAAAGAAGAATATGAGGATGGAGATATCATTCATATCGATTTAGCTCAGGAAGTTTCGTTCTTGAATAAAGCTGCCATTAAGCAAACTTTAAATGAAATTCCAGAAAACTCAAAAGTAATTATCAATGCTCATGATACCGAGTATATTGCTCATGATGTATTAGATTTGATTCGTGAGTTTAAAGAAACCAGAGCAGTTGATGAAAACATCAAAGTGAAGCTTAAAGGGTTTAAAGAAGCGTACGAATTGGAAAATACGCCAGAAAACAGTAATCACGTTACGATTGAACATTATTATGATGTGGCAAAAAGAGAACTAGTTAAAAGAGAAGTTGTTAGAGAAGAATAATTAAATTTAGGTGTTTTTAAGACCAGAGAAATGTCAAAATTTAGGTAACTTTACATCAAGTTCATTTTTTGAGGCTATAAAAACTTAGAAATTACCACACAAAAAAATAAAAAAATGAGAAAATTTTATGAGCAGTTATTAGAAAATAATAAGAAGTGGGTTGAAACTTCATTGGCAAAAGACCCTAACTATTTTGCTGATTTGGCAAAAGGACAGCAGCCACCATTATTATGGATTGGATGTTCTGACAGCCGTGTTCCTGCAAACGAAATTGTTGGTGCAAAACCAGGTGAAGTTTTTGTACACAGAAACATTGCCAATATGGTTGTACACTCTGATATGAATATGCTAAGTGTATTAGATTATGCAGTTAACGTTTTGAAAATTAAGCATATTATCGTGTGCGGACATTATGGATGCGGTGGTGTAAAGGCAGCAATGGGACATCAGTCTGTTGGTATTATCGATAACTGGTTACGTCATATTAAAGATGAATACCGTCTTCATGATAAATATTTAAACTCAATTGAGAACGAAGAAGAGCGTTTTAATGCTTTTGTTGAAATCAATGCAAAAGAGCAGGTTTATAACTTAGCAAAAACATCAATTGTTCAAAATGCTTGGAAAAACGGACAAGATTTAATGGTTCACGGATGGGTTTACGGTTTAAATTCAGGTTTTGTAACCGATTTGAATGTAACTATTAGCTCAAACGAAGAACTAGATTCAGTTTATCAATTAGATCTTTAATAGATAAGATAGAAATAAAAAATCGCCCTCAAAAAGGGCGATTTTTTTTATTCGTTTTCGTCTAAATTCTCATTAAATGCTGATGGAAGCATTGTTGGAATAAACTTGATTAATATCGGTAATAGTAAACTTCCTCCTGGAAGTAAGAATATTGTCAGCGAGGGAATGGTTTTACAAATGTCCAAAAGCTGTTTTTTTACTTTTTTCTTTTCCTTTGCATCCAAATCTCTTGTTGTAGAATAGGCAAGTAGAACCATTAATTCTTTGCTTTGAACAATTTCCTTAATTAATCTGTTTTTATTTCTAATAATAAGTTTAACAACGCTGTGCGTCATTTGGTCATAAAAATGCTTAACAGGATTTGAATAGTTGAAGTACGGAATCTTCTTTTTATGCGTAGTGATAAAAGTATTGGTTGTGTCCATGCTTTTAGTCACAAAATCATCTGGAACTCCCATTGTTGATCCTAAAGCATATAAGAAATACGATTCTTCATTTTCTACCACACCATCACTCCACAATGCCATTCCAGCCATGTCAATTAGGTAATATTGCTCCAATCTGTTTTTAAAGTATTCAAGATTCAAAGTTTCTAAAGTTTCAACCGTAACTTTTGAAAATTTTGAATAACGGATTGAAGCTTCAAAAAGTTTGATCAACAAATCGTCGTGTTGTGATTTTACTGTTTTGGTTTTCAAAGCCAAACCAACAATTCCAAGAACCGTTTCTTCAATTCTTTTTAAATATTTTTCAGGAATTTCTCCGTGCTCTAAATATTGTCTGAAAGCCAAAACATCGATAAACAAAAGCGCATTGGTTACTAAATGCGAAAAGTTTTTACTGATAATACTGTCATTGGTTTGAACTCTCTGATCAATAATATTTTCCAGAGATAGAGAAGGAGTATCTTTAGGCAATAAAATTTTAAACAAATTAAATCCCTCCGGATTCATTTGTTTGTAAAACGTTAAAACTTCAGAAATAAAATTTTTAGGTTCCGAATTTCTTTTCTCTAAACAAAAAACATGATAGAGCGTATTAAGTAAAGCTACTTTTGAAATTTCGGTTTTAAACCAGCCTTTTATCGGAATTGGAACTTGTGAATCTATAGCAATAATATGGCCATAAATAAACCCTGTTTCTCTTACTTTATAGTAAAACGAATCTACAGTTTCAAAAGGAATAGCTTCTGAAAACTTCTGTTCACTAAAAAACTTATCGATCCAGCCTGGTGCAGATGGGTTAATCATTGACTTTATTTTGCTGATGCAAAGCTATGTCTTTTTCTTGTTTTAGGATTCATTTTAAAATGAAATAACCGCTAGATTTTGTTAAAAATAGCGGTTATTGAAGTTTTTCTTATTTAATGATTCCTGCGCAAGCAACTCTTCCTCCTGCATTTCCAGTTGGCTGAGTCGTAAAGTCGTCTGTTCCTGCATGTACGATTAAGCCTTTTCCAAGAACATCTTTGTTAGAATCTCCACATCCAACGCACCATTCGTCAGTAGTTAAAGTGATAGATCCGTTACCTTTTGCATCAGCGGTAAAGTTTCCGATATCACCTGCATGGTATTCTCCAAGTCCCCATTTTCCGTGTTTTTTGAACTTTGGATTCCAGTGTCCTCCAGCAGAACTTCCGTCTGCAGAACTGCAATCTGCTTTTTCATGAATGTGAATTGCGTGAACTCCTGGCTCTAATCCTGTGATTTTTGCTGTAAAAGTTACTTTGCCATTTTTTTCAACAAAAGTAGCAGTTCCAGCTACTTTACTATTGCTTTTAGGCTCTAATGCAACAGTCAGAGTTTTAGCATCATTTGATTTATTATTTGTTTTACAGCCAATGATTAAGGCTGTAATTATAGCGAAAGAAACAATTAGTTTTTTCATATCTACGGGCATTTTTAATTAAAGATTAAGTAAATTTAACATAAAATAACGGAATTGATTAACTCTAAAAGTTAAAAAAAAGTCAAACTATACGTTATAATTTGATATTGATTGAGTTAAAAACCGAAAATATTGTTTAAATTCGTATAGGTTTTTAACGAATAATTTCTGAAAACCATTTATCTAATTCGCTCACATTTAATCCTTAATGTTATGATGAAAAAGATTTTTACCCTCGTTTTTTTTAGTTCGTTTTTAATTTCTTGTAAATGCGCAAAAACAGATGCAGTTTCAAAACTTGATGGAACATGGGAATTGAATTATATTTCTGGTCCGCGAATTGCTTTTGAAGGATTGTATCCAAATAAGAAGCCATCCATAAATTTTGATACCAAAGCAAATCAGGTTTCTGGTAATGCGAGCTGTAATACATATTCAGGAAAATTGGCTATTGATGGCAACAAAATCGATTTTACTCAGCCAATGGCAGTAACCAAAATGATGTGTTTGGACGGATTGCAAGGTGAACAAACTTATTTGAGTACGCTTCAAAAAATAACTTCTTATGATATAACAGATGATGGTAAGACTTTAAACTTTATTTCTGGGGATATTGGCATGATGCGCTTCACTAAAAAATGATGTTATGAAAACTACAATGTCTATTTTGATGTTTTTGCTGAGTATTGCAAGTTTTTCGGTTTCTGCGCAAGAAAAAACAAAAAAAGAACTGAAACAAGAAAGAGAGCTAAAGAAACAAAACGAAATTAAAGCACTTATAGATAGTCAAAATTTTGTTTTTGAAGCTCAGAAAGCAACGCCTCAAGGCGGGAGATTAATTCAGCTGGACTATAATACTTATTTTTTAAAATTTAAAACTGACAGTACAACTTGTGATCTGCCTTTTTTCGGACGTGGGTATAATGTTGGATATAATGGCGATGGCGGAATTAAATTTGAAGGCAAACCTGAGAATGTCAAAGTTGAAACTAAAAAAAATAATACTATTCTAAAAGCGACTGTAAGAGGAAAGAGTGATGTTTATGACTTAATGTTCTCTATCTTTTATAACGGAAGCACAACACTTTCTGTGAGTAGTAATAATAGAGGTCCGATTAGTTATGATGGAATAATATATGCTCCTAAGACAGCAGAGAAACAATGATATAATTCAATACAAAACTTGTCACAAATTCGTCTGAATATATGGTAAGAATCTCTTTTTGGTTATTAAAGTGGCAGTTTTCGGTTTTGGTTTTCTTTTTTGGTCTGTTCACCTCATTTGGTCAGGATTTGGAACCTCGAGCGTATGCAAATGTTCCTAAAGGCTTAAATGTTATCGCTGCAGGTTATGTTTTTATGAATGGAAATGTGCTTACAGATCCTTCTTTACCCATAAAAGATTTTACACTTCAAAGCCACAATGTGGCTGTAAATTATATCAAAACTTTTGGATTGGCAGATAAATTGGCTCGTATACAGGTTGGACTGCCTTTTACTTTTATGGATGGATCTGCGGTAATCAGTGATCAGCTGGTTACTGGCTCAAGAACTGGTTTTGCAGATATGAAAGTTCGTTTTGGGATTAATTTGCTAGGTTCTCCTGCATTGGATAAATCTGAATTTAGAAGTTTTGAGCAAAAAACAATTCTTGGGGTCAGTTTGGTTACTTCAATCCCAACAGGAAGATATTATGGCGATAAACAAGTAAACATTGGAACAAACCGCTGGGCTTTTAAGCCAGAAATAGGGGTGTCGAAACGATTTGCTCATGTTTATGCAGAGGCCTATGGCGGTGTGTGGTTTTATACGGATAATAATGATTATCTAGGAAGAAAATTAGAGCAAAAACCAACCTACAGTCTTCAGGGACATGCAAGCTATTATTTTAAAAACCAAATGTGGGTTGGCTTCAATACGACTTGGTTTTTTGGAGGTCGAACTATTACTGATGGAGTTTCAGATGATAGCCAGATTGATAACTGGCGTGTAGGAGGAACTTTTTCTACTCCAATTGCAAAAGGACAGTCCATCAGATTTCAATATCATGTAGGGGCCTATACTAACAACGGACTAAATTATTATGCGCTTTCAGCAGTTTATCAATATTCATTTTTTTAGAAATTGAATTGAGTTTAACGTGTTTAAAATCAGTATATTTGAGTATGCATATATTTTTAAAAACAAATTTAAAATTAAAATTATGAAAAAATTAGGACTTATTCTTATCATGGCGGCGGCCTCGTTTTCATCTTATGCGCAGTCTTCTTATAAAGAAGATTTAGAAGTTGTACAAAGTGTTTATGGAAAATCTAAAGCCGATCTGGTAAAGCAGTACATGAATTTGTCAGATGCGCAAGCGGCAGCTTTCACTAAAGTTTATGATGACTATGAAACTTCGCGCAAAGCTTTAGGACAGACAAAATTTCAATTGATAAATGATTATGCGGCAAATTATGAAACTCTAACAGATGCAAAAGCGGATCAATTGGCCAAAGCTACATTGAAAAATCATATTGATTACGAGAAATTGTATTCTAAAACTTATAACCAGGCAAAAAAAGCAATTGGTTCTATAAATGCAGCAAAATTTATTCAGCTTGAAGTTTATCTTCAGACTATAATTAGAAGCGAAATTTTAGAAGCAATTCCGTTTATTGGTGAAATGGATAAAAATAAGACTAAAACGATGTAAAATATTCGTCTAAAAAAAAACGGGAATCAATTTGATTCCCGTTTTTTTTTATTTTTCAGTTTTAACTTTGTAAATCTCGTTTACCATTCCGTCACGGAAACTATCAAGAGTAAGTTCCCAGAACATAATTCCACCTAATTTTTTTGCTTTTGCATATTCAGCTTTAGCTTTGATAGATTTTAAATCATCTGATGTAGCAAAAGTTTTGGTTGATGCATTGTACCAATATGGTGCTTGAGCTTTTTCATCATAAAAATATTTCCAGCCGTTTGCTTCTGTGTATGTTGTAGCATAGTTTTTAAAGTCAACACCTTGAAAATGTTCTCCAGCTTGGTACAATCCGTTATTGATGTTTTCCACGTTTTTCCATTGTCTGGTATAAAATGCACCTCCAATTACCAATTTTTCAGCAGGAACACCTGCTTTTAATAAAAACTCAACAGCTCTGTCTGTAGATTCTTCTTTCGGATTTGTGCTATATAATGGCGTATGGTGCCCTGTAACTTTTGAATATCCATTTACTAAATCGTAACTCATGATATTAATGCGGTTTACAAATGGAGCAACAGCTTTCCAATCTATAGATTCATCCAAGCATTTCTGGAAACCTCCTGCGGCAAAGCTTAATTCATATTTTTTACCTAAAGTGGAACGTAGTATTTTGATTAGTTCTGTAAAATTAGGTTTGTCGGCAGCTTGGTATAAATGCCCTGGAAGTCCTTCAATTGATGGATATTCCCAATCTAAGTCTAGACCGTCAATTTTAAAATAATCGCTAACTTCTTTTACAGATTTTGCAAATTTTAAGCGCCCTTCAGCAGTTGAGAATGCTTCTGAACAAGGTTCGCAGCCTCCCCATCCTCCAAGAGATACAATAATTTTCAATTGTGGATTTTTCGCTTTAAGCGAAACTAAATGCTTAATTGTAATGGAATCTTTAGCAGAATCAACACTTAGTTTACCATCTTTTAAATGGCAAAAACTAAAAATAATTTGGTTTAGTTTTTCAACTTCATATTTATCAATAAGTTGAGAATCGCCCGTATAATAGGCAATAATGTCCATTTTCTTATTTTTCTGTGCAAAGGCAGCAGTAAAGCAAAAGCACAATAAAAATGATGCAATTAGGTTAATTTGTTTCATTATTTTGTTTTTTATAGTTTTTAGAACGTTAAATATACTGTAATACATTTGATGTTTAACTATTCTGTATAAGTCTTAAAGCTAATTTTAACAAATATTTTGCAAATAACTGCAAAAATATTGCGTCGTGTAAGAAATATCTTTTGCTGAGAGTATAACAAAAAATAAACCCGCGCAGTTTCGGACTTGCGCGGGTTTATAACAAATTAAAAGCTAAAAACTATTTTGAAATTAGAAGCAGTATGTGTTTTCTGCTACTAATTTTGTTGCAATTTTTTCTCTAAGTGCCACAACATTTGGCAGGTTAGTATATTTAGTGAAACGTTTAAGTCCCATTAACATCATACGTTGTTCGTCACCTTCAGCAAAAGAAGCAATTCCTTCTTTTCCTCTTAAGTTTACAATATCAACCGCTTTGTATAAGTATAATTTTGCCATAGCAATTTGCTCCTGAACTTTGTCTTCGCCTTGAGCTTTTGCTAATTTTTCAGTTCTCAAAATAGTACTTTCAGCCATGTAGATTTCGATTAAGATATCAGCAGCAGCCATTAATAACTGTTGATGAGAATCTAATTCTGGTCCGTATTTTTGAACAGCGCTTCCAGCAACCATTAAGAAAACCTTTTTCAAGTTAGCTACGATTACTTTTTCTTCAGAGAATAATTCAGAGTAGTCTGGAGTATCAAAAGATGGAATTCCCATTAATTCTTCCTGAACTTTCATTGCTGGTCCAAGTAAATCAACGTGTCCTTTCATTGCTTTTTTGATTAGCATCCCTACAGAAAGCATTCTGTTGATTTCGTTTGTACCTTCATAGATACGAGCGATACGAGCATCTCTCCAAGCACTTTCCATCGGAGTATCTTCAGAGAATCCCATTCCACCAAAAACCTGAATACCTTCGTCAGAACAGTTTTGAACGTCTTCAGAAACCGCTACTTTCAAGATAGAACACTCGATTGCATATTCTTCAACACCTTTCAACTCTGCTTCTTGATGAGAAGTTCCTTCTGCTTCACGAGCAGCGATTCTGTCTTCGATATCTTTTGCAGCACGGTAAGAAGCACTTTCTCCAGCGTAAGCATTAGTTGCCATTTCAGCTAATTTAGAACGGATAGCTCCAAAAGATGAAATAGAAGTGTTGAACTGAATTCTTTCGTTAGCATATTTTACAGCTCCAGAAGTAACTCTTCTTTGAGCATCTAAACAAGCAGCAGCCAATTTAATACGACCAACGTTCAAAGCGTTCATTGCGATCTTGAAACCGTTTCCTCTTTCAGACAACATGTTTTCAACTGGAACTTTTGTTTCGTTGAAGAAAACCTGACGAGTAGAAGAAGCACGGATTCCTAATTTATGCTCTTCTTCATTCATAGAAATTCCGTTTGAAGGATCATTTTCTACAATGAAACCTGTAATGTTTTTATCATCTCCAATACGAGCAAAAACGATGAATAAGCTGCAGAAACCTGCATTCGAAATCCACATTTTTTGCCCTGTAATTAGATAATGAGTTCCGTCTTCAGATAAAACAGCTTTTGTTTTTCCTGAGTTTGCATCAGATCCTGCACCTGGCTCAGTTAAGCAATAAGCTCCAAACCATTCTCCAGAAGCCAATTTCGGAACGTATTTTTTCTTTTGTTCTTCAGTACCATAAAGTGTAATTGGCATAGTTCCAATTCCAGTATGAGCACCAAAAGCAGTTGAGAAAGAACCTGTTGCTCCAGAAATGTAGTCGCAAACTAACATTGTAGAAACAAATCCCATTCCTAATCCGCCGTATTCTTCTGGAACTGCAACTCCAAGAAGTCCAAGTTCTCCAGCCTTACGCATAGAAGCTTCTGTATAAGCGTAATCTTTTTTCTCAAAACGATCTTTATGCGCCCATAATTCTTTGTCAACGAACTCTTTTACAGAGTCACGCATCATTAACTGCTCTTCAGAGAAATCTTCTGGTGTGAAGATATCCTCGCATTTTGTTTCTTTTACTAGGAATTGACCTCCTCTTGTTTTGTCGCTCATGACTTTTTTGTTTTTTAGATTGATAAGATGAAAAGAGGCAAGAAGCAAGAAGAAAGATTAATTTAACTTGCTTATAAAGCCTGAAGTCATCCTTTGAAATTCAATTATTTTGTTTTCTAATTTTTCTGTTTTTTCTTTTGTTAAATAGTCGTTTTGACAAGCTATCAACAATTGTGTCTGTAATTCAAATGACGAGCCTAAACTAATATTCAAATAATGTTGAAAGTGTTTATTCCCTCTGTTAGAGCCTTCAGCAATATTAGAAGGCATTGAAACAGAACATCGATTCATTTGATTTGACAAACTATAGGTTTCTGATTTTGGAAAAGTAGATGTTAGTTTATAGATATCATTTGTAATTTCCATAGCTAAAATCCAAATTTTCAAATTCTTGAAATTGTGTTTCATGTTTTTTGAGGCAAGATAAGAAGAAAAATTAAATGTAGGTTTTTTACTACTTTTTAAAAATCCATTTCAGACTAACTTTTCATCCCAAACAGAAAGTCTTTCCTCTTGCTTCTTTCCTCTAAAAAGTCTTATAAAACCTCGTAGATCCCAGCGCTTCCTTGCCCAGTTCCCACACACATAGAAACGATTCCGTATTTGTTACCTCTGCGTTTCATCTCATCAAATAACTGAACAGAAAGTTTAGCTCCTGTACATCCTAGAGGGTGTCCTAAAGAGATTGCTCCACCGTTTACGTTTACGATTTCTGGGTTAATGTTTAATTCGCGAGTAACGGCTAAAGCTTGTGAAGCAAAAGCCTCGTTTAACTCAATTAATTCGATATCGTTTAATGTTAGTCCAGCTTGTTTTAATGCTTTCGGAATTGCTTTTACAGGACCAATACCCATGATTCTTGGTTCAACACCAGAAGAAGCAAAGTTTACTAGACGTGCGATCGGCTCAAGGTTTAACTCTTTTACCATTTCTTCGCTCATGATTAAAACGAAAGCAGCACCGTCGCTCATTTGAGAGGAGTTTCCAGCTGTTACACTTCCGTCAGCAGCAAAAACGGGTCTTAAACCTGCTAAAGCTTCTTTAGAAGTTCCTGCTCTTGGTCCTTCGTCTTTATTTACAACGTATGATTTTGTTTCTTTTTTACCATTTTCATTGATGAAAGTCTGCTCAACAGTAATAGGAACGATTTGTTTGTCAAATTTTCCTTCTGCTTGCGCTTTCAATGCTTTCATGTGAGAGTTGTATGCAAACTCATCCTGATCTTCTCTTGAGATTTTATATTGGTTCGCCACCGCTTCAGCAGTTAAACCCATTCCCCAGTAATAATCTTCGTGACCAGCAGCAGCAACTTTATAATCTGGGGTTGGTTTGTAACCTCCCATTGGAATATAACTCATACTTTCTGCACCACCGGCAATGATACAATCTGCCATTCCTGATTGGATTTTAGCAGTAGCCATTCCGATAGTTTCTAATCCAGATGCGCAATAACGGTTTACTGTAACCCCAG
Organism: Flavobacterium anhuiense; assembly: GCF_004151235.1. Taxonomy (GTDB): domain Bacteria; phylum Bacteroidota; class Bacteroidia; order Flavobacteriales; family Flavobacteriaceae; genus Flavobacterium; species Flavobacterium anhuiense_A. Next base: position 421,081 of record NZ_JUIV01000001.1, read on the forward strand.
GAACATCTTCCACTTTTAATCCCATTAAAGAGATCAAACGTCCAACGTTAAGACCTTGTTCTGCTTCCGGCATGGCATTTCCTACCATAACGTCGTCGATACGTTTTTTGTCGAAATTTGGCAGCTCTTCCATCATAAACTGAATGGTTTCTGCAGCTAATTCATCAGGTCTTTTGAATCTAAAAACACCTTTTGGAGCTTTTCCAACTGCTGTTCTATATGCTTTTACTATATATGCTGTTTTCATTTGTTTTTGTTTTTTAAGATTGGTAGAAGAAAGATGCAAGAAGCAAGATTTCAAAACAGAGTTTTGTCTTTTCTCTTGCTTCTTTCTTCTTTTATCTATTTTTCTAGTTACGAAGCGGTTTTCCTTTAGTCAACATGTATTGAATTCTCTCTAAAGTCTTACGCTCTGTACATAAACTCAAGAAAGCTTCACGTTCGATATCTAATAAATATTGTTCAGATACTAAAGTTGCTTCAGATAAATCACCACCAGCCATTACATAAGCCAGTTTGTTGGCGATTTTCTTATCGTGCTCAGAAATGTATTTTCCAGCTTGCATTTGATCTGTTCCAACTAAGAACATACCTAAAGCTTGTTTTCCTAGAACTTTAATATCATTTCTTCTGATTGGTTGTGTATAACCAGCTTCAGCCATTAACAACGCATGTTTTTTAGCTTCAGCGATCTGACGATCTTTGTTTACTACGATAATGTCTTTTCCATGTTGAAGAAGTCCAGTATCAAAAGCTTCATAACCAGAAGTCGAAACTTTAGCCATTGCGATTGTCAAGAAATACTCTTGAAGAACATTTAATTCCACATCATTTTTACGGAATAAATCAGATGCTCTTAAAGTCATTTCTTTAGATCCACCACCACCAGGGATAACTCCAACACCGAATTCAACTAATCCCATGTAAGTTTCGGCAGCAGCAACTACTTTATCAGCGTGTAAGCTCATTTCGCATCCACCGCCAAAAGTCATTCCGTGAGGCGCTACTACAACTGGAATTGAAGAATAACGAACACGCATCATCGTATCTTGAAACAATTTAATTGCCATATTCAATTCGTCGTATTCTTGCTCAACTGCCATCATGAAAATCATTCCGATATTAGCTCCAACAGAGAAATTCGCTGCTTGATTTCCAATAACTAAACCTTGGTGTTCTTTTTCTGCTAATTCAATTGCTTTATTGATTGCCGAAAGAACGTCACCGCCAATAGTATTCATTTTAGATTGGAATTCTAAATTCAAAATTCCGTCTCCTAAATCCTGAATAATTGCGCCACTGTTGCTCCAAACTTTTTTGCTTTCGCGAATGTTGTTTAGAATAATGAATGAATCTTGTCCAGGAACTTTTTCTTGTGATTTTGTTGGAATGTTGTAGAAATAAGTAGCGCCTTCTTTTACAGTATAAAAACTTTTGCTTCCAGAAGCCAACATTTCGTTTACCCATGCAGCAGGCTCTAAACCTTCTGCTTTCATGATTTCAATTCCTTTTTCAACACCAATAGCATCCCAGATTTCGAATGGACCATTTTCCCATCCAAAACCAGCTTTCATGGCGTCGTCAATTTTGTAGAATTCGTCTGTGATTTCAGGAACTCTGTTAGAAACGTAAGCAAACATTCCAGCGAAACTCTTACGGTAGAATTCTCCCGCTTTGTCTGTTCCTTTCACTAAAACTTTAAAACGATTGATCGGTTTATCGATAGTTTTAGTTAATTCTAAAGTTGCAAAATTTGCTTTTTTTGCAGCTCTATATTCTAATGTATCTAAGTCTAAAGAAAGAATATCTTTATCGACTTTTTTGTAGAAACCTTGTCCAGTTTTACTTCCTAACCAATTGTTCTCCATCATTTTGTTGATGAAATCCGGAAGTTTAAACAATTCGTGTTGTTCGTCGTTCGGGCAGTTTTCGTAAATACCATTGGCAACGTGTACCAAAGTATCCAAACCAACAACGTCAACTGTACGGAAAGTAGCCGATTTTGGACGACCGATTACCGGACCAGTCAATTTATCAACTTCTTCAATCGTTAATCCCATTTCTTTTACTAAATGGAATAAACTTTGGATTCCGTAAATCCCAATTCTGTTTCCAATAAACGCCGGAGTATCTTTAGCAACAACCGAAGTTTTTCCTAAGAATTTAGATCCGTAATCGTTTAAGAAATCCAATACTTCAGTAGAAGTTTTTGGACCAGGAATAATTTCAAATAATTTTAAGTAACGCGCAGGGTTAAAAAAGTGAGTTCCGCAGAAATGCTGTTGAAAATCTTCGCTTCTTCCTTCACTCATAAAGTGAATTGGAATACCCGAAGTGTTTGAAGTAACTAAAGTTCCCGGTTTACGGAATTTGTCGATTTGTTCAAAAACTAATTTCTTAATGTCTAAACGCTCAACAACAACCTCGATAATCCAGTCAACATTAGCAATTTTTGCCATATCATCTGTAGTATTTCCAGTAGTGATTCGGCTTGCGAATTTCTGACTGTAAATAGGAGATGGTTTCGATTTTAATGAATTCGCCAAATGTTCGTTTACCACACGGTTGCGAACGGCTTTACTTTCAAGTGTTAATCCTTTTTTAGCTTCAGCTTCGGTCAGTTCACGCGGTACAATGTCCAGAAGTAAAACTTCGACACCAATGTTAGCAAAATGACAAGCTATACCTGAACCCATAATTCCGGATCCAATTACAGCAACTTTTTTAATTGTGCGTTTCATACTTGTTATTATTTGTTTGTAGGAGGAAAAGAATATTATTCTTTTTCTGTGTTTTCTGTTTGATTAAATATGTTTTTATCATGAATCAGTTCGTTGATGATTTCAGAAACTTCGATAAAATGATTCAGTTTTTCTTCTGAGACATGCTTTCTAACGGTTTCATTAAACTTTAGAACTGTATTTTTAGATAAATCTCTTTTTTCTTTGCCAAACTCGGTCAGATAGATCAAAACGCCTCTTCCGTCGCTTGGATTTTTTTTGCGAACAATCAAACCTTTTTCTTCCATAGATTTTAAGGTTCTTGTTAAGCTGGTGGCTTCCATTCCCATTCTTGGGCCAAGAGCCGTTGACGGAGTTCCTTCTTCCTTGTCCATACTTAAAAGAGCAAATCCTGTTGCCATTGTTGCATCGTATTTAGCAGCTTCTTCATTATACATTCTTGAAACAGCTTGCCATGTTGCTCTCAAAATATAATCTATCGTTTTGTCTTTCATAGGTAACTATATCGATTTCAAATATAATTAAAAAATACTATGCATGCATATAATTTTTTAATAATTTTTTGGTTAGTTATAAAATATCCCTGATTTAGAGGGTTTTGGTTGTTTATTTTAAGTGTAATATACTATTCTTTTTTTAGATTTTAACATTTTTAATGGTGTAAAAATCCTTTTTTAGTTTTTAAAACGCATTTAATTCTGTATTCTGTAAAAAATTATGCATTTATTTCAGTTGGTTTTTCTGAATCGTAGCGTGAAATAGCATCCTGAAGTATCTTTTTCATGCGATTTCTCAGACCTTCTGGCCTTAAAATTTCAAGACAGCTTCCAAAACCTAATAAAAGCCTTTCCATTTCGTAATTTGGTATTACATATATATGTATAATAACACTTCCGTCTTCATTTTCTTTAATTAGGCGTTGAGAAGTATGCAAAGGTTTGGTAATCACATAAGGCGCATTCGAAGCATCGACCCATAATTCAATTCGTCTTGCATTCAATCCGGAATTTACTGTAACACCAATTACATCCTTATAATATAGGTCAGCATCAAAATCTTCTTCTAAATAAGGATGATTAAAATCGTAATCAATAGAAATGATTCTGTCCAAAGCTAAATTGGTAATAGGTTGTGACGCTTTTTTCTTTCCAATCAAAAACCAACGGTTATTGAATTCCTTCAATATAAAAGGATGAAAATGGAATTTTGTTTCTTCGGCAGATTTAAAAGATTTATAAGTAATAATGAGCACCATTTTTTTGATAATTGCCTGATATATTTCGTCCAGATAATGCAGTCCTTTTAGTTTTTCATTTTTATCCAGATAAATTACAGGTTTGGTATGCGATTTCTCAGCATAGATTTTATCTTCCAAACGTTGTAAAATATCTGATACATCATTAAATAGAGAGAAATCTTTAAATTGTTTCAGCATCGAAACCGTTTCTGTCAAAACATTCATATCAGTTTCCGTAAGTGGAATATCGGTTATCGAAAAATCGTCGTCTTCATATTTATAATACTTTTTGTCGTAAACCACGATTGGTGCATTATAACCGAGTTTTTCACTTCGCATTAATTGAATATCCATCTGAATGGTTCGTTTGCTGATTGGGTTCTGGCGACCTTCGTATTCAAATAAAGCTTCAGAACATTCTTCGATTAAATCTTCGAGTGTCCATTGCCTGTATTTATTTTGAAGGCATTTATCGATTGTTTTGTACCGAATTAAGGCGTTTTTGTTTTGTGACATTGGTTGCGTTGTTTAAACGTAGAGACGCAATTCATTGCGTCTAAACATTGTGGATATTCGTTTTGGATATTCGTTTTGGATATTCGTTTTGGATATTCTTTGTAGATATTCTTTGTAGATATTCGTTTTGGAAAATCATTGGCTGTGCGTTCTAACACATTGTGGATATATTCGTTGTGTAGACGCAATGAATTGCGTCTCTACGTTAATAATGAAATCTCTTTTTCTATATTAATTCTTGCTTTTTCTTCATATAAATTCCTAAATTCATTGGTTTGAAAAATAAATTCATTCTCCAAAAAATGCTTCAACGCTTTCGCGCGTCCGGGTTTGTAGAGAAAATCAGGATAAATGCGATACTCTTTTCTAATTTGGTCAAAATAGATTTGATAATCTTCCCAATCTTTAGCGAGGATTTTCAAATCAAAATCGATTAACCAGTTAATGTCTTCAATTGCATTTTGCTGATGTTGCTGTGTGGCGCAGATCGCATCAAAAACTAATTGTTTATTTAGGGTGCTATTTTCAGGTAAAATTGACAAAGCATATTCGGAGCTTTTGAGTTCGTTATCTTTCTTGGAAGCAGAATACACAAAATCATGATAGAAAATCGAAAATAATATTTCGTCAGGATTTTGAAGTTTGTCTTTATAAATTTCAAAGCTCTCAATCATTTCTTTTAAATGTGTGAGATTATGATAATGCCTTGATTTTTTGGAATATGCCTTTTCTAAATCCAGCCAGTTCTGCTGAATTTCATTTGCTGAAAAGCCAATATTCGAAAGTAATTCAGAATAAATTTCTTTTAAATTCATCTTGTTTTTTACTCAAATTTAAAATTCTTTTTTTACTGCGCAAAATAATTGCGTAGTGGTTTTGAAATCTTTGCTCAAGAAATAAAACAAATAGTATTTTTTAAAAACGGAACAAAAATTCCACTGCGCAAAATAATTGCGCACTAGTTTTAAAATCTTTGTTCAGAAATAAAAACAAACGTTCATAGAAATAAAAAAAAGAATAAAACAGGTCAAGTTTGAGTTACTTCGAAACACTTTCCACGTACACACTTACACCATTACCTTTTTATTTTTCAATCATAATTGGGGCAGTAGCTCAGTGGTAGAGCAGGTAGTTTTGAAATTATCAATCAAAGGTCAATCAAAATTTACTTCTTACACTTTTAATGTCCGTGTCGTGGGTTCGAATCCCACCTGCTCCACAATTAATGGTCAATTAAAACTTACTTCTTTAGGTTCGACTCCTAACTTCCGAAAGGAGGTTGCTGGTTATTAAGTTTTAAAATTATCATTAATAAAAACCGAGGGTCAAGATTAACTTACTTCTTTCGCGGTAGCCCGCTCCATTTTAGCTTAGTTAATCAATTATCGTCAAATTTCAGGTCAAGTGTTTCTTACTTCAAATCTTTTGGGTAGAACTAGAAGCACAATTATCTAAATTTTAAAAATTAAAAAAAATGAAAACAAAAGAATTATTAAAAATCAGTTTACGTCAAAATGCTATTTTCATTCCGTCAGAAATGATTGCGAATGACGTTAAAAATTTATCAGGAACAACTTCAGTTTTGTTAGCCAATGTTTCTAAACTTGGATTTACATTTTCTGAGTCATTGCTTCACGCTTTAAACAACGTAAATCCAAAATATAAAATTGAGGTTTTAGAAGTTTTGAGAGAAGTTCTAGGGATAGATAAAAACTGGACACCATTGGTAAAAGAATGGAATGTACCAACAAATGAATCTGTTGTAGATCATATTATCACTCTTTTCGGAAATATTTTCCAGAATAAAAACGGAACAACTTTACAATGCGGTCATATTATCCCAGATAATACTTTTCCATTAGAAAGATACAATGGTTGTCCGTTCTGCGGAACTCCATTTGAATTTGGTAAACTGGAAAATATCGGACAAGGAAGCAAATTAAAAATATTGGAATTATGGTCAGAAAAAGATTTAAATGATTTCTATATATCGTTATTGCAATCAAAAACCGCTTTAGACGCTACTCAGGTAGATAGTTTAAAAATGGCGATGCAATATTTGCCTTTACCAAAAACCGAAGTGGCAATGAAGGAAACTTTAATGTTGGTTATTGATCTTTTGATCGAAAATGGTAAAGAAGCCGAAGCGTCTCAGTTTTTGAAAACGCCTACAGATATCTTACGATACTTGTGGTATAAAAACACAGGAATGCTTCAGATTATTGAGCCAAAAACGATTATTAAAAGAACATCAAAAAATGCACAGCATTTCTACAATGTTTTAGATACAAGCGTTCAGGCGAGAATTGCATCTCAAAAAGATTTGAAACTAAAATATTCCCGAAAAGAGTGTTTAATGGTCGCAAACTGGTTGAACAATATGAACATGGATGTTGAAGCTATGTGCGAAACGATGCATCCAAAAAGAGGAATGTGGGTTCGTTTTATCCGAGCGTTGCGTTTGGCAGAATACAGCAAAAGAAAAGGGTTTGAGAAATTGAACTTTTTAATGGATGTATTCTACAACCAAGTCTATGATGTTTGGCAAAGCAAAGTAGATTCGTCAAGATTGAAATTTGATGCAGATAAAACATTTGCATTGTTGAAACAGCGTCCAGGATTATTTGCCCGTTCGTTATTTTCGAATATGCTTTGGTTTGGAGCAGAGGAAACTATTGCTCATTTTGAGGAAATCATCGATAAAGTTCCGGCTCGATTGGTGTTTACATTAAATATGTATGCTCAAAATTATTTTGATAAAAACATGCAGAGAAGTGTGAAACCTTTGGGTGGAACAAACAAACGAATTGAAGCAAATGCTTTATTGAAGTTATACGAAGATTTTCAGTTGGAGGCGATGAAAAATCAAATCGAAGAATTGTGTCTTTTGGCCATGAAAAAACGATTTGCGAAAATTGTGAACACCAACAAAACAATCTATATCGATCCGCAATTGTTTAATATTCCGGTTTCTATAGGAGATCGAAGCGAAACTGTTCAGGATTTGCCAGTTGCTTTAATGGGAACACGTTTCCCAGTTAAAGGTAACGAAGTGCGATTGTTTATGCAATGGGGTAAAGATCTTCCTGCACAACATTTGGATATGGATTTGAGCTGTCATATTGCCTATGAAGATCGTTCAGATATTTGTTCTTTCAGCCGATTGACGACTACAGGTTGTCAGCATAGCGGTGATATCCGAAGCATTCCGAATAAAATTGGAACAGCCGAATATATCAACATCAACATCGACGAATTGGCGAAAGCCAAAGCCAAATTTGTAACTTTTACTTGCAACGCGTACAGCAACGGAAGTATTACGCCAAATCTGGTTGTAGGTTGGATGAACAGCAAACACCCGATGAAAATTTCGGAGAAAACTGGTGTAGCATACGATCCGTCGTGTGTAGATCATCAGGTTCGTGTGACGCAGAATGTTGCCAAAGGTTTGGTTTTTGGAGTGTTGGATGTAGCCAAAAGAGAAATCGTTTGGTTGGAAATGACTTTCGGAGGTCAGGTGGTAGGTGGTTTGGATTTCAAAGGAGTTCAGGCGTTGTTGTCAAAACTAAACAGCAAATTGAATATAGGAAGTTTGTTACAGCTTAAAGCAGGAGCTCAAGGTTTAACAATCACCGAAAATGAAATCGCTGATGAGGTTTATACAGCGCAATGGGCGATGAACCCAGCGGTTGTGACGCAATTGTTGGTGGATTAAGTTGCAAAGGTTCATAGTAACAAAGTGACAAAGGTTTTAATATTTCACGCAGATTTAAAAAGATTTTAGCAGATTAGCGCAGATTATTTATCAAAAAAAAACTTTTAGATCTGCTTAAATCTGCAAAATCTGCGTGAAACAAAATCTACGCAAAATAACTGCGTACTAATATTAAACCTTTGCACCTATGAACCTCTGTCCCGATAGCTATCGGGATTGCCCTTAAAAAAGAAAAAAAATGAAAACACAAATAAACGGTACAGATATATTAGAATTAGGATTCCCAGAAGGAAAAATAATCGGGATTGCCTTAAAAATAAACAGCAAAAGAAACGGATTCACAAGAGACGAAATGATTGCTAATTTCAAAAACGTCATAGAAACTCCGGAAAATTATATAGACGATAAAATCTTTAGCAAATTGGCTGTGGCTTTAATCGAAAAATCGAATGAAAAACCAGAAGATTTCATTGCTTTAAATGAAAATCCAAATGCGTATTCCGCTTACGGATTAGATCATATTGAAGACGGAGCCAGAAAACAAATGGAAGTTGCCATGAAACTGCCTGTGACGGTTGCCGGAGCTTTAATGCCAGACGCGCACCAAGGTTACGGATTACCGATTGGCGGCGTTTTAGCGACTAAAAACGCCATTATTCCGTATGGAGTTGGTGTTGATATTGGATGTAGAATGGCGTTGTCGGTTTACGATATACCAGAAGATTTTTATTTTGAAAACGAAGCCAAATTCAAAAAAGAATTAATCGCAAATTCTATTTTTGGAGCAGGTCACGGATTTCACGGTCAGTACAAATCAGATCATGCGGTTTTGGAAAATGAAACTTTCAATATGAATCCGTTTGTGAAGAACTTGAAAGATAAAGCTTGGTCGCAATTAGGATCTTCGGGTGGTGGAAATCACTTTGTGGAATTCGGAATCATGGAATTTGCACAAGACGATGCGGTTTTGAATATCCCAAGAGGAAAATACGTCGCTTTGTTAACGCATTCTGGTTCACGCGGAATGGGAGCAACCATTGCTGGACATTATACTAAAATTGCCAAAGACGAATGCAGACTTCCAGAAGTAGCCAAAAACTTAGCGTATTTAGATATGAATTCACAATTAGGTCAAGAATATTGGCTGGCGATGAATTTGGCGGGAGATTACGCTTCGGCTTGTCACGAGATTATCCATAACAAAATGGAACGCGCTTTGGGTGCGACGATTTTAGCCAAAGTCGAAAACCACCATAATTTTGCCTGGAAAGAAACCTGGAACGGCGAAGAAGTGATCGTGCATAGAAAAGGAGCAACCCCAGCAGGAAAAGGCGTTATGGGAATCATTCCGGGAAGTATGACCGCACCAGGATTTTTGGTGAGAGGAAAAGGCGAGGAGAACGCCATAAATTCGGCTTCGCATGGAGCAGGAAGACAAATGAGCAGAACCCAAGCTATAAAAAACATTACGCAAACTGAAATGAAATCGATCTTGAGAGATCATGGCGTTACGCTTATCGGAGCAGGTCTAGACGAAGCCCCAATGGCGTATAAAGATATCAATCAGGTGATGGAAGCGCAGAAAGATTTAGTGGATGTTGTGGCGAAGTTTACACCGAAATTGGTTAGAATGGCTGATGATGGAAGCAAGGAGGACTAGTGGTCAGTGGTCAGTTTTTTAGTGTTCAGTGTAGAGACGCATTTTTAGTGTTCAGTCGCGGTCACAGTATTCAGTGTAGAGATGCAATGCAGTGCGTCTAACGCTTTGTGGTGATTTTAACCGCAAAGTTCGCTAAGATTTACGCAAGGTTCGCAAAGGTTTTTCCTCATTTTATGTCATTTCGACGAAGGAGAAATCTCCACAAGTAGCTCCACAACGTGACTCTAATCTTTGTGGAGTTTCTCGCGAAGATTTCTCCTAACGTCGAAATGACAAACTTTGTGGTTACTTTGACTGTAAATAATTTTTCACGCAGATTTAAAAAGATTTAAGCAGATGCTCGCAGATTATTTATAAAATTATTTTAAATCTGCTAGAATCTGCAAAATCTGCGTGAAACAAAAAACTTAGCGACTCTGCGCCTTTGCGAGATTAATAAAATAATAACCAACACAAAGAATAAAAAAAACTTTGTGTCTTAGTGCCTTCGTGGCAAAAACAGAAAACATGAAAACATATATAGACATAGGAATCAACCTAACCAACAAACAATTCCAAAACGACATAGACGATGTCGTACAAGACGCGCTCGACGCCGACGTATCGCAAATGATACTCACGGGCACCAGCGTACGAAATAGCGAAGAATCGGCAAAGATTGCGAGGCAGTATCCGGGCGTGTTGTACGCTACGGCGGGCATACATCCGCATGATGCGAAGAGTTTCGATGCGCAGAGTATTTCGAAACTCAGGAAATTATTAGAACTGAAACACGTGGTTTCCGTTGGCGAATGCGGACTCGATTTTGATCGTGACTTTTCGCCCCGAAACAAACAGGAAGAATGTTACAAAGCCCAGCTCGAATTGGCGATTGAAGTACAGAAACCGTTGTTTTTGCACGAAAGAAGCGCTTTTAATTCTTTTATGAATATTACCAAAGATTATTTACCGCAATTGCCAAAAGCCGTTGTGCATTGTTTTACAGGAACGTTGCAAGAAGCCAAAACTTATCTCGATAACGGATTTTATCTGGGTTTTACGGGAGCGATTTCAGATGCCAAACGTTTCAGTCCTTTAAAAGAAGTTATTCAGTACGTACCGCTCGACCGAATGATGATTGAAACCGATGCGCCGTTTATGCTTCCTAAAAATGTCCCGAACAGCCTTTTGAAGAAATATCACGAACGCCGTTGCGAACCTGCTTTTCTGCCGTATGTTGCCGGAACAATTGCACAGTTTAAAGGAATTACTTTGGATAAAATAGCAGAGGAAACGACTAGGAATTCTAAAAGCTTTTTTGGGATTTAAAATTTAATTGTAAGGATTATTTGTTGGCTTTTAAATCAGGTGTTTGTACTTGGTTTGAGGGTTTTTTGTTTATATATATTTGGATGAAATGTAGATTTGAAATTTTATGGAAAACCGTAATGTTTTCTTTGATGTGCAATCTATATTTACATCCTAACTTGGACTTGTAATTGTAAAAAAAAATATATGAAAAGAATAAAATCTTTAGAGGTTAAAAATTCTCCTTTTTATGAGGATTTTAAAATTTATTTTGATGAAAAAATGAATTGTATAATGGGAGGAAGAGGAACTGGTAAATCAACAATACTTTATTTTCTAAAATCAGCTTTAAGTTTAGACTTTTCTAAAAATAAAACTATCGAGATTTTAAAAAGTAATTTAGGAAATGGTGAAATAATTGTAGAAATGGAATCAATCGATGGTTCTTTATATAGGATTATTAAAACTCTTAATGAAGAGCCACAGCCATTTAAGCTTCCAAACCAAGATTTTATTTCTTTGGCAAGAATATTTGATGAAATCGAATGTGATTTTTACGAAACAAACCAAATTGAAAAAATAGGTAGGTCACCAGAGGATAGATTATCATTAATTGATAAAAAGGTAAGTAGCGATTTATATGAATTAAAAAAAGCAATTACTAAGTCACAAATTGATTTGGATGCAAATGCACAAGATTTAAAAATATTTACTTATAGAATCAATCAAATTATAGATTCTATTTCTCAATACAATAATTTGGAGCAAGAAATTGAAGAATTAAAAAAGAATGAACCTATAGGTATTGCGCCAGAAGAAAAAATTGAATTTGAGAACGCAGATATTAATGAGAAAAAAAGAACTGATGAAAAAAGATTTTTTCATAAAGCAACACATGTATTTAGTGATTTGCAAAATCAAATTCTATTATTTACTAAGGATTTAGATGAAAATTTTGCAAATGCGTTACTTAATCAAGAAAATTTTTTTAATAGAGATTTGATAAATGATAAAGTAAAAGAAATTGAAGGTAATAATAATCAAATATATAATAAGCTTGAAGAAATTAATGCTTTATTGATGCAAAACGCTAAAGTTTTAAATTCTAATTACAATGAAGTAATCCAAATTCATGAAAGGCAACAAGCAGAGTTTGTTACATTAAAGCAAAAGTTTGATAAAAATAGAGATTATTTTAATAGATATAATGTTCTTACTAATAGACTTAAAGAAAGAGAAACTTTAGAACAAGAAATCAAAGAAAGACAAGTAAGAAAAAACAGACTTGTCGTGGAAAGAAAACAATTAGTTGATAAGTTTAATGCAATTAAAAATGACATTTTTAGACTAAGATTATCAGCAATTAAAGAAATTAATGAAATGCTTAAAGGAGATGTAATGATAACTTTAAAATTTTCAGGAATAATGGATGTGTTTGAAGAAAGTTTAAGAGAAGCTTTAAGAGGTTCTGGACTAAAATACAATGAATTAGTAAATCGAATAGTAGAAACATTTAAGCCAGATCAATTTGCAAAGATTATTCACGATAAAGATGTTGAAAATTTAAAGATAATCACTGGTATTGATGAAAGTAGATCTATAGCTTTAATACAGGCTCTACATGATACAGATGAAATTTATATAATTGAAAGTCTTTATTGCAATGATTTGCCCGACTTTAAATTAAAAATTGAAGGAGATATTTTAAAAGAGAATTACAAAAATTCCGATGAATTGTCGATGGGACAAAGATGTACAACAGTCTTGCCAATAATATTTACTGTTTCCGATAATCCATTAATCATTGATCAACCTGAAGATAATCTCGATAATAAATATATCAGTGAAAAAATACATAGTATTATAAAAGATCAAAAGGAAAACAGACAATTACTTTTTATCACTCATAACCCTAACATACCTGTCCTATCTGATTCAGAGTATAATTTATTTTTAAACTATGAAAATAAAATGTCTAAAAAATTGAAAGAAGGAAATGTTGACGATGTTAAAGATGATATTTTAAAAATATTAGAAGGGGGAGAAAATGCATTTAAAAAACGAAAAGAAAAATATAATTTAGATTATGGAGTATAATGAAGCTAGTAAAAAGGAATTATTAGCTTCATTGTTAACTGATGCTTTTTCAAATGGTTCAGTTGATACATCTAAAACAGAAGCAATATCTTTTCAGTTAAGAACAATTCCGGAACATGATAAAATTAAATTTCATGATTTTGTAAAGGATTATTTAAATCTATGCTTTATCAATCAAATTGAACAAGAAAATATTAAGATTGAAGATTTTCAAGTAAATGAAGAGGGAGCAATAAATGATATATCTGAAGCTGAGTTAATAACAGAAAAAATCGAAACGTCGAAATCTTTGGTTTCATTTACAGATTTGTTTGAAAAAATTAAAACTGAATTGAAAGATTATTTTATTAACTACAAAGGTTATTTCATAACTGAATTAATAAATGACAGAGCTTTTAGCTATAATTTAGTTTTCTTTTTTGAAGATAATTATCATGTTTCTCCTTTAAAAACGAGAGTCAAAAATAAATTTGTAGATTATGAGTGCGAATTTATAAAGATTGACATTTCAAAAAAGATGGATTTAAATCCGGATAGTAATTACATATGTATCTTTTTATTAATGTCGAAGATGAATAATAAAGAGGACTTGAGATTACTTAATGAAAACATAAAAGAATTTGTTGAAAGTTTTCAAGAATTTTTTTATCATTCTATAACTGGAAAAGATCAGGTATTATTATGTCAAAATACTAATCGTCGAGATGATTTTGTCGATGAAATTGATATAGTATTGTCTACATACATATCAAATGGAAAAATTAATTTTGAGGAAGAAAAAATTATAAAAAAATTATGTGCAAACTTTAAGTCTCCCTTAATATTTTATAAAATTTTAAGTGGGGGATTTAGTGGCTCTAAAGTATTAGAAATAAGACCGAAGAAAAACAACAATTTTGACAATGATAAAATTTATATAATTAAGTATGGATATCTAAGTGATGGAAAAATTAAGGAAGAAAAGGCAAATTTTAGTGAATTTATAAAAGGTAGTAAAGGATTCTTAAACTACACTGATGCGAGTTACGAAAAAACTTTGCATTATGAAGGTATATTATACAATTATGCGATTTCAGAAAATAGCAAAACCTCATATTCATTTAATGATATATTGAATAAAACTGACTTACCATATAATGATTTATTATTTAAAAGAGCTATTTTAGACAAACTATTCAATGAAAATGAAGCTTTTATTAATTGGAGAGAAGATTATAATGAAACTAAAAGTAGTCGAACAGGAGATTTATATATAACATTTGTTAGTAGAGATAAAATTGAAAAATCTTTAAGTTATATTCTTAATGATGATATAAAAAGCAAAGAAATGTTAGATGATTTTGATAAGATTTCAAATTTTCAAATGACATATAATGAAACGGTTTGTCATGGAGATTTACACACTGATAATTTTTTTATAGATGATGAGCAGAATGTCTATCTTATTGATTTTGGATTTACAAATAGAAGACATTCGATTTTAGATTATACATCATTAGAATGTTCTCTAAAATTTAAGCATTTTCCATTTTATCTAGAAAGCAGAGAATTAATTGAAATAGAAAGCGAATTACTTTTGGAAAGAACATTTGAAAGAACACATCAATTTGTTAGTACAAAAAGAACAGATGTAGTAGAATATTTAAATATGATCAGTACAATCAGAAATAACTCAATAAAAGATTTATATAATAAGGCTGAAACAATTGAGTATTATATTTCTTTATATTTGATGACTATTAGACAAATTAGATATCCAAATATGAATCAGCTATACGCTTGTCATTCTGCTAAGATTTTAGGAGATTATATTGTAAAATCTCTTTCATTATGATTTTTGGAATTATTTTTCTGTAAGTAAAAACTTATTTTTGAAAAGAAAACCATATCTTTGTTATCGACAAAACATTTTATCGGTAACAGAGAACTTTGAAACTTTATAAGTTAACATAAGCGAAGCCCTCATTCACGTTGCTGGAGCTAGTGATAGCCCTAATCTCATTCGATAAGAATGTTTTGTCACAACCGAAGATGAGGGTTTCGTGCGTTTAATATTTTCAGAAAAATGACAAAAGAAAATCAAAAACCAACACATCGTGATGTAGTGCCATCCGTAATTAATTTCCTTTCAGACGAATTGTTTGAGGGAGATTACAAAGAACAGCCCCTGTATTTGCAGGAAATCTTCGAGCTATTAATGCATACAGAGTTTGGCGACGATATCAATTTAAGGCAAAAAATACTGAGCTGTTTAAGAACCAGCAGAAATCTGGCAGAAACGTTATCGCCATTTTCAGAGAAACAGATTTATAAAGCTTGTGCTAGTAATAGATAAAGTCTTTCAATAAAAAGTTAAATCCCGACAATTGGTATTGTCGGGATTTTGTTATAAAAAATATATTTTCAGTATGTTTTGTTAAATTAATCTAAAATATACTACATTTGTATCTGTAATTAATAATAGAAAAAAATACATATGAAATTTTCATCAAGCCAATTTTTTGAACCTTTAGCGGGAAATTTTCCAGCTAATAGCTCAGGATGCGTATGTATTTTTATGAAATTATGATCTAGAATTTAGAGTCAAACTCATCATAGAATAGAAAAGCGTCCTCATTTTAGGACGCTTTTTTTGTTTTAAAGCTTTTCGATTTCGCTTAAAAAGCACTTCGATTTTGCTCAGTGTGACAAAAGTGAACAACAAAATGATAAAGAAAACAAACCAGAACTAAAAAAACTAAAAAAATATTTAACCAAAATGTTTAATGATTAATAAAAATAGAGAGATATAGTCTTGGAAAGTAATCTGATGAGTAACAGTCATTTGATACAAAAGTGAGATCTGCACCAGTTTGCGGACAGGAATTTCTTTACTTTTATTTTGGGTTTAACTAATTGATAATCAGAAAATTATTCTTAAAAAATATTTGGAAATATGAATTTTTCCATCATATCTTTGCCAAACAAATTTGAAACAAAGCGTTTCAGAAAACAACAACAACAACAATTAAAAAATAAATAAAATGAGTTTTAAATTATACATACACAACCCAGGATTAGTAGCCGCGGCTTCGGACCGTGAATGCTTTTACATGTCGGTGCATCAATATAGGCAATAGGATAGTTATATCGTATTTGTTATGAAGCACCTTTAATCGGGTGCTTTTTTTGTGACTATTTGTTAGCCACGAAGGCACAAAGGCGCTAAGATTTAAGAAAAGATAAAAAAGAAAAACTTTGTGTCTTAGCGCCTTAGCGGCAAGAGAAAGAAATACGCAAAATAACTGCGCAGAACAATTGTAATATTTGTTCATGAAAGAATAAAAATGAAGTAAAAAAATAGGAACCGTTAGTAGTAAGTACTAACAGTTTAAGTTTAACAATAAAAAATTTAAGGATGAATCAAGAAATAGGATTTACGTCGGACCATAGTGGTCAAACAGATAAACTAGAGACAAGTGAACTGTCGTTTGCCTCAATTAAAAAGAAAGATTTGGAACTGATTAACCTATGGAAGGAGAGGGTGAATTTTAGGGAAATTATATATATCATTTAGAGATATTTCTCTCTGGTAAAGCAAGGGTGCTTTTTAACTTTTGTGATATTGGATTTCCCAGAAAACCTTCGATTTCCTGAGATTCCCATGAATTGCAAAAAAAAAAATGCCATGCAAAACAATACACTAGAAAAATACAAAAAAGCAATTAGAAAAAAATACGAGATAGAAAAAGAAGGTAAATACTTTGATTATTTGTACAAGCCTTCTCGTGGAAAACTTCGTGATTTGTGCTGGTTGATTTTCGAAAACAACCCAACAAAGGATGACTTGAACGTCTTCAGCAACCTATTGGGCTTAGATTTCGATCATAGCAAAAAGAATAAGTTTAAGGAGAAAAAGGATAAGTTCAGACCTATCGAAACTTTCTTCAAAGGAGAGACAGATCCGTCAAACATTGATGCTATAAACATGGCAGCTATTTTGGTCGATTTTGAACCACGTCCTTTTAAAAAGTTCTACGAAATGTCTAAAACTGAAGAAATAAAACCAGTTAAACGGATGGAGAAAGCTAAAGCAGTTTTTGAAAAAAAGAAATCTGCTAAAAAGGAGAAGCCTGAAAAAAAGTCTAAGAAAAGAAGTTTCTTTCTAGATTTAAAAAGCATGTTTTTCTAAGGGTTTTGCCACGAAGGCGCTAGGACACAAAGTTTTTAGCCATAGATTAAAGGATTAAAAAGATTAAAAAAAATCTCCGAGATCTGCTGAATCTGCGAGAAACAAATCTTAGCGTTGCTTTGCGTAAACCTTAGCGCTTCTTGCGGTTAAAAAATCTAGCAAAGTCGCAAAGTTTTTAGCCACAGATTATAAGGATTAAAAAGATTATTTAAAAAAATCTGCTTCAATCTGTTAGATCTGCGTGAAACAAATCTGAGCGCTCTTTGTAGTTAAAAAAAGCAATTATTAAAAAATTAAAAAAATGAAAACAACAGATAAAATTATTATTATCGATTTAGAAGCCACATGTTGGCAAGGCGCAGTCCCGAGGGGACAGCAGAATGAAATTATTGAAATAGGTTTGGCGGTCTTAGATATTGAGACGGGAGAAATTTCGAAGAACAAAGGAATTTTAATTAAACCACAACGTTCTCATGTTAGTCCGTTTTGTACTGAACTGACGACTATTACCCAAGATTTACTCGATAAAAACGGAGTGAGTTTTGAAGAGGCTGTTGGTTTGCTAATCGACGAATACAATCCAGATTTGTACACTTGGGCAAGTTACGGACAGTACGATTTGAATATGCTGACAAAACAATGTAAATCTTTTGGTATTCCGTATCCGATGGGAGAGGAGCATATCAATGTAAAAGAGCATTTTGCCGAAAAGTTTGGCTTGGTTAAACCAACAGGAATGAACGGCGCGCTTGCATTGCTGAATATTCCGCTAGAAGGAACACATCATCGCGGAATTGATGATGCTAAAAACATCGCTAAAATCTTGCATTGGTGCTTGAAAAACTAGAATGGTTTAAATCCACTCTCCAGCTGCATTATAATCATCTGGAAGATAAGTGAGATATTGAACCATTCGCGGTTTTTCACCTTTATTTGGTGTCGCACAATGCGGAAGCGCTTGATGCCAAATGATAAAATCTCCTGCTTCTCCTATAATTGGCTTTGCTTGCAATGTCTGCAATGCTTTCTCTCTTGGTTTTTCATGAGGTTCGAGTTCGTCGAGCCATTGATCGATTTGATTATGAAAACCTGCAACGCAATTAAAAGCGCCATCATCTGGTCCGCAATCGGTTAAATAAAGCAAACCCTGAAGGCCAAAAGGCATAGGTTTTTTCAAACTCATATCCCAATGAAGTGGACTTCCCAGAAAATTAAAATTCTCTGTTTCAGGCGGATTAAAACTTACCTTATCTATCGTTTTGTAAATTTTAGTGGTTTTATAAAGCTGTTCGTATGCTTTTTTAATTCTTGGAGAAAGGCGGTTTCGGTTTAAGGTTTCGTGATCAGAAAAATTAAGCATTAATCCTTTTTGATTTTCATGACGATCATACCAGCTTTCTTTGTTATTAGGATCCATTTTTAGATATTCCCAAATGGCTTTTTGAGTATCTTCGCAGTCTTCTTTTGAGATAGCATTTTTAACGATTACATAACCATTTTGGTTCCAAAATTCTAAATCTTGTTCAGATAACACGTTTTCAATTAAATCTTCAGTTTCAATAGCAATACTTCGTTTTCTGTTATTGACCCATGTTTTAAAAGAATCAAAATCTGGTTTTTCTGAATATAAAAATTGTAAAGTATCCTCCATACCGATGCCTAATTGGTACAAGGTTTTAATTTCGTTGTTCCAGTTTGAATTGCTTAAATCTGCATTTTGTGGTTCAACAGCACGTTTCCATAATGATTCAAGAATATTCCAAGGCATAGTTCTCTGTTTAGGATAAATCAAAAATACAGGTTTTAGGGTTCTGTATTCAAAGTAGAAATACTTGTTTTTTCTAGAGGAGCAATAACTTTTAGAAAAAAGAAATTCGTGTAAATTAGTGCAATTCGTGGCAAAAAAAATATGTCTAGCTTAGACTGTTGATGATTAACAAAAAAAAACGGCTGTCATTTGACAGCCGCTTTCGTTTGGTTATATTATTCTGATTTATTAATTGTTTCCGTAGATTTTAGCGTAAAGATCTTTATAAATCTCTTTAATAATTTTACGTTTTAGTTTTAAAGTCGGAGTAAGCTGTCCGCCATCAATAGACCAAACATCTGGAGTAAGTTCAAAACGTTTTACTTGTTCCCAGTGTCCAAATTTTTTGTTGATGCCTTCCACTTCTTCATCGATGCGCTTAATTACATCTGGATTGGCACTAATTTCGGCATCGCTGCTTCCTAAAGTAATTTTATGGATTTTTGCCCATTCTTTTACAAATTCAAAGTTTGGCTGAATAAAAGCTCCAGGCATTTTCTCGCCTTCGCCAATAACCATAATCTGCTCAATAAAACGAGATTGTTTCATAGCATTTTCGATCATTTGCGGAGCAATGTATTTACCGCCAGAAGTTTTGAACATTTCTTTTTTACGATCTGTAATTTTTAAGAAACCTTCACTGTCAATCTCTCCAATATCTCCTGTATGGAAATAATCATCTTGTAAAGCTTCTGCTGTTTTTTCAGGATCTTTGTAATAACCTAACATCACATTAGGACCTTTTATTAAAATTTCTCCGTCTTCGGCAATTTTAACTTCTACATTACGAATTGGTTTTCCAACGGTTCCAATTTTAAAGCCTTTATTTCTTTGGTCGTTTACGGCAATTACTGGAGAAGTTTCAGTTAAACCGTAACCTTCCATAACCGGAATTTCTGCAGCAGCAAAAACTCTCGTCAAACGTGGCTGTAAAGCGGCACTTCCAGAAACCATCAAATCTAAATTTCCGCCCAAACCTTCTTTCCATTTGCTGAAAATCAATTTGCGGGCAATTTTTAACTGAAATTCATACCAAGCGCCATTTGCTCCGTATGGTTCATATTTTAAACCTAAATCGATAGCCCAGAAAAACAGTTTTTTCTTGATGCCTGTCAATTCTGCTCCTTTAGCATAAATTTTATCGTAAACTTTTTCTAAAAGTCTTGGAACAGCTGTAATTACAGTTGGACGAACTTCTTTTAAGTTATCACTGATTTTGTCAATAGATTCTCCAAAATAAACCGAAACGCCATAATATTGATAGATGTACAAAATCATTCTTTCAAAAATATGGCAGATAGGCAAGAAGCTCAATGCAGTACTTTTTCCTGGATCAAACGGAATTCTTGGTGAACTGTCTAAAACATTTGATACAATATTTTTGTGCGAAAGCATAACTCCTTTTGGTCTTCCTGTTGTTCCAGAAGTATAAATGATTGTGGCTAAATCATCAGTTTTGATGCTGTCTTTTCTAGCTTCAACTTCATTTTGATTGCTATCATCTTCACCTAAAACCAATAAATCTGACCAATGTTTGCATCCTGGAATTTCATTAAAAGAATACACTTCTTTCAACGTAGGCACATTGGCTTTAATAGCATTTACTTTCTGCAAAACTTCTTCATCAGAAACAAAGCAATAAATACTGCCGCTGTGGTTTAAAATATATTCGTAATCTTCTTCTGCAATTGTTGGATAAATAGGAACATTCTGCGCACCAGTCTGCAAAATGCCAATATCCATTATATTCCACTCGGTACGATTATTTGAACTAATTAAAGCAATTTTATCATCTTTCTGAACGCCCATACGCAATAATGCTCTCGAAATAGCATTTGCTTTTGCAATATATTCCTCGCTAGATGTTTTTTCCCAGACTCCATTTTTTTTGGTTGCAAGAGCAACTGGAAGGTTGTAAGTTTCTTGTTGATAATAGGGAAAATCAAAAAGGCGTGTGATTGAAACCATGTTTAATATATTGAATTTGATTGCAAATTAAATAAAATTTAGGTATGATTTTTTATTTAATGAAATTTTATGGGAAAATTTATAGAGACTATTAAAAATCAACGAAAACGTTTTCTTTTTGATAGGAATTTTTATCAAAAATGAAGAAATATTTAATGGCTAAGCAAATTTGTATAGGCTATTGAACGTTATAATCCACGTATTCTTTTACTCTTTCTCCCATTAAAAACATTTTTTTCTTGGCAAAATGAATAGAAAATTGAGAATAATACCATTCTTCACTGTCGTTTGGTCTATACCAGAAGGTGTAAGATGCGCTATTGAATCCTTCTTTGAATACAGGAACGCCTTCTTCTGTGCATTCTATTCCCCAATTGATTTTTTGTTTGCTTAAATCTTCAGCCTGAATAAAACCTGTTCCGTCTGGATTTAAAACTGTAATAGGCTGTTTTTGGTTTAGCGGAGCATAAGTTCCAGGAACTGGATAACCGATTGTAGTAGTAATGTATCGTTCCTTAGAATTGTGAGTAATTTGATCTACGTGAACTTGCGAATGTGATGTTGTAACAGCAAAGAATAAGCTGAAAATAAAAAGTAATTTTAAAAATTTCATTCTATGTAGGTTTAAGTGTTTTTGGGCTGAAAAAAATCTGTCGAGCTGATTTCTTTCGGCGAATATAATCCAATTTTTTAATAGAATTATAGCTTAAAAATACAAGAATGAAATTTTTATATTTTATTTGTTTTAGGTAAGTTTTTACTCCGTAGAAAACTGATTTTCGAGTAATTTTTCTTTAAAATCAGATCTGAAAGTGTAGGCAAAAGTAACCATCAGCGCACGCGTGTCTGATTTGTTGGTTCTGTGATTGCTAAACAATAGGGTATTGTTTTTATAACCGCTTTCTAAAGTGTTGAACATATCGGTGACAACCAAACCTAATCTAGCATTTCCTTTTCCTAATTTCTGTTGAAATCCCATATCAACATTATAAATCGGAATTCTTTTTCCTTGCGGAGTGGCAACAGCCGAATTATAATTTCCAATAATCTGAAGTTTTCCGCCTTTCCACGGAACAAAATTATTGATTACTTTTCCGTACCAGCTGAAAGCGCTGCTTACAACATCTTGTGCCTGCGGTAAATTGTCTGCATTGATGTTTTGCTGAAAAGCGGTCAAACTGATATTTGCGTCATAAAAGCCTACTGGTTTGAGAGTGAAAATGGTTTCTAAACCATACGTGACAGTGCTTCCAATGTTTTGTGGCTGAAGTAAAACCACTCCATTATCTAAAAGCTGTGCATATTGTCTAATGGCATCAGTTGCATTTCTGTAAAAGGCATTGGTGGAGAAAGAATAATTTTTCCAGTTTTTATTATAGCTCATTTCTGCAATATGAATGATCTCCGGTTTTAAGTACGGATTTCCTCCATGCGGATTCAATGCATCGGTAATATCAATAAACGGATTTAAATCATCGAGATCAGGACGATTAATTCGTTTGCTGTATCCTAATTTGATAAATTCATCAGATTTTAAATTCAACTGTAAAGAAGCCGACGGAAAGAATTTCAAGTAGTCATTGCTGAATCGGTCACTATTATTTTGTGTTGCTCCAGTATTGGAAACATTTTCTGCACGCAAACCTAAATTGTATTTCCATTTTGGGTTTTCGCTATCGCCAATATAAGAATTCATCAAACCGTAAACGGCATTTATCTGTTCGTTAAATTTAAAAGTATTACTCGCCAACGGATTTACGACATATTCTCCATTGATCATATCGGCGCTTTCAAAATCTGAATTAAAAAACCTGAAAGTTCCTTTGTAGCCCGTTTCTATAATCGATTTTTCTGAAACTGGAAAAGTATAATTTACAATTGCATTAGAAATATTTTGATTTTCGTAATTGTGCGTTCGCTGTAATTGAGCGTCGCCAATCTGCTGCTGATATTCATCGTAATTGTAAGTGTCAATATCGGTATTTTCTCTATGTTTCCCGAAAGAAGAAGTGATAGAGGTATTTAAATTTTTACGGTCATCATCAAATTTACGGTCATAAGTAAAAGCAAGTTCACCGACTTTTGAGCGTTCCAACTCTAAAGAATGTCTTCTATTATTTGAGAAAAACGCATTGGAACTTGTGTTAACCTGAGTATATAAAGTTTCATCATTGTCTTGAGTTTCAATATTTCCTAATGCTTCAAAAGAAAAGCTGTTTTTTTCATTTGGAGAAAAATCAATATTTAATTTCAAATTCTGCAGACCTTCAGTTCGTTCATCATTTCTATTTTGATGAATATAATGCTCATCATCAATGAAATAGTTTGTTCGGTCAGCATTTATTTTCTTCGTTCTTCCAGCAAAACGATTATCATATCCTAAACCAAAATTCCATTTTTCAGTTTTGTGATTGAAAAGAACAGAGCTATTGATTCTCCCTTTTGCTCCAAAACCTGCACCTAAAGCGACAGCGCCATTTGTACCGCTTAGATTGTTCTTTTTAAGTTTTATATTAATAATACCGCTTTCGGCATTGGCATCATATTTTGCTGTCGGACTTGTAATGACTTCAATGCTTTCAATACTGCTCGCCGCAATTTGATCCATGTTGGTAATGGCAGAATTTTTCCCGTTTATTAAAATCATGGGCGATTTCCCTCTTAAGGTAATTCCGCCTTCTGCATCAACTGCAACAGTCGGAATACTTTTTAGCATATCTGTAGCGGTTCCGCCAGTTTGCGAAATATTCGATGAAGCATTAAAAACAAAACCTTCATTGGTTTTCTGAATCTGTTTTTTCTGTGAGTTTACAACAACGGTATTAAGTTGGTTTGCATCTTCTTGCAAAGTAATTGTGCCAAGTGGAATTAGAGTGCCTGTATATTTTATTTTTTTGGTATTCGTTTTAAAGCCTATTAATTTAAACTGAAGCATATAATCTCCTGGAGTTATATTTTCTAAAGAGAAATTCCCTGAAACATCTGTTACGGCATAATTAGCAGTTTTTGTTGAGTCGGCAACATTTTTTAATATAACATCAACAAACTCTATTGGAGCTTTTCCGTCTGTGACTGTTCCTTGCAGCGAAGGGTTTTTTTGACCAAATGAGACATGGCTTATAATGAATAAAAGAATCGGAAGGTAAATTTTTTGTATCATTTTTTTCATGAGACAAAGATATTTACCAATATGTTTATGCTTGCTTAAGCTGTCTTAAGATACTATTAAATTAATCTTAGAATAGTTTTAAATAGTTTTTTTACACAAAGTTTGTCATTCCGAGGAACGAGGAATCTCCGTAAGTAGCTCCATACAGAAAAGTTGCCAATCTTTGTGGAGTTTCTTGTGGAGATTCCTCGTTCCTCGGAATGACAAGATTGAGGGGAAGCTATAAAAAAAAGCGCCCGATAAATTCGGGCGCTTTTGGTAAAAATATATTTCTTAGTTTTTCTCAATCCATTTTCTGGCATTAACAAAAGCTTCGTGCCAAGGCGTAACCTCGTCGTTTCTGTCTTTTGGATAATGTGCCCAGTTCCATTGGAAAGTTGAACGCTCAATGTGAGGCATCATTACCAAATGTCTTCCTGTTTTGTCACACATCATAGCAGTGTTGTAATCTGAACCGTTAGGGTTTGCAGGATAACCTTCGTAAGCATATTTAGAAACAATGTTATAGTTTTCTTCTGCTAAAGGCAATTTGAATTTGCCTTCTCCGTGAGAAACCCAAACTCCTAAAGTACTTCCAGCAAGAGTTGACAACATAACTGAATTGTTTTCTTGAACAGTTACAGAAGTAAAGATACTTTCGTGTTTCTGGCTCTCGTTATGAAGCATTTTTCCGTGAACTTCGTGCTCTGGATTAATTACTTCCAATTCCATAAACAATTGGCATCCGTTACAGATTCCGACAGAAAGCGTATCTTCTCTTTTGAAGAAATTATCTAAAGCTGTTTTTGCTTTTTCGTTGTATAAGAAAGCTCCAGCCCAACCTTTAGCAGAACCTAAAACGTCAGAGTTAGAGAATCCACCAACAGCTCCAATAAACTGAATATCTTCAAGCGTTTCACGACCAGAAATTAAGTCTGTCATGTGAACGTCTTTTACATCAAAACCTGCCAAGTACATAGCATTTGCCATTTCACGCTCAGAATTGCTTCCTTTTTCACGAATAATAGCCGCTTTTGGTCTTGGTTTAGAATTGTCGATTTCTGGTTTTTTTCCTGTAAAGTGTGCTGGGAAAGTATAATTTAAAACCTGATTTTTATAGTTTTCAAAACGTGCTTGAGCTCTTCCGTTTTTAGATTGTTTTTGATCCAATAAATAAGAAGTTTCAAACCAAACGTCTCTATAAGTTGGGATGTCCAATTTCCAATTTCCAACTTCTAAAGTAGCTGTAGAAGTTACAGAACCGATTTTGAAGAATTCGATGTTGTTTGCTTTTAATTTAGCTTCAACAGCAGAATCTGATTTAGCTTGGAATACAATTCCGATGTTTTCTGCGAAAAGGATTTTCAATAAGTCTTTTTCCGCGAAAGCACTGAAATCAATTTTAGCTCCAAGATTTACATCTGCAAAACACAATTCTAATAAAGTAGTGATTAAACCACCGCTTCCGATATCGTGACCTGCTAAAATTTGGTTTTCACCAATTAATTCTTGAATCGTATTAAATGCATTTTTGAAGAAAGAAGCGTCTTTAATTGTAGATGTTTCGTTTCCGATTGTATTTCTGATTTGTGCAAAAGATGAACCTCCAAGTTTGAAATCATCCTGAGACAAATTGATATAATAGATTGAATCTCCGTTCTTCTGTAAAACAGGCTCCACTACTTTTCTAATATCGGTACAGTTTCCAGCAGCCGAAATAATAACTGTTCCAGGAGCAATTACTTCGTCGTTTGGATATTTTTGTTTCATCGAAAGTGAATCTTTTCCTGTCGGAATATTGATTCCCAATTCGATTGCAAATTCTGAACAACCTTCAACAGCAGCATATAAACGAGCGTCTTCACCTTCGTTTTTACAAGCCCACATCCAGTTTGCAGATAATGAAATTCCTTTTAACTGGTCTTTAATTGGAGCCCAGATAATGTTTGATAATGATTCTGCAATAGCATTTCTAGATCCAGCAACCGGATCAATCAAAGCTGCAATAGGAGCGTGCCCGATAGAAGTTGCAATTCCTTCTTTTCCTAAATAATCCAAGGCCATAACGCCGACATTATTCAAAGGCAATTGTAACGGACCTGCATTTTGTTGTTTCGCCACTTTTCCTCCAACACAACGGTCAACTTTGTTTGTTAACCAGTCTTTTGAAGCAACAGCCTCTAAACGTAAAACGTCTTTTAAATAGTTTTCGAAATCTGCAGCGTTGTAAGCAACTTCAGCATATTTTCTATCAACTGTATTATCAGTCATAACCGTTTTTGGAGAACTTCCGAAGAAATCTTCTAAAGCATAATCCATCGGTTTTGAACCGTTAGTTTTTGATTGGAAAGTAAAACGATGATCTCCCGTTACATCCCCAACTTCATACATTGGAGAACGCTCTCTGTCAGCAATTCTTTGTAAGGTATCGATATCTTTTTGACCAATAACCAATCCCATTCTTTCTTGAGATTCGTTACCGATAATTTCTTTTGCAGAAAGTGTTGGATCTCCAATAGGCAATTTGTCTAAATCGATCAAACCTCCAGTTTCTTCAACTAACTCAGAAAGACAGTTTAAGTGTCCTCCGGCTCCATGATCGTGAATAGAAACAATTGGGTTATTGTCGCTTTCTACTAAACCACGAATCGCGTTTGCAGCACGTTTTTGCATTTCTGGATTTGAACGCTGAATCGCATTTAATTCGATTCCTGAACCGAAAGCTCCTGTATCTGCAGAAGAAACCGCAGCACCACCCATTCCGATTCTATAGTTTTCACCTCCAAGAATTACGATTTTATCGCCTTCTTTTGGTTTGTGTTTGATAGATTGATCTAATTTTCCGTAACCAATTCCACCTGCTTGCATGATTACTTTATCGTAACCAATTTTACGGTTTTCTTCTTCGTGTTCGAAAGTTAAAACAGAACCTGTAATAAGCGGCTGACCGAATTTATTTCCGAAATCAGAAGCTCCGTTTGAAGCTTTGATCAAAATATCCATTGGCGTTTGGTACAACCATTTTCTTTCTTCAACTGCATTTTCCCATTTTCTATCATCGTTCAAACGAGAATATGAAGTCATATAAACTGCTGTTCCAGCTAATGGCAACGATCCTTGACCTCCAGCCAAACGGTCACGAATTTCTCCTCCAGATCCTGTTGCAGCACCGTTGAAAGGCTCCACTGTTGTTGGGAAATTGTGTGTTTCTGCTTTTAATGAGATTACAGAATCGAATTCTTTTATTTCGTAAAAATCAGGTTTATCAGCCGATTTTGGTGCAAATTGCTGCACTTTTGGTCCTTTTACAAAAGCAACGTTGTCTTTATAAGCAGAAACAATATCGTTAGGATTTTCCTGAGATGTTTTTTTGATTAATTTGAAAAGAGAAGTTTCTTTTTCTTCTCCGTCGATTACAAATGTTCCGTTGAAAATTTTGTGACGGCAGTGCTCTGAGTTTGCTTGTGAGAAAGCAAAAATCTCTGAGTCAGTTAATTTTCTTCCTAGTTTAGTTGAAAGATTGTTTAAGTATTCTACTTCTTCTTCGCTTAAAGCTAAACCTTCCACTTTGTTGTAAGCAGCAATATCATCAATTTCTAGAATTGGTTCTGGCTGAATGTTGATAGTGAAGATTTCTTGATCTAATTCGTTGAATTTTTGAGAAAGCATTGGGTCAAAATCCGTGAAATCTTCCGTTGCAGGATGAAATTCTTCGATTCTGATAATGCCAGAAATTCCCATGTTTTGAGTAATTTCTACAGCATTTGTACTCCAAGGTGTGATCATAGTGGCGCGTGGACCAACAAAAAATCCTGTCAATGCAGATTTTTCGATCTTGTTTGCGTCGGCAAAAAGCCAGTTTAATTTTGAAATGTCTTGAGCTGAAATTTCGTTTTGCGTTTGTACGGCAAAAACAGTTTTGCTTTGGTTTTCAAAGAAATGGATCATTTGTGTAGTTTGTTGTATTGAGCTGCAAATTTAATGTAAATAAATAGTAAGCGCAAATTTGAAAACCATCTCTTTTCAAAAAAAATGAAATTGCTTTTTTCTTGCATTTTTTCTACCAAAAAGACGCAATATCAAGAGGTTTCGGTCTTTCGAGAAATTTAATGTTTTATTAAAATTTCTTTTTTGATATGTTCTGTAATATTAAACTTTTAGAAAGGAAAAAATCAAAAATAAAACGGCATAATTTCAATGCTTAAACTTCAGCAGATTTGCAAAATTTACGAAATGTAGAAAGTGATTAAAAATACGTTTCTAAAGAAAAATCTTTCACGAATTATGAAAAAAGCGGCAATTTGCCGCTTTTTTAGTTGATGAAAATCTAATTTTTAATTAATAATGACCTTTTTAAAAGCTATTTTTTCTCCTTTTATAATTTTAATAATATAGATTCCAGTTGGAAGATTACGTACAGAAACTTCTGGGAAAGTTGTGTTTTGTTTTTCGAATACTTTCTGACCAGAAAATGAAAAAATTTCAACTGAATAAGGATTATCTACATTGCCTGGATTAATATCGAAATTTCCATTCGAAGGGTTTGGGTAAATTGCAATTTCGTCGGTAATAACTTTTTCTTCGATTTCAGTAGTCTGAACCATTTTGCTGGCTAAATTGTTGCAAGTGTCTTGTGAATAGGAATCCCATTGTGCGCTTAAATTGAATGTCGTGCTAGGAGAAGTCACAGTAGATTTTCTTCTTAACGTAACATCTATGGCAAAATTGGCTGTTCCGCCATTGAAAGTTCCAATGATATCAATTAAAACACCGTTTTTGAATAAACCTACAGCATCATTTCCGTTAAAAGTAAGTTCGGTTGCAGTTGTTGAAATATTAGCAGCACTTGTAGAAAAACAGCTTGATGACATAGAACTGTTTACAATTACAAATTTACTTCCAGTTGCTAAAGTGCCGCTTAAAGCTAATCCTGTGCTCCAAGAGCCCGCTCCGTTTGTTTGTTTTTTAATTGTATAAGCCGATAAATTAACAGAAGCTCCTGTATTGTTTGCAATTTCTAAAGCTTTATTGTTTCCAGAACCTTCAATGTATTCAGAGAAAAGTAGGTCGGTTGCTGTTCCTGTTCCGCCGCTGTTGGTTGTAACTGAAATGGTATTGCTTGATGCAGAAGCATTTCCAGCAGCATCTTTTGCTTTCACATAAATAGAATAAACCGTCGAAGCCGTCAAACCTGTAATTGTTGCGGTTGTACTAGAAACCGTTGTTTTTAAAACACTATTGGCATAAATATCATAACCTGTAACGGCTACATTGTCTGTAGAAGCTGTCCACGAAAGTGAAATTGAAGTTGCTGTTGTAGATGTCGAAGCCAAGCTTGTTGGTGCGGTCGGAGCTTGTGTATCTCCAGAAGGTGTTCCGCCCCAAATTTGATTGACATATTCTGGATGATCAATAAACGGATTTCTATTATTTTGTCTTGCATAAACGGCATTGTTTCTAGCAATTTCTCTTGCGCTCACAGGATCTTGCGCGTGCCAAGCCAAAAGCATATTCAAAAAAGCTGTTGTGAAAACTTGGTTGCTTGTACCATTAAACATAGCATAAGAATAACCCGCAACAGTATTTTCGTATCGTGTTGCAAAGTAGAAATACATTCTAGCAATATCACCTTTAAAATCATTGATTGGTTCGAAAACTGTTCCTGAATATCCAGAAACGGCACTTGATCCTAATTTGCTTCCGTTTTGTGAAGTGTAGGTTGCAGAGCTTACATTTCCGTGCGGATAATTAGAACGAATTCCATTTACTTTTCCATCTGTTGGAGTTATGAAATGAGCATCGGCAACCATTGGCGACTGTTCATTAAAAACCGATTGCGGAATAATGTGTTCTCTATTGTAGCAATCGCCTTCAACAGAATAACTTCCGCATCTTTGAGTGGTTCCCGTTGTGTAAGTGTATGGATCTGTTCCTGATGGATTTTCAGAATACATATCTAATATGGTTCCGTCGTTTTCATAGAAATTATCAACATCAGAAGTTTGATAAGTGGTGTACAATCCAGCATAACCGTTATCGGTATGGCCTTTTATAATATTATACAATTGAGTTTTTAAAGTGTAGCCCGTTCCCGTTGCAGTGCTGTAATATCCTGACGGAATTTGGGCAAAACCAATTGCAGTAAATATCAATAACAGTAAAAAGTAGTTTTTTTTCATAATTAATAGTTTTAAGATTTGGTTGAGAAAACTATTTTAAAAACTTGATTATTAAGTTTTTAAAAATATGTTGTAGCAAATCTACTACTTTTATGAATGCGTTGCGTTAAGTGATGTTTAATTTTGGATATATTTTCTTACGAGGTGTTTTTTGCCACGAAGGCACTAAGGCGCAAAGTTTTTTTTAAGGCAATCATTGATTGCATCCTGTTTGTCATTTCGACGAAGGAGAAATCTTCGCAAGTAACTCCGTAACGAAAATCCAATCTTTGTCGAGCTTCTAGTGGAGATTTCTCCTTCGTCGAAATGACAAAAATGAGAAAATATCTTTGCGACTTCGCGACTTTGCGAGATTAAAAACTTTGTGTCTTAGTGCCTTCGTGGCAAAACCATTATTTAGGGAAATCCTGACTCTGATAAGCACCCAAATCTGGAGGAGAAGTTCTCGTAATTCCTAAAATGTCTGTCGGAATTATATAGGCCTGATTCCCTTTCGCGAAAGCGGAAGATGTTTTATCGATATTGAATTTATTCTGAGAAACATTATAAAACTTCGGATTTTCATTCAGAATAATGTTGTTATAATGTTGAGTATCGGTTTTGAATTGATAATCAGGATTTGTTGTCGAACTGCTGAATTTTAAAAGACAATTGTTTAATTGGTAAACAAATGGCACATTGGTATTTTTACTCAAATTAAATTCGTTGGTATTTGAACCGTAAATAATGCAATTGTTAAAAGTTGCCTGAGTAAGCGGATTTGTTTCTGGAGTTGCTCCAGCCAAAGAATTGCTTAAGCTCACAGAAAATTGTGAAGGTGTAGGCCAGCTGTTGTTGAAAGTGCAATGTGTAAATTTATAATTTCCGCCATAAACGCATGATAGACTGGATAATCCAGCATAATTAATCACTAGATTTTCTCCAATAATTTGTGCG
Source organism: Flavobacterium anhuiense (assembly GCF_004151235.1). Classification (GTDB taxonomy): domain Bacteria; phylum Bacteroidota; class Bacteroidia; order Flavobacteriales; family Flavobacteriaceae; genus Flavobacterium; species Flavobacterium anhuiense_A. The sequence continues at coordinate 452,543 of NZ_JUIV01000001.1, forward strand.
TTTTGAGCTAAAATTCCGTACTCGGCGCAATTGTAAATTTGTGAATTTTTGATTTCGATAGTATTAGATGAACTTCTAAAATCTAAACCAATAATAGCATTTTTTAATGTCAAATGATTAATTGAATGATTGGCGCTTCCTTTTTCAAAAATAACCGATTTCCATTGTCCAGGAATATCAGAGTAAAGCGATTCTAAACGATTGCCTTCAAAAACAACTTCGTTTTCTAGTTTGTCTGTTGTAGAAGTTGTTCCATTGATTTCGAGAGAAGCGTTCTTGCCAACATACAGACCAGAATTAGCGTGAAAATGAACTCTTGCGCCAGCTTCAAAAATCACGGTTTTATCTTCAGGAACTCCTGCATAACCATAAATTACATACGGTTTGTCATTTGTAAAAAGAAGCTCATTTCCGTTTGTAGGATCACTTTCGTTTAAATAAAATCCGTCAACATCTTTGCCGTCAATTTTAATTTTTTCTTTCGTTCCATCAGCATTTTGATTTGGATATAAAAAAACAGCATCTTGAATTAAAGTTACCAGCGCCACTTCTTGCAAATTAGCACCGCTGTCAAATTGGATTTCGTCAGTATATAAAAAATCTGAAGGATTTGCATCTGTAATATCAGCTGTGGTTTCTATAAAAATGTATAAACTGTCTTTTGCTAAAAGCGTAACATTTTGAAAAACTTTCCCGTTGTTGCCCGTCATTCCGTCAACAGTCATTCTGTATTTAGAATTCAATCCTTTTTTGAATTGCACAATCGGAATCGAAATGTCATTTTTACTCTGGTTGTACACTTTTAATTGATAGGTACTTGAGCCTATATTTTTAAAAACAGTATCTAAATAAACGGTGTCTTTTGAAAATTTCAAATCTCCAGAACTGGCAACAGTATCAAAATCAGTTCGGCAGGAACTAAAAGTTATAATTATTCCGAAAATGAAGAGTGCAAAGTATTGACGCATTTAAATAGTTTTTTTGCCACAGATTAAGAGGATTAAAATGATTTTGCACAATGCAGAAAAAATAATCTGTGTAAATCTGTGTAATCTGTGGCAAAAGAAAAAATATTCTGAAGCCAAAGATTGGTTTTGATTGTTTCTGTAAAAATAACAAAAAACCTACAGGTTTGAAGTTGATTTTTAATTTTAGAATCCGATTTTTCGATTTGTGTCTTATCTTTCTTTAATTTTACGTTTTTAAAGTTTATTTTAATGAATTATACAAAAGAGCAGATTTTAGCGCGCTGTAATGAGTTTTCTAAAAACACATTAATGGAAACGCTGAAAATTGAATATATCGACGCCGGAGAAGATTTTTTAACCGCAAAAATGCCTGTAAATCCAAGCGTTCATCAACCAATGGGATTATTGCACGGAGGCGCTTCTGTAGCTTTAGCAGAAAGTGTTGGAAGTGCAGCTTCTTTCTTTTTTATCAATCCGAAAGAACAGGAGGTAAGAGGCATTGAAATCTCGGCAAATCATCTAAAAAGTATTCGTGAAGGTTATGTTTTTGGCACTGCCAGAATTATTCACAAAGGAAGAAGCCTTCATCTTTGGGAAATTAAAATTACAGATGAAGAAGGTAATTTGGTTTCGCTTTGCAAATTGACGAATATGGTTTTGGATAGAAAGAAAATTTAATTCTATGGAATTAAAAGAAACAATAAAAATTGAGACCTCTGAGATTTCTAAAGACTTTAGAAATCATTTAAGTTTTGAACATAATAAACGAATACTTTTTTCAGGGCCATTTGGAACGGGTAAATCTACTTTTTTAAATGAGTTTTCTACTGAGCAAAATGATGATTTTTTTTACTTAAAAATATTTCCGGTTAATTATTCAGTTTCTTCAAATGAAGATGTTTTTGAATTGATAAAATTTGATTTGTTATTTCAATTAATAGGGAGATATTATGAAGAAATTAAATTAGAAAAGGAAGATTTTACTTTATTGCTAAAAAGTCAAATGTTTATTATGGAGCGTATGAAGGTCATGCCTCTTTTATATGCAATATTGGGTTTTAGTGAAAAAATTGGAACTCCGATAGTTGATTTTATTAAGGCTTTGGAAAAAACATTTGGTGATTTTGAAAAGTTTAATGAAGAAATTAGTCGTAATGAAGAAGATGAGATTTATACATTTTTAAAATCAATTGAAAATAGAAAAGGAAATCAGCATGAAATGGACGCGATTTCTGAATTAATATTTGATTTAATTGAAAGAGTCAGAAATGAAAATGAAAAGTCTGCGGTACTAATTATAGATGATTTGGATCGCTTAGATCCGGATCATGTTTTTAGGATATTCAATATTTTCAGCGCTCATCATGAAGAAATAAATGATAGAAACAAATTTGGTTTTGAGAAAGTAATTTTTGTTTGTGATATAGAAAATATTCGAAAAATATTCCATCACAAATATGGATTTGATGTGGATTTTTCGGGTTATATAGATAAATTTTATTCTATTTCTCCATTTGATTTCGATAATCGTACTTATGTCAAAGAAAAAATCGAAAATTTATTATATACTTTTCAATTTAGTTCTACATTAAATTATTATGAATTTAGTAAAAATGAAAATTTTCTTAATTGTACAAAGGCAATAGTGCAATCGTTAATCGATTCAAAACAACTTAATCTGCGTATGATATTGAATTATCCTATTTTGTTTATTCCTAATTTTCATTTTGCAAATAGACAGAGACTTTCAGATACTCCAATCATTGTTTTGTTTTATCTTCTTAGAAATTTTTATGGATCATTTGAAATTTTGTCCCTCAAGCTTAAAAACTTATCAGAATTGTTTGATTCAGATAGTTTTAGGTCTGATCACAGATATAAATACGCAGTTAGAGATGATTATGATATAGCAGCATTGTTTTCATACTGTTTGACTTTTTTAGTTCCAGAAAATTCTGTCAATAAGGATACAGAAGATATTCAAACATTCTATTCTGAAACATATAATTGCACATTTCATTACAATTATTCTAGATTTTCAAGAGTTAAAAATTTCATTCAAGCAACGAAAGGGCAAGTTTTAATATCGGATGAAAAGTTAGAATTAAATCCATACAAGATCTTTTTTGATATTTTTAATATTTGTAAAAATAAAGGCCTTTTGATATAGATTATGATGGAACAAAGCAACAAGTAAAACTAATAATGAACAATTTTTTCTTAAAAATTAAAAATCATAAAGAACAAAATCTACCTTTTGTACTTTACTCAAAACCCAATTCAGAAAATTATGTTGGGATTTTACAGCAAAATAATAATTTAAATACGGTTTCTGATTACAGTGAAAAAGGATTTGTTTTTGCTTCTTTTGATGAAAAACAAATAATCCTGATTCCAGAAAACGAATCTGAAATTATTACTGCCAAAAAAGAATCAACTTCATTTGAACCAATCGAAATTGATGATTTGAGTTTTGATCAAGAAGCCAAATTTCAATATGAATATTTAGTTGCACAGGGAATTCAAGCTATTAAAAATGAAGAATTCAAAAAAGTGGTTTTATCACGAAGTGAAGAAGTGCCTTTATCTGAATTTGATTTTATTGAAATTTTTCAGCACTTGGTTCAGCTATATCCTGCAACTTTCTGTTATTGTTTTTTTCACCCGAAAATCGGACTTTGGATGGGAGCAACGCCAGAAAAACTGCTAAAAGCTAACGGAAATGTTTTTGAAACGATGGCTTTAGCAGGAACGCAAAAAGATAATCAGGAAACCGAAATTGTTTGGCAGCAAAAAGAAAAAGACGAGCAGCAATTTGTGACTGATTTTATTGTGAAAAGGCTTCGAGAATTTACCGCTTCGGTTGTAGTTTCTGAACCTTACAGTTTAAAGGCGGGATCGATTTGGCATATTAAAACGGATATTTCAGGTGTTTTAAAAGATAATTCAACTTTAGAAGAAGTAATTGATACTTTGCATCCTACTCCAGCCGTTTGCGGACTTCCGAAAAAGAAATCGAAAGCCTTTATTTTGGAAAATGAAAATTACGATAGAACTTTTTACACAGGTTTTTTAGGTGAATTAAACAGCACATTTGCAGGAAATAATTCAAGTTCTGATTTATTTGTAAATTTACGATGCATGCAGATTCAGGAAAATAAAGCCATTCTGTATATGGGCTGCGGTATTACAAAAGAAAGCATTCCCGAAAAAGAATGGGAAGAAAGCGTGAATAAATCAATGACGATGAAAAGAGTCTTGAGAGTTATGAGTTATGAGTTATGAGTTTTCAGCTGTGTGTCTCCTCTGAGCGAAGTGGGAATTCACATGTCACCCTGAGCGGAGTCGAAGGGCACAAAGAGCTTCGACTCCGCTCAGCCTGACAACTTGAAAACAGTCTAAAACCTGAAACCTGAAACAAAACAAACAAAAACAAAAATGAAATTAGACATATTAGCCTTTGGCGCACATCCAGACGACGTAGAATTAGGTTGTGCTGGAACAATTTTAAAAGAAGTATCACTTGGTAAAAAAGTGGGTATTGTAGATTTAACTCGTGGTGAGTTGGGAACTCGTGGAACTGCGGAAATTAGAGATCAGGAAGCAAAAGATGCTGCTAAGATTTTAGGAGTTCTAGTGCGAGAAAATTTATGCATGCGTGATGGTTTTTTTGTAAATGACGAAAAGCATCAATTAGAAGTCATTAAAATGATTCGTAAATATAAACCTGAGATTGTTTTATGCAATGCAATTGACGATCGCCACATTGATCACGGAAGAGGAAGCAAACTCGTTTCTGATGCTTGTTTTCTTTCGGGTTTAATGAAAATCGAAACTTCATTAGATGGAAAGGCACAAGAAGCTTGGAGGCCAAAAGTAGTGTATCATTATATTCAATGGAAAAACATTACGCCAGACTTCGTTGTGGATATAACAGGATTCGAAGAAAAAAAGGTAGAAGCAATTATGGCTTACAAAACTCAATTTTATGATCCAAATTCGAATGAACCAGCAACGCCAATTACAAGTAAAAACTTTTTTGAAAGCCTAAATTATCGTGCGCAAGACTTAGGAAGACTAGTTGGGAAAGATTTTGCAGAAGGTTTTACAGTTGAAAGATGTTTGGCTGTCAATAGCTTAGAAAATTTGATGTAATTTTTATAAAAATTTTTCATTTTTTTCTTTGCAGAACTCAACCTTTGTTCTATATTTGCACTCGCTAAGCAGAAAAATGGTGGTTGTAGCTCAGCTGGTTAGAGTAGCGGTTTGTGGTGCCGCGGGTCGCCGGTTCGAACCCGGTCAGCCACCCAGATAGAAAGCCTTGAAGAAATTCAAGGCTTTTTTTGTGCGTTTAATTTTGTGAACCATATAAGGTATGTAAGATCATTTTAGAGCAAGACTGGAAATTTTAAGTTTAAAAAGAGGAAGGCTTCAAAATTTTTTAATATCTAAAATTACGATACATTTTAATTCCAAAATCTAAATTTCAAATATAGTCTGTGGTTTCAACCACGGGAACGTTCGCATATGTAATGGTATGGATTGCGCAATCGTTGCGTTCCAGCGGTTGAAACCGCTGGCTATATTTTCATATGCTGGTGGATAATTTAAAGGAAAGGAATATGAAATCACTTTTGTGATTTCTGGTTCTTAATGTGATGAGAGATTGGAATTTGGAATTTGGAATTTTAGAATATTGGAAATTAAAAAAGCACAACTGTTAAGTTGTGCTTTTCTTGTGGTTATTATATTTGGTTTATGTATTATCGAATTTCTTCAAATGTAGTACCTTGACTAATATCTCCAGTTTTAAAGCCTTTTTTGAACCAGTACATTCTTTGTTCTGATGTTCCGTGTGTAAAAGAATCAGGAACAACATGTCCTTGCATCTTGCTTTGAATGGCATCATCTCCAACAGCATTTGCTGCGCTTAAAGCTTCTTCAATATCTCCAACATCAAGATTTTTCTGGTTATCATGTGCCCAAACGCCAGCATAAAAATCAGCTTGTAATTCTAAGGCTACAGATAATTTATTGGCTTCGGCGTCGCTTTTTCCCTGCTGCATTTGACGCATTTTAGAAGACGTTCCTAATAAGGTTTGAATATGATGACCAATTTCATGCGCGATAACGTATGCAATCGCAAAATCGCCTCCTTTTGCACCAAATTTGGTTTTTAGTTCTTCAAAAAAAGCCAAGTCCATATATACTTTGCGATCAGCGGGACAGTAAAAAGGTCCAGAGGCAGATGATGCGCCTCCACATGCAGTTTGCGTGGAGTTTTTAAATAAGACTAATTTTGGTTTTTCGTAAGTCATTCCATGTTCTGCGAAAATTTTAGTCCATGTGTCTTCATTATAAGCCAGCATAGTCTTTACAAATGCTCCCATTTCTTCATCTTCCTTACTTAAAGGAGCAGCAGCTTCTGTCTGTTGACCTTGACCGCCTTGCATTTGTTCTAAAATAGGCGCTATTTGCTGACCAGTTTCACCGCCAAAAAGATTAAGCAGTAAAACGATGATTCCGATAACTCCACCGCCAATTATTGCTTTACCTCCGCCGGAAATTGATCTTCTGTCTTCGACATTATCACTTTGTCTTCTGCCTTGCCATTTCATATTGAATTGTTTTTTAACGTTGTACGAATTTATAGATTTTTTATGATAAATTTTAGAGTTAAGACATTTATGTTTAGTTTTCGGACTCAGTTTCACTCTCCGCAAATAGGTGTGGCTGAAAACTGCGACTCCGGCTAAAAACTAAAAATTACCTAGCCATTTAATTAAAGCTTCTTCTACACTTCCTTTCATAATTGGTTTAGAAATGTAATCGTCCATTCCGGCAGAAATACATTTGTTGCGTTCTTCTTTTTCTGCACCTGCGGTAACGGCAATTATTGGAACATCTCGTCCTTTTTTAGTATTTCTGATAGCTTTGGCAGTTTCATAACCATTCATAATGGGCATCTGAATATCCATAAAAATTATGGTTGGATTAATTTGTTCAAATTGCTGAATAGCTTCGTATCCATTTTCGCATTCATAGATATAAGCATTATTGTAAAGGTTTTTTATGATGGTTTTTAGAAGGAGCATATTTACCTTGTTATCTTCAACAATTAAAAAGGTAATATTGTTGCCATTTGTTTCAATTTCCTGGTCATCTAAATCAATGTTTAAACTTTTGAGTTCAGCATTATATTTATCATTAATGCTTTGATTGCTTGTTTTTAAATTTAAATCAAAGAAAAAAGTACTTCCTTCATCAATTTTGCTTTCAAGCTGTAAACGACTTTCCATTAAAGCTAGAAGCTGATTGGATATGGTTAATCCAAGTCCAGTTCCTCCAAATTTCCTTGTAGTAGAACTGTCTTCCTGCGAAAAGGCTTTGAAAATTTTCTGCTGATTTTTTTCTAAAATACCAATTCCGGTGTCAATTACAGCAAAGCGAATTACACAGTTATTGTTATGTTTTTTTTCCAAAACAGAAACATTTAGTTTTATAGAACCTTCAATTGTAAATTTGACCGCATTAGAAAGCAGATTAATTAAAATCTGTTTAAGGCGGACAATATCTGTCCAGATATATTTAGGGACTTCAGGATCTATATTTAACTCGAGTTCGAGATTTTTTTTGTTGGATTCGTAAATAATTAAATCAAAAACTTGTCCTAAGATTTTTTTGAGATCGTATAAATCAATAAAGAGCTCCAATTTTCCAGCCTCAATTTTTGAGAAATCTAAAATGTCATTTATAATTTCAAGAAGAGAATGAGCCGATTGATTAATTGTGGTCATGTATTTTTCTTGAATTTCCTCTAAATCTGTTTTCATTAATAAATGTGTAAAACCAATAATTCCATTTAGAGGAGTTCTGATTTCGTGCGACATATTGGCTAAAAAGTCAGATTTTGATTTGTTTGCTGCTTCGGCCAGCTGTTTGGCTTTTATGGCGTCTTCGATTTCTTTTTTGCTTGTAATGTCAAAATAAATTCCGCCGACAAATTCAATTTCATCATCTCGCTTAATTACATCTCCAAATTCTTCTATCCAAATATATTCTCCGCTTTTGCGCTTAATGCGATACACATTATGCAATGGCATTCCGTTTTGGAGATTATCGATCTGATTGTTAATTACTTCTTCTTTATCTTCAGGATGAATTAACGATAGAAAAGATAAATTATTTTCTATAAATTCAGATTTTGAATATCCTGTAAGGTTTAAAACTTCGTCGTTTAAGAATATTTTGGTCGAAAAAGCATCAAATTTTGATAAATAAACTGTTCCTGGAATGTTATTGGCAATCAGCTTGAATTTTTCTTCGCTTTCAATGATTTTAGTCTCGTTTCGGTTTCTTTCTAATGCAGATGAAATATTATTTGCTAACACCTGAAAAATATTAATTTCGTCTTCAGACCATTTTCTTTCTCTAGTACAGTCGTCAAATCCAATAAAACCGGTAAAAATATCATTAATATAAAGTGGTAAAATTAAGATAGATTGAATTTCATTATCGATTAGAAGTTTTTTGAAAAAGCCTTCATTAAGATTTCGGGTTAACGTATTTAAAATTTTTCTCTGCGCCGCAACATCATAAATCTCTTTTAAATTTTCTTCGGTCATATGGCGTAGAGGCGTTATCTGATGTGTTACACCTTCGCGTGACCACTTGTATTTTTGGCTAACAGTATTGTAAATTGCATCTTTTTCGTAATAATACATATGATCTACTTTGGCCGCTTTTCCAATAATATTATACGTTTCCTCAAACATTTGATGAGTAGTTTTGCTAAGCAGGAATTTTTCTGTGCATAGAGAAAGCGCAGATAAAAGCTGGCTTTTAAGTTCTAACTTTCTTTCGGCCTCTAAACGCATTTGAGATGAAATGGCAAGCGAAATGACATCTGAAATCGTTCTTGCATAATTAATGTCTTCATTATCCCATTCTCGTTTCTGTTCGGTGCTTTCAAAACAAGCTACACCTTCTAATTGCCCTGTTAAAAAAATAGGCACATCTAGCATTGACTTAATGTTGTTTTTTGTAAAGTAGATCTTTTGAAATTCAGATGTTTCCAGTTTATTGAATACGTCTGGAGCATTAATAATTGCTTTGTTGTTTAATGTTTCAAAATAGATAGGATACGACTCTTTGTTTAAAATGTTTTTATCGTTTAAGCTTTGATTGTCAAGACTATAAAGGTTTTTGCAGGTGATTAAATCATTGTCGTATTTCCAAAAACTTACTCTATTTACTTCGCTTATAGAAGCCGCTTCTTTTAGTATTAAATCAATAACTGTATTTAAATCGTCATATTTGCTAAAGTCTGTCGTAGATAATTTTTTGGTTGAGGTATTATAGGCTTCAATTTTTTTAAGACGTCTTTTTTTCTCGTTTTCGATGTTCTTTTTTTCGGTAATATCTCTTGCAATTCCAGAAAAACCAATTGTTAAACCTGAATCATTTTTGCGAACGATAATTTTTTGCGAAATCCATATTTCATCGCCATTTTTCTTTAGAATTGGAATTTCGATAATTGGATAATTGTTTTCATTAATCACTAGATTTTCGTAGAAATCTACGGCACTAGTGATGTAATGTTCATGAATGAAATTGGAATAATGTTTTTTAATGATTTCATTTTCGGTATAGCCAAGAGTAGCAAATCCAAATTCATTTATAAAAGTAAAATAACCTTCGGCATCAATTTCAAAAATGATGTCGGTTGCAGTCTGAATTAAGTTTTTGTATTGATCCTGAACGATAACCTGTTCTGTAACATCCTGCCCGATACTGATGATTAAATTGTCTGAGAACTTTTTATCTTTCCATTGAATGTATTTATATTCACCATTTCCGGCTTTTAATTTTCTAATGTAAAGCTTGTTATCTGGATTTTCAGCAGGATTTAATTTTCTAAAAAAATCGGAATCTTCAGTTAGTTCCCAAAATTTTAATCCCATTACCTCGTCAGGCAGATATCCTAAAATAGGGGTTATGGTTTCGCTGCAAAAAAGAATTTCTCCTTTTTGATTGGATGCGATCGTAAGGGAATTTCCCTTATGTACAATTTCATTTGCAAATCTAAAATTGTCTCGATTGTTTAATAAAACAGCATATTTTACTTGATTAATAATGAAAATCAAAATGCAGAAATTAAGCAGTAAAATAGAAGATTTTATTGGAATAAGATGAAATGCTAAGGTGGCAATTAAGAAGCTAAATGTTAAACCAACAAAAAGCCAGTAGATTTTTATGGGTTTAAGGATGTTGTAAGAAAAGAAAAAAGAAATCAGGAAGACAATGATTGGTACAACATCATTTGTTAAAGTGACAATATTGTAAGCGACATAACTGATATAAATGAAAAAACAAGAAATAAAAATCTGCTGGATTTTATCTCTCATCCATTTGATTTTGTCTATTATCATGTAAATAACTAGAACAAAAACACCAATTAGGACATTTACAAGCAATAGGCTTTTTGGCCTAATCTTGAATATTTCATTTATGATTTCGATAAGAATTACTGCAATACCAAAAAATAGAATATAAAGCTGGTACTCTTTACTAACCGTATCTTGCTCTTTCTTCTTTTCGATGAAATATCCAATTTTTGCTTTGATTCTGAAAAACTGATAAATGAGAAGCGAAAGAAAGGCAAAAAGCGATAATCCTAAAACAGCAAGTTTATGATTATTGTAGTAAATGATATCGGAATTGAATACATACCATCCAGTCATAATTGATTCGAAGGCGCTTCCGGTAGCGGAAATTCCTGAAATAACCGAATTGAAAAAACTACAGTTTGCGGCCATAGAATTTGGGGTATGTTGGTTAAGTAAATAGCGTTTTGAAAATTCTTAAAAAGAAGTGGTTAGGTTCTCTGCAATTAAGAATTTTCTATTTTAATCTACATTGTATTTTCCAATTGAATCAATTGAATCATCTTCTTCAGATTGTGTTCCAAAAATCGCAAAATAGGTTGCATAAATCATAGAGCTGTTAAAAACAACTGTAAAAATGATTCCGACACAACAGCCGATAAAACCAACCATTGAACCAATAAAACCTATGATAAAAAAGGCAAATATGTTTAGCGGATTTTTAGTAACGATAATAATGCTAGATTTTATAGCGTCAATTGCACTAAGATTTCCAAAAACAATTAATGGAATTGATAAGTACATGAAGTAGGAAACGGTAAATGAAATTATGTTTCCAACAAATAAAACTCCTGAACTTTCCACTAAATTAGCAAGAGCTGTTCCTAGCAAGGCAGGAATAAAAGCAGCCACAAAAATTTGTCCAAAGTACGGGGTTTTATAATAAGTAAAAATAGTTGAAACATTAAATTCTACATCTTTATCTGCTGAATCTGCCATTTTAAGAAAACCTGCGCCAAAAGGAGCTGTAATTCCTGCAACTACAGAGACAGCAACGGTTTGTATAACAAGTTCGATAGCAGTGAATTGTTGATTTTCTAGGTTCTCGATGAAATCTCTTGATATGGCTTGTGCTCCAAAATAAGCAATCATTATACCCATAAAAGCCATAGCGGCAATAATCGAAAATACTAAGATGATAAGCCCTGAGTACAGTGCTATTTTTTTATAGTTTTCGAAAGCGTGATTAAAAACTGTAGCAAAATCAAGGGAATAGCCATTTTTCTTAATGTCCTCAATTTGGTTAAGTGTAGATTTCATTTTTATGTAAAATTGTTTTATAGACTTGTAATATTTGAAAGGTATCTTGACGTAAATATAATATTTTTAATCAATTCCGTATAAAAATCTACAAAACATTCCGAAATGTTTTTAACTGAATTTATAGCCAGTCTAAAATACGTTTTATGGAAGCCAATTTATCTTTGTAAGGCGCGTAGCGCATAGGAAGATCGAGCCAATTTCCTTTTTTGACAATTGCTTTATGATGAGAGAATGTATCGAAGCTTCGTTTACCATGATAAGCGCCGATCCCGCTATGGCCAACACCGCCAAAAGGCAGTCTGTTATTAGAAAAATGAACAACAGTATCGTTGATGCATCCGCCTCCAAAGGAGTATTTCGAAATTAATTTCTTTGTAAACGAATTATTTTCGCTAAAAATATAAAATGAAAGAGGTTTCTCATAACGGCTAACGATCTTATGAATGTCGCTTTCATTTTCGTAAACCAAAATAGGCAAAATAGGACCAAAAATTTCTTCTTTCATAACTGGGCTGTCCAAATCCGGTTCTTCAAGAAGTGTTGGTGAAATATAGAGTTTGTTGGCGTCACTTTCTCCTCCAAACAAAACATGCTCATCCTGAATCATACTGGTTAATCTGTACCAGTTTTTTGTGTTTATAATTCGAGCAAAGTCAGGAGATTTATCAATTTTCTTTCCGTAAGCTTTAATGATTTCTTCAATTAAATAAGAAATAAAATTGACCTTCATGTTTTTCTGAATCAGAATGTAATCGGGCGCAATGCAAGTCTGCCCAGCATTAATAAATTTTCCCCAGACTATTCGTTTTGCAGCTAGTTTTAAATTGGCAGTTTCATCAACAATGCAAGGATTTTTTCCTCCCAATTCGAGAGTCACGGGAGTTAAATTTTCCGCAGCAGCTTTCGCAACAATTTTTCCGACAGCAACACTTCCTGTAAAAAAGATATAATCCCAGCGTTGTGCCAGCAGTTTGTTAGAAACTTCAATACCGCCTTCGTAAACTTCAACATGATTCACATGAAATGTTTTTTCTATAATTTTAGCAATTATAGCTGAGGTGTGTGGTGTAAGTTCCGATGGTTTTAAAACCACCCTGTTTCCGGCAGCAACTGCAGCAATAAGAGGGCATAAAGCAAGCTGAAAAGGATAATTCCAAGGAGCAATGATCAATACCTCTCCATATGGTTCTTTATAAATGTAATCGCTAGAAGGGAAGTTGAGAAGTGATGGAAAAACGCGTTCAGGTTTTGCCCATTTATTAATGTTTTTGATAACATCTTTCAGTTCTGAAATGACATAATTGGTTTCGGTCAAAACAGCCTCGAACTCTGGTTTTTTAAAGTCGTCGTATAAAGATTTTACGATTAAATCTTCACTTTTCTGAATATTATACAATAACTTTTTTAGAGTTTCCTTTCGATATCCGATGTTACTTTTATAATCCATTTTCCGATTAACTTGAATTTTCTCTCTGCAAGTTAATTTATAAAATTTAAAATTTTAACAAATAAATCATAAAAATCATACAGCGTTCCAAATAGGATCGTCAGGAGTAGGGGCGATAATGGTAATATTTTCTTTAGAAACAGGATGTACAAAAGTTAGTTTTCTAGCATGAAGATGAATTCCTCCATCAGGATTGCTTCGGTCTGCGCCATATTTTAAATCTCCTTTTATGGGCGAACCAATGGCACTCAACTGAGCACGAATCTGATGATGACGACCTGTATGCAAATTGATTTCCAGCGCCGTATAATTTTGAAGTTCTTTAATTATGGTATAATCTAAACTAGCTAATTTGCTATCAGGAACTTCTTTTGAATGCGCTTTTGAAGTGTTATTTTTTTCGTTTCTTTTTAAATAATGAACCAATTTTGCTTTCGCTTCTTTTGGTTTATTTTTGACAACCGCCCAATATGTTTTTTTAGTCTCTCGATTGCTAAACAATTCATTCATTCGAGACAAAGCTTTGCTAGTTCGAGCAAAAACCACAATTCCGGTTGTAGGACGGTCCAAACGGTGAATTACACCCAAGAAAACATCTCCAGGTTTGTTGTATTTTTCTTTAATATATTCCCTCACAACATCAGACAAAGGTTTGTCGCCCGTTTTATCGCCTTGCACAATATCGCCTACACGCTTATTAACCACAATGATGTGATTGTCTTCGTGTAAAATTTGCAAATTGTCTTTGGTAGAAATAATTTTCATTTTGACCTACAATTTAAATTGAAAAAAGTTTGGCTAAAGCCTAATGGGACTTTAAAAATAAACCTCCAGTTAAAACTGGAGGCTATTTAGTTTTATTTTTTTGAAAACCCTTGAACCTTTGTCACTTTGCTTCTTTGCACCTAAAAACTCAGTTTCTTAGAATCTTAGCAACTTAGAACCTCAAAAATTAATATTGTTCACTAGCATTCGGAAAATCACTAGACTTAACATCTGCAGCATATTGGCTGATTGCTTTTGTCATTTCTTCGTAAAGATTTAAGTAACGACGCAAGAAACGCGGACTGAATTCATTATTCATTCCTAACATATCATGAATTACCAAAACTTGACCGTCGACACCGCCTCCAGCACCAATCCCGATAACAGGAATAGAAATACTGTCTGCTACTTTTTTAGCAAGAGCTGCTGGGATTTTTTCCAAAACGACAGCAAAACATCCTACTTTTTCAAGCATTTGAGCATCTTCAATTAATTTCTCAGCTTCTTCTTCTTCTTTAGCGCGAACAGTATAAGTCCCGAATTTATAGATAGATTGAGGAGTTAATCCCAAATGTCCCATAACTGGAATTCCGGCATTTAATATTTTTTTGATAGACTCTTTAATTTCTTTTCCGCCTTCCAATTTCACAGCATGCGCACCACTTTCTTTCATGATTCTGATAGAAGAACGTAAAGCTTCTTTTGAATCTGACTGATAACTTCCGAAAGGCAAGTCAACTACAACCAAACCTCTTTCTACAGCGCGAACTACAGAAGAAGCATGATAAATCATCTGATCTAAAGTAATAGGCAGAGTAGTTTCGTGACCAGCCATTACGTTTGATGCCGAATCACCAACTAAAATTACGTCGACACCAGCGGTATCAACAATTTTCGCCATTGTATAATCATACGCAGTCAGCATAGAGATTTTTTCTCCATTGCTTTTCATTTCAATTAATGACTTTGTTGTGATTCTTTTATAATCTTTTTTTGCTACTGACATTTTATTGTTTTTTGATAATGTAAAAGTATTGAATAATTGTAAAATGGGAATCAGCAATAATAGAATATTTCGACAGAAAGTAGTTTTCCGTCTTTAAATTCTAATCGGAATTGACTGTCTTCCATTATGATACTGTAAATATGTGGCGATTTTAGAGAAGCTTCAATATAAGTTCCATATTTTTCAATGAAAGCTTTTTCAGACAGCGTATGATCTAAAATAGCGTTTTGATTTATAATAAATTTGTTGTTTTCGTTGATAAAAACTTTAATGATTTCTCCTTGATTTTGTTTTTCATCAACAGAAACTTCCAAATCTGGATAGTAATAGAATAAGTCACTTAAGTAAATGCCACATTCGTCTGAAATCTGAGCTTTTTTAGTTGGATTTCCCATGGTTTTAATCAAATCAGTTTTAGAAATAGTAACCGATTTTGTTTTAAAACCTTTTAAAGAATAATGAGATTTTTGAGTAAATGCGATAATCTGTTCTGATAATTTATGATTCGCTAGGGCTTTGGCTAAAGCCATATTTAATTCCGTTTCTGCTAATAATTTTGGGTCGTTGATTTGCTTTACAACTTCGTAATATCGCTGATATGCCGGAATTAATTTATCGTAGTCGCTGTTCCAAGCCAGTTCGACAATTCTTTCACTAAGAGTTTTACGATCGTTCAGAGCATTTACGTCCAGTTTATCTAAATCTTTCAATAAAGCATCAAAGTTTGGTCTAGGGCCAAGAAATTTTCTCAGTGTATATTTAGAATATTCTTCGTTAAAGCTTCCGCTGATATTTACCCATTCATCAGGATTTACCGGAAGATAATTTACTGCAACAGGATCTCCTGTAAATAAAATTTCTCTGATTTTTGAACTTTTATCGGGCAAAGCTCTTGCTTTCAGTCCAGCGGCAAGAACAAAAAGATGATTGCCACCGTAGTAAGCATCACCTCCTTCCAAAATAGGGTTTTTAGGATCTTTAATTTTTACATCTTTTGCATTCAGGCTTTTTGCTATATATTTTTCTTGCATATAACCTTCGTTCAAATTATCGGCTTGTATTCTGTACCAGCCATTTTGATTTTCAGATAATAAGCGAACTTCAGCTCCATATTTAAAATACCCTAAAAAATCGGCAGATGCATTCGGAGAAATAAATAATCTTGTATCAGAATTTAAAAAATAACGTTCTTGCGAATGAAGTAAAATAGAACAGAAAAAAAGTAAGAAGTAAAGTTTTTTCATAAAGTTGATTTTGTTTTTTGCCACAGATTAAAAGGATTAAAATGATTTTTTCACGCAGATTTAGCAGATTCTAGCAGATTGAAATAAAAAATCTGCGAATATCTGCTTAAATCTTTTTAAATCTGCGTGAAATAATAAATCTGTGCGAATCCTTTAATCTGTGGCAAACAAATATTTTAGCAATCAGCCATATTTACGGCAACTGCAAGACCTCCTTCAGAAGTTTCTTTGTATTTTGAATTCATATCTTTTGCTGTTTCCCACATCGTGTTAATCACTTTGTCTAATGGAACTTTAGCATTTTTTGAATCCGTTTCCAAGGCCAATTCAGCAGCATTTATCGCTTTAATTGCACCCATTGTATTTCTTTCGATGCAAGGAATCTGAACCAAACCGCCAATAGGATCGCAGGTTAAACCTAAATGATGTTCCATTGCGATTTCGGCTGCCATAAGAACCTGAGCAGGAGTTCCGCCCATCAATTCGCATAAAGCTCCCGCTGCCATTGCAGAAGAAACGCCAATTTCAGCCTGGCATCCGCCCATTGCAGCAGAAATAGTAGATCCTTTTTTGAAGATACTTCCGATTTCGCCAGCAACCATCAAAAATTGTTTGATTTCTTTTTCGCCAGCACTATGGTTTTCGATCACCATATAATACATTAAAACGGCCGGAATTACTCCAGAACTTCCGTTGGTAGGCGCTGTAACAACACGTCCAAGAGAAGCGTTTACTTCATTCACGGCAAGTGCAAAACAGCTAACCCATTTTAAAATCTGGCGAAATTTAACCTCAGTTTTTCTAATTTCTTCCAACCAGCTTTGCGGGTCGGTATAATTAGACAATCCGATTAGGTTTTGGTGCATGTCAAAAGCTCTCCTGCGCACATGAAGTCCGCCAGGAAGAATACCTTCTGAGTGGCAGCCAATGTACATGCATTCCAGCATTGTATTCCAGATACGCATTAATTCAGAATGCACTTCTGCTTCTGGACGCATCGAAATTTCATTTTGATATACAATTTCAGAAATTGATTTATTTTCAGTAATCGTATAATTCAACAATTCAGCTGCGTTTTGAATCGGGTAAGGAAACGCACATTTTATAGCTTTTTTTTCTTTAGCATTGGTACGTTCTTCTTTTACAACGAATCCGCCTCCGATAGAATAAAAAGTAGATTCATATTCAGAATCATCAGATTTGTAAGCTGTAAATTTCAAACCATTGGCATGAAACGGAAGAAAATCTTTGTTGAAAACAATGTCTTGAAGAAAAAAGAACGGAATCACTTTTTGGTTGCCCAAATTGATTTCGTTTGTAGTTTCGATTTTTTTAATAATTCCCGCAATATCTTCAACAGGAATATATTCAGGATCTTGTCCGCTCAATCCGAGCATTACAGCAAGATCTGTTGCGTGGCCTTTTCCAGTTAAAGAAAGAGAGCCATATAAGTCGACTTTTACTCTTGTAATGTCGTCTAAAATTGCTTCGTCTTTGAGCTCTTCAAGAAAACGTTCGGCAGCGCGCCAAGGACCTAAAGTATGTGAGCTTGAAGGGCCAACGCCAATTTTAAGCATATCAAAAACAGAGATACATTCTTCCATTGTTCAATTTTTGTTAAGACAAAGATAATCGAATAATGCAATGATGATTAATTTTTGATTGTTAATCTTGCGTATTTGTTAAAAAAAATATTAAAATTTAATAATTCGGCAACGAAATAAATTTAAAACCTTAATATGCGCTTTAAGTAAAAAGTTCACTATTTTTAGGTATTTTTGTAAAAGAACGAGTGCTAAAAAATACTCGATTCTTCAATATTAATACTTCATGGATTTTGTTTGAATTCTGAAAATGTCTTTTTACAAATTATAATGCCACAAGAAGATAAAGTTACCATATGATAGAATTTTTCAGACATCTATTACAAGAATTCGAATTACCTTTAAGCAACCCCGTATTGATCTTTTCGTTAATACTTTTTATTATTCTGCTTTCGCCGATTTTGCTTAAAAAGATTAATATTCCGGGAATTATTGGACTAATTATTTCTGGAGTTATTATCGGTCCGCACGGTTTAAATATTCTGGCAAAAAGCTCTGCAGTCGATCTATTTTCGACGATTGGACTTCTTTACATTATGTTTATCGCAGGATTAGAATTGGATATGAATGAGTTTAAAGCCAATCGAAATAAGAGTTTGCTCTTTGGTTTTTTTACCTTCATTCTGCCGCTTTCAATTGGTTTTCCAGTTTGTTTTTATTTGCTTCAATACGATTTTAATGCCAGTTTTTTAACTGCGAGCATGTTTGCGACACATACTTTGGTTGCGTATCCGATTGTGAGTAAATTGGGAATTGCCAAAAATCAAGCAGTTGCCATTACTGTGGGAGGAACAATTTTGACTGATACAGCTGTTTTGATTATTTTGGCCGTAATTATGGGAAGTGCTCAAGGAAGCTTAAATCAGGCTTTCTGGATCAAATTGACTATTTCGCTGGCTATTTTTTCAGCCATAATGTTTTTGCTTATTCCAAGAATTGCTAAATGGTTTTTCAAAAAATTAGAGAGTGAAAAACATGCGCATTACATCTTTGTGCTTTCTGTGGTTTTCTTTGCAGCCTTTTTGGCCGAAGTAGCAGGAGTAGAGCCGATTATTGGAGCGTTCGTGGCTGGTTTGGCATTAAATCCTTTAATTCCGCATTCTTCGGCATTAATGAATAGAATTGAGTTTATTGGAAATTCATTATTCATTCCGTTTTTTCTGATTTCGGTTGGAATGTTGGTTGATGTAAGCGTTATCTTAAGTGGACCAACAGCTTTAATCGTAGCTGGAACTTTGAGTGTTGTGGCGATATTTGGAAAATGGATTGCTGCATTTTTTACTCAAATTGTCTTTAAATATACCAGAACTGAAAGACAGCTTATTTTTGGGTTGAGCAGTGCGCACGCGGCAGCAACTTTAGCCGTGATTTTGGTGGGTTATAAAGCTAAAATTTTAGACGAAAATATCTTAAACGGAACCATTATTCTAATCCTGATTACTTGTATTGTGGCTTCGTTTGCAACTGAAAAAGCCGCTAAGAAAATTGCAATCTGCGAAGAAGAGTTTTCTCATGAAGATGCTGGAAGGGATCAAATTTTAGACGAGCATATTCTGATTCCGCTGGCTAAGACTTCTGCTGCAGCAAGTTTATTGGATTTTGCTCTTTTGATAAAAGATAAAAAATCGTCTAATCCGATTACTTTATTAACGATTGTTCCTAATAATAATCAGGCAGAAAAAAATATTTTAAAGTACAGAAAAGCGGCCGATAAATTTGTTATTCAAGGTTCAGCTTCAGAAGTTAAAATCAATACCATTGCGAGAATTGACCACAATCCTGCGAGCGGAATTGCGAGAACTTCAAAAGAAATTATGTCAGATATTGTAATTGTCGGATGGCCGAGAAAAACAGGATTTATCGATAAAATTTTTGGAGAAAATGTAGATTCAATCATCAATAATGTTGATAAGAGTCTGTTTATCTGTAGATTTCAAAAGAATTTTATCGAAGAAAAAAGATTGGTTTTTATTTGTCCGCCATTTTCTGAAAGAGGCGTCGGTTTTCATTTACTGCTTCAGAAAATATGCCGTTTATCACAGGAATTGAGTATTCCGATTGTGCTTTATGCTGAATATAAAACTCACGAAACCATTCAGCAGATTGCTAATAATTTGAAATTAAATGCCAAATTAGGATTTAAGAATGTTTCTGATTGGGAAGATTTTGAAAGTATTTCAGACGAAATAAAACTAACCGATTTAGTCGTTTTCAATCTTTCTAGAAAAGGTTCTGTTTCATATCAGTCTATTTTTGATAAACTGCCGCAGAAATTTGAAAAATATTTCAACGACAACAATGTGATTTTAGTTTATCCGCAAGACGATAGAAAAGAAAGTTCAATGGATGCTTATGAAGATTTTACATCATCGCCTTTAGCAAAAGGAATTGAAGCCATAGAACAGATCGGACGTGGCATTGGAAGTATTTTGAAGAAAGGATAACTCATTTATGGTTTTATGACAGAAGAATTAGAAGAGATTTTTAGGAAGTATGTTTTTCCAAGACGGAATGAAAATTCTTTGGTAGCAATTGAAGATATTCAGGAGCATTTAAAATTTGATCTTCCAGAAGACTATGTTTATTATGTTGAGAACTACTTAGGAATAGATCAGTTTATTGGAGTTGAGTTTATAAAACTTTGGAGTCTAGAAGAAATTATCGATGCAAATTTAGAATATCATATTTTTGAAAAACTGCCCCAAACAATCGCTATTGGCACAAATGGAAGTGGTGAGTTTATTGGAATTGAATTTGACGATGATAATTCTGTAAAAATTATTCTTTCTCCTTTTATTGATTTGAATTCTAAGTATCACGTCGAAATTGGAAAATCATTTACAGATTTTCTTGTTCGACTAGATAAGGGAATTGAATGGTTTCAAGATTAAAAACAAATGCTATGAATCACAAAATAAAATCAATAAGACCTTTTATTGGAGCTAAAAATTTCGAAATTTCAAGAAGCTTTTACTGCGACTTAGGATTTGAAGAAACGGTTTTAGAATCTAATTTTTCGGTTTTTAAATCTGGAGAAATCGCTTTTTATCTTCAAGATTATTACGATAAAAGCTGGATTGAAAACACTATGGTTTTTGTAGAAGTTGATGATGTTGAGCGTTATTATCAAGAACTTTTGGTTCTAAATCTTCCTGAAAAATACGAAGGAGCAAAATTAACTCCGATAAAATATTTAGATTGGGGAAGCGAATGTTTTCTGCACGATCCAGCTGGAGTTTTATGGCATTTTGGGAAGTTCAAATAGGCAATATTTTTTGCCACGAATTGCACGAATTTCCACCAATTAGTATTCAAAATTATAGAGTAGATAAATTCGCGTAAATTTGTGAAATTAGTGGCAAGCAAAAAAAATCATCTCAATCCAAAATCACCCAAAACACGCGTTGAGCTTTTTCTTTGATACCAGTCATTATAAACCAATTCTAAATTTTTAACTTCAAATTCTCCAAAATCATAATCGCGGAAATTTTCTGCAATTTCAATCAGCTTTTTCGGATTTTGAAGTTTTTCTTGAAAACGCATTATAGTAGAATGTGCTGTTGAAATTTCATATCTGCTGTCTATAGATTGCTGTAATCCTGAATTTTTGAAATTTTCACGAAGTCTATTTCTAAGATTATTCAACGTTTCGTCACTTGGGAACCCCTGAATCATAATTGCCGATGGAGAAGCGGTTATGCCTTTGTAATGGATTCTGATTTTATCCACTTCAACAAGACTTCTGCAGATGATTTCAATATATTCGTTGGGAGAAATCTGATTCAAACTAAAGTTTTCTGAACAAGAAATAATAGACATTACAGTAATATGGATATCTGAATCTGGATAAAAATACTGCTCTGGTTCAGCTTTTTTAAGTTCGTTGATAAAAGTCTCTATATTGGCTTTAATTTCGTCATTTGGACGAATAAGCAACGTGATTCCAAAACGAGAATCGGATTCGTTTTTAAGTTCAGAATCGATAGAGTACTTTCCTGCCGAAATGATTTCAGAAGATGTTTTATAAAGCTGATTGTAGTGTTCGGTTAAATTCATTTATGTAGGTTATTCTGCTTCAAAAATAGATTTTAAAAGCTTTTGTAAATCATGTTTATTGTTTTCTCCGCCACCTTTCCATTTTCCGATAATAATACCATTTTTATCAATAAGAACCTTGTGAGGGATTCCGCTAACGAAATAATCGGTATCTATAGAACTGTTATTTTCTAAAATTGAAATGTGTTTCCAAGATTCGATTTTATCTTTTATAATGGCCTTTTTCCAAGCATCTGATTTTTCATCTTTTGTAATGCTTATAATTTCAAGACCTAGTGAATTATATTTTTTGTATAACTCTCTAATATACGGTAATTCTTCGCGGCAAGGAGCACACCAGCTCGCCCAGAAATCAATTAAAACATATCGTTTGTTTTTAAAATCGGCAAGCGAAATGGTTTTATTATCAATGTCTTTCAGATTAAAGTAGGGAGCAGGGCTTCCAACTTTGCTTTGTTTAAAATATTTTAGTTTCTCGGACATTTCTTGCCCTTTTTCAGAATTCCTTATTTCGGGCGTAAAATTTTCAAAAACTTCTACGAAAGTGTCATAAAAATTCATTCCAATAAAACGACTAACATGAATTCGTATAAGTTGTAAAGCACGGTATGAATTAGGATGATTTTTAGCAAAAGCAAAATCAAGTTTTAATTCTTCAATATCATTTTGATCCTTTGCATTTTCCAATTCATCTAAACGAAGGCTTAATTGATTTTTAATAATAGAGTCTTTTTCAATTTCAAATTTTGAATAAAGACCTTTTTGTAGTGTTACGATTGAATCGCGAACTTTTTTTGTGGGCTTGTGAAGTTCTAAGATTTCTTTTTCAATTGCAGCTTCGTCTTGAGCAAAACCCAAATAGCTTATAAAAAAGCTAAATAGTAAAAAAAGAATGTTTATTTTTTTCATTAAATAAGGCTTTGTAAATGATAAGAAAATAGAATCTAATAATTATTTCTCTTTTGCTTTTTCAAGATTTTCTTTTACCCTAAACTTAACAATTTTGGTAATTAAATCGTAAGGCATTGGATCTTTCAAAGGAAATTGAACAGAGCCTTTCCCTGATTTATATTTTGAAAGTTCTGTAGCAAAAGCTTCATGTCCGCTTGGCAAAGCATAAAGTCCGATATGATTTTTAAAAGCTGCAAAATAAACTACAATTCCGTTCTGCTCAAAAGCAGGCATCGAATAACTGATTTTCTCTTTAGCGTCAGGCGCCGCTTTCTGAATCGTCATACGAACTTTTTCTAGAACTTCCTGAACATCATTCGGAAATCCGCCAATGTATTCGTCTATATTTTCGGGTTTCTTTACTTCCATAGTTTTTTTGTTTGCTTCGCCAATTCGGCTAAAGCCTCGTGTCAGGTTTCACGTTTCAAGTTGACTTTCTTTGCGGTTAAATTTTTACCGCGAAGACTAAGCAAAATCTATATTTTAAGTTCGTAAAGCATAGTCTATAAAAACTTTGTCAAGACAAAGCTTTGTGAACTTTTTCATTTTAAATGACTCTCAAAAAAACTTAGCGTTCTTTACGTAAATCTTTGCGTGCTTTGTGGTAAAAAAAGACTTTGCGGTTCAATAAGATTAAGCAAGTCCTTTCGGAAAACGATCCAAAACCAGATTCAATCTTAAATTATGTTCTAAATAAGCTTTTGCTCCAGCTAAAACCAAAGTAAAGCCTTCAGTTGAGTTGCGAACCTGATCGATTATTTTATCTGTATCACCATGAAAACCAGAATTAGTAATACTAACAAAAGTTTCATTTTCGTTTAACGGACTAAAAACCCATTCGACCAATGTAATTTCGTCAGGATTTCCCCATTCGATTACAATTTTTTTATTTTCTTGAATGACAAGTGTCGTAACAGAAAGAGAGAAACCATACATTTCCCAAGTCCATTCGGTTTTTTGGTTTTCTTCTAATTTTCCTGATCCTTTTGTAAACCAAAATTTACTTGTGATCTGCGGATCAATAAAAGCCTGAAAAACTTCTGAAACAGGTTTTCTAATCAGCATTTCGGCCTTTGCATATTTGTTGTTTTCTGTTTTCATTTTTTTTGAGGTTAGAAGTTGTTTGTTAAAGTTAGAAGGAAATGTAAATATAACTCTAAATTTTTTACTTCTAACTCTTCATTTTCAATTCATAACGAATGATTTTGAATTTATAATTCAGAATTTACAACTCTTCTTTATTAATCCATTTTACAACAGTTGGCGCGATATAGTTTTTCATTTTATACAGAAGATCTTCAATAGTTTCACCAACGATTAACATTTGTTGGTATTCACTTTTTAAGAAACCTTTTTCAACCATAATTTTAGTTAGTTGGATTAAAGAATCGTAAAAGCCGTTTATGTTAAGAATTGCAATAGGTTTCTTATGTAGACCCAATTGTTCCCAAGTCAGCATTTCAAAAAGTTCTTCTAAAGTTCCAAAACTTCCTGGTAACGCAATTACGCCATCACATAATTCATTCATTTTAGTTTTTCTTTCGTGCATACTTTCTACCAAAATCAATTCGGTTAAACCTAAATGCGCAATTTCTTTTGATCTCAGAAAGTTTGGAAGAACGCCAATTACTTTTCCTCCAGCATTTAAAGCTCCGTCTGCAACAGCGCCCATTAAACCTACATTTGCACCGCCGTAAACTAATTCTATATTTTGCTCAGCTAAAGTTTTTCCAACTAGACCCGCTTGTTCTTCGTAAATTTTTTCCGTACCAAAACTTGAAGCACAGAATACTGTTATTCTTTTCATTGTTTTATTTTTTTAAGAAGGGAAAGATGAAAGAAGCAAGACGATGTATTAAATTCAATATCTTTTCTCTTGCCTCTTTCTTCTTTCATTTATTCTTTTTTCTTCAACTCATATTCAAAATAAGGCACTTCTGCACCATTAATAATAAATGTCAGTTCATTGATTTTTTCTGCTCCAAGTTTTAAAACGGCTTTTTGAGAACGAAAGTTTTCTGCTCCGATGTGAAAAAGTACCGAATCAACATACTGAAATGCATAATCGATCATTAATTTTTTGTTTGATTTATTGTATGGGCCGCCCCAATATTTTCTTGTAATAAAAGTGTAACCAATTCCCACATTCGATTTTTCGGGATTGTAATCGTAAAAACTCGTTGTTCCCATAATTTCGCCAGTTTGTTTATCGAGAATTAAGAACGGACTTTTTGTAATTATAATATCAAAAAAAGTTTTAAAACCTTCTTTTGTGTATCGATCCTTAGCTGGATTTTGTTCCCAAATCAAAGGGTCGGAAGCGACTTCAAATAATGCTTCAAAATGTTTTTCTTCTAGCGGAATTAACTTTGTAATTTCGTTTTCTAAGAAATCGGGCTGTAAATTGAAGTTTGATATTTGCATTTTATGGTTTGCTTTTTTAGGATGATTAATTCTGTTTATGTTGCAAAAGTAAGAATAGTATTGTTATTTAATAGTGTGTTTGCCTAAAAAATTCTTAGACAAATATCAAATACACTTAATATGTACACAAGAGACATTTTCCATTTTAACCTGTTTTCCTACTTTTTTAAGTAATCCAGTTTTAAAATCTCTTTTAAAAACCACAACATTCCCAGTTTGTACATTTGATGCAACTAAAAATTTCCCGCTTTCGTCAATGGCAAAAATTCGTGGATGTTTTCCTAAAGTTGACTGATAACCAATGTTTTTCAAGAGCCCTTTTTCATCAATAGAGAAAATGGCAATATTGTTTTCTTTGCCGCGATTTGTTGCATAAAGAAATTTACCGTCAGGAGAAATGTGGATGTCAGAACTTTCAAAACCTTCTTTTATTTTTTCTGGATGTGTGGCAATGCGCTGAATTTTGTTTAAAATGCCATTTTCATAATTATAAACGCTTATCTGTCCGGCCATTTCTTCAATGCAATATCCCCATTTTTGATTGGGATGAAAGGTAAAATGTCTTGGTCCAGCTTCTAAATCGGTTTTTGTAAATGGATTTTTAGTTTCCACTAAAGGCTTTTTCTGATTTTCATCAAAAGCATAACAGCGAATTTTATCGGCACCTAAATCGGGCAAAAACAAATAATCGCACTTTGGAGAAAATACAGCTGAGTGTACGTGAGATCTAGTTTGTCTATCTTTATTTACGCTTCCATCCATATATTGAAAATTCTGTGCAATCGAATCGATTTTACCGTTTTCCAGAAGTGGATATACCGAAACGCTGCCTTCTGTATAATTGGCGTTAGCAAGCCATTTCCCGTTTTTATGAACGCTGACATATACGGGATTTTCACCACCGCTTCTTTGGCTGTTTAAAAAAGTTAAAGTTTTTGCTGACGGATTAAATTCAAAACTGCTTACGCTTCCTGCATTTGGAGTTTTGGTATCAGTACAGGCATAAATATATTTTCCGTTTGGAGAAATGGTTAAATAAGACGGATTTACAATGTTTTTGACCGAAGTAAATCTGGTTAGTTTTCCACTCAATGTGTCCAATTGGTAAACCTGAATTGCTTCTGCCGATTTATCACGATTATAAGAGCCTAAAAAGACATAGGTATTTTGAGAAAAAATGTTGGTTGTTACGAGAAATAAAAGTGCTAAAAAAAATGTTTTGCTTTTCACGGTTTTTAAGTTTGTTTCAAGTTTCAGGTTTCAAGTTTTGCCTACATTGTCAGGCTGAGCGAAGTCGAAGTCTTAGTACTAATTGGACGCCCTTCGACTCCGCTCAGGGTGACATAGCAATTAACAATTAACAATTAACAATTCATAATTAATTAACCCCTTTCCACCATTGTTTAAATTCCTGTTTGTCATTTTTTAATTCAACTTCTTCGCCTATCATTGGGGTAATTAACGGAATCGGGTTTTCAGATAGATTATTTAATTCAGTTACTTTTATTAAAGGCTCATCCCATGAATGAAGCGATAATGAAAACTTAGAAGAATGCACTGGAAAAACTCTTTTGGCTTTTAGGTCTTTCATGGCTTTTATTACATCTTCTGGCATGTTGTGGATGTATTTCCATTTTTCATTATACTGGCCATTATCAAGTAATGCAATATCAAAAGGGCCGTATTTTTCTCCTATTTCTGCAAAATGAGAATCGTAGCCACTGTCTCCACCCAAGTACATATTAAAATCTTTGGTTTCCAGAATAAACGAAGTCCAAAGCGTATTGCATCTTTTAAAGCTTCTGCCCGAAAAATGTCTTGATGGCGCGGTATGAATCGTCAGATTTTCATCTAATTCGATTTTAGAATACCAATCTTTTTCAATGATAATTTCAGGAGCAAATCCCCAGAATTCTAAATGGGAACCAACGCCAAGAGCCGTGATTATTTTTTTAGTTTTAGGTTTTAATTTTAAAATCGTGTCGTAATCCAAATGGTCATAATGATCGTGCGTAATCAATAAATAATCAATTTCTGGAAGATCGTCGGCCGTATAAATATCAGATCCTTTAAATGATTTTGTTGTACCAGGAATAGGAGAGGCGTTTCCGCTAAAAACAGGATCAATTAAAAAACGTTTTCCTTCCAGCTGAATAAAATAGGAAGAATGACCAAACCAAACTAAAATATCCTGATCTGAAGAAAGTTCCAATAAATTGGTTTTTATAGATGGAATCAAATCTGTTGGAATTTTTCTTTCTACCTTTTTAAAGAAAAATTCAAACAAAACTCCAGCCATACTTGCTCCTTCAGCTAAATCTGGTGTAAAGCTCTGATTTTCGAATTTCCCGTTTTTATACTGTGGTGAATTTTGAATTTGAATCAATCTTTCGCCAGAAGGCGCTTTTCCAAATTTTGGATGCTGAAGAAAATTATAGATGATAATGGCAATTAATGCTATAATGATTAAGAATGTAGTCATTTTATTTTGAGGGATATAATTTCTTAGTGTATTGTAATGAAAGTAAAATTATTTCTTTTAAGGTTTCGATGTCAATATCAGCCAATTTCTTAATATAAATACAAGCTTTAGAAGAAGTGTGTTTTCCAAGTTTAGATAAAAGAGGTTCTCTTTCTTTTTCGGGTAAATAGAAATAAACCGTCATAGCTGTTTTTCTTGGCGAAAAACCGGCAAGCGGCGCATCTCCTTCATGTCCGCTTTCATATTTATAATGATAACTTCCAAAACCTATAATGCTAGGTCCCCACATTTTGGGCTCAAAACCTGTTATTTCGTGCATTATTTTTATAAGTTCAAAAGCGTCATTTCTTTTGACATCATTTTCAACAGCGTTAATAAAATCAGTAACGCTATTTTGAGTTTCTGTAGTTTTATTTTTTGCCATTATTTTTCTTTATTAAATCGCTTTTGAGCAAAAAGTTTTTGATTTTGAATTCGGTTATGTAAAACAAATCAGCATCTTCTGGCATCTGGTTTTCCATAGCAACGAAACTGATATCACTTTCAGGAAAATACAAATTTACAGAAGAAAAACCATCACCTAAGCCAGTGTGTCCCAGATATTTTATGTTTTCTTCTTCAATAATTCTAATTCCGTAACCATAGGGTTCTTTTTCTTTTCCAAAGAAATTGTGCTGCGAAAGAATTGTATTTTTAGTCAATAGCTGATAAGATGCTGGTTTCAGAATTTTTCCTTTATGAAGATTGTTGTTCCAAATCGCAAGATCTGAAACGGTAGAAATAATGCCATCTGCACCAAGGCTTTCGTCAGTAATTTGTCTGGTTGTAATAGGCTCCAGCTGATTTTTTGCATTAAAATAACCAGTAGCAAGATTTTGAGTTTTATCTGGAGAATAACAAAAAGTCTGATTCATTTTTAATTTCTTAAAAAGCGATTCGGCAACTTCTCTATAACTTTTTTTAGAGCTGAATGCTACAATTTTGGCAACCAAATTGAAACTTAAATTTCCATATTTATATTGCGTTCCAGGTTTAAAAACCAATGGTTTTTGTAAATCGACAATTCCGTGTGAATGGTTTAAAAGCTGATGGACCGTAACAGAATCTGCCCAAGTTTGCGTGAGTTCTGGCAGATACTTTTTAATTGGAGCATTCAAATCTATTTTTCCTTTTTCAACTTCCAATAAAAGCAAGGTCGCAGCAATTAATTTGCTGTTTGACATAATTTCAAACTTAGTGTCCATTTGTAAAGGCTTTTTTGTCTCGAAGTTTGAAAGACCTTCAACTTTGGAATACAATGTTTTTCCGTTTTGTGAAATTAAAACTGCACCATTAAATTTAGGATTAGAGTTTTGAAGTATACTATCAATACTTTTTTTATAATCCTCTTTTTTTTGAGCCGATGAATTGCATGAAGTAAAGATTAAAACTAATAGTAAGGAGATCTTAGTTATGAAGTTCATTTGTTTTTAATGGTGAATTGTTAATTGTAAATGGTGAAATGTAGTGAATGCGTTTAGTTGTTATTTATAGATTTAGTTTTTGAATTAATAATTTACCATTAATAATTCACAATTAACTAAAACATTCCATTTTGATTAATAGAATCTTTTGGTACAGGTTGTCCTAAATCCCAAAGTTCGATGATTTTATCTGAATCGAATTTGAGAATATGCACAACAGCAAACCCGATATCTGAAGGTGTCTGTTTGAGATGCGAATGCACGGCAACCAAATTTCCGTCTTCTAAAATATGATGGATTTTAAAAACTTTATTTGGGTTTGTTCTGGCAGACTCTTCCATAGCAAGCATCAATGTTTCTGCGTCACCTTTGAAGTAGGCGTTATGATGTTTGAAATTCTCTCCGACATATAATCGAAAACCTTCATGAGAATGTCCTTTAGCTGCCAGTTTCAGGAAGTTTTTAGCGATTTCTTTCTTAGTCATGATTCAGGATTTAAAAGTAAACTAAGATATGAAATTAAGCGCTACAAATTTTGCAGAAAAGAATCTAAAAATTATAAAATTAAATGTCTTCCGATTTTATTTTACTAAGGTCTATGCCTAGTTTGGCAAACTCTTTTTCTCCCAATTCGGTAATATAAAAATGTTTGTCTGAAACATCATTTTTGGCAATCCATTTTTTGTCTGCGAATGTTTCGAAAAGCAATTCGCCTAGTTTGCCGCCAATATGACTGTAGCATTTTTTGGCTGGTTTTATAGTATTCTTGGTTTCCATTTTTCCTTTATATTTTCTTTTTTACAGCAATTTTAGAAGCCAGATAAGCAATTGGAAGGTAAGCAAAAACTAAATCGACAATGCTGAACCAAATTGGGGATGGAAGTGTAAAAACCATTGTGATGCCGCCAAATAAAAAGAAAGCTCCAATGACAAAAGCTAATTTTGTTTTGTGAGAAGCAGCAGATAATGCAGTTGTAAGTGCTCCAGCAAAAGTTCCGATGGCGTGGGCCAAAAATGGAAATAGAAAATGCTTTGGCTCAAATAAATGCATTGTAGCCTGTAGACCTTCTGTAGTGGTAACATCGGCACCATTTGGAGGCGGAATTATAGAACCGCTTATTAAAATGATACTCATGTTGACAATGCTTCCGATGACAAGACCTGCAATTACGGCCAAAGTATTTATAAAAATTGGGTTCATAATTTTCGTTTTTTATTGTAACGAATTTAAGAAATTTATTCTTTTGATGATAAAGCCCTTTCTGTTTCTATTTGAGGTTTTCCAGTTGCATTGGGCTGCCCTTTTCCAGTTTCTATAAGTTTTTTTAAACTATTCTCAATATAGTTGCTCCAGCCAGCTTTGCAGACATCAAAACATTCATATTCTGGAACCAGACCAACATGTGTAAAAGTGAGTTTTGTTTTATTATTTTCTTTCGAAATTTCAAAAACAGCTTTAGTATTGGTCCATTCTGTGTCGTCTTTCGTAAAACTAAAATAGTTTTCCTCAATTAGCCAGACAATTTTCTGATTCTGAATGACTTCTGTCAATTTTATTTTACAGCGATGAACATCTTCGTAATGATATTTGAATTCGTCGCCTTGGTTTGCTGTTTTTCCTTCAATTTCTTCTGACCACCAGCCTTTAACGTTTTGTATGGCTTTAAAAACTTCTTCGGGTGATTGATTGACAATTATTGTTGTGGTAAAATCTTGAGCGCTCATAATTGATTGGATTTTAAATTAGTAAGGTAAAATTACAATCTAAAAATCAATTGATTAAGGTGCTTAAAAGACAATTTTGAGGTGTATTTCGGACAGAAAAATTATCCAG
Organism: Flavobacterium anhuiense; assembly: GCF_004151235.1. Lineage (GTDB taxonomy): Bacteria > Bacteroidota > Bacteroidia > Flavobacteriales > Flavobacteriaceae > Flavobacterium > Flavobacterium anhuiense_A. The sequence goes on from NZ_JUIV01000001.1 coordinate 483,496, forward strand.
CATTTTCGGTTAATAAGATAATGCTCATTATGATCCCGAAAAAAACAATAATGCTTAATAAACCAATCAAGGTAACTCGCCATCCGCCGAAAGTTTCACCTCCATTTTGAATATGTTTCTGAATGTCCTGTTCCTGAAATTTTTTCAAGAAATAAGAAGCAACAACTGAATAAAGAACTGGAAAAAGAATGCTTGGAAAGTTTTCGGGAATAATAAAAATAAGCCCAATAATTGCAATCATTGACAGGGCTGTAATAATCCATGTGTTTTTTGCTTTTTCAAAGTCGTTAAACGCTTTAAAATTTTCCGCTATGCAATAACCAGCAACTAGCGGACCAGCAAAAAATGTTCCTATTCTTATTGCTTTTTCTGAGTATATTTTTTCGGTTGGAATTTCTTCAAAAACTGATTTTTCTAAATTGCTTTCTGGTGTCATTTTTATTAGTAAATATTTGAAAATTATTGTGTTAGTTTGATTTTTTCTGGAATTTTATTAATCAGCTCAAAATGATGTGCCATTACATTTTCGAGTTCTAAAGTTCCTCCCAAAATAATCATTTCTTTATTTGTGAAACGTTTTCCAAGTCTGTCATCCAGCATAATTTTCTCCATGCTTTGTGCGATTTCTATTTCTTGTAAAAAGTCATTCGGATGACCCGCAGTACAGATTACAAGTCCATACGGAATGGTTTTCATTTTTCTTGAAGTTTCATTTTGGCCGTATGCATATCCAACAGAATAAACACGGTCAAACCAGCCTTTCAGCTTTGCAGGACAATCGCTCCACCAAACTGGATAAAGGAAAATAATGCAATCTGCTTTTTCTATTTTTTCCTGTTCTGCTAAAACATCTGCTGGAATCGGAAGCTGTGTTTTGGCAAACCCTTCACGCTCGTATTCTGCTTCAGACATATCGCTAATGAAATTTGATGCGTATAAATCTGAGATTTCTACATTCCAATTTTCACTGCCTAAAGCTATTTTTAACCTTTCCAAGACCTGAAAAGTGTACGATTTTTTGCTCGGATGCGCGTAAACGATTAGAATATTCATTTTAGATTTTTTTAGATTTTCAACTATTTAAAAATCATATCTTATTTGTACGAAAATACAAATTAAATCAAAACAAAATTAATCTTCGGAGAATTCTAAAATATCGCCAGGCTGACAATCCAAAACTTTACAGATTGCTTCGAGTGTGCTGAAACGGATTGCTTTTGCTTTGCCCGTTTTTAAGATGGAAAGGTTTGATAATGTTAAGTCTACTTTTTCTGAAAGCTCATTTAATGACATTTTTCTCTTTGCCATCATGACGTCTAAATTTACTATAATGGGCATAATTTTTTGTTTAAATGGTTAAGTCTATTTCAGATTGAATTTCGATTCCTCTTTTAAAAATCTGTCCGACAACAAACATTACAATTGCCATAAAGATCCAAATGCTATGTCCTTCGAGATTAAGAGATTCTAAAGAAGGAAGTTTAACACCTTTTAGAATTAGCCAATTATTGAATTTGAAAGCCCAAAAAGAAAACAATCCAATTCCGAAGGCAAGATAAGAAAGATAAGATATAAAGCGCCCTGTTTCTGGAGTAAAAGGCTGTTCTATATTTAATTTTTTGTCATGAAGCATTTTTACAATCAGATAAAACATAATCGCTTTTAATATGGCTACAATACTGATAAAGCACATTTCTTGAATGTAAAAACTAGGACTGCTTTTGTACAAATCGAGTAAATCAAGGAAGCGGGCATTATAGGAATTTATAGTCATAGTGTAAATTCCATTAAAAAGATACATACCAGCTTCTACACATAAGCCAACAAAAATAATCCATGATAAGATGTTCAGGATTTTTAGAATCTGTGGTGTTCCAATTTTAATTTCCATGTTATTCAAGATTAAAAGTTATGCTGCTAAAATAATAAAAATTTATTGATAAACAATAAATAAATGGTTTTTATCAAAAAAAAGCTCCAACATTAAATATGCTGGAGCTGTGTTTTCTTCTTTTATAATCTTTGTAAGGAAGCATTTTCCTTTCGCCTCTTAAAATGTTTTTATATTTAGAATACATGCCTTTTTCAAAACAGTCTATTCTGAATCGTCAATAATCCATTTTCCTTTTTCTTTTGCAATATCGATTAATTTCTGACCATGTTCAGTCATTAAATTTTGCTGAATCATACGTTCTGCTCTTTCGATATTAGGTTTGCTCCATTTGCTCGTTTTGGGATTTCGGTGAGAGAAAGTAAGGTAATAGCTTTCGCCGTCTCGTTTTTTGCAGAGGCTGTCAATCCATCCAAAACAAAGCGCTTCTTCGGTAGCTTCGATTAGATTTACACTTTGCGTTTTACTTTTTTTATGATACAAGATTAGCCAAACCGATTTTTCTGTTTGGCTATTTGCTTCAAGCCAGTTGCGCCAATCCTGTCTCGTTGGAGCATAAACAGCCAATTTCCCGTCTTTAGTTTCCATCTTTTTTATTTTTATTTTATAAAAGTAAAATGCGGTTATGACAACAGTATGTCAGTAATAAAATTAAAAATAAAGTTTTGAAAAATAATACGTTATGTGTTTTAGTTTATTATTGGAGCTGTTTTCTTAAATCTAAATTGAGATTGTATTGCTCTTCAACAGGGATAATTTTTCTTTGTACTTTATTGATATCACTTCCTTCTTCTGACCATAGAAATGGATAAAAATTGAAAACCTGATCGCCTTGTAAAGCAATCACTTCTTTTTTCCAATCTTCCCATCGGCTGCCTTCGTAATATTTGTCGAGATTATTATTAAAACAGAATTCTAAAAATTGCGAATAAGTAATATCTAGTGGTTCATATTCTAAATTATCTGGAGCAAAATAATATATTTTTCCTAGATCTGTTCCAAATGCACCTCCGTTTAGCAAATAAAAACCACCTAGGGCATCGTCGGCAATTAAAAGATAGGAAGGCGTTTCTCCAAATTCTTTAAAAGATTTTCCTTTGTTCCAATCGGGAAGACTGCGATTTAATTTTGCGTTTCCAGAACCTAAAATTCTAATCCAGCCGTTGTCGATTAAAATTCCTCCAGTTTTATACACTATAGCGCCCATTGGCGAAGCGGTTGTTACTTGCGTGTGATACAAAGCGTCTTTTGCTTTTTGCGGATCTGCGGGAAGAATTTCAACTTTATTTTTAGCAGAAGCGGTCCATTCTTTTATTAATTTCCATCCAGAATCATTTTGATCGATAAGTTCGTTTACAGGTCGCATTTTTGTTTGTGAAAAGGTTAATGAGGTTAAAAAAGTCAAGGCGAATAGAGGGAAAAATTTCATTTGGTTTTTATATTAATAGGGTTTGGTTAATAGTCGAATTAGAACTCCTTTGCGTTTTACAATGTTTTTGTAATCCCATTGAATTTCTTTGCTTTTTTGTAGCCAGCGTTTTAGGTCTTCTTCATTTATCTGGCTGGCGTTTGTATAGCGCATTTCGGCTGCTTTAAACGAACCTTCGTTTTGGAGTTTTTCTTCTTCAAAAGATTGTCCGCTCCAGAATAGCAGTCTTATGGAATCTTTTAATTTGCTGTAACCTACAATTGGGTTTCCGTCTAGAAACCAAACAGGATGGGCATGCCAGATTTTGTTTTCGGCTTCAGCTAAGTTTTTATGTATAATTCTATAAAGAAGATCGCAGATTTCTTTGTTTTCTGCCGTTTGAGAATCGTTGTAATCCTGAATCTGGTTCATATCTTTAGCATTTTAGGTTATTCTATCTCTTTTGTTAGTTCAAATAAAATATAAGTTCCGTTGCTTGAATGCCCTCTCGATTTTTCTGTAAATCCTTTTTTGATGTAAAATTCAATGGCTTTGCTATTGCTTATAAGGCATTTTAAAGTAATTGGAAACACTGTCTTCTTTATGCAAGCTTTTAATAATTCTGTGCCAATGTTTTTTCCCTGATGTTTAGTGTCAACGTAAAGATGATGGATAAAATTGTTAGGCATCCAGATCGAGATAAATCCAACAGGAATATCATCAATAAGAGCGGCCAGAATATATTCACCTTGAGTTTGCTTGTCAAAATCTTCTAATCTAAATTCTGATAAGTTTTGTTCTGTAAATGTTCTTTTTCTTTCATCTAGAAATAATTGTCTTAAATGCTGCAAATCGATATTTCTAGATTCTATTATAGTTGCCATTTATAATTTAAAATTAACCAGAATAAGACATTTATTAAGGTGAGACAAGATAAATAAAAAAATCCGACTTGCTTATGCAAATCGGATGTTGATTTTATGGTTGAAGCTTTTTCATAAATTCATTTGATGCCAGTTCCAAAGCTTTATAATAGTTTCCTTTTTTAAGTTCGGGAACAGAATAGGTACCAATTATGTTTTGTGTATCTTCAGTGCTTAACTTGTATTTTATAAAATCGACACTTATCACTTGAATTTGCCTTAATTTTTTACTTAAGATGATTAAAAGAGTAGGGTCTAACCGAGGATCTTTTGACAGAAATTTATCCAATTCCAATGTATATTCTTCCAGCGACTGAAATGGTGCGTAAGAAGGAGTTGTGATAACAACAATTTTATAAAGATATTTCTTTTCGAAACCATTTAATGTAGTATTCAAAGACTGAAGTTCGGCTGGTGCCAATATTTTTTCGAAGTCATTAACACAGTCTGTAGATCCTGAGAAAGAGTTTTTTAATTGAGAAGCAAAATCAGTATCATTTTTTGTTTGGGCAGATAGTAGGACTGAAGATAACAGTACCAGCGTAAAGAATAATTTTTTCATTCTATGGCAGTTTAGATTTGGTGCAGCAAAAGTAGCATATTCTTTATTTTAAACAGATGAAAAATAGAATAGTTTTGGTTTTGAAATGAAAAATATTAGGTTTTCTAAAAATAAGAATCCGATTTGTGAAAACAGATCGGATTTTATTTTTTTTATTGTAATATAGGCAATAAATGATCCCATTTTAATTCCTTGGCAAAATCAAAAGCAGTTTTGCCAGTTTGGGTTTTTGCATTTTTGTCTGCTCCAGATTCGAGTAAGACTTCTACAGAAGTCTGGTTTCCTGCAATTGTTTCACGATGCAGAAAAGTATATCCTAATTCGTCTTGGCTGGATATTTCTTCAGGATTATTGGCAACGAATTCAATAAGACTTTCTTTCATGTTTTTGCTCATTGGGTGTTCGATAAGATTTTCAGGTTTTTCTTTTTGCTCATTTACAATCAGAATATCATTAAAATCGCCAAAATCTAATCCCCAAGCTTCATCGTGAGATTCTCTTTCTTCTTCGTTCATTTCAGAACGCATAGCCTGTATTGTAAATGCGCCATAAGTGTGTCCATTAATGGCAAATAACCAGTCACTGATTTGATTTATCGGAATAGCAATTTCGTCTCCGTTATTTACATCCGTTAATTCGTTCGGATCGTTTACTAAAATTCCGTATATAGTTTCGCCGTCAAAGTTTACGTCGTTAATCCACATGTGTTCTACGATAGTTTCGTTGTCTATTTCTTGTGTAAAAGCTAGTTTTACGCATGCAACGTCCAATCCTGGAATTATTCTTCTGTATTCCCAAGAAAGTTCTCTCCAGAAGTATTTAAACGTTTCTTGAGCTCTTTTGTAAGCTTCAATCATTTTAGGGTTTTCCCCGTCGGCGTAGAATATTTTTGTTTCTTCCATAAAAATGAACATTTAAAAATGATTGATAAAAGTAATCTTTTTATTACTTTAAAAGAAGTGATATTTAATGATTTTTATATTCAATAATAAAAAAAATCCGATCTGTTTTCACAAATCGGATTTTATAAATTGAGAATTATATATAACCGTAAAACGGTATATTTTTACAAGTGAATTACTTCGCCGTAAGCATCAGCTACAGCTTCCATAACAGCCTCGCTCATTGTTGGGTGAGGGTGGATAGATTTAAGGATTTCGTGACCTGTAGTTTCTAGTTTACGAGCTACAACTGCTTCAGCAATCATGTCTGTCACACCAGCACCAATCATGTGGCATCCTAACCATTCTCCGTATTTAGCATCGAAAATTACTTTTACGAATCCGTCAGCATTTCCGGCAGCTTTTGCTTTTCCAGAAGCTGAGAATGGGAATTTACCAATTTTTAATTCGTAACCTTTTTCTTTTGCTTGTTTTTCTGTTAAACCAACGGAAGCGATTTCTGGAGTTGCGTAAGTACAACCAGGAACGTTTCCGTAATCGATTGGGTCTACGTGTAAACCTTTAATTTTTTCCACACAGTTGATTCCTTCAGCAGAAGCTACGTGAGCTAAAGCCTGACCTGGAGTAACGTCTCCAATTGCGTAATATCCTGGAATATTAGTTTCGTTGTAAGCGTTTACTAAGATTTTATCTCTGTCAACAGCAATACCAACTTCTTCTAATCCGATGTTTTCAATGTTTGTTTTGATTCCAACTGCAGAAAGTACGATATCAGCTTCAAGAACTTCTTCTCCTTTTGCTGTTTTAACGAATGCTTTAACTCCAGCTCCAGTTGTATCGATACGCTCAACAGAAGAGTTCGTCATTACTTTAATTCCTGATTTTTTCAAAGAACGCTCAAATTGTTTTGAAATATCTTCGTCTTCTACAGGAACAACGTTTGGCATAAATTCTACGATAGTTACATCTGTTCCCATTGAGTTGTAGAAGTGAGCGAACTCAACTCCGATTGCTCCAGAACCAACAATAATCATAGATTTTGGTTGAGTTGGCAATGTCATTGCCTGACGGTATCCAATTACTTTTACACCATCTTGAGGTAAGTTTGGCAACTCGCGAGAGCGAGCACCAGTTGCGATGATAATGTGATCAGCGCTATATTCTGTAACTTTATTGTCTTTATCAGTAACGTCAAGTTTTTTTCCTGGTTTTAGTTTTCCAAAACCTTCAATAACGTCAATTTTGTTTTTTTTCATTAAGAATTGAACTCCTTTGCTCATTCCTTCAGCAACACCACGGCTGCGTTGAATAACAGCAGGGAAATCTTTATCAAATTCAGAAACTTTCAATCCGTAGTCAGAAGCGTGCTTAAGGTAAGCAAAAACTTGAGCAGATTTTAAAAGCGCTTTTGTTGGGATACATCCCCAGTTAAGGCAAACTCCTCCAAGATTTTCTTTTTCTACTACAGCTGTTTTAAAGCCTAATTGTGAAGCTCTAATCGCTGTTACATATCCTCCAGGACCACTTCCTAAAACAATAACGTCGTATTTCATTTTTTTTGCTTTTAGTATTAACTATCGAAAATGAAGTTTATATTTCCGAAACTCATCTTTCGATTTCTTCTTTTGTTATTTGTGATTGCGAATTTAAGGATTTATTTTATATGAACACCTGAAATTTTGTTTTTAAAGGCAGAGATTTTGGTCTTTTCACAGAAACCGAATGAATTGTGAATTGTAAATTGTGAATTATGAAGTGTTTTTTGTGATTTTGACGATAAATCTGAAAAATTTACATGATTATTGAGTGTTACTCTCAACGAGCCAAAAAGCTTTGTTTGTAGGCTTCGACTCCGCTCAGCCTGACAGTGTTTTGTTTTTGCACATAATAAATAAGCCACAGATTATTAGGATTAAAATGATTTTTTTTTAAATCTGTGTTAATCTGTGTAATCTGTGGCTTTTATAATTTTTTATTCAGATGGAAAGACTTCGCGTGGGCTTCGACTCCGCTCAGCCTGACAATCGTAGATACAATTAAAAATTAGAACTAAGTTGACATTTTTCATTTTACAACTCATAATTCATAATTAAATTTTCACGTGTCCCCAGTTTTCTCCGCTGGCAATTCTTCTGATCTGCATTTCGCTTACGCCAAATTGTTTTGCGATCATTTTAAGACGTGTTTTTTGTTCAGGTCTTGCAAGGATTTTTTTGATTAACATCACTTTTGTTGTGGTTAATTTTCTTCCGTCTGCTTTGAGATTGTGTTCTATTAAGTTCTTTTTTGCCTGAATAACGCGAGGGCTTTTACGACTATGCGCCATCATCTCTTGTTTGGTTGCCCAACGCAGATTGCTTATATCATCGTTTGCTCTGTTGTAATCTAAATGCAGAACGTACGTTTGATCTTCGGATTCTTTAGGGATAAAATATTGAGCGACTAGTTTGTATAAAAATAGGTATTTATTAACGATTTTATCGTCTTTTTTTACCTTAAAACGGAAAGTTGGATATCCGTCGCTTAAGCCGCCTTTTAAGATGCGTCCGTTTTCAATATTGTCGGTAAAACTTATTAATCTTCCTCTGTTAGAAATGGCGTATCTTAATTGTAATGAGGCATTTATTTCTATTTCTTTGAATTTTTCATCAGGATAAAATCTATTTTGTGGCATTGTCTTTTACATTTGATTTCTATATTCTCAAAGATAAATAATAAACCAAAAATTTCAGCTATCTTGCTGATTGTGAAAGGGCAATTTTATGATTTCTATAACGGTAATTTAACGTTTTGACGTCTTTTTGATAGTTTTTAGTCGGATTTTAAATCACAATTTATCAAAAATGCAGTTTTCTTGCTTTTTGATTTTACATGATTTTATAGCTAAATAATTGTTAAATTACTGATCTAGCCAGTTTTTGAAATTATTAATTTCCTTTTTACTAATGAAAATTGCATCAGAATCGGCTGCTGGAACATTTAAAATCAATTCAACTTTCTGATTGGAGTGTTTTACAACTTCTTTTATACTGTTTCGCGTCACAATATATTTTCGGTTTATTTTAAAGAAATGAAACGGATCAAGACTGTTTATAATTTCTGTTAAGGTACTATTGTACAAATAGCTGTTTCCTGATTTTACATGAATAAAAAGATGCTTTCCAGTCGCAGTAAAGTAAGTGATTTCACTTTCGTTAATAGAAATCAGCTTATAACCGTGATTTACCAAAAAATGGCGCTGGATTTTATTGGTTTCAGGATTTTCTATTGCCACTAAAGATTGAAGCGTAGAATCACTGTTAAAGCTATCTTTTATTTTTTTGAATTTCTGAAGTGCTTCCAATAATTCTTCTTCTTCAAATGGTTTTAAAAGATAGTCGATTGTAAAATGTTTGAAAACCGAAATGGCATAAGAATCGTAAGCGGTTACAAAAATAACAGGGCAGGAGATATCTGCTTTTTCAAAAATTTCTAGACTTTTTCCGTCACCCAAATGAATGTCCATAAAAGCAAGATCGACTTTGTTTTCGCTAAAAAATGCTACGGCTTCTTTTACCGATTTTAAAATGCTGATTGTTGCAATCGATAAGACGTCCTGCTGTTCTAAAATAGATTTTAGATAGCTAGAAGCAAGGTGTTCGTCTTCGACAATAGCAATTTTCATTTTGCAGATATTTATAGTGCAAAGATAAAATCAGGAATTCTTATACGCAATAAAGAGTACGTTTTGTTGCATTGATTTTATAAAAAAAAGGCCTAGCTGTAAAAACTAGACCTCTTTAAAAAAAACAATTAGGTAAAATTATAGATTGGGATTGTTCAATCTCGCGTTTGCTGGGTAAATAAGAGTATAACGCGGATCATTTTGGATTAAAGTATAATTTACTCCTTTTAGGGTATGAACAATCTCTTTTTGAGTTGTTCTTCTTAAATCAAACCAACGCTGACCTTCAACAACAAATTCACGTTGTCTTTCTGCTAGAATAAAGTTTGCTAAATCTGCTGCATTCATTGCATTTACTTCACTTTCAAGCTGTGTGTATCCTGTTGCAGAGTATCTGTTTTTTACAAAACTTAAAACAGTTTTTTTAGCATCTGCAATATTGTTCAGTTTTACAGATGTTTCCGCTTTTGTCAAATACAATTCAGAAGTTCTGATTGTACATTTGTTTTCATCGAACCTTCCTTTTTCAATTATGTAATGACTTCCACTAGTTGAAAAGTAAAGAGGAAAACGTAAATCTGTTGCTTTGCTATAAGCATTAATCAACTCTGGTGATGCAAAAGAAGATTCCATGATGTCGGTAGTATATCCTGGCTCTATAGCTAAAATAGATTCTGCAGTATCAAACTTTGTTGGAATAATAGGAGTAGAGTTTAGATTAACCAGATTGCTGTTTATTGCAAGTGCTTTGTTGGCAGCATCTAAAGATTTTTGCCATTCTTGTCTATAAAGATAAATTCGGCTTTCTAAGCTGTACAAAGCCACTTTAGAAAAGCGGTAGTTAATGCCTTTAGTTTGAGAACTTACATTGATTAATTTTTCGGCTTCATTTGTGTCTGAAAGAATCTGATTGTAGATAACTTCAACAGTTTGCGGAACAAAAGCTTGCTCTAAGTCGATTTCTAAAGCTAACGGAACTGCTTTGTCGGAAGCAGCTGTTGCCGCATTGTATGGTTTTCCAAAAAGATTTACCAAGTCAAAATAAGCTAAAGCTCTAAGTGCATAAGCTTCTCCAATTAATTGATTTTTTTCAGGAGAAGCATCCAGTTTTTTCGAAGCTTCATTGATTACTACATTCGTATAGAAAATCGTAGTGTATAGTTCATCATATGGAAAAAATTTGGTAAACTGATCTGGGTTTCCATCCTTCCAGATATGAATGTCTCTGTAAGAAACAGTTCTGTCACTATCTTCATTTAAAACCAATTCGTCTGTACGCATCGACGTCAATGCTTTATGTTCTGGATATATGGAATAGCCTGTCGTTAAAACAGCTCGAAATTGTGGTAAAGTTTCTGGAATCACTTTTCCGATAGGAGTAACATCCAGATATTCATCGCAACTGCTTACAGCAATTGAAGCGACAAAAAGAAATATATATTTTGAGATTTTTTTCATCTTTAATTGTATTAGAAAGTTACATTAAGTCCCATGGTAAATGATCTAGGAACTGGCTGCGCATAAATGTTTCCGTATGTTTCAGGGTCAAAGTATCCTTTAAAATCTGAACCTACTACAAATAGGTTTCTCGCTTCAACATTTAATCTGATGCTTTGAATGTTAATTTGATCTGTGAAGGCTTTAGGGAATGTATAACCTAAACGCACACTGCTTAATCTCATGTAGCTCATTTCGCTAACCCATGTATCCAAATAGTTGTATGTAGGCACTTGATTTGCTCCTGCGAACCATAAATAAGCTAAATAAGAATCTCCTGTTCCAGAATCTTTACTTGTAATTCCTGGCAAATTAGATGATGTATTTGTTGGCGACCAAGCATTTAAGATATCTGTAGTATAGTTTTGCCCTCTGTCAACTTGTGTTCCGTTGTAAGGAGGCGTTTTAACTACAGTTTGTTTTAAATTGAAAGCTGCCGCAACTGTTAAATCAATATTGCTTATTTTGAATGTGTTGGTAATACCTCCAGTAAATTTCGGGTCTTTGTCTCCTAAATAAACAAATAAGTCTCTGAATTCTGCTGGTGTTAAACTTGATTGAGCAAATTCTCCAGGGAAAAAGTCAGCATAAGGATCAAATAAACCAAAGAAAGTTTGTGCGTTTACAGTTTCTCCTTTTTTGTTTACAAATAATGGATAACCGTTTTCATCAATTCCGTTTGTTTTAAATCCGAAAACAGCATTTACAGCATGACCTTCTTGGTTTGGTGTATAAGTGTTGTCGCGAATTTCTAAACGGTCAACATTACTCTTGTTGTGTGCAAAGTTTATGTTTGTTGTCCATTTAAAATTTGGGCGATCAATGTTTTTTGTCGCAATAGCGATTTCATAACCTTTGTTGCTTACTTGCGCCCAGTTCATATTGGTAAACTCAAAACCATTTTCTAATGGCAAAGATCTCATACCAATTAAGTCGGTACTTTTTCTTCCGTAAGCATCTGTAACAATGCTGATACGGTTATTAAATAATCCTAAATCTAAACCAAAGTTGGTATTTTGTGTTTTTTCCCAACGCAATTTATCGTTTGGCGGGCTTGTAACAACGATTGTTGGTTCTGTTGTTCCAGGTAAAATAGTGGTTATTTTGTTGTTCCCCATTACGTATGGCGAAGTTCCTTTATCAATATTACCTTGTAAACCGTAAGAAGAACGAAGTCTTAAATTAGAAATCACTTTACTGTCTTTAAGGAAGTTTTCTTGAGAAACTAACCAAGATCCAGAAACAGACCAAAGCGGCAAATATTTGTACTTAGGATCTACACCAAATAAGTCAGAACCATCGTATCTAACACTTCCAAAGAAACTATATTTTCTGTCATACGTATAAGAACCAGTTGCATAAAATGAAGCAAAAGCGTTTTCGTTCTGGCTTTTTACGTATGTTCTATACTCAGGACTGTTTGCAAAGTCTGAATTTGGAAAAATAATCTGCTGTGTTGTCAAGGTATTTTCGTCAAAACCAAAACCTTTTGTAGCAATACTTGTAGTGTAAGTTCTTCTCAACTCATTACCTACCATTGCTTCAATTTCGTGTTTTTCACCTAAGGTTTTGCTATAGTTAACCATTGTTTTTAGGTTATACTGAAAGAAATCGGTGTTTGAATTTTGAATAATACCGCCATTCGGAAGGAAATAATTGAATTTTCCGTCTTTGTAATAACGTGTTTGTTCTTTTGTTCTTCTTGTAAAATAAGTGTCTGCAGAAGCAAATTTTTCGCTTGAGCTATTGTCTAACTGCAAACCTAATTGGCTAGTTACTCTTAAATCTTTTGTAATTTTATATTCAGCATCTAATAAAGCCTTAACTGCTCTAGTTTTTAAATCGTACGAAGTATTGTTTCTTTCTTCGATGATATTGAAAGGAACATAACGATCAGAATAACCAGCGATGTCCGGGTCGTATTTATAACTTCCATCAGGATTATAAGGAGTCAAGTACGGATTTACGTTTCTTGAATAATTGGCTGGATTAGTAAAACCACTTGTATCTGAGATGTAAGAAGTAGTTTTGTTTTCAGAACCAAAAATACCAACACCTACTTTAAATTTATCAGTAATGTCGTAGTTGTTTTTTAACGTCAAATTGTAACGTTTAAGTCCCGTTCCAATTGTTGTTCCTTTTTCGTCATAATATCCTAAAGAGAAATAGTAATCAGATCTTTCTCCACCTCCAGATAAACTTAATCCGTGTTGAGTATTGATAGCAGTTTGGTATAATAAATCACCCCAATTTGTATTGATGCCTCTTAAGTTATTGATTGACTGCTGTGTTTGTGGAGTTAAAGAAGAGAATCCACCGGCTCTGTATGCGTCTAATTCATTCGCTCCATTCAGGATACGAGCAACATCACCACCGGTGTCTCTGTATGTCAAATCTGCACGACTAGCCAAACCAAGTTCAAAATCAACTTTTTGATTAGAATTCATCAAGTTTAATTTCGACATTTCTGGTTTTAGCGTAATAAAAGTATTTGTGTTGAAGTTAATCGACATTTTACCGCTTTTTCCTTTTTTGGTAGTAACAACGATTACTCCGTTTGCAGCACGTGCACCATAAATAGCTGTAGCTGCAGCATCTTTTAAGATCGTAATATCTTTAATATCGTCTGGATTTAAACCAGCGATAGAGTAGTTGTTTAATACGTCGATATTATCTTTATCATAATTTTTAGGAACATCATTGTTCTCTAACGGAAGTCCGTCTAATACCCATAAAGGATCTTGTGATCCGTTTAGAGAAGCCGTACCTCTAATTCTGATTTTTGCAGCAGCTCCTGGCGCTCCTGATGGAGTAGTAACCGCAACTCCGGCAACTTGTCCAACTAATAATTGGTCGATACTAGAAACCCCAGCTTGCTGAATCGAGGCCATATCTACTTTTGTAATAGCAGATGTCAGCTTTCTCTTTTCAATTTTTTGGTATCCCGTAACTACAATTTCCTGAAGTTTTGCGACCTCAGATTTTAAGTTAATTGTATATTCTTTTTGAGCAGATAATTCAAGGGTATAAGGCTGATATCCCATGAAAGTGATTCTCAAAGTTGTAACTTTTTTTCCTATTTTTAATTGAAATTTACCGTCAAAATCTGTAGTAGTTCCAATGCTTTCACTTTGAATAATTCCCGATTGTGATGTTTTGCTTCCAATAGAATTGTTTTCAACAAAAATTGAAGCTCCAGGAATAGGCTGATGATCATTTTCATCTAGAATAATTCCCGAGATGGTTCGGGTTTCCTGCGAGTATCCTGCGATGGCCAGGAACAGCAGTAAGGCTTGTAAAATTTTCTTCATGTTTTTGGGTTGTGTATTAAAAGGTTGTATTATTTAGAGCTTTTTCGATTCGTTGGATCAAATCGCGGTAATGGTTTTGGGTAGATTGGTCTCCTGTACTTTTTTTAGTTTTTAATAATTGAAGGATTTTATTTAGTTCTCCTTTTTTATCAGAAGTCACCTCTGTAACTCTTTTTAAAGAAGATTGATTAATATTTCTTACCATGTGAGCATCGTCTAAATAGGTGCACAAATGAGGCATATTTAAAGTCTGCTGAATGTCTACTAATTTTTTTGCATCTGTTTTTTCAAACAATTTGTTAGTCGAAACAACCAAAACATCTACATAATTCTTTTGCGTCATACGTTCCAGAATAGATAATGATTTATTAGCAATTGTTCCAGCAAAAACACTTTGATGCATTTTTTTTAACAAATCATTTACGGTAAAAACCAGATCTTTGGTTTTGTTGCGCTGATATAATTCGTTTTCAGTCATTCTAAGCAAACGATCATCGCTGAATAAATCATACATAATACTGTATTGCAATTCTCTAGAAAGTGTATACGGAGTATATTCGTATGGACCAAGCGGAGAATCTTTCAGCGGGTTTGTTTTGTTCAAAATGTCATTAAAGAATAGCCATTGCGGAATGGTAATCACATTTTTAGCCAGATAATCTGCTGCTCTTTTTTGCATCGCTGCAGGAACAGGAATGTAGCTTTGTTTGTTGTCGCCGTGAACGGTTGTATTCAAATAAACACCGCCAATATTGTTCATTACATGTCGGTTGTACATTTGCCATTGACCGATGGTTCCAATGTATAATTTTCCAGTTTCATAATACGACTGATCTTTATCGTAAGTCCAGTTTAAAATATTATCTACAACACGTTTTAAGTTTTTCAAACCGTATTCGCTTGCTTTAACAGCATCATTTCCTAAATCTTCAGATTGTGAACGCGGGTCAATTATATTTTCCTGCTGCTCTCCATAAAAATAAATGGGGTCATCTTGATGTTTTGTAATTAAGGCGTTTAGTTTTGTTGTTTCGTTGTCGTTAGGCGAGTACCATCTGTAACCCCATTCAATAGCATACTTATCATATTCTCCAATTTTCGGAGTAATAACCGTTACGTTGTCTTCTGGTTGTGCTACATAATTGTAACGAGCATAATCCATAATTGATGGTGCAGTTCCGCCCATTTTTGCTGTGAAATCTTTAGAACGCAATGATTCTACATCATAAGCAAAAGAAGAACCCATATTATGTTTTAAACCAAAAGTATGACCTACTTCGTGAGACGAAACAAAACGAATTGCCTCTCCCATATGTTCGTCACTAAATTTATTTCCTCTAGCTTTCGGGTCAATTGGCCCAGTCTGAATACGCATCCAGCTTTGAAGCGAAGTCATTACATTATGCCACCAGATAATATCGGCTTCAATAATTTCACCGCTTCTTGGGTCAACTACAGAAGGTCCCATAGCGTTTGATTTTGGAGATGCAGCATAGGTAATTACAGAATAACGTACATCATCAATATCAAAATCCAAATCTTTATCAGTAGGTTCTTTTGCGATAATAGCGTTTTTGAAACCCGCTTTTTCAAAAGCTGCCTGCCAATCGTGTACTCCATCAATAATGTATTTTCTCCATTGTTTTGGAGTTGAAGGATCGATGTAATAAACGATTGGTTTTTTCGGCTCTACTAATTCACCTTTTAAATATCTTTCTTCGTCTTCTTTTTTTGGTTCTAATCTCCAACGAGTAATAAGTTCTTTTTCAACCATTGCCTGTTGCGCATCTGTGAAATACCAATGTTTTTCAGAAAAGAATCCAATTCTATTATCAGAAAAACGAGGTTTCATTGGCACTTTATCCAATAACACAATATTGCTTGTTACGCCAAGCGTTACTGATAATGCTGGTCCGCCTTCACTTACAGAAGTAGTCAGTTGCGACTTTACAACAATATTTTTTGGAAAAGATTTTACACCTTCTATATAAGAAAGATCAGATTTTACAGAACCGCCAAACCCAATATTGCTCAAAACATCATTGAAGCTTTTTTGTTTTCCGTCAAAAATCTTATTTACTTTAATCACAACAGAAGTCGAATCGTTGTTTTTGGTCTCAATATCAAAAACTTCAATAATAGATTCTGCAAAATTATTTTGAACCGACTGTGTAATCGCATCTTCTTTTGGTGAAGAAACCTTAGGGACATACGATTTTACCCAAACTTTCTTTGCAATTGTATCTTTATAAAAACTAATGACTTTGTTTTCATAATTCATTCCTTTGTTTAAACCGGCTTCATTTACTTGAAAAGGAACTTGAGATAATTTGTTTACAACTAAAAATTCTCTTTGGAACAAACTGTCTTGAATTTCAAAATAAACATCGGTTTTAACTTGAATAACATTAAACAGTCCTTTTTTGACAGAACCTTTTTTGATAAGGTCATCGTATTTTTTACCTTTTTTAGAATCGGTAGAATCTTTTTTAATTTCAGTTGCAGCCTCTTTTTTGTCTTTCTTCTTTTTTTGAGAATGAACAGTAAGTGACGATAATAGTAATAAGGATATGCAAAATAATATCAAATTATGCAGGAATGATTTTTCCTTCATCAGATGTTAAGTTTAGGTTAATTTTCGATCCGAAACTATTTTATTTTAGTTCAGAAAAAAAACAAAAAGGAGTGAGTGGCTTTTTTTTAGGAGTGAATGGATATTAATGGAAGAATACAAACAAAATAGCCATCTTTTTCTGATGTCTTAAATTCTGTTTTTAGATAATAATTGTAAATACTCTTTAGGTAATTTAACCCAAATTTAGTGCTTGGTTCAGCAGTCAATTTCTTTTGAAGCGTATTGCTGATAATTACCTGATCTTCTTTAATCAGGATTTTTGTAGTAAGTGGACTTTCCTGAGTGGCTCTGTTATGCTTAATAGCATTTTCGACCACAATCTGAAAAGCAAGATAGGGGATGTGTTTGTTTAATGCAGCTTCGTTTTCAATTTCGATAGAAAAGAATAATTCTTCCTTAAAACGGGTCTGCTGTAAAAAGATATATTTTTGGATAAATAATAATTCGTCCTTCAAAAGAACAATGTTCTTTTCTGGCGGATCAATTAAATAACGATAAATGCGAGATAGGTTTAAAGTAAATTTCTGCGCAACTTTAATATCGCTTCCAATTAACATATAAAGCGAATTGAGCGAATTAAATAGAAAGTGCGGATTTATCTGCTCTTTCAGTTGCTGTAGCTGAATAAGAGCTTTTTCTTTGATGATTTTTTCATTCTCAACCAAGAGTTTATTTTTCTCTTTTATGACAATTCCTTTTTCTCTGTAAGCACGTCTGTTGGCATAAGAGAAAAGATAAAAAATCAAAAGAAGCATTATTGTGGTAATCGAATAGATCGAAGTTGAATATCTTTTAACCAAAGCTACATTTTCATCTGCAACCATTTTTGGAACATTAACACAGACAAACCAGTTTGAGTTTTTGATATCTAGTTTTTTGGTAAAACGAATAACATCCAATTGCAGGAATTCAGATAGAGTTGTTCTTTTTGCAAAATCTTGTTTCTTGCTATAAATGGTGTCAGATGGGTTGAAAGACGAAATCTTAAAAATATTTTTTCCCAGAAAAGCAATTTCCGGATGGTAAATGCAGGTTCCTTTTTTATCAAAAACAAAGGCGTAATTAGTGGCCGTTTTGGTTTTGTCTATTTTAGAAATATAACTATGAAGCAATCTAAGATTAATATCATAACCATATTTTACAACGGTTTTATTTTCTGAAACCAATTTGAAATAAATACGCCAAACCCATTCGTTTCCTTGCGGAAGAATTACGCTGAGATGTTTGATGTTTTTGTTTTGAAGAAGAAAAGCCTGGACATTATTTTTAATTTCGCTCGAAACGGAAGGATTTCCATATTGAATAGCATTATCATTAATCTGAAACCAATTGTTTGCAATCAGTTTATTATTGGTCTGAAGTGCCGAAAGAAGCTGTAAATTATTGTCAAGGTTTCTTGGATTGCTTATTTTTAAAACCTGCTCAATTTTTTTTTCCTGTTCCAAGAACTTCGAAAACTCTTCGGACATGAATTCCTGTTTTTTAAAGAAGTTACGTGTCGCTACATCATCATTCGATTTTTCGGTTAAATCTGTAATCAAATTGCTCAGGATATAAACCGACGAAACCGTAATCAGAATCGAAACAATAACGTATATTAAAAAAGCACGTCTAGAAGTAATATTTTTTAATCTAAATTTCAAAAAGCGACATCATGACTTAGTTTGCCACAGCAAATTGCGAGTCATATAAATTTTTATAGTAACCATCGGCTTTAAGTAATAATTCCTGATGAGTTCCTTGTTCAACAATCAATCCCTTATCCATCACCACAATTTTATCTGCATTTACAATTGTTGCTAATCTATGCGCAATAATAATAGAAGTTCTTCCTTTTGTAATCGTTTCCGTTGCACGCTGAATCATTTCTTCAGAATACGTATCGATCGAAGAAGTGGCTTCATCCAAAATTAAAATACTTGGATTACTCACATAAGAACGTAAAAAAGCAATAAGCTGGCGCTGACCTGAAGAAAGCATAACGCCTCGCTCTTTTACATCAAAATCATAATTGTCTGGAAGATTCATAATAAAATCATGAACACCAATTTTCTTTGCGGCATCAATTACCTTATCTCTTGTAATTGCTGGATTATGCAAAGTGATATTATTGTAAATCGTATCGGCAAACAAAAACACATCTTGTAAAACAACAGCGATTTGTTTTCTTAAAGAAGCCAAAGTGTAGTTTTCGATATTTTCTCCATCAATGCAGATTGTTCCGCTATTGATTTCGTAAAAACGATTTAATAGGTTAATAATCGTTGATTTTCCTGCTCCTGTAGAACCCACAATGGCAACAGTTTGCCCAGCTGAAACCGACAAATCAATTCCTTTTATAACTTCTTCTTCGGGAATATAGCTGAAACGAACATCCTTAAATTCGATGCTTCCGTTAAAAACAGGCGCTTCAATTGTTCCTGTATCTTGAATATGATCTTGCGTATCGATAATATCAAAAACACGATTGGCAGCAATCATTCCCAATTGCATCTCATTAAATTTATCCGCAATTTGCCTTAACGGATTAAAAAGCATTCCGATAAACATGGTATACGAAAACAAATCTCCAAAAGTCGTAAAATGATCACCGTTCAAAATTCTGAAACCGCCATAAACCACAACCAAACCTAAAGTAATAGACGAAATAATATCGGCGATAGGGAAGAAGATAGAGTTGTACAAAATCGTCTTAATCCAAGCAACTCTATGTTTGTTATTGATTTCTTTAAAGTTTTCTGCTTCGATTTTTTCGCGGTTAAAAAGCTGAACGATTTTCATTCCCGTTACGCGTTCCTGAACAAAAGAGTTCATGTTGGCAATCTGAGTTCGCACTTCCTCGAAAGCCACCTGCATTTTGCGTTGGAAAATTCTCGTAACATAAACCAAAATTGGCATAGCAATTACCACAATCCAAGTCAGTTTCCAGTTCATGTAAAACATAAAAATCAAAACCACAACCATTTTCATCAAATCGCTTATAATCATAAACAGACCCTGACTGAAAATACGAGCAATCGATTCAATATCCGAAACGGCACGCGTAACCAGTTGCCCAACCGGAACCAAATCAAAATACTTCATTCTAAAACTCAGAATATGCTGAAAAAGTTTGGTTCTAATATCTTTTACAATGTCTTGACCGAGCCAGTTGGCCCAATACACAAAGTAAAACTGAGAAAAGACCTCCATAAGTAAAACCACTCCCATCAAAATGATGTACAGCAGCAATCCCATTTTATCATGAGTTTTAATGTAACCGTCAACCGTTTCTTTAAGTAAATAGGGACGAAGCGCGGCAAAAATAGACAGCGAAATGGCAAAAATAATTACGCCGTAATAACGCCATTTATAAGGGCGGGTATATTTTAAAATTCGTTTGAATAATCCTGTGTCGAATGCTTTTGCTTTCATTTATTTTTAGGAGCTGTTTCCTGCTTTCCGTTACAAGTTTTTTTCAAAAATATGTTTTTGTTTTAATTTTTATAAAGCTTCCGTTGGTCGCTCCATAAAAATTACAAAAACTATATTTTTTTCAAAAAAGCTTTTCACTGCAATCAGGGCTATTAAATGTAATCGTAATAAATATTGGTTAAATATAAACCATGTGCTGGGACAGAAAACCCTGCTTTTTCTCTGTTTTTGCTGGCAATAATATTTTCAAAATCTGCCAGCGTGATTTTGTGCAATCCTATATTAATCAAAGTTCCCACAATGGAACGAACCATATTTCTTAAAAACCGATTTGCCGAAATGGTAAAAATCAGTTTTCCGTTTTCTTGTTTCCAGAACGCTTCAAAAATCGTGCAATCAAATGTGCTGACATCAGTATTCACTTTTGAAAAACACTGAAAATCGGTATGCTTCAATAATAATTGTGCCGCATCATTCATTAAACCTACATCAAGTTTCTGTGTCACATACCAGCTCAGTTCCTGTAAAAACGGATTTTTAACGGTATTGATATGATATTCATAAGTTCGTTTTGTTGCGTCAAATCGGCAATGTGCATCATCGTGAACTGGTAAAATATCAAAAATCGCAATGTCTTTTGGCAAATACGAATTCAGTTTATAAACCAAAACCGGAATGTCTAAAGTCTTTTCTGTATCAAAATGTCCGTACATTTCGCTCGCATGAACACCAGTATCTGTTCTTCCAGCACCCATAATGCTGATAGTTTCATTTAATAAAACCGAAAAAGCCTTATTTAAAGTTTCCTGAACTGAAGAAGCATTTGGCTGAATTTGCCAGCCATGATAGTGTGTTCCGTTGTAAGCGAATTGAATAAAATATCTCACTGTTGAGGTTCAAAGGTTCAAAGGCACAAAGGTACAAAGGTTTTTTTAAACGATGCTAAGATTCTGAGGTACTAAGGTTCTAAGTTTTTTCTTTTTTAGGAACAAAGGTTCAAAGTTGCAAAGAGGCAAAGGTTTTTTTAAAGATACTAAGATTCTGAGATGCTAAGGATCGTCAGATTGGAAAATTGTACTTATATATAGGTATGCTACTTTCGGTATATTTTTAAACTAATAAACACCTATTTTGATAAAATCTAAAAACAAAAACTTAGTCCCGTAGCATCTTAGCGTCTCAGAACCTTTGTTAAAATCCTTTGAAAACCAAAATGCAAATCACAGTTTGTTCTGCTAAAAATCGTGTCGGAAATTGAGAATTCCAACGATTTAATTAAAAACATTTTTTAACATTTTTAGTCAGAAATTTCTAAATGTTAAATTTTGAAATTTTTCATTTTAACATTTCATATTTCTCCTATGTTTGTATCACTAAAAAACAAAAACTATGAATGAAATTACCTCTTATTGGTGGATACTTTTAATTGTATTTGCCATTCTTTTTTACAAATTTATTTTGCGCGTTTTCTTCGGAATGGTAATCGTTCCTGAAGATAAAATTGGTTTGGTAACCAAAAAGTTTGTTTTGTTTGGCGCAGACAAATCATTACCCGATGGTCGAATTATCGCAACAAAAGGCGAAGCGGGCTATCAAGCCAAAACACTTGCTCCAGGATTATATTGGGGAATGTGGATTTGGCAGTATTCAATTGATATGACTAGTTTCACGTTAATTCCGGAAGGAAAAATTGGACTAGTTCTTAGTAAAGATGGAAAAGAAATTCCAACGGGAAGAATCTTAGCCAGAAGAGTAGAAAGTGACAACTTTCAAGATGCAACGGCATTTTTAGACAACGGCGGACAAAAAGGGCGTCAGACCGCTTTTATTACAACAGGATCGTATCGTATCAATACGTTTTTGTTTGAGATCATAATTACAGATCAAATCAAGATCTACGAAAACATGATTGGGATTGTTACAGCGCTAGATGGTGAACCAATTCCGCAAGGGCAAATTGCTGGTAAATTTGTTGATAATCACAACAATTTTCAGGATTTTGATAAATTTCTTGAACATGGCGGAAACCGTGGTTTACAGCCTCAGGTGATGTTAGCGGGTTCTTACTACATCAATACATGGGGAATTTTAATTGAGCAAAACCCAATGACAGACGTGCCAATTGGTTACGTTGGTGTTGTGATTTCTTATATTGGAGAAGATGGACAAGACGTTACGGGTGACACTTTTAAACACGGAAATATTGTTTCAAAAGGGCAGCGCGGTGTTTGGATGGAGCCTTTCGGACCAGGAAAGTATGCTTTGAATAAGTACACAACTAAACTAGAACCTGTTCCAACAACAAATTTGGTTTTAAACTGGGCCAATGCAAGAAGTGAATCGCATGATTTAGATAAAAACCTTTCTACAATTACAGTTCGTTCAAAAGACGGTTTCCCATTCAATCTTGATGTTGCGCAAATTATTCACGTTCCAGCAGCCGAAGCGCCAAAAGTAATTGCACGTTTTGGTAGTATGAACAACTTGGTTTCTCAGGTTTTAGAGCCAACAATTGGTAACTATTTCAGGAATTCAGCTCAAGACAGTGATGTGATTTCATTTTTGACTACAAGAAAAGAACGTCAAGAATCGGCTAAAAACCATATTAAATTAGTTCTTGATGAATATAACGTAAATGCAGTAGATACCTTAATTGGAGATATTGTTCCGCCAGATTCGTTAATGAAAACTTTGACAGACAGAAAATTGGCAGAAGAAGAGCAGAAAACATATCAAACCCAAAAATTGGCGCAAGAACAGCGTCAGGGAATGGAAAAAGAAACCGCAATTGCAGATATGCAGAAAGAAATTGTACGAGCTTCGCAAAGTGTTGAAATCGCACAGCGTACCGCAGATGCAACGGTTAAGAAAGCAGAAGGAGATGCAACAAGTTTAAAACTGAATGTAAATGCAGAAGCAGAAGCTACAAAAATGCGTGCAAATGCTGAAGCCGAAGCTACAAAAGCAAGAGCAGGAGCCCAAGCCGAAGCAACAAGATTGAACGCTAGCGCAGAAGCTGAAAAAATCTCAAAAACTGGTTTGGCTGAAGCGGAGAAAATCATGGCGATTGGTAAATCTACTGCAGAAGCATACCAATTGCAAGTTAGTGCAATGGGTGGAGATAACTTTACCCGTTATAAAGTAACCGAAGAAATTGGTAAAGGAAATATCAAAGTAATTCCAGATGTCTTAATTTCAGGAAACGGTGGCTCTGATGGTTCAATCAGTGGTTTATTAGGATTGAAATTGATGGAAATGATGGATACCAAAGATTTAAAAGAAGGAAAAAATCAAAATACTAAGAAATAATAAAGTTCCCAAAATACCTGACAGGTTTTTAAAACCTGTCAGGTATAATAGTATACAAAATCCGATCTGTTTTCCAGATTGGATTTTTATGTTCGTAAAGAAAATAAATTTTATGAAAGACACTCTGCAATGCGTCTAATGTACGTTAGAAAGTAACTAAATTAAAGATAAGACGAAAGATACACAGCAGTTCGTCTCTATAAAAAACCTTTGTACCTTTACTGCTTTAAACCTTTGCGCATTTTTCGAAAAAAATGAAAAAAATCCTTCTCCTTTCCGATACTCACAGTCACATCGATGATACAATTTTAAAATATGTTGTTCAAGCCGATGAAGTCTGGCATGCTGGAGATATTGGAGATCTGAGTGTTACGGATACCATAAAAAAGTTAAAACCGCTAAGAGCAGTTTATGGAAATATTGACGATGCAAAAGCAAGGTTAGAATTTCCGCTAAATAACCGTTTTTCGTGCGAAAATGTATCGGTTTGGATTACGCACATCGGTGGTTATCCTGGGAAATACAATCAGAATGTTAGAGAGGAATTGGCTTTGAATCCGCCGAAATTATTTATTTGCGGACATTCGCATATTCTGAAAGTCATGTTTGATAAAAAGCATAATTTACTGCATATGAATCCTGGCGCGGCTGGAAAAAGCGGTTTTCATAAAGTGAGAACCATGCTTCGATTTGTAATTGACGATGATAAAATAAAAGATTTGGAGATTATTGAGATAGGAGCCAAATAATTAATGAGGCAACGGAATCTGAATTTTTATTTTAGTTCCCTGATTTTCTTTTGAAACAATTGATAATGAACCTTTGTATTTTTTAATTCTGGCTCTAATTCTATTTAAACCAAAACCTTCAGCATCTTTTAGTTTTTGAGTTTTAAAACCAATTCCGTCATCATAGATACGCAAGACCAATTGGTTATCTTTTTCCGTGAGAGAAAGTTTTGCTTTTTTGGCGTTGCTATGTTTTGTGATGTTGCTGAACAATTCGCTGACAATAAAATAGATTTTCATTTCAAATTTTTCGGCATATCTTCTGCTGGTCGGAATAAAGCTTGAAAACTCAAATTCAATAGCCGAATTGGAGTTTTTTTCGCATAAATCTTCTAAAGAATATATTAACCCAAAACGCACCAAAAGCGACGGAACAAGATCGTGAGACATATCTCTTAAAAGTTCGTGAGCTTCAGATAAAATAGCTTTTGCTTTCTGTATTTCGTCCGATTTTATATTGTTTTGTGCTGTAAATGTATTTAAATGTAATCCCGCTGATGATAATAGCGAATTGATATTGTCGTGCAGAAAAGAAGCAATTTTTTTGTGCTCTGCTTCTTGAGAATCAATGCCAGAATTGATGATATCGAGAAGGATTTTCTGTTTGGTATCTTTTCGTTTTATTTTTTGCTTAAGCTTATTGTTTTGATATAAAAAATATAGCAAAAGAAAAATGATAACTGTAAGTATAATAGATAAGCTGACGATTTTCTTATTTCGTAACTGTTCCGATTTGCTAATAGGTTTAATAGTTGTTTTATTATCAACTTGAGTTTGAAGAGCTTTTGTGTTTACAGTGTCTTTCGGCTGTGCAAGACTAGTTGCTTTAACAGCAAAAAATAATAGCAAAGAGATAAAAAAACGAAAAACAGACATAAAAGCAATTGTTATGGATTAATCAGATTGTTTTTAAGAGCATATTTTACCAAGCCGATTGTACTTTTGATATTCAGCTTTTTCATGATGTTTTTACGATGCGTTTCAACAGTATGCGAACTAATAAAAAGCTTTTCACTGATTTCTTTTCCGCTGTATTCCAAAGCAATCAGAATAATGATTTCAATTTCTCGAGGACTTAAAATTGGATTTTCTATAATCACATTGTGATTCAGTTTCGGACTGTCCATAAAGGAGTTGAAGATTTTTTCTCTGACCGCGTCGCTAAAATATTCCTGGCCTTGATATACAGCTTCAATCGCTTCAATAATATTTTCTCCAGCACAATTTTTTGTAAGATAGCCTTTTGCTCCCAGTTTCATTACTTCTTTAATGATTTTTAAATCATCATAACTAGATAAAATGATGACTTTACAAAGCAGTTGTTTTTTATTAAATTCTTTAAGGGTTTCAATACCATCTTTTTTAGGCATGCTGATGTCTAAAATTAAAACATCGGCTCGGTCTTTCACAACATCATCATAGACAGTTGTGCCGTCTAGTGAAGTTCCTGCCACTTCAAAGTTTGAAACGGTTTGAAGTAAGTTGGATAATCCATCAATTAAGACCTGATGATCGTCTGCAAGATGAATTCTTATTTTTTGTACCATGATTATTTGAATTCGAAAAAAAAAACAAAATTATCATGTAAATTATATTTTATTATGCTCTTTAGGTTTGATTTATAACATAATAGGGTAAAAAAAAACCCGAATAAAAATTCGGGTTCTTCTTCGCACAAAATAAACTAAGTTTATAGGTTTACCTCAAACGATCAACAGATTTTACAAGATCTTCGTCCTTTTTGATGGCCTTATTAGCTAATACTAATAACACGATAGCAACAATCGGCATGAACATCCCAATACCTTTCTCAGAGACCTCAGCCCCTCCAGATAAATTTAGTGATCGATATACAAATAATCCTAATAAAATTAAATTTAATATTATATTAAGTCTGTTTAACACAAACTGATTTTGTCTCTTTTTAAATGAAATAATACTGATAATACTGAGCATAGTGGTCAAACCTAATAAAACAGTATAAAGCTGATCCTGCATAAAAAAGAATGGCTTTCCTGCACTAGTTGTCCAAAGCGGAACAAAAAGCATTAAAATGCCAGTTGCAGCAAAAGCTAGAAATAAGTATACAGTCTGAATTCTTTGTATCATGGTATAAAAATGTTTTACAAAAATATATTTTCTTTTTTTAAAATACTATTGTATGATAAAATTTTATTCGTATTATTGCATCATAATACCGTAAGCACTTCATACTGCGGTCAATTCAAATTAATTATCTACCTATTCTTTTTACAGTATTCCTTAAAATAATTAAATTCATAGAACATTCATGTTTGATATTTCTGCATTAAAAGAAATGAAGCTTTCTGAGCTTCAAGAAATAGCTAAGTTAGCTAAAACAATAAAGATTACTGGTGTCAAAAAAGAGACTTTAATTAGTCAGATTTTAGCACACCAAGAGGCATCTCTTGCGCCAACAGAAACTCCAAAAACTGAAGCAGCAGAAACTAAAGAAGAGAAACCAAAACGAGCTAGAATTGCACCAGTCAAAGCAAAAGCAGAAAATACCAAAAATGCACCTGTTTTAGAATTTGATAAAGTAGAGGAAACTGTTCAGAATACAGAAACTGCAGAAAAAGTAGAGCCAATTGCAGAAACGGTGACAGAAGCAGTACAAGAGAACAAGCCTGCAGCGGCAAAAAAAGAGCCTAAAGCGGTAAAATTCAATAAACAGGCATACGAGAAAAAAGTAGCTCTTAAAAAAGAGAAAGAGGCAGTAAAAGAAGTTGGAGCTACTGAAGAAGTTGCAGATTCAACTCCATCAGAATCAATTATTTCTGAGCCGACAGCAGAAACAGCTGAAAAAACTACACAAACTCCTGCAAAAAAGGTTAATCCGAATCAGAATAAAAATCAGAACCAGAACCAAAATCAAAACCCGAATCAGAACCAAAATCAAAACGGGAATGGCAATGGAAACGGAAACCACAGTAACCAAAATCCTAATCATAAGAATAAAAAAAATAACAATAATTTCAGAGATTCTGATTTTGAATTTGATGGAATTATCGAAAGTGAAGGCGTTTTAGAAATGATGCCAGACGGTTACGGATTTTTACGTTCTTCTGATTATAATTATTTAGCTTCTCCAGATGATATTTATTTATCAACTTCGCAAATTAGATTATTTGGTTTAAAAACTGGAGATACTGTAAAAGGAGTGGTTCGCCCGCCAAAAGAGGGAGAGAAGTTTTTTCCTTTGGTTCGTGTATTAAAAATCAATGGTCACGATCCGCAAGTTGTTCGCGATAGAGTTTCTTTCGAACACTTGACACCGGTTTTCCCTTCAGAAAAATTCAAACTTGCCGAAAAAGGCAGTTCTATTTCAACAAGAATCATAGATTTGTTTTCGCCAATAGGTAAAGGTCAGCGTGGTATGATCGTTGCTCAGCCTAAAACTGGTAAAACAATGCTTCTTAAAGATATTGCAAACGCTATTGCAGCCAACCATCCAGAGGTTTATTTAATTGTTCTTCTTATCGACGAGCGTCCTGAGGAGGTTACTGATATGCAAAGAAGTGTGCGTGGTGAAGTTATTGCTTCAACTTTTGATAGAGAGCCACAAGAGCACGTAAAAATCGCTAACATCGTATTGGAAAAAGCAAAACGTTTAGTGGAATGCGGTCACGATGTTGTGATTCTTTTAGATTCGATTACGCGTTTAGCAAGAGCTTACAATACTGTTCAGCCAGCATCTGGAAAAGTATTAAGTGGAGGTGTTGATGCTAATGCATTACAAAAACCAAAACGTTTCTTTGGAGCGGCTAGAAATGTAGAAAACGGAGGTTCTTTAAGTATCATCGCAACTGCATTAACAGAAACTGGTTCTAAAATGGATGAGGTTATCTTCGAAGAATTTAAAGGAACGGGTAACATGGAATTACAATTAGATCGTAAGATAGCCAATAAACGTATTTTCCCAGCAATCGATCTTACTTCATCTAGTACACGTCGTGATGACTTGTTATTAGATGAAAAAACATTGCAAAGAATGTGGATCATGCGTAAATATCTATCAGATATGAACCCAGTAGAATCAATGGATTTCGTAAACGATCGTTTCAAGAAAACGAAGAATAATGAGGAGTTTTTGATTTCGATGAATGACTAGTTTATAGGGACAAAGGTTCAAAGTTACAAAGGTTCTGAGGTTTTCCTTTTGGAATCTATAATATAAAAAAGGGATGAATTTTTAAATTCATCCCTTTTTGTTTTTTATAATTTTTGCAGTATCGGTTCTTGTAGAGTAATCTTTGAGTCTTTGTAGCCCTGAACCTTTACAACTATTTTTTATCCACCACTGGTCTATTTTCTCTATTAGCTAAATCCCAGGCTAAAACGAAAGCAAGTTTTGTTCTTTTAGTTAAAGCATCGTATTCGATTTTTTCCGGAGTATCGTCTTTTCCGTGGTAGTCTTCGTGAACGCCGTTGAAGAAGAAGATAGACGGAATACCGTGTTTAGCGAAATTATAGTGGTCAGAACGCTCGTAGAAATGGTTTGGATCTTTAGGGTCATTAAATTTAAAATCCAAGTCCATTTTGATGTATTTTTCGTTTTGAGCAACAACAGCATTGTGTAAATCAGAAGATAATCTGTCAGCACCAATTACATAAACGTAGTTGTTTGTATTTGAATGCTCAACATCACGACGTCCGATCATATCGATGTTGATATCGGCAATTGTATTTTCGATTGGAAATAATGGATTTTCAGAATAATAACGTGATCCATGTAAACCATGTTCTTCTCCAGTTACATGAAGAAACAAAATAGAACGTTTTGGTCCGTGGCCTTGTTTTTTAGCTTTAGCAAAAGCTTTAGCCATTTCAATAACCGCTACAGTTCCAGAACCATCATCGTCAGCGCCATTGTAAACTTCACCATCTTTAATGCCCACGTGATCGTAGTGTGCAGAAATTACCAAAACTTCATTTGGCTTTTCTGTTCCTTCAATGTAAGCCCAGATATTTTCAGAATCAGGAAGGTTTTGGTTGCGTCTTGCGTTCATAAAGGTTGCAGGAACTGGTTGGTAGTAATCTGAAGCTCCTTTAGGGAAAGATATGCCACTTTTCTTGTATTGCTCAATCATGTAAAGGCCTGCTTTTTTCTGTCCTTTAGAACCAGTTTCGCGACCTTCCATTTCATCAGAAGCAACAGTATAAAGCATTTTCTTTAAGTCTTTTTCGCTAATTGCTTTTACATATTTGGTAGGGTCCGAATTGTCATTGGATACAGTTGCCTGTGCGGTTTTACATGAATACGTAGAGACAATTAAGAATAAAATGAGTAATTTTTTCATTTCTTATGGTTAGTGTAAATTAATAAATGTGTAAAGAACGTATAAAGTCAGTAAAAATAGGATAAATAGTGAGTTTATTATAAACAAGAAAAAACTTTTGATAAAAGATACTATTCTTGACTCACCGTAAAAACGATGATGCGCTGGATAGAAATAATAGCACATCCAAATTGTTCCTACAAATGTCGTGATTGATGATATGAAAGACAAAGGACTATCTTCTCCAAAAAGGCCAATAAATCTATCTATAATAAACATGATTAGGAAAATTAGCAGTAGGAAAGAAAAATAGTGGAGTGTAAAAATTCCATGATCAAAGTAATACCATCTTTTTTTGTTGTGGAAAAGCCACAAGAAAAAAGCAAAAAACGGCATAATTATAAATAGTATTTTAGGAAGATTATGAAAGAACGATTCAACAAATTTTTCATAAATCTCTTTTTTGGTATATTTTTCCGTTACGTGTATTGCTTTTTCAGAAAACCAATAGGAGGAAGCATTTAACTTCTCATTTTCTTTTCCATATTTCTGAATCGAATCAATTTCTTTCATCGTTTTAAAATGGAAATATCTTTTGTCATTCTTTCTGCTTATATTTAGGCTGTCAGTAGCCTTAGAGAGTTCTTTGTTAAGTGCTTCTTCACTTTTATCAATTTTTTCGCCTACATTGTTTGGAAACATTGCAATTAATAAAAATGTAATAAAACTTATAAAAATGTAAAGTCGAACTGGTGCAAGATAAGATAAACGTTTTCCTGAAAGGTATTCTTTTGTAAGCGTAGACGGTTTGAACAGCAGATTTTTTATTGTTTTCCAAAAAGCATTTTCGTAATGCGTTAAATCTTCAAAGAAATGAACAAATAAATGATGAAAAGTTTTTCGGCTATCGCTGTTTTCTTGCCCGCAGTTTGGACAATATTTTTGTTCTACAACATGCCTGCAGTTTAGACAAGTTTTGTCTTCTCTAATTTTATTATGTGACATTGGTTTGTATGAATTGGTTTGTTCTGGTAGTCTTTATTTTTTTTTGAAATTATTTTTTCAGGACTTCGTTTAAGAAAAGCTGTAAATGGTCAAAAGATCTTTTTGCAGCAACAGCATTATACGCAGCACCTTTAGAATTATCACTTCCAGCTTCAGGATTTGTAAAAGAGTGAACAGCATTTGCGTAATAAATCATTTCCCAATCTGCTTTAGCATCGCGCATTTCCTGCTGAAAAGCGGCAATTTCGTCTTTAGGAACAAAAGGATCGTCGGCTCCATGGCAGATAAGAACTTTAGCAGAAATTAGTTCCGTTTTTCTACTCGCATCTTTTCCTAAACCTCCATGAAACGAAGCAATACCTTTTACATTCAGATGCCCGCGAGCAGCTTCAAGAACTCCAGTTCCTCCAAAACAATAGCCAATTGCGACAATGTTGTCTTTGTTTGCGCCAGATTTAACTAATTCCTTCAAAGCAGCATCAATACGTTTTTGATAAGCCTCATAATTCGTTTTATAGTAACCTGCCTGTTTTCCGGCTTCACCTGTGTTTTTAGGATAATTTCCTTCACCATAGATATCGGCGATGAAAACATGATAACCTAATTTGGACAATTCTTCTGCAATTCCTTTAGAAGCGTTATCAATTCCTAGCCAGGCTGGCAAAAGTAAGATTCCTGGATTGTTAGCGCTTTTTTTAGCAGATTTTATAAATAGACCATTCAGCTGCTGGCTTCCTTCTGAATATTTTACTGGTTTTAACTGCGCATTCATAAGATTAGAAAATAAGATTGCACTGAATAAAATGATTATGGAGTTTTTCATAATTTCTTCAATTTTTAACAAATATCAGAAATATTATGTTACAAAAAAACCTCACAAGTAAATTCTTGTGAGGTTTGTAACCAATATTATAAAAGAATATTTTTCCTTTTTATAATGATATGTTTCGTTTAAAAGCGCAGCCTAATTCTACAATAGAATCGGTTTTGTCGATACCTGGAATTCCATCAATTTTTTCATAAAGAATACGGCGCATGTGCTCATGATTTTTCGCAATGATTTTTATATAAAGCGTAAAGGAACCCGTTACATAATAACATTCGGTAATCTCAGGAATTTCTTTAAGCGCTTCAATAATTCGTTCAGAATCAGAATCTTTGTTTAGTGTGAGTCCAGTAAAAGAAGCCCAGTCGTAACCTATTTTCTTTTCTTGAATAATGGGTTTTATTCCTCCAATTACACCTTGTTCAATCATTCTGTTAATACGCTGGTGCACCATTGTATTTGATATTTTAAGATTAGTGGCGATGGCAGAAAAGGCCATTCTTCCGTCTTTTTCTAATTCTTTAAGAATACTAATATCAAATTCGTCTAATAATTCCATTCAGTAAAAATCGTTTTAAAATTGAGTCTTTTGCGATTCATAAAAGTAATTCTTTTTTTTAATAAACAGACATCGAATCATATTTCTCGAAAAAATAAATATGTCTTTTTTGCAGTGCTTAA
The DNA here is from genome assembly GCF_004151235.1 of Flavobacterium anhuiense. Classification (GTDB taxonomy): domain Bacteria; phylum Bacteroidota; class Bacteroidia; order Flavobacteriales; family Flavobacteriaceae; genus Flavobacterium; species Flavobacterium anhuiense_A. The sequence continues at coordinate 515,612 of NZ_JUIV01000001.1, forward strand.
ATTTAAGTTTTGACTTTTATTTTGTTGTATTTAAGTCAAAATATCGTTTTTTAGATTGTTATTTGTTTAATTTTAATATTTTTGTAGAAATAAAAAGCATATTATGATAAGTACAGAAAAAACACTTTCATCAAAATCAGAAGTTTTGATTGAAAAAGAAAACAAATATGGCGCTCATAATTACCATCCGCTTCCTGTAGTTTTAGAACGAGGAGAAGGTGTATACGTATGGGATGTTGACGGAAAAAGATATTTTGATTTTTTATCTGCTTATTCTGCAGTTAATCAAGGTCATTGTCATCCTAAAATTGTAAATGCAATGGTGGAGCAAGCTCAAAAATTGACTTTGACTTCTCGTGCTTTTTACAATGATAAATTAGGAAATTACGAAGAGTATATAACGAAGTATTTTGGTTTTGATAAAGTTCTTCCAATGAATACAGGTGCTGAAGCAGTTGAAACAGCTCTAAAAATTTCTAGAAAATGGGCCTATGAAGTAAAAGGAATTCCAGAAAACCAAGCACAGATTATTGTGTGCGAGAATAACTTTCACGGAAGAACTACAACTATTATTTCATTTTCTAATGATGAAACGGCGCGCAAAAACTTCGGACCTTTTACAGACGGTTTCATTAAAATAGAATATGATAATCTTGAAGCGCTTGAAAACGCTTTAAATTCATCAAAAAACATTGCAGGATTTTTAGTAGAACCAATTCAGGGTGAAGCGGGAGTTTATGTTCCGTCTGAAGGTTATTTAGCGAAAGCGAAAGCACTTTGCGAAAAACACAACGTACTTTTTATTGCCGATGAGGTACAAACAGGAATTGCCCGTACAGGAAAATTATTGGCAGTTCATCACGAAAATGTACAGCCGGATGTTTTAATTCTTGGAAAAGCAATTTCTGGAGGAGTTTATCCAGTTTCGGCTGTTTTATGTAATGACGAAATCATGAATGTGATTAAACCAGGTCAGCACGGATCTACTTTTGGTGGAAATCCTGTTGCAGCAGCTGTTGCGATCGCTGCTCTTGAAGTAATTAAGGATGAAAAATTGGCTGAAAATGCAGAACGTCTAGGAGTGATTTTAAGAGATGGATTAAATAAAATTGCTGCTAAAAATGATTTAATTACACTAGTTCGCGGAAAAGGTTTATTGAATGCTATTGTGATCAACATAGATGAAGAATCTGATTTGGCTTGGGAAATCTGCTTGAAATTTAGAGATAATGGATTATTGGCTAAACCAACTCACGGAAATAAAATCAGACTGGCTCCGCCTTTGGTAATGACTGAAGAGCAAATTAAAGAATGTCTTGACATTATCGAGAAATCCTTGAATGAGTTTAAATAATCCTCCTTTGAGATTAAAAATAGAAAAAGCAGCAAGTATACTTGCTGCTTTTTTTGTAGAGACCATTTTTTGTTTTAAAAAGCGACTGTTTTATAAAGAAACGCATCTCTACCCATTCCTTTAGGAACGTCAGCTCGATAAAATTGGATTAAATTGGTTTATATATTCCGCAGGAATGTGTGTTTTGTTTTTAAGGTTTAAAAAGCAAAAAAGCTATAATCAATGTAATAATAACATTAAAAAACTGTGCAGTCAAAAATGCGATCAAAGGTTTTCTGCTATTATGCTGTAATAGATCTTTAAAATTGGTTTCTAAACCAATGCTAGTAAAAGCTAAAGCAAACCAAAGCCCTTGCAGATTTTTTAAACTTTCCTTTAATTCATCACGAGTTTCTGGCGCAACAAAAAAAGAGAAAACAATGGAAGCCACAATAAAGCCAATTACAAACTTTGGAAAACGTTTCCAAATAACGCGAAGTGTTGGCTTGGATTCTCGAACTTCTGAAGACTGATTGTGAGTGTAAGTCCAATAAACAGAAATGGCAAAAGCGGCTATTCCCAATAAAACATTTTGAGAAAATTTGACAATCGTACTTATTTTTAAAGCTGTTTCGCCAACTAAAGTTCCAGATGCCACAACAGCTCCTGAAGTATCAATGCTTCCGCCGAGCCAAGCGCCTGTAACTTCTTCGGGAAAATTAAAATGACTTGCAATGATCGGCATAAAAATCATCATAGGAATCGCTGTGACCAAAACCATAGAAATCACGTAAGACAATTTTTTAGAATCGCCTTTTATCGCACCAGAAGTGGCAATTGCCGCCGAAACACCGCAAATTGAAACCGCACTCGAAATCATCATTGTCAATTCGTCATCGACTTTTAGTTTTCTGCAAAGCCAAAAAGCAAAATACCAAACGGATAAAACCACGACCAAAGCCTGAATTAAACCTAACGATCCCGCTTTTAGAATATCCGAAAAAATAACACTCGTTCCCAATAAAACCAATCCGATTTTGACAAAAAGTTCGGTTGACAAAGCAGAACGAAACCATTCTGGAAGCTTGAAAAAATTTCCGATAATCAATCCAATTGCTAAACTGAAAATGACAGCTTCGAGATTGAGTGCTTTTATTTCAGTATTTCCGGCTAATATTAATGCAAGTATTGTGAGAAGATAAACTATTGGAAATCCGAAAATGAAATTTTTAATCGATTTTCCAACTAAAAAAGTGCCGATTATTCCAATGACAATAAAATAAAAAAACTGAAAACCAATTATTTTAATGTTTTTAATTTCGAAAACATTATTTATTAAGTCTGTTCCGTTCGTCCATTTAAAAAAGGGAACTTCGGGAAGAAAAATAAAAAGAGACATTCCGATAATGAGAAAACCGAGAATTACGACGGTCCAGTCTTCGTGAATAGTAAATTTTGTTGAGGTTGACATTGTATTCTTAATTAATTTGTTATCCTAACAGTTTTTTTTAAACCTGTTAGGTATTATTTGTAGGATTAAAATAATAGCTGCTATGTAATTGATTTTGAATCTTCTAGATTTCCTGTTTGCTTTGGACTGATTTAAAAGTAAATACCTAACAGGTTTAAAAAAAACTGTTAGGATATTGGAATTATTTCGTCTGTAATGTTTTAGATAGTTTACAAATCGACAAAGTATTTTTGTTTGCCAAAGTCAAATTCATAATAAGTTAAATTAGGCCATAGCGGTTTAATTAAACCTTTTTCCCAAGTTTGCAGTGCAGTTTGCAATTCTTTTACTTTTTCGGGATTTTTTTGTGAGAGGTCTGTTGTTTCAGATTTATCTGAGGTAAGATTGTACAACCATTTTTCATGTGTTCTTCCGCTAATGACTAGTTTCCAATCACCACTTCTAATCGCTTTTGCATCACCCGAACGCCAGTATAAATCTTTGTGGGCGACTTTATTTTCGTTTACAGTTTGAATCAAATCTACGCCATCATAAATTCTGTCTTTTGGCAAATCAGAACCAATTGCCGATGCAATGGTTGTAAAAATATCCAAAGTGCTTACAGGATTTTTATAAACAGTGTTTGGTTTGATTTTTCCTTTCCACGAAAGTGCAAAAGGAACATTGATTCCGCCTTCAAAATGCGAAAATTTGCCGCCCTTCAATGGTGCATTTGTTGTCGCAAAAGTATAATCGGCACCACCATTATCGCTGGAAAAAATGATTAAAGTGTTTTCTTCAAGACCTTCTTTTTTGACTTTTTCACGGATTCTGCCAATCGCATCATCCAAAGCGCTGATCATGGCAAAATAAACACGTTTGTTTTCATCTTTTACATTCGGAAAACGATCGTAATACTTTTTACGAACCTGAAATGGCGTATGAGGCGCATTAAACGGAATATAAAGCAAGAAAGGTTTGTTTTTATTCTTGTCAATAAAAGCTTCCGCTTCTTCAGCAAATTTTTCGGTTAAATAAGCTTTTTCATCAATAATGGTGCTGTCTCTGCGAATTTGTCCAATTCCGACACGGCCGTTGCCCCAAATGGTTTTGTCGGTAAAATCTTTGTGATGATGATTAATGATATCTGGATTATCATCTTCTGGAGCATAAAGCGAAAATGCTTGATAAAATCCGTAATGATAATCGAAACCGCGGTCCAAAGGAAAAAATCCTTTATTGTGTCCCAAATGCCATTTTCCGATAATCCCAGTGGTGTAACCTTGCCTTTTTGCCAAATCTGCAAAAGTGATTTCAGATTTTGGCAGCCCCTGCGATTTAATGGAAGCCTCGTTCGGATAATTGATTTTATCATTCAATCTCCAGCCGTCTGTGTTGATTAAATATTTAAAGCCATAATATTCTAAATTGTTTTTTGGATAACGATCTCCAGGTTGATATTCATGTCCAAAACGTTCTTGATATCTTCCTGTAATCAATCCGGCGCGTGAAGGCGAACAGATTGCAGCAGATGCGTAACCATCTGTAAAAGCAACTCCAGAAGCTGCTAAAGAATCGATCTGTGGGGTAGGAGTCGATTTTCCGCCGTAGAGCGAAATATCATACTTGCCCAAATCATCGGCAAGCAGAATAATGATATTGGTCTTTTTTCCAACAATGGAATCTTTAGGTTTTGAGGCTAAAAATTCCTTTTTGCCTTCTGCCAATTTCTGATCTTCTTTGACTAAAGTGCCATCAGTATTAATCGGCCAAAATAAAAATGCTGCCAGAAGGAGAATCACTATTAAAATGGAGAGAACAATTTTGGTTATTTTTTTATAGGTTGCCATATTTTGGTTTTTGATTAGTTCGCATTTCTTTTGCCAGTATTTTGTCATCCTGAGGAACGAAGGATCACACACGTAGCTCTACAAAGATTGTCGACTCTGATTACGGAATTACTAGTGTGATCCTTCGTTCCTCAGGATGACATACTGTGCGTTGAAACTGTGTAAAAGATTGTGCTTACTTCGAAGCCAACGCAACATCAACTTCATTCTTTAAGTCATTTATTCCTTCTTTCTTAAAAACGATTTTTCCGTTTTGATATAAGATCAAAGTCGGGAAGATTTTGACGGTTTTTAAATCAGCAATAACTTGCGGACTGTCTTCCAATTCAATTTCTACGATTTTTAAATTCGAACCATATTCTGATCTAATGTCTTCTAAAACTGGTTTTACTTTTTTGCAAGGAGCACAGTATTTTGAACCGATATCTACCAAAACAGTTTTATTATCAGCAATAATTTTATTGAATTCAGCCAAAGACAATTTACTTTTTAGATTTGAGTAAAAAGGTTTTCCGTTTCCAATCCAATTGGCAATTCCGCCCTCTAAACTATAAGCTTCTGAGAAACCATTTTTTATTAATTCTTTTTCTAAAGCAACGCTTCTGCCAGCTCCAATAGAATAAATAAAAACAGGTTTTGATTTATCTAGTTTAGCAACAGATTGCGCATAATTTTCAGATTGAAGATTAAAATTTACAGCACCTTCAATATGATTCAATGCAAATTCTTCTGGAGTTCTGGCATCAACAATCTGTGGATTTTTTTGACTTTTTATTTTCGAATAAAATGAATCTAGCGATAATGAGCTGTGAATTTCATTTTGCGAAAAAGCAGCAACTGCCCATAAAAAGGCAATTGCTGTTATACTGGATTTTAAGATTTGATTTTTCATGTCACGAAGCATTATACTTGTTCTAATACTGGTGCAGAAGTTTCTTCAGCGGTAACTGGCTTTGGTTTTAGCGGAAGCGATAATACTCCCTCGGCAAGAGAACTTCCTTCTTTTTTAGATTTAAAAATCGGCCAAAGAAACTGCGCATACCATTCTTCTTGTTTGTAAGATTTTGTTCCGAATGATTTTGGATATTGGCGAGTAATCAATCCTGTTCCGAAAATAACATCCCAAATGAAGAACATGTTTCCGAAGTTTCCTTTAAAATGACCAACACCGTCTCCGCTTGTATCTGCGTGATGTGCGTGATGCGTAGCAGGAGTAGAGATCAATCTTTCTAAAACCCATGCAATTGGATGCAATATCCTGTATTTGTAAAATGGTTTATCCCACGGAATGCTTGAGTGCGCTCCTAAAGTGATGAAACTTTTAATCACTAAAACAAATAAAGCAGGAAGGCCTAAACCTAAATACGTTAAAGTGGCTGTCAAATAAATTTGAGAAAAGAAAACCGTATAAATAAAGTTTTGCCTAGAAGCCATTGCCATACCCATGTACGGAGCCGAATGGTGCGTTCTGTGAAAACGCCATAAAAATGGAACTTGGTGATGCAATCTATGGTACCAATACTGCGTTAAATCGTCAGCAATTGCTATTAAGAAAAAGCCTCCCCAAAACGGAACCCATGATAATGAATTAGCCAGATTTGGCAATAAATAAGGTAAAGCTGTTAAACTGAAAAAAGCAATGATAGGAGGCAAAATCAATTTTGGAGCTAAGAAACAAACAATGTCAATTTTGCGTTCTTCACCAGTCCATTCGTCATCGTATAAACCTGCAGCAAATTCGATAATTCCTAAAACGATCATAAATACGGTTAATCCCCAAGTTCGAATATTAGCAAAAATGGGTTGTGCAAATTCTAAAAATGGAGGCAATGTTAAATGCGATTCGCTTACAGCTCCACCAGTTAGTTTAAAATACAGGTAAATTGCCACTACAGGCAATGAATAAATGAAGAAACTTATCGTTAAGTCTCTTGTTAATTTTTCTCTTTGAACTATTGCCATGATTTCTTATTTTAAAAATTGATTTACTACTGCTAATCCGCCAGCTAAAATGGCCAACGGCACTAAAAACAAGATTATCCCAACGACAATCTTTTTTCCTATGATTTCATAATCTACTCGTTTCATAATTATTCTTTTTATGTCCTGCAAGGTTTTTCAAACCTTGTAGGTATTTTTTATGTATAAGATTTGAAACCTACAAGGTTTTGGAAGCCTTGTAGGTTCTGTAATTAATTATTGGTTCCGCCTGGTTTAGTTGCTTGTTTGATTAAATCAGAAATTGTTTTTCCTTTATCAGCACCAGTATTGTGAATTCTTCTGTTATAAACATCCTGCCAATCGATTAAAGGATATAGATTATTTTCTTTTGCCTGTTCGTCAAATAATTTTTGAAGTTCAGCCAGTTTTTCAGGATACTTTTTCGCCAGATTATTACGTTCGTTAAAATCTTCGTTTAGATTGTATAATTCCCAAACATCAGTATCAAAGTTGCTTGGAGCAGGTTTTTCGTTGCTTCCTAAAGATTTTTTTACTGCGAAAGAATCTGGCAAATGCGCCGCAGAAGCTTTCCATCCATCTTTATAAATGGCTCTGTTTCCGAAGATGTAGTAATACTGAACTTTGTGCAATGATTCTGCTTTCCGATTATCTAAAGAAGCTTTGAAAGTTGAGCCTTGGATAATATCTTGTTTTACATTTTTGATATATTCTGGCGCTTTGATTCCAACAATATCCAAAGTAGTTGGCAATAGATCTGTCACGTGGCTGTACTGATTTCTTATGCCGCCTTTGTCTTTAATTCCGTTTGGATAAAAAACAATCAATGGATTACGTGTTCCTCCTTCAGATTGTGCATCTTGTTTCCAGTTTTTGAAAGGAGCATTCGTTGCCTGAGCCCATCCTAGAGGATAATTCGTGTTTAAACCTTTTGCTGTTCCGATTTCTCCAATATTATTTAAATTGCTTTGGAAGTTTTCTTCGTCAGTTTTTCCTTGAGCAAATAAACTTTGGTTGATTGTTCCTTGAAGAGTTCCTTCTTTACTTGCTCCATTATCACCAATAGCAACAAAGATTAAAGTATTATCCAATTGTCCGCTTTGTTTTAAATAATCCACAACTCTTCCAATTTCATAATCCGTATACGTTAGGAACCCAGCGTAAACTTCCATGAATCTTGCGTATACTTTCTTTTGGTCTGGAGTTAATTTTTTCCATTCTGTAATTAAAGCGTTGCGATCTGGAAGACCTGCATTTTGAGGAAAGATTCCCAATTTCTTTTGGTTAGCCAATACTTTTTCACGGTAAACATCCCAACCTTCGTCAAATTTGCCTTTATATGGCTCAACCCATTTTTCAGCTACTTGATGCGGTGCATGAACCGCCCCTGGAGCATAATACAAGAAAAATGGTTTTCCTGGCGCCGCTTTTTGCTGTTTCTGAATGTAGCTGATGGCTTTATCTGTAATTAATTCATTCAAATGGCGTCCATCAGGTTTTATATGAACTTGATCTTCTACCAAATCAGGATTGTACTGATCGGTTTGAGAACCTAAGAATCCGTAAAAATGATCGAAACCTTTTCCTGTAGGCCATCTGTCAAACGGACCTGCATCTGTTGCATCTTCATCTGGCGTAACTCCATATTTTCCAACTGCAAAAGTGTTGTAGCCGTTCTCTCGTAAAATCTCTGCAATTGTTCCTTTATCAGAAGGAATTCTTCCATCCCAACCTGGGAAACCTGCTGATAAAATGGTATGAGAAAATCCGCTTACGTGAACTCTTCCTGAATTTCTCCCAGTCAATAAAGCGGCACGGGTAGGAGCACAAATCGCTGTTGTATGGAAGTTTGTATAACGTAAACCATTATTTGCTAGATTCTCGAAAGTTGGCGTGTTGATTAAACCTCCAAAAGCACTTGAAGCTCCAAATCCAACATCATCCAATAAAATCCAAACCACGTTTGGTGCACCTTTGGGAGCCGTTACAGGATCTGGCCAGTATTCTTTAGAATCTGCCAAAGTTTTACCGATTGTACCTTTAAATTCTTGTGTGTCTTGTGCAAATCCTAATTGTGCAATAAGGAAAGCAGTAATCAAGAGTCCATTTTTCGGACTTTTGATTGCAATGTTATTTTTTAAATTTTTCATTTTTATAGTTTTTTAGTTATATGGTTTTTTAATTAATATCCAGGATTTTGCGGTAAGCCATCTGGATTGATATTTCTTTCGCTTTGCGGAATTGGATAAAGATTATTTCTTTCTGAAACGGAGTTTTTAGCCGTTACTTTTTTCACTTCTGTTACCAAAGTTCCCCAGCGAACCAAGTCGAACCAGCGCTGTCCTTCCTGAACAAATTCCTTTTTGCGCTCTTCCTGAATTGCAGCTCTAAAAGACGTCTGATTTAATCCCACTAAATCTATTGTTGGATCTGGAGTTGTAATGGCTTTTCCAAAAGCTCTTCTTCGCACTTGATTAATCAATTCATAAGCCTCTGAAGTCGGTCCGCCTTGTTCATTTATTGCTTCCGCTAAAGACAGAAGGATGTCGGCATAACGAATAACCGGAAAGTTGATTGCTACGTTTGAAGGTGTCGCCAGATTAGACAAATCCAAGTATTTTTTGAAGATAGGTTTTGGAAAAGTGTATAGCGTTCCCGTTGACGGATTAAGCAATTGTTTGGCATAACTTACATCTCTTCTTTTATCGCCAGGAGCATAAATATCATAAAACAAAGCGACGTCTGAAATAATATCTGCTGGTTCTGTTGCCGTAAATCCAGTAAAAGAAGTGGCCTGAAAAGTACTTCCGCTTGATCCATTTCCTGCCTGATTTGGCTCAAACTGGACAGAGAAAATATGCTCTTTTCCGTTCTTTTTTGTTTTAGTGAAAATATCTTGAAAATCTTCAAACAAAGCATATCCGTAACCTCCGTCAATTACTTCTCTAGCTTTTGCAATCGCGTTTGGCCAATCTTTTCTAGTCAGATACACTTTTGCCAAAATGGCTTTTGCTGCTCCTGATGTGGCACGTCCAGCATCTGCTGCCGTATAGGTTTTTGGAAGCGCTTCGGCATCTGTTAAATCTTTGATGATTTGGGTGTACACTTCCTCAACTGTAGAACGATTCGTTTTTAAATCTCCCAAATTGATAGATTTAGCTTCGTGCAAAACAATCGGGACTCCGCCCCAAAGACGAACTGCTTGAAAATAAAGCAATGCTCGGATGAATTTAGCTTCATTGATCAATCTGGTTTTGATAACTTCTGAACCTGAAACTTTCGGAATATTATCAATAGAAACATTTGCTCTGTTGATTCCGTTGTAAATTTGTCTCCATGCTACCTGAACACGATCATTTGTAGCATCGTGTGTTAAACTGCTCATGGCTCTAACTTGCGGGTTTGTAGCAGAAACTCCTGCAGCTGCGTAATCAGAACCCATATCGGTTAAGAAGTAAAGGTTTCGACCAAATAAACTTTGCTCACCTGGATCAAGGCTCAAAGAGGCATATACTGCAGTTACACTCGCTACTGCATCATCTTGAGTGATAAAGTAATTGTCTTCGGTTACAAAAGAGTTAGGTGTCACCTCAAGATCAGTGCACGATACCAATAGACTGGCACTTAAAAGGAATGTTATGATTATCTTTTTCATTATATATTTTTTTTACTTAGAAAGTTACGTTCAAGCCCGAGATGAATGTTTTGGAGTTTGGATAAGAACCAAAATCAATTCCCGGATATAAGTTGTTTTGTTCGTATGAACTTACCTCTGGATCATAGCCAGTGTATTTGGTCCATGTAATTAGGTTTTCTGCTGAGACGTAGATTTTTACACTTTTTGTTCCCAGTTTTTTAGAAACACTTTTAGGTAAAGTGTATCCTAATGTGATTAATTTTAATCGTAAGAAAGAAGCATCTTCCACGTAACGTTCAGAAACAATTCCTAAAGGAGAACTAGAAGCTCTCGGAATTTCATTACTCGGATTTGTTGGTGTCCATCGATCATTTAGAGTCGCCGCCGCATTGGTTCCAAGAGTAGAAATCTCCAATTGCTGATTTAAGGCATTAAAGATTTTTCCGCCATATGCACCTTGAAAAGAGAAATTTAAATCAAAATCATTGTATGAAACTGTATTACTGAAACTTCCAACAAATTTTGGTTGAGATGTGCCTAAATTGCCTTTGTCAAGAGCTGTAATTACGCCATCTCCGTTAGTATCAACATACTTTCTGTCACCCACTTTTGTATTGGCCAAACTGTTAATTTTTGGCTGAGTATTTACTTCTTCCTGAGTATGGAAAATTCCGTTGGTTCTATAACCCCAGAAAGTTCCTAATGGTAAACCTACTTTTACTGTGACAGGCTGCTGCTGCAATAAAGAACCGTTTGGCACTACTGGGAAAAACTGATCTACGCCATTTCCGATCTCAGTAACTTTATTTCGGTTAAGAGAAAATACAATATTGGAGTTCCAAGCGAAGTTTTCTGTTTTTATATTTTCCGTTGTTACACCAACTTCAAAACCTTTATTTTCAACTCCACCAATATTTTGAAGCACTGTGGCATATCCTGAACTCAACGGTACAGGAACGTTGATCAATAAATCTTTCGTCTTTTTATAATACACATCAAAAACAAAATTGATTCTTCGGTCTAATAATGATAAATCCAATCCAACATTATATTGATTTGTCTTTTCCCATTTCAAATCTGGATTTGCTAATCGGGTAGGAGCTAAACCTGTGTATAATGTTCCTCCAAAAGAATAGTTTACAGATCCCATTGAAGCCAAAGGAAGGTAGTTTCCAATTTCTTGGTTTCCTGTTGTTCCAGCTGTAATTCTTAGTTTTGCTTCGGTTACGCCTTTAATGTTATTGGCAAATTCTTCGTCGGTTATATTCCATGAGAATCCAGCAGAAGGAAAGTAGCCCCAAAGCGATTCTGAACCAAATCTAGAAGAACCGTCTGCACGTCCAGACAATGTAAAGTTGTATTTTCCTTTATAAGAATAATTGACTCTAGCCAGCCAAGATTTCAAAACACTTTCGTAAGCTTCACTGTATGGTTTTACCGCCACACCATCTTGAAGTGCATTGTAGGTATTGGCATCGTTAACAAAAGTCTGAGCTCCTGCATTCACAACCTCACCTTTTGTGTACTGAAGTGTGTAACCGCCTAGAGCAGAGAATTTGTGATCTTGACCAAAAGTAGTATTGTAAGTAAGCGTGTTTTCATTTAAAACAGAACTTACTAATCTTTCACCAATAGATGCCAAACCTTTTGTTCCTGCACCAGTAGTGGTATTAGAAGGCGCGTAATAGTTTTGTTTTGTATTTAAAACATCACCGCTCACGGCAACTTTAGCTGTTAATTCTTTATTGAATTTATATTCGCCAAACAAACTGGTTAGGATTCTATTCAATTTGGTTTCGTTCGTTGTATTTTCCAAATCATTAATCGGATTCGGAACATAACCATTTACAGAAGTTGCATAAGGATTGTTGGTTACATTATAACTTCCGTCTGCATTTTTTATAGGAACCACAGGAGCTGTCAAAACTACACTGACAAGCGGATTTGGGTTTCTACCAGCATTGGCGCCTCCATTTGTACCGACACCATTTGCAATGGAGTTCGTGTAATTGGCATTTACGCCAAATTTGAATTTTTGGGAATAATTTCGTTCGTAGTTAGCTCGAAGTGAAATACGCCTAAAATCGGAACCTAAAACGATACCATCCTGATCAAAATATCCTGCAGAAATAGCGTATCTCGATTTTTCGTCTCCACCCGAAAAAGATAAATTATGATTTTGAACAGGTGCTGCCGTTACAAATGCTGCCGACTGCCAATCGTAGTTTCCAGAAGTCTTCAAAGCCTCGATCTGTGCAGGAGAAAAAGAAGGAGCCTGACCAATACTCGCCTGAACGTCGTTTCTTAAACTTGCCCATTCGCTGGCATTCATCAATTTCAGTTTTTTTGAAATATTTTGGAAACCAAAATAGCCTTGGTACGAAATATTATCTTGTCCTTTTGTTCCCTTTTTCGTCGTAATAATTACAACTCCATTGGCACCTCTAGAACCATAAATTGCTGTTGCTGAGGCATCCTTAAGAACTTCAATAGATTCGATATCAGCAGGATTAATAGTAGAAAGCACATTGACACTCGCACCCGCATATGTTACTCCTGCGCTACTGTTACTATTATCGTTGTAAATTAAGATTCCGTCAACAACATAAAGCGGTTCATTACCAGCAGTAATAGAGTTTCCTCCGCGAATGCGAACACTAGAAGAAGCACCAGGACGGCCAGAACTTTGTGTAACTACAACTCCCGCTACAGCGCCCCTTAATAGATTATCTGCCGAAGAAGTTACCTGAGATAAATTGGCTTTTGGAACCGATGCCACAGAACCTGTAATGTCTTTTCTCTTTTGGGTTCCGTAACCTACAACTACCAATTCGTCTAGTTCTTGACGCTCTTCTTTAAGGTTAATAATGACTGGATTTTTCTCTACTATTATTTCGAGTTTTTTGTATCCGATGTAACTTACGATTAAGGTGTAAGGAAATTTTTGTCCAGTTTGAAAATAAAATTTTCCTTCTGCATCTGTGACAACACCGTGGGTTGTTCCTTTAATGGTAACCGAAGCACCTATAATAGGTTGATTTGTAATAGCATCAACAACGGTTCCGTCTAGTTTTGATTGAATAAGCGGGGTGGTATTCTGGGCATATATTCCTGCCGTTATGAAGAGTATAAACAGCAGTATGTGTATGTTTAACTTTTTTTTCATTTCTTTGTGTTGGTTTTAAGTAATTAACAAGACGCCCTGAGCACTGTTTATACAGCACTCTAAAAGTGTTCTTGATTTAGTGATAAATGTTCTTTAAGCCTTGCCATTTCTGTTGCCGCAGAAATGGCTTTTTTTATTTAAAGCAACAGGTTTGCATTGTTTTCATTTTAGTCTTTTTAATTGTTAGTTATTTAATTTGCAAATAAAATAGGTATGGTTTCAAGAGCCTTGCCCAATACAATTGAATGCATTGGATAGATTTCTTGGTTAAAATTCAATAAATATTTTTGGTGATATTTTTTATGTTTTGCTTCGATATGGATTCTAAAGGCAAACAAAGTAAGAATAGATAATTAACAACAGAAACACATATAACAAATAGTGCTATAAGTGTATTTTTTAGGAAGAATGTAACGCGATATGCTTTCTGTTGTTTTCACAATAATAGTTTTTTATGGTTTGAAATATTATTTTAAACTCTACTAATCCTATAGACAAAGTTAAATTTTATATAATAAAAACCAAAAGTTTGTTGACTTTTTTTTTGAAAAATATATGTTTGTAGAAGCGCTGTAAGAAGGATTTGTTTTACTTGCCCCTTATTTTAAAAGGTCTAACAAAGAATCTTATAATCAGATAAATGTTAAAATAAATTTTGTGCTCGAGTTAAAATTGTAGTATTTTATACTTATTTTTCAACTTGAAAACAAGGCTTCTAATAGAATTAAATGGCTTAAAAAGTATCAAAAGAGTCCCAAAAAACTCTTTTGATACGTATATCTAAAATCTAAATTTAAATTTCAAGTTGATTTTTAATAAATTAGAGTAATTTTATAGACATAAAAAGAAAATTAAAATTTTTTAATCAATCTACGAATAAATACTTATATTTGTTTTAAGTATTTGTACTTAGTTTTATAAGTAAGAGAAATGATAGAAGTAAAAGAAGCTTTAGAAATTGTCGCTGCAAACAGTTCTGTTTTGTCCACTCAGAAAATTTCTGTTCAAAAAGCGCTTGGATATGTTTTGGCAGAAACAATTTACTCGCCGATTTCAATGCCACCGTTTCGCCAATCGGCAATGGATGGTTATGCTTTTATTCATTCAAGAAGACATCAATTTGATGTGGTAGGAATTTCGCAGGCTGGCGATCATGCCAATGTAAAACTAAAAGAAAACCAAGCCGTACGCATATTTACAGGCGCATATGTCCCTAATGATGCAGATACTGTTGTAATGCAGGAACATGTAATGGTAAATGGGGATTCAATTTTGATTGCAAAAATGCCAGAGCCTTTTTCCAATGTTAGAATTAAAGGAGAACAGATTAATGCAGAGGATGTTGTTTTTGATGCTAATACCTTAATCACTCCAGCTGCCATCGGATTTCTAGCCTGTTTAGGAATTACAGAAATAACAGTTTATAAAAAACCGAAAGTGGCTATTTTGGTTACTGGAAACGAGCTTGTAAAACCGGGCAAGAAACTTCCTAAAGGAAAAATTTATGAGAGTAATTCGATAATGCTCCAAGCGGCTCTGCAAACCATCGGAATTAATAAAGTGAAAGTTCACACGGTAAAGGACAATTTGAAAGCAACGAAAAAAGCATTGCAGCCAATACTTAAAAAGAATGATATCGTACTAATATCTGGCGGAATTTCTGTTGGAGATTTTGATTTTGTAAAAGAAGCTTTGCTGAAAAATGGAGTCGAAGAGCTTTTTTACAAGATTAATCAGAAACCTGGAAAGCCGATGTTTTTTGGTTCTAAAAAAGATACTTTAGTTTTTGCATTGCCAGGAAATCCAGCTTCGTCATTGACTAATTTTTATATTTATGTATATCCTGCAGTTAAAAATAAAATGGGATTCTCAAATACCCATTTACCAAAAATTGTTCGAAAATTAGAAAACGACATAGTCAATGACACGGGAAAAACACTTTTTTTAAAAGCATTATATAATGAAACAAGTGTTGCAATTTTAGAAGGACAAGCCTCTTCAATGTTAAATTCTTTTGCTATTGCAAATGGTTTGGTAATCGTGCCGCAGGATGTTGAAAATATTAAAAAAGGCGAGTCGGTAACGATTCTCCCAATCGATTAAAGTTCTTAAGAGAATAAATTTTACGGCAAAAAGCAAAAAGCACTATATAAATAAAAACACATAGCAAAAAAACGATTAAACAGTTAACCAAATAAACGATTAAACATAAAATATGAGTCTCCTAAATTCAGAAAACATACTATTATTCAGTTTCGCATTAATTGTAATTGCGTTTTTATATTCAAGTGTTGGACATGGAGGAGCTTCGGGATATTTGGCCTTGATGAGCATTTTTGCTTTTCCGGTTTCGATTATGAAACCATCGGCTTTACTGCTGAATTTATTTGTATCCAGTATTTCGTTTTTGTTTTATTATAAAAATAATTATTTCAAGCCCAAGCTGTTTTATCCGTTTGCGATTGCTTCGATTCCCGCAGCTTTTATAGGAGGTTTTATCACTTTAGATAATGCGATTTATAAAATAATTCTCGGAATTGTATTGGTTTTTGCAGCGTTGAGGTTGTTTGGAGTATTTAATTTTAAAGAAAAAGAAGAAGTAAAAATAAATCTTCCATTTGCTCTGGCAATTGGTTTTGCCATCGGATTATTATCTGGAATGTTAGGAATTGGCGGCGGAATTATCTTAAGTCCGATCCTGTTATTTTTAGGATGGGCGTCAGTAAAAGAATCAGCTGCGATTTCGAGTTTGTTCATTTTTGTGAATTCGTTCGCAGGAATGTTAGGATTTTTTTTAGGAGGAAAAACAATTCCAATGGAAAGTTTTTATCTTGTTCCAATTGCAGTTGTAGGAGGAATGCTGGGAGGATTTTACGGAAGCGGATCTTTCTCCAACAGAACATTAAAAATGGTTTTAGGAACTGTAATTTTAATGGCAAGCGTGAAATTGATTTTTCCATGATAATGATATGGTTTTGCCACAGATTTAACAGATTAAAAGGATTTTTTTTGCCACGAATTACACGAATTTCAGTTACATATTTTAAAAAAATAATTTGTGAAAATTTGTGTAATTCGTGGTAAAAAAATCAACACAAAGCATTTAAGGAAATCTTTTTAATCCTTTTAATCTGTGGCAAGAATAGACAAAAGAAACCTGAAATAAGAAAACTATGAAAACACTAACAGTATTTATTCTTTGCGGAGGAAAAAGCTCCAGAATGCAGTCAGAAAAAGGATTGGTTTTGTTTCAGGAAAAACCATTCATTGAGCATATCATTCAGGCAATTTTGCCCATTACAAACCATATAAAATTAATCACGACTTCTAAAGAATACGATTATCTGTCGTATGAGAAAATACCAGATTTAGTTGAAGATAAAGGTCCGTTGGGTGGAATTTATACTGCATTATCACATTCAGAAACCGAATTCAATCTGATTTTAAGTTGTGATATTCCGTTGATTTCAACTGAATTATTGCAGGAATTAATTTCAAAACATACAAGTGAGGCTGGAATTACAGTTTTTGCTTCCGAAAGTAAAACACATCCATTAATCGGAATTTATTCTAAAGAAATTGTTCCAATTATAAAAAAAGCGATTGATTCAGATGAATTGAAAATGATGGATCTTCTTGCGAAAGTGCCGCATCAGATTATCAATATAGAAGAAAGTGAAAACTTTTATTTGACGAATATTAATTCGGCAGACGAATTAGACGATTTGAATATCAATTTAAGTTAAGGATTATGCAAAGCTTAAAAACACCCAAATTGACAATCGTAGGCGCGGGCCCAGGCGATGTTGAATTGATTACGATGAAAGCCATAAAAGCTTTAAAAAGTGCCGATGTAGTTTTGTATGATGCTTTGGTAAACGAAGAATTGTTAGAGTATGCATCGAATGCAGAAATTGTTTTTGTTGGAAAACGATTAGGATGCCATGCTTACACACAAGATCAAATTAACGATTTGATTGTTTCTATGGCAAAAACTCATGGACATGTGGTTCGTTTAAAAGGTGGTGATCCGTTTGTTTTTGGAAGAGGAAGTGAAGAAATCGAATTTGCAGAAGATTTCGGAATTGAAACGGCTATTGTCCCTGGAATTTCATCTGCTTTAGGAGTTCCCGCTTCGGTTGGAATCAGTTTGACACAGCGTAAAGTAGCCGAAAGTTTCTGGGTTATTACAGGAACAACTTCAGACCATAAATTGTCAAAAGACATTCAATTGGCATCAAAATCAGCAGCAACGGTTGTTATTTTAATGGGAATGCATAAATTGGATGAAATCATTTCGATTTATCAAGAAAACAGAAATGATGATTTACCAATTGCCATTATTCAAAACGGAACAAAAAATTCAGAGCAAAAAGTAATTGGAACTATCAATACAATCACTAAATTGGTATCTGAAAAAAACATATCATCGCCGGCGATTATTGTGATCGGCGAAGTCGTAAGAAATACATCAAGTTGGATTTCGTATTTTCAGGAACACTTTGATGACGAATTTATTTTTCAGAATTTAAATTTATAAAAATGATTGAGGTTAAATATTTTGGAGCTGTTGCCGAAAAGACAAAATGTGAATTCGAAAAATTATCTTTTTCAGAAGAATTATCATTGCAAAAACTATTGCAGGATTTAAACGAAAAATATGAATTCGAATCGTTGACTTTCAGCGTAGCAGTCAATCAGAAAATAGTTCCCAAAGCTGTAGATTATGCACTGCAGACCAATGATATTGTAGCTTTATTACCGCCGTTTGCTGGAGGATAAATTATGAGTACAGATAAACGATATAACCGACAAATTATTCTTTCGGAAATAGGAGAAGAAGGCCAGCAGAAATTAGCAACAACAAAAGTTTTGGTAATTGGTGCTGGAGGTTTAGGCGCTGCAATTTTGCCATATCTGGCTTCTGCAGGAGTCGGAGAAATTGGAATTGCAGATCATGATGTTATTGAAATTTCGAATCTTCAGAGACAAGTAATTTATAAAACTGATGCTATCGGAAAATCAAAAGCAAAAGAAGCAAAAGCAATGATTGCTGAATTGAATCCTTTGGTTAAAGTAAAAGCAATTTCTGAAAAAGTATCTGGAAAAAATGCCATTTCGTTATTTGAAAAATATGATATTATTGTTGATGCAACAGACAATATTGCAATCAAATATTTAATAAACGATGCCTGTTTGGTAACTAATAAGCCAATGGTTTACGGTTCAATTTTCAGATTTCAGGGACAAGTTTCGGTTTTCAATTATCAGAATGGCCCAACATATAGATGTCTATATCCCGATGAAAATTTAAATGCACTAAATTGTGAAGAAGCCGGAGTATTAGGAGTTTCGGTTGGAATTATCGGAATGTTTCAGGCAAATGAAGTTTTAAAAATGATTCTCGGAATTGGAAACGTTTTAAGTGGAAAAATATTGGTTTATAATACGCTGAATAACGAACAGCAAAAGTACGATTTCGAGAAAAGTGATATTCAAACCATTACCAGAGAAGCATTTGAAGAAAAATACAATAAATGTGAAGTTGAAGAAGTAAGTTTTGAATTGGTTTTGAATGAAATGGATAATGATGAGGTTCTTTTTCTCGATGTTCGAAATGTAGATGAATCTCCAAAAATCAGTATAAAAAATCAAATTCAGATTCCGTTGATGCATTTGGAAAATGAAATTGAAAAACTGAATAAAAATCAAAAAGTCTATGTTTTCTGCCAATCTGGAATTAGGAGCAAAATTGCATTCGAATTGCTTCAAAAGCATCGATTTAAAAATATAAAAAGCATTGCTGGCGGAGCTTTAGCAATGAAGCAATTATTAAAAGAGGAAATAAAAATATAGCCGCAAATTAGAATTTTAAGTTAGATTGTCACCCTGAGCGGAGTCGAAGGGCATTCCAATTGAACGTGGGCTTCGACTCCGCTCAGCCTGACAAAAACTAGTGTAAATCATTGTAATTCGTGAATTCGTGGCTATAAAAAAAATAAAAAATGAGTAAAAATGTATTTGTAGAAGGACCAATTTCTCCCGAATTTATCGCAGAATCGATTGCCAAACATCAATCGAAACACACAATCGGGGCACATAACATCTTTCTAGGGCAAGTCCGTGCCGATGTTATTCACGATAATACAGTCGTGGCCATTGATTATTCTGCCTATAAAGACATGGCAAATGAAGCGTTATACGCCATTAGAGAAAAAGCTTTCGCTAAATTTGATTTAACCTGCATGCACATTTATCACAGTTTGGGCGTTGTAAAAGCAGGCGAGATCTGTTTGTTTGTTTTTGTTTCGGCAACAAGGCGCAAACAAGTGTATGAAGCCACGGAAGCCATCGTTAATTGGATAAAAACCGATGTGCCGATTTTTGGCAAAGAAATGTTTGAAAATGATACATTCACTTGGAAACAAAATACCTAAGAAATTATAATGGTAGATATTACGCATAAAATAAGCACTTTAAGAGTCGCAACCGCAACCGCAATTGTAAAAGTTAGCAAACAAGAAACAATTGATGCCATTGTGAATAATTTAGTGCCAAAAGGAAACGTGTTTGAAATGGCAAAAACTGCTGGGTTATTTGCGGTAAAAAATACGCATTTGTCCATTCCAGATTGTCATCCGCTTCCAATTGAGTTTACTTCGGTTGAATATCAAATCGAAGGATTGGAGATTCACATTATTTTCAAGGTAAAAACGGTTTACAAAACAGGAGTTGAGGTTGAAACGATGCACGGCGCATCTATCGTAGCACTAACAATGTACGACATGCTGAAACCAATTGATAAAGAAATTGAGATTTCAACAATAAAATTAATCAATAAAGAAGGCGGAAAATCGTCTTTCAAAAATAAATTTCCGAATGCGATAAAAGCGGCGGTTTTTGTTTGCTCCGATTCGATTTTTGCTGGCGATAAAGAAGATCGTTCAGGAAAAACAATTGTAGAAAAACTGGATTCTTACGGAGTTGAAACTTCTCATTATGAAATCATTCCAGATGAATTGGATATTATTCAAGAAAAGACAAAAGCTTTCGCTAAAGAAAATCAGCTGGTAATCTTTACAGGCGGAACTGGTTTGTCTCCAAGAGACGTAACGCCTGAAGCTTTAGAACCGATTTTAGAAAGCAGAATTGCAGGAATCGAAGAAGCCATTCGCAGTTACGGACAGCAAAGGATGCCGTATGCCATGCTTTCCAGGAGTGTTGCCGGAACTTTAGGTAAAAGCCTAGTTTTGGCATTACCGGGTTCAACAAACGGAGTAAGAGAATCTATGGATGCTGTTTTTCCGCACGTAATGCACGTTTTTCATATTTTAAAAGGAAAAAACCATGACAGCCTCTAACACAATTTTGACGGACGGTTTCGGGCGCAAGCATAATTATTTGCGCATTTCGCTGTTGGAAAAATGCAATCTGCGTTGTACGTATTGCATGCCAGCAGATGGAATCGCATTATCTCCAAAAGCCAGCTTAATGACGGCAGATGAGATTTTTGCCATTGCTCAGACTTTCGTAAAAAATGGTGTTGACAAAATCAGGTTAACAGGCGGAGAGCCTTTATTGAGAAAGGATTTTCCTGAAATTGTTTCCAGATTATCGACTTTAGATGTTTCACTTTCAATAACAACAAACGGAATTTTAATAGATCGTTGCATAGACGTTTTAAAGCAATTTAGTGTCAAAAAAATCAATTTGAGTTTAGATACTTTAGTTTCATCTAAATTTCATACGATAACGCTTAGAAATCAGTTTGAGAAAGTGATTGATAATCTGCATTTGCTCCTAAATAATGATTTTCAAGTAAAAGTAAATGTAGTTTTGATTAAAGGTTTTAATGATAATGAAATTGTCGATTTTGTAAAATTGACCCAATTTCTGCCTATTTCTGTTCGTTTTATTGAGTTTATGCCGTTTGCTGGAAACGAGTGGGACAGGAGTAAAATGGTTTCGCAGAAAGAAATCTTATCTTTAGTAGAAACTGATTTTTCTTTAGACAACATTCAAAAACTGGAAGACGAAAAAAACTTTACTTCAAGGAATTATAAAATAAACGGTTTTCAAGGTGATTTTGGAATTATCAGTTCTATTACAAATCCGTTTTGCGATAGCTGTAATAGAATCCGCTTGACGGCTGACGGAAAAATAAAAAATTGCCTTTTCTCCAATTCAGAAACTGATTTGTTGACTGCTTTTAGAAATGGAGAATCCATAACAGATTTGATTTCAGAATCGATTCAAAATAAAAAGAAAGTCCGCGCTGGAATGTCGACAGTAAATGAGATTAATGATCCTACTCTTCATTCAGATAATCGTAGTATGATCGCAATTGGAGGGTAAATTAATTATTAATTGTCTGGCTGAGCGAAGTCGAAGCCTAATTCGCAATGACTCGTTGGAACGTAAAAAAGGTTTGACTAAAAGTCAAACCTTTCTCATAACTATTTTTTCTTTTTAGCTTTAGCTTTTTTCTGAGCCTTTGCTTTCTTTTCAAGTTTCTTGGCTTTCGCTTTTGCTTTCTCTTTTTTAGCCTTTTCTTTTTTCTTCTCAGCTGCTTTTAGTTTTGCTTTTTTAGCTTTTTCTAATTTTTTAATAACAGCTTTAATCGCTTTTTCTCTTTTCTTTTCTTTTTCTTTTTTGGCTTTAAGTTTAGCTTTCAGCTTCGATTTTATATCGTTTTTTTCTTTTCCAATTTTTTCAACAGTTACAACAGGTTTGTTTTCTTCAAAAGGTACTGGAATGTCATTGGTTTTAATTTCTACGATTTCAGAAACAATAGGTGCTGTTTTTGCAGGTGCTGTTGCCACTTTTTTTACAGTTGCCAATGGAGTCGTTTTAGAAGCAGCTCTTACAGGAGTTTTTGCGGCAGGTTTTACAGTAGCAACGGGTGCTTTTGTAGTTGTTGATTTCGCAGCAGGCGATTTTGTAGTAGCAGTTTTTGTAGAAGAAGTCTTAGAAGCTGATGGTTTTACAGCCGTTCGAGTAGTTCTTCTAATTGTTGTCTTAGTTTCTGGTTGTATTTCTGTAGTGCTTTCTACAGCTGTTTCTGCTGGAATATCGGTAACTTTTTCAACAGAAGATTGTGTTGTTCTTTTTATCATAACTGTATTTTTTTATTGAATAAATCGATGTTAACTAAATGGTTTTAAAGCTTTTGAAGTATGCAGCTTTACCATAAATTCTTAGTTAAGCTAAATATACGCAATTTTTGGATACATAAATTATAGAACTTATTAATTTTCAATAGTTTCCAAAATCCTAAAATTGCTTTTTGGCGCTTCGCAAAGAGAACAGCAATACGTTTCTGGGAGATTTTCAAACAAAAGGCCTTTTGGAATACCTTGCGTTTCATCTCCATATTCAGAATTATAAAGCGTTAAACATTCTTGACATTGGTAAATATCCTGCTGTGGTTTTTCTTTTTTCTGTTGCTTTTCAGTAGTCTCAGATGCTGTATTTCCTAGTTCTTCAAAATATTTTCGGCTTAATTCAATTAAAATGGTTGGCAGTTCGAGTTTGTCAATATCTTGCGAATGCACAATGTATTCACGTGTATTTGGGTCGAAATTCTTCGCAAACAAAACGTTATAAGTATCTCTGATTTTAATAGATTCCAAGTCTTTTGGAAGTTCATTTTTTTCGATGACAATCGAAGTAAAATAATGCCCGTCGCGATTGTATTCTGAAATTCCGAAATTCAGTCCGTAAGTACTGATATCAAATTGATCTAAGGTTCGAACCAAGAAAGTTTTAAGATTCAATGCCCATTCCATTGCAACGGGTAAATGCCAATTCAATTCTAATAAAGAATGGCGAACGTTGATTCCTCTTTTTCCTAAAAACTTTTCCCACTCCAGTTTTCTATCTTTCGGAATTCCTTTTATAATGAAGGATTTCCAAGGCGTGATACAGATTTTCCCAATTTTGCATTCAAAACACAAATCACACATTTCTTTTAAGAAATCTAAATCGTAAAGATTGTTTCGCCAATACAATCCCAACCAATATTGATCGATTCCCATTCTATTCATTCCTTCGTAATACGGAAATGGATAAAATGGAATATTTAATGGCTTGTCAATCGTTCGGTTATTGGTATCTAAAGCTTCGCTAACTAAAGCAAAAAGCGTTTCTATATCTGCTGAATCTTCTTCTGCAATTTTTTCGATTTCATAATAAATCTTAGCCAAATCCCAACTGTAAAGCAAAACAGGATAAACTTCCATTTTCTCCCATTTCGTAAGACGAATGTACAAATACCAATAATCTTCGTGTTCTGAAGCAATGAAATTCAAATGTCCTGTAAACAAAGGAACCAATTGCTGTTTCGGGTCGGTTATATTGACTTTTAGTTTAGGCTGTTCTTTGAATTCTTCTAAAATATAGAGAAAACGATTTCCAGTCAGCCAATTGGTATTTCTGAAAATATCAGTCGAAACATAAGACGAAACAATATTATTCCCGCTTTTCTGATCTGGATAAACAAAGTGATGTTTCCCTAAAGTAGTTTTATCCAAAGATTTGAACCCTTTTGGAAAAATAATATCCTGTCTAGAACCAAACGAAATGGAATCCAGCCCTTCTTCCAAAGCGATATTTACAACTTCTCGTAATTCTCCCGGCGAAATAACGCCTCCTTTTACTATTAATCTTGTTAGTTCCATTTTGTTTCTTTTGTTTCAGGTTTTCTTTGTTTCAGGTTTTTTACAAGGTTTGTCAGGCTGAGCGGAGTCGAAGCCCAATTCCAATTGGAGCGCCCTTCGACTCCACTCAGGGTGAAATTGCGTTGTTTCAAGTTTCAGGTTTTTGGGCTGTGTTGATTTTAACGCAGAGTTCACAAAGTTTTTTCGCAAAGGTTTTTAAGGTTTACATTCTTTATCATAAATTGTTTTCTATCGAAAAAGTTCACAAAGCTTGACTAAAATCTATTCTCAAAGCTTTGCGAACTTTGTCTACTCATTAAGAATCTATCAAATAAACTTTGCGCTCTTTTCGGTAAAATTTATGTTCAAAGTAAAGCAACAAAACTCATTTACACTTTGCCAATATTTCCTTAACCTCCGTTTTACAGCTTCCGCAACCCAATCCTGCGCCTGTATTTTTGCATAATTCTGTAAAATCGTTTACGCCACTTTTAATGGTTTCTTCAATGTTTCCAGCTCCGACTTGACTGCACGAACAGACTAATTTTCCTAAAACCGGTTTTGCATTAGAACTTCCTCTCAAAAGCGTATTTCGTTTGTCTGATAATTCGATTTTGCTTTCAATCATCGTTTTGAATTCGGCAAACTCATTTTTATCGCCCATCAAAATAGCGCCGACCAAAAGATCGTCTTTTACGATACATTTTTTATAATAACGTTTTTTCAAATCGGCAAAAACAATTTCTTCGTACGAATCATCATTTTCTGGAATTGTAATATCTCCAATACTGCAAAGGTTGATATCTTCTAATTTTAGAATGTTCATCAAAATCGAACCTTTGTAATAGCTGCTAATATCGCCCGCAAGAAAATTAGCCAAAATATCTGCCTGTTCTTCGGCGGCAGAAGTGATTCCGAATAATTTATTGTCAAATTCTGCTATTTCTCCAATCGCAAAAATATCTGGATTTGAAGTCTGTAAATACTGATTGACTTTTACGCCTCGTCCACATGAAAGTCCACTTTCACGAGCAATTTCAATATTCGGAATCGTTCCAATTGTATAAACGATGGCATTTGCCGTTATGATTTTGCCACTTTTTAATGCAATTTCAATTTCGTTTGGATTGTCAGTTTCAAAAACGGTGCTGACTTCATTATCAAAATAAATCTGAATATCGCGAAGCTGAACTTCTTCGGCTAATAATTTGCTTGAAATTCGATCCAGTTGACGCTCCATCAAACGTGATGCTCTTTGAACAATCGTAGTTTTTACTTTTTTATGTTTTAAAGCTGCAGCTAATTCCAATCCCAATAATCCGCCACCAATAATGACAACATGCTGTTCTTCTGGTGGAAGATTTGTTTTGTCTAAATGTTTTTTCAAACGGTCAGCGTCTTCCTTTCTTCTTACGGTGAAACGGCTAGGAAGATGAAGTTGTGCATTTTCCGGAACAAAGGGACGGCTTCCGGTTGCTAGAATCAACGAATCAAAAGTGTGGATTTCGCCTTGACTGTCAACAATTGTTTTTTGTTTTGGATCTAATTTTTCAATTGCAACTCCCGCTTTTATGGTAATTTTTAGTTTATTGAAAGCTTCGCCATCTTTTACTTTTAAAAGTTGTTCCCAGCTAAATTCTCCCGTCATGTATTCAGGAAGCAAAACACGATTGTAAAATGGATTTACCTCATTCGAAAAAACAATAATTTCATCAGTAGAATTGAACTCACGATAGTTTTGAATGAATCGGAATGAAGCTGCTCCCGCGCCGACAATGGCAATTTTCTGAAATGGTTTTATATATTTTTTAATCGAAACGGTCGTGAACTTAAAATCGGGTTCTTTTGAAATTGGATCTACAACAGTATTCGTTAAATTATTGGTTCGGTTTAAATCATTTTCGAGTTGTTTTCCCCAATGCATGGGCAGAAAAAGAACTTTTTCTTTGATTGCGTCCGTCACTTTCGCTTTTACACGAACTTCTCCGTTTTTGCTTGCAACGACCACAATGTCACCATTTTTAATATCATTTTTAAAAGCATCAATTGGATTTATTTCTAAAACCGGACTCGGAATATGTGTTAACAAGCGCGATACTTTTCCGGTTTTCGTCATTGTATGCCATTGATCGCGAATTCTTCCTGTTGTTAAAATAAAAGGGAATTCGGCGTTTGGCTGAACCGACGTGTTTTCAATAGAAACAGGCAGATTAAAAATTGCTTTTCCAGATGGAGTATAGAATTTTTTATCAGTAAACAGCCTCGACGTTCCTGGATGATTATAATCTGGAACTGGCCATTGAAAAGTGCCTTCGGTTTTTAAACGGTTATAATTTAAGAATGAAATATCAATATTGGTATTTTTGGTAAGTGCGCAATGTTCTTTGTAGATTTCTTCGGCACTGTTGAAATTGAATCCGTTGAAATTCATTTTTTTAGCAAAACGAATCAAGATTTCAATATCAGGAAGTGCTTCGCCAGGTGCATTTATTCCTTTTGGCAAATAAGAAATGCGACGTTCCGAATTGGTCATAGTTCCTTCTTTTTCAAGCCAACCAGCGGCAGGCAATAATAAATCGGCAAATTTGGCTGTATCAGCATTATGCGAAATGTCCTGAACGACTACAAATTTGGCATTTTGAAGCGCTTTTTCGGCTCTTCTAGAATCGGGCAAACTCACCAATGGATTCGTACAAATAATCCAAACCGCTTTCATTTTTCCAGATTCTAGAGCTTCAAACATTTCTGTTGCCGTTAAACCTGGTTTATCTGAAATCTCATCAACGCCCCAAAAGTCTGCAACTTCTTTGCGATGCGTTGGATTGGCAATGTCTTTATGTGCTGCCAAAAGCGTTGCCATACCGCCAACTTCGCGTCCGCCCATAGCATTTGGCTGACCTGTTAATGAAAAGGGACCAGAACCCGGTTTTCCAACTTGCCCTGTTAATAAAGATAAATTCAGCAATGCTGTATTCTTATCAACGCCAACAGCGCTTTGATTGAGTCCCATTGCCCAAAGCGAAATAAATCCTTTTGCTTTCCCAATAATATCGGCAGCAAGTTTAATGTCGTTTACGGAAATCCCGCAAAGTTTAGAAGCTTTTTCAAGAGAAGTGCCTAAAACTAAATCTTTGTATGGTTTGAAATTTTCAGCGTGATTTTTAACGAAATCATGATCTACATAACCTTTTTCGATAATGCGTCTGGCGATAGCATGATATAAAATAATATCTGAACCTGGAATAATCTGCAAATGCAAATCGGCGAAAGCGGCAGTATCGGTTCGTCTTGGATCGATACAGATTATTTTAGTTTTCGGATTTTTCTCTTTGTGTTTTTCTAATCTTCTAAAAAGAATAGGGTGGCACCAAGCGGGATTTGCGCCTGTAATTAAAAACGTGTCTGCCAATTCAATATCATCATAAGCAATCGGTACAGAATCTTCTCCAAAAGTCTTTTTATAACCCACAACTGCAGAGCTCATGCAGAGTCTGGAATTAGTATCTATATTGTTGGTTTTCAAAAAACCTTTTACCAATTTGTTGACTAAGTAATATTCTTCAGTCAAACATTGTCCCGAAATATAAAATCCAACGCTGTCTGGGCCGTGTTTTTTTATGATAGAAGAAAAAACAGCAGCGGCACGATCCAAAGCGGTATCCCAACTCACTCGCTCAAGCGGATAGGATTTGTTTCCGCGCATTTCAGGATACAGAATTCGGTCAGACGTATCATTAACTACGTAGTGCAAGTTCATTCCTTTAGAACATAACATTCCTTTGTTTACAGGATGATCTTTATCGCCTTCTACCATCACGCCATTTTTAGCATCGTTGGTTACAATTATACCACAGCCAACGCCACAGTAGGAACAGGTAGTTTTGATCTTCGTAGTTTGCATTACGTTTCGTTTTTAAATAAATCACTTACTTAAGTCGAAACAAAAATAAGTATTTTTTAAGTATTAATACTTAATTTTTGATTTATTTTTTTACTTTTGATAAAAAGAAATGAGGAACAACAAATTAGTTTTTAATTGCTAAAAATGAGAACTCATGAAAGAAGAACAAGCTGTATGTTATTCCTGTACAAATGAGAATTGTTTCATCAAGAAACACTTGTATTTGGAGCAGATGACAAGTTATATTTCTAAAAAACAAAACATTATCTGCAAAAAATCGGATCAGTTTATAACGGAAGGTTCGCCTTTGCAAGGCCTTTATTTTATTCGCAAGGGAAAAGTTAAAACGGTAAAAACAGGAATTAACGGTCGTGAACAAATAGTGAGATTAACCACGAATGGCGATATAATAGGTTTCCGAGGATTTGGAACAAGTAAGAAATACTTAATTGGGGCTTATGCGCTTGAAGATACGGTTTTGTGCAATTTTAGCAACGAAACCATGCGCGAAATTTTGCAGCATGTTCCAGAGTTTACTTATGATTTAATGTTGTTTTATGCCGAGGAATTAAATAAAAGCGAGAATAATATTCGAAAGATTGCTCACATGAACGTCCGCGAACGTGTGATTGATTTACTGCTTTATATTCATCGCAAATTTGGACAAAGGAATGGTTTGATTGATATTGAGCTTTCGCGAAAGGAAATTGCAGATTTTGCTGGAACGACTGAAGAACAAGCCATTCGAATCTTATCAAGCCTGAAAAAAGAATCTCTGATTAAGACAGAAGGAAAGCGAGTTGGGATTTTGGAAGTTTCAACCTTGCGAGCTGAAATTATGGAGCACAAATATTTTTGATTTGAGACTCTAAGTTGCTAAGATTCTAAGATGCTAAGGTTTTGATTTGTGAGATTATTGTAGAGGCGCACTGCAGTGCGTCTCCACGTAGAAGTGTTTCATTTTGGAATAGATTTTTAAGGTTTTCTAACACATAGAAACATAGAATTTGAAATCTGTCGAAAAAGATTATTTTAAAAATCTAGATTTTTACACATAGCTATGTGTATTTATGAAAGTGAAACGCCTTTAAGCGCATTGGAATCTATGTTTCTATGTGTTAAAATTATTACGTACAAATATTTATTTTTTTCTTCCCACAAATCGGATTACAGAACCCGTTCCGTTATGAAATAAACCTTCGTTGAGTTCGATTTCTTTTTCTTCCAATTCAATGATTTCATAATTTGGAAAATCAGCTTTAATTTCTTCGATTGAAAAAAGAGATTCGATATCTTTTGGCCCACCAACTTTTTCGTTTTTGGTTACATATTCTAAATGTTTTTTGCTGAAAGCTTCAAAAATAATAATGCCGTCTTTTTTTAATAAAATATTCAGCTGTTTATGAATATCCGACTTAATTTCTGCTGGAAAATGGGCGTAAATTAAGGCAATGGCATCAAATTGATTTTCTTCAAAATCTAAAGTTTCTAATTCTCCAACCTGATAATCAATCGAAACATTGTTTGCTTCAGCAAGTTTTAATGCCTTATTTCTTCCTTCTTCACTAATATCAAAGGCGGAAACATTCCAGCCTAGTTTTGAGGTAAAAATGGCATTTCGTCCTTCGCCTTCAGCGGGAAAAAGAATGGTGCCTGTTTGTAGTTTTTCAATTTGTTCTTTTAAGTAATTGTTGGGTTCTTCTCCGTATGCAAATTCTTCGGTTTTGTAACGGTCGTCCCAACGTTGAGTCCAAGTGTTGTTCATGGTTAATGTATTGAATTTAATTATTAAAGGTTTATGATCACTGAGCATTGTCCAATCTTTGTAAGCACCGACTTCAACACTTTCTAAAACTTCGATAAAATCATTTGAAGCAAAGCAATAATCCATATGATACGGCTTGTTTTCGTGTCGATACATATACAAAGTTGGATGTGCTTCTTTCCCCTGAATTTGATTGAAGTATTTGTGATACGTGCTGAAAATATTCTTTTCGGCTAATTTATTTACTACCGTTGTGTGATTTCCTTCGCGTCGTGGTTTGTCCCAAATGGTATTGCTGTTGAAATCGCCAATTAAAATGGTTTTGGTTTCTTTGATTAGATTTTCGTAATAATTAATCGCTTTCCAAATCTGAGTAACATAAGCGCCATCTTTGTCTGCAGGATTATTTGCCCAAATAGCGAATAGCATAAAATCAGCTTTTCCGCCGGTAACGGCTATTGGTAGAATATTTTTGAAATCAGGATTATGACAATCTAATAATTGAAACCGATAATTGCTATAAGAGAAAACGCCAAGACCTTTATTTGGATTTGTTCCGAACCAAAGAATATCTTTTGGGGTTTGTATTTCGGTTGGAAATTTTAATTTTTCAGGATTTTCACACTCAGAAATTACAGCAATATCAGGATTATGAGCCAGAATGAATTCTGCTTTTTTTCTGAATGCCATGTTGCAATTCCAAGCGATGATTTTCATTTAAAAATTAAATTATTTCTCACTCAAATATAATGATTAAGGAGAAGAATATTTTTGTGATTTATCAAAAAAAATACCCTTTCTCAAAAACAGAAAAAGGGCAGTTTATATATTTAGATTTCTTTAATCTTAACCAACAAATTTTGTTTCACCACTATTAATGTCAATTTCAGCAAAATTATGTTTTCCGATCACGATAAGCAGTTTGTTTGAGTTATAACCAACATATCTAATTTCAGGTTCGCCTTTTTTAGGTTTTCCGCAGATCGAAATTACATTGGTTTGCCATTTCAGTTTTTTTCTTTTGTAGGCAGAAATGGTCTGTAGATCATTTTCAACATAATACACTATGTTGTTTTTTCTGATTCCTCTTTTTTGCGTTTTGGCAAAATTAATTTCTGAGTTTTTCGAAATTAAGGCATCATCGTATTTTTGGGCAATACCTGTTTGCGTGACAATAAAAGTCAGCAATGACAATTTTAGAAATGGTTTCATTAGGATAGAATTGGGGGTTCATAATCACTTCAAATATAAATAATTATACATATAATCCACACTATTGTGAAATAAAAAAAACACCCTTTTTCAGAAATAGGAAAAGGGTAAAATATTTAGGTTAATTTTTAAGAAAAATTATTTTTTCCAGCTAAAAATTCTTGGATTAACAGAAATCATTAACCAAGCCCAATTGTTGGTGTGATTTGCATCTCCGTTTTTGATAAATTCCATCGTTTTAGAACCAAACATTTGAGAATAACCACCTGTTACCGTGATGTCTTTTTTGAAATTATAGCCAAAACTCGCATCAATTTCAGTTCCTAAATACGAATCTAATTTTTCATTTGCAGGCGTAACAACATCAGCAGCTGCTAAAAATACATGTGGCATCAAAGCAAACTGCCATTTGTTTATATTGTAATTCAATTTTATAAAAGCATCTTGCAAACCAACATTGTTTAAGTGATTTCCAACATAAAAATAATCCATGTAACCGTTAAATCCGTGGTTGGTTCCAAAAATCGGGTTGAAAGATTTAATTACCGTACTTCCGTCATTTGTTGCTTTTCCTGATAAAAACTCGTATCCTAAACCGGCTTTAAAAGAATCGGTTACGCTGTAATTAAAGTTTGCTGCAGCATTCCAAGCGCTTACTTGCAGATCGGTGCTTTTTCCAGTTTGTCCATATAGCCAAAAGTTACTATCTATTTTGCTTGTTTTGTAAGTAAGATAAGGTCCAAAAGTCTGCTTGTAATCAACTAAAAGTTTTGCATCTGCATTTGCATATTCGTAACCAGTGTTAAGCAATAAGAAACTTAAACCCAAATCAGTGCTAAACTGGTTGTGATACCAAGCATATTGCATTGCTTTATAATTGGCAACAGTATAAGGTGTTTGAAAAGTGTTTTCAGCAGTTGAATTATAGGCTCCTCCAAAATCTAATTTTTGCTTTTCAGTCTGATAGGTAATTGTAAGTGCATCGTGGCTTTGAGCTTGCTGCGCCCAATCCATTTCACCCAAAATACGCTGATTGTCATAAGAAAGAACTTGACGTCCCATTCTAGCGCTCCATTTTTCGGTAAAATTATATTGTGCCCAAGCTTCAAAAACTGCTACGCCATTTTTATCGGCAACGGTTGCAGTAGGTACATCACCCCATGTTCTGGTATTTTGAAAAGTTAATTTTACAATTAAATCATCTTGTTTGAAATTAATGTTTAAACGCGAACGCTGAGAAATTTGAGAAGTTCCCTTTTGACCTTCAGGAAGAAGGGTTTTGTAACCGTTGCGATATTCAAAACGTGGCCTAATTTGTAGATTTACGTCTAATTCTTGTGCCTGTAAGGCAACAGTAGATCCTAGAAGTAACAGGAAAATAATTCTGATTTGTTTCATGGGTGATATTTTTTCAGGCATAAATTTATAAGAAAAAGCCATTTTTTCTATTATTGAGACCATATTTCTAATTTTTTTTTAATCTAAGTCTAATATGCTGGTTCTAATTTTGCTTTGCTTATTTTAACTCGTTTTTCCTTAGATAGTTGTTTTATAGTGTAATGCATCCAAACTAGGCAGACAGTTGAAAAGATTAGAATAAAAATCCATGAGCTTGACCAAATTCCCGTTGCGGTCAGTAAATATCCGAAGATAATAGGACCGAAAAATCCGCCTAAGCCTCCAATCATTCCGACCATTCCGCCAACAACACCTACTTCATTAGGGAAATATTCTGGAATATGTTTGTAAACTGCCGCTTTTCCAATTCCCCAAGAAATCCCGATTAGAATTACCAGAACCAAGAAAACCCACATGTTGGCATCAAATTTAATGACCGTTACTCCTTTGGCAATGAGTTCTTTTTTCGCAACACTTTGATTATGTGATACAACTACATCCTGCCAGCTTGAAGTGGTTGGGAAAATCGTATTTTGAGTTGTATTTGCTGTTTTTTGTGCAATAGGATATTCTTTATCTCCAACTTTTACTGTTTTATCACTGATTTGGTTTACAACGCCTTTTTTAGCTGCTAAGATTCCTGGGCCAGAAGTCGTAATTTCCATTTTAGGAATTGATAGTAAAGCACTTAAAATTACCGATGAACCCAAAACCCAATACATTATTTTTCTTGCTCCAAATTTATCGGATAAATACCCGCCAAATGCGCGAATAACTCCTGAAGGTAAACTGAACATCGTAGCAAATAAACCGCCCATTACTAAGCTAGTTTGATACACATTCATGAAGTTTGGCAATAACCATTGAGAATACGCCACAAAACATCCGAAAACTAAGAAGTAATATGCTCCAAAACGCCATACTCTTTGCGATTTTAATGGCGTAAGCATTTGCGACACGGTTTTACCGCTGCTTTCTATTTTTTTGTTTTGAGCGAAAATTAAAAAGGCAATTCCAATTACAACTAATGAAATAGCGTAAATGACAGGAAGAATTTTCCAGCCGTTTTGTGGATCATCAATTGAAAAATGATTTAATAGTGAAGGAGCAAGAAAAGTAGTTATTGCTGCACCTGCATTTCCCATTCCGAAGATTCCGAGTGCGCGACCTTGCCATTCTTTTGGATACCAGATTGATGTATAGCCAATTCCGACTGCAAAACTTGTTCCGACCATTCCAAATAAAAAGCTTAATAAGGCAAACATGGCGAAACTGTCGGCATAGGGAAGGAGGAACAGCGGAATCGAGCAAAGTAATAATAAAAGAGAAAAAACATATTTTCCGCCAAATTTATCCGTCAGAATTCCAATCGGCAGACGCATTATTGATCCCGTTAAAATTGGAATCCCCAAAAGCCAACCAACTTGAATAACATCCCAATGGAAAATTCCGTTATCAACTAAAAAGGTTACCAGAACCCCATTTAATGTCCAGCAGGCAAAACACACTGTAAAGGCCAATGTGTTCAAAAATAAAATTTTGTGTGATTGCGATAGTGAGTTTGTATTTTTCATAGTACTTATTATTTTTATGTAAAATTAAGTACTATATCTTAGTTAAAACCTGCTAAAACGCAGTTTTTTAAAAATAATTACGTATTTATACGTATTTTTTTAGATTAACGAATACTCAGCTGCTTTATTAGAAAGTTCCATCAAGTTTTTTACTTTCAATTTTTTCATCAGATTAAAGCGATGCACTTCAGCAGTTCGTTTACTGATGTCAAGAGCTTCGGCGATTTCTTTGTTTCCTTTTCCTGATAAAAGAAGGGTTAGGATTTCTTTTTCTCTTTTGGTAATCATCATTTCTTCGCCTAAAGTTTGCTTAGGTTCTAATGATGTTGATGAATTAGTTAATTGGCTAATTAATATAGAAGAGATGTCTCCGCTGAAATATTTTCCTCCAGCTGAAACGCTGTGTAATGCTTTTAAGAATTCTTCTTTTGAAGAACCTTTTAATAAATAACCATCGGCGCCCGCTTTGATAGATTTCAATACGTATTCTTCAGATTCATGCATCGAAAGCATGATGATTTTTACGCTGTTTTTTTCGTTTCTAAGTTTTTCTACTACCTCTATGCCAGTTAAGTTTGGCATACGAATATCTACTATAAGTAAATCAGGATTTGTGGCAGCAACGATTTCAAGCGCATCTGCACCATCAATTGCTTCGCCCACAACCTCGATGTTTGCTTCGTTTTCCAATAAAGATTTGATTCCGTCTCGAACAAAAACATGGTCATCTGCCAGCACTACACGAATGATATTACTCATAATTTACTTAATTTAGATTCTAGATTTTTACGTATATTCATCTATAACGAAGACGCTAATATACGTACTTTTTTTAAAAGTAAATTCCAATATTAAAATTTCTAATGTTGGAATCTCCAAATTTCAAAGTATTTATGGGTTTAACTTTGTCAAAGTTTAAAACTTTGACAAAGTTTTTTTGTACAGTTTTCCCACCCAGTTTGTCATCCTGAGGAACGAATGATCTCCGCAAGTAGCTCTACAAAGATTGGTGATTTTGATTGTGTTTTCTTTGCACGCAGATTCCGCAGATTTAAACAGATTTTTTTATTGTAAAGCTGTAAAGATTGTGGATTTTGATTGCGGAGTTTCTTGTGTGATTCTTCGTTCCTCAGAATGACAAAAAAGACGTTAAGTAAATAAGTCGTCTTTTGAAAACGAGTGCCCGCGAGAGGGATAGGAGCAGTCCGCCGCAGCGGAGCGGATAGCCCGACAGTATTAGGAAAAGTGGGCGAATATAGACAAAGTATGTTTGCCCACTTTTTCTAATACTGGCTCGCCCTAATTAATTAGAAAATGAGATAATGTGTCAATTAGATAATTCTTAGAATGCGTTGAATAATTATCTAATTTTCTAATTGTCTCATTTAAGAATTGGAATATTGAACGTAATTCTCGTTCCTTCTCCAGGAATTGATTTGATGAAAACACGTCCGTTGATGTATTGAATGCGTTCGTTCATGAATAATAAGCCCATTCCGGATTCGCTGTTGCGTTTTTTGTCTACTGAATTGATGTCAAAACCTTTTCCGTTGTCATCGACGATGATGCTTAATAGGGATTCACTATGCGAAAGCTGGACGATGATATGAGTTGATTCGGCATATTTTATGGCATTGTTGATGGCTTCTTGCGTAAGTCTGTAAATATTGATTTCGATTAAGGAATCTAAACGCTGATCGAAATCGGTTTTATTGTAGAAAAGGATTTCTTTTCCTGTAAGTTTTGAAAGTTCCTGAGTAAGTTTTGATAATGATGAAACGATTCCGTGATCGCTTAATTCTGGTGGCATTAGATTGAAAGTTGCCGTGCGGACACCTTTTATAATGTCTAGTGAAAGTTTCTTTAAATACTCAATTTTTTGTTCGGATTTTTCTCTGTCGTCTAAATTGATGCTTTCCAGACTGAATTTTAAACCTGTTAGCATTTGCCCAATTCCGTCGTGAATTTCTTTGGCGATTCGGTTTTGTTCGTTTTCCTGATTTTCAACTATTTTGCTTGAAATAATCTTTTGCTGATTGATTTTTTCGGTTGTGTTTTCAAGGTTTAGACGCTCGACTTCGCGTTGTGCTTTTTTGCGTTCGGTAATGTTGAAACAAACAATTAAAAGTTCCAGTTCATCTTTTTTGATCATGACGGGAACCATAGATAAATCGAGCCAAATGGTTTGATTTTCTCTGTTTAAAATACTGATTTCGCCTTGCCATCCACTGCGCTGTTTTTCGAAAATGAGTCGGTCGAAATTAACTTGTTCTTTTTCGTCGACAGTTAAAACTTCTGAGAATTTTTTGTTAGAAGAGAATTTGGTGTAATTGAGCAATTTGGCAAATTTTTCGCCGATATGAATTATGGAACCGTCTGGTGAAATTCGGCAATAGAGTAACGTGTTTTCCATTGCATAATTGAGCGATTTTAATTCTTTTACGGAGTTTTCTTTTATTTCGCTTAGGATTTCGGTGTCGTATGCGAGTTTTAACGCTTTCTTTTCTGATGATAGAAGTTTGGCAATTAATCTTTCGATTTTCTTGTTGGTTGGTTTGAAAATGAAGAAGAATTCTAGAAGTAGAACAAGTAAAGTGAATCCGAAAATCCAGTATTCGATTCGTCGTTGTTCGGTTACTTTTTCGTGTGCTTCGAGATCGTATTGGGTTACGATTTCATTCATTTTGGAAAGGAAATTGCCTTCGTTTTCCAGAATTGTTTTTACGTGTTTTTGATTTTCGGCTGATTGTTTCTTTTGTTTTAAATTCTTTAAAAACGAATCGGTTGCTACGGCAATTTTACTGAAAATCGGATTGATTTCCAGATATAGTTTAGAAAGTGTTTCTGATTTTTCTTTTGGAAAAGCCAGACTGTCGTTTCCGTTTTCAAGTGCGTTTTGATTCTTTTTCCACAGCGCCAAAACTTCTTCTAAATGAGAAATTTGTTTAACAGATGCGGTATCAGAAACGAAATGCAGAATCAGAACTTCTTTTACGATTTTCTGGCTCAGCATTCGCTGTTTTCCTGAAAAGTTTATGATTTTAGAATCGCTTAACTGCTGATTCAGATTGTATTGAACTAAAAACTGACTAATGATTATGGTTAAGGCAATAGTAAGAAGTGCAAAAAAATACAGACGGCGTAAATTTTTGAAAGTGATTTTATCTTCTTCCTGATTGCTTTTTTTCATACGTTTTTACAATCCCAAAGAGGCTTTTATGAGATTTAAATTTTCTTCGGAATAATTAATTTTCAAGGCTTCCTGATGTCCTTTATCCGACATTTTATCCCAAGTTTTTTTGATGATGTTTTTTAGTTTTTCTTCGTCATGTTTGTGTACGAAAGGTTCTAAGTAATATTCTAAAAACACGAGACAAATAACGTCTTCCAGCAACTGGGTTTCGGCATCTTTTTTAAGTAGTTTTTTCTCAATTAAAAAGGAAACACGATCAATGAAAGCTTGATCGTAACCTGCTTTAACCAAAATTTCTGCTGTAGTTTTTGCGTGGAATTTTTTCAATTCTTCTCTCCATTTCAAATAACCCACACGATCCATTGGGTACGATTCGCGAGCGACTTTCCATCGGCAGATATGTTGGGCTTTTGAAGCAATCTGAATTTCTTCGGATGCATTGGGCTCAAAATCCATAAGTCTTTTGTACATCCTGTCAGAATACAATAATTCTTTTGGATATTCTTTGTTTTGGTCTAATTCGATGTTCGGATCTTGTGCATTTTCTGCATCAATCCATTCGCTTGCTTTTTGAAAAGGTGTGTTCATTTTTTTGGTTAAGTAATAGATTTCAAAGATACGGAATTAGTGGAAAAGTCGAAAGTCTAAAGTGAGATGAAAGAAAGAAGAGGCAAGACTATATAGGTTTTCAAATCTTGCTTCTTGCTTCCTGCCTCTTAAAAGTCTAATCTACAAATCCAACAAATACTTCATTCTCGACAATCTTTATTGGATATGTTGCTATTTTATAATCGTCTCCGTTTAGGCTTGTTCCGTCTATTAATGAAAATGTTTTTTTATGCATTGGACACGCGATTTTCGGAATATCATCAGCAGATCCTGTCATTCCTCTTGAAAGCACCATTTCCATTTTGTGCGGGCAGGCGTTTTGGCAAGCGTACCATTCGTTTCTGCGTGTGAAATTGAAAATAGCGATTTGTTTGTTTTTGTATTTGATGCATCCACCTCGATTGGTTGGGAAATCTTCTACTTTACCTGCTTTGAACCAAATTGTAGCGTCGCTTGCGTGAACTGTTTCGTATTGATTTAAGATTTCTTCCATTTTGTTTTTGTTTTGATTTCCTGTTTCTTGGCCCTCTTTTTACAATCAAGAGAGATTTGATGGCGCAGTAAAAAAGAGGGCAAGAAGGACAGCAAGCGTTTGTGATTTTTTTCTTTTTTTTTTGGAGCTTGGTGTTTTGCCACTAAGGCGCAAAGGCGCTAAGTTTTTTTAAGTTTTTGTAATTTGACTTTGTGTCTTTGTGGCAAGATATTTTTTTAAGTCCAGGCTTTTGGCATTTTTTGATCTCTTAGCGGAACAAAAACAGCATTGTCGTCTTTTTCGTCTGAGTTTATAAAGTGATTGAAACGTTTTAGTAATCTTGGTTTTTCCAGCACTTGTTTCCACTCGCATTCGAAGGTGTTTACCAAAGTCTGCATTTCGGCTTCTAATGTTTCACAGATTCCTAAACTGTCTTCTATAATTACTTGTTTCAAATAGTCTAAACCGCCGTCTAATTTTTCTAGCCAAGTTGATGTTCTAATCAGTGGACCAGCGGTGCGTATGTAATACATTAAAAAACGATCCATGTATTTGATAACGGTTTCTTTGTCGATTTTTTCGGCTAATAAAACCGCGTGTTTTGGATTGGCACCACCATTTCCCGCGATGTATAAATTCCATCCGCCTTCGACAGCAATTAATCCGAAATCTTTTCCGCGGGCTTCGGCGCATTCGCGAATGCAGGCAGAAACTCCACCTTTTAGTTTATGAGGAGAACGGATTCCTTTATATCTATTTTCAAGTTCGATGGCAAATCCGGCGCTGTCGTCCATTCCGTAACGGCACCAAGCATTTCCTACACAGCTTTTTACGGCACGAAGTGATTTTCCGTATGCGTGACCGCTTTCAAAGCCATTGTCGATTAAGATTTTCCAGATTTTTGGCAAATCGCTTAAATGCGCTCCGAATAAATCAACTCTTTGTGCTCCAGTGATTTTGGTGTATAAATCGAATTGTTTTGCTACTTCGCCAATTACAATTAATTTCTCGGCAGTAATTTCTCCTCCAGCAACCCTTGGAACGACAGAATAAGTTCCGTTTCTTTGAATATTTGCTAAAAATCTATCGTTTGTATCTTGAGCAGTTACGTGTTTGTTTGCGGTGTCATTATAAATGCTTGAGAAAATAGAAGCGACAACTGGTTTGCAAATTTCGCATCCGTCGCCTTTTCCGTGATGATCCAGAACATCGTAGAAATTCTCATATTTATTGATTTTTACCAAATCGAATAATTCCTGACGAGTGTAGCTGAAATGCTCGCAGATTACTTCTTTCACTTCTTTTCCTAAAGATTTTTGGGTTGCTTTAACCAGATCTGAAACCATTGGTTTGCAGCCTCCACAACCCGAAGTTGCTTTAGTTGCTTTAACCACATCTGAAAGTGAAGCACAGCTTTCGTCTAAAATTTTACAGCAAATTGCTCCCTTGGTAACATTTTCGCAAGAACAAATTACGGCTGTATCCGGCAAATCCATTACGCTTCCTAGAGAAGAACCTTCAGATCCATCACGAGAACCTAAAATTAAATCTTCTGGATTTTTAGGCAACGCCATTTCGTTAATATAAATCTGGAAAAGCGAACCGTAATCACTAGAATCTCCAACTAAAATTCCACCCAACAATTTTTTAGAATCTTTTGTAACGTTGATTCTTTTATAAATGCCGCTTAGTTTATTTTCATAAATAATCGCAGTAACATTTTCATTTTCAATGAAAGGATCACCAAAACTCGCCACTTCAACACCAATTAATTTTAATTGTGTAGACATATCGATGGTTTCTCTCATGGTTTTATCACCATTTAAAATTTGCTCGGCAGCAACATCGGCCATTTCGTAACCTGGCGCAACCAATCCGTAAATATTATGATTGTAAAGTGCAGCTTCACCAATAGCAAAAATGCAAGGATCTGATGTTCGCATTTGATTGTTTACCACAATTCCGCCTCGTACACCAACTTCAAGTCCAGAAATTCTAGCCAGTTCGTCGCGAGGTTTAATTCCAGCAGATATAACTAGCATGTCTACTTTTAACAATTCGTCGTTGGCAAACATCATTCCAGTTATACTTTCCTTTCCGTCAATATATTGTGTTGCTTTGTTAAGATGAATTCCAATATTTAATTCTTCAATTTTAGACTGAAGCATATCGCTTGCCCCTTGATCCAATTGTCTCGGCATTAAGCGAGGTGCAAATTCCACCACATGCGGATTCAATCCTAAATCTCTAACCGCTTTTGCAGCTTCTAATCCTAAAAGGCCTCCGCCTAAAACAGCTGCTTCTGTAGCGCCTTTGATTTTTATTTTTTTGGCGTAAGCCATAATAGCATCTAGATCTTCGATAGTTCTGTACACAAAAACACCTTCTTTTTCTACTCCTTCAATTGGCGGTACAAAAGCCGAAGAACCTGTTGCCAAAACTAAGTAGTCGTACGTATGTGTTTTGCCTAAGTGTGTATGAATTGTTTTTGAGTCACGATTAATATCTGTAATTAGCTCAGATGTGTTTAGAATAATATTGTTTTCTGCGTACCATTCGGTTGTTGATAATGATAAATCATCTGCAGTTTTCCCTCCAAAGTATTCGCTTAAGTGAACGCGATCGTAAGCTCTTCTTGGTTCTTCTCCAAATACTGTGATTTGATACTTTTCTTGTCCCGATTTTGCGACAAACTTTTCACAAAATTTATAACCAACCATGCCGTTTCCAACTACTATTACTCTAATCATGATTTCTTTAATTAAGTATTACTACGCAAATATAAGTATTTATACTTATTAAAATACGTAAATAATTTATTTTTTTTAGTAGATGTAAGTTTTTGTTACTACGTATTTTGTCGTAAACTTTTACGTAGTGCGGATTTTGAATGATTTTGGAGTGATTTAGTTTTTTAAAATTTGAAAGGATTCTAAATAAGCGTTTCAAAAAATTGTCGTAAATTCATAAGAATTTTATAGGTGTTTTGAGAAGAAGAACATTATTAAACTAAGATCTCATGAAAAATATACTATCAATATTGTTATTATCAGTTTTAATAATTGGCTGTAAAACGACTGCAAATAAAGAATCTGGTACAACATCTTCTGCAAGTTCAACAGAAGAAGATTTAAAATATTATTTTAAAGGAACAGGAAACGAACCGTTTTGGGGAATCAAAATAGGGAATGAGGAAATCGTTTTTACATCATTAATTCTTGGAAAAGAAAAAATCACTTTTCCTGCTTCTGAAGCGATTAAGGCAATGGATGCGAATGTGAAAATGTATAAAGTAAGTAATGAAACCGCATCGGCTACGATTACGATTCAGCAATTGGATTGTCAGGATTCGATGTCGGGTACAATTTCTCCCTATAGTGTCAAGGTAGAAATCAAAAATAATTCGGAATTGGAGACTAAGAAATTAAGCGGTTGCGGAAAATATCTTACCGATTATCGTCTTCATGATATTTGGGTATTGGAAGAATTAAACGGCTATAAAGTTTTTGCAACCGATTTTCAGAAAGAAATGCCTCGAATTGAAATTAATTCGGCAGAAAATAGATTTTCTGGTTATGGAGGCTGTAACGCCATTAGTGGTTCTATTTTTTATGAAAAGGATTTATTGCGTTTTACAAAAGTAATTTCAACGCTTATGGCTTGTCCGCAAGGGAATAAAGAAGGAGAATTTACTAAAGCCTTGCAGAGTACGACTACTTATTCGATTGGGAATAATCAATTGATTTTGTCAAATCCTTCGGGGAAATTGGCTGTTTTTAAGAAGGTAGATTAATGCACTGTTTTGTCATTCCGAGGAACGAGGAATCACACACGAAACTCCGCAAAGATTGACGATATAGTATGAGGAATTACTTGTGTGATTCCTCATTCCTCGGAATGACAAACTTAACGTTAAAAGAGAGGATTTATTCAAACAATTCCTTAGGTTCTTCATCTTCAGGTTCTTCTTCAATAAAATCCAATTCTAAAGCTTTTACACTTTGAACGGCATTTCCGGCAATACCGCGAATCGAACCGTACATGCCTAATGTATTATGAACCACTTTTTCGATTTGTTTTTCGCGTTGTTTCCAGATTCTCTGCATCGCTCTTTTTTCAGAATCTAAGTCGCTTTGCATTTGCGTGAAGCCTTCTACAATACCTTCAATCTGCAAACGGAATTCGTTGCTCGTAAGGAAATCGTATAACATTGACATTTTATCGCCTTTATTTTCCTGTGCCTGAACCGCTTGACTGATCTGAATAAGCGACTGACGTAAAACCGCACTCAAACCTTTAAATTCTTCATACGTGCAAATCCAGATTCCGTCGCGCATGCCCATTCTTTCCATTCCGTTTGGCATCACTTCAGTCACTAAGACTCCAATATTGGCTCTTTTAGTTCTAATATCATTTTTGAATTTTTCAATCCAAGAAGGCTGAAATGCTTTTGTTCTTTTACTTTCATAATAAATAGAACCGCAGTTTTGATGTTCGCGTGTATTTACAATTTGAAGGCAGTCGGCACCATTGGCACCTTTTTTGACTTCGTCGATGCTATCAAGAGGGAAATTATTCGCAAGCCATTCTTCAATCGCCAATTCCATTACTTCGCCTTGCAATTGCATAGAACCTTGTTCCTGCTTGCGTTTCATTTCTTCAGTCAGCTTTTTTTGTTCTTCCAGCTGTTTCTGAAGTTCTTTGAATTTTAGTTCGTTTTTATCGTCTTCCTGTTTTCTGATTTTTTCACGTTCCAATGCCAATTGTGCGTTTAACTGCTTTTCAGCTTCGGCCTGAATCGCTTCTTTCATTTCCAGTTTTTCGCGTTGAAGTTTGGCGATTTCACCTTCCATTTTATTTAATTCTCTGATTTTTTCTGATTTTTCAGAGAGTTCTTTTTCCATTAAAAGTAAACGATCCTTGTTTTCTTCTTCGAGTTTGGCTTTCAGTTTTTCAGAGATTTCTTTTTCAGCTGTTTTTTTCTCACGCTCCAAACGCTCTGCAAAAAGTTCGTTTTCTTGTTTCTTTTTGGCTTCAAATTCGGCTTTGGCTTTTTCGAATTGCTCATTTTTAAGCTCTAATTCACGGTTTTGAATATTGGCTTTTTGTTGGAATTCTTTACGAATACTATCTTCCAATTGATGTTTTAATACATCATTTACATCGATAGGAGTTCCGCAGTTTGGACACTGAATTGAAGATTGCTCAGCCATTTTATATTGAGATTTTATTGTAGAATTTGAATTTGCTAAGATATTTAAAAGTTCTGTTTTTATAATGTGGATTTCTGTACTAAATTGTAACGAATTTTTGTTATGGCCACGAAGGCGCTAAGGCGCTAAGTTTTTTATTTCACGCAGATTTTATAAGATTTAGGCAGATTCTGCAGATGTTTCTCATAAAGTTTGTCATTTCGACGAAGGAGAAATCTTAGCAAGTAGCTCCGTTGCTATAAGCCAATCTTTGTAGAGCTTCTCGTGGAGATTTCTCCTTCGTCGAAATGACAAAAATGAGAGAAATTCTTTTAATCATTATAATCTGTGGCAGAAAAAGACTTTGCGTCTTAGCGTCTTTGTGGCAATAAAAACGCAACAGCAGATCGAGTGATTTCAGATTCATCTTCCCTCGAAGTTATAATCGAAACATCGGTTTTTAAATTGACTTTTTTTAATTCGATGAATCCGAGTTCAGGATTTTGATTGTTTCTTGCAATGTTAGAAGGAACAATCGAAACACCTAATCCATTCTTTACTAATTGTACGATTGAATTAATGTTGTTAGCTTCGTGAATGATTTTCGGCGTAAAGCCATAAAAAGCGCACAATTCCAGCAAAACTTCATGATAATGCGGTGCGTAATCTTTATTGAAGAAAACGAATGTTTCGTCTTTTAATTTTAATATCTCATTTTCCGATTTTATCTGAAGTGATTTTTTATTGTAAACCAACGAGAATCCATCTTGAAACCATAAATCGGATTTTATTTTAGGCGACTGAATTGGCGAACGGATAATTCCCATTTCGATTTTTCCTTGCTCCAAAGCATTGATTTGCTTGGTGGTTGAGATTTCAAAAAGTTTGAAATTTACGTACGGGAATTGTGTTTTTAGATGTTTGATTAAATCGGAAATCACGGCAGAATAAATGGAACTGATATAAGCGATTCGGAATTCGCCCGAAACGTTCTCTGCAATCTTTTTTGTTTTTAATGAAATGCGTTCCAGATTCTGAAAAAGGTCTTTTACTTCTTTTTCGAAATATTTTCCAGCTTCGGTCAATTCTACTTTTTTATTGTTTCTGATGAAAAGTTTGGCTTGAAGTTCTTCTTCTAATTCTGCGATTTGCCGGCTCAGCGGAGGTTGTGAAATAAATAGTTTTTCTGATGCTTTGGTAAAATTCAATTCTTCGGCTACTGCTAGAAAATATTTTAAATGACGTAATTCCATGATACTTTTAAGGTATTATTAATTGATGAAAATAGTATTTTTAAAGTATTTATGAAAGATATAGTTTTGATAAAAAAATAATTCTCTCGCAGAT
Organism: Flavobacterium anhuiense; assembly: GCF_004151235.1. Classification (GTDB taxonomy): domain Bacteria; phylum Bacteroidota; class Bacteroidia; order Flavobacteriales; family Flavobacteriaceae; genus Flavobacterium; species Flavobacterium anhuiense_A. Next base: position 560,328 of record NZ_JUIV01000001.1, read on the forward strand.
TGAGCAGATACAGCAGATTATTAATTTTAGATAAATCATCTTAATCATAATAATATCCCAATCATATAATAGCAAAAAGATTAGCTCAATCTGCTTGATCTGCGGGAGAAAAAAAAAACAAAAGACCATGAAAAAATCAACCATCGAAGAAATTAAAGAAAGATTTGACAATGATGTCGAACGATTTTCAAATTTAGAAACGGGACAAGTGGCTACAATCGACGCTACTATTTCTTTGGAATTAATAACCGAAGCTTCAAAACGCATTGTTCCAAATGCTAAGAATGTATTGGATGTGGGCTGTGGAGCAGGAAATTATACTTTAAAAATGTTGTCAAAAGTGCAGAACTTAAACTGTACTTTGGTCGATTTGAGTTTACCAATGTTAAATCGTGCTTTTGAAAGAGTTTCAGGAGAAACCAAGGGAAAAGTGGAAATAAAACAAGGTGATATACGAGAAGTAGCTTTAGAAGAAAATAGTTTTGATATTATCTTGGCTGGCGCAGTTTTGCATCATTTACGTGATGATGAAGATTGGGAAACCACTTTCGCTAAATTGTTTAACTTATTAAAACCTGGAGGTTGTTTAATGATTTCTGATTTGATCACGCAAGATACGGAGTTATTGAATGAATATACTTGGCAACGTTACGGAGAATATTTGGAAGGAATAGGAGGAACGGAATATCGCCAGAAAGTTTTAGATTATATTGAAAAGGAAGATTCGCCAAGATCGATGAATTACCAATTGGATTTGATGAAAAAAGTTGGTTTTTCAAAAGTAGAAATTTTGCATAAGAATATGTGTTTTGGCGCTTTTGGCGGAATTAAATAAAGTTTTGTTTGCCACGAATTTCACTAATTTACACGAATTATTTTTTTGTTTAGAAAGAAATTAGTGAAAATTAGTGAAATTCGTGGCGATAAAAGCTATGCTTCAACGGGCACTGGAAATTTGTTTCTAAGGTCAAAAACTAAATCTGATGGACCATTTTGCTGTAAATAATCTAATTTTTTTACAGCTTCTTCAAGGGTAGGAATATGTCCTTTCGGAATCCACCACATAGCGGTGTGGGCTTTTCCGAATTTTTGAAACCATTCTTTTCTGCGTTTTAAAAATTCGCTGTGAAAAGTTTTGTACATATAATGTTCCAATGTTTCTATATTTTCCCAAACGGAAACATTGATGATAATTTGTTCATCATTGTACGGATTAAGACTTGTAGCATTGTCAGTTTCGTCTTTTAAGCGCCAAACAAAACCTTCGCTTTCTTCAGCTAAAGTATTTATAGCATCTAAATTGTCTACAAATTCTTTCATGATCGGATCGTTAATATCGACTCCTTTCATTTTGGCAATATTAATTTCGGCAAGGTGATAATTGCTCATAAAAAAATTAGTTTTCTAAATTTTAGGCAATTTAGCTTTTTTCTGAATATTGTGTAGGATTTTTTTTCGCCGCGAATTACACGAATTTCACTAATCTTCATATTCTCAATTAAAAAACAATTCGTGAAAATTTGTGTAATTCGTGGCAAACTAAACTTATAAAATCTGCGCAGTTTTGTAAACTTGAATCGGACTTGAAACTAGATTTTCAGTTTTTTTGATGAATTCTTGCAAATAAGATTGATTGTTATGCAAGTCTAATCCCGGTTGATCTTTCCATTCTTCCCAAAGAATAAAAACATTTTCGGAAGTGTGCAAATCGTAACGAATACATGCAGCTTCTTTTCTAGTTTCGGTTACTAGATGCGTCAGCAGGTTTTTAACTTCAATTAAATGCTCTGGTTTACTTTTTAAAATTGCGGTAATCGAAATCATAATTATAAGTTTTTAAAAGTTTGCTCTAAATGTTTCGTATAATTCTCTTTAAAGATAGCAATATTTTCTGGTGTTGCGCCTTTCTCAACATCATGAAAATGAAAACCGTCTAGTTTTTCCATTCCTGTGAATTTGTTCATTTTATGGAATCCGAACATAACGCCGTCATCAACAGAAGTTTCTTCGAAGAATTCGCCTGGAAGTGTAAAAGCCGTTGCTGGTGCGTTCCAGCTTGTGGTAAGCATGTACTTGCGTCCGTGCAGAAGTCCGCCAGTTCCGTAATTGATGTCTGGATTTACACGGCTTCTTCCGTCGCTTTTGTATATTCCGTTGTTGTGTCCTTGTGTGAAAACATCGTCAATGTATTTTTTGAAAAGATTCGGAATTTGAAACCACCAAACTGGTGTATGATAGATAATTAAATCTGCCCAAACGAATTTTTCTACTTCTTCTTGTAAATCGATTTGATCTTCGATGTGCGTTGTTTTTATTTCGTAATCGTTGTTTTTTGAAAGAAATTCAACTGTCCAATCTTGAACGGTTTTGTTGAATTGTCCTCCTGAATGTGCGAATTTTTGTCCGCCGTTAATTATAAATATCTTTTTCATTTTAATTGTTATTTATTTTGAAAATGGACGCGTGAGGGATTGAGGTGGTATCCTTTTGCGTAATGAAATGAAGCAAAAGATATAGTCGAAAGCCCGACCCGGAGGGGGCACGCCCAAATTCTAATTATTTATTTTTTGAGATTTTGTTTTAACACATAGAAACATAGATTTTTCTTTCGTTAAAAGGGAATGGAAAGAAACTAGTTTCTAACACATAGTACACTAATTGACTATGTTTCTATGTGTTAAAAAAGAATTATTTTATTTTAGCAATTGCCTGATTGATGAATTCTAATTCTGAAGCTGATAAATCGAAATCCATTGTTTTGGCGTTTGAAATAGCTTGTTCTGCGTTTCTTGCTCCAGCAAGAACAATTGAAATTCCTTTTTGTAAAGTGGTCCAGCGTAAAACCAATTGTGATAAACTTGCTTCTTTTGCGTGTGCTAAAGAAGTTAATTCTTCAACCAAAGTTTTTACTTTTTGAAGATCAAATTGATTGAAATATCCGTTTCTATGGTCGTTTTCTTTCAGTTTGCTGTCAGTGAAATATTTTCCAGTCAATAAACCTCTTTCCATAGGACTGTAAGCAATGATTCCGATATTTTCTGCAACTGTGAAAGGAATTAGTTCTTCTTCAATTTTGCGATTTAGCATGCTGTATGCCACTTGATTTGAAGCCACTTGAATTGTTTTTTGTGCTTCCTGAATTTGTGCGACATTGTAATTACTTACTCCGAAAGCTCTGATTTTTCCTTGCTGAATTAAGCTTTCAGCAGCTTCCATTGTTTCAGAAATTGATGTTGTTGAGTCTGGCCAGTGAATTTGAAGTAAATCAATATAATCAGTTTGAAGACGTTTTAAACTTTCTTCAACTTCTTTTATTACGTTTGCTTTTGATGAATATTTGTAAACCGGAACTTTTTTACCATTGTCGTCAGCGTCGAAAAAGTAATCGCCTTTTCCGTTATTGCTTCCGTCCCAAACCAAACCAAATTTAGTAAGTAGTTGAATTTTAGAACGATCGTAAGGTTTTATAGCTTCTCCAATCATTTCTTCGCTTAAACCAAATCCGTAAAAAGGAGCAGTGTCAATTGTAGTAACGCCGTGATCAATAGAAGCCTGAACAGATTCTATTGAATCTTTTTTTTCTGTTCCGCCCCACATGGTTCCGCCAATGGCAAATGCACCGTATGTAATAGCTGATAATTCAAGTTCTGAGTTGCCTAATTTTCTATATTCCATGATTGTAATTTTATTTTGATTAATTTGACGAGGCAAAATTATACTGTTTTTATGATTCTTATTTGGTATATATTTGTCTTTTTTAGGTATATTTGCATCTTCAAATAAATGGAATTATGAAAAAAGAAAATTTATACGAACCTTTTACAGTCTCTTTTGAAACGCTGAATGAATATCCAGATGTGGGAGATCGTCATAATTTTTTCGAACTGGTTTATATTTTAGAAGGTACGGGAAGACAGTGTATTAATAAGAATATTTTTGAATATGATCCAGGGCATTTGTTTTTATTGACGCCTGAGGATTGTCATAATTTTACCATTGAAACCAAAACGAAATTTTTCTTTTTAAGGTTTAATGATATTTATTTGAAAAATTCGAGTCTGCAGAATGAAAATATTCAGCGATTGGAATATATTCTTCAAAATGCAAATCATCAGCCGGGCTGTATTCTTAAAAATGATCCTGATAAATGTCTGGTGAAAGTAATGATTGAAGCCATTTGCCGTGAACATCAAGATAAAGATGTTTATAACCAGGAATTGATTCAGCAGTTGGTCAATACGCTGATTATTATTGTGGCGAGAAATATTGCAAAATATCTTCCTGAGCAGGTTAATATTGGAACAGAAGCCAAAGCGATGGATATTCTGCAATATATTCAAAATAATATTTATTATCCGGAAAAAATCAAAGCAGAATCAATTAGCGATTATTTCGGAATTTCGAATACGTATTTAGGCCGTTATTTTAAGAAGCATGCCAGCGAAACGATGCAACAGTATATCAGTAATTATAAAACAAAACTGATTGAACACCGTTTGCAATTTAGCGATAAGCGTATTAATGAAATTGCGTACGAGTTTGGTTTTACAGATGAAAGCCACTTTAATAAGTTTTTTAGAAAACAAAAAGGGTATAGTCCGTCTGAATTTAGAAAGTCGATTCGATTGAGTGCTTAAGGCTTTTTGCCACAGATTAAGTGGATTACAAAGGATTTTTTATTTCACGCAGATTCTGATGATTTAGGCAGATTTAAAAAGATTTTTTTTAAAATAAATCTGCTTAATCTGCTCAATCTGCGAGAGAAAAAAGAAATCAGTACAAATCTGCGTTTTCGCAAAGCGAATCTGTTTTATCCGTGTACTTTAATTAGATAATTTTTTTGATAACACGAAGTTTGTGAGTGTGCTTGTTTAATTCGGGATTGTAAATTCCAGTGTGGTCCAAACGGTCAATACGTACTTTTCCACTTGCGTGAATGATGTAATTATTTTCCATTATGATGCCGACATGGGTAATGTTTCCTTCGTCATTATCAAAGAAAGCTAAATCGCCTGGTTCGCATTCTTCAATGAAACTTAACGGATCTCCTTCTAGTGCTTGTTGAGAGGCATCGCGATGAATTTTATATCCGTTTAATTTGTAAACCATTTGAGTAAATCCAGAACAGTCAATTCCGAAAGGTGTTTTTCCGCCCCATAAATACGGAGCATTCAAATACATAAAAGCAGTTTTGATTAAAGCGCTTTTGGGTTTGATGCCACTGGTTTTAGTTCCTTCAAAATCAAAATTTGAAGTATTGATTTCGCTGTTGTTTAAAAAAGACAGTGATGCTCCAAGCGGAATAGGAAGCAATAGGTTATTTGGTGCCGTGATATAATCAATTAAATCTGCATTTAAAATAATCGAATCTTTACTCAAAAGATCAAATTGCTCTTTAGTAATTTCCTGATATTGTTTAGAATCTACCCAGCCTTCGTAATCATCGTATTGAATTCTGATTCGCGCCCATTGATTATGGCGTTCTAAAATTTCGATATGCTCGCCAAACAAGAGCTGTGTAACAATTTCACTTCTGTCGCTGGCTTCAGCTCGAACAGGTACTATGGCTAGATTGCAAATTCCAAACATTTAAGGAAATTTATTAGTTGAAAATCAGGAGTTATAAACATAACTCCTGATTTTTTAAGATATTGTTTTATGCTCTTTCGATAACAATTGCCGATGCGCCACCGCCACCGTTGCAGATTGCAGCAGCTCCAGTTTTTGCATTGTTTTGTTCTAAAACATTTAGTAAAGTTACAATAATACGTGCTCCAGAAGCTCCAAGAGGATGTCCTAAAGAAACAGCGCCACCGTTTACGTTTACTTTATTGTTATCAAGGTTTAATATTTTTGCATTGGCTAATCCAACAACAGAGAAAGCTTCGTTAAATTCGAAGAAATCAACATCTGAGATTGAAATTCCTGCTTTGTCTAAAGCTTTTGGTAATGCTTTTGCCGGACTTGTTGTAAACCATTTTGGTTCTTGAGCCGCATCTGCGTAGCCTTTTATGTAAGCAAGAGGCTTTAATCCTAAAGCATTTGCTTTTTCTTCGGACATTAAAACTAAAGCAGCTGCTCCATCGTTGATTGTTGAGGCATTTGCAGCGGTTACAGTTCCGTCTTTTGTGAAAACTGGCGCTAAAGATGGAATCTTTTCTAATTTCACATTAGTATATTCTTCGTCTTTTGAAAATACGATTGGTTCACCTCGTCTTTGAGGAACTTCAACAGGAACAACTTCGTTGTCGAATTTTCCACCGTCCCAAGCTTTAGCACTTCTTTCGTATGATTGGATAGCGAAAGCATCTTGTTCTTCACGGCTGATTTTGTATTCAGATGCACATAGATCAGCGCAAACTCCCATTGCGTTGTTGTCATAAGCATCTGTTAAGCCATCTTTCTGCATTCCGTCAAGCATAGTTGCTGGGCCAAATTTGTTTCCAGCACGCATTTGCACATAGTGTGGAATCAAGCTCATGCTTTCCATTCCGCCCGCTACTACAATTTCAGCGTCGCCGCATGCTATTGACTGTGCAGCAAACATCACGGCTTTCATTCCAGAAGCACAAACTTTGTTTACTGTGGTAGCCACAACTTCTTCAGACAGACCAGCAAAAAGTGCTGCTTGGCGAGCCGGAGCTTGTCCAACACCTGCCTGAATTACATTCCCCATGAAAACTTCATCGACTAATTTTGGGTCAAGGTTAATTTTTGAAAGGGCTCCTTTTATAGCAGCAGCGCCTAATTTTGGTGCAGGTACAGTAGATAACCCGCCCATGAAACTTCCGATAGGTGTTCTAACGGCAGAAACGATAACAACTCTTTTGTTCATTTTCTGTTTAATAATAGTTAGTAAGCAAATTTACTGTTTATTTGAATAAATTCAAATTTTGTATTGAATAGGTGAATTTTAAATTTAAGGTGAAATTTTTGTTAATTCTATTTGTTTGATTGTGAAGTGTTTTTGAAAAAAGATAAAAAAAAACTAAAAAAACTCAAAAAAAAGCTTGTGAGAAAAGGAATGTTGTTATACATTTGCACTCGCAAAACGGAAGCAATTCCACTAGCAAGGAGAGGTGCCAGAGCGGTAATGGAGCAGATTGCTAATCTGTCGACGGGTAACCGTCGCCAGGGTTCGAGTCCCTGTCTCTCCGCTTAAATTTTGCCTCGGGGTGTAGCGTAGCCCGGTTATCGCGCCTGCTTTGGGAGCAGGAGGCCGCAGGTTCGAATCCTGCCACCCCGACTACAATTGAAATAATGGACGCATAGCTCAGCTGGATAGAGCACCTGCCTTCTAAGCAGGCGGTCGAAGGTTCGAATCCTTCTGCGTTCACAAAGAGTCACTCAAATAGAGTGACTTTTTTGTTTTTATGTAATTAGTTCTGATTTCTATTCCATAGAAATCTTAAAATAATGGTTCCATAGCTCAGCTGGATAGAGCAACGCACTTCTAATGCGTAGGTCGAAGGTTCGAATCCTTCTGGGATCACTTTATAGGATGATCATTTTTGATCATCCTTTTTTGTTTTGTACCTATTTTGCTTATTTTTAGTTGTTCATGGTTAAAAAATATTAATGGTATGAGAATAGCAATACTTGGAGCTCATAAGGTTGGAAAAACGACATTGGCAGAAAAACTGCATGAAACTCTTTCTGATTATGAGTTTTATTCAGAACCGTATTTTGAACTGCAGGAAATGGGTTTTGATTTTTCTGAAATGCCTACTGCAGATGATTATATGATCCAGTTAGAACATTCTTTAAAGCAAATTGTAAGAAGTAACAGAAACGCTATTTTTGACCGCTGTTCAATTGATCTTTTGGCATATGCTTTAGCGGTCGATGATAAATTAAATTTTTCGTCAATATTTAATAAAATTCAGAATTCAATTAAAGAAATTGACGTTTTTGTATTTGTTCCAATTGAAAAGCCAGATCGAATTTTGTGCTCAGCCTCTGATTTGCCTGAACTGAGTTATGAAGTAAATGATATTATCAGAGAATTAATTGATGATTTTGATTTGGAAGTAATTGAAGTAAACGGAAATTTATCTGAAAGATTAAATCAAATTCAAAATAAAATAGAACATTAAAGAGATAAAATAAATAAAGACCAAACATTCTTGAACGCTTGGTCTTTATTCGTTTGTAACATTTGTTTTTAATGAAAATTGCATTTGTCAATAATTGTCAAATTCTCTTCGTTTGTAAAAAGTATCGTCATTACTTTCAGAAGCAATGCGCGATTCTTCAGTAGGATAATAAGAATTCAGTACTCTTCTTTCGTACTCCCTATCAAAATCATTTTGCCAGTTATATCTGCTTGTTTTTCTAAATGTGTCATATCCAATATTGTTGGCCATGACAATTTTAGTGTCTTTATTTATACTCACAGAACCGATTGGTATAATAATGTGGCTGTCTCCATCTTTATAGATAAATTCCTTTCCATTTTCATTCGCAATTGCATCATGTACTTCATTACGACTGTCTTCAATTAATCCTTTGTCCAAATTAACGTCTAAATAAACAACGCGTTGCATATCTTTATTAACCCAAAGGTTATCAATTTTTCCTATTGTGCGGTTGTCTGCATCTACAATTTTCCAACCTCTTACATCAGAATAGTTTGAGGCAACTTTATAATCAGAAAGCTCGTCTAATCTGTATAAATTTCTATCTTTATTTTCCATAGTTTCTTAATAATTTGCTGTGCTATCTGCACTTGAATTGTTTTCGATTTCCATTCTGTTTTCGTTTTGCACTTGATCATCTCTCAAAAAGACATAGTATACAAGTGCAGAGATTAATAGGACTGCTACAATCCATGGCCAAATTGGCTTCTTTTTCTCAATTTTAATTTCTGCCATAACCTATATTTTTATTGTAAATATTTAATTTTATAATAAAGGTACAAATGAGGAAAGCCTTGGTAAGTATTTAATTTTAGATAGAATTTATACAATTCCCAGTTAGCTGAAAAGAGATTTTTGTAGATCTAATTGCCTGAAATATGTTTATTTGATCTTGTGATGATTTTAATAATGCCCAATGTTTACGGGCATTTCTTGCTTTCTTAAAATATTTTGCACTAAATTGCTTCTTCATTTTTTATTCTAATAACAAATAAAATTTTTTACTACGCCCCATGAATGAAGAAATAAAGTTTTACCGAAACGCCAAGAAAACAAGAAGTCTGCTTTTATATGCTAGTGCATTAAGTCTTTTATTGGCGATTGCATTTTTATACGGAATAGGAGCCTTTGATGGAGTATTTAAAATTAAACTATCTATTGCTACTGGTGCTATTCTTTTGATAATGCTTGTTTTGATATTTAAAATGCTTGCCAGTATAAAAGACAAATCTCCTTTAATTCAAATAGATGCAAATGGTTTTTCTGGAAGGACAACTCCAGTGGCTAAAGCTTTTGGAAGAATTGAATGGCAAGATGTTACCGATGTGCAATTGCATAAAGTAGGAGGAGATACTTTGGTAGCCATAACTATTGACAATATATCTAAGTATGATGGCCGTGTTTCTAAATTTCTTTGGAAAATGGCTTATGACGAGCAAAACTCGAAATTGAATATAATGTATTCGGCTTCAGAAATTGAAATTAATGCAGATGAATTGTATAAGCTGTTTTTAAAATACTGGAAAAAATAAAAATAGTTTTTTATAAAATTTAAAGAGCCACTTTAATGAAGTGGCTCTTTTGTTAGTTCTAAATGCAAAATTGGATAAGGTTTTCCGCAGCCGTCTAAATCAGAGGTAGATTTTATCTCAAATCCAAAACGTTTGTAAAACGCTGTGGCAGTTAGATTATCTTTATTTACATCAACTTTCGAGATTTTAAGCTCTTCAATAGCATACAATAATAGTTCTTTACCAATTCCTTTTCCTATTTGGTCTGCCGTTACAAACAACATTTCTAAGTTTTCTTCATGAGTTCCGACAAAACCAATAATTTGTTGTTGGTCATTTTTTATGCAGTGCAAAGAAACATTGTCAAAAAAGTTTGGAATAAGCTCTTTGTAAAATATAAAATCTTCAGGTTTTAAGAAATCATGTGTCGCTTTTACCGAAGATTTCCAAACCGAAATCAGTTCAGGATATTCTGTTTTATTTACTTTTTGAATCACAGTCTTGATTGTTTAATTTTTTGATGACTGGCAAAAATAGCAATTATGTGTAATATTTAAATAATGGGCTTATTTTCTAAATGGTTCAAGCCTTTATGCAGTTTAAATATGTTATTTGAATGTTAAGTAATTGTTTTTTAGGTATATATGTTTCTTTTTTCTTTAATTTTATTCTTAAGAAAATAACTACAACTAATCTCTGACGCTATGAAAGAAGAATTATCTACTCAAGAAACGAATTTTAAAGTTATTTTAGAAAATTATCCTTCAACATGGCCTAAAGAGGGATTTATTGATTTAAATATACACGACTTACCGCATTATGGTTCTGTTATAGAATGGTGGTATCTTAATTGTCATGTTGTTTCAAAAGAAGGTAAAAAGCTTTCGTTATTTGCTTCTTTTTTTAGATTGACTCTCGGAAAAGATGAGTACGGAGATTACAAGCATACGCATTCAATGATATGGTCACTGTCAGATTTGACAGATGGGAAATATTATTCAAACTCTCTTCTTGATAAGGAAACTCCAACCGAAATTTTGAAAATTATTAAAAGAAATGAAGGAAAGAATGTTGGAAATAAATTAGTTCGTCGCGCCTTAAAAGAGGTATATGAAAAAGGGAATTTGCCACTTCCAGACAAACTTTTAAAAGAACCGGCTAAAGTAGGAATAAAAGATCTTTTACTTGAATATGATGGAAACTCTTTTAAAAAAGATGATCAGAATAATTATCATTTAAAACTTGAGAATTTATCTGATGGGATTACGTGCGATATTGAATTTGTTCCTTTAACAAAACCAATAAGACACGGAAAGGACGGATTGGTTAGAGGTATCAGAAAAGAAGATATGTTTTATTATTTTATTCCGAAATGCATTGCCCGAGGGGAAATTAAAATAGGGGATGAGATTTATGAAGTTAAAGGAAGCGGTTGGTACGATCATGAGTTTAGTGGTTCGGCAGAAGAAACATCGGCAATAGAATTTAAACACGATGTAGCATGGAATTGGGCTGCATTGCAAATGGATAATGATTGTCAAATATCGGCTTATAATCTTTTTGATAATACAGACAATGGGAAACCTTTGGGAGGAACTGTAATTGTCATTGACAAAGATGGAAACGAAAGCAGTATAGAAGATTTTAGTTTTGTTCCTGAAGAATACTGGACAAGTAGTGGAACTTTTGTATCCTACCCAATTTCATGGAAATTTGAAATTCCAGAAATGAATATTTATCTTTCTATAACAGCTAATTTTCCTGAACAAGAATTTATTACCATTCTTTCTCCGCCTGCATTGTGGGAGGGATCTGTAAGCGTTACAGGAAATTTTATGGGAACTCAAGTTTCGGGATGTGGATACATAGAGAGAAATGGGTTTAATACCAATGATAATATTGAAAATTTTTTAAAGGGTATTGGAAAAGCTACTCAAAAGTCGGTAGAATCCCTGTTGCCTTTAAATCCCACTGACGATCAATTCTACAGATTAGTTGATAGTCCTTTGGGGATTGATTTTTTTACATCTGAAGATAAAGAGCAATATATTTCGTCTGTAATTAAGCCTATTCGTGAAGTAGTAGATCGTAGTAAAAAAGCGTGGCGTTCTTATGTTTTCCTAGCCTGTATGGATGCCGTTGGCGGAAATTCTCAACCATTTATAGATTGGCTTGCTATGCCAGAACTTATCCATACAGGATCATTGATTGTAGATGATGTACAGGATCGGTCTGATACAAGAAGAGGAGGAACTGCTCTTCATCATTTATATGGAGAAGCGCTTGCTATTAATGCGGGGAATGTATGTTATTTTATTGGAGAATTGTTTACATACAGTCCAAAGCTTGCAGATCAAACCCGTTTAAAAGTATATGAAATGTATTTTGAAATGATGCGTGTTGCCCATGCAGGACAAGCAATGGATATAAGTGGTCTTCATTCGTTCATGCCTGAGGTCGTGAATAGTGGGGATAGTTCTGTGCTTGAAAAAAGAATTTATACAATTCATCGCTTAAAAACCGCAGCTCCTGCTTGTACATTAGCTAAAATGGGAGCTATCATAGGAGGAGGAAACGAAGAAGAAATAGATGCATTGGGAAATTTTTTTGAAGCGATTGGGGTTGCTTATCAAATAATGGATGATGTGCTTAATTTGGAAGGCTATGAAAACAATTTGAAAGATAAAGGAGAGGATATTACAGCAGGAAAAATAACTATGCCAGTTGCAAAATCAATGCGCTTATTGCCTCTAGATAAAAGGGAATATATTTGGAAGACTATTCAAACCTTGCCTAAAGATCATGAGATAATAAAATCAGTAATCGTTTTGCTGGAAGATTGTGGCGCGATTCATGAATGTCGCAAAGAGGCCGAAGAGCTTATGGAAGGAGCTTGGAAAGAAGTAGACAAAATTATAGCTGATTCTTTTTTTAAAATTAAATTACGAACATTTGGCTGGTATGCGTTGAAAATAGAGTAATTATTTTTTGCTTGCTGCCCAGAAAATAGAATTTCGAAGTAGGGTAGTGTATGCTTCGTTTTGAAATAATTCTGGTGCGTGTCCCATAAAAATATAAACATTTCGTGAAGCAAAATGATCGTTTGTCCACACCACAGGATGATCTCCCATTTTTATTTTTGAATCAGGCTGATAGGTAGATTCATCAACTGAAGCCAAAACATGAACATTTTGTCTAGGGCTTTGATCATAAGTGTACCATTCTTCTTTTTGAATAAGAAAATCAGAAGGAATTCCTTTAGTGATAGGATGAGATTTATCTTCGATATTTACTTTTCCGCTTGCAAAATTTGGAATGTAATTTACAAATCTGATTCCGCCCATAAAATCAGAAAACCATTTCCACATTGGATATCCATCAAATTCACCAAGTAAAGTAGCATGATGTAACCCAACCCAACCGCCTTTTCCACTTTTCATATATTTCTCAAACGCCTGCATCGATTCTTCGCTCCAAGTATAAGGAGGATAATCTAGTTGTATAAAAACCTGATATTGTTTTAAAAGTGCTTCATTGATTGTTTTGGTGTTTTCGATATAATCAATGGTAAAACTGCTGTCAATGGCGAGTTTGTTCAGCCAAGGTTTTGCGGCTTTGGTAAACGGAAGATGATGTCCGCCATTTTCGTATAAAACTAAAGCTTTAAAACGTGTTTTTTTCTGTTTTTGAGCCAGACAGTCCTGCAACAAGAAACAGTTTAAAATAAGTAAAATGAATACTATTGAGTTTTTCATGAAAGCAATTTTGTAATGATGAATTAAATTATGGCTCAACCATTGCGGTGATAGCTTGTAAAAACCATGCAGAATGCGGAATCCATTGTTCGGTCCAGCGCCATTCGTTCCCCTTGTCTTCCATTTTAAAATCAATTCCAGAACCGTCACCGTTTCCATCTTTGCCTGTAATTCCGTTAGAAATACCGCCTTTTTCCGATCCATGACCGTAATTAGAATGCATATAAGGAACATTGTTCTCTCCAAATTTGTACAAAAAGCACATAGAATACGGATTGCATCCTAAAATCCAAGATAGTTGCTGTGACGCATACAAATCGAGCGATTTTTTTGTGCTGTTATTTTTTTGCAGTGAAATACCTTTTCCGCCTTCTATTGCTGCAGTTGCCAACGAAGCTAGTCTGGCATTTTCGCCCTGCCACCACCAGCCAGTTTCATTATCATGCGGAATAAAAAATCCGTCTTGAATTTTATCATTGAATAAAAAACTTTGCCTAGCATAACCAAACGGATTAGCGACATTGTTTGTAACAGCTAAATTGTATTCTAAAGCTTTTTTGATCACATTTTCTGCCGCAGTTCTTTCTTTGCTGTCAGACTCTTTTTTTAGATATCTAGTTAATGCCACAACAGGTAAACCTGCATCGGCTGCATGCCAAAACGGACGATTTCCGTCATTGCTTCTAAACCAGCCTTTATCCGTCATTCGGTTTTCAAGTTTGTGTGCCCATTTTCTGGCTTCATCTTTATAAAAATTTTCATCGGTAGCGATCCATAATTCTGTTGCCGCCATCAAAGCACAATAATCGTCTATGATGTTTTCTTTTCTGTCGTCATCATATTTGGTGTTATTGATTAAAAGATGTGCATAAGCTCGTTTTGCTCCATCCAAATATTGTTTTGAAGTAAAATCTCCGCTTTTATTCCATTTTGAAATTCTAGCAAGTGAAGCTATTGCCATTCCCGCGCCTTCGCGAAAAGCAGATTGATATTCGTCAGTAGTAACACTATTGGCTTTTAATCCAACAATTCTTCTAGCTGAAGGGTTTTTGTCAAAATAGCTGAAAACAATCATATAAAAATAATCTTCATCAGAAAGACAGCGCATCATATAATCGGCTCCCCAAGTGGCTTCATTATCCAAAGAATCTTTTATTTTCCATTGGGTCAGTTTTTTTGAAATGGTTTCAGACGTATTTATAAGAGACCAAGTTACCAAAGGCGTCTGCTGTGGCGACACAAAATTAGCGTAGGCTAAATGCGAAAAATATTTGCTCACATCTCCAGATGCATCACACCATCCGCCGTGAACGTCTACTTTTTTTGTGCTTCCAAACAACAACATGTTTTTGTCGGCTTCAAGTTCTTCGGGTGTGTTGGCTCTTTGTTTATTGTAATAATGTACTATCGAAGAAATAGTGCGTTTCGCCAATATATCTTCTTCAATAGAAAAATGGGCGGAAGTATAAAATTGACCGTCAATTTTGAGCTTTACTTTATAATTTCCTGGTTTTTGAAAAGACGAAAAATCGGCTTTATAATAAAAATTGCCCAATTTCCAGTCTTCAACACTTTCTGCATTTCCAATTTTAGAAGTGAAAACTGTCTTTTCAGAATCAGCATCTATAATGTCAAAAGTTGAATTCAAAAGATTGCTGTTATATTCAATAATAGCAATTTTTGGGCTTTTTGGATCAAAGCCTACTTGGTTTACATGTATGATAGTTTTGCTATAAGCCGAAATAGAAAGGAACAAAACTATTAGAATGCATCTTAATTGTTTTCTGAGTTTTAGCATGATTTTTTGTTTTTTCGCTTGTAGAAAGGGCAAATTACAAAAAAGAGCCATTTTTTCTAAGTTAAAAGATCATGCACTAAAAACTGACATTTAGAATGGAAACAAGTTTTATGAGGGTTTGTGCTAAAATTTAAAAACCAATGATGTGTATTTGATGTGATTTTTGAGAGCAGTTTTGGATTATTTTAATGCACTATCCTTTTCACTTTTTCCATCTGATTAAAACATTTACAGTGTATTTCTAAGCCTTCTTTATATTGTTCAAGGCTCATTCCGTATAAACGAGGAATATATTCTAGATCTATTTTATTTACAGATGAGATTTCAAATTGGTTTTGAATGGTATCTGGTTGGTTGTTTTCGTTTTTATTGGTATTTTGGTTTGTCATAGAATCAAACTTTGGTTAAAAATGGCCAAATAATATATTTAAGATTGAGAGATAAGGAGTTTTATTTTCTCTATTGCCTGTTTGTTTTCGTTTGCGACCTCTACTAATGCTAGTAAAATATCGTTTCTCAGTATAGTTTTGTTCCTTACATTTCTAATTAAGGCTTTACTGGGAGCCGGTTGTCCTTTTTTCACGATACATGCAATAGTAAGATCAACATATGTTACAGGTAAATGCTTATCTATAAATTCATAAGCTTTTATATTGTGAGAATTATCTTCTTTAAAATTGCTATTATTGATTAATTTTGACATATATTTGCTAATAATTATTTGTATGTATTTTATTACGGGTAAATGTAAGAATAATATTATATTATTTATTCTTTTTAATGTTAAAAAATATATTATATCTATATTTTGTTTGAATTTTAATGATGATGTATCACGAGAAACTAAGCAAATTCTTTAAGGATAAAGGATTAAAGCAAAAGGAAGTTGGGGCAATTTTAGGATTTAGCCCAGCAATGATTGGAAGGTATTTACATGGAACGGCTAGTATTGGTTCTGAATTTATTATTAGCTTAAGTAAAAATTTTCCAGATGTGGATTTGAATGATCTTTTTGCCGATGAGCAAAATAAGGTTAATGAAGTTGGCCCAGTATATGAGAAGCAGAATATCTTGAATGACTTGCAAGAAATTGAAGGACGTATTCATAATATTCGCCTGCGACTGGCAGACACAAAGTTTGAGGAATAATAAATTTTTTTCCAAAAAAAAATCTAACAATTTTAAATGTCACAGCATTAATTTAAACCACTCTTTTTGAGTGGTTTTTTTGTTTAAAATACTCCTTTTTTATTTGAATCTACGCTTACAGTTTAAGTTTTTTTTTACTAAATTTGATTAACAATTTCTAGCAGTAACCAATATGGAAAAATTAAAACGACCGGTTTATGTTAAACCAGGAGCAGATGATTTTTTTAAAAAGATGCGTTTAGAAGTGAATGAAACGGTCTTAAAAAACTCGTCTTTGTATGTATTAAATGTTGTGAAGTCTTTAGGGCTTCTGGCAGTATTTTTTTTGTTCTACGCCTGTATTTTAATTTTTGGCAACCAGACGCCTTTATTATTTCTTTTTTATATTCTGTGTGGTGTTACAATGATCGTTTTATTTATAAATGCATTTCATGATGCTGCACATGGAGCTCTGTTCAAAAAGCCAAAGCATAATGAATGGTTTTTGTATGTTTTAGAACTTTTTGGAAGCAATCATTGGCTTTGGATGCGGCGTCATATAAGTCTGCATCATGCTTATCCAAACGTGCCAGATTGGGATGTAGATATCAAGCAGAGTGATATTATCAGAATATTTCCAAATAGCCCGCTCTTTAATTATCATAAATATCAGCACATTTACATGTGGTTTATTTATCCTCTTTATAGCCTAAACTGGCTTTATATTAGAGATTTTAAAGATTTCTTTGGCACAAAAGATAATTACGTAAAGAAAGTTGTAGATAAAATACCAAGACAGGAAGTTTACAGACTGTTTGCCGCTAAGATTATCAATCTTATTTATTTGCTTTTTATCCCGATGATGTTGTTAAGTCAGCCTTGGTATATGGTTCTTTTTGCGTGGCTGTCAATGCATTTATGCGGTAGTGCACTTGGGGTAGTGGCATTGGTTTCTACGCACGTTGATGAAGATGCTCATTTTCCGCATACCGATGAAGATGGAAATCTTTCAGATACTTGGGTAATGCACCAAATGATTGTGACTAAAGATTTCAGTACAGAAAGCAAACTGGCCAATTTTCTTTACGGAGGATTTACACACCACGTAGCGCACCATCTTTTTCCTGCCGTCGGACATACTTACTATCCTTATATTACGCCAATTATAAGACGATATGCAGAAGAATATAATCTTCCATATACTTCATATCCGTTTTATCATGCTGTTCGGTCTCATTTTAGAATGCTAAAAGACAAAGGTGTAAAAGAGAATATTTTAGTTACAGGAGAAATATAACTCTCAGAATATTTAATAAAAAAGCGGTTCTTAAAACCGCTTTTTTTTATGCTTGCATTATTTTTTATTTTGGATATTCTCCTTTTTAATATTTAAATCTTTTAAGAAGTTGCCTTTTATTTCAATGTCAAAATTGTCTTCTTTAAAAACCGTCAGTTTTGACTCAGAGAATTTGTAAACATTGATTTTATTGTTTTTAACGTCAATGTACAAATCATAAGAATAAGTGCTGCAGTCATGCTGTTTACAGCCCCAAGCGTGCAGAATATTATCTTGTTTTTCAAAAGGGGTTTCGGTATTCCAGTTTTTCACCATCAGGTCATAATCAGTTCCTAATAATTTTTTTAATCTCGGAGCTAAACTGCTTTTCGTTAAAAACTGTATTCCAACAACACTTTTATCTACTAAATTATATAAAGAATCGTTCGGGTTTAAAGTAGTGCTGTCTGTCTTTAAAGCCTCAGTTTTTATAGAGGTGGAATCTGTCGTAGGAATTTCTTTTATGATTTCTTTTTTGCATGAAAACAAGATTAAACTGCTTACAATAGTTGTTGAAATGTATTTGGTTCTATAATTCATAATGACTGATTTTAGAATTAATAATTTAATTTGCAAGGTTGTAATGATCTAATTTTCATAAAGATATTAAAAATAATGTTTGTTTTGAAAGTAATTTATGACGGATTTTGAATTGAAAAAATAAACTTCAAAATTTAAGATATTATCATAAGAACCCATTTTTAAGATTTTTTGTTTAACTTCAATTTTTAAAATTGTCTTACAATGAATCATACTTTCAAAATTTTAGTCTTTTTTCTTTTAGGAATTAGCTTTTTACAAGCCCAGAATGAAACTTACACTTCTCCAGCAGAAGTTAAAATTTCTGATACTACATTTGTAAATCTGAGGGACTACAGCAACGATTTTGTTTATGATATGAAATATGCAACCGAAGACAATTTCTTGAAAACAAAAGTGTACGACTGTGCTGAATGTATGCTTCGTTTAAAAACAGTAAAAGCGTTAATTGCCGCTAATAATGATTTTATGAAGAAAGGTTATAAAATCAAATTATATGATTGTTACAGACCTTTAGATATACAAAAAAAAATGTGGGAGATTGTATCCAATCCAATTTATGTTGCGGATCCAAAAAAAGGCTCCATCCATAATAGAGGAGGAGCCGTAGATATTTCTTTGGTTGATATAACTGGAAAAGAAGTGGATATGGGAACTTCTTTTGATTTTTTTGGAATTATGGCGAGTCACAATTTTAAACAGCTTTCAAAAGAAATTCTTTCTAATAGAGCTTATTTAAAAAAGACCATGATTAAAAATGGTTTTAACTCTTTTGATTCTGAGTGGTGGCATTATAATTTAAAAACAGGTTTAAAAGATAATGTTTCCAACCAGAAATGGAAATGCGATTAATTATTCAACGCACCTAATATTTTCCATAAAATAGACATTCGGATTTGTTACCTTTCCAGTTAATTCAGATTTAAGTTCGCGTTTTACAATATAATCTTCAGTATTGGTAAGGTATTTAATTCGCATTATAGAAATTGGAGATTTTTTCAGTTCCTCATAATTATCTTTCATAAACATAAAAATCCCAGTATTGATACGGTTATCAAACCCTTTTTCATCACGAACAAGTGTACCACAATTTTCTTGATCGATATGCATTAAGGTGACAATCTTTCCATTCTCCAATTGTAAAAATATTTTTGAGTTTTTGTCAAAACAGTTTGCTTTAATGAAATCTTTGCTTTTTTGGATGGATTGAAGGTTTAGAGTTGGTAAACCATCAGTTTGAGCCAAAGAGAAGAAGATATAATTGAAGCTTCCGCCAAAATATTTCTCACTCATCAAATATTCATTTGTTATTTTATAAGATCCGATAGAATCATTTACATTTACACTATATTCACAAGGTTTTTGGGCAAATGCGGTAATCGTTAATAAGAAAAGAGTTAATGTAATTAATTGTTTCATTGCGTTAGATTATTTTGGTGCAAATTAAAACTATTTTGTTATCTTTTACATCTGTCGTAAAAAAACAATACAAATTTCCTCCATTTTTTATTTTCCATTTCTTTCGGATGTTTTCTACGGTCTCAGGAAAATTGCGTGTGGTAATATTAGCTTGCTTATTGGCTAATTCATTTTTCATCTCATTTTTATTGTATGAAATGACTTTTTGAACCTCAAATTTTCTTCCCGGAAAATCAATTAAATTTTCTGAAGTATATAAATGCGAATGCTTATGCAGTTTATTAATCTGAAAAGTCGCGCTAACTTCGTCAAAACCTCCAGATTTCATGATGGAGGCATTGGGTTCGTAAAGATATTGCTGAGGTAAACCGTAAGAAAACGATATTGTTTCGCGGCCTAAAACAAATTCAAAAGTTTCTATTTTTTCTTTTAAAATGTTAGCGGTTTTTAAAGTTATTTCACCAGAATAACCTTTGTGAATTTCAAAAAGCAGTTCTTTAACTTCGTTTTCTAGAGCGATAATGTGAATGTTCTTTACATTTTTTAATTCTGATAATCCTGCTGAAATATCTAATAAAGGAGCAGTTTTAATTAAAATGGAATCTGATTTTTCAAAATAGAAATCAAGCAATTCAGGAACATTTGGAAGACAGTCTTTTAGCATAAAAACTTTGCCTTTGCTGTCATTTCTTCGCGAAGGATCAATATAAATCCAATCGTATTTTAGTTTAGATTCATGTAAAATATTGATTGAATCGGTTGGGTAACAAAAGCAATTTTTTATTTCTAATTGTTGAAAATTATGTTTGACAATCGAAGATAATTCTTCATTAATTTCACAATGCGCAACAACTTTAAATTTCTTTGAAAAATAATAATCATCAACACCAAAACCTCCTGTAAGATCAATTAAAGTTTTGCCAGAAATTAAAGAAGCTTTGTAAGCAGCAGTTTTTTCTGAAGAGGTTTGTTCTACAGAAATTTTACTTGGATAAATGATATTCTCGGCACCAAACCAAGTCGGAAGTTTTTCCTTTGCTTTTGTTCGCGCTTCAATTTGATTTAAAATTAAAATCCAGTCCACTTCTGGAAATGGATTTTTCTGCAGCGCCAATTTTGTTATATCTGCACCAGTATTTTGAATTATATATTCTTGAATTTCTGGATGCAAAATAGGATTGTTCAAAACTAAATTCTTTCTGTTAATACGGAGACGATTTTATTGTCAGGGAAAAATTCTTTTAATATTACTTTAATCATTGTAAATGCTGGAATTGCGATTATCATTCCGACAATTCCAAACGTAATACCACTGATTAATATAACTAAGAATATTTCTAACGGATGCGAATTTACGCTTTTTGACGAAATTATTGGCTGGCTAATATTGTTGTCAATTGCCTGTACCAATAAAAAGCCTATAACAACATAAATAGTTTTTGGTAAAATTTCAGATTGAAAATCTTGTCCAATCATACTGATCATAGTTAAAATTGCAGCCAAAGTTGTTCCGATAATTGGTCCTAAGTAAGGAATTATGTTTAGAATGGCACATAAAAAGGCAATTACAAAAGCATTTTTATTTCCGAAGATTAGCAATACGACAAGATAAAGAATAAATACGACAATTAATTGTAGCAAGAGACCAATAAAATATCGGGTTAATAAGTGATTAATTTTTGTGATTGAATTCAAAATTTTATCTTCATTCGAATCAGGAAGGATTCTTCTTGCCTGATCTTTAAAAATTTCCTGATCTTTTATGAAAAAGAAAGTGATGAAAAAAACCGATACCAATCCCATTCCCATATCAGCCATAAAATTGATAATCGAATTTATAAAACCAGTGAAGTAGCTGAAATCTAAGAATGATGTAAGCTTAGAATCTTTTATAATTTTATTTAAGTCAATATGCTGAATATTAAAGTATTCTTCAAGATGGGTTTCTGTTTCCATAAATTTAGTTTGGAGATGTGCCGTGTCAAGAAGTGCCAAATTATTTGCTTGAGAAATAATTAAAGGGACAAACAATAATATGAAGCCCACAATTAAAAAAATGAAAAAGATAATTGTAGTTGTGGCCGCCAAAGAATTGCTGAATTTTAATTTGTTTTTTAAAAACAAGACCATCGGATTTGCAATTAAACACAATATTAGCGAAATGCACAAGTAGACAATTACTGTTTGGATTTCATATAAAAAATATAAAACGATGCCAATTATTAATATGGTTGCTAAAGCTCTTAATATTCCGTTTGAAATAGTTTTTGATGTGATCATGCTTAAAATTTAGACTATAAATATAGGAAAAAGCATTCTAAAATTTAGTGATAAACAAAAAAAGGCGAGATGATTTCATCTCGCCTTTAATTATTTTTTTTTTTATTATGGTTGTGCAAAAGAAGCTCTAGCGCCTCCAGTTGTAAAAATAGCAGCAATTCTATTTTTCTGACCTGTTGAGAACATGTACATAGCAGCATCATCCACATAATCCATGTAGTTCATTGTCATTTCTACAGGTGTTCCAGAGCAAGTGCTATAGTGTGGGTAAGCAGGAACACCGTAGTTTGCTGTGTTATGAGTTGGAGTATCAGCAACAAGGTCGCTTCCGCAAGTTGCATCTCCCCAAATGTGGCGTAAGTTCATCCAGTGGCCTACTTCATGTGTAGCTGTTCTTCCTAAGTTAAATGGCGCATTTGCAGAACCAGATAAACCAAAGTATTTAGGATCGATCACTACTCCGTCAGTAGCAGAAGCGCCACCAGGGAATTGTGCATAACCTAAAATTCCGCCACCAATTACGCATGACCACATGTTTAGTTTTGTAGTTGGAGAAGTAGGTGCAATTCCGCCTTGAGCTGTTTTTTTCATAGCGTCATTTGTTCCCCAAGAAGTTTTTGTCGTAGATTTTCTAATAACTTGATCTAAAACAAAAGAGATTCCGATGTTTGCTTTAACTCCTGCGAATAATGCTGGCACATTATTGTAATCTGAGTTTAACGCGTTAAAATCTTTGTTTAGCACATCAATCTGTGATTGAATTTGTGCATTTGAAATATTTTCAGCTGTAGTTCTATAAAGAACATTCACTACAACTGGAATTTCGATTTTACCATTTACCAAACGGCCAGTAAAATTTGAACCTGCGTGTTGTGCAGTAAAAGTTTCGATTTCATTCATTCTAATTGCCAATGTTGGATCGGCTTTCAATTGAGCTTCTAAAACTTCTTGTGTTGCACAACCTCTTCTTGAAGCAACGCTCGCATCTGCATTAGCAGAATCAGATTGTTCATTTTGACAAGCAAACAGCATTAATGCTGCAAATGTGGTAATAATAACTTTTTTCATAATAAATTGGGTTTTTTGTTATAAAAATGTTGATTAGTTGAATAATGCGGCAATTTTATAACAAAAAAATGTTATGTAAAAATATTACAAAGAAAATTTTGTCAGAAATTTTACAAACCCTTACAAATACTGATTCTTACAAAAAATGAATAAAAAATATTAATAAGTTTTTTCTTTCTTTGTTATTTTTTTAATGTAGTTTGTCGTGATTATCTGTAGTTTAACGATAAATTCAGACAATTAAATTGGTGGGAAAATCGAAATAAATCTTTAGAAGAGAATTTTTAGAATGACTTTTCGATTTACAGATATTTAAAATCTACTCTGCCAAAGCAACCATTCCTCTTCTTTCCAAAACATTTGAGGTTTAGAAAATTGGACTAAAATCGGTTCTAAAAATTTATTTAGATTTTTATATTTTTCAATTAATTCTCCGTTAAACTCAATATTATAAATTTGTTTATCATCATAGGCTTCTTGTAAATCAAATGTTTCAGGAAGATTTATTATGATGTAATCTTCCCCAACTTGATAATTCAGGATATTTTGTTTGTTAGCATCATTTATTGTATTAAATCCGAGTTTATGATATAACTCTTTGCAGAGCGCTTGAATAATGTTAGGACCATCTATCCCATTTTTTAGATTAACTAAAAAAGAACTGTTTCGCCAAGTTAAATGTAAACTATTCAGGATTTTAGAACGTTGTAATTCTTTTACACTTAAAGATGTACTTTTAGGATATAAATAATCATTTACTGCCAAAGAGTATCCAGCACTTACATAGTAATAAGTTAGTGAATAGAAAGAATGGCTTATAAAATGATAAATTTCTTCCCATGAGATGTTTTCTTCAAACTCAAAGTAAATTATATTAGGAGTTTTATTTGGGAATTCTTTCTTAATATTTCGAATTAAAAAATTTACAGAATTTTTTTGTAATTGATTTTTGTTAGAATCGGTAAAAGATAACGTACAAACGTTATCAAAATCATGTTTATCTATTATGCTGTTAAAAAGTTCGTGCCACTTACCATTAATATTTTTTAAATCGTGAGTTAAATATCTATAAGAGGAATAACTAGGATTAACAAAATCTACAAAATCATTTATTAGTTCTTTGATAATATCTTTCTTGGGATCCTGATAAAAATAAAAAACAATGCTTTTTCTTAGACCGTAAAATTTATTATCAATCAACTTCATTTTAAAATGATTAAAAATTAAACAACAAAATTACATAACGTATTTTTGGAGTAAAATATTTATAGTTAAAAATTAAAAAAAAGATTTTTTATAACGAAGTAATCTCATAAAGCGCTATGCTTGCAGCTTGCACAACATTCATACTGCTATTTTTACCAAACATATTGATATGCACAATTTGGTGAGAAATTTTTAGAAGTTCGTCTGATATTCCGTTAATTTCGCTCCCAATTAAAAGTGCAATTTTTTTGTCGAAAGGAATTGTAACTTCTTTTAAAGGTTTGCTGTTTGAAGTAATTTCTAAGGCAATAATTTCAAAATTATTTTCAGTCAAATAGGAGTGAAGATCTGTATAGTCTTCAATGATAGAATGAGGCACATGTAGATGTGTGCTGCGAGAAGTTTTATTGATTTTACGAGGTGTCAGCGGAATATCTTTTCCGAAAAAGATAATATTTTCAACTCCGAAAGCTTCAGAAATTCGGAACAAAGAACCAATATTCTGCTGAAAGTAAATATGATCGCATACCAAAGTAATGGGAAATGTTTTTCTTTCAAATTGATTTTCTTCGTGAGTTAGCTGCACTTTCTAAAATTTAATTGGTAAAAATATAATTGATAATGTTCGCACCCATTTTAAGCGCTTTGTCTCTTACGTTTGCAGGATCGTTGTGCACTTCTGGATCTTCCCAGCCGTCACCCAAATCACATTCGTAAGTGTAAAGTAATACTAGTTTATTTTCTATAAAAATTCCAAAAGCCTGCGGACGCGTTCCGTCATGCTCGTGAATTTTTGGCAATCCGTTTGGAAAAGTAAACGGTTTCTGAAAAATTGGATGATTTGCCGGAATTTCGACTAAATTATTATTTGGAAATATCTTTTTGATTTCTTTTCGAATAAACTGATCCATTCCGTAATTATCATCGATATGCAGAAAACCTCCAGCCGTTAGATAATTTCTCAAATTGGTTACATCACTATCGCTAAAAACAACATTTCCGTGCCCCGTCATGTGCACAAACGGATACGAAAACAAATCTGGATTGCTTGGTTCTACAGTCGAAGGTTTGCTTTTGATACGTGTATTAATATTAGCATTGCAAAAACTGATCAAATTAGGCAAAGAAGTTGGGTTAGCATACCAATCGCCGCCGCCACTGTATTTAAGCAAAGCAATTTCTTGTGAAAAAGAAGAGATTGAAAAAAGTAATAATAAAAAGAATATTTTTTTCATTTGATTTTTTAATTATAAGGCTTTACCGTACTATTTGTCATTTCGACGAAGGAGAAATCTTCACAAGTAGCTCGACAATGATTAGTAGGTTTCAATGATAAAGTTGTCTAGTAACTATTCATTAAAAAAAACAACACTATGACAAGCCACAACAGCAGCTGTTTCTGTTCTCAAGCGCGTGTTTCCTAAAGTTACAGGTTTGTAATTGTTTTCTAATGCCAAAGCAATTTCCTTTTCGGAGAAATCACCTTCGGGACCAATTAAAATGGTAACATCTTCATTTGGCTTTAAAACCTCTTTTAATGATTTTTTATCGGTTTCTTCGCAATGCGCTATCAATTGCAAGCCTTTTTGCTGCTGTTTGATAAAATCTTTAAACGAAATGGCTTCATTCAATTTTGGAAGAAACGTTTCGTTGCATTGTTTCATTGCCGAAAGAATGATTTTTTCAAAACGATCTCGATTAATGACTTTTCGCTCAGAACGATCGCAGAAAATAGGCGTAATTTCTTGAATGCCAATTTCGGTAGCTTTTTCCAAAAACCATTCAAAGCGATCATTCATTTTAGTTGGAGCCACGGCCAAATGCAAGTGAAATTTTGGTTTCTCGGCATTTTTTATCGAAAGAACTTCAACGGTGCATTTATTGTCTGAAGCCAATGTAATTTGCGTTTCAAACAATAATCCCGAGCCATTTGTAACGTGCAGAATATCTCCGTCTTTTTTTCTAAGAACTTTTATAATATGACGGCTTTCTTCTTTATCAAAAGAAAAGCTTTCTGTTGTTTCGTTTATATTCGGATTAAAAAATAACTGCATGATTTAAAATTCGATTCTTGCTTTAGAAACCACAGCAGAAGTTTCAAAACGATTAGATAAGTATTTTTGATAACCTACAATTCCAATCATTGCAGCATTGTCTGTTGTGTATTCAAATTTCGGAATAAAAGTTTTCCAGCCGTATTTGCTTTCGGTTTCTTTTAAAGTATTTCTAATTCCTGAATTTGCTGAAACTCCACCGCCAATGGCAATTTGCGTAATTCCGGTTTCTTTTACAGCCAGTTTAATTTTATCCATCAGAATCTCGATAATGGTATGCTGAATAGAAGCGCAAATGTCATTCAAGTTTTCTTCAATAAAATTCGGATTCTGCTGTTTGTTTTTTTGAATGAAATATAAAATAGCGGTTTTTAATCCAGAGAAACTAAAATCTAATCCCGGAACTTTCGGTTTTGTAAAAGGAAATGCTTTTGGATTTCCTTCCTTCGCATATTTATCAATCAAAGGTCCGCCAGGGTAAGGAAGTCCAAGAATTTTGGCGCTTTTATCAAATGCTTCTCCCACAGCATCGTCTGTAGTTTCTCCGATAATTTCCATATCAAAAAAACTATTCACTTTTACAATCTGAGTATGTCCTCCGCTAATCGTTAAAGCTAAAAAAGGAAATTCAGGTTTGTCGTAGCCTTCTTCATCAATAAAATGAGCCAATATATGAGCATGCATGTGATTTACAGCAATTAATGGAACATTTAAGGCCAATGATAATGATTTGCTGAAAGAAGTTCCCACCAATAAAGAGCCCATTAATCCTGGACCTTGTGTAAATGCGATTGCGCTTAACTGTTCTTTTTGTACATTTGCTTTACGAAGTGCAGCATCTATCACAGGGACAATATTCTGCTGGTGCGCTCGGGAAGCCAATTCGGGAACAACACCTCCGTATTGATTATGAATTAATTGATTGGCTACAACATTTGACAATACTTTGTCGTTATGTAAAACCGCGGCAGCAGTATCATCGCATGAACTTTCGATGGCTAGAATAAAAACCTCTGGATTTTGCATATAAAGGCACAAATTTTGAATTATATTTGACAAATCAAATGATTATATCTCTTTGATTTAAGCAGTGCCCCAAAATTAAAGAATTTTTATCAAAAACAGCCGTTCTTTGTCTGTTCAAAATAAATTAAAAGAAAACTAAAATTAAAGAAGCTATCAAAAAAGTAAAGAAAATAATATCTAGAACCCTAATTGGGTTGATTTTACTTTTGTTAGCATTGGCTATCATACTCTCTCTTCCTGTGGTTCAGACACAGATTGCTAATTATGTTACCAACAGATTAAATGAAGATTACAAGGTTAATATTAACGTTGAAAAAACGGCAATCAATATTTTTGGTGGAGTAAAATTGAAGAAAGTGACAATCCTAGATCATCATAAAAAAACGATGATTTATTCGGATATCATCACTACTGATATTGCCAGTTTTAGTAGGCTCTTAGACGGAGATTTAATTTTTGGCGATTTACGTTTGACAGGTTTGATTTTTAATTTGAAAACCTACAAAGGTGAAGATGAAAATAATATCAATAAATTTATCCAAGCTTTTGAGGTAGAGAATACGCCTAAGAAAAAATCAACCAAGCATTTTCTTCTGACGGCTAAAAACGCTTATATCGAAAAAGGAAGATTTTCTGTTGTTGATGAAAATAAAACTACTCCTAAATTCCTAGATTTTACAAAATTAAACGCTTACATCAGCGAGTTCAAATTGTACGGACCAGATGTAAATACAAACATTCACCGATTTTCATTTATGGATCATCGCGGTTTGTATGTTTCTAATTTCGCAGGGAAATTCAGTTATACCAAAAAACAGATTAAAGTTGAAAATCTGGCCATTAAAACCAAAAGATCTTCTATTTATGGTGTAGCCATTTTAAATTATAAACCATCAGATTTTCTTGATTTTACAGATAAAGTTCGATTTGATGTTTTGATTGATTCTTCTTCTATTGCAACCAATGATATTCGCCATTTTTATGATGGTTTGGGTAAAAATCAGCATTTTAAACTGAAAACCAAATTAGACGGTCCTTTGAACAATATGACGCTTACAGGATTGAGACTAAGCGATACAAACGGATCAAAAATTAATGGAACAATCAATTTTAGAAATCTGTTGGGCAGTAAAGAACAGAAGTTTTCTATGGATGGAAAGTTTAGCAAACTGCTTTCTAGTTATGATGATTTGGTGATTTTGCTTCCTGGAGTTTTAGGAAAAAGGCTTCCGAAAGAAATGAAGCGAATTGGTAAATTTAATATTGTTGGGAAAGCTAAAGTTTCGACTGTAGCATTAGAAACCGCTTTTAAAATCGCTACAGATGTAGGAAACGGCCAAGTAGATCTTCATTTAAATAATATGGATTTTATTGATAAGGCTTCTTATTCGGGAAATATTATTTTAGATAATTTTGATGTTGGCTCGGTTTTAAATAGAAAAGATATTGGAAAAACGACTTTGAATCTTGATGTTGATGGAGTTGGTTTTACTGAGAAATATTTGAATACGGTTATTAAAGGAGACATCTCGAAACTGGATTATAATAAATACACTTATAATAATATAGTAGTAAACGGAAATTTTAAGCTTCCTTATTATAAAGGTCAAATTGCCATAAACGATCCGAATTTGAATTTAAATTTTGATGGTTTGTTGGATTTGAGTAAAAGAGAGAATCGCTATGATTTTCATATTAATGTAGAAAACTCGGATTTAAGAAAACTTAAGTTTGTAAGCGATTCTATTTCGCGCTTTAGAGGAGATGTTGTCGTTCAACTATCTGGGAATTCTATTGAAAATCTTCAAGGAGATATTTTTATAAATGATGCAGAATATCAGAACCCAAAAGCTACTTATGTTTTTGACCAAGTAAATCTGAACTCAAGTTTTGATGCTGACCGTTTAAGAACCATTACAGTAAGTTCTAATGATGTTGTAGACGGAAAAATTGTCGGTAAATTTAGATTTGATCAATTAGATAAATTGGTCATGAATTCGGTTGGTAGCTTATATACCAATTATAAACCTTATAAAGTTAGAAAAGGGCAATTTCTGAATTTCAATTTCCGTGTTTATGATAAAGTGGTTGAAATGCTTTATCCAGAAATAAACATTGATTCGTCAACGGTTGTACGAGGAAAAATAGATTCAGATTTGCAGGAATTTAAATTCCGTTTCAGATCTAAAAAAATTACGGCTGACAAAAATACATTTGACAACATACGTATTAATATCGATAATAAAAACCCACTTTACAATGCTTATGTCGAGTTAGATAGTATTAAGACACCTTATTATAAAATACGTGATTTTAACTTGATTAATGTTACGGCAAATGATACGCTTTTTGTTCGCTCTGAGTTTAAAGGCGGAGATAAAGGCGAAGATTATTTTAATCTGGATTTGTATCATACAATTGATAAAAACAAAAATAATATTGTCGGAATCAAAAAATCTGAAATGAAGTTTAAAGACTATATCTGGTATTTAAACGAAGACGCAGAAAAAGATAATCAGATTGTTATTGATCAATATTTTAAAAATTTCAATTTTGATAATATTGTTTTATCTCATGAAAACCAGAAAATTGATTTAAACGGAGTTATAAAAGGAAAAGATTATAAAGATCTCGTACTGACCTTTGAGGATGTTGATATTAATAAAATTACCCCGGCAAATTCCAAATTTGTATTTAATGGTAATTTGAATGGAAACGTCAATTATAAACAGAATAAGAATGTTTACCAGCCCACGGCATCCATAAAAATTGATCATCTTGTCATGAATAGTACTGAATTGGGCACGCTTAATTTTGATATTTCTGGAGATGAATATTTTAGAAAGTTTACAGTTAACTCATCGATTCAGAATGGTTTTACCGAATCGTTTAGAGCAAACGGAACTTTTGCTGTAGAGAATAAAGAAACGATTATGGATATGAGCCTGAAATTAGAAGGCTTCAATCTGGCTACTTTAGGAACTATCGGTGGAGATGTTCTGTCAAATGTGCGCGGTTCTGTTTCTGGAAATGCAGCTGTTGTCGGGAATTTGAAGAAACCTGAAATCAACGGACGTTTGTATGTCGAAAAAGCTGGAATGACAATTCCGTACTTAAATACCGATTACGAATTAAGTGATCGAACGGTTATCGATTTGACTAATGAAAAATTCCTGTTTAGAAATAATCAGTTAACTGATACTAAATACGGTACAAAAGGTCTGTTGAACGGAAGTATCGAACATCATAATTTTGGTGACTGGAAATTAGATTTAAATATTACTTCTAAACGTTTGGTAGCTTTAGATACAAAGGATAGTGATGATGCCGCTTATTTCGGAACAGCGTTCATAAATGGTACTGCTAGTATAAAAGGTCCTGTTGACGGTTTATTTATTAAGGTAGATGCAAAGTCCGAAAAAGGAACAGAAGTTAAGATTCCAATTAATAATACGCAAAGTGTTGGAGAAAGCAGCTGGATTCATTTTGTAACGCCAAAAGAAAAGTACAATCTAGAGAACGGAATTGTTGAGAAAACAAGAGACTATAATGGACTTGAGTTGGAGTTTGATTTTGATATTACGCCAGATGCTGAAGTAGAAGTTATTCTAGATCGAAATTCGGGCCATGGTATGAAAGGAAAAGGATACGGATCGCTTTTGTTTAAAATTAATACTTTAGGTAAGTTTAATATGTGGGGAGATTTTCAGGCATACGAAGGAACTTATAATTTTAAATACGGCGGACTTATCGATAAAAAGTTTACGGTCAAAAAAGGTGGTTCGATTATTTGGGAAGGAAACCCAATGCGTGCCCAGCTGAATTTGGAAGCAGTTTATAAAACGCAAGCCAATCCAGCAGTTCTTTTGGATAATACTTCGTCATTCAACAAAAAAGTTCCCGTAGAGGTGGTTATTGGATTAAGAGGGGATTTGGCAAGTCCAGAACCTAACTTCGATATTCAGTTTCCATCGGTAAGTAACGTTTTAAAATCGGAGATACAATATAAACTGGATGATAAAGATATTCGCCAAACACAAGCTCTTTATTTGTTATCGACTGGTTCGTTTATGAGTACCGACGGATTTAGCCAGGGAGATTTCTCTGGAACATTGACAGAAACCGCTTCAAGTTTATTAGGAGGCATTATTAAGTCAGATAATGATAAAGTAAATATCGACTTAAACTACATTGCTGCAGATAGAAGAACAGGGCAGGAGGTTGACGGTCAGTTTGTGGCTAATATATCGTCTCAAATTAATGAAAGAATTACCATCAACGGAAAACTAGGAGTTCCAGTTGGAGGTGTAAATGAATCTGCGATTGTTGGAGATATTGAAATTTTGTATCGTGTAAATGAAGATGGTACAATGAACCTTCGTTTGTTCAATAAAGAAAATGATATTAATTATATAGGACAAGGAATTGGTTATACGCAAGGTGTGGGTATCTCTTATGAGGTAGATTTTGATACTTTTAGTGAGCTTGTAAATAAGCTGTTTAAAAACCATAAAATAGAAAAAGCTGTAAAAAGTTCTTCTCATGATGATCTTCAAGACTCATATCTTCCTGAGTATATGAATTTCTCAAGTAAGAAAGATTCAGAAAAAAACAAGAAAAAAGCAAAAGAGGAGGAAGAGAAAAAGAAAAAGGAGGAAGAAAAGAAGAAAAAAGAACAGGAACATACACCAAGCAATAATCAAGGATTAATTCCTGACAACGATTATTAACACTTTGTTAAAAATAACCTTTTATAAAACCATTATTCTCATAATGGTTTTTTTTGTGCTAAATTTAGGCACTCTTTTAAAATTTTCCATGTGAGCGGGAAATTCTGATTTTTATAACACTTCATTAGGGTATTGTTAATTTTGACGATTTAATTAAAAAAATAGCGTTTTATTATTTTTAATGAAATTTTTTCCTAGAAAAAACTTATTAACGAAAACGTTTGAATTTAACAGATTTTATTAATTTATGATAATCGTAACCCGAAAAGTGCTGAATGTTTGCTAATTTTACACTTTAATACTTAAATAATGCCAAAAACAATAAAAAAAGTAGGTGTTCTTACCTCAGGAGGAGATTCACCTGGAATGAATGCTGCAATACGATCAGTTGTTCGAACTTGCGCATATCATAATATAGAATGCATAGGAATTTATAGAGGGTACCAGGGAATGATTGAGGGTGACTTCAAAGAGATGGGACCTCGTAGCGTAAATAATATTGTAAACAAAGGTGGAACGATCTTAAAATCGGCTCGTTCAGTTGAGTTTAGAACCCCTGAAGGAAGAAAGAAAGCACACGAGAATCTTGTTAAGGCTGGTGTCGATGCTTTGGTTGTTATTGGTGGTGACGGAAGTTTTACCGGAGGATTAATTTTTAATTCAGAATTTGGTTTCCCGGTAATGGGAATTCCGGGTACAATTGATAATGATATTTATGGTACAAGTTTTACTTTAGGGTATGACACAGCTTTAAATACTGTTGTAGACTGTATCGATAAAATTAGAGATACAGCGAGTTCTCATAACCGTCTTTTCTTTGTAGAGGTTATGGGTAGAGATGCTGGTCATATTGCTCTTAATGCAGGTATTGGTGCAGGGGCAGAAGAAATCCTTATTCCTGAGGAAGATCTAGGTTTAGATCGCCTTTTAGATTCACTTCAAAAAAGTAAAGCATCAGGAAAATCATCAAGTATAGTGGTTATTGCTGAGGGAGATAAAATTGGTAAAAATGTATTCGAATTAAAAGATTATGTTGAAGCCAACCTTCCTGAATACGACGTAAGAGTTTCTGTTTTAGGACATATGCAGCGTGGTGGTTCTCCGTCTTGTTTTGACCGTGTTTTAGCAAGCCGTTTAGGAGTAAAAGCAGTAGAATCTTTAATTGAAGGAAAATCTAATTACATGGTTGGACTTCGTGAAGATAAAGTGGTTCTAACTCCACTTGAGCAAGCTATCAAAGGAAAATCAGAAATTGATAGAGAATTATTAAGAGTGTCAGACATAATGTCTACATAATCAATATAAAAAGTTTAAAAAAGAAAAGAAGTTTATTGTGAGGAAATTAGACTTTGAAATAGTGTAATAAAAACAAAAGCAAAAAATTTAGTAAAATGTCAAAAGTAAAATTAGGAATAAACGGATTTGGACGTATCGGAAGAATCGTTTTTAGGGAGTCTTTCAATAGAGATAATGTAGAAGTTGTTGCAATCAACGACTTGTTAGACGTAGATCACTTAGCTTATTTATTAAAATATGATTCAGTTCACGGTCGTTTCAACGGAACTGTAGAAGTTAAAGAAGGAAAATTATATGTAAACGGAAGAAATATCCGTATCTCTGCTGAAAGAAATCCAGCTGACTTAAAATGGAACGAAGTTGATGTAGATGTTGTTGCTGAATGTACTGGTATCTTCACTACTATCGAAACTGCAAGTGAGCACTTAAAAGGTGGAGCTAAAAAAGTAATCATTTCTGCTCCTTCTGCTGATGCTCCAATGTTTGTAATGGGAGTGAACCATGAAACTGCAAAAGCTTCTGATTTAGTTGTTTCTAACGCTTCTTGTACTACAAACTGTTTAGCTCCTTTAGCTAAAGTTATCCACGATAATTTCGAAATTGTTGAAGGTTTAATGACAACTGTTCACGCAACTACTTCAACTCAAATGACAGCTGATGGACCTTCTAGAAAAGACTGGAGAGGTGGACGTGCTGCTGCAATCAACATCATTCCTTCTTCAACAGGTGCTGCTAAAGCGGTTGGAAAAGTTATCCCATCTTTGAATGGAAAATTAACTGGAATGTCTTTCCGTGTTCCTACTGCTGACGTTTCTGTAGTAGATTTAACTGTAAAAGTTGCTAAAGAAACTACTTACGAAGAAATCTTAGCTGTATTGAAAAAAGCTTCTGAAAATGAAATGAAAGGTATCTTAGGATATACTGAAGATGCAGTTGTATCTCAAGATTTCATCTCAGATAAAAGAACTTCAATCGTTGATGCTGGTGCAGGAATCGGATTAAATTCTACTTTCTTCAAATTAGTATCTTGGTATGACAATGAGTACGGATACTCAAGCAAATTAATTGATTTATCTGTACATATTGCAGGTTTAAAATAATAATATATATTTTTGCAAAATCCCGTTACTTTACAATAACGGGATTTTCTTATTTTGTTACCTCTATAATTAATGTAAAAAATACACTTTTAAATTAAAAATAGAAAAACCTAATTCCAAAAACTAAACAAATGAAATTAATAGTTGACAGTGGATCTACTAAAGCCGATTGGATTGCGATAGATGATAATGGAAAAGTATTATTCACAACACAAACTTTAGGATTAAATCCTGAAATTCTAGACGAGCCAGAAATCATTGAAAGATTAAATGACCGTTTTGATATCTTACAAAATAAAAAAAATGCTACGCATTTATTCTTTTATGGTGCCGGTTGTGGTACAGATAGAATGAAAGAGTGGTTGAAAAGAATTTTTCAAGAATATTTTTCTAACGCAATTGTAGATGTTCAAGAAGATACCTATGCTGCAGTTTATGCAACAACTCCAAAAGGAGAAGAAGCTATTGTTTGCATCTTAGGAACAGGATCAAACTGCAGTTATTTTGATGGAAAAACATTGCATCAAAAAGTACAATCATTAGGATACATTGTTATGGATGATTGTAGTGGTAATGTTTTTGGAAAAGAATTAATTAGAAAATACTATTTTAATAAAATGCCTAAAGAATTGGCTGTTGAACTTGAAAAAGAGTACGACGTTGATCCAGATTTTATTAAAAATAAATTATATAAAGAACCAAACCCAAACGCTTATTTAGCAACTTACGCTAAATTCTTGATTAAGCATAAAGATACAGAGTTCTGCAGAAAAATCATTTTCAAAGGAATGAAATCTTTCGTTAAAAATTACATCAAGCAATTTGATAATTGCAAAGAAGTTCCAGTGCATTTTGTTGGATCTATTGCGTTTTATTTGAAAGATGAATTACAAGAGACATTTAACAAATATGAACTTCAATTAGGGAATGTTTTAAGAAGACCTATTGATGGATTAATTGCTTACCATGTCGCTAATCAATAGTTCTGGTTTTATGGAAATTGCCATTATTGCTCATGATGGAAAAAAAGCAGATTTGATTGATTTCTTAATCAAAAATGAAGCTGTTTTGCACAATGAAAAAATAAGGCTAATTGGTACTGGTACTACGGGAGGAAAAGCAGAAGCTGCTGGATTTAAAACTCAGAGAATGCTTTCTGGTCCGCTCGGCGGAGATGCGCAAATTGCAGGAAGAGTAGCGGAAGGAATTACGCAGATGGTTTTCTTTTTTAAAGATCCTCTGTCAAGTCATCCGCATGAAGCAGATATCAATATGCTAATTCGCGTTTGCGATGTGCATAATGTGCCGCTGGCAACCAATGAAGCAACGGCACAATTATTATTAGATGCTATTGCACTGCAATTATAGAAATTTCTACATTAACATTTTTTGGCAGACAAGCCACTTGAACCGTTTCACGAGCTGGAGCGGTTTTTTCGTTAAAATAAGAACCGTAAACGGTATTTATTGCTCCAAAGTTGTTCATGTCCATGATGAAAATAGTTGACTTTACAACATTTTCAAAAGTCATGTTAGCTGCTTCAAGTATAGCAGCAATGTTTTTCATAACTTGAGTAGTTTCATCATTAATATTGTCTGTAATCAATTCTCCTGACTCAGGATTGATTGCAATCTGTCCAGAAGCATAAAGTGTGTTTCCAGATAAAACAGCTTGATTATAAGGCCCGATTGGAGCCGGAGCTTTCTCGGTAAAAATGATTTTTTTCATAATGAAATTATTTTGATTCGAAAGTAGTTTATCTATTTGAAACGCTACGTTTGTTCCATTTGATATCGCTAAGCATACCAGATTTAATTCCGATGAAGAAGTTCCAGTT
The DNA here is from genome assembly GCF_004151235.1 of Flavobacterium anhuiense. Classification (GTDB taxonomy): domain Bacteria; phylum Bacteroidota; class Bacteroidia; order Flavobacteriales; family Flavobacteriaceae; genus Flavobacterium; species Flavobacterium anhuiense_A. The sequence continues at coordinate 596,551 of NZ_JUIV01000001.1, forward strand.
AGAATTTGTTCCTAAAGGTTGCCAGTTAAAGGCCATTCTCCAGCTTAATAAGTCTCTTTCAAAACGAAATTGTGTAAAGGTAACTCCTTTTTGTACAAAATCGTAACCAGTCGAAACTCCGGCTTTCCATTTAGGAGTAAGGTCTGTATTAATAGAAACCATGATAGAGTTTCCAGAAATAGTGCTCTCTCTTTTTATATTTGAATATGTTAGCGAATATGCAAGTGTCATGTCCCACGGAACTTTAGAATTAAAGAATTCTGTAATAACATCCTCCTTCTCAGGTTCATTCGCAAATTGGCTGTTACGGCTGTCATTTAAGTCTGTATTCGTACCAAACAAATCATCGCTACGTCCACCGTTCCGTTGGCTCTGTGTATTTTTGTCTTTTTCTTTTCCAGTTCCTTTATTTGAGAATGAATAGTTTACAGTTACGTTTGCGCTTGTCATTCTGAATAAACTTCCTCCATTGTCAATATTGAATTTGTCAATTTTGTTCCCTCCATTATCAATCGCATAAGGATCTAATGTTGCACCAAAATTCATATTCATTTTATTGTCAAAAAACTGAGTTCCACCACTAACTAATACAGGTTGCCATCCAAATGTTGTTTTTCCGTCAGCATTGAAATTATAGCTTGTACTGAAGTTTAAGTTATTCAACAGCATTATTTTTTTAGGCTCTGTTTTTGTGCTGTCACGGTCTCTTACTTTGGCTTCAAATGTGTTGCTCAAAGCAAAACCAACGATGTTAGAATTTTCTTTTCCTGGGGCACCGTATAATCCATTTTCGAATCTGGTATACTCAGATGTAATTCTTCCAGAAGCATCAACAGCATAAGTGTCATAGTATTTCTCAAAACTTGGCGTATAAGCATACGTTATGCTAGGACGCATGACGTGTCGAATAGATTGAATTCTTTTATCGTCTCCAAAATTAAAAGTACCATAAATAGTAGTTCCTAAATTGGTGCTGAAATTATAAGTTCTGAATGCATCAAAACCATTAACAGTTTTGTTAACCGTTTGTCCAGCGGCAGGATCGTAAACTTTCTGTATGGTTTTGTTAACCCATGTTTCCTGATAAGTTGTAGAAGCTCCAGCACTAAAATATTTAAAAATCTTAAAATTGGTGCTCAACGGAATGGTCTGTTGTAAACCTAATTGAGCATCATCAAACATCTGAGGTTTGAAAAACAGTGAATCTTTTGTTTTGAAATAGTTTTTACCGCTTACATTATATTGTAAGTTGATGTTCTTTATTAACCCTTTTTTTACACCATTCTTACCAACAAACGGATATACACGGTCAATACTTCCTTGTAAAGACGGAAGCGTCATAATAATGTCTTCTGTTTGGGTGTTCTGACTGTGAGTTGCAGATAATGAAATACGGGAGCCAGGAATAGTGTTAAAAGTTTTATTATAGGAAATAGAAGAGCTTAATGTGTTGTTTAAGTTTGAGCCAATATTAGCTTGGTTGATAGACTGTTTAAAGTACTTACTGCTACCCATGTTGACAGAAGCAGAAAAGGTTGAATTCGGATTTGATTTTGTGTCTTTAGAATGCGACCACTGAATATTGTAAATGCTTTGTTTTGAGTAATCAGGATAACCTCGTTCACTGTTGATTAGATTCTCAAAACGGATATTGACATTTCCTCTAAATTTATATCGCTTTGCATATGCCGATTCGAATCGCATGGCGTAACTACCGTTGGTGTAATAATCTCCAAGTACGGTTAAGTCATAATTGTCGCTAAGAGCAAAATAATAACCTCCATTTTGCAATGAAAAACCTCTTGTGTTAGAATCGTTATAACTTGGAATGATAATACCTGATACGCTTTTTTCTTTACTTAAAGGGAAAAAACCGTAAGGCAATGCAAGTGGAGTAGGAACATCAGCAATTACTAATTGTGTTAAGCCTGCAACGATTTTTTTACCTGGAACAAACTTAATTCTGCTGGTTTGAAAGTAGTATTCAGGATTGTCAATGTCTTGAGCCGTTGTAATACGTGCTCCTTTTAAAAAGTATACAGAATCGTTTTCTTTTTTAGTAACAGAGGCTTTAATGTTTAATTCACCTTGTTTTGTTCTTGAATTGTAAATTAAAGCTTTTTTTGTTTTAAAATTAAAACGAATAGAATCAGGCTGTACTTCACTTGATCCCTGTTTGAAATTAGGGTATTGGGTTAAAACGCCAGCAGAATCTTTAATTCTTCCTGCATAAACTTCATCTTTTTCATAATTAAGTACAATGATACCTGATTTTAATTCTACATCTTTGTAGTATAATTCTGCTTCATTGTATAAAGTGATCAGCTTTTTTTTCTGATCAATTTTAGCATAATCTTTGGCTTTATATCTAACTTTTCCGTCCAAAAAAGTCTTTTTTGGTTTAACAGTATCTAGTTTGATGGTATCTGTAATCGCAGTGTTTTCTTTATCTGTTTGTTTTACAGCAGGTAAAGGCTTTTTTTTATTTTTTATTTCTTGCGAGTATAAATTACCACAACCTATAGTTAGGAAAAATGATATTAAAACGATATTAAATAAGTTTGTATGCAAAGGTTTAAATGCTATTTTTGTAAAATTATGGCTTGTTTTTTGACACGTCAAACTTACATATAATTTTTTGGCAAAAATAATCAATTCTAAAAATTATAACAGCTGCGTTTTATTAAAATTAACTTTTAGATTTATGAATAGAATTAACAAATTTAAGGTAATATTTACTTTATTTCTAACTATATCGTCCTTTTGTGCTCAAAGTCAGTCAAATGTGTTTAAGGTAACACTTGACGCTGGACATGGAGATCATGACTTTGGGGCTGTTTACAGCGGACGAATCGAGAAAAATATTGCTTTAGCTATTGTTTTGAAAGTGGGGAAGATCTTAGAGCTAAATCCAAATGTTAATGTAATTTATACTCGTAAAACAGATGTTTTTGTTGATTTGGTCGAAAGAGCAAATATTGCAAACAGAGCAAATTCGAATATTTTCGTCTCAATTCACTGCAACGCCAATAAAAATACAGCGGCCGACGGAACTGAAACTTATGTAATGGGTTTAAGTAAAGTTGCATCAAACCTTGAAGCTGCGAAAAAAGAGAACTCCGTAATTACATTAGAGAAAGACTACAAACGTAAATATGAAGGTTACGACCCTAATTCGCCAGAATCTATGATTGGTATGACCTTGATGCAAGAAGAATATTTAGATAATAGTATTACGCTGGCAACTAAAATTGAAGAAAACTTTGAAAAACTAGGAAAAAAACTTCGTCATGGAGGTGTAAAACAAGCGCCTTTTATGGTGCTTCATAAAGCCTATATGCCTAGAGTTTTGGTTGAAACAGGATTTGTTTCTAATCCGACAGAAGGAAATATTTTAAATTCAGAAGAAGGGCAGGACGATATTGCGAGAGCAATTGCAGAAGCTATTTTAAGTTATAAAAGAGAATACTTTGGTTCAGGAACTGAGTCAGAGGACAGTCGGCCCATAAGAGATACTTCAACTAAGGCAAAACCAAAAACAAATACTCCAGTTGCTGCTGTTAAAAATGCGCCAAAAGGAACTTTTTTTAAAGTGCAGCTTATTGCAAGCATCAAAAAAACACCTTTAGAACCTAAAAATTTCAAAGGGCTTAAAAATGTTACGATGGTATACGAAAATAATATTTATAAATATTTCTACGAGGAAACTTCAAGTTACGAAACGGCGCAAAAATATTTGCAAGAAGCTAAAAGTAAAGGATATGGCGCTGCATTTTTGGTGGCAACTAAAGATGGCGAAAAAATCAGTATTCAGGACGCAATTAAATAATAAGAGCAAGTTCGAATATTTATATTAATTTTGTACAAACACTTAGAATTTTGAAACTAACAAGAGAAATTAAAACGGCTATTTTAGTCATCGCATCCATTCTACTATTTATCTGGGGATATAGTTTTTTAAAGGGAAGAGACCTTTTTACTAATTATACAATATTATATGCTGAGTATGATAATGTTGAAGATTTATCGCCTTCAGCGCCAGTAACGCTTAACGGACTTGCGATTGGTAAAGTAAATAAAATTACAATTGATGAAGTTACAGGTAAATTATTGGTTGAGCTTCAGCTTAAAACAGATTTTCCAATTTCTAAAACGAGTACAGCATCAATTTATACTCCGAGTTTAATTGGAGGGAAACAAATTAAAATTATTCCAAATTTTGCTGATAAAGAATTGGCAGAAGACGGACAGAAATTAGTTTCGTCTGTTGAATTAGGATTAACAGAATCATTAGGCGGAAAAATTGAGCCAATTCAGCAGAAGCTTGATAAAATGCTTGTGAATATTGATAATTTGGTTACAGGATTAAACAATACTTTAGATAAAAATACTCAAGAAAATCTAAAGAAAACAATTGCTGAACTAAGTCAGACAATGACACAGTTTCATAAAGCTTCAGGAAGTCTAAACAATATTTTGGATACCAATAAAGGACAGATTAACGGAATGGTTACAAACTTTAATAAGATGTCTGGTAATTTCAATAAAATTTCAGATTCATTAAATAAAGCAGATTTAGGTAAAACCGTGCGTAATTTGAACCAGACCTTAGCTAAAGTAGATGTTTTAATGAGCAATCTGAACTCTGGAAAAGGTACAGCAGGAAAAATACTTAACGATGAGGCTTTGTATAACAACCTGACTAAAACTTCGAAAGAACTTGAATTGTTATTGCAAGATCTTCGCCTTTATCCAACTCGTTACGTAAACGTTTCTCTTTTCGGAAAGAAAAATAAACCATACGTAGCACCAACTGAAGAAACAAACTCAACCGATAAAAAATAATGATAAATGAGTTATTTAGATAATATTTTATTCGCAGTACTTCTTATAGCAGGTTTCGGTTTTTTTGCAGCGAGCGTAAAAAAAATCATCCGAAATATTAATCTGGGAGTCGATGTAGATCGAAAAGATAATCCTAAAGCTCGTTGGAAAAACATGGCATTGATTGCTCTTGGGCAGTCAAAAATGGTGAGACGCCCTGTTGCTGGAATCCTTCATATTATTGTATATGTAGGTTTCATTATTATTAATATCGAATTACTCGAAATCATCATTGATGGGTTATTTGGAACGCATAGAATTTTTGCGCCTTACTTAGGTGTAGTTTATGATGTTCTAATTGGTTCATTCGAAATTTTAGCTATTCTGGTAATCTTTGCTGTTACTGTTTTTTGGCTTAGAAGAAACTTTATTCGATTAAAACGTTTTATTCATTCAGATTTAACTGGTTTTCCTAAAAGTGATGCTAATTACATTCTGTATTTTGAAACGGTTTTAATGATTTTGTTTTTATTGATGAATGCTTCTGATTATCATTTGCAAAATGTGCCTGGGGGATATTCTCATTTTCATAAAGCAGGAAGTTACCCAATAAGCCAATTTATAGCGCCGATTTTTAATGGAACTTCTAATGAAACAGTTGGATTGTTATTTGAGGTTTTCTGGTGGCTGCACATTGCAGGTATTTTAGTTTTCATGAACTATTTATACTTTTCAAAACATTTGCACATTCTTTTGGCATTCCCGAATACGTATTTTGCAAACTTAAAACCAGAAGGGCAGTTTGATAATTTAGCTTCAGTTACGAAAGAAGTAAAATTAATGATGGATCCAAATGCAGATCCGTTTGCGGCAGCTCCAGCTGATGAAAATGCACATCCGGCTAAATTTGGCGCAAGTGATGTTCAGGATTTAAATTGGGTTCAGCTGTTGAATGCCTATACTTGTACAGAATGCGGACGTTGTACTTCTTCTTGTCCAGCAAATCAAACAGGTAAAAAATTGTCTCCTCGTAAAATTATGATGGACACAAGAGATCGTTTGACAGAAGTTGGTAAAAATATCGATGCTAATAAAGGTGTTTTTGTTCCAGACAACAAAACTTTACTAAACGATTATATCACACCAGAAGAATTGTGGGCTTGTACGTCTTGTAATGCTTGTGTTGAAGAATGTCCAGTAAATATCAGTCCGTTGTCTATTATTATGGATATGCGCCGTTATTTGGTTATGGAGCAAAGTGCTGCTCCAATGTCATTAAACGCGATGATGACTAATATTGAAAACAATGGTGCGCCTTGGCAATACAGCCAGCAAGACCGTTTAAATTGGAAAAACGAGAATTAAGATTTAAGGTTTAATCGGTTAGGTGTTTAACCGTTTAACCGTTTAATCGATTTTAAAATAATATTTCGGTTTTATAGAATTGTCATTTTGCTTTTAGCGATTAAACAATTTTACGATTAACCGATTAAACAAAAGTGAGAGAAATGTCAGAAAATTTAGTAGTACCAACAATGGCAGAAATGCTTGCCGAAGGAAAACAGCCAGAAGTTTTGTTTTGGGTAGGTTGCGCAGGAAGTTTTGATGATAGAGCAAAAAAAATTACCAAAGCGTTTGTGCGAATTTTAAATCGTACCAATGTTTCTTTTGCAGTTTTAGGTACAGAAGAGAGTTGTACTGGTGATCCTGCAAAGAGAGCTGGAAATGAATTTTTGTTTCAAATGCAAGCCATGATGAATATCGAGGTTCTGAATGCTTATGAAGCAAAAAAAATTGTTACAGCTTGTCCGCATTGTTTTAATACTTTAAAAAATGAATATCCAGAATTAGGTGGAAACTATGAAGTTATTCATCATACTGAATTTTTGAAGTCATTAATTGATGATGGAAGATTAACTGTAGAAGGCGGACAGTTTAAAGGGAAAAAAATTACTTTCCATGATCCTTGTTATTTAGGAAGAGCAAATAAAGTTTACGAAGCGCCAAGAGATTTAATTCAGAAATTAGACGTTGAATTAGTCGAAATGAAGCGTTCTAAAGCAAACGGATTATGCTGTGGAGCTGGAGGAGCACAAATGTTTAAAGATGCTGAACCTGGAAACAAAGAAGTGAATGTTCTTCGTACAGAAGATGCTTTAGAAACTCAGCCAGATATTATTGCGGCTGGTTGCCCATTCTGTAACACGATGTTGACAGACGGAATTAAAAATAAAGAAAAAGAAGGTCAAGTTAAAGTTCTTGATGTTGCAGAATTAATTGCGAATGCGCAGGATTTGTAATCTGAGGTTCTAAGTTACTAAGATGCTAAGGTTCTAAGATTGAATCTTAAAAATCTAAAATCGACAATCTAAAATTTAAAATTAAAATGTATATACCTTTTGAAAATTTACCAGGTGAATCTAGAGTTTGGATTTACCAGTCTAACAGAAAATTTTCTGAGGAAGAGTTTTCTGAAATAGAAACTGATTTAAAAGCTTTTGTAGAACAATGGGCTGCGCATGGCACAAGTCTTGAGGCTTCTTATTTGTTGAAGTATAACAGATTTATAATATTAGCTGTGAATCAAGATGTTCAAGCTGCAACAGGATGTTCTATAGATAGTTCAGTTGAGTTTATCCAAAGTTTAGAAAAGAAATATGACGTTGATTTATTAGATAAAATGAATGTCACTTTTAAACTTGGAGAGCATATTGCACACAAACCATTAATTGATTTCAAGAAAATGGTTAAAGATAAAGCGGTAACGGCAAATACAATTGTATTTAATAATTTGGTTACCAATATCGAAGAATTTAACGAAGCTTGGGAAGTTCCTGCTGCTGACAGCTGGCACAGTAGATTTTTCTAAGAGTGTTTAAAGTATATTTAAAAGGCATGAAATTATAGATTTTGTGCCTTTTTTTATGGTTTCAGGTTTCAAGTTTCAAGTTTGAAACCTAACAGGTTTTTAAAACCTGTTAGGTTTGGTTCAAATATTGTGATTTTTAAAAATATTTATCAACCAGAGTTAATCTAATTTTGTCAAAAATCTAACAATTTAAACGGTTAATTAAACGCTATTTTTGAGTATTTTCGTAGAATTAAATTTAATCCATGAAAATAGCAATCGTCTGTTATCCTACTTTTGGAGGTAGTGGTGTAGTAGCCACCGAGTTAGGTCTCGAATTAGCCAGAAGAGGACACGAAATACATTTTATTACATATAGTCAGCCAGTTAGATTGGCACTTTTGAATCCGAATGTTCATTACCACGAAGTAAATGTTCCGGAATATCCTTTATTTCATTATCAGCCTTACGAATTGGCTTTATCGAGCAAGTTGGTCGATATGGTGAAATTGTACAAAATAGAGCTTCTGCATGTGCATTATGCGATTCCGCACGCCTATGCAGGCTACATGGCAAAACAGATGCTGAAAAATGAAGGTATAAATCTTCCGATGATTACAACACTTCACGGAACTGATATTACGCTGGTTGGAAATCATCCGTTTTACAAACCAGCGGTGACTTTTAGTATCAATAAATCCGATTATGTGACTTCGGTTTCTCAGAGTTTGAAAGATGATACTTTGAAATTATTCAAAATCAAGAATAAGATTAAAGTAATTCCGAACTTCATTGAGTTGGATAAAGTGAAGAAAGACCCAAATGCCCCTTGCCATCGTTATGTAATGGCCAATGAAAATGAGCGTATTATTACCCATATCAGTAATTTTAGAAAAGTAAAACGTATTCCAGACATCATTAAGATTTTCTACAATGTTCAGAAAGAAATTCCAGCTAAACTAATGATGGTTGGTGATGGACCTGAAAAAGAAAAAGCAGAAATGTTATGTCAGGAATTAGGGATTTTAGACAAAGTGATTTTCTTTGGGAATAGCCACGAGATTGATAAAATCTTATGCATGACCGACTTATTCTTGCTTCCTTCAGAAACTGAAAGTTTTGGTTTGGCAGCTTTAGAAGCAATGGCTTGTGGCGTTCCAGTAATTTCAAGTAACTCTGGAGGTTTGCCTGAAGTTAATTTTGATGGTTTTTCTGGATATTTAAGTAATGTAGGAAATGTTGAGGAAATGGCGCAAAATGCTTTGAAAATACTGAAAGATGATGCTGTTTTAAATCAGTTTAAGGCTAATGCATTAGAAGTGGCAAGAAAATTTGATATTAAAAACATATTGCCTAAATATGAGGCTCTATACCAAAAAGCCGTTGATGATTACAAATTGGAAAAACACTAATTTAAAAGGATAAAAATGAAAAAAGTAATTTCTGTTTTAGCGGTTTTTGTTTTGGTTTCATGCGGAGTGAAGAAGGTTGAAAATTCAAACGCATCGCTGTATGAGGTTTTGACAACGCAGTCTGACGGTGGTGGGAATATTAAATTTTTCGAAATTTTGACGGAACCAAATGAAATCAAAATGCTTGAAAATGATCCGAATTTGGCTCATAAAATGAAAGATCCGGATGTTCAAGATTATAATTATGTAATTCTGAATATGGGTGAAAAAAATACAAGCGGTTATACCATCGATGTTGAAAAGGTGGAAGAAACAGATAAAAATATCATCATAACTGTAAAAGAAAACAATCCTCCAAAAGATGCAATGACCCTGCAGGTGATTTCATATCCTTATACGGTTGTAAAAATCCATTCTAAGAAAGAAATTATTATTAAATAAAATTTATAAAGGGAAGGCTTTAACTCCGCTCAGTCTGATATTGATTGTTTTTTGGAAGCGATTCCAAAGTTTGTCAGACTGAGTGGAGTCGAAACCCTTTTTTAATTTTTTTTTGAAAGCCATAAAAAAAGCCTGTCGCTTTAAACGACAGGCTTCTTCTTACAATTATTTTTTAATTTTATTTTAGAATCTAAATTTGACACCTAAACCAACGTCAAATCCGAAATTGTCATCATCATAATAACCTGAACCAATTTCTGGTCTTGCGTCTAATGATAAAGTAAGCGGCACTTCTTTAAATCTATATTCAATACCGATATCACCAGCAGCAAAAACATAAGTTCCACTATCATTATATCTGTAATTATTGTTGTAGTAATCGTGATCCCAAGCAGCTAGTCCTCCTCCGACACCAGCATACCAGTTAAATCCTCCTTCAATGTTCCAAACCCATTGATAAAGAGCAACTCCTTTAATTGCATCTACATCTCTGCTGTTTCTCCATCCCAAATCGAATTCAAGTCTGTTTTTTTGACTTAATCCTAATTGATATGATATTTCTCCCCCAAATCCGTTATTGTCTCCCAGACGTAATCCTAAAGCGTGTTTCGAAATTTCTTGTGATTGAGCCGTAAATGCTAAACCAAGAAGCATAATGGCAGATAATAGTATCTTTTTCATAAAAATGGTAAATTAAATTTTTTCAAATGTATTATTACAGTCAAATACAAAACGTATAATATTTTTGAAAATTGTTACATAATTTACATTTTTCTAAATTTTGACAGTTAAAATTCTTAAAAAGCTCTTTGTAAGGCTTTTATTTTAGTATTATTGATGAAATTAGCTGGGAAGTAAGAATGTCTTCCATTTCTAGGAGATTTTCTTCTTCTGCAAAATTGCTGGCCTTGTAAGAAAACAGTTTCCATCGCTTTTTATGATATTCTAAAGCAGTTAAATTTTCTACCCAGTCTCCAGAATTAAGATATAAAGTAGAACCGTGTTTGTTTTCTTTAGTCATGATTTTTGGTTCATGAATGTGACCGCAGATCACATAATCGTAATTTTTTTCGATAGCAAGATCAGTTGCAGTAGTTTCAAAATCTGAAATGAATTTTACTGCTTTTTTAACGCTTGCCTTTATTTTTTTGGAAAAAGAATAAGGTTCGCGGCCTAACTTTGATAAACACCAATTTACAAATCGGTTCATTAAGATTAAATAATCATAACCCAATCCGCCCAGTTTTGCAATCCATTTTGAATGCTGAACTGAGGCATCGAACACATCTCCGTGAAAAATCCAGGCTTTTTTATCATCTAATTCTAAAACCAATTTATCAACCAGAGCAAAATTTCCCATATTCATATCGCTGAATTTCCTAAGAATCTCATCGTGATTTCCAGTAATATAATACACTTTTGTTCCTTTAGAAGCCATCCCGATAATACGCTGAATAACGCGTAAGTGTGCTTTTGGAAAATAAGACTTACGAAACTGCCAAGCATCAATTATATCGCCGTTTAAAACTAAAGTTTTTGGTTTAATGCTTGAAAGATAGTTGTTTAGTTCTTTAGCGTGACTTCCGTAAGTTCCTAAATGGACATCAGAAAGAATGACCAATTCGACATTTCTTTTTTTCAATTTTTTCTTGATTTGAAGTTTTACAAATGAAAGAAAGTCTGTGAAATCTGACTTTATTAAAAGGTTATTAAAAAGAGGATAATTTTACCAAATTGTGATTTTTATCCCATTTAATGTTTCGTTAATAATACCAGTTTTAAATTTTTTAATTTAATTCATAAAACTTACATTTGCTCAAAACAAAACACAATGGCAGGAAACAGCTTCGGCACACTATATAAAGTAACTACATTTGGAGAATCTCACGGTGAAGCTTTAGGCGGAATTATCGACGGATGCCCTCCAGGAATACAATTAGATTTTGAAGCAATTGAAGTAGATATGGCTCGCAGAAAGCCTGGACAATCAGCAATTGTAACACAGAGAAAAGAGCCAGACGCGGTTCAGTTTCTATCAGGAATATTTGAAGGAAAAACAACTGGAACTCCAATTGGTTTCATTATTCCAAATACCAATCAAAAATCAGACGATTACTCTCATATAAAAGATAATTACAGACCAAGCCACGCTGATTATGTTTATGATAAGAAATATGGTTTTCGCGATTATCGCGGTGGCGGAAGAAGTTCTGCAAGAGAAACAGCAAGTAGAGTAGTAGCAGGTGCAATTGCAAAACAAATGTTGCCTGAAATCAAAATCAATGCTTATGTTTCTTCTGTTGGTCCAATTCATTTAGATACACCTTATCAGGAATTGGATTTTTCTAAAATTGAAAGCAATCCAGTGCGTTGTCCAGATGAAAAATCTGCAGCGATTATGGAAGAATATATTCGTGATATTCGTAAGCAGGGAGATACTGTTGGCGGTGTTGTAACTTGTGTAATTCAGAATGTTCCAGTTGGCTTGGGAGAACCAGTATTTGATAAGCTTCATGCAGAGTTAGGAAAAGCAATGCTTTCTATTAATGCAGTAAAGGGTTTTGAATACGGAAGCGGTTTTTCAGGTTCTGAAATGAAAGGAAGCGAACATAACGATTTATATAACGCAGACGGAACAACAAAAACAAATCTTTCTGGTGGAATCCAAGGAGGTATCAGCAACGGAATGGATATTTATTTCAGAGTTGCTTTTAAACCTGTTGCAACTATCATGCAGACTCAGGATTCTTTAGATAATAAAGGTAACATTACACCAATGACAGGAAAAGGACGTCATGATCCGTGTGTAGTGCCTCGCGCAGTGCCAATCGTAGAAGCGATGGCAGCAATTGTTTTGGCAGATTTTTATTTAATCAACAAAACATATTAATAAAAGGTAAGACAGTGAGGGTCTTATATTTTAATAATCAAAAAATAATTTAATGCAAGAAGTTACAGAAACTAAAAAAACATCATTTCTTTCGGGATTAACAGGGCAGATTATAATTGCAATGGTTCTAGGAGCCATTTTAGGAATTATATTGCACAATACCATTTCGCCAGAAGCAGCACAGGCGTTTAGCGGGAAAATAAAAATGTTAGCCACTATCTTTATTCGTTTGGTGCAAATGATTATTTCTCCATTAGTTTTTTCTACTCTAGTAGTTGGGATTGCAAAATTGGGAGATATTAAAACTGTGGGAAGAATTGGAGGAAAAGCTATTGGATGGTTTTTTACAGCTTCGTTTATTTCTCTTTTAATTGGATTGTTTTATGTAAATATTCTACAGCCAGGAGTTGGTTTAAAACTCGAACATGTTGATATGGCAGCGGCTTCTGAAGTTACAGGAAAAACACAAAACCTGTCTTTTGATAATTTTGTTGAGCATATCGTGCCAAAAAGTATTATCGAAGCAATGGCGACTAATGAGATTTTGCAGATTGTAGTTTTCTCTATTTTCTTCGGACTGGCAGCAGCTTCTCTAGGAGATACAGTAAAGCCAATTATTGGTGCTTTCGATAAACTTTCTCATATTGTTCTGAAAATGGTAAACTACGTAATGAAATTTGCGCCAATTGGAGTTTTTGGTGCTATTGCAGGTGTGTTTGCTATACGTGATGCAGAAGAGTTGGTAATTACTTACTTTAAATTTTTCGGATCGTTTTTAATTGGTATCAGTACTTTGTGGGTTATTTTGATTGCCATAGGATATATTTTCCTTAAAGGAAGAATGACCGAACTGTTAAGACGTATTACAGGACCTTTGGCAATTGCTTTTGGAACAACAAGTAGTGAAGCTGTATTTCCAAAATTGACTGAAGAATTAGAAGGTTTTGGTGTAAAAGATAAAATTGTTTCTTTTATGCTTCCTCTTGGATATTCGTTTAACCTTGACGGAAGTATGATGTACATGACATTTGCGAGTATTTTTATTGCTCAATTCTACAATGTGCATTTAGATTTAGGAACACAAATGGCAATGCTTTTAGTTTTAATGCTTACGAGCAAAGGTATTGCTGGAGTACCAAGAGCAAGTTTGGTTGTAGTTGCTGCAACGTGCGGTATGTTTGATATTCCAATTGAAGGAATTGCATTAATTCTTCCTATTGATCATTTCTGCGATATGTTTAGAAGTGCAACTAATGTATTAGGAAATGCGTTAGCAACTTCTGTTGTTGGACAATGGGAGAGTGATAAAGAATAAATAGAAAAACTGAGAATTTAATTTTTTTCTTAGTTATTGAAATAGTATTTGACAAGCTGTATTTTTTTATGAAATACAGCTTTTTTTTATTTTAAAGTGTATATTTGATCAAACTAGCCGATTAATGCCCCACAGACGGATTTTTTTACTACTATTTTTGATTCTGAATTGCTTTGCCATTTCAGCAATTGCGCAATCTAATTGTAATCTCGATCCTAAAATTGAAAAGAATGTGAAGAAAGCGCTTTTAAATTTTAGAGAATCCAACTTCGAAAAATCACTCATCTATTCCAGAGTCGCTCTAAATGCTGCAACGGCAATAAAAGATTATTGCCTTACTGCTCGTTCTTATAATATTATAGCTGCCAATTATAACGAATTGGAAGAGTATGATAAAGCCATTTTTTTCTATAAAAAAGGTTTGTATTATGCTAATAAAACTACTAACGATTCCTTAAAATGTAACCTTTATAATAATTTGGGAAACATGTATTGTTTTGGAAAAGAACAATTTGATGAAGGAATTCGTAGTTATAAAAAGGCAGTAGCTTATGCTTTGAAAATAAATGATTTAAAAGAGGTTTATTTTACAAACGTAAATATTGCATGGGCTTATTTTGATATTGGAAATTACAATCAGGGATATCTCTTTTTGAAGTATGTAAACAGTACTAAAGTAAAGTATAATGACCAATCAACAGAGGTTATTGTGGCCATGTTAAATGGTATTTACTCTAGCTATAAAAATGATAATAAAGCAGCCAATGCTTATTTTTTGAGTGCTATTGAATCAGGCAAAAAATGTCAGGAGAAAATAGATTTGTCACGTGCTTATTTAGAATATTCACATTTTTTAAATAAAACCAACAGGCATAAAGAAGCGTACGATGCACTTGTTAAACATTATGATATTTCAGATAATTTATATGATGTTAAGAAAATTAAAAAGGCCTCTCAAGCTGGTTTAAGTCTAGAATTGGACGAATATAAGAGACAGATTGATAAAGTTGAGGGAGAAAAAGTAGAGCAATCTCAAAGTTTAAGGAAATCAAAAATCATTGTAATTCTTTTTATTTTGATTTCTCTTATCCTTTTAATTTTGATTATTACGTTAATAAAGAATATTAGATACAAGAAAAAACATAATTTAGAGCTTCTTAAAGCAAAAGAAATTGCAGAGGAAGCCTCTTTGCTCAAAACTCAGTTTATATCAACTATAAGCCACGAATTACGTACGCCACTTTATGGAGTTGTTGGAATTACCAATATGCTGCTCGAAGAGCATAAAGAAATCTCAAGAAGTCAGCATTTAAGTTCGCTTAAATTTTCTGCCAGATATTTACTGTCTCTTGTAAATGATATTCTGCAGATTAATAAAATTGAAGAGAATAAAATTGTACTTGAAAACCTGACTTTCAATATTTCTGACGAAATTACGGTAATCAAAAATTCGCTTTCTTTTCTTTCGCAGAAGAACAATAATAGAATTTCTACCAATATCGACTCAAATATTCCTGAATATTTAATTGGAGATAAACTGCGTCTAGCTCAGATTTTAATGAATTTGGTAAGTAATGCATTAAAATTTACTAAAGACGGACAAGTTGAAATTAATGTAAAGTTAAATAAAGTAGAAGGAAAACTGTATTATTTAGATTTCTTAATTAAAGATGACGGAATCGGAATTGCAGTTGCAGATCAGAATAAGATTTTTGAAAAATTTGTGCAAGTTGGTAGACGAGATGAGGATTATCAAGGTACTGGTTTAGGGCTTAGCATTGTAAAAAGATTGCTTGGACTTTTTGGAAGCACCATTACTTTGGATAGTGATATTGGAAAAGGAACTGCATTTTCGTTTACAATTGCCTTTGAGCACGATTTAGCAAAAACGAAAAGCATCATCGATGAAATTGAAGTTGACTTGACTTCAAGCGAAGTTTATAAAATTTTAGTTGTTGAAGACAACTTGATTAATCAGCTTGTGACGAAAAAGATTATCGAAAAGAATAATTATTCTTGTAAAGTAGTTGATGATGGTTTTGCAGCGCTTAAAATTTTAGAAGACGAAACGTTTGATTTGATTTTAATGGATATCAATATGCCTTTAATGAATGGATTTGAAACGACGAAAAGAATACGTCTTCAAGGTATTGAAACTCCAATTGTTGCCTTGACTGCTTTTGATAAAGATGAAATTACAGATGAAGCTATTTCTTCTGGAATGAATGATATAATCATTAAACCTTTTGAACCGGTTAAATTATTCAAGATAATCAATTTTCTTATAAACGAAAAAAACGCTGTTTAGTACCAGCGTTTTTTATTTTTCTTAGCGTTTGTTGATTTTCTCGATTTATGAGCGCCACCGCTTCTGTTCGAGTTTTTAGGTTTTTCTCCAGCTTCTGGGCTTCCAGAATGCCATTGATACGGATGATCGGCAACTGTTTTTACGTCAACTTTAATCAGTTTTTGGATGTCTTTCCAATAAGGAAGTTCATCTTTTCCGCAGAAAGAAATTGCTATTCCGCCATTTCCAGCACGACCTGTACGACCAATACGGTGAACATAAGTTTCAGGAATATTCGGTAAATCAAAATTGATTACATATGGCAATTGTTCAATATCAATTCCACGTGCAGCAATATCGGTTGCAACTAGAACACCAACTTCTTTGTTTTTAAAAGCGTCAAGAACTCTTTGCCTTGCATTTTGAGATTTGTCTCCGTGAATGGCTTCAGCAGGAATATCTTTTTTGCGAAGTGCTTTTACAACATTGTCAGCTCCATGTTTTGTTCTAGAAAACACAAGCACGTTTGATAAATTTTCTTCTTTAATTAAAGTGTATAATAAGTTTCTTTTTTCTGTCTTATCAACAAAATAGACGCGTTGCTCAACATTTTCAGCTGTCGATGAGACTGGTGAAACTTCAACTTTTGCGGGATCTTGAAGAAACATTTCTGCAAGCTCGCGAATCGCAATTGGCATTGTCGCAGAGAAAAGTAAGGTTTGTCTGTTTTTTGGAGTTAGTTTAACGATTTTTTTTACATCGTTTATAAAACCCATATCCAGCATTTGATCGGCTTCATCCAGCACTAAAGTGTGCAAGTGATTTAAATCAAGAAAACCTTGCTTATGTAAGTCAAGCAAACGTCCGGGAGTGGCAATTAAAACATCGACTCCGTTTTTTAAAGCATCTACTTGAGGGTTTTGAGAAACTCCTCCAAAAATAGTCAACTGTGTTAAATTGGTATATTTGGCATAAGTGTCAAAACTTTGTCCAATTTGAACAGCAAGTTCTCTTGTAGGCGTTACTACAAGCGCACGAATTTGTTTGGCTTTTTTTGACGAACCTACAATGCGATGCAATTGATGTATGATTGGAATGGCAAATGCTGCGGTTTTTCCTGTGCCTGTTTGAGCACAGCCAATTAAATCGCGACCTTCTAAAACAATAGGGATTGCTTTTTCCTGAATAGGAGTCGGATTTAAATAGCCTTCTTCAAATACGGCTTTTTGTATACTTTTTGAAAGTGATAGATCTTCGAATAACATATCTTGGTGATTAACTATTTTAGTTTTAATTCTAAAATGACGTGCAAAGATAGGTTTATTCAGTCAATCGTTTGTTTGAATTGGCTTTTATTTGGCAAAACCAATTTGTTTTGTATTTAGAATGCGCTTTTAAATCAGTCTTTTTCGATGCTTGCCTTGACGAAATCGGTTACTAAATAGCCAATTAATTTCCCTATTAAATTGTTGTTTGGAGAATTGTCTAAATCTGGTGCGCCTTCGCAAATATGCAAATAAGTGGCGTTTTTATGTTCGCCGAAAAAAGAAACAAATTGTCTCAATTCTTCCACAGAAAAACCGCTTATGGTCATGGCGCTGCTGGCAATGTTTGGAATGGCGTCAAGGTCAACTTCGATTCCGAAAGCATCATTTTTAATAAAATCCAAAGCCGTGATCATCTCACGATTAAAATCTTTTTCTTTTCTAATATTGACACTGTCGTAAGTATTATAGCGAACGCGATCTTCCAGTTTTTTTATAATGTCTAGAACGCTTTTTGAAGTATAATTTTCATGAAGTCCAAAAATGAAATATTTCTTTAAAAAACCTTCTTCATAAGCGTACGAAAATCCATTTCCGCTATGACGGCCTTCTAAAATTCTAAAATCAGAGTGTGCATCAAAATTAATAGCATTTACAGGCTTTCCTTTTGCAAGAGCTGCGCCTTTAATATTTCCGTAGGCATTATTGTGCCCACCACCAATAATAATTGGTGTCTTTCCAGCTTTAATGATAGTGAAAATGATATGTGATACTTCTTTGTCTATTTTTTCAACCAGCTGACTTAATTTTGAACGATCGTCTATATCATTAAAATCAAGGTTTTCTACTTCGCGCATTTCATTTGCAACATTAATTTGTCCTAAAACAATAATATTGCTTCCTTTACAAAAACGATTATGCTGAATGTTTGCAATGCTTTTTATTGCAGATTGCCATGCCGATGCAGCTCCAGGTCTTCCATAATTGGCACGCACACCAATATCTTCAGGAATTCCTAAAAGTACATACTTTGCTTCGCTTTCTTTGAGAAAATTAACTTTGTCAGCTCCTGGCGGAATAACAATCATTTTTTCTCCGAACTTTAATTCACCACTTCTATGATTTGTGACTTTTGCTAAATCATTTATAGTGAAAGGGATTAATTTTTCCATGAAAAAAATTTATTTTCCAAAAATAATATAATTGTAGAAACTTACGTTATTACCTTATATTAATTCTTAAATTTGTTATTAAAGAAAATTATTTAAATATGGAAAACCCAAAGAACAACAATTCAAGTCTAAAGGCGGTAATCGCAGTTTTAGCAGTCCTACTGATCGGTAGTTTAGTGTATATTTTTAAATTATCTTCTGATACAGAAGTAGTTAAAACTGAGCTTACAACAACTTTGACAGAGAAAGAGTCTGTAATGAAAGATTTACAGGAGTTAAAAGCAACTTATGACGCTGCAATTGCTGAAAATACTTCAATGTCTGATGAATTAATCCAAGAAAGAGATAAAGTAGTAGCTTTAATGGATGATTTGAACAAGTCTAAAGGAGATGTTTCTAAATACAGATCTCAAGTTCAGGCAATGCAAAGCAAAATGAAAACTTTAGTTGCTGAAAACGATGAGTTGAAAAAACAAAATGGTGTTTTAACTACTCAAAGAGATAGTACTATTGTAGTTTTAGGAGAATCTAAAAAATATAATGAAGTATTAGTTGGTCAAAACGAAGAATTAGCTAAAACTGTAGAAAAAGGTTCTAAATTATCTGTATTAAATACTAAAACATCAGCTTACAAATTGAAAAGCTCGGGTAAGCAAATCGAAACAGATAAAGCTAGCCGTGCAGACATTTTAAAAGTTAGTTTTACAATTGCTGAAAATCAAATCGCTAAATCTGGAGACAAAACGTATTATGTTCAAGTTATTGATTCTAAAAACAATGTTTTAGGAGAAAAGAAAACAGAAAGTTTTGGGGATAATACTTTAACTTATAGTTTTAAAACTACAGTAAAATATGAAAATAAAACTGTACAAGTTAGTGAAGATCTTCCAGGAAAAGATTTTGCAAAAGGAACTTACTTTATCAATGTTTTTGATAATGATGAATTGGTTTCTAAAACTAGTTTCAGCTTAAGATAATTTTGCCGAAGTGATAAAATGCCACTAAGATATTAAAGGTCTGTGATTTTCACAGACCTTTTTTTATTTATGACTTGAATGGTTTTATTTGTTGTTTGAAAAACAATATGTTTCCCGTGGTTGAAACCACGGGCTATATTTAAATCGTTGAAATAATTATTCTAAAATTTTACCTTCAACAAAAACAGATTCAATTAAATTGCTTCCAAAAGCGTATGGAATTTGGTAGTAAGATGAAATAGGTTTTGTTAGGATTAAGTTGGCTTTTTTGCCTTTTGTAATGCTTCCGTGAGTTTCTGAAAGTCCCATTGCGTAGGCTCCGTTTATGGTTGCGGCATTTATAGCTTCTTCTGGTGTCATTTTCATTTTGATGCAAGCTGTTGCCACAACAAAATTCATATTTCCTGATGGAGTAGAACCAGGATTAAAATCTGTTGCCAACGCTAAAGGAAGTCCAGCTTTTATCATTTCGCGTGCTGGAGTATAAGGAATGCTTAAAAAGTAAGAACATGAAGGTAAAGCGACAGGCATTGTTTCTGTTCCTTTTAAAGCTTCAATATCTTCTGGATTCATAATTTCTAAATGATCGACAGAAAGTGCATTAAATTTAACTCCAGCCTGAATGCCGCCAATAGAATTGAATTGGTTTACGTGAATTTTTGGTTTTAAGCCAAATGCTAAACCTGCTTCCATAATTTTTTCAGTTTCTTCTACAGAAAAATAACCGCTCTCGCAGAAAACATCTACATAGTCAGCAAGTTTGTTTTTGGAGATTTCTGGCAGCATTTCGTTAATAATTTCATCCAGATATCCCGCTTTATCTTCTTTGTAATGTAGAGGGAACGCATGTGCGCCTAGAAATGTAGCTTTAATTGCGATTGGATAGTTTTCTGCTAGTTTTTTAATTACACGAAGCATTTTTAATTCGCCATCAACAGTCAATCCATAACCTGATTTTATTTCTACAGCTCCAGTTCCTAAATGCATTACTTCTTCGAGACGAATTTTAGATTGTTCGTAAATTTCTTCTTCAGAAGTTTCGTTTAGTTTTTTAGCCGAATTTAGAATTCCTCCGCCACGATTAGCAATTTCTTCATAAGAAAGTCCATTAATTCGGTCTACAAATTCCTGTTCGCGATTTCCTGCATAAACAATGTGAGTGTGGCTGTCACACCAAGACGGAAGCACAACTTTTCCTGTTGCATCTATTGTTTTGTCGGCATTTATTTTTGGAAGATTATCCATTGAACCGAAATCTTCAATGAGATTGTCTTTTAAAACTAAAAAAGCATTTTTAATTGTTGGAAGATTAGCCATTTCAGAACCTGAAACTTTAGCAATAGAAGTTTCTCGAATCTGTAGTAATTCTTGTATGTTTGTGATTAAAGTGATCATTAATATGAATTGTTATAAAACACAAATTTCACAAATTTCCACGTATAAATGTGTGAAAACTTGTGAAATTCGTAAAATTGTTTTGTTTTAGATTTATTCCGAAACAGTAATTTCAAACATTTTGCTCCAGTTTTTACCAGTCACAAAAATGGTTTTAGTTTTAGGATTGTATGCAATACCATTTAATACATCATCAGTTGTGATATCATTCATGGTTTTTCTTAAATCGGAAAGATTTAAAATTCCTTCGACAGCTCCGTTTTCAGGATTTACAACTGCAATAGCGTCTTTAAACCATACGTTTGTGTAAATTTTTCCGTTAATCCATTCTAGTTCGTTAACAGCTTTGATTTTTGAAGTTCCAGAATAAACATTAATGTAATCAATCATTTTTTGAGTATTTGGATCTACTTTCCAGATTTTTTCGGTTCCGTCAGTTTGATAGATATATTTTCCGTCATTCGTCATTCCCCAACCTTCAATATCTTTTTCGTAATCAAAAGTCTTTTCCAGTTTTAATGTTTTAGCATCGTAGATAAATCCTTTTTTGTTTTTATATGTTAACTGAAATAATTTGCCATTTATAAACGTAATTCCTTCTCCAAAATATTGTTTATCAAGATCAATTTGTTTGAAAACTTTACCCGTTTTATAATCGTATTTTTTTATAAATGAAGCGCCTTCTTGTCCAGTGCTTTCATATAAAGTATCGTTGTAAAATTCAAACCCTTCCGTAAAAGCTGTTGTATCATGTGGAAAAGTGTTTACAATTTTATAGTTTAATAATTTAGGTTCGATATCAGATACAACTTCAATTCTTTTAGTAGCATCAGAAAAATCTCCTCCAAAATAAACAGTAGCTTTTAGGTATTGGTAGCCTAATTTTTGATCTTTTAATTCAAATTTAAATTTTTCGGCACCTTTTGTACCTCCAACTCTTTTATCATTTATAAAGTAAGCAATGCTGTCGATTTCTTTCGAATTTGGGTTTAAAACTCCGATTGAAAGCGATTCTTTTTGTGTAAAATGGGCTGGAAAAGCAGAATCATCGATAGTAAATAAAGAATTTTCACCTTTATTTTTTTCTTTACATCCAATTAATGTGATTCCTAATAAAATGACAGCTAGGAAGTTATATTTTTTCATAGTTTAAAATTTCAATATGCCAATATACGACGTTATTTTTATAGCAACAAAGGTCTTGCAAAAATATAAAAAGGTTGTATATTTGCACCGGCAAGTCCTACACGACCAGCTCCTGCAGACTCCCCCAGGATGGGAACATAGCAAGGGTACGTGGTTGAGCGGTGCGATGTAGGTCGCTTGCCATTTTTTTTAGAATTTAATTAGTTTGTAATCTTCCTTATCAGGAGGATTTTTTTATTTTTGACCCAATCTGAAGTTAGATGTTGTTGGTTAAAAGTTAAATATTGAGCATTTTATGTACTGTTCAAAATATTACCATTCTCCAAAACTCATAACTCAAAATTCATAACTTATAACTAAAAAAATGAGCAAAGTCGTTTTAATTACCGGAGGATCATCAGGAATTGGAAAATCTATTGGTGAATTTTTACACCAGAAAGGTTTCGTTGTTTACGGAACGAGCAGAAATCCTGAGAAAGTTTTAAATTCAGTTTTTCCTTTGGTTGCATTAGATGTTCGAAATTCTGATTCTATTAAAACTGCTGTAAACCGAATTATTGAAACTTCTGGAAGATTAGACATTGTCATCAATAATGCTGGAGTAGGAATCACAGGACCATTAGAAGAAATTCCGATAGAAGAAATTCGAAATAATTTTGAAACGAACTTTTTCGGTCCAATTGAAGTTATGAAAGCTGCACTTCCGCAAATGCGTAAGCAGAATTCGGGACTTATTATTAATATTACTTCAATTGCTGGTTATATGGGACTTCCGTATAGAAGTGTTTATTCGGCATCAAAAGGAGCTTTAGAGTTGATTACTGAAGCTTTAAGAATGGAAGTAAAAGCTTTTGGAATTGAAATTACAAATGTTGCGCCTGGAGATTTTGCAACTAATATTGCAGCTGGACGCTATCATGCGCCAGTTATAAAAGATTCGGCTTACGAAAAGGTGTATGGAGAAGTTCTAGCAACTATGAATGATCATGTTGATGCAGGAAGCAATCCAAATGAAATGGCAGAAGCGGTTTATAAAATCATTCAAACCAAAAAACCTAATGTGCATTATAAAGTGGGGGCTTTTATGCAGAAGTTTTCGATTGTATTAAAACGTGCTCTTCCGGATAAAATGTACGAGAAGATGCTTATGAATCATTATAAATTATAAAATTATGGAAAAGATTGCCGAATATTTACCAGCTGTTTTTGGCGTGTTAGTTTTACTGATTATTTGGTTTGTAATTCGTAGGATATTAGGAGCGGTAAGCGATAAGATAAATAATTCAGAAAGTTACAAAGAAGATACTTTAAGAGTTTTGGAAGAAATCCGGGATGAATTGAAAGAACTAAACAGAAATAAATAATTTACGGTTTGTAAATATTTTGTGAATTTTTGTATAATTTACAAATTGATCTCGTTTTTGAAATTGTTATTGGTATTGATTTCGTAATTTTGCAGCTGCGTTTGCGTGAGGGATAGGAGTAAACTACCGAAGTAGTACGGATAGCCCGACCGGATTTGAAAAAGGCGCTTGTAAGCGGTTTGATTGGTGCGCCTTTTGCAAATCTGGTCACGCCCAGAATAAATCAACACAATTTAAATAATATAAATTATGAAATTTTTTATTGACACAGCTAATTTAGCTCAAATTAAAGAAGCACAAGCTTTAGGTGTTTTGGATGGTGTAACAACTAATCCGTCATTAATGGCAAAAGAAGGAATCACTGGAAAAAACAATATCTTAAAGCATTATGTTGATATTTGCAATCTTGTTGAAGGTGATGTAAGTGCTGAAGTTAATGCTCTTGACTTTGAAGGTATGGTTAAAGAGGGCGAGGAGCTAGCTGAATTACATGAGCAAATCGTTGTAAAACTTCCTATGACTAAGGAAGGTGTTATGGCAGCTAAATATTTTTCTGATAAAGGAATTAAAACTAACGTAACGCTTGTTTTCTCTGTGGGACAAGCTATTTTGGCAGCAAAAGCTGGAGCAACCTATGTTTCTCCGTTTGTTGGCCGTTTGGATGATATTTCTACTGACGGATTAAACTTAATCCAAGAAATTAGAGAGGTTTATGATAACTATGGTTACGAAACTCAAATTTTAGCAGCTTCTGTGCGTCACACAATGCATATTGTAAACTGTGCAAAAATTGGTGCTGATGTTATGACTGGACCTCTTTCTGCAATTTACGGTTTATTGAAACACCCATTAACAGATATCGGTTTAGCTCAATTCGTAGCTGACTTCGAAAAAGGAAATAAATAATCCTTAGATATTTACAAAATTAAAATCGTCTTTTTTCTAACGAGAAAGGGCGATTTTTTTTACTTTTATATTGAATCTTAAATAGTTAAATATGAAAGTTATCTTATTTATGTTGTCTTTTTTTGTTGCGAGTTTCTCAATAAACGCCCAAGCCGCTAAAGTTATTACTTCGGTAAATGAGGCTGGAGATGTTGCAACTTATGAGTTGGATTGTTCGGTAAAATTTCAAACCCTTGCTAAAGGTCTTCGGTATAATATTACGAGACATGAGTTTAAAGGCCCGGAATTGAAAAACTCGTACCGCCTTTTGCTGGTAATGGATGGGTTTTATTCGAAAACATTAAATAGTGAAATGACAATCTCGGCAGTTTTAAGCGATGGCACGAAAATAGAAGCTAGAAAAACGATAGAAGATGATGGTTTCTTTGATGGAGCTTGCACCTTAAAAATAAAAGATCCGAAAGCGCTTTTAAATGCCGATATTGATAAGATAATAGTACATGCGGACAAAGATGTCGTTTATCCTTTATCGGCTCAGAATAAAGCTATTTTTAAGAAGAATTTGAGTAATATTATTAATGCTAAGTAAAAGCGGCTAAGTTTCTGAGATACTGAGATTCTAAGTTTTTACTTTTTTTTGAAATAAAAAAATCCAAATTCCAGTTTTACTTGGAATTTGGATTTTTTATATATTGGAATTTTTTAATTTTTAGTGTCCTCCGCCAGCGCTTTCGATGTGGCTGATTCCTTGTTTTTTCAAGATTTTAGGGCAATAGAAACCATAGAAACCTAAATAAGCAAAACCGATAAGCGGTACAATATATGAGAAATGTGTATATGTGATGCCAAAAATTCCGTTTGGATTTGTAGCGTCTAAATCACAGATACTTCCTTGTAATAATGGAATTACTCCACCACCAAGAATCATCATGATTAAGAAAGATGATGCTTTTCCTGTGTTTTTTCCTAATCCTGCAATCGCTAAATCGAAGATTGAAGGCCACATGATAGATAAGAACAATCCTCCAGAAATAAAGAAGAATTTAGCAATTTCTGGGTCTGGCCAAGCCAATCCTAAAACCATCATCGTCAATCCTGAAATTCCGAAAAGCATTAATGTTTTTCCAGCGTTTTTACCACCAACAAAACTTACAGCAATAAATAGTAAAATCCAGATTGGGTAGATGTAGAATGAAGAAACGTCGTGAGCAGCAAAGATATTTGCTCCGATAATTACTCCAAATGCAGCAGCAGGCACAATAAATTTAAGAGCCGTATTTACCAAGTTAGAAGTGTTGAAAACATTTACTCCACCATTCCAACGGCCGATCATTAAACTTCCCCAGTAGAGTGCGATAAATGGTGCAACTGCGTCTTCTAAGATGTTTCCAAATTCGTGTGTGTGTAGTAAAGCGGGCAAGTTACTGATGATAGTTACCTCAGTTCCAACATAAATAAAAATCCCTAACATTCCCAAGTATAATTGCGGATAGTCAAGGATGTTAAAAGTGCTGTGTTTGTCTTTGATGATTGCTTCTTCCTCTTTTACAGGATCTTCAATTTTAGAAAAGTTCATGAAAACGGCAACAGCAATAAATGCAAGACCTAAAATGATGAATGGCAGTTTAATATCTTCTAATGAAAGCGCTGTTTTTTTGTTGTCTCCCATTCCGAATAAAGCGATACCTAACAAGATAGCTCCGATTGTTGTTCCAAAAGAGTTGATTCCTCCTGCAAGCGTTAGACGGTGCGCTCCAGTTTCCGGACTTCCCATTTTAATGGCTAACGGGTTTGCTACAATTTGCTGGATTGAGAATCCTAAACCTACTGTAAATAAAGCTGTTAAGAAGAAGGGGAAGCTTTGGATTGTAGCCGCTGGAACAAATAAAAACGAACCTACGGCAGATAAAACTAAACCTGCAGATAGTGTTCTTTTGTAACCGTATTTTTGTAAAACGTCTACTTTTAAAGAAACGATAAAGAATATAATTGATCCAACAAAATAAGCTGCATAGAAAGCCCAAGCTACTAATTGAGATTGTACTTGCGATAACGTAAATACTTTTTTGAATACTGGAATCAGGATGTCATTGGCTGACCCAACAAAACCCCAAAAGAAGAAGACGATTATCAAAGAGATAAATTGCCCCCATTTGGTTTGCACATTTTCTGAACTCATAATAATAAGGTTAATTTTTTATTTTATTGTTTTTTGAAGACCGTAAATATATTTGTTAGGATTATCAAAAAAAAATAAAAAGGTATAAATAATGTTAAATTTAAACCAACGACTATGTTTTTTCAACAAAGTGTTAATTTTAACCCACTTAGAAAATGTAATTCGTAATTATATTTTATTCCAATATCTTGTTTTTAACCTCTTTGCTGTAGTTTCTGCCTATCGGAATGTTGTAAGATTGAATTTGAACGCGGTTTCCTTCTATAGATTTTACCTTATTTAGAGCAATTACATAAGATTTATGTATTCTAAGAAAGCGATCTTGAGGTAATTCTTCTGAGAGCGATGTAAGAGATTTATGTGTAATATAGGTTTTGTCTGGCGTAACAACTTTTATATATTCTTTCATTCCTTCAACAAATAGAATTTCTTCAATATTAATTTTCATCATTTTTTTATCGACTTTAATAAAAATATGAGAATCGCCTTTTGCGGTTTCAACTTTAATATTGTTTTTGAGATTGTATTCGGTGGTTATTTTATTGATGCATTTTATAAATCTTGGCAGTGGAATCGGCTTGACCAAATAATCTAGAACATCCAAATCATAACTTTCGGCGGCAAATTCTCTAAAAGCAGTGGTAATGATAACTTTAGTTTTATTTTCAATAAGACTGATAAGTTCAAAACCAGTCATCATGGGCATGTTAATATCTAAAAAGACGGCATCGACAACAGTGCTATTAATAAAATCGAGCGCTTCCAGAGAGTTAGTGAATGTTGCTATAACTTCAAAGTCTGTAAAATTGGTAAAATAATTTTCCAAGACTTTAATAGCTAAAGGCTCATCATCAATTAACACGCATTTAATTTTCATTCTGGGTTGGTATTTGTAATCTGATTATGTAGAAATTTAATTTGGTTTGGTGTTTAAGGCTAAAATTGTTTTTGTAAATCAGTTTCAGTCTCTTTTTTGTATTGACTAAACCAATTCCTCTCTTTGGATTATGATTTTGTGAAATTACAAAATTATTTAAGATTTCAAAATCGAGTATTTTGTTATCGATAACTCTGCAATTGATTTTTATTTTTAAGTTTTTGTTATTCAAGCCACCATGCTTGAATGCATTTTCTACCAATGAAATAAAAATTAGAGGAGGTACAACAACGTCATCTATGTTTGATTCTAAATTTATGGTCACTTCAACATTCTCAAAACGGAGTTTTTCAATTTCGATATAATTCTGAATATAATCGATTTCCTTTATTAACGGAACGAATTTAGTTCCCTTTACATCATATAAAACATATTCCATTAAATTGGAAAGTTTTATGATTACATCAGGAACTTTTTTGGATGATTCTAATGATAGTGCGTATAAGTTGTTTAATGTATTAAAGAAAAAATGTGGCTGAATTTGATTTTCGAGGTATTTAAGTTTAATCTTAAATTGGTTTTCTCTTAGCGATCTGTTTCTTTCTCTTTCTCGTAACCATGTCAGCGTCAGATAAACTGATGATGCCATTGCTAGTACATACAACTCTCCAATACAAACGGCAACTATATGATTAATTTCAAAAGGATGATATTCTCTGTTGGCTTCTGGCCATATATTTTCAGATATTATATAATAGGTCAGGGCAGTTTTAGCCAAATAAATCCCAAACAAACTTAGAAGCAATAAAAATGTATACATAATATATTTTTGCTTCAATACATACTTCGGAACCAAGACAAATAAATTCAGATACACTAAAGGAATAACCAGAGAAAATTCAATTAGGTTTGATTTGAAAGAATAAGGGTAATCATTAAAGTAAGCACCCCATCTTAAAAAGTTTAAAGTAAAGTATACTCCCCAAAACCAAACATGATTTTGCAGTTTAATATCAAATTTAACTTTTCGTATTTCTTTCAACTGGCTTTAGGTTCTTTACGAGATTTTGGGTTTTTCTTAACAATAATGAAATATTGTGCAACTTTAAACAATTAACTGCAAAAAGCCAATTTTTTTGAATAAAATTTCGCAAAAAAAGGATATTGGTGCTTAATTTTTGTATTAGAACGTTTTCGTAAAGCGTATTATTGAATGATTTATGTCGTTCGTTTAAATTTTATTGCTGTTGGTTTAATTTATTTTTTTTAACAATGCCTTAAGAATAATTTTACTTCATAACTAACAAAATAAAAATAAACATGAAAAAAATTTTCTTAATCTTTATGATTGTTTTTACGGCGCAAGTTTCGCTTGCACAAGTAAAAAGTGTCAAAGGTGTGATTACAGATTCTGATGGTATGCCATTACCAGGGGCTTCTGTTGCTGTACAAGGAGGTCAAAAGGGAACAACTACCGATTTTGACGGATTGTATACTATTGAAGTTCAAAAAGGTCAGAGTTTAGTATTTACTTATGTAGGACTAGAAACTCAGACAATAGTTGTAGGAGATGCATCTACAATTAATGTGAAGATGGTTCAAGGAGCATCAAATGCATTAAACGAAGTTGTTGTAACTTCTTTAGGTCTTAAGAAAACAAGAAAATCTTTGACATATGCAGCTCAAGAACTTAAAGGAGAGGAGTTGACTCGTGTAAAAGATGCCAACGTTATTAATACAATTGCAGGTAAAGTTGCGGGTGTTGCGGTGACAAAAAGTTCTGGAGGTACTGGAGGATCTACAAAAGTTGTAATTCGTGGTAACTCTTCTATCATGAATAGCCAGCCTCTTTATGTTATTGATGGTATTCCTTTGTATAATGGAAGTTCAAACCAGCCAAACGATTCTTTTGGTAGTACAGCTGGTGGTAACCGTGATGGTGGAGATACTGTTTCTTTAATTAATCCAGACGATTACGAAGGTATGACTGTACTTAAAGGTGCGGCTGCTTCTGTGTTGTATGGATCTCAAGGAGCAAATGGTGTAATCTTACTTTCTTCTAAAAAAGTGAAAGAAAACACTGGAAATTTAGCAATTTCTTCTGTTACAACTTTCGAATCTGTTCATTCATTGCCAAAATTTCAATATGAATATGGAACGCCTGGCGCTCAGTATTCTTGGGGAGGAAAAGTGCAATCAAATGATTTTGTGAAAGATTTCTTTAATACAGGTGTTACACAAATTACTTCTGCAGCATTTACAACAGGAACAGATATTTCTAGTACAAGCATCTCTTATGCTAATACGACAGCTTCTGGGGTTATTGAAGGGAATGGGTTAAAGAAAAACAACTTTGGAATTCGTCAAACAGGTAAATTTTTCAATAATAGATTAACCGTTTCGGCAGATGCAAAATACACAAGCCAAACTATTAATAACAGACCTGTAAACGGGCTTTATTCAAATCCTTTAACAGGAGTATATTTGTTTCAAAGAGGAAATGATTTTAATTATTATAAGGATAATTACGAAACATTTATACCTAATCTAAATCTTTATGGCCAAAATTTTTATACTCCGTTAAATACAGATATTTATGTTCAAAACCCATATTGGTTAATTAACAGAAACAAATCTGTAGATAAAGACAATTTCTTTAACGGAAACCTTGCTGTAGATTTTAAAGCTAACAATTGGTTAAGCATTGGAGCAAGATATAGCTACAACAGAATCGAAAATGATTTTGACAAAAGAATCTATGCTACAACAAACACTTCCTTATCTAATGTAAATGGTAGATATATTAATGTAGCTACATTAAGTACACAACGTTACGCAGATTTAATTGCAAAAATCAATACTAATTTCAGCGAAAACTTCAGTTTTAATGCTATAGTAGGTACAAGTGTCAATAATACATTAGCTAATCATGCTACGACATTAGACTCTGGTATTACTGGTGGACTTGCTAATGCTAATTTATTTACTTTAGGTAATTTTGTGCGAGCAAATGGTGTAGATGACTTAAGTGTTCAGACTACTGGTTCTTCAAGAGAAGTTCAGTCAATATTTGCTTCTGCTACTTTCGGATACAAAAATATGCTGTACTTAGATGTTACTGGACGCAACGATTGGTCTTCTACTTTAGTAAATACAGATACTCCGTCATATTTCTACCCATCTGTGGGAGTTACAGCTATTATTAGCGAAATGGCGACTTTACCTGAATGGATTAACTTTGGAAAAGTAAGAGGAACTTATGCACAAGTTGGTAATGACGTTTCTGCTTTTGTAACTTCTCCAAAATCAACTGTTCAAGGTGGGCAAATTTTTCCTCCTACAGTAGGACCAAGACCAGGAGAATCATTAAAACCAGAATTAAAATCAGAATTTGAATTTGGTACTGAGTGGAGAATGTTCAACAACAGATTAGGTTTTGAAATTTCATACTACAACTCAGAAACGAAAAATCAATACATTCAAGTTCCAGCTCCTGCAACAAACCCGTACGGTTATACAAATTACGGAATTAATGCTGGTAGTATTGCAAACCAAGGTATAGAGCTTGTTGTTAGCGGAAAAATTATTGAGGGACAAAAGTTTTCATGGGAAACTATGGTAAATTATTCTCACAATAAAAATAAAGTAAAAGAAATTCCAGAAGAATTAGGAGGTACTATTCCTTTAACTCCAGTAAACAACATCAATTATAGATATGCCTTAACTGAAGGAAGACCATTTGGTGTTATCGAAGGAAAAGGTATTGTTAGAAATGACAAGGGAGAAATGGTTTTAAATGCTGAGAAGAAACCAGTTGTTGAAGCTGATTTCCATGAAGTTGGTAATGCAAACCCAGATTTCATGTTAGGTTGGTCAAACACATTTAAATTT
Source organism: Flavobacterium anhuiense (assembly GCF_004151235.1). Classification (GTDB taxonomy): domain Bacteria; phylum Bacteroidota; class Bacteroidia; order Flavobacteriales; family Flavobacteriaceae; genus Flavobacterium; species Flavobacterium anhuiense_A. The sequence continues at coordinate 627,740 of NZ_JUIV01000001.1, forward strand.
GGTTCTTTTACAGCTAACTTCTTGATTGATGGACGTTTTGGAGGAGATGTAATGAGTATTACGGAATCTATGAATGATTTTTATGGAGTATCAAAAAGATCTGGAGATGCAAGAAATGCAGGTGGTGTTGCTGTGAATGCAGTTATGCCTGATGGAACAAAGGTAACTTCGATACCTGCACAAGATTATTACAATGCAGTTGGAGGTCTTAATGGGGCAACTGCTGAATATGTATATGATGCTACAAACGTAAGTTTAAGAGAAGTTTCACTTGGTTATACTTTCAATAAAAAAGCTATTCCATTTGTTAATACAGCAACTTTATCATTAATAGCAAGAAATTTATTTTTCTTTTATAAAGATGCTCCATTCGATCCAAACATTGCTTTAAGTACAGGTCAAGGTTTACAAGGAGTTGATATTTATGGTCTGCCATCAACAAGAAGTATCGGTCTTAATTTAAATGTAACTTTCTAATTAAAACATCATGAAAACAAATAATATAAAAAAATCACTAATCTGTTTAGGTCTTTTGACTTTAGTTGGTTGTACAGATAATTTTGATGAGATCAATAGTAATCCCGATGGTTTTACACAAGAGGAAGTAACGCAAGATTTTAATCATATCAGAGGACCTTTTAAAGGTATGTTTGAAAATGTAATGGTAAATACTCCAGGTTGGAAGTATCAAGTTGCGATTGATTTATCTGGTAATACTTGGGGAGGTTATACGACAGCACCCGGTTTTGATGGAGCTAATAACCTTTCATATGCGCTTTCTGATAACTGGAACCTTTGGGGATGGGAAGCTATTTATGCGCAAGTTATGGCAAACTATTTGAAAGTTGAAAGAGAGGCAAAAGGTAAATATGATCAATTTTATGCGCTTGCTACGATTATAAAAGTACAAACTTTGCATAAAGCAGCAGACACTTGGGGACCAATTGTGTATTCAAAACTAGGTACTACAGATGCTGCAATTGGGTACGATTCTCAGGAAGAAGCTTATGCTTTAATGTTTAAAGATTTAGATTTTGCTGTTGCAGAATTAACAAAAAGAGTTGATGCTGGAGAAAAAACCTCTTTTGCTGGTACAGATCGTTCAACATACGATGGAGATTATACTAAATGGGTTAGATATGCAAACTCTTTGCGTTTGAGATTAGCAATGCGTGTTGTAAAAGTTAATCCTACCTTGGCTAAGACAGAAGCAGAAAAAGCTATTAGCCAAAAATTTGGAGTTATGACGTCTGCAGGCGATAGTTTTATTGTTGTTAAAGATGTGGCACAGCATCCGTTGAGAGTTGCTGCGTACGATTATAACGATAGCCGTATGTCTGCTGATATGGAGTCAATTATGGGAGGATATAATGATCCTAGAATGAAAGTTTATTTTGAAGAATCTGAACAATTTCCAGGAGAATACAAAGGAATCCGCACAGGTGGTAATCTTGGAGATAAATCAAAACATTTAAAGTTTTCAAATTTTGGTAAAGTTGTAGCTAAAGATAAGCAAGTTGTTTGGATGAACGCTGCTGAAGTATATTTCTTAAGAGCAGAAGGAGCTTTAAGAGGCTGGAATATGGGTGGGGACGCTGCAACATTCTATAAAGCAGGTATTACAGCTTCTTTCGATCAGCTTTCTACTGGTGGTGCTGCAGATTATATTGCTGACAATGTAAAAGTTGCTAAAGATTATGTAGATCCAGTTGCTCCATTCAACAGTGGTTTAGCTGTAAATAAAGTTACAGTTGCTTGGGATGAAACTGCAAGCAATGAAGTGAAATTGCAAAAAATCATTACTCAAAAATGGATTGCTAATTTCCCTGACGGTATGGAAGCTTGGGCTGAACACCGCAGAACTGGTTACCCAAAATTATTGCCAATTCTTAACAACCAAAGTGCTGGTGCAATCACTACTGAATATGGTGTACGAAGAATAAACTTTGTATCTACTGAAAAAGACGGAAATCCAGAAGGTCTTAAAACAGGTATTGCAAAACTTAACGGACCTGATAACGGTGGAACAAGAACTTGGTGGGATGTTAACGCTCCAAATTTCTAAAAACGAGAATATTAAGTTTGGTTAGTAGTATGGTATAGATGGTGAAAGCTGTCTATACCATATCTTAAAGCCAAAAGGGTAACTACTACAAAAAAGAAAAAAATGAAAAGTGCTTTAGAAATAAAACCTGATATTAGTTACAAAAGCGCTGGAAAATTTGAAGAAACTCGTTTTGAGAAAATTCATAACGAGATTTTCAAAAGTTCTATTGAAGCTTCTGTAATTGTAGCACAGGAAATTGCGCAGCTTATTAGATCTAAGCAGGAAAAAAATAAATCTTGTGTTTTAGGTTTAGCAACAGGTTCTTCTCCGATCAAAGTTTATGAGGAACTAGTGCGAATGCACAGAGAAGAAGGACTAAGTTTTAGCAATGTAATCACCTTTAATCTGGATGAATATTATCCAATGACTAAGGAGAATAATCAGAGCTATCATTATTTCATGCATGAGCATCTTTTTAATCATATTGATATCAAACCTGAAAATATTAATATTCCTGATGGTACAGTGGCAATTGATGAAATTAATCAATACTGTATTGATTATGAAATGAATATTAAAAACGCTGGTGGCCTTGATTTTCAGTTATTAGGAATTGGACGTACAGGACACGTAGGGTTTAATGAGCCAGGTTCGCATATTAATTCAGGAACAAGAATTATCACTTTGGATCATATCACAAGAGTCGATGCTTCATCTGCTTTTAATGGTATTGATAATGTGCCGAAACGTGCCATAACAATGGGAGTTTCGACTATTCTGAGATCAAAACGTATTGTTTTGATGGCTTGGGGACAGAATAAAGCAGATATTATCAAAAGAACTATTCAAGGCGATATCAGTTCAGAAGTTCCGGCTACATTTTTACAAAATCATCCAAATGCAACTTTTGTTTTAGATCAGTCTGCAGCTTCAGAATTAACTCGTTTTAAAACACCTTGGTTAGTTGGTGAATGCCTTTGGACACCTGAATTAAAAAGTAAAGCGATTGTTTGGCTTTGCCAAAAGACAAAACAGTCTATTTTAAAATTGACAGACCGTGATTATAACAATAACGGAATGTCTGATCTTTTGGCTCAAGAAGGTTCTGCTTATGATATGAACATTAACATGTTTAATATCTTACAGCATACCATTACCGGATGGCCAGGAGGAAAACCAAACACAGATGATTCATTTCGTCCAGAAAGGGCAAATCCGGCAAAAAAGAGAGTAATCCTTTTTAGTCCGCACCCTGATGACGATGTGATTTCTATGGGAGGAACATTTTCAAAATTAATCAAGCAAGGACACGATGTTCATGTGGTGTACCAAACTTCAGGAAATATTGCCGTTTCAGATGATGAAGCGTTAAAATTTGCAGAAGTTGCCAGTGATTTTATCGGAGAAGGTCAAGCAGATATCAACTTCAAATCGGTTATCGAGTTTTTAAATAACAAATCTGAAAACCAAATCGATTCTTTAGAAGTTCGAAAATTAAAAGGGCTTATCAGAAGAAGAGAATCTTACGGAGCGACAAGATACATCGGGTTGAAAGATGAAAATACCCACTTTTTGGATCTTCCTTTTTATGAAACAGGACAAGTTAAAAAGAATCCGTTAGGACCAGAAGATATTGCTATTGTAAAAGATATCATTGCCAAAATAAAACCGCATCAGGTTTTTGCTGCTGGAGATTTGGCAGATCCGCACGGAACTCATGAAGTTTGTCTAAATGCCATTTTTGCCGCATTAAAAGAACTTAAACCAGAACCATACATGAACGATTGTTGGTTGTGGCTTTATAGAGGCGCTTGGCACGAATGGGATATTCATGAAATAGATATGGCCGTTCCGTTAAGTCCATCAGAAGTTTTATTGAAACGTCATGCCATTTTACACCACCAGTCTCAAAAAGATAGAGTGATGTTTCAAGGAAATGACTCTCGTGAATTCTGGGTTAGGGCAGAAGATCGGAACAAAAACACAGCCATATTATACGATGAATTAGGTTTGGCTGAGTATGAAGCGATTGAAGCCTTTAAGCGTTTTGACTACTAAAATTTTTTTCCGATTCATTTTATAATGAATCAAATAGCAAAATTCAGATTGATCTCATTGCGAAAGTGAGGTAAAAGCTGGAATCATTCTGAGTTTTGTTTTTTTATATAAATTTTGGATACTTATTAAAAACTATCCAACCAAAAAAAAAGAAAAATGAAATATCTATTTGTATTATTATTTGCTGGCATATCTGCAGGTGCTCAAGTCCAGAAAGAGCAGCTGAATCTTATGCCTTGGCCTCAGAATGTTGTTATTAATGAAGGTAATTTTAATTTAAGCAAAAATTTTAAAGTAAACATTACTGGAAATCCAAATCCAAGAATTTTTGGAGGAGTAACTCGTTTTTTGCGCCGTTTAGATGGTAGAACAGGTATATTTTTCGAGCAAGGTTTTATTGAAAAATTAAATGAAGTTCCAAATGCGGAATTACAGATTAATTGCACCAAAAGCGGTAAAATTGGTTTGTACGAAGACGAAAGTTATCATTTAGATATCACTTCAAACAAAATCACTTTAAACGCTTCAAGTGATTTAGGAGCTTTGCATGGTTTAGAGACATTATTGCAAATGCTTCAAAACAATTCAAAAACATTTTATTTTCCAGCTTCAAAAATTTCAGATTTCCCAAGATTTACATGGAGAGGTTTAATGATGGATGTTTCAAGACATTTTCAGCCAATTGATGTAGTTAAGAGAAATATTGATGCATTGGCAGCAATGAAAATGAATGTTTTTCATTGGCACTTGGTTGACGATCAAGGCTGGAGAATTGAAATGAAAAAACATCCAAGATTTACGCAAGTAGCTTCGGATGGAATGTATTACACACAAGAGGAAATTAAAAATATCGTAAAATATGCCGATGAGCGCGGTATTTTAATTGTTCCAGAAATAGATGTTCCGGGTCACGGATCTGCAATCTTAACAGCTTATCCAGAAATTGGAAGCAAAGCGATTACGCTGACAGGAGGAACATCCGAAAAAAATATTCAAGGTACAGCAATTGCTACCTATGGAATTGAAAGAAATGCTGGGATTTTTTCGCCAACATTAGATCCTTCAAATCCTAAAACATACCAGCTTTTAAGCGAAGTTTTTGATGAGGTTTGTCCGTTGTTTCCTGGCGCTTATTTCCATATTGGAGGAGATGAAAACGAAGGAAAAGACTGGGATGCAAACCCTAAAATTCAAGAATTCAAAAAGAAACATAATTTAAAAACCAACCACGAACTGCAAACGTATTTCACAATGCAATTGGCTCCGATGTTAAAGAAACACGGAAAACAATTGATGGGTTGGGAAGAAATTTTAACCAAAGATTTATCTAAAGAGGCCATTGTACATTCTTGGAGAGGTCCAAACGAAGGAATGCCAGCAGGACAATCTCTTGTTGATGCCGTTAAAAAAGGATATAAAACAGTTTTATCAAACGGATATTATATCGATTTGATGTATCCAATTGCAAGTCATTACTTAAACGATCCAATGCCAAAAGGAGCTAATTTAACCAGTGACGAAAAAGCAAGAATTCTGGGAGGTGAAGCTACAATGTGGACAGAATTGGTTACCCCAACAACTATTGATTCTAGAATTTGGCCAAGAACTGCTGCAATTGCAGAAAGATTATGGTCGGCAGAAGATGTAGTAGATGTTGAGAATATGCGCAAACGTTTAGAGAATATTTCTTTTAGATTAGAAGAATTGGGCATTACACATATTCGTAATAAAGATGTGATTTTAAGAAACATTGCAAACAATCAAGATATCAAATCATTGGAAGAATTCTCTAATGTAAGCGAACCATTGAAAGGATATACTCGAAATAAAGGGGGAACAGAGTATCAAATGTATTCTCCATTTACCTTGTTTGCAGACGCTTGCGGGCCAGACGCAAAAGATGCTCTTGCATTTGACGCAGCTGTAAATCAATATTTAACAAATAAATCGGCAGACAATAAAGCCAAAGTAGCTGCATTTTTTACAAAATGGATTGCAGTTCATAAAGGATTAACAGAATTAAGCAATAACGCACCGTTGGTGCAGCCAATATTACCATTGTCTAAAAAATTAAATGATGCTTCTCAGGAATTATTATTGGTTTTAGATAATAAATCAACTTTAGCGCCTGCAGATCTGAAAAAATTGATTGAACAATGCAATACAAAAGATCATGCAGATGTAGAACTGTCTGTTTATGAGAGTTTAAAGAAATTAATTTAGAGTTGGATTTGAATTAGTATTTAGTACGTTTTTGAGTTACTAATGTTTTTTTAGAGTGATAATTATCTCTGCCATATTTATGGCAGGGGTAATTACAATGACAACTTTGAATTTTTAGAACAAACACATCAGAAATAATCAGTAAAAATTTTTAAAAAAAATAACCAATAACGGAGTATTAACCTTTTAAAAACCAAATAGAAAGAATACCACAAAACATGACAATAAAAGAGTATAGATTGATGAGTAGTCCCAAATTTATCATTTGTATTTAACATTAATTTTTTAAAAATTATAAATAAATATCAATCACTACTATTGGCTAATGATTATGTATGAATCAGTAATAGTAATATTTATCTATAGAATTTAATTTGAGTTTATTTCCAATCGACCGCAGCCTTCCAACCTGCAGTTGAGCGAAACCCAGAAGCTAAAAGCTGCTGTGTCCAATTACTTATTTTCTATTAACTAAATATTTATTAACTATGAAACATTATTACAGATTGCTCTTTTTGTTACTGTTTCCCTTACTTGCGTTGGCTCAACCGGCCCACGGAAAAAAAGTAGTAGGGTATTATGCGCAATGGTCTATCTATGCTCGGGATTTTAATGTTCCGAAGATTGATGGAAGTAAATTGACTCATTTAAATTATTCTTTTTATGGGACTACTTATGATCCTGCCCATCCTGAGAATACAAAATTAAAATGTTTAGACACTTATGCTGATTTTGAGCATATGGAAGGTGGAATTCCGTGGGATGCACCAGTAAAAGGAAACTTTTATGATTTAATGAAATTGAAAGAAAAGTATCCGCATTTAAAAATTTTAATCTCTGTGGGAGGCTGGACAAAAGGTCAAGATCTTTCTCCAATTGCTGCAAGTCCTGTAGCAAGAGCGGCTTTAGCAGCAGATATGGCAAACTTCATTACTACATACCCGTTTATTGATGGTTTCGATATCGATTGGGAATATCCTCTTTCTGGTGGAACTGATGGCACAGAAATAGTAAATGGTGCGCCTGTTCCTCCACAAAAATATAGCCCAGACGATAATAAAAATTTAGTGCTTTTATTGAAAGCGATGCGTCAGGCAATGCCAAATAAATTGGTGACAATTGCTGCTGGAAACAATGTTAGAAATGTTTCTAAACAGTATTTAGGGCCAAACAACAGAGCACAATACGGAATGACAGAAGATATTTCGACTTATTGTGACTATATCACTTATTTCGGATATGATTTTGGCGGTAACTGGTACGATAAAACTTGTTACAACGCACCTTTATATGCAAGCGGAAACCCTAATGACCCGTTGTATGGCGCAACGCAATCAGAATCATTAGACGAATTAACAAATCAATATTTGAATGTAATTGGTTTTCCTGCCAATAAATTAATTATGGGATTGCCTTTCTACGGAAAAAAATTCGATAACGTTGCCGCAAATTCAACAAACGGATTGTTTGTTTCAGCACCAAGATATATAGTTGGTGGATGTACAAATCCGCAAAACCCAACAGGTACATGGGATGGTTCTGGAGCTTGTGAAAAATCAGGAAGTATCGAAATCTGCGATTTAGTAGGAAATCCAGTTACCAATTCACATCCTTACTTAGATCCAAATACTATGATGGTAACACCTTCTGCAGCTTCTGCTGGATGGGTTCGTTATTTTGACAATACTACTAAAGTGCCTTACTTATATAATGCTACTACCAAAGAATTTATCTCTTATGAAGATAAACAGTCAATGGATTTAAAGGTGCAATATATAAAATCTAAAAATTTAGCAGGAGGTATGATTTGGGAATTGTCTCAAGATACAAGAGGCTCAATTCCAAATTCATTATTAAACCAAGTTGATACTTCTTTTGGAAGCGTTGTTCCGGGAACAGTTAGTATTTCTGGTTCTGTTAAAAATGGAGCAACTTTAGTTACAAACGTTACAGTTGAATTGCGAAATGCAAGCAATGCAGTAATTCAAACAGTAGTTTCTACTACAGGAAACTTTGCTTTCAATAATTTAACTTCAGGACAAAATTATTCGCTTACAGCAGTAAAAGCAAGTTATACATTTGTTCCTGTTAGTTTAACGAATGTTACAGTTAATCAGACTGGAGTAACAATCAACGGAACTCAACCAACTTACACAGTAAGCGGAACGGTTCTAGACGGAACAACAGGAGTTTCTGGTGTAACCATTTCTGCAGTTTCTGGAAGCACAACATTAACAGCGGTTTCAAACGCAAGTGGAGCATATAGCGTAGCAGGATTAACAGCTGGTTTAAACTTTACCGTTACGGCTGCAAAATCTGGGTTTTCTTATACTCCAGCTTCAACAGTTTACAATGCAATTGACGCGAATAAAACGCTTAATTTCACTCAAGGAGCAGCGGTGGCAACGTACACCGTAAGCGGAACAGTTCTTAACGGAACAACTCCAGTTTCTGGTGTAACAGTAACTGCATCATCTACAGCAGGGAATGTTACTGCAACGACTAATTCAAGCGGAGCATATTCATTGACTTTAGCTTCTGGTGGAAATTATACAGTAACGGCTGCTTTAACAGACCAAACATTTACGCCAGCATCAACAGTTTATTCTAATTTGAATGCTAATAAAACATTGAATTTTACTCAAGATGTTGCAACAACTACGAGCAAAATCAGTGGAACAGTTAAAAACGGAACAATTCCTGTTGCTGGAGCGAAAGTAGAATTGGTTTTACCTTGGACAGACAATAACCACAACTGGAAAAGCGTTTTAGCAACAACAGATGCACAAGGAAAATACAGCTTTGACAATTCGGTTATAGATGGTTATACACAAGCTTTGAGTTTGAAATTAAACTCTTGGCAAAATGGCGAAGTGGCTTATTACCCAAATAATCTAGCCAACTTTGCAATTCCTGCGACTCCAACAGTTTATAATTTCAATACAAGTTCAACGGCTAAAACAGCGTTGGCAGCAGCTACAAACTTAATCAGCGGAACTGTAAAAAATGGTTCTACGCCTGTAGCGAATGCTAAAGTGGAAATCGTTTTACCATGGACAGATAACACGCACAACTGGAAAAGCGTTCTAGCGACAACAGATGCATCAGGAAATTATACTTTCGATAATTCAGTTGTAGCAGGATATACGCAAATTCTAAGCTTGAAATTAAATTCGTGGCAAAATGGAGAAGTTGCTTATTACCCAAATAATCTGGCAAACTTCGCAGTTCCAACAACGCCAACAATTTATAATTTTAATACACAAACTACGGTTGTTACTAAGCCAGTAGTTGCCATTACAGCTCCAACAGCTTCATCAATTGCTATAAACTTAGGATCATCAATTAATTTTGTTGCAAGTGTTGGATTAAGTGCTGCCGATGCGACTACAATCTCATCTGTTGTATTTAGTTTAGACGGACAAACGATAAGTGCTACCAATTCTTCTGGAACTTATACTTCGGTTTGGACACCGGTAGCAAATCAGTTTGGAGTTTCTCATACGTTAACCGTTACCGCTACTGCATCAAACGGACAAACAGATTCAAAAACCTATAGTTTTACATTAACTTGTTCAGGTGCAAATTGTCCAAATACATTACCTGTAATTACTTGGAATTCGCCATCAAATACAACTGTTTACCAAAGTTCTTTCCAAGCTGTGCCAATTTCAGTTACAGCGGTTGACAGCGACGGATCAGTTTCTGGTGTTACTATTACTATAAACGGCGGTACATTTAATATGACAGCAGGTACAAATAATACTTATACGTATAATTTTACGCCAACTGCTTATCAGGATTATCCAATTGTAATCAAAGCAACGGATAATAAAGCTGCTGTAACTACATTAAACAATACTATTAAAATTGCTACAATAAGTGGTAATAGATTTATTCCGCTTCCATCTAAAATTATTTTAGGGTATGCGCATTCTTGGGAAAATACTGCAGCTCCATTTTTATATTTTTCTCAAATAAAGGGAAGCAAATTTAACGTAGTCGATTATGCTTTCGTAGAAACTGTTAATCGTGATGGTTATACGCCAATCCTAACTACAAATGACGCTAGATATTTGACCAATGGTGTTTTCGATAAGCAATTGTTGAAAAATGATATCAAAACATTAAGAGATAGCGGTGTTCCTGTTATTGTTTCTATTGGTGGTCAAAATGGACATGTTGTTCTGGAAAATGTAACTCAGAAAAATATTTTCGTTAATGGTTTAAAAGCCATTATTGATGAGTACCAATTTGATGGAGTTGATATTGATTTTGAAGGCGGATCTATGAATTTTAGCGCTGGAGGTTTAAGAGATATTTCTTATGCGGGTATTTCTGCTTATCCAAGATTGAAAAACGTAGTGGATGCTTTCAAAGAATTAAAAGCATACTATGGCCCTGGATTCTTGTTAACTGCAGCTCCAGAAACACAATATGTACAAGGTGGATATACTACTTACACAGATACTTTTGGTTCGTTCTTGCCAATCATTCAAAACTTGCGTAACGAATTAGATTTGTTAGCGGTACAATTGTATAACACAGGAGGAGAAAACGGATTAGACGGTCAATATTATGGTACAGCTAAGAAAGCAAACATGGTTACTGCCTTGACTGATATGATCATAAAAGGGTATAACATTGCTTCAACAGGAATGCATTTTGATGGATTGCCAGCTTCAAAAGTTCTTATTGCATTGCCAGCTTGTCCGAGTGCAGCAGGTAGCGGATATCTAACTCCTACAGAAGGAATTAACGCTATGGACTATTTAAGAAACGGAACCAATTTCTCTGGAAGAACCTATACTATGCAGCCAGGCGGGCCATATCCTTCTTTAAGAGGTTTAATGACTTGGTCTGTAAACTGGGATGCCTCTTCTTGCGGTAATTCATCTGAATTGTCTAAAGCGTATGCAGCTTATTTTGCATCGCAAGCTACGGCTAAAACATTGGCTGTAGAAGATATAACGGCTGATAGCAATACGACTGTGGCTTATTTTAAAAACAATACGTTATCGGTTTCTAATGAAACAGAAGAAATTGCTCAAGTTGACGTATTCAATACGATAGGGCAGAATGTTACAAGCCACAGAAACATTCAAAACAATAAAGAAGTGTTGCTTAATAGCCCAAGTTTTGCTAGTAAACAGATTTTTGTTGTGATTGTAACCAATAAATCAGGACACAAAAAGTCATTGAAAGTAATGAACTTTTTAAATTAAAATAAAAGAATTGAAAATTTAGAAATAAGAAAATTGGGACGGTTAAAATTGAGTTTGGTTATTTATTTTTTAACCTAATTTTTATTTCTTAAATGCTGTGAATTGAGGTAATTTGTTATTTGGTTTTTGCCTCATGTAGCGCATTATGAACCTGGCAATTTTTGTTGCCAGGTTTTTTTATATATGATTTTCGCTAAGCGGAATAATAACTCAATATAGCACACGGATTAGGCGGATTTACTTCGTAAAGACGCGGATTAAAACGGATTTTTCATTAATCTATCCAAAAAATAAAATAAAAAAATCCGTTTTAATCCGCGTTTTCGCGATAGCGAATCCGTATCATCTGCGAACCATTTCTTCACAATAAAATCCTAATTGCAAACTATTTTAAGTACTTTTGATTTTACAATTATCGCATAAAACTTCATGAAAAAATCATTCATTATTTTAATCACATTTTTAGTTTCAACTCTTTCTTTCAGCCAAACTAAATTCGGAAATCCAGAAGTAGATCCTATTCAAATCCAAAAGACTTACGAGCAATGGTCGGTTTATAATAAAGGAATTATGCTTTCCAGAGATTTCACTGCACTTGATTCGTCTTCTAAAGAAATCTCAAAAGAAGTTTTTTTAGATCAATTGGCAAATGGGAACTTTATTCCAGTTCGATTGAAAACTGAACCGAATATTTACGTCTATAAGCTTTTTAAAATTCAGCCAAAAACAGATACAAGTATAAAAGCGACAATCAATCAAATTGGTTTTGATGCTTATAAAAACTATAAAATGGAAGGAACCGCTTTTCCTCAATTTTCTTTTAAGGATTTAAACGGAAATTTGGTAACCAACGAATCCATGAAAGGAAAAATCATTGTGATAAAATGCTGGTACATTCACTGCACGCCATGCATCAGAGAGTTTCCTCAAGTCAACAAATTGGCCGAAGAATATAAAGACAGAAAAGATATCGTTTTTATGAGTTTAGCCGAAGATTCAGCAGAACAATTAAAAACATTCTTAGCCAGAAAACCATTATCATATTCTGTAATTCCAGATATGAAAGAATATATGAATAATGCTTTGCAGTTGAATTCATTTCCAACACATTTTATTCTAAACAAAGAAGGAGTGATTGCAAAAGTGCTTCTTAATTTTGAGAGTCTGGAAGTGGCTTTGGCGAAAGAAAGTAAAATGTAGTTTTTTTAACCATATAAGCTCATGTAAGAGATTATAAGTTTTTTTTCTTATAGCAGAAATTATAAGTTTAGTTTTAAATGAACTTATATCACTTATATGGTTTTATTTTCTATGTAAAGTTCCTTCTCTGCGCTTTTGCGCCTCTGCGAGAACCCCTCATCAGCATAAAAAACTTTGAACCTTTGCCTCTTTGCAACTCTGAACCTTTTTCCGTACTTTTGCACCAAATTAATTAAAAAGACATTCATGTTAACAGTCAATAATTTATCAGTTCAGTTTGGTAAAAGAGTTTTATTTGATGAAGTAAATACAACTTTCACTCATGGAAATATTTACGGAGTTATCGGAGCAAATGGTGCTGGAAAATCTACTTTCTTAAAAGTGATTTCGGGCGATATCGACCCAACTTCTGGACACATTCATTTAGAGCCGGGAAAACGTATGTCGGTTTTAAACCAGAACCACAACATGTTCGACGAACATACTGTTTTGGAAACCGTTTTAATGGGAAATAAAGTTCTGTATGCTGTTAAAAAAGAAATGGATGAACTTTATTTAGATTATAATGATGCTAATGCAGACAGAATAGGGGAATTGCAAGTTCAGTTTGAAGAAATGAACGGATGGAACGCCGATTCTGACGCTGCTGCAATGTTATCTAACTTAGGAATCACAGAAGCAGATCATTATACTTTGATGGCAGATATGGAAGGAAAAATGAAAGTACGTGTGCTTTTGGCGCAGGCGCTTTTCGGAAATCCTGATTTGCTGATTATGGATGAGCCTACCAACGATTTGGATTTCGAGACAATCGCTTGGTTAGAAAACTTCTTGGCAAATTACGAAAACACTGTAATCGTTGTATCTCACGACCGTCACTTTTTGGATGCGGTTTGTACGCATATTTCTGATATTGATTTCGGAAAAATCAATCACTACTCAGGAAACTATACGTTCTGGTACGAGTCTAGCCAATTAGCGGCAAAACAGCGTGCACAGCAAAACAAAAAAGCAGAAGAGAAGAAACAAGAGTTGGAAGAATTTATTCGTCGTTTTAGTGCAAACGTGGCGAAATCGAAACAAGCGACTTCTCGTAAAAAAATGATTTCGAAATTAAACATTGCCGAAATCAAACCTTCTAGCCGTCGTTACCCTGCGATTATTTTCGATCAGGATCGTGAAGCTGGAGACCAGATTTTGAATGTAGAAAACTTAGCGGCTTCTGTAGATGGAGAAGTTTTATTCAAAGATATTAACTTGAATATGGCAAAAGGCGATAAAATCGTTCTTTTCTCTAAAGATTCACGTGCTACAACTGCTTTCTACGAAATCTTAAACGGAGAACAAAAAGCAGACGCAGGAACTTTTGATTGGGGAATTACAACCAACCAAGCGTATTTGCCAGCTGAAAACCACAAATATTTTGAAAACGATTTGACTTTAGTTGACTGGTTACGTCAGTATGCAAAAACGGAAGAAGAGCGTGATGAGGTATTCATTAGAGGTTTCTTAGGGAAAATGATTTTCTCTGGAGAAGAAGCTCTTAAAACATCTAGAGTTTTATCTGGAGGAGAAAAAGTGCGTTGTATGTTGTCAAGAATGATGATGGAGCGTGCAAACGTTTTAATGTTAGACGAGCCAACAAATCACTTAGATTTGGAGTCTATTACCGCTTTCAACAACTCATTGAAAAACTTTAAAGGTTCTGTAATCTTCACAACGCATGATCACGAGTTCGCGCAAACAGTTGGTAACAGAATCGTAGAATTGACACCAAACGGAGTTATCGACCGTTACATGACATTTGACGAATATCTTGATGATGAAAAAATTCAAGAACAAAGAAAGAAGATGTATAATCTATAATCTTTTAAAGCACAATATTAAAAATCCCAAATTCCAAATAAAACTTGGAGTTTGGGATTTTTTGTATTTAAAAATATAGCCACTAATTACACGAATTTCCACGAATTAAATTTGTGCTAATTTGTGTAATTTGTGGCAAAAAAAACAATCCCGCTATAAAAATTGGAATTTGGGATTTTTTATTTGTTTATTTTACTACTATTTGCTTCCGAACATTTTAGCGAAAATCCAGATAATAATCGCAATAATAAAAATTACGATAAAGATTCCGAATCCCATTCCGGCTTTAAAAATGTCTCCTATAACTTCACAGCTTGAAAATGAAAACAGTATTACAAATACCATTAACAATCTTAGTATTTTATTTTGCATGATTCTGATGTTTTAAATTGATACTTAAAATTACTTCAGGAATCAGGAAAATGTGTTATAGAATTTTTTGGAAATGTTTTAGGATTTGGATTCGAAAATTAACTTTTCTCAGTTGGTCTGTTTTTTCAATAACATCCTGTCATCTTCAATTTTTAAGAGAATCAAAATTAAAATTTTTAAAATTATGTTATAATCTGATTCCTGTACTTCTTCGGAATGAGAATTTGATCCATGAGCATATTTATTTCTCAGATCTAAACCATTCGTGTGTTCCTTTTTATTTAAATTGTAATTGAAATAGCTCATTTCTTCTCTTGTAAATAGTGAATTATCAAATTCGAGAATGTTTTTTTCTTTTAACTCAATTAATTTTTCTCTGATTAAATATGGAAAATGCCAAAAACTTATGACTTCTTGATAATGAAGACAACTAAAAATAAGAGACATGATTGAATCTAATTCTAGATTATTTTTCTTGTTTATAAATATTACTTTTTTTTCTATTAGAAAATCAATATGATTTTTTTGGAAATTTTCAAAAGAATTATATGTAACGTTTTCGTGTAAAAGCAGATCGTGTAAATTGTTGTATTTACTTTTAAATGGTTCTATATATGCTAAAGATAATTGACTAGAAAATAAACAATTATTAATTCTTAAAAAATCATCTTTAAAGCCATATACATATTTGACAGAGAGTCCGCTTTTAACTGTACTGAAATAAAGTGGAGAAGAATTGAATTGTAATAATTCAAAATCTATTTCACCATCTTCTATAAATGCTTTGTATTGTTTTAGTAAAAACTCTAATTCAGGGGCAAGAATTCGGACTTTTTCGAAGTATCCTGTTTCTTTTGATGGAAAATTTATTTTTAGATTATTAATTTCATAAACTTTTGTAAAAGTGTCAGAAACTATAAATTTAAGTACGTTTTCAAGGTCAATGTTTTTTTTCTTTAAATAATATTTATAAAGCATCAATTGTGCATTTGACAAGAATTCTTTTTGGTTGAATTTAGTGTATTTCAGATACTCTCCATTAGAACGCATAAAAACTTTTTCCAAAGTGTCTATTTCTGAATTTCGTTTTACTAAGTTTATGCAACCTTGAAAATTAATGAATTCAAAGAGAAGAATAAAATTTTTAAAAATTGAAGTGAATTCTTTTGAAGAATCTAAATATGTCGAACTATATGAATGTACTATTCTATTTTTAGCAATATCATATTCTTCTTTTTTAGGCTCCATCTGATCTTTTGAAATGCTTACTTCTACACCATAAGAAATCCCACTATTTTTTGAAAAGTACTCTGTTGTTATTTCTTTTTCTTTTTTTGCGGCTTTAAATTTAGTTTTATCACTTAGTTTTAGATTTTTAGAGTTAATGATTAAATTTAAATAATTTAAATTTGGTTTCTCAGTGGCAATATAATTGTTTATTATAAGTTCTATTTTGTCATTATTAAGTGCTTTAGGAAAAAATATAGTTTCTTTTTTCTCTAATGATTTTTCTTCATTAAATGATAAAATAATCTCAGCTGTTATAGGATTTTTTTCAAAATGATTAGCAATGTTTGCTGAATAATAATTTACAGTTTCTTTATTTGTTAATATTTCATTAAAAATAAAACTTCGTTTTTCTATTAGTTTTGCTATTTTATTATAATCTGTTTTTTTAAATGTATTGTATTTATTGAACAGATTTAAGAAGTGTTTAGTGTAATTGAAATCTATATCATATATAAAATTATCTATATTTGAATTGTCAATTTGTAAGAAAAAGTTTTTAATTATTTGATCAAATTTTTTAGTTAGATCTTTATAATTAAAGAATATTTCATCTGTCCAACTATTTAGGCGTAAATCATTATCAAAATACAATTGAATATTATATAGTTCTAAAATATCATTTATATTTAAAGTTTTATTTTCATCAAAATTTTTGATTATTTCTTCAGCAGTTTTCAGGTTAATTCCTGCACTTAGATCGTTTATAGAATAAAATACAACTCTTCGTAATTTATCGGACATGTTTAAGTTTTTTGAAGGATTTTTTTTCTTTAAATTTATGAGAAAATTATTTAATAAAATATTACTTATTATGTTTAATTGTGGCAAAAATATTTCCTTAACCAACACCCCAACAAATAAAATCAGATTCCGTATATTTGCGCAACCAAACATTACAATCACTTATGAGTCAAAAAGTATTACTTAATTCGAAAGAAGTTACTATCATACTCCATCGTTTGGCTTGTCAGTTAATCGAAAAACATCTTGATTTCTCTGAAACTATTTTAGTGGGAATTCAGCCAAGAGGCGTTTTTTTAGCTGAACGTTTAAAACAAATATTAGAAAACGAATACAAGGTTCCTGAAATTTCTTTAGGATACTTGGACATCACTTTTTTTAGAGATGATTTCCGTCGTACTGATAAACCGCTTGAAGCCAATAAAACCCAAATCAATTTTATAGTCGAAGACAAAAAAGTCATTTTTATTGATGACGTTTTGTTTACCGGAAGAAGCATTCGTTCTGCGTTAACTGCCATTCAATCTTTCGGAAGACCTTCAGAAATTGAATTATTGGTTTTAATTGACAGACGTTTCAGCCGTCATTTGCCAATTCAACCCGATTATAGAGGACGTCAGGTAGATGCTATTAATGGCGAAAAAGTAATTGTAAGCTGGAAAGAAAATGATGGTGAAGATGTTGTTCACCTAGTGACGAATTAAATTTGGTTAATCGTGTAATCGGTTAATTGTTTAATCGATTTATTTCGATTAAATAATTTAACAAATTTTAAAATTAGTTGAACCGTTAAATCGCAAAGCAGACGATTAAACAATTAAACAAATAAACGGTTAAACATTAAAAAAACGATTAAACAATTCAACGATTAAACATATAAACACACACAATGAAAGAATTAAGCGTAGATCATTTATTAGGAATCAAATATATCAACGAGAATGATATTAACCTGATTTTTGAAACGGCAGATCATTTTAAAGAAGTCATTAATAGACCAATTAAAAAAGTTCCTTCATTACGAGATATTACCATTGCCAATATTTTCTTCGAAAACAGTACCAGAACCAAACTCTCTTTCGAATTAGCGCAGAAACGTTTATCTGCTGATGTCATCAGTTTTTCTGCAGCTCAGTCATCGGTTAAAAAAGGAGAAACCTTGATTGATACTGTAAACAATATCCTTTCGATGAAAGTGGATATGGTTGTAATGCGCCACTCTAATCCCGGAGCGGCTTATTTTTTATCTAAAAATGTCAAAGCAAGCATCGTAAACGCTGGAGACGGAGCACACGAGCACCCAACTCAGGCTTTATTGGACAGTTATTCTATCAGAGAAAAACTGGGAGATGTTGCTGGAAAAAAAGTAGTTATTGTAGGCGATATTCTGCACTCGCGTGTAGCGCTTTCAAACATATATGCTTTGCAGATGCAAGGTGCAGAAGTAAAAGTTTGCGGACCAAAAACGTTGATTCCAAGATATATTGAATCGCTTGGAGTTACGGTTGAACCGAATTTGCGAAAAGCTTTAGAATGGTGCGATGTAGCGAATATGCTTCGTGTACAAAACGAACGTATGGATGTGAATTTCTTCCCATCAACACGCGAGTACGCACAACAATACGGAGTAGACAAACCGCTTTTGGATTCTCTTAGCAAAGAAATCGTAATCATGCACCCGGGACCAATCAACAGAGGAGTAGAGATTACTTCTGAAGTGGCAGATTCTGATCATTCGGTAATCTTGAATCAGGTGGAGAATGGTGTAGCGATTAGAATGGCGGTTATTTATTTGCTGGCTTCTAAGATTCAGTAGTTTATAAGTATTCAGTGTTCAGTTTTGAGTATTCAGTCGTTGTAGCAGTTTTCAGTTTTGAAATGAGTGTCACACTGAGCGGAGTCGAAGTGCTTTTATAAACAGACTTGCTTTGCAAACGTGGGCTTCGACTCCGCTCAGCCTGACAAACTTGAAACTTCGAACATGAAACTTGAAACAACAAAAAAACTTATTAAATTAGCATAATAAATATAAGCCCCATACATTATAAAATGAAAGTAGATCAAAAAGGACATACTGTTACGATTAAAGATACGCAAGGAGATGTAAATGCTTTCTTGGAAAAAGTAACGCAACAATTTAAAACCTTTGAAAAACAAAATATTATAATCGATTTATCAGCTGATTCTAATATTTCAGAAAATGATTTAAAAGCTTTTTTACCGCTTTCTAAAGTTCAGAAAAAAGCAAAAAAATCGTTTGTAATTGTAGCAACTGACCTTGATTTTAATGCTATTTCAGATAAATTGGTTGTAGTTCCTTCTCTTTTAGAAGCTCACGATATTATCGAAATGGAAGAAATCGAAAGAGACCTAGGGTTTTAATTGTAGATTTTAGAGTTCAGATTTTAGATTTTGAATGTTGAAGTCTAAAAAACAATCTAAAATCTAAAATCAACAATCTAAAATGAAGTTAACTATACTTGGCTGTTATGCCGCAACTCCTAGAACGCTTACAAATCCGACTTCGCAGGTTTTAGACATTAAAAACAGATTGTTTTTGATTGATTGCGGAGAAGGTACTCAAGTTCAGCTTCGAAAGAATAAGATTAAATTCTCAAAAATCAATCACATTTTTATCTCGCATCTTCATGGGGATCATCTATATGGATTAATAGGAACAATTTCGACTTTTTCACTTTTAGGCAGAACCACAGATTTGCATATCTATGGTCCAAAAGGAATTAAAGAATTGATTCTGCTTCAGTTAAAATTGACAGAATCATGGACAACTTATTCTTTGTTCTTTCACGAATTAGAATCGAAAGAAAGTGAAGTTATTTTTGAAGACAAAAAGGTCATTGTGAAAACAATTCCGTTGAAACATCGCGTTTATACGAATGGTTATCTTTTTCAAGAAAAACCAGACGAAAGAAAATTAAATGTAGAAGCTGTTCAGCGCTATAATATTCATGTTGCTTATTATCAGAAAATCAAAAACGGCGGAGATATTACGCTTGACGATGGAACTGTAATTGAAAACGAAAAACTTACTTTTGACCCACCGCCAGCAAAAAGTTATGCCTTTTGTTCTGATACGGTTTATAACGAAGAGATAATTCCAATTATACAGAATACAGATATTTTATATCACGAATCGACATTTTTGGAATCTGAAGCTAGATTGGCAGAAAAAACACTGCATTCCACAGCAAAAGAAGCGGCAAATATCGCTTTGAAGGCAAACGTAAAACAACTTATTTTAGGGCATTATTCAACGCGATACGATGGAATAGAACCTTTTAAGAAAGAAGCAGAAGAAGTTTTTCCGAACGTGCTTTTGGCAGATGATGGGGTGAGTTTTGATCTTTAAAGTTGCTAAGATACTAAGATGCTAAGGTTCTAAGTTTTGAAAATTGTTGTCACACTGAGCGAAGTCGAAGTGCTTTTTTGGGCAGAACGTGCTTTGTAAATGTGGGCTTCGACTCCGCTCAGCCTGACAAACTTGAAACCTGAAACCTGAAACTTGAAACCTGAAACTTGAAACCTGAAGCAAAAAATCTAAAATCTAAAGTCAATAATCTAAAATAATAAATCATGAACGATTTAAGTAATTATAGAAAATCTTACGAGAAAAGCGAATTATTAGAAACTAATATTCCTGAGGATCCGATTAATCTTTTTAACCGATGGTTTCATGAAGTAGAAGATTTTGGTGGAAGCGGAGAGGTGAATGCCATGACGGTTTCGACAATTGGATTAGATGGTTTTCCGAAGTCTCGTGTGGTTTTATTGAAGAAATTTTCTGAGGAAGGTTTTATATTTTATACCAATTATAATTCAGAGAAAGGAAAAGCGATAGAAGCAAATCCAAATATCTGTCTGTCTTTTTTCTGGCAGGAAATGGAACGCCAAGTTATCATTAAAGGAATTGCACAGAAAACTTCTGAGATTATTTCGGACAATTATTTTGATTCGCGTCCTGATGGCAGTAAGCTTGGAGCGATTGTTTCTCATCAGAGTGAAGTGATTCCGTCAAGAACATTTTTGGAAGAAAACTTAAAAAAACTGGAAACTGAATTTGAGGGAAAACCAATTCCGAGACCAGAAAACTGGGGCGGTTATATTGTGACTCCGCTTCAAGTTGAATTCTGGCAAGGAAGACCAAATAGACTTCATGATCGAATTCGTTATACTAGCCAGTCAGATTTTTCTTGGAAGATTGAAAGACTATCTTCGTAAAAGTATTTTTATGTAGGAATTTTATAGGTAAAAATATAAAATAAATGCATTTCATCGATTATTTTTGCACTTTAACGGTAAATTGAATACGTTTGGAATACAATAAAGCAAACGATATTTATTCAAAGATAAATTTAAAGGATTTGCCCCAACATTTACTTTAAACCGCTAAAATGCTGATGATTATGAAAAAGATTACGCGCACCATGTTGTTCATTGCGATTTTAGTCGCAATGAACGCATGTTCTGCTGATTCTGCCGAAGCAAGTTTGGATACTGCTACTCCAACAGAAACGCTTGTTACAAATTACACATACAACGATACTGAAATAGAAACAATGAGACTGATAAACGAATACCGTGTGAGTATTGGTTTAAAAGCCTTGGAAAGAGTTAATCATATATCATTTAAATGCGAAGAGCATAATAAATATATGATTGCGAATAATGTTGTGGATCATAACGATTTTGTAGCAAGATCTAGTAATATGACTAGTGTTTTGGGTGCAAAGAAAGTAGGGGAGAATGTTGCCTACAATTATAAAACTCCCGAAGCGGCTTTAAAAGCTTGGTTAGATAGTCCAGGTCACAAAGAAAATATAGAAGGAGATTTTACTCATTTTGGATTGTCTGTGACGACAGATCCAGCTACAGGAAAAAAATATTATACTAACATTTTTGTTAAGCTTTAAAGATTTATTGAACAGGTTGGTTTTTTAGAAGTCGTTGTGATTCATAGAATTACAACGACTTTTTAAATAAAAAAAAGCTGCTTTTGAGCAGCTTTTTTTGTTTGACTTGACTATTGTTAAGATTATAAAGCAGTGATGATAAATTCGCTTCGTCTATTGGCCTGATGCTCTTCTTCGGTACATGGAACACCATCAGCACATTTATTTACAAGTTCTGTTTCTCCGTATCCTCTTCCTGTTAATCGGTTTGGAGCAATTCCGTTTTTAACCAGCCATTGTATGGTTGATTTTGCTCTTCGATCAGATAAAGCTTCGTTGTATTGATGAGAAGCTCTACTGTCTGTGTGCGAACGAATGTCTAGTTTCATATTAGGATAATCGTTAAGAACAGCTAGTATTTTTTCTAGATCCAATGCAGCTTCGGTTCTAATGTTAGATTTATCCAAATCGAAATAAATCATTTTAATTCCGAAACATTTTCCTAAATCATCGCCCACCGTAACTTTGCAGGTTGCTTTTTCCAGTGCAATTGGCAAGTTTGTTTTACCGCTTGTTTTTTCAATCGTAACGCTTAACTCTCTGGTTGTATATTCAGGTTTTTCGGCTCTGACATAATATGTTTTTCCACATTCTACAGCAAAGGAATAAAGTCCGGAACCATCTGCAACGGCAGAGTTTTTAAGATTCATCTGATCATCATATAAAGTAACTTTTGCCCCAGGAAGCACAGCTCCAGTTTCAGCATCTGTTATGGCACCATATAATTCCTGAACACATCTGAGTCTTCTGGTTTCTAAGAATTTATAGATATCATCAGAACCCTGTCCGCCATCTTTATTGGAAGAGAAAAATCCTCTTCTTGTTTCGGGATCAATGATATAAGCAAAATCATCTTTTGGAGAATTGACATCTGCTCCGACATTTTGAATATTGCTTACTTTTCCGTTATTGTCAATATTACCCACAAAAACGTCTAAACCTCCTAAACCTGGATGTCCGTCAGATGCAAAATAAATCTCGTTTTCGCTGGTCAGATAAGGATATGTTTCTTTCCCTTCCGTATTAATGCTATTTCCGAGATTTTCTGGTGGTCCATATCCACCATTTGGATTTATGCTGACTTTATATATATCTGACTCACCAATTGATCCTGGCATATCAGAAGCAAAATACAGTGTTTTTTCGTCTGGACTAAGAGCTGGGTGAGCCGTACTATAGTTATTGCTATTGAAAGGAAGCTCGGTAATATTGGTCCATTTATTATCTTTTCCCAGCTCTGCTTTGTAAAGTTTGATTAAGGTAACTTTCTTTTCGTCTTTTCCTTTTTTTCCATCAGTATAGTTGTTCCTGGTAAAATAAACTGTTTTCCCATCTTTGGTAAACACAGGAGATGCCTCATGGAATTTGGTATTGATAGCCGATTTAAATTTATTTACTTTTGATGCGCTTCCAGTGGCAGAATCCAGATCGGCATCGTAAATGTTGGTGAAATATTCGCCTGTCCATTTGTGCTTGCGCTGAGAAAAATTTCCCGTGTCACGCGCCGACGCAAAATATATTTTGTTGTTGTAAACAAACGATCCGTAATCCGAGTACCTGCTATTTATACCCGCGTTTTCTATCTGGTACCTCCCAGAATTTGCTTTAATCTGGTCCAAGTAGTTTACATCTTCTTTGTAAAGTTTTCCTCTGCTGTCATTTTTAGAGATAGCGTTAAATTCATCCAGAAGCTTATTGGCTTTGTTAATGTCACCAGTAGATTTTAAAGATTGTGCATATCTAAAATAGTATTCTGGTTCTACATTTGTGTTCATTGCAAATAATTCGCCATACCATTTCGCTGCATTTTGAAAATCTGAATTGAAGTAATAGGCATTTCCCAGTTTTTTAAACATGTCTTCAGATTTGTAGCCTTTTGCAGCAACTTTTTCATAGGTTTTTATTGCATCGATATACGCATAACCGTCATATTTTTTATCTGCATTATTTATTTTTGACTGCTGTGCATAACTGCTAAATGAAAAAGCACCTATAATTGTAATTAAAAGTAGTGTATAGTTTTTCATGATACCTAATTTTTAGAAGAAACGAGGAGTTGTCATTTTGCCTTTGTTTGAGAAGAATTCATAGCGAAGGAAAATTTCGTGTGATCCTGAATTATAATTGTTTAAGTGTGTGGTTTCTCGGTCATACCCATAACCTAAATAAAGTCCGTCTGTGATTTGAAATCCGACCATAGCACTTAAAGAAGCACTCCATCTATAGGCTGCACCAAGCATAAATTTATCATAGAACATAAAGTTGGCTGAAAGATCTACTTGAAGCGGTGCGCCCTGAACCATTTTGGCTAAAACAGCCGGTTTAAATTTTACATATTCATATTTGTCAAGATTGAATACATAACCTCCCATTAAATAATAATTGATTTTATCTTTATAAATTGCGACATCATTATCATCATAACGATTTGTTTCGATAAAGTTTGGAACGGATAAACCAATATAAGCTTTGTCTGAATGCCAGTAAACTCCGGCACCAACGTTGGGACTAAATTTATTCTTTAAATCTTGAAATTGAGGATCTCCCTGATCTGCAGGATTCAATTTATTTACATCCAAGTTGAAGATATTGGCAGTTCCTTTAATACCAAATGAAAGTTTAAAATCGGCAGATGTCTGGATTGTGTAAGAAACATCGACTGAAATATTATTCTCATTGGTAGGACCAATTTTGTCATTTACTAATGAAGCTCCTACACCCAGTCTGCTATTATTTATAGGAGAGTTAACTGAAAAACTGCTTGTTTCTGGTGCTCCGTCTAGACCTACCCATTGGGTGCGGTAAAGACCAAAAATACTAAGTGCTCCACGAGAACCCGCATAGGCAGGATTTATATTTATTGTGTTATACATATACTGCGTATACTGTGCATCTTGCTGTGAATACCCTGAACATGTAACTAACAGAATGACGAAGAAAAATAATTTTGTTCTCATAGTAGATTTTATTTAATAATTACTATTGACTGTTTAAATCATTGAATTTCAATATGTTCTATTCAAAATTAATCAAATTATTCGGATTTTTTTAAACACTCTGTAAATTAGGTTTTACAGAGTGTTTTAATTACTATTTGGATAGATATAAATATCCGTCTAATTTATGTTCTTGAACATTGTTGTTTCCATCCAGAGATTTATAGTTAATAATGTAAAAATAAGTTCCAGTTGGTAGTCCATCAGATTGCTTAACAGTTGTTCTTCCTCTTGAAGTTCCGTCAAAAGCATTTGTTGTATTATTATAGTTTGTAGTTTCAAACACTAAAATTCCCCAGCGATTGTATATTTCCACAGTATTACCAGGATAACAAGTGGTGTCATCGATATTGTCAATTTTAAAGAGATCGTTGATATTGTCGCCATTTGGAGAAAAAGCATTATGTACTAACACTTTACCACAAGCTAAAACTCTACAATCATCATTGATTTCCATATTTAAAACAATACTTCTAGGGCATCTTTCGTCAGCTATTATATATTCAAAAACATAATTGCCTAATGCTAAACCAAACGGATTAAGAATGCTTCCTTGAAGTGCATTGGTATTGTTTCGATCCTGCCAAACTCCTGTTAAAGGACTTCCCTCAGGAAGTAAGTTACTCAAGTTTATTAGTGTTGAATCATCTGTACAAGCTGTACTTCTGGTTTCAACAACACCTTGAGGCAGTACTATGATTGTAACAATTGCAGAATCACAATTTTGAGAACTTAATTTGTCACAGATTGTATAGTTGTAAGTATAAGTACCAGCAGGTGTTAAGCTTGATACATTTACGTTTCCAGAACCGTCAATAACAATGTTTGGATCTGTTTTAGTGTTGTTCCCTTCTGCAAGAAGTGTAAAGTCTACTAATTCTATAGTTGCAGGGATTCTTCCTTTCAAATCGTTACTCAATACATTACCCACAAGCCCAAAACTGTTGCATCCAATATTACTGTAAGTATCATCATTTGCAATAATTGGAGAGATTACAATAACAGTCACTATAGCGGTATCGCAATTTCCAAAATCGGCTTTTTCGCATATTTGATATGTTAGTGTATAAGTACCTCCAGGGGTGTTTTCTGCAACATCTACAGATCCATCAGGATTTAATATTATTGAACCAGTTGGATCGGGTACAGTTGTTGTTAATGTTACATCATTTATATTTACAGCAGTGCCATTTAACGTATCATTTGTTAAAGCGTTAATCACATTGGTTTGTGCTGCATTTCCAATTATTGGTGCAGGATTATCATCATTTGCCACAATAGCAAATGTTGGTCTAGCAGTACAGAAAGGATCAGCAGGAGGATAGCTAACTGTGATAGTCTGACTAGGATTTAGAGATAAAGTCACATTGGCAGTTGGACGCAATTTTTCGAATCCATCAGCTGCTTCAATCCATCTGTTATTTTCAAAAATCCAGCCTGGCCAGTCAATTCCTTTTCCTTGATCATCTACTACAGCTCCAGGCCATAGCACACGTCCGCTTAATGGCAGATCAGTCATTGTTGTAACAACATTGTTATTGCTATCTGCCCATGCTATGGTCACGCCATTTACAGGAGTAAAGTTTCCTGGTGTTACCACATAGTCAAGATAAGGAACATCGTTTACGCATATTGATGTTGCAGTAACAGTCATTACTGGAGCTTCTATTGTGATGCTAACAATTGCAGTGTCACAATTGTCTGTTTGATCAGCTTCGCAGATTTGATATACCATTGTCAATGTTCCTACTGGAGCATTTGGTAATACGTCAACTGAACCATCAGGATTTAATTGTAAAAACTCGTTTGGCGTTACAGTTGTTATGATTACATCAGATGCAGTTATAGGATTTCCTTCTAAAGTATCATTTGGCAATACATTTAGCACATTGGTTGTAGTGTGATTTACACCTGCAATTGGACCGGCACTGTCATCATTAGCCACAATGTCTTTGTATTCTTTACAGCTTACGCCGAAATCAAGATCTAAATGAACTAAATCTTCTGGTGTAACTGTTACGACATAACCGCTATCTGTTGTGGTTTTACATACGGTATGCAATTGTGCTTTACTTGTTTTGCCAGCTATGTTTTTAGCAGACATTGAAGGAATGACTTTTACTAAACCAGTAAATCCTAAGTTTGTAGCTGCAGTATCGAAATTAGCATCTCTTACCAATTTTACGGTATATTGTCCATAAGGATTTGCTATTTCTGGGCGGTTTCTCCAGAAACCTTCTATTCCCACAATAACTTCATCATGATATCCATTTGGACCATCGATGATCACATTGGCACTAAGAGCGTTTCCGAAACCACCGGCATTTAATTCCCCAACATTTTGAGGACCAGCATAGCTTCCGTCTCCGTTAAGATCTATCCATTCCCATTGGCTGTAGTCAATAGCTCCATTTGAATCTGGAATATTTTTGGTAACTGCACCATCATTGTTTGCATCATACCATTCATCTTGAATTCCGTTGCTATTAGTATCGTACCAAACATAATCTCCGAGAACAGGAAGTTTAGAAGCTCCATATTCGAAGTTATGCACTTGGAAAGCACATTCTTCTAGAGTAGTAAAGAATAAGCTAGAATCAACAGGATATAATTGATATGCACTATTTAAATTAGCATCTTGTACTTGCACTAAATAACTTCCGGCAGGCATTCCTGTAAAACTGTACATTCCGTCTGCACCTGTAATACGTAATTGTATTGGTCCTGTAGTGGTTCCTTGAGGAATCAATGTTACAGGTACATTTGCAAGAGGAGTGTTAGTATCTACATTTATGATTTGACCAGATATTTTAACTCTATAATTTGGTTCTGTAATCACAACTGTTGCAGTTGCTGTACAAGTTTCATTTTCAGTATTTACTGAAGATGTTGCAGTAAGTGTATAAGTTCCAGCTGGCAGATTAGTATTTCCAACTACCTCATTATTTTGGTTGGTAATAACTACAGTGGCTCCAGCAGTGCTAGTAACTGCAATTGAACCATCGCTTTCTCCTTGGCAGCTTACATTTGTAGCAATACCGCTTACAGAAACTTTATTTTCAACTGTAAAGGTTTGAACTAATTCAGTTTTATTGCCTGCACAGTCTGTTAGAGTATAAGTTCTGGTTAAGATGTAAGATTGTCCGTTACATCCTGTTCCTCCATTGTTAGTGTCGCTTACAGTGATATTTACAGTTCCTGCGCAATTGTCTGTGGCATCTTTTATGTCATCTGGACTTCCTGCTGGAATGTCTGCTGCACTTTGTAGATTAGCAACATCTGCTGGCGCAGTACCTGTTGGAGGAGTAGTATCTCTTACTGTTATAATTTGAGTATAAGAAACTGAATTTCCTCCACAGTCACTTGTTGACCAGTTGCGAGTTAAGGTATATTCTGTACCACATTCGTTTTTAATATCACTTTTAGTTTCACTGAAAACAATTGGTAAGTTTCCATTGCAATTATCAGAAGCTTCCATATTAAATGGTTCTGGAACAGCGTCACAAGAAACTGTAATATCTGCAGGAAGTTCACCAGCGAAAGTTGGTTTTGTAGTATCCTGAATTGTGATTACTTGAGTAAAAGTATCAGAAACATTGCTGCAGTCATCTTTTACTGTCCAAGTATTGGTGTAAGTTCCT
>NZ_JUIV01000002.1 GCF_004151235.1 Flavobacterium anhuiense
CTTTTGCATCAGCGGCTAACTTCGCTTGACGAGCTTCTTCTTCTTGCAATTTTTTCGCTTCAGCTTCTGCTTTCGCTTTTGCGGTAGCTTCGGCATCTGCTTTTACTTTTGCATCAGCTAATAATTTTGCCTGTAAAGCTTCCATATCAGCTTTTGCTTTGGCATCAGCTGCAAGTTTCGCTTGAAGAGCTTCGGCATCGGCTTTGGCCTTAGCTTCGGCTGCTAATTTAGCTTGACGTGCTTCTTCTTCTACTCTTGCTTTTTCTTCTGCAGCTTGTTTAGCCTGCAATGCTTCTGCATCAGCTTTAGCTTTTGCTTCTGCAGCTAATCTTGCTTTTTCTGCTTCAGCGTCAGCTTTGGCTTTTGCTTCGGCCGCTTGTTTCGCTTTCAATGTCTCAGCATCAGCTTTAGCTTTTGCATCAGCTGCTAACTTAGCCTGACGTGCATTTTCCTCTTCTTGCAATTTTTTCGCTTCGGCTTCAGCTTTTGCTTTTGCCGTAGCTTCTGCATCAGCTTTTACTCTAGCATCTGCAATTAGTTTAGCTTGTAAAGCTTCCATATCAGCTTTGGCCTTAGCATCGGCTGCCAATCTCGCTTTCTCAGCCTCGGCGTCTGCTTTTGCTTTTGCTTCAGCTGCCAATCTCGCTTTCTCAGCCTCGGCATCTGCCTTAGCTTTTGCTTCAGCTTCTAATTTTGCTTTTTCCGCTGCTTCTGCATCAGCTTTAGCTTTTGCATCTGCTACAAGTTTAGCTTGAAGTGCCTCGGCATCAGCTTTCGCTTTAGCTTCAGCCGCTAATTGGGCTTGTCTGGCTTCTTCTGCTTGTTTTATTTTCAGTGCTTCAGCATCTGCTTTTGCTTTTAATTCTGCAGCTATAATTGCTTGTCTTGCTTCAGCATCTGCTTTTGCTTTTGCTTCTGCGGCTAATTTTTCTTTAAGCGCTGCTTCTTCTGCGGCTTTGGCTTTTGCATCTGCAGTTAATTTTGCTTTGTTAGCGGCATCAATTGATGCTTTTGTTTTAGCTTCTGCCGCAGTCTTAGCTTTTGCTTCTGCTGCTAGTCTTGCCTGCAATGCATCTGAATCTGCTTTTGCTTTTGCATCTGCAGCTAATATTGACTGCATATCTGCTGCTTCTGCTTTGGCTTTTGCATCGGCTTTACGTTTTGCTTCAGCAGCGTCAGCTTTGGCTTTATTATCTGCAATTAATTTTAATCTTGCTGCTTCTGCGTCAGCTTTCGCTTTTTCAGCCGCTGCTAATCTTGCTTGTCTTGCTGCTTCAGCATCTGCTTTTACTTTTTCAGCAGCTGCTAATCTCATTTTTGCCGCAGCTTCTGAGTTTGCTCTTGCTCTTTCTATAGCAAGCTGTGCAGCTGTTTTTTGCTGTGTAGGCGCAGCTGCATTTGCTGCCGCTGCTTTAGCTTTTGCCTCTTCTGCGTCGGCTTTCGCTTTATCAGCTGCTGCAACTTTTGCTTGTAAAGCTTCTGCATCGGCTTTTGCTTTAGCGTCAGCTGCTAATTTTATTTTTAGTGCTTCCGCATCAGCCTGCGCTTTATCTGCAGCTAACTGTTCTGGTGTTTTTTGTACAACCGCTCCAGATTTATTTGCTGCTGCTTGTGCTCTTGCAGCTGCCGCCGCATCTACTCTTGCTTTATTATCAGCAGCTAGTTTTATTCTGCGTTCTTCTGCATCTGCCCTAGCTTTATCTGCAGCAAGTTGGGCTTGTGTTTTTTGTGTTTCAGCCAAAGCTTTATTTGCCGCTGCAGTTTGTGCTCTGGCTGCCGCTGCTGCATCAGCTTTCGCTTTTGCCTCTGCAGCTAATTTTATTTTAACAGCCTCTGCATCGGCCTTCGCTTTATTGTCTGCTTCTAATTTTGCTTTTGCTGCAGCTTCTGCATCTGCTCTAACTTTTTCGGCTGCCGCAAGTCTTGCTTGTTTTGCTTCAGCATCTGCTTTTGCTTTTGCTTCTGCTGCTAATCTGTTCTTTTCGGCGATTTCTGCTCTGTTGACTTGAGTCGCTTCTGATTGCGGTTTAGCTGGCACTGGTTTTGATTTTGACGGATCAACTAGAGATCCTTCATCATCATCTCCGTAATAGTAATTTCTATTTTTGAATTTATAAGCAATGGCAAATTCATGAGAACCTCCCAAATTTGAGAAATTACCCATTCCTCTTTCATAATTATATTCAATAGCAATACTTGGCGTTATATTAACTCCAAGTCCTGCAGAAACTCCATATAATGTGTTATATCCAGCCTGTGCCCAAACTCCCTGCTGAAGTGCCAGCATAGCAAGTCCAGAAATGACTGTTTTATCTTTTTTGATTTCTGTTCTAACAATTCCAGAAAATTTACTTCTGTCAAAAAAACCATAACTGTCAATATATCCAGTATACATAGCATGCAATTGAATAGCTCTTTCTGGATCTTCTTTTACCATTCCAGATCCGAAATTATAAAGCACTAAATTGTTAATTGCTAATCCGAAATCTAAAAATTCTGTACCATAGTTAATTCCAGGATTTACAGTCAGCAATGTGCTTTTTGGAAAATCTCCAGTTAAAATAGTGGAATCATCTGATATGATTTTTCCTGTATTGATACCACTTTGATAGATTCCAACATTTAATCCAAAAGTCAAATTACTATCCTCTTGTAAAACGATGTTGTGAGCAAAATTTCCAACTCCACCAAAAACAGTCATCAATCCATAATTCTGCTGAAATAGGCCAACAGCAAATGCTTCATTCTCTCTAAATCGTCCAGAATAATTAGCTAAATACGTCTGCGGAGCATTTTCAAACTGCACCCATTGCCTTTTATTATAAAAACTTGCATATGGGTTTGATTCTCTAACGAAACTAAATGTTGGGTTAATTAAATATCTATTAAACTTTAAAGAATTTCTAATGGGTAATGAAAACGAAACAACTCCATCCTCAGAAGCGTCTTGAGAATAGAGTACATTTGATAAACCGTAAAATAACGTGATGAATAGTAAAAGTTTCTTCATATTATTTTATAACAGTTATTGATCCTTTTTTTTCACCTGCATCGCCTTGAATGACATAGTAATAAACGGGATTAACATTTTTAAAATCTATATTGTTTTCGGGCCAATCGCCTTGGTAATTCACTACATCCAAAACGATTTCTCCATTTGAACTAATGATCATTACCTTCGTATTTGCATTTTTATATTCGTCTGGAATGTTCCAATACGGATTCATTCCGCTTAACTTTATAATGTTAGGAATAACACTTGATGGCGCTGAATCTCCATTTATTCTAAATGAAAATTCTTTACTTGCAATACAACCAGATGCTTGAGAAATTTTTACTTTATAATTACCTTTAACAGCTATAACATAAGAACTCGATGTTTGACCAGAAATTAAATTATCGTTCAAATACCATTCGAAAGTAGGAGCAGAAGCATCTGTTGTAACGTTAACCGTTATAGTTTCACCCTCACTTAATTTGTATCCGTCTTGAGCGTCAGTACTTGCTTCAAAACTGTTACTTTGCAAATTAATACTTCCGGTCGCTTTACATCCACCAAAATCGACTTCCACTGAATAAACTCCAGATTCGTTTGTAGAATACGTACGATTTGTTGCTCCTGTGATTATATCACCATCTTTTTTCCATTGATAGCTATTCCCTGAAGTTGCTGTTAAAACCGTCCCTGAACCGCTAGCACAAAAAGGATTTCCTAAAGATGAATTTATCGTAACCCCAGAACCAGAAGATGATGAAGAAACTGTAACTCTATTTGAACTAAAATTCACATTTGAGCATTCGCCATAATCAAGTTCTGCAAAATATACACCAGCAGAATTTACTACTAAAGAAGACGAATTTTGTCCTGAAATTAAAACATCATCCTTGTACCATTTGTATTTAACATTCGGATAGTTTGCAGGTGACGATTCTGCTATCTCAGGAGTAAGATTATCTACTGTTAAAGTAAAACTACCGCCAGAACAGAAAGCGGCAGTATTTCTATTTTGATTTATCAAAAACGAAGATACATAGTCTTTATAATAGGCTGAAAAAGAGTATGACCCTGAAAAATTTTGTGCTCTAGGACTATTAACCCCGCTACTACTTACTATTCTTAAACTGTAAGCATTAGAACCTTTTAATGTCGTAGGAATTGCGAATTTAATTGTTTGTTCAGTACTTGATAATTGAATAACTTCAAGGGTAGTAGTAGATGTTGGATTGGTAAAACTACCAAACTCATCAGACAATTGAACAGAAAACGTAATATTTGACGCAAAATTTAAATACGAAAAAGTAACTAAGTATTCATTGTATTTAGCACCATCAACAATATCTCCAGCGCAAATATCCTTAAAAGGTAATTGCTGCGGAGATATTGATGATTGCGCATAAGTATTTGATCCAGCAAAGAAGATTATGCTGAATAATAGTAAAACTTTAAAAAAAGATAAAGTAATTTTTTGAATCATATAGTGCGTGTTCTTGCTAGATCTATACGCTCAAAAAACAAGATATCTATAACTGTTTCAGAGAAATCATACTTGTAATTTTCAATTACCTCTTTTGCAATAATTGAAGTCGCTGCAAGTGTTGAGTTCTCCTCACAATCATTAGATACAATATTTGGCTCAGCCGCTATAGTAAGGCCATCCTTGGGGGTGGACATCCCTACTATAGACTGATTTAAATTACTTGAATTGCTGTTTTCAATAACAGCATTAGTATTGTTATTTTGGTTATTATTAGCCAAAGTCAACCCACACTCAGAAACAGCAACCTTAGTAGGATTTTCTGCTGTATTCTGTGCATATAGAGTTAACGATATAGGCGAAACCAAAAATATTATATATAAAAAATATTTTTTCGTAGATACCATTATGTCTTGATCTTTATTTGAGCCCTTAAGACGATACATAAATTGTGTCTGGGGACTTAATTAATAAAATTTACGCGTGGGAAATAAAAATCGAAACTATTTATCTATTACCGCTAGAAGCCGTGATTTTTCCTAATTGTAATCTGAAATCTGGTTTTTTAGGATTGAAGATATCAATGAATGTTTCTTTATTATCGCTTTGTGAGTAAACGTTAAAGAATACACTGTTTCCATACCAGCTCTCTAAATCTTCGTTATTAGAATTGTATTCAGTAAAGATATTTCCTTTACATAAGTTGAAATACATTTCCTCAAATTTGATTTTTTTAAGGTTGGCATCATTGATTTCAGTTTTGCTGTCTAATAATACTGCAGGGTTGAATCCAGAGATTACACTTCTTTTCATTTCAAGAGAAGCATTTTCAGCTACATAAACAGCTTCTTTTACTAAACCTGCTTGAATATCAGCGTTAATGTTTTCGCTGTCATTAACCATTGTAATATTACTTGCAACAACTAAAGTTTGTTTTTTAGTGAAATCTGTTTCACTTTTCTTCTCAAAAGATCTTACCTCCATACAACGAGATCCGTCTTTAGTGCTTGAGAAGTAAGAAGATCTAACTGCTAAAGAGTTGAAGAAACGACATTGAACTCCTTGAGAGAATTTAAAGTCATCATTAACTGATTTATAAGAAACAAATTTTGTAACATTTAAATCACCACCTAAGATTCCGAAAGAATCTCCTCCAGCGTAACTAACCATTACATTTTCAAGTACTGTCTTGTTTCCAACACCAGCAAGAGTTAAGGCGTTGAAAGTATCAGCTCCTTTTACTTTTTTACCAGCGAACTCGATTCTAACGAACCTTAAAATTCCTGAGTTAGAAGCTACATTGTCTCCACCATAAGTAGTCATTGTAGGATCAAGATCTAAGTTATAAGAACCTACATTTCCAAATTTATTGATTGGCGCATCTCCAAGGATTACAATTCCACCCCAATCTCCAGCTTTTTTCATGCTGCGGTTTGAAGTAAATACAATTGGATCTGTTTCTAAACCATCAGCAACTAATTGTGCTCCTTTTGTGATTACTAATGTTCCTTTAGTTTCGAAATCACCAATAATTACAGTTCCTGGTTCGATTGTTAAAACAGCATTGTTTGTAACATAAACGTTTCCTTGAAGAACGTAGATATTTCTTTTCAGCAATTTAGTATTAACAGAAATGTTTCCTGCCAAAATTTGGTTTGCTTCTCCATAATCAACTTTGTTAGGCTTAAACTCAGTCCAGTTGTTTAACCAATTGGTGTAGCCCATAATTCCTTTCTCTTGTTGAGCATTCATACTCGCAACTGTCAAAAGAACGCAGATTAATTGAGTAATTTTTTTCATGATAAGGGGGTATTACGGTTAATAATAAATTTGGGTATGCGTAAATGTAAAAACTCCTCTCAAGTTTTCTGAAATTCTTCAGAACCCTTGAGAGTGAGTTTTTTTTATTTTGTTTTTTGAGAATGTCAAAGCTGGTATTCACTTAAACTTTCCCAAAAAAGATTTTAAAAAATTACTTTATTACATTTCGTTCAAATCGTTGAACTCATGTAATGATTTCAATGTACTTTCGTAGAACAAAATTGCCGCAATTAGATTTCCTTTATCAGAGTAAGGCATCATCTTTCTTTGGAATTCTACAGTTGTATCCAAAAATGTCGACGTACCTACTGCCTGAGCATCTAATACTTTTTTGTGTTCGTTATCGTCTGGGATACCAAGGTCAGCCATAGTAACTCCAGGTTTTGTAACCAAAGCAATGTAAGGGAGAGTTTTAACTAATACTTTAATACGCTCGATGTATAATTCCAAAAGCTCACCCTTTTGCATACCGCTTAATTCTTTTTGATCATGGTATTTTCGGATAAGAGCAGTTGTACTGATAATACTTCTTGGTGCGTTTTTAGCTTGTGCTGAAACAGCCGCAGTAGTTAAGATAAAAAAAGCACTAAATAGAATAATTTTCCCTTTCATAGATTCTTATTTTATAATTGGTTGTTGATAAAAACAAAAATATATAAATTAACTTAAATTACAACTGTAATGGTTTTTTTTTTCAAAAAATTTCCTTAAAAAAACCTTAAAAACCAGCGTTATGTCGAGAAAATGTGCGTTTTAACGTGCATTTTGTTAAAAATGTTAATTAAAAAATCGTAAGATATTAACTATAAAAAATATAAAATTGACTCTATAAATACCCGAAAAAAAACACCCTTATCGGGTTTTTGAAAAAAAATATTAACAAAAACATCTTGATATTTACTCACTTGAGGATATTTATTAACAAAATTCTATCAAAAGTTAGCCAAAAAATATTCCAAAACTTAGCATCTAAATTTGAAAATTGAAACGAATAAATAATCTTACTTCTTAAAATTTTTGACTACACATTTTCTTCTATCTTTGCGCCATGCAATTTTCTCAAATTTTAGGTCAAGATTACATCAAAAGCCACTTGATAAAAAGTGCTGCTTCTGGTAGAATTCCTCATGCTCAATTATTCGTTGGTCCTGAAGGAAGCGGCACATTAATAACTGCCATTGCTTATTCCCAATACATTTTATGCAATAATACCGGCGATGAAAATTCAAACGGAAATGATTCTTGCAATCTAAAGTTTGATAACATCTCTCATCCCGATCTGCATTTTATTTATCCAACCGTTACAACCGAAGACGTAAAAACAAAACCCAAAAGTTTAGATTTTATTCAGGACTGGCGAAACTTTATTCAAGAAATGCCTTATGGAGGTTTATTCGATTGGTACAAAATTCTGGGCGTTCAAAACAAACAGGGGGAAATTCGTGTTGAAGATGCACAAGAAGTTTTAAAATCGCTTTCACTAAAATCTTACGAAGGCGGATACAAAATAATGATTATATGGATGGCCGATAAAATGAATATCGCCGCATCCAACAAACTTTTGAAACTTCTAGAAGAACCATCAGACAAAACCATGTTTATTCTGATTTCTGAAAACGAAGAAGATATTATACAAACCATCCGTTCAAGATGCCAAGTAATTCACTTTAGTGGACTTCCAGAAAAGGTCATCGCAGAAGCTTTGGTTGCTAAAGAAAATATAGATCAAAATCTAGCAAAAAAAATTGCACATCAGGCGCAGGGAAATTTTAATAAAGCATTGCATTTGTTAAAAGAAGACGATGACGATCTTCCCTTTGAACAATGGTTTGTCAATTGGGTTCGTGCTGCTTTTAGAGCAAAAGGAAATGCGGCCGCCATTCAGGACTTAATTTCTTGGAGCGAGCAGATTGCTGCATTGGGGCGTGAAAGTCAGAAAAAATTTATTCAATACTGCATAGAAATGTTCCGACAGGCCCTCATGCTAAATTATCAAGCGCCAGACTTAGTTTATATAGAACCAAAAGTGGATAAATTTAAACTGGAGAATTTTGCACCGTTCGTTAACGGAAATAATATCCACGAAATATTCAAAGAACTTTCAGATGCTATGTATCATATTGAAAGAAATGGAAATGCGAAAATAATTCTAACCGATTTATCGATTAAATTGACTCGTTTAATTCATAAAAAATAATTCATAATGAACAATGTTGCCTCAATTTTGCTTTTGGCTTTTCTAGCTTTAACTTTTCTACAATCCGGTTACGAAAAAATTTTTTACTGGAAAGATAATGTTACCTGGCTA
Organism: Flavobacterium anhuiense; assembly: GCF_004151235.1. GTDB lineage: Bacteria > Bacteroidota > Bacteroidia > Flavobacteriales > Flavobacteriaceae > Flavobacterium > Flavobacterium anhuiense_A. Next base: position 8,605 of record NZ_JUIV01000002.1, read on the forward strand.
AAGGAACACTTTGCCAAAACGCCTTTAAAAAATCAGGTTCCGCTTGCCCTTTTACATTTATTGATTTTAGAATTGATTTCAGGAATTTTATGTGTTGTGGGCGGAATTCAATTGTTTACAAATAACGGCAGAGAATTTGGCTTTTACGGAGCTATCTTTTCTTGTATCTGTTTGCTAATGATGCTTTTCGGACAAAGACTTGCAAAAGATTACGATGGTGCGAGAACCATTGTCATATATTTTATACCAGCTGTAATGGCTGTTTATTGGTTGAATTAGATCAACTAGAAGTTAAAAAAAAACCATAGATTTAACAGATTAAAAGGATTAGAAAATCTTTGTTAATCTTTGTTAATCTTTGAAATCTGTGGCAATAAAAAAATTATTTAAAAAATGAATCCAAAACATCCTTCAGAATCTCTAACTATTTTAACTGATTTAGTTTTACCGAGCGAAACAAATCCTTTAAACAATCTTTTCGGCGGTGAGTTATTAGCCAGAATGGATCGCGCGGCTAGTATTGCGGCCCGCAGACATTCGCGCCGAATTGTAGTAACGGCTTCTGTAAATCACGTTGCTTTTAACAGAGCCATTTCGCTTGGAAGCGTTGTAACAGTAGAAGCAAAAGTTTCTAGATCTTTTAAAAGTTCTATGGAAGTTTTTATTGACGTATGGGTAGAGGACCGCGAATCTGGAAACAGAACCAAAGCCAACGAAGCAATTTATACTTTCGTAGCCGTAGACGATACCGGAAGACCTGTTGAAGTTCCTGCAATTGTACCAGAAACCGAATTGGAAATCCAGCGATTTGATGCTGCGTTGCGTCGTAAACAATTGAGTTTACTACTGGCAGGAAAAATAAAACCAACCGACGCTACAGAATTAAAGGCTTTATTTGTATAGAACGATTTTGTGACAATTTGGAACAATCAAACTTCAAAAAAAGAAGTAATTTTACAAATTATAAAACTGACTAATAAAAATATAGCAGAATTTTCTTATTTTTATCCAGAAAGACAAAATAATAATTTAGATATTAGAAAAAAATGAGTTCAGAGAAAGAAGCCAAATTAAAAGCACTACAATTAACGCTTGATAAACTTGATAAAACCTACGGAAAAGGAACCGTAATGAAAATGGGCGACAGAGCCATTGTAGAAGTAGAAACGATTTCTTCTGGCTCACTAGGTGTAGACTTAGCTCTTGGAGTAAACGGATATCCAAAAGGAAGAATTATAGAAATATATGGTCCAGAATCTTCTGGAAAAACTACCTTAACACTTCACGCTATTGCTGAAGCGCAAAAAGCCGGTGGTATCGCCGCTTTTATAGATGCGGAGCATGCATTTGATAGAAACTATGCTGAGAAATTAAATGTTGATATCGAAAACTTAATCATATCTCAACCGGACAACGGAGAACAAGCTTTAGAAATTGCCGAAAACTTAATTCGTTCTGGAGCTATAGACATCGTTGTAATTGACTCTGTTGCGGCTTTAACTCCAAAAAGTGAGATTGAAGGTGAAATGGGAGATTCAAAAATGGGTCTTCACGCACGTTTGATGTCTCAAGCTTTAAGAAAACTTACTGGAACTATCAGCAAGACAAATTGTACGGTTTTCTTTATCAACCAGCTTCGTGAAAAAATTGGTGTTATGTTCGGAAATCCGGAAACTACAACTGGAGGTAATGCACTTAAATTTTACGCTTCTGTTCGTTTAGATATTCGTCGTTCTGCTCAAATTAAAGATGGTGAAAACGTCATCGGTAACAGAACTAAAGTTAAAATTGTTAAAAACAAAGTAGCGCCACCATTTAAAACTGCCGAATTCGATATTATGTACGGAGAAGGAGTTTCTAAAACTGGCGAAATCTTAGACCTAGCTGTTGAATTTGACATTGTTAAAAAAGCAGGATCTTGGTTCAGCTACGGCGACACAAAATTAGGTCAGGGGCGTGATGCTGTTAAAGCTTTAATTAAAGATAATCCAGAACTTGCTGAAGAACTGGAAATTAAAATTAAAGAGCATATGAAAGAATTGGCTAATGCCTAAAAAATAAGTCTAAAAAAGGACACTTTAAAAGCCGAGAGATTATACTAAAAATCTCTCGGCTTTTTTTATTTTGAAAAAAAAATCAAATTTCCACGCAACCATTTTACCAAACCTTCATCTATCTACAAAAAGCAGTTTGTAATTGGTACTGCCATATATCAATTGGAGTTTTTTTTAGAATTTACGTTGATTGGTTATTTGAGTAAAAACCCGTTAGTTTATTCAAACTGACGGGTTTAAATCAGTTTTTTTCAATTCTGACGCAACCTTTTAAACTTTTCTTTATCTACATTAATGTGAAATTAACCAAACTCTTTATTATCAACCATTAATATTTTTAATCATGAAAGAAAAAATAGAATTGTTGTACAATAAAAACCGAAGAAAAACCAAATTGAAGTTTAAGAAAGTATTGCGTTTTATTTCAGAAAAGATAATTCACAGATAATAACTTTTGAATAAAAATAGGGGGTTTTTAATTCAAAGAAAAGCCGGAAGATTTAATTAATCTTCCGGCTTTTGTATTTTACATAATGTTAGTCCGCCTTATGACTTTTGAAAATCAATTAAACCATTGTATATTAACATTCTAACTTGATCTCTCAACTCTTTTCTATGATCGCTTGTCAAACCTTTTGTTTCTACAAACGGTAAAATTCGAGCTCGCATTTTACCAGGACTTCCGCTCATAAAAGTATATGAAAAACGCTCTTTATTGTCCGGAAAAACAATTGGCACAATCGGAATCTGATGATCTATTGCCAATCTGAATGCGCCATCTTTAAACTCATCCAGCAAAATGCTTTCGTCATCTGGAACTCCACCTTCTGGAAAAATACAAATACTCAAACCTTGGTTAAGACGATTTTGCGCTCTTTTAAAAACTTCATTTTTGCTTTTAGAAGAACTTCTGTCAACCAAAATACAAGTTCGCTTATAAAAGAAACCAAAAAGTGGAATCTTCACGAGTTCCTTCTTTCCAACAAAAACAAACGGATTTTTTACAAGTGCCAGCATCAGCATAATATCAGTCATTGAGGTATGATTAGCCACAATCATATAACTTTTCCCTTTAATGAGCTTCTGTTCGCATTTTACTGTATAATAGAAACCCATTCCGAAAAGGATAAATTTAGCCCAAATGCGAGCCATTTTAAAGAAATATGGATATCCTTTCTCAGAAAGAATAGAAATGACCAGAAAAGGCAACATAATCAGTATTGGGATCGCCATCAAGACATAAAACCAAACTCTCCAAAGAATCCAAAAAGCAATTTTAAATATTTTCATAGCTTCAAATGTAAGAAAGAGAAATGAATTTTGTGAATATTTTAATATTGATAAAAATCAACTCTACATTTTTCTTGTAGCGCAGAGATCGCTGAGTTTTTTCGCAGAGTCCGCGAAGTTTTTTTTCAGAAAATGCTTTGCAAAGAGTTCACAAAGCTGTAATTGTAGGCACTTTGAAAAAGTTAAAGAAAAAACATTGAAATCTACGACTCAAAATTGCTATTTTTATACGAAATTCTGCGTTAAATTGTAGGATAAAAAATGACTGAAAATGAAATTTCAACTATTGTTATTGGTTTAGCAATTGATATACATCGAAACTTGGATCTGGCCTACTAGAAAATGTTTATCAGGAATGCCTATTCTACAAACTCAAGCAAAAAGGTCTAATTGTAGAAAAGGAAAAACCAATGCCATTAATCTTCGAAGAAATAAAACTAGATTGTGGATATCGAATCGATTTGCTAGTTGAAAATAAGTTTATTATTGAAATTAAAGCTGTTGAAAGTTTAACAGTAAATCATTTAGCTCAAACATTAACCTATCTCAGATTAGCAAAGTGTAAACTGGGTTTACTAATCAATTTCAATGAAGCACTTTTAAAAAATGGCATCAGAAAAGTAGCAAACAATCTGTAACTAAGCAATTCCTCAGCGATCTTCCGAAAAAACTCAAAAAAACTTTCTCACTCTGCGAAAAAACTCAGCGCTCTCTGCGTAACTTGTATCAAAATAACAGACAACGCAAGGTTAAATCTTTGCATGTTTTGCGTAAAATCCCTGCGTACTTTGCGGTTATAAAAAACTTCACGACCTTTGCAATTCAGAAAAAACTAGAATGGCAAAAATACTTACTGGTGTTCAAAGTACAGGAACACCGCATTTAGGAAATTTATTAGGAGCAATTATTCCGGCAATCGAATTATCAAATGATCCAGCAAATGAATCTTATTTGTTTATTGCCGATTTGCATTCAATCACTCAGATTAAAGATGGAAAGACTTTAAGAGAAAACACTTATAGCACTGCCGCAGCTTGGCTCGCTTGTGGTTTAAATCCTGAAAAAGTTACATTTTACAGACAATCTGATGTGGTTCAAACTACTGAATTGACTTGGTACTTAAGCTGTTTTTTTCCGTTTCAAAGGTTGACTTTGGCACATTCTTTCAAAGATAAAGCAGATCGTTTGGATGATGTTAATGCTGGACTTTTCACATATCCGATGTTAATGGCTGCCGATATTTTATTATATGACGCTGAATTTGTTCCCGTTGGAAAAGATCAGTTGCAGCATTTAGAAATCACTCGCGATGTTGCGGCTCGTTTTAACCACCAAATGGGTGAAACATTTGTTCTTCCTGAAGCAAAAATTCAGGAAAACATTATGCTGATTCCTGGAACAAATGGTGGAAAAATGAGTAAATCTGCTAATAATATTATCAATATATTCTTGGACGACAAAACTTTACGCAAACAAGTAATGAGTATTGAAACTGACAGTACTCCACTTGAAGCACCTAAAAATCCAGATACTTGTAATGCATTTGCTATTTATTCTTTATTAGCAAACGAAGAACAAATTGCCCAAATGAGAGCAAATTATTTAGGCGGAAATTATGGTTACGGCCACGCGAAACAAGCTTTGTTTGAATTGATTACTGAGAAATTTAAAACAGAGAGAGAAAAATACAATTACTATATCAACAATCTTGAAGAAGTTGACTCTTTGTTAAAAAAAGGTGCTTCAAAAGCTTCTGTAATTGCTGATGGCGTTTTAGCAAAAGTTAGAGAAGTTTTAGGATTTGAGAAATAATTCAAAACTATCACAATAAAGAAACGCTGATCAATTTAAATTGATCAGCGTTTTTCTTTTAACATTGATTGTAATTGTTTTTTTGTAACTTCAAGTATATTAATCATTTAAAAACAAAAAAATGGATAAGTATATTGAAGATTATAATGTTCCTCCTTATGTGTTTCAAATCCTAAATATAGTTTTCGGCTTATTGGCAATTTATATTTTGTATCGATTGTATAAACATTTCACAAGAAAATGAAATATAGGATTTTCTGCGTTAAATTGATTCAAAAAGTTTTCCAGGAAGTGGTCTAATAACGCCTTTTAACTCCATTCCCAACAAAATTCCAGAAAGCTTGAAAATTGGAATTTCGCATTCAATTGCAATGATGTCTAATAATTCTTTCCCATTCTTTTGAAGAAAATCGTAGATCTTTTGTTCTTCGGGTTCTAATTCTATAAAAAGCTGTTTCTGAATATTCTTAGGTTTTTCTTTTATATCCCAATTCAGCATATAAATTAAATCTGCGGCACTTGTTAATAGATTTGCTTTCTGCGTTTTAATCAAATTATTACAACCTTGACTATACTTATCGGTCACTCTTCCCGGCACGGCAAAAACATCTCGATTGTATTCGTTGGCCATATTTGCCGTAATTAATGATCCGCCTTTATCGGCAGATTCTATGACGATTGTTGCTTCTGTCATTCCAGCAACAATGCGGTTTCGACGCACAAATTTCTCTTTATCAGGATTAGAATCGCTCCAAAACTCCGTAATAAATCCACCGTTCTCTTCCATTTTTGCCATGTACTTTTTATGCGTGCGCGGATAAATCTGATTCAGTCCATGAGCCAAAACCCCAACAGTTTGCAAGTTATAATCCATCGCAGCCTGATGTGCCACAATATCAACTCCATAAGCAAAACCACTAACGATAACAGGATCTAATGGAGCTAAATCTTCTATGAGTTTTTTACAAAAATCAATTCCGTAAGAAGTAATCTGTCTGGTTCCAACAATACTTATTAATCTTTTTTTCTTGAAATCAAGATTACCAGCAGTAAAAATTAGAATTGGAGCATCAAAACAATGTTTAAGCCTTTCTGGATAATTTTCATCCTGAAAAAAAGAAACCTGAATATTATTGTTTTTTATAAATGACAGTTCTTTGTCGGCTTTTTCGAAAATGCTTTTATCCTTAAGATTCTTTATCAAAACAGATCCTATTCCGTCAACAGCCGCCAACTCAGAATTTTTAGCTTTAAAAATGGCAGAAGCATCACCAAACGAATTAAGCAATTTCTTGCCCATTATATCTCCCACTCCATCAACCTTTAATAAGGCAAGTAAACTAAATAATTCCTGATCGCTCATTGTTTTTAACATTATGTAAAATAGAAAGAATAAATCTACTTTTTTTGAACGGCAAATATCTATAAAACAAAGTAATTTCTTAATAAAATTTAAAAATAAATTATGGAGACATTTCTTAAAGTGCGGAATTGTTAATCTAATTAATTGAAAACGAATTGTCTAAAAATAATTCTGAATTGTTAATAAAAATTGTGAATAAAATTTTGATAACTATACTCGTTGGCTAACTTTGTTAATATGAAAATCGAAGTATATATCTCACAGTTATTGTATCGTTATCAGTGTGTAACGGTTCCAGGATTTGGTGCATTTTTAACCGAAACACATTCGGCGCAGCTAAATGAAAGCACTAATTCGTTTTTTCCTCCAAAAAAAACCATTTCTTTCAACAGCCGCATCAAAAACAATGACGGATTGTTGGCAAATCATATTGCACAAACAGAAAAAACCTCATACGGTTTTGCAGTAAGCGCAATTGCTTTTGAGGTTTTGAATTGGAAAAAAACTTTGGAAGAAGAAGGAGTAATTCTTTTAAAGAACATTGGAGAACTGCGTTTAAATTCTGAAAGCAATATTATTTTCAAGCCAAACGATCAAACCAATTATCTGGCAACTTCTTTTGGATTAAGCCCTTTCGTTTCTCCGATGGTGAAAAAAGAGGCTTTTGAGAAAAAAATCGAAAAAATTGCAGCAAAAGAAAAAGATGCTGTTTTAATATACGAAAACGAAGAAGAAACGAAATCTTCAAATCCGTTCTTGCGTTATGCGGCAATTCTAGTTCTGGGACTTGGAATTACAGGAAGCATTGGTTACCCATTATATCAAAATCAAATTGACAACCAAACACTTGTTGTAGAACAAGCAGTTCAGAAAAAAGTGCAAAACAAAATTCAAGAAGCCACTTTCTTTATCAAAAGTCCGCTTCCAGCTGTAACTCTTTCTGTTGATTCTGCCAAAGTTGAAACTGCAGAACCAACAATGCCTTACCACATTATGGCTGGCGCATTCAGAAGTGAAGCCAATGCTAAGAAAGCTTACAACCAACTAATTAAAGATGGTTTCAAAGCAAGAATGCTTAAAGAAAACAAACACGGATTATTTCCTGTTTTGTACGGAAGTTACGCTACTATGAAAGAAGCAGAACAAGCTCAAAAAGAAATACAAAAAGGCGAAAATCCACAAGCCTGGATTCTAGTCGAAAATCTCTAGATCACATAAATCCCGTTTCAAAAGAACGGGATTTTTTTGTCCTATTCTGTTACTTTAAAAAATTTGACTGGCAATCTATAATCAATTCTTCAGATATATTAGCCTCAAAAAAAAATCATGGACAAATTTCTTAAAACATTAATTTTCTTATTCTTACTGAGTTCACAATCTTTCTTTGCTCAACAAATTTCTAACACTGCACAAGAAATAGAACGTCAAAAAGCTGATCTTGAAACGCAAAAAAGTTTAAAAGAAAATTATAAAAAACTCGACGACAAACTTGATCAGCTGCAAAAAGAAAAGAAGGAACTGGAAGCCAAAAAGAAAAATCTCACCAAGGTCGAAAACAATCTAAAATCGACTAAAGATAAAATTGAAAAACTAGAAATAGTAAATCAGAAAATTGAAAACAAAATAACTACCTCTTCTATTTCTGAAGAAGAAATTCAAAAACAGAGAATTAAAACCAAAGAAAATGAAGTCAATATTCAGAAACTGAAACTTACTCAGATTACACAGGAAAAAGAGCTAGAAAAAGCAATGTCAGCCATATAACTAAAAAGGCCTATTTCAAAATGAATTAGGCCTTTTTTAAATGTTTATCGTGAAACAATTTTCGCATCTTGTTGAAGAATTTTTTTGTCAGATCGAAATACGATTAACATCGCTGGCGGTGCACCTTTTTCGCCCAAAACGATAAAATGACATTGATATCTGAAATTACCTTTTTTAAATTCGTAATGATGATTTCCACCAGTTCCATCAGCATGAAAAGTTCCTTTTTCAATTACTAAATCTGGTTTCTCAGTCATCTTCTGGTTCAGAGACCATGATGCATATCGATAGCTATCATTTCCTAAATCATCTATTCGAATTCTGAATTTTGAGGTTTCGAGAATAGCAACGGGTTCTTTAAAATTTGAAAGCGAACTGTTTACATTTTTTTTCTGTGATGCAATCAGCGAATTTTTCAATTTCAATTCTTCCTCAGACTGATAATTTATACTGATGATTCTTCCATCAGTATCGATCCATAAATCACCTTGATTGAGCATAATTCCTCGCCAGCCCATTTCAGACCAATCTTTTGCTGGATTCGATTTTACAATTTTTTCAATCAAAACTTTATCAAAAATCTGATTATATCTTTTTATAAAATCTGCCTTGTCTTTCACCGACGGAATTGGATATTCACGATTGAACGGAAATTTTATCCGTTTTACAATTGCTTCTTTATCGCCATTTTTTACTTCGAGAATTAATTTCGCAATGAACTTTTGATATTCTGGCTTCAAATCTTGGGCAATCAAAAACGAAGAATTAAACACCAAAATTGTTAGCAATAATTTAAATATTTTCATGTAAGAAATAATTTAATGCATTAGTAATTAGAATTTTGAAAAACAGAAAACACTGTTTCACGTAGGACGTTCCAAAAAATCAATTTATGCTCGCTTTAAACATTTTCAATTCGTCCCATGTAAATTCATCTCCATATTTTTCTTTCAAAGGACTCAAAGATTCTTCCTGATAAAACTGAAAAGCTTCTCTCAAAGCTAGAATTTTATCATAAGGCAAAACATCAGTTATTTCAATTTTCTTCGCTTGAATAAGTCTTATCAAATGCCCTTCGATAGTTTGAACATTCAATTTACGCATTCTTGCAATATCTTCAACCGAATTTTTATCCATCCACAAATCATACGTTTCTTCGACTGTCGTTTTTTTAGCCGTTTTAAGCTCACTTTTTTCTGCTTTAGCTGATTTGTATCGAACAACGGGTTCTTCTGTCCTGAAAATGTCTGTATTTGTCGTTTTAAGCTCTTCCCTAATCCTTTCCGCTTTGTTCGTTTTGTAATTTTTAATGTTTGGCGACGAAAGCTTTTCTTTACTGATTTCTTCACCGGCCACAACAACTTCAATCAATAACTTGGCTTTCATCAGTCGCAAAACCGCTTTGGTCTGAAGATCTTCTAAAAAATTAAGCTCTTCATAGAACTCTTTAACTTTTTTAAATTTTTGAATTTCAGCCATTTTATAAATCAGATCATCGACCAACTTATCCATTTGTTTGAAAAAATAATCATAGGCCGCATCTACCCTTTCTTTTACAAAAAACAGATCAACTGTTTCTTTGATGAAGATTTTATTGAGTTGCGCAATGAATTTCTGCGAAGGATCTAAAAGCTGTTCCATAATTTCCATTCGTTTGTGCGCCCAAACTGCATGTTTCGTTTTTTCGGAACCTGCCGCATTTTCGTTATAACTGAAACGATGATTTCGCCATTCTTGTGCCAATTCTCCCCAATTAAAACTGTTAACCAAATAGTTATGAATAAAATTTTTAGTTTCGAAGTGAAGTGCCTTCTCCAAAGTTTCTTCCGTTGCTCTGTTTAAAGCGTAATCCATCACATCTTGATCGTTGGAAATGCCATTCATCTGCATCGGAGAAAGCAAAATAAGCCCATTTAAGGAACGTAAACGCGAAAGTGCTACATAGGCTTGCCCGGGCAGAAAAACTTGCGATACATCGAGCGCTGCTTTGTCAAAAGTCAAACCTTGGCTTTTGTGCACCGTAATCGCCCATGCCAACTTGATCGGATAATGCGCAAAAGTCCCTAAAACTTCTTCTTCGATATCTTTGGTTTGTTCATTGACTTTGTAGCGGATATTTTTCCATTCGTACTTTTCAACTTCTAGCGTCATGTTCTCTTCTGGAAAGTGAACAAAGATTTCTTCATCAGAAAGCGATTTGATTACGCCCATCTTTCCATTGAAATATCTTTTTTCAAAAGACAAGTCGTTTTTGACGAACATGATTTGCGCGCCGACTTTCAATTTCAATTCTTCTTCAACAGGAAATATCTTTTCAGGAAAATCACCCACCACAAATGGCGTATAGATGTACTCTTTCCCATCTAAATCATTGATTGACTGATAGTTGATAGAATCTGCTTTGGCATTATGCGTCGTCAGCGTGATATAACCTTTGTTCTCTTTGAAGTCAAAATCTGGTTTAACATACTGATTTAGAATAGCAATGTCCTCTGGAGTGATCTGGTTATTTCGCAGATTATTCAAAACCGAAATAAAAGCATCATCGGTCTGACGATAAATTTTTGACAATTCGATGTAAATTGGCGGATACGTTTGAAGAACATGAGAATGGAAAAAGAATTTCCCTCGGTAATAGTTTTTCAGCGTTCGCCACTCTTCATCACGAATTACCGGCGGCAATTGCAACAAGTCTCCAATAAACAAAACTTGGACTCCTCCAAAAGGCTGCGTGTTTCTTCGAACGGTTTGCATCATGAAATCGACAGCGTCCAACAAATCAGCACGCATCATACTCACTTCGTCAATCACCAGAAGCTCCATGTTTTTGATTACATTTCGCTTGACGTTATTCATTTTGAAATGGCGTCGAAGCGATTCTTTGTTTTCAAACTTTACTGTTTCTGTAAATTGTGCGCTCGCTTCGTACGACGGAATAAATGCAGAAAACGGAAGCTGAAACATGGAATGAATAGTTACACCTCCAGCGTTCAAAGCCGCGATTCCGGTTGGAGCAACGACCACAGTATTTTTATGAGTTGTCGCGATAATTTCGCGTAAAAGCGTAGTTTTTCCAGTACCTGCTTTTCCCGTAAGGAAAATAGATTTTTGAGTCTGATTGATGAATTGTAAAGTGTAAGCTGCCGCTTCTGAAACGTTCTGCATTGGGCTTGTATTAAAGAAATAAAATTACCGCATTTTTATAAAAAGAAAAAACCTAAATCTTAGTGGATTTAGGTTTTCAGTAATTTAGTTAGTTTGGTAGTTTTTATTTTTTTGCTTCGCCTTCTTTTGTTTCAGCTGCTGGTTTTGCATCTGCTTTTGGCTCTGCTTTGTATTTATCATTTAAAGCTTTGATAATCTCTTTTGTGATATCGTATTTCTCTTCAGCATACAAAATTGTTGCAGCATCTCCTGTTCCGTAGATGTAAGAGTAACCGTTTTTCTTTCCGTAATCTTTAATGAATTTTTTAACTCCACTAACAAGAGAATCCATTTCAACACCACTTTCTTGTTGTAACTGTTGAGCTAATGCTTGTTGTGCATAACCTAATTGCTGCTCTCTTTTTTGCAATTCAGCACCTCTTTGCTGTGCCCAAGCTTGACCGTTTGCTTGTGCTTGACTTTGAAAATTAGCAGCGTCTTGTTTAAAACGTGAAATCTCAGCTTGTAATTGTCTCCCTTTTTCTTCCGCTTGAGCTTTGTACTTTGCCTCTAAATCTTTTGCCTCAGTGTATTCTTTCATCAAAACCGAAGTATCCACGTAAGCTGTTTTTACTTCCTTTACCTCTGCTGTTTTGTTACAAGAAACTGCGAAAACTGAAAGTGCGATAATAACTAATGCTTTTTTCATTTTTAATAATTCTATTTTTTTAAGTATTGAAGACAAAAATATAAAAAAATCAATAGCATCAACATAAAGTTTAAAAAATGCGTAAATTTTATGATATTGTTTTTATTTATAGTAAAAAATATAGCCATAAACCAATGTTATCGCTATATTTTGGATGTTTTTTGTCTTGTTTTGGATTAGCTAAAAAAGCCATCTTGTCTTTTGGAGGTAAAACGGCTTTAAATGATTTTTATTTTTATTTATTTTTCAAAACGTAAATATGCGAAGAATATTCCTTTGAGCTTTTTGCCTTCCAGTTTGATTTTAAACCAATGAAAAATGCTTTGATGTAATTCATCTTTCCTGTTTTGTATTTTTCTGATAAAAGGCTCACATAAAACGAATCGAACTTCATTGGAAGTATCTTTTCTAATTTCATATCTACTCTTTCAAAAAGCAATTGGATTGATTTTTTTGAAAAATGCCAAAAATGAATTGGCACATCATAAGCAGCCCAAAAAGTTTCATAATGACCCGCATCGAATGATTTGTAGTTTGGAACCGCAACAATTAATGTTCCAGTTGGTTTTAATAAACGCTTTAATTCTTGGATCTGATGTTCCAGATTTGGAACGTGTTCCAAAACATGCCACATGGTAATTACATCCAAAGAATTACTTTCTAAAGCGCTAATTTCTTCTACAAATGAAATTCCTTTTTCTTTCGCAATATTTTTAGCACGATCGCTCGGTTCTACTCCAATTGTTTCCCAACCGTCATTTTTTGCTGTTAAAAGGAAATCTCCAGTTCCAGCTCCAATATCCAAAAGTTTTCCTTTTTTCGGTTGCTGGCTATTAATTAAATTCAATTTATTCTTAAGCGCAATATTTTTTACGAAATGATAGGCTTTTTCAAATAACGAACGTTTGTTATCTGTATGCGAAATGTAATCTTCGCTTTCGTAATATTTACCCAAATTTTGAAGTTCAGGTTGTGGAGAAGTAACTAGCATGTCTAATTCTTCATCATAATACAAATCAAAAATTTCTTTTGAAACAGAATGGTCTTTAACCGTAAGAAAGTGTTTTTTGTTTAAAACGTTCATTTTTAAAATTTATAGATATTTGGGTTTAATTTATAGCAAATCCTAAAAACGAAATTTTATCGCTTTTAGGATTTTATTTTTTTTATTCTTCTTTTATTTCTATTTGATCTTTAAAAAATTTGATAATTCACATGATTGCAAATCTTTTCGATTACCAAGTTTTGCCATTTGAAAAAAGTAAAAACCATCTCAATTCTAGCAAAAGGTTTCACGTGGAACAGCATCAATTTTAGATTTCTGAATTTAGATTTTAATTTATAATGCATTTCGAAAATAAAAACCAAAAAAAATAGTTTCACGTGGAACATTTATAGTATTCAGTCGCAGTTTACAGTCGCAGTAAAACTGGACACTGAAAACTGCGACTGTAAACTATTTTTATCTTCCCATATAAATCAAAAGCACGGAAATATCACTTGGTGATACCCCGCTTATTCTTGAAGCTTGCGAAATGGTTACAGGACGAATCTTGCTTAATTTCTGTTTGGCTTCAATAGACATTGATTTGATTTTGTTATAATCAAAATTGTCTGGAATTTTTACTTCTTCCAAACGATTCAACTTATCTGCATTATTTCTTTCCTTTTCGATATAACCAGAATATTTTACCTGAATTACCGCTTGCTCTACAATCTCTTCATCAAGTTTATTCTCTTCGATGTAAGCTGAAACTTTTTCAAACTTCAACATATCTTCCAATTCAATCTGCGGACGAGAGAAAATCTTAAACATTTTATCTCCTTGTGAAATCGGTGCTGATTCTTTCGCTTCCAAAATCGGGTTTGTTTCTGCAATCGTAACACTTGTTTCTTTAAAAAATTGAACCATCTTTTCAGACTCGTTCAATTTCTTTTCCATTCTTCGTAAACGGGCTTCAGAAGCTAAACCAATTTCATATGACATTGGAGTCAATCTGAAATCGGCATTATCTTGACGCAACAAAGTTCTATATTCTGCTCTTGATGTAAACATACGATATGGTTCTTCTGTTCCTTTCGTAATCAAGTCATCAATTAAAACTCCGATATACGCTTCATCACGTTTTAAAATCAATGGATCTTTTTCGTGTACTTTCAAGTGCGCATTTATTCCAGCCATCAAACCTTGAGATGCTGCTTCTTCATATCCAGTTGTTCCGTTGATCTGTCCTGCAAAATATAAACCTTCAACAAGTTTAGTCTCCAAAGTATGTTTCAATTGTGTTGGCGGAAAGAAATCATACTCGATAGCATAACCAGGTCTAAAGAATTTTACATTTTCAAAACCCGCTACAGAACGAAGCGCTTTGAATTGAATATCTTCTGGAAGCGAAGTTGAAAATCCGTTTACATAAACTTCACAAGTATTCCATCCTTCTGGCTCAACAAATAATTGATGACGTTCTTTATCTGCAAAACGATTAATCTTATCTTCAATCGATGGACAATATCTTGGTCCTAAACTTTTAATTCTTCCATTGAACATTGGAGAACGATCAAAACCTTCTCTCAAAATATCATGAACATTCAAAGAAGTGTACGTCATGTAACAAGAACGCTGATGCGTTAACGGAGAAGTCACATCTGAATAAGAAAACTTATCTGGCTTTGCATCTCCTTTCTCTTCGTTCATTTTAGAATAATCTAAAGAACGTCCATCTACTCGAGGTGGCGTTCCTGTTTTCATTCTTCCAGCTTCAAAACCTGCTTTGATCAAATCTTCTGTAATTCCGGTTGCAGCACTTTCTCCTGCTCTACCTCCACCAAATTGTTTTTCTCCTATATGAATCAAACCATTCAAAAAAGTACCATTTGTCAAAACAACAGATTTGGAACGAATCTCCACACCAAGTGAAGTTCTAATTCCTTTTATCTTTCCGTCTTCAATAATCAACCCTTTTACCATCTCTTGATAAAAATCAAGATTTAGAGTTGCTTCCAACATCATTCTCCATTCTTCTGCAAAACGCATTCTGTCACTTTGAACTCTCGGCGACCACATAGCAGGTCCTTTGGATTTGTTCAGCATCTTGAATTGAATTGCCGTACGATCTGAAACAATTCCTGAATATCCTCCAAGCGCATCAATTTCGCGAACGATCTGTCCTTTTGCAATTCCTCCCATCGCAGGATTGCAAGACATCTGTGCTATGTTTTGTAAACTCATTGTAACCAATAAAGTTTTCGATCCCAAATTTGCAGCCGCAGCTGCAGCTTCAGAACCAGCATGGCCAGCACCAACCACAATAACATCGTATTCTTCTAAAAACATTTTGTTTTATTATTCTCCAAAAACCGCTAACGCGGTTTCTAGAATTACTTTTATATTTTTCTTGTTCCACGTGGAACGAAATCATTTAATCTTCAATTTTTAAAATTCCAAATTCCAAAACTGGAATCTTCAAACTGGAATCTTCAAACTGGAATCTTCAAACTAGAATCTTCAAACTAGAATCTTCAAAAGTGTTTCACGTGAAACATCTCAAAAACTTCCATTCTAAACTTCCATTCTAAACTTCCATTCTAAACTTCCATTCTAAACTTCCATTCTAAACTTCTATTCTAAATTTCCATTCTAAACTTCCAAAGAACATTTTAAAATCATGTTCCACGTGAAACATCCTGTTCTTTTATTTCAAACTCAAACTTTAAAAAATCGTTCCACGTGGAACGATTTAATCTCTTGTTCGAATTTTCAATACAACGTTCCACGTGGAACGTTGTATAATTCTTTTATTTTATTTGAATATGTTTCACGTGGAACGTTATAAAAATTCAAAATCTAAAAACGTTTCACGTGGAACATAAATTCTTTTTCAAGATGTTTACTACTGTTCCACGTGAAACATCTTCATCTTCTCCTCTTCCTTAGCCCTCATTAATTGAGCATCTTCATCTGTCTTATCTTTGTATCCACAGTAATGTAGTATACCATGAGACAGCACTCTTTTAAGTTCTTCGGCAAATGAAACATTGAAGTCTTTTGCATTGTCTGCAACACGTTCTACAGAAACAAAAATATCGCCATTTAACTCGTTACCAACTGTATAATCAAAACTGATAATATCAGTAAGAGTATCATGATCTAGATATTCAACATTGATTTTATGCAGATATTCATCGTCACAAAATATATAATTGATCTCTCCTTCATTCTTGTTTTCAGAAACAATTACAGCACTTAACCAGTCACTAAAAGCCTGCTCGTCTCCTAAAGTAAAATCTGTTTCGTAATTAAAATTTATCATTTTGTATTAAAGTATTCTTGAACTTTTTGATTAAAATTCGAGCGCAAAGGTAGTGATTGTCTGTTTAATATCTCCACACTGTTTAAATATTCCAATAGTGAACTTGGTAAAGCATTCGAACGATTCGTAAACTCAGCCTTATTTGTTTCAGATTGTCTTTGTGTATCCTGGCCTTGTTGCTGAACTGCATTGTTCAATTTCCATAATTCTTGTTGAATATTTAATATACGTTGCAGGTTCTCGTTCTTAAATCCTTTATTTAAAATCTGTTTCTCTGATTGTTTCATCTGATCAATTACAGATCTTCCTTGAGCATCTAAACCTTTCTTCGCTAATTCTTTTTGAAGTGCTTCACGAAGCTTAACTTGCTCTTTGTATATTTCCATTATTGCTTCTGCGTCGCCTTCTCCATCTTCTCCTTCATTACCATTCTTCTCTCCTTTTCCACTTTTTCCATCTTTACCAGAAGTACCTTTATCGTTACTTTTATTTCCTTGCCCTTCCTTGCCCTGACCATCTTTACCCTGTCCGTTTTGTCCTTGTCCAGACTTTCCATCTTTACCTTCGCCAGGTTTATCTCCCTGTTGTTGTCCAGACTTCATTCCATCTTTCATTTTATCAGCAAGACCTTTTTGTTTCTGAATAATATCTGGTAATTGCATTCCTTGTCCGTCCCCAGGTTTAGGTTTTCCTGCTCCCGGTTTAGGCATAGACATCTGCATGTTATTTAATAAATCACTTAAAAAATCAGCTAACTTATTTGCTGATGAAACTGCATATTGCTGGTGCGAAACTCCTCTTGGAATTTGAACATCGGTTAAGGTTTCTATAGCCTTGTCCATGTTGTATTGTACGTTTCCAATTTCCTTGGTAACGTCTTCAGCTACCTTTGGATTACGTAATGAAAGTGCAAACAAACTATCATCAACATGTCTGAATTGCTGTTTCAAATTCTGCTGAATCTTAATGTTTTTTGTGAATGTAGAAGAACCTAATTTCATTGCTTTAAACTGTTTCATCACATCTTCTTGTGATAAAGAATAAGCCAAAAGGTTATCCAGAATCTGACGAAGCATTGCTACATCTTCTTCTAATTGTTCCTGTTCTCCGCCTTCCATTTCGCTCTGCATTTCCTGAGCCATAGACTTCATTTTCTTAGCCGCACTTTTCTGTTTTGGCTTAGCTCCAGATGTATTCTTTTTACTCAATTCTTCAGAAGCTTTATTAAGATCATTATCTACATCTTTCTCTTTTGAAGCATCAGACGGAATATCCAAAGGTTTCTTTAAAGTCTTATTCTCCTCTTTCAAATCTTTTAAATCTTCTTGAATCTTATCAAAAGATTTATTGATTTCATCCTGCTTCTCTTTAGTATTTTCTTTCTCTTTATTAGATAACTGTTCCTGTTGTTCTGACAGTTTGTTTAGTTTCTCAGCAACCTGCTCTGCTTTCTTTGAAACATAGAAACGTTTGGTTAATTCCACCAATTGTTCTAAATTACGAGATTGGTTTTTACTGATTTGTTTGAACTTTTCCATCTTATCAAACAGTTCTTCACTGTTTAATTTATCATTTAAGTTCTTTAATTCGTCTAATAATTTCTGATTCTTTTCTAAATCTTTCTGAGCATTATCTAAACGCTTTTGTAAATCTTCAGCAGTTTTATCTTTCTTATCATCTTTAAACTTGTCAAGATTCTGATTCATTTTCTCAGAAAACTGTTTCATCATTTCGTCTTGTTGCTTCTGACGTTTGATAAAATCATTGATCTTCTGCTGATCTTTAAACTCTAAATTATCTTTTTCTTTTCCCGTATTTTGAAGCTTATCCATTTCAGAAATTTGCTTCGTTTGGTTCTTCAAAGATTTAGATAAACTATTGATGTTTTGATTTTGCTGCTGTAATTCCTGATCTTGAATTTCATCTGTAGTAGCTACACGATCTGAAAATGTAGAAGACTTTGTACTCTTAAATCCGTGTGGTGCATCGTTATCAAAAACTTCAAAATAGTATTCGTATGAAACTCCTTCTTCTACTGGAAGATTGCTTGGAAAATTAAAAACAAACTGATCAAATACTCCAGCCTTCACAGGAATGTTTCCACGTTTAGCAGACTGAGGTTTGTTACGTTCGTAGTATACAATTTGCAATTTCGAAAGTCCGTAATCGTCACCCAATCTTCCTAGAATATAGTTTTTATCAAGCTTCAAACTGTCTGGCGCAGGACCTACATTGATGGTTGGAAACTGATCTTTGATCACAGACAGCTGATAATCTAGTTTTTCATAGTTTTTAACTTTATCATTAGACGTAAGTATTTGATATTCGGTATTTTGACTTATATTTTTAGCTAATTTAAACTCATTTTCGGCCTTATTGAAATTAAATACCTCATTATCTCTTTTCCATACAACTTCTTGTGTAGATTTGGTGTTCATTTTCCAAGTTACAGTTGTTCCTTCAGGTACAATTGCGTTTCCTGTTCCTTGAATTGTCTCTGATTTTTTCTTTAGATAAGAAGGAAAATTTAAAACCATTTCGAAGTTTGCAATCGATGGAACTGTGATCACTTTCAATTCATATTCTTCTGAAACAACCGAATTTCCTTCAAAAGAAAATTGAATATTTTCAGAAGGTTTTTCAATTTTAAATTCAAACTTTCCAGGTTGAGACGATTCCATAAAATAACTTTCATCACCAATATGAATCATCACATTTTCAGGAACAACCTTTCCAACAGATTCCATTTTAATCACGAAATCTTTGTTTTGTTCTGCTTGCAAATTAGAATTCAAAACCACAAATTTAAATGGAGCTGGTGGCAAAAATGCAGAATTGAAATGCACTACTCTATTCAAGCTCTGTGAAATGATATTGCTATTTCCAGAAATATAAAACACAGCAAAAAGCAAAATTGGAACTAAAGCTAATGGCAAATATTTTTTGTTAGCTTTAAAATTGATAGCATTTCCAAAAGGAATTGGTTGCAAAGAATTTGCTTTTTGTTCAATTGAAGCTAAAACTAACTCCGAACTTTCAGCATTATTTTCAGATGACAATTGCAAAAAGTTAGTCAGCTTATCGCTTACTTCTGTGAAATGATTTCCAATAATTTTTGAAGCTTGAGTATAATCAATTCCCTTTTGAAGTTTAAATAATTTAAACAATGGAAACAGAATTAAACGTACCAAAAGGAAAACTTCAACTGCAATAAATATCCAAAATAGAAACGTTCTTCCTATAGGTTTTAGCCAAAGAAAATACTCTACAAAAAGCGTAAATAGAAAATACAATAAACCAAAACCGGTAAAAAGTAATATCCCTTTTATCAATTCGTTGGTATAATATTTCTTAATGAAAGCTTCTAACTTTTGATATATAGCAGATGATGTTTTCAAAATAAATCTGTTTTAATTATAACCTATAAAAGTAGTAATTATAATAATACCTTTTTTAGATTCTAAGTTACTAAGACACTAAGGTTCTAAGATTTTAAAATCTAAAATCAACATTCTGAAATCTAAAATCATAAAACGTATCTTTGCAACAAAATTTAAAACAAATGTCAAAGCAAGTTCGTGTGCGTTTTGCACCAAGTCCGACTGGACCGTTACATATTGGCGGAGTTCGTACTGCCCTATTTAATTATTTATTTGCAAAGAAACATAACGGTGTTTTTTATCTGAGAATTGAAGATACAGATCAAACTCGTTTTGTTCCTGGTGCAGAGGCTTACATTATGGAAGCTCTTGAATGGTTAGGAATTGCTCCTGAAGAAACGGTTGGAAAAAATGAAAAATTTGGTCCATACAGACAAAGCGAACGTAAAGATTTATATCAGCAATATGCAGATCAGTTGATCAATTCTGGCTGGGCTTATTATGCATTTGATACTCCGGAAGCTTTGGATGCACATAGAAAACAACACGAAGCTGAAGGAAAAACATTTATTTACAATCACCACAATCGTGAAAAGTTAGATACATCTTTAATAATTTCTGCAGAAGAAACAGCTAAAAGAATTGCAAATGGAGAACATTATGTTATCCGTTTTAAAACTCCAGTTGATGAAACTTTACATTTGAAAGATATTATTCGTGGTGATGTTAAGTTTGAAACGAATCTCTTGGATGATAAAGTTTTATTCAAAAGTGACGGAATGCCAACGTATCATTTAGCGAATATTGTCGATGATCATTTGATGGAAACTTCACACGTAATTCGTGGTGAAGAATGGTTGCCATCGATGCCTCTTCACGTTTTATTATACAAAGCATTTGGTTGGGAAGCTCCAGAATTTGCTCATTTACCTTTGATTTTAAAACCAATTGGAAATGGTAAATTATCAAAAAGAGATGGAGACAAAATGGGATTCCCTGTATTTCCTTTAGAATGGAAAACAGAAGAAGGTGTTTCATCTGGTTACAGAGAAAAAGGATTTTTCCCAGAAGCAGTTGTAAACTTCCTTGCTTTATTAGGATGGAATGACGGAACTGATAAAGAATTATTTTCTTTAGAAGAATTAGCTCAATCTTTTGACTTGAACAGAGTTCACAAAGCTGGAGCAAAATTTGATCCAGAAAAAAACAAATGGTTCAATCACCAATATTTAGTAAAACAAAATGATGCAGATTTGGCGAAAAGCTTCTCTCCTATTTTAGAAGAAAAAGGCTTCTCTACTCCTATCGAAGTGACAACTCGTATTGTCTCTTTGATTAAAGAAAGAGCAAATTTTGTTTCTGAATTTTGGGATCTGACCGATTTCTTTTTCCAGGCTCCAACATCTTATGATGAAAAAGCAAGCAAAAACTGGAAAGAAGAAACTCCAACTTTAATGCAGGAATTAATTTCTGTTTTAGAAAATATCGAAGATTTTACTTCTGCAAATATTGAAGCAATTGTAAAAGATTGGTTAACTAAAAACGAAATCGGAATGGGGAAAGTAATGCAACCTTTCCGTCTAAGTTTGGTTGGAGCTTTGAAAGGTCCTCACCTATTTGACATTGTTGAAATCATTGGAAAAGAAGAAACTATTTCTAGAATCCAGAAAGCGATTTCTACTTTATAAAAAAATTTACCATTAAGATATTAAGAAAATTAAGCTCAACTTAATGGTAAAAAAGGAAAGTTTTTTAAGTTCATAAAGCTTAATTGTCTTGACAAAGTTTTGACTTAATTATCTTAATGCCTTTAATGATTTAAAAAAGTAAACGCTAAGTAACATCTTCAAAATGTTCTTAGCGTTTTTTTAATGCTTAAAAAATTTAATTTAGAAGAATTTTCGTAATTTACCAGAATCATAAATATAAATTACATAACCATGAGTACAGCATTTATTATCTTTTTAGTATTGGCATTCTTCATTTTCATGTCGTCTTTCTTTACTGTAAAACAGCAATCATCAGTAATTATCGAGAGATTTGGAAAATTTCAGAGTGTTAGAAATTCAGGATTACAACTTAAAATTCCTTTGGTTGATAGATTGGCCGGACGTGTAAATCTTAAAATCCAACAGCTAGATGTTATCATCGAAACCAAAACTAGAGACAACGTTTTTATCAAAATGAAAGTTTCTGTTCAATTTAAAGTTATTCAAGAAAAAGTATATGAAGCTTTTTATAAACTAGAGTATCCACACGATCAAATTACTTCTTATGTTTTTGATGTTGTTCGTGCCGAAGTTCCTAAACTAAAACTGGATGATGTTTTTGAAAGAAAAGATGATATTGCAGTTGCAGTAAAACGTGAATTGAACGAAGCAATGTCTACTTACGGATATGATATCATCAATACTTTGGTTACTGATATTGATCCAGATATTCAAGTAAAAAATGCAATGAACAGAATTAATGCTGCCGATAGAGAAAAAACTGCTGCAGAATTTGAAGCAGAAAGTTCAAGAATTAGAATCGTTGCAAAAGCAAAAGCCGAAGCAGAAAGTAAACGTTTACAAGGACAAGGTATTGCAGACCAGCGTCGTGAAATTGCAAGAGGTCTTGTAGAAAGTGTTGAAGTTTTGAACCAAGTTGGAATTAATTCTCAAGAAGCTTCTGCCCTGATTGTAGTTACTCAGCATTATGACACTTTACAATCTATTGGATCTGACACAAACTCAAACTTAATTCTTCTTCCAAATTCTCCACAAGCCGGAAGTGACATGTTAAACAATATGGTTGCTTCGTTCTCAGCTTCTAACCAAGTTGGAGAAATGATGAAAAAGAACACTAAAAAAATTGAAAAACCAAAACAAACACCAAAACAATCTGGTTATGAAGATGACATTCAACCAGATGTTCAACAATAATTGACAAACTAATTAAAAATAAAAAAGAGGCTTAATCGCCTCTTTTTCTATTTATAAACCAACTGATGATAAATGGTAAAACGGATTGCAAAATTTCTGGAAATGATTTTTTGATATAACCTGTGTAAGATGAAATAAAACCATTTACAATATTTTGCGGAGTAATGCTTTCTTTTGTTCTCTGAAAACTTAAAACCAATTTCTGATAATTGATTTCTTTTTCCAATTTCAAAATTTCCAGATCTCTTTCAATCTCAGCATACGAAGAGTATTTTTTTCTTTCCATAATTAATCATTAAAAAAGATTTCTGAAAATTTCTCCAAGATTGGCCCTTCTACTACTTTATCTTTTACAAAGAAAAGTAAAATAGTCAGCACCAAATAGATCCCTCCTACGGTCAAAAATCCGAGAGCATTACTTTCAAACAAAGAACCAAAAGCATACGCTGCGGCAAAAGATCCAAAAATCATAACCATACTGAAACACAATAATATCAAAGTAAACTTAAAGATTAAAGTTGTTGATTTCATTGCAACCTTAAAACCCCAAAGTTTATAATAAGCTAAATGACTTTCAATATATTCTTTAGCCTGATCTTGAACTTTTTCAGTGTTTTCTTTTAATTCTTCAAAAGCCATAAATTCTATTTTTTTTAAAATAAAAAAGCACAAAACTGTCTTATAAAAATAAGCAAGTAATGTGCTTTATAAAAATATTATTTCTGAAGTTTAGCGTTGTGTGCTTTTAGTTCAGCAAGTTTACTTTCTAAAAAAGTGATCACTTCTTCTGTTTTGTAACTCATATTTGAAAGTAAATCTTCATACGTTCCATCCAGGTTTTTCTTTGCATGAGCAAACTTTTCACGCAAAACTTCTGAACTTGCATCAAATGAATCTTTCAAATTATGTCTTGCATCATCTAAACCTTCTTTAATCTTTGCTCTAGTTTTAGATCCTTTATCAGGTGCAAATAAAATTCCGATTGCAGCTCCTGCTGCTGCTGCTGCCAAAATTGCTGCAGCTGTATTTAAATTCTTAGACATGATAGTTACAATTTAAAATTATTCATAAAGATACTCTTTTTTAAAATGATAAAACTTTGATATATTGTAATTTACAAAAAATTAACAGTCTTATTAATACACATAAGCCACAGCTTCGTACTTACCATCTGCTTTTTCGACAATGCTAACAAAAGGATAACCATTTGAAGCCGATTTAGATTTGATTCTCATAGCAGTCTGTTTCTGATTTGCAATTGGCGGTTCACCTTTTGTCCTTGTTGAGACTCCTGTAAAACTAGCTGCCTGTTTCAGTCCTATTGTTTTTTCTTGTGGAAGAACAGTTACCATTTTGTAATCGTCTTTAGAATCAACTACTATTTTATCAGAAATTTTCTGAGTTTGTTTTGTTTGCTTGTTTGTAATTGATGAAACAGCATGTTTGCTAATTTTGATTTCTTCAGAACTTCCATTTAAAGAATAATAAACAAAACCATTTTCGTTTTTAATAAAATTTACATCAAGCTGTTCTCCATTGTGTTTTGTAATTTGATGTGTTTGTGAAATTGCTACGTTTGCAAATAATAGTGCTACTGCGAAATATAAAATTTTCATGATAAATTAGATTTAAATTAAAAATTGTCAGAATTGAAATTTAAAAACTAAACTTTCACTCAAATTCAACATTATGGAATTTTGTTATTACAATACAATTTGAAAAATATCTTTTTACGGGAAATATTATCAAAATTGCATCATAATAAAAATGAGAACATAAAATTGTCTTTTTGGGAAATCAGTTTTGAAAATCCATTGTCATAAAAATTACGAGTTTCTAAAAACAATACATTTTCAACTTAGATTCTTTACGGCAAATTTTAATTTTTTACAAAAATCATCTCTGACTTTTGGTATTGAGTTAAAAATAGCAACTTTATAAACAATTGTGTGTTAACAAGCCGTTAAACTGACTAAAATAACAGTAAAAATTAAAATAAAGGCTTTAAATAAACAATAATTCAAAAAATGAGTTATCTATCAATTCACTTTAAAAAACGTCTTAAAATCAATTTATGAAGGTTAAAATTAATATATAAAAACTATTATTTTTATACTTATAATCATTTTTATAAATAATAATTAAAAACTAAAATTTTAATAAATTAATAATAAAAAGTTATAGGTACAAAATTAAAGTCAAGGACTTAAAAAATAATAAAAAACTATTGTTTTAAATTCTATGGTCAGTTTTATAAATAATAGTCAAAATCTAAATTTTAATTTATAATAATCATCAAAACTTATAATTACAAAAATTGAAGTCAAAAATTTAAAAAATAAGAAAAAACTTTAATTTTATTTTTTTGAGAAGAAAACTTGAACTAAAAAAGAGAAAAATTGAAATAAAGAATTTTAAGGAATAGAAAACAAAAAAAGGTCTTCTATATTCAACCATTTTTTATATTAGCTTAAAGACAATTTATGAAAGTCATTTTTAATTCAAAAAATAAATTAAAATTATAAATATTATAGATTTTATAAATAATAAATACATATAATTAAATACATAAATAATATCAATTAAAACTATATTATAAAGTTTGATGCTAAAAATTAGGAGCTAAAAAAGACCAAAATTAAAATAAAGCTTTTAGGTAGACAAAAATTAAAAAAATGAATTCCTTATCCAACATTTTTTTATTTTCTTTTAAAATCAATTTATGAAAGTCTATTTTAATTTATAAAAGTTATAATATTCTAAATTTCAATAGTAAATCTATATAATAAAAAAAAGCGCTTATAAAAGCGCTTTTCATAAATTTAGTTGATATTACTTCTTCACCATTTCAGAAAGAATTTTAATTTCTCTTTCAGAAGCATTTTTTGGTGGATTTGAATATAATTTTAAAATTTCGTCTGAAAATTGATTTTTCAAATCTTCACTTTCAATATCTCTTAAATTCAAAAGTGCTTTTGATCTTACATAAGTCGATTCACTTTTTAAAGACATTGAATATAATTTCTTAATATCTTCTTCTTCAAAATCTGTTGATTTCCAGTTTGAATATTTTAAAATAAACTGAGAAAACAACAGCGAAGCCTTATTATTGTTGATATTTTTCTTCAAAGAATTTTGTAAAAGTGAAAAACTAGAGATGTTTTTGATGTTCTCTCCTATCGCACTTTCAATTGCAATTCTTTCAGCTTTAGTTTCAACTTTAAAATATTTGTTGATATCTTTCAAAGAATTATTGATGCTGTTTTCTTCTTTTTTACCTTTTTCTTCCCAAGCATCTTTCAATCCAACTGTTTTGTTAAATACTAATTTTGAAGGAGTTGAGTCTTTATCAACAGTAAAATAACCTAAACGTTGAAACTGGAATTTATCTTCATTTTGAGCTGTTGATAAACTTGGTTCAACATATCCAGTTACAATTTCTAACGAATTTGGATTCACAAAATCTAAGAAATTCTTCTCTTTATAACTGTCTGGAGCTTCATCTGTAAACAAACGATCGTACAAACGAACTTCTGCTTCCAAAGCATGTTTGATAGAAACCCAATGCAATGTTCCAGATACTTTTCTTTGGCTTGCTTCAGTTCCGCTTCCGCTTAAAGAATCAGTATCATAGGTTACATGAATTTCTGTTATATTTCCATTTTCATCTTTTATAACAGATTCACCTTTAATGATATAAGCATTTTTAAGACGAACTTCTTTTCCTAAAGTCAAACGGAAAAACTTAGCTGGAGCTTCTTCTAAAAAGTCTTCTCTTTCTATGTATAATTCACTAGAAAAAGGCACTTTTCTGAATCCAGCACTTTCATCTTCCTGATTATTTTCAGCTTCCAACCACTCTTCTTTTCCTTCTGGATAATTGGTAATTACCAATTTTACAGGATCTAAAACAGCCATTACACGCGGTGCAATTTTGTTCAAATCTTCACGAATACAGAATTCTAAAACCGATACATTGATCAAGTTATCACGTTTTGCAATACCAATTGTGTTAGCAAAATTACGTAAAGAAGCAGCTGTATATCCGCGTCTTCTTAATCCAGAAATGGTTGACATTCTAGGATCATCCCAACCGTTAACATGCTTTTCTTTAACTAGTTGCTGTAATTTTCTTTTACTAACAACAGTATGTGATAAGTTACGTCTTGCAAATTCTCTTTGTTTTGGACGCAGTTTATTTTCATCAAAAATTTGATCTAAAAACCAATCGTATAATTCACGGTGAGGCAAAAATTCAAGTGTACAAAATGAGTGAGAAATTTGCTCTAAATAATCACTTTGTCCGTGTGCCCAATCGTACATTGGATAGATTTTCCAAGCATCTCCTGTTCTATGGTGATGTTTGTGTAAAATTCTATACATGATAGGATCACGCATCAACATATTGGTCGATTTCATATCAATTTTTGCACGAAGAATGTGTGTACCAGCCTCAAATTCACCATTTTTCATTCTTTCGAATAAATCTAAATTTTCTTCAACAGAACGATTTCTGTACGGACTATCAGTTCCTGGAGTTGTTGGAGTTCCTTTCTGGATCGCCATTTCTTCAGAACTTTGACTGTCAACGTAAGCTTTATCTTTTTTAATTAATAAAACTGCCCAATCGTACAATTGTTGGAAATAATCTGATGCATAACATTCTTCAGCCCATTTATAACCTAGCCATTCTACATCTTTTTTAATAGCATCAACAAATTCCTGCTCTTCTTTCTCAGGATTTGTATCATCAAAACGTAAATTCACAGGAGATTGATAATCAATTCCTAAACCAAAATTTAACGCAATAGAACTCGCGTGTCCAATGTGTAAATATCCATTAGGTTCTGGTGGAAAACGAAAGCGAAGTTTAGTATTTGAAAGACCTGATTTTACGTCTTCCTCTATGATTTGTTCAATAAAATTGAGTGATTTCTCTTCTGATGCCATTATTTTATAGTAATTTTAGCAAAGATAAAAAAGTTTACAGTTTATAGTTTATGGTTTATGGTTTTCTTTGGAAACTTACTGAAAACATGAAACGTTAAAGCTAAAACCTAAGATTAATTTATTTAGTACTTTTGTATAAATATTAAGAATTATGAGACAATTAACCGTTACGATTCCAGACGATTTCTACGAAACTTTTATTAGTTTTTTCAAACATGTTCCTGATGTTTCCATTGATGAAAATGTTGAGAATGAAATTCCGCTATGGCAACAAGAAATGGTTTTGGATCGTGTAAAAAATGCTAAACCAGAGGATTTTATTAGTTGGGAAGAATCTAAAAAAAGACTCAATGCTAAATGGAATAAGAAGTAATGTTCGAAATAAATATTCTTTTAAGAGCTGAATTAGAAGTAGATGAAATTGCTGAATATTATGAATCTCTTTCTGATGGTTTAGGAACAAAATTTTTTAATGAATATCAAAAGTATGTAGATACTTTAAATACTTTTCCATTTTTTGAAGAAAAGTATAATATAATTAGAATCTTACCTTTGAAAAAATTCCCATACACTATTCATTTTACAGTTGATGAAATTAACAAAATAGTTACAGTATATGCTGTAACATCCAATTATCAAAATCCAAACACCACAAGAATAAAATTATAAAAAATGGGAATCATTAAACTTAAAAATATCCGTACTTTTTCTTATCACGGATGTTTAATTGAAGAAGGAAAAATTGGATCTGATTACACAGTAGATCTAAAAATTAAAACCAATTTACAGAAATCAGCAGAAACAGATCATCTTTTAGACACTGTTGACTATGTTCATTTGAACAAAATTGTGACGGAAGAAATGGCAATTCGTTCGCATTTATTAGAACATGTAGCCAAAAGAATCAATATTCGTGTGCTGGCAGAGATAGAAACTGTAGAAAAAACAACAGTTTGGGTTTCTAAAATTAATCCGCCTATTGGTGGTGATGTTGAGTCAGTTACTATAAAAATGACGGAAATTAGAAAGTAATATTCAAAATTAAAATCCTAAAATTTTAAAATAGTTACTATGAAACTTTTGAAATTTAAAGATTTTAGTTACTTTTGCCAACCGTTCAAGTAATGGCGTCGTGGCCGAGCGGCTAGGCTGGGCTCTGCAAAAGCTCCTACTCCGGTTCGAATCCGGACGATGCCTCTAAAACCTTCAAAGCAATTTGAAGGTTTTTTTTATGGTTAATTTTTAGAAAATTAATTAGAATATACGTTCGAATCCTGACGAAACTCAAAACCCTCAAAGCAATTTGAAGTTTTTTTTATGTCCAATTTTTAGGAAAAATTAATTATTAAAGCTTGTAAATAAACCCGACAGGTTTTAAAAATCTGTCGGGTTTTCTATTTCACGTAATTATACACAATTATGTCATTTCGACGAAGGAGAAATCTCCACTAGAAGCTCTACAAAGATTGGATAATTGTTGCGGAGTTACTTGCGGAGATTTCTCCTTCGTCGAAATGACAAACAAAGTCAACTTTTTCAAAGTTCTAATGAAATTACTTCGTTCCTCTCAATGACTTATAAACACAAAAAAACCTCTGAAATTCAGAGGTTTTTAATTTATAAGTTGGGTTATTAACAACTACTTCTTCTCTATTCTTTCGAAAGCATTTTTAACCATTTCTTTCTCTTTCGGAAACCAGCCTTGGATTACTAAAGCAAATCCAAAAACCATTAAAACCACGCTAATTCCCTTTTTAATTTTAAGGATATTAGTTGGAGTCATTTTTGATTTTAACTGTTTGGCTAATAAAATTTTAGCACAATCAATTAACAAATAAGTGATAATTACAGCAGTAAAAAATGTCATCATTCTAGGAGTCTGCATATCTAATTTTGGACCTACAGAAATAATAACGGCAAGCCAGAAACCAAGAACACCAATGTTAATAACATTCAGTAAAAATCCTTTTACAAACAAACTACCATAGTTTCTTTTCAGAATATCACGATCAATTTCTTCATCGTTTATTTTTTCTTCTTTCTTTAGTTTCACAAACGAAATGATACCATAAGAAAGCATAATTATTCCGCCAAAAATAAAAAGTGCTGGATCATCTTTTAAACTAGAAATCAGCCTATAACTTCCAAGATAAGCAATAGCAATAAAGAAAATATCACCTAATACTACTCCTAAATCAAAAACAATTGCAGCTCTAAATCCTTTTGTAATACTGGTTTCTAATAAAACAAAAAATACAGGACCTACCATAAAACTAAGAACAAGTCCCCAAGGAAGTCCCGCTAGAATATCATTAATCATCAATTACTACTTGTTATTTTACTTCTTCGATTTTACCGCCAAAAACTGTTTTTTGGTTTATTTGCTTTGGTTTTCCATAAATGTAAATAGAGCCTCCTGCGCTTACTTTTGCATCGACAAGGGTAGAAGCATTAACATCTGCTTTTCCGCCCGCAGAAACGCTTACAGTAGTCTGAGACGTTTCCAATTTACTCGCTAGTAAATACCCTCCAGCTCCTAAACTTGCATCTTGGTTGGCAGCTTTTCCAGTTAATGTAATTTTACCTCCTGAAACAGAGCTTACTTTTAGTTTATCAACATCCAAATCAACGTTAATAAGACCGCCTTCCTGAGCGCTAACTTTAAAAGAAGTAGCTTTGATAGCTTCATTGCTTTTTACCTCTGCTCCTTCATTAACATCAATTAATTCTAAATGTTTGTAATACAAAGTTACTTCAAGATCATTTCCTGACAGCAATTTTGGAAAAGGCATTCTTAGCTTTAAAATACCGTTTTTGTTCACAGCTTCTAATTCTGCTTCTCTAGTACCTTTTATAACAATTTTATTTTCAGATCCTTGAACTAATTTTACACTTAATTTATCAAATACTTTTACGGTATCAAAATCACCTAACTCTTTGGTAACTTGACCAAAAGACATTTGTACAAATAAAATTGCTGCTCCTATAATTAGCTTTTTCATACTTTTATTCTTAAATTAATATTTATTCTGCTCGTCTTAAAAAATGAAAATCAAGTTGTTTTTTCACTAAGTCGGCATTTTTAACTTTCACATAAATTTCGTCTCCTAATTGCAGTAAACGGTTTGAAGTTGCTCCAACCAATGCATATTGTCTTTCGTCAAAAGTATAGTAATCCTCTTTTATTTCTCTGATTCTTACCATTCCTTCACATTTGTTAGAAACGATTTCAACATAAATTCCCCATTCAGTCACACCAGAAATAACGCCAAGGAATTCTTCGTCCTGATGATCCTGCATGTATTTAACCTGCATGTATTTGATACTGTCACGCTCAGCATTTGTGGCTAAGTTTTCCATGTTTGAACAGTGCAGACATTTGGTTTCGTAGGTTTCTTCATCTACAGAAGCTCCTCCATCCAGATAATATTGCAACAAACGGTGTACCATTACGTCTGGATAACGACGAATTGGCGATGTAAAGTGGCTGTAATAATCAAAAGCTAAACCATAATGTCCAATATTATCTGTTGAATATTTGGCTTTACTCATACTTCTAATGGCAAGAGTATCAATAAGATTTTGTTCTTTCTTACCGCTAACTTCTTCCATTAAAGCATTTATAGATTTGGCTATATCGCCTTTTGTTCTAAAATCAATTTTATAACCAAACTTAGCAATTACAGTTTGCATTGCAATCAGTTTATCTTCATTTGGCTCGTCGTGAATACGGTAAACAAAGGTTTTCTTTTGTTTTCCAATATATTCAGCCACTTTTCTATTGGCCAAAAGCATAAATTCTTCAATCAAATGATTAGCATCTTTTGAGATTTTGAAGTACACTCCTTCTGGTTCTCCTTCTTCATTAAGATTAAATTTCACTTCAACTTTATCAAAAGAAATAGCGCCTTGCTGCATTCTTTTCTTTCTTAAAATTTTAGCCAATTCATCTAGTTTTAAAGTCGCTTCAACAATTTCATCTGAAACTACGTATGATTCTCCAGTAATAGAAATATCAACTGGAATTGTATTATTTCCTTTTGTTTCAATAATATGCTGAGCCTCTTCATAAGCAAAACGCTGATCTGAATAAATTACAGTTCTTCCAAACCATTGGTTGATAACCTGAGCTGTTGGAGAAACTTCAAATATTGCAGAGAAAGTATATTTCTCTTCATTCGGACGAAGCGAACAAGCAAAGTTAGACAATACTTCTGGAAGCATTGGCACTACTCTATCCACTAAATATACAGAAGTTGCTCTTTGATACGCTTCATCATCAAGGATTGTTCCTTCTTCCAAATAATACGAAACATCGGCAATATGAATTCCAATTTCGAAGTTTCCATTTTCTAACTTTTTGAAAGACAAGGCATCATCAAAATCTTTTGCATCTTTTGGATCTATCGTAAATGTAAGCGTATCACGCATATCACGACGTTTTGCAATCTCAGATTCCTGAATGGAGGTATCTAACTTTTGTGCAAAAACTTCTACTTCTACAGGGAAATCTGCAGGCAAACCATATTCTGCTAAAATAGCATGAATTTCAGTATTATGTTCTCCAGGTTTTCCTAAAACTCTAATTACAGATCCAAACGGACTATCGGCTCTTTTTGGCCAATCTTCAATCTTAACTAAAACAACGTCACCGTTTTCTGCTTCACCAATTTTATCTTTAGGGATAAAAATATCGGTATACATTTTAGGATTTGCAGTAGAAACAAAAGCAAAATTTGGCTGCATATCAATTACACCTACAAACTCTGTTTTATCTCTTTCTATAACTTCAATAACCTCACCTTCAGGTCTTTTTCCTTTTCTTCTGTTATAAACGTAAACTTTTACTTTGTCTTTATCTAAAGCACGATTCAAATTATTGGTCGGAATAAAAACATCTTCTTCAAACTCGTCACAAATAAAATATGCCGTTTTTCTGCTCGTCATATCTATCGTTCCTTCATAGTAATCCTGACTTACAGCTTTTACTAAGTATTTTCCAGGTTCTGTTTCTACTATTTTCTTCTGAGCTGCCAGAATCTTTAGATCTTTTATAATCTGATTTCTGCTTTTTGTATCATCAAGTTCTAGCTTTGCTCCTATCTGTTTGTAATTGAATGGCTTATTAGCATTTTGCGATAAAATCTTCAGGATTTTCCCAGAGAAATCTTTCTCTTTTTTTATCGGCTTTCTAATTTTCTTACTCATATATCTTTTCTAATAAGGTTTAAAATTACGAATAAGAAATCAGATTACAGATTTTAACAAATAGAATTATTAAAATTATAACTTTTCGTACATTTACAAAAAGACCTAATATGGAAAGCTTTAAAACGATCGCCGTATTCAATTATCTGCACGAAACCGTAGTTCTCAAACACTTACTGGAACAAGAAGGAATCCCTTATTTTTTTGAAAACGAAATGACGCTCTCTGTAATGCCATTTTACTCCAATGCACTGGGCGGAATCAAACTCAAAGTCCATCCAAACGATTTCGAAGAAGTCCAGCAAATTCTAGACAATCTCAACAATCCGCTTAAAATCGTCTGAAACAAAAATTCAAAACTCAATTCAAAATCAGAGTAAAATTCAAACTCAAATCAAAATTTTTCAATTTCAACTTTTTTAGTTTTCAACATATATTAAATACAACAAAAAAGAATTTTTAAAATTTAAAAAAATTTGGTTGTTATTATAGCTTGTTAATATGTCGAATAATTTTTTTTTTGAAGCCATTGAAATCTCGTTTTACTTATTTATTCTGAGTTATCAACATAGTTATTTTTAGTTAAATTACTTATTTATAAGACTTTTTGTATTTTAATTAACAACGGTTGACAACCAAAATTGAATTGATTTTGTAGATAAGTTGATATGTTGATTTCTGTTGAAAATGGTATTTTTGATATTGATAACTTTTCCAAAAATTCACGAAACTTTTCTTGCATATTTAAATCCAGTTTTGGATTAGGTATTTTTCCGAAATAACCAAAAAAAACTTCTAATTTTCTTTTCGAACTTATTAACATTTTCTGTTAACTTAAAGTTAATTGAATATCAAGCAATTACAAACTCCTATTAACACCTCAAAATTTTAACAAATATTCTGTTTATTCTTCATTGATTGTGAGATAGTTATAGAGTTATCAAAAATGTTAATAACCTATAAGGTTTTGACAGTAAGATAGTTGTGATTCTTATTTTTTCTACCATTAATTTGACGAATGAACGCGAATTTATATTGGAATGTTTATATAGTATTTGAAAAGAAAAAAATTTGTGAAAATTGGTGTAATTCGTGGCAACCATTTATTAATTGAGTAAATTTGCATAACACAACTTAATAGTATAGAAAAATGAAAATTTCGATAGGAAACGACCACGCAGGACCAGAATATAAAAAAGCAATTGTTGAAATGCTGAAAGCTAGAGGATATGAAGTAACTAACTACGGTACAGATACTGATGCTTCTGTAGATTATCCAGATTTTGGACATCCAGTTGCCAATGATGTATCTGAAGGAAAAGCTGATTTTGGAATCGTAATCTGCGGAAGCGGAAACGGAATCGCGATGACTGTTAATAAACACCCGAAAGTAAGAGCTGGTTTATGCTGGACTAAAGAAATCGCGTATTTGACACGTTTACATAATGATGCCAATATTGTGAGTATTCCAGCGAGATTTACCTCTATTCATCAAGCTGTTGAAATCGTTGAAACTTTTCTTGATACAGCGTTTGAAGGCGGCAGACACCAAAATAGAGTGAATAAAATTGCTTGCGCATAAAAAGTCAAAAAAAATTCGGTGCTTCGCACCTATTCATAAACACACCGGGCCGATTTTTAATTTGCTCGGTTTTTTATTTTAAGTATTTATTATTCAGTATTTTAAAATGTAATTTTTGAGTTATCAACAATGTTAATATCTACTTTTTATAATTTATATAAGCAAGTATAAGAGCCACTTGAATTAGTAAAATCACGGCAAACTTCACAATAAAAGAAGTTTTACTCGTTTTATGTCTAAATAATAACATCGCTGTTAATAACCCTGGCGATCCACCAGTTAAAGCCATGAGAAACAAGGTTTTTTCTGGAACACGTCGGTTATTTTTTCGGGCTTGAGATTTGTCATATCCCGCGAAAATAAAAACGAGAATGTTTATAAATAAAAAATATAGTAATAAAACTTCCATTAGCTTAAAATTAAAAACAAAGATATTATTTTAGCCGAATGATTTACTATTTTGCAGAAACGCTTTAACAAGTAAATTATATCATTTTTAAGTAAGAAAATCATTTCATTAAAAGTATGACTAATATTCAATTTATTGCCAAGTCTGTTCAGGCACCCGCAGTCAGTATTCAAAACACAGTTAAATTATTAGAAGAAGACTGTACGATTCCGTTTATTTCGCGTTACCGAAAAGACGCAACCGGAAATCTTGATGAAACTGTAATTGAGCAGATTGCAAAACTTCAAAAAGATTATGATACACTTATAAAACGTAAAGAAGCCGTTTTAAAATCTATTGAAGAGCAAAAAGCACTTACGCCAGATTTGAAGAAAAAAATTGAAGACAGTTTTGATTTACAAGAAATAGAGGATTTTTACCTTCCATATAAAAAGAAGAAAAAAACAAAAGCTGATGTGGCGCGCGAATTTGGTCTTGAACCTTTGGCAAAATTAATAATGTCTGAAAGTGACGTTGATTTTGATTTTATTTCGACGCAATATTTGAATGAAAATGTTATTAATGAAGAAGCTGCTATTCAAGGTGCAAGAGATATTGTTGCTGAATGGATTAATGAAAATATTTATGTTCGTAAACAGCTTCGTAGATTGTTTCAGCGAAAAGCAACCATTGCCACAAAAGTGG
Source organism: Flavobacterium anhuiense (assembly GCF_004151235.1). GTDB lineage: Bacteria > Bacteroidota > Bacteroidia > Flavobacteriales > Flavobacteriaceae > Flavobacterium > Flavobacterium anhuiense_A. The sequence goes on from NZ_JUIV01000002.1 coordinate 44,188, forward strand.
TTAAAAAGAAAGCTGAAGAAGAAGGCGCACAAAAATTCAACCAGTATTTTGATTGGGAAGAACCTTTGACAAAAGCGCCAGCACATCGTTTATTGGCAATGTTACGTGCAGAAAACGAAGGCTTTATCAAAATGAAAATTGATGTTGATATTGATGATGCATATGATGTTATTGACGAAATCATTATTAAAAAACAAAATAATTCAACTTCGCATTTACAGCTGGCAATTGAAGATAGTTATAAACGTTTACTGAATCCGGCAATTGGAAATGAAACCTTGCAAGAAGCAAAAGCCAAGGCAGATGCGAATTCAATTCAGGTTTTTGCTAACAATTTAGGTCAGTTATTATTGGCTCCGCCGTTGGGAGAAAAACGTATTTTGGCAATCGATCCTGGATTTAGAAGCGGTTGTAAAGTCGTTTGTCTAGACGAAAAAGGGGATTTATTATACAATGAAACGATTTATCCGCACGCGCCTCAAAACGAGGAATCAATGGCGATAAAAAAAATCCGTTCGATGGTAAACGCATATCAGATTGATGCAATTTCTATTGGAAACGGAACAGCTTCTCGCGAAACTGAATTTTTCATCAAAAAAATCGCGTTTGACAAACCAGTTCAGGTTTTTGTGGTTTCTGAGGCAGGAGCTTCGGTATATTCTGCTTCAAAAATTGCGAGAGAAGAATTTCCTAATTATGATGTAACGGTTCGTGGTTCGGTTTCTATCGGGCGACGCCTTTCAGATCCGTTGGCCGAATTGGTAAAAATCGATCCGAAAGCTATTGGAGTAGGGCAGTATCAGCATGATGTTGATCAGACGAAACTTAAAGAAGAATTAGATAGCACGGTTATTCGTTGCGTAAACTCGGTTGGAATCAATATCAACACAGCAAGTAAACATTTGCTAAGTTATGTGAGTGGAATCGGGGAGAAGCTAGCCGAAAATATTGTACAATATCGTTCTGAAAACGGACCTTTTGAAGATAGAAAACAGCTGAAAAAAGTGCCTCGTTTAGGAGACAAAGCATATCAGCAAGGAGCAGCGTTTATTAGAATTACAAATGCTAAAAATCCGTTGGACAATTCGGCGGTGCATCCAGAGGCTTATCCGGTTGTTGAAAAGATGGCAAAGGATTTGAATATTTCATTGAATGAATTAATTGCAAATAAAGAGAAAACAGCGCTTATTAAGCCCGAAAAGTATGTTACACCTGAAATTGGCTTATTGACGCTGAAAGACATCATAAAAGAGCTTGAAAAGCCAGGATTGGATCCAAGAAAGTCGGCTAAGGTTTTTGAGTTTGATGCCAACGTAAAATCAATCAAAGATTTGAAAACTGGGATGATATTACCAGGGATTGTTAATAACATCACTAACTTCGGTTGTTTTGTTGACATCGGAATCAAAGAAAGCGGTTTAGTTCACATTTCTCAGTTAAAAGCTGGTTTTGTAAGCGATGTAAACGAAGTGGTAAAATTGCATCAGCATGTTGATGTTAAAGTTACTGAAGTTGATGAAGATAGAAAGAGAATTCAGCTAACGATGGTTTTATAAAATTCCAATTTTTAAATTCTAAATTCCAAAATAGGAATAATTAAATAAAAAAAATCCCAGACTACAATTGTAATCTGGGATTTTAATTTTTCGAATTTCTTATTTTGTTTCTTCTTCTTGTTTTTTAGAAGCAGCAGGTTGATCGTCTTTAGCAGCGTTTTTAAATTCCTTAATTCCACTTCCTAAACCTTTCATTAATTCTGGAATTTTTTTACCTCCAAAAAGTAATATCACAATACCTACGATAACAAGGATTTCTGTAAGACCTAATCTTCCCATGACTAATATATTTAATGCCGAAGCAAATTATTTTTCTTAATTATTACGCAAAGGTATATAGAAATATACGAAATAGAAGTATTTTTAGTTTAAAATATTTGCATTAGACCGCGTTAAATATTTTATAAAATCGTAAATTATAGCTCTTCAAGTAATTTTTCGAACAAATATCATGATGATTAATTACTATATTTGCTAGCATAAAGAAGGATAATGACTAAAAAAAAGAAAAGAAATTTTAGAAAAAAACTGTTCATTAAAAACCGATTAGTAATTTTAAATGAAGACACTTTTGAAGAGATATTTTCTTTTAGGCTTACTTTAATGAATGTTTTTGTAACGTTTACTTTAGGCGGAATATTTCTAATTTTAGTTACTACTTTTATCATTGCTTTTACACCGCTTCGCGAATTTATTCCTGGATATTCTTCTACAGAATTGAAACGAAATGCCACTAGACTGGCCATTAAATCAGATTCTTTAGAAACAGCTCTACAACAAAATGAAGCCTATATAAAAGGGATTCAGAAAGTTTTAAAGGGCGAACTAGAATATTCAAAATTTAATAAAGATTCTATCTTAGCAGAATCGGTTGAAGATGCTTCTGATTTAAACATGAAAGCATCTGAGGCTGAAATAAAACTGAGAGAAGAGGTAGCCGAAACAGAAAAAGAACTGAAGACCAAATCTCAAGACAAAAAGAAAAGTGATAAAAAATAATACCACTGAAAATGTCAATTAAGTCAATTGCGGCGAAAATATTTGCCCGAAAAATATATAAACAAACGCTTAAATGGGCGAACAAACCAGTCCAAACACAGCAAGAGATTTTTAAAAGTCTGATTGAAAATGCACAAAACACCGAATTTGGAAAAGATCATCATTTTAACCAGATAAAAACTTTTGAAGATTTTCAGAAACGAGTTCCAGTAAGGGATTACGAAGATTTAAAACCATATGTTGAAAAGGTAGTAAAAGGCGAGGCAGATATTTTATGGAAAGGAAAACCATTATATTTTGCCAAAACTTCGGGAACAACTTCTGGAGCAAAATTTATTCCGCTTACCAAAGAATCAATGCCTTATCATATAGAAGCGGCCAGAAATGCCATTCTACATTATATTAACGAAACGGGAAAAGCCGATTTTGTTGACGGGAAAATGATCTTTTTGCAAGGAAGTCCAATTCTAACGGAGAAATACGGAATTAAATTTGGGAGACTTTCTGGAATTGTAGCGCATTTTGTTCCTAAATACCTCCAGAAAAACAGAATGCCATCTTGGGAAACCAATTGTATAGAAGATTGGGAAACCAAAGTAGATGCTATTGTAGACGAGACTATAAAAGAAGATATGTCGGTTATTTCTGGAATTCCGTCTTGGGTACAGATGTATTTTGAGCGTTTACAGCAAAAAAGCGGTGGAAAAAAGATTAGCGAAATATTCAAAAACTTTAATCTATTCATCTACGGAGGCGTAAATTATGAGCCTTATCGCGCCAAGTTTGAGCAGATGATTGGCAAAAAGGTAGATAGCATCGAATTGTTTCCTGCTTCTGAAGGATTTTTTGCCTACCAAGATTCGCAGAAAGAAAAAGGAATGTTGCTACTTTTGAATTCGGGAATTTTCTATGAGTTTATAAAGGCTGATGAATTTTTTAGTGAAAACCCGAAAGGATATACAATTGGTGAAGTTGAAATAGGAGTAAACTACGTTTTGATTATTTCTACTAATGCTGGACTTTGGCGCTATAATATTGGTGATACAGTTCAATTCACCTCTTTGGCTCCATATCGTGTTATAGTTTCTGGACGTATCAAACATTATATTTCGGCTTTCGGCGAACATGTAATTGCTAATGAAGTCGAAAATGCAATGAAAGAGGCTGTAAATGCAACAAATATTGTAATAAACGAGTTTACAGTAGCACCGCAAATTACGCCTGCAAGCGGTTTACCGTATCATGAGTGGCTAATTGAGTTTGAAAAAGAACCTGAAAATATGGAAGCTTTTGCCGAAACGATCGATAATTCAATGCGTAAACAGAATATTTATTACGATGATTTAATTACTGGAAATGTTTTAAGAAAAGTAGTCATTACAAAGATTTCTAAAAACGGATTTCAAGATTACATGAAATCGCAAGGAAAACTGGGCGGACAGAATAAAATTCCGAGATTATCAAATAATAGGGATATTGCGGATAATCTTATAAAATAAAATAATATTTCCAAGATTAAGCAGTTATTTATTCAGATGAATTAGAATGGATAAGTAAATGAAAATTAAATGAGTCAAGGAAAGTTTCAAAATAAATATCGTATTTCTTCAATTAGAGCTTAATGGTGGGATTATGGTTGGAATGGAGCCTATTTTATAACAATTTGTACACAAAACAGAGAACATTATTTTGGAGAAATTCAAAATGATAAAATGGTTTTATCAGAGGTTGGTATTATTGCCGATATATTGTGGCATCAAATACCCATACACCATAAAAATGTCGAATTGGGTGATTTTGTGGTCATGCCAAATCATATTCATGGAATTTTGATTATCGATAAAAAATTGAATAATGCGAATATTGTAGAGACAGGGCATGCCCTGTCTCTATCGGAAAAACCTGGATCGCAACGTTTTCAAAACATTGGAAAAAACACCATTTCCTCAATTGTTGGATCATATAAATCTGCTGTAACAAAACACGCAAATAGATTAGGATACACGTATCAATGGCAAAAATTATTTTATGACAATATCATTAGAGACAATAATCAATATCAAAGAATTTCTGATTACATTGTTTCAAATCCAGAAAATTGGGCAAAGGATAAATTTAAAACAGATGGTAAATCCTAATTTGAAATAAACGTTATAATTAAATCACATTTTTAGTTTTCGATTGAAATAATATTAATATTTCCTACTTTCGTTTATCGAAATATTCACATCTTCTTTAAAAACGAAGATGATTTTTAAAATAGAAAAAAACATGAAAGAAACTAAACATATATCAAGATCTAGAGCACAGGAATCTTCTGCGGCTATAGAAAAAATGTACATTACAATGCGCCATTTATTCAACCGTGGTTTTTACAAACCAATGGGAGTTTCTGGCGACAGCTTACGCGAATCATTATTGGCTTTGCGTCCAGAAATTTATGGAAATATCGCCGAAGAAAAAGTAGAATTAAACGGACTTTTATACGTTATAGAACGTCTTCCAATCGGAATTGAACAGTGCCGTTTTATTAATTTAACTTCAGACGAAGGATATTCTAAATCGCATTTTCAGCCAATTGTTCCTCCTAAAAGAAGAAGAAACTGCTACAGAATCGACGAAGAGCAAATGAACGTTGAGATTACTCGCGGACGTTCTGACATTTATGATATCCTGACACATTTGACTTTCATTTTCATCGAATCTCATAAAATTAAAAATAGGGTTTTAATAGACGATGGAGGAGAAGTTTCGCGTGATTGGCAGAAATTAGAGCAAGCCGTTATGCAGACTAAAAAGCTTTCTCAAGTTGAAAAAGAAAAAGCAATTTCGCATGTTGCCAATATTTTAGCGAGAACTTTTGAGGAAGTTTTGGATATTTACGATGCTTTTGGTTCAGAAAATGCACCAGACCGTTTCTTGCACGTAATTTATTGGTTAGGAAAACTTGCGATTGAAGAAATTGTTGAAAACAACAAACGTACAATTACTTTTAGCCCTGTTTTGCGTGAAAGACTTGGACACCATATTCACGGAGAAATCTGGGCAACAAACATTAAAGAAGTTTTAAAAGCAAACGACTTGTTGAAAAGACCAATTCACGTAATTAGTGCAAATATGCACAGTGTGATGAATTCGATTTTTGCAACGCCATTGCTAAAAACAAAATATAAAGGAAAAACAGATTTCTTTATTTATGAAGAATTAAGCGGTTCGGGTTCAAAAGAAATTAGATCTCAGGTTGAAGATCTAGCTTTAAAAAATGGAATGATTTCGCTGCCAGATTGTTCAGGGACTAATATTGATGTTCAGATTTTTGATACAGCTAAAATTGACTGGTCAAAAACAGCTTTCTCGCATGCTAATGTAGGCGAAGAAAAACCAGTTATAATAGTAATGGATTATGCTTTTGGAGAGCAGGCTTACGAAACTATTGATGAGCTTTTGAAACCATTCAAAAAAGAAACTCTACTAAATGTAAAATCGGTTTCTATAATGGGTAAAGCTGGAATTCTGGAAGGCGGAAAAGGAGATATCATGATTCCGACCGCACATATCAACGAAGGAACGGCTGATAATTATTTCTTTGAAAACGAATTAACAGGTGCAATGTTTGAAGGAAACGATATAGACATTTATGAAGGTGCGATGGTTACTGTTCTTGGAACTTCATTGCAAAATAGAGATTTATTAAAATTCTTCCACGAATCGACTTGGGGAGTAATTGGTCTTGAAATGGAAGGATCTTATTACCAAAAAGCGATTCAGTCGGCATCAAAAATTAGAAAAAGCGTACCGCATGATATCAAAGTTCGTTATGCTTATTATGCTTCAGATAATCCTCTGGAAACAGGAAGCACACTAGCTTCTGGTGGATTGGGAACCACTGGCGTAAAACCGACCTATTTGATTACCATTAAGATTTTAGAGCAGATTTTCAACATAAAATAATCATAAATGAGTACAAAAGTACCGCAGGATAATTCAGATCAAGAGATTGATATTTTTCAGGTTTCAAAAAGTATTGGCAACTTTTTCGATAGGATCAATGCCAAGATTTTTCGATTAATTCAATTTTTTATTAGCAATTGGGTTATCGTTTTGGTTATCGTTTTGGTTGGATTTAGTTTGGGACTACTTTTAGACATAACTCAAAAAAGGTACAAACAAGAAATTATTGTTGCACCAAATTTTGACAGTACAGATTATTTGTATGCAAAAATTGATTTAATTTACTCTAAGATTAAAGAAGATGATACGCTTTTTTTAAAAAATACAGTTGGTATTCAAGATCCTAAAAGCCTTAAATCTATTACTATTAAGCCTATATCAGATGTTTATAGACTGATTGAAAATAGGCCTGAGAATTTTGAATTGATTAAATTGATGGCTGATAATGGAGATATAAAAAAAATTATTGAGGATAATCTAACAAGTAAAAATTATAGATATCATAGAATTTCGATTGTTACAAATGAATTGGCAGATACTAAAAAAATAACTGATCCGCTTTTGGATTTTTTGAATAAAACAGAATTCTACAAAAAAATCCAAGAAGTAAAAATAGCAAATGCTAAAGAAAAAATAATTAAGAATGAAGCTACTATATCTCAGATTGATGGTGTCTTAAAAGGATTTTCTGCTAATGCAAATAATTCCCAAAAAAGCAGCAGTTTAGTCTATTATAATGAAAATACCCAACTTAATGATGTTATAAAAACAAAAGGTGATTTAGTTAATGAACAAGGGGGCCATAGACTTGAATTAATAGGGTATGATAAAATTATTAAAGATATTAGTACAACATTAAATATTGAGAAAAAAGGGGTCTTTTATGGACACAAAAAACTGATATTCCCATTCCTATTTGTTTTTCTTTACATTATGCTGCAGTTTTTTAAAGCTTTTTACAGAAAACAAAAACTATTAAGCACATAAAAAAAAGATGTTTAAAAAATATAACAACAGTATTGTTGATATGAAGATTTTTTTAAAGTTAAAAAACTAAATTAGCCCAAAAATTTAAAATGAGAACAAAACTATTTTTTGCAAGTTTGATTTTAATTGTATCGTTTACTTCATGTAAGAAAGAAGTGGACCAAAATCAAGAAGTTAAACCAGCTGAAGTTGAAAAACAAAACAATAATTTTCAGGTAACCCTAACAGCAACAGTAAAAACAGACGATAATTTCCAATTATATTACAGTCAGGATGCCTATGAAGTTCCGTATAAGGAAGAAAATTCGGTTTGGATGGCTGTAAAGGCAAATGAAAATCCACAGGATATTGTTTTTAATCTTCCTGAAGATGTAATTCCGAATTATATCAGAATTGATTTTGGAACAAATGAAGAGCAAAAGGAAATCATTATCAAGAATTTTAAAATGAAGTATTACAGTAAAAGTTTTGAAGCTAAAGATTCGTTATTTTTTAATTACTTTATTCCGAATGATTGTGTAAAAATTGTAGACAAGAAAAACTCAATTGTTCAGACTTTCAAAACTAAAGAAGGAAAATACGATCCATTGTTTTATTCTGAAAAAGCACTTTATGATCAGATTCAATTAATTGTAAAATAATTATATAAGACTTAAGAGCCACAAAAATGTGGCTTTTTTTATCTGCAGCTGTTACTATTTTCTAAACAAATCCTATTCTCTTGTTTAAATCAAAACACCAAAATGTATTACAGAATAACCGAATTAAAAATTTTGTTATTTATGGAATTGGTCAGATTGTTAATCTGGTCAGTCCACTTTTGGTAATGCCTTATTTAATAGCTGTTTGCGAAAAAGAAGGATTGGGAAAAATTGGCGTAGGATTTTCGTTTGCATTAGTATTGATCGTTTTAGTTGATTACGGTTCTTATATTAATGGAACCAAAGAAATATCAATAAATAGAGAAAATTCTGATATTATAAGAACAAAAATAATTTCTATATATGTAATGAAATTCATTTTGATTTTAATATCATCATTTATTGCTTTTCTGATTATTTATTTCATTCCTTTTTTTAGGAAAGAACAAGCCATTTTCTTTTTTAGTTTTTTGTACGTAATTGGTCAGTTCTTAAACCCAACATGGATTTTTCAGGGATTGGAAAACTATAAATGGATTTCTTTTATTAATATTATTTCTAAAGCAATATATGTTGCTTGTATTTTTATTTTTATCAGTAAAAAGGAGGATTATATTTATGCCAATGCTTATTTAGGAATTGGGCTGATTATTTCCAGCTTAATAGGACTTATTTATCTGATAAAAAAATACAATTTACAATTCTATCACAATGTTGCTAAGGATGCACTCCTGTTATTAAAACAGGAGTTCTCACTCACTTTTTCCCAATTGTTTCTTTCATTTTATCAATATCTGCCTATAATGATAATTAGTTATGTGGGAGGAAATGGAATGGCAGGACAATATAGAATTATTGAACAGATTGTAATGATTTTTAGAACTTATCTGCAAATGTTTTTCAATTTTATCTATGCCTATGTTTGTTTACAAATACATACAAATTTAAAAAAAGGAATTTTTAATTGGTTGAATTATAATGCTTTAAATTATTTATTTATTCTATTACTAGTAATTATTGCATTTGTATTTGCAGAACAGATCTTGTTATACTTCAATATTGAATCAAATGACCTAAAATCAATGGTTTACTTTTTAAGGTTAGGCTTGATTATACCTATCTTTATGGCAATTTCTTTTGCTTTAAAACAGTTACTTTTTGCATTAGATAAGAATAAGATGTATATAAATATTACAATTGGTTCCTCGATTTTTAGTTTGCTCGCATTTTTTATATTAGTAAAAACTATTGAATTGAAAGGTGCTTTTATTGCTACAATTTTTATCGAAATAATGGTAATAGGTTTATATTGTGCAGTTTTAAAATCAATAATTAGATTGAGTAAGTAATAATAAATATGACAATTTACAAAAGTTTCCCTTACCAGATTTTATTTTTGCTTTGCGTTGGAGTTTCTTTGTTTGCTAACTATGAGCTTACTTTTGCTGTTTGGTCTTTAACTTTGTTGTTAACAGTTAAAAGAAAATATTCTTTTACTCTAGTTCAATATAATGTCATTTTTCTCATAATACTTTCAATTGCAATTGTTTCTACATTCTTCAGCACAACAACCCTTTTTCTAGTCATAAGAGATTTTACCTATTTAGTTAAACCAATTTTAGGATTATTGGTTGGATATCAACTGTGTAGATTTAGCAGTAAATTAGCTTTAAAAGTGTTAGTGTACACCGGATTAGCAATTTCTGTAATGCATCTGGTTATGTTATCTTTTACAGTTATTGAATTCAAAACTATAAGTGTTAATTTACTAAGAGAACATGGCGGTTATTTTAGCGATTACGAAATCTATGTATTAATTATTCTGATTTTTTATGAAGATCTTAAACTAGAAATATCAAAAAATCAGAGAATATTATTTTTAGCAATAATTGGTTTATCTAGTTTTTTGTACTTGGCCAGAACAAACCTTATTCAATTTATAATTCTCTATGTTGGTCTAAAAGGATATTTGAGTTTTAATAAGAAATCTTTAAAAGTAATTTTGTCTGTATTTTTGGCAACAATTATTGGCTATACAGCGATTGTTTATATTAATCCAAAAAGAGAAGGAAAAGGTATTCAGGCTTTTTTGTATAAAATAAAAATTGCACCTCAGGAAGCTTTTAAGACAAAAATCGATAAAGATGATTGGAAAGATTTCAATGACAATTATAGATCCTTTGAAAATATAATTGCTGTAAATCAAGTTTCTGCAAAAGGAGTTAGAGCTGTTTTTTTTGGTGAAGGCTTAGGCTCAACACTGAATTTGGGCAGGAAAATTTGGACCAATGATCACGAAAATGTTCAGTATATCCCAATTGCACATAATGCATACATGACTGTATTTTTAAAATCGGGACTATTAGGGGTTTTATTTCTTTTATTTTTTTTGGTTATTCTATACAGGCAAAGAAAATCTGAGATTGAAAGTGTACAGGCTATTAATTATTTGCTAGTTGGGACAAGCGTTTTTCTAATAATATCAAACTGGGTATTTTTGGGGCTGTATCTAAAATTAGATAATAAATCGATAATAATAGGATTTTTGATTGCTGTTAGAGAAGTAATTATAAAAGAGCATATTAGTCAAAAAAGAATAGAAAATGAGCATTAAAAACACAACCAGTATTTTTGTTGACTGCCATGTTTTTGATAGCGGTTTTCAAGGAACAAGAACATATATAAAAGGTTTATACTCTGAATTAATCAAAAAAAAGGATCTTCATTTTTTTTTAGTTTCTTCTAATCCAGATCATTTAGAATCTATTTTTGGCAACCATTCAAATGTCACCTATTTAAAATATAAATATCATAATAAAATTTTAAGGCTAAGTATCGATATACCACAGATTATTAAAAAGAACAAAATTGATTTTGCTCATTTTCAATATATTGTTTCACCAATAAAAAGGTGTAAATACATTGTTACAACACATGATTTATTGTTTATTGATTTTCCAGAGTATTTTACATTTTTGAGTAGAATTGTCAATACGTTTTTATATAAATTAAGTGCAAAAGGATCAGAAATTAAATTGACAGTCTCAGAATATTCTAAACAGAAAATACAACAGCATTTCGCATTGTCAAATTATGAAATAACTCCAAACGCAATTCAGGATGTATTTTTTGAAGAATATGATAAGGAGCTGATGAAGACAGAAGTTGCAGAAAAGTTTTCATTAAAAAATTATATTATTTATGTAAGCCGATGGGAGCCAAGAAAAAATCATCAAATGGTTTTAAAAGCTTTTTTAGATTTGAAATTGTACAAAAAATACAAGCTTCTGTTTTTAGGAAATGATACTTTACCAAATCAACATTATGATAAGGTCTTTAATAAATTAAATTCTGAAATAAAAAATCAGATTGTTTCTTTAAAAAACACTGATTTAAAAACAATGTTATTGTTGTTAAGAGGAGCAGATGCATCCGTTTATCCTTCTTTAGCTGAAGGTTTTGGAATTCCTCCATTAGAATCTGTCGCGGCAAAAGTTCCAACACTTTGCTCTAATAAAACGGCAATGTCAGATTTTACTTTTTTTAAGGACTATTATTTTGATCCATATAATCAAGATGAGTTTAATCAAAAACTTCAAAAAATTTTAACTCAAAAAGTAGCTTTAGATTTTGAGATTATGGCACAAAATATTAAAGAAAAATACAGATGGCAAAAATCGGCTGACATATTATATAATCTGATAAAACAAAATCAATAAAAATAACCTGATTATTGGTTTTTTGCTGTATTGCTTCCAAATAACTTGTTTTTAGTTTGAACTAAAAAATTGTAATTTTTAGCAAGCTGCTTTTTTAAAAATGAAGCATCTTCTTTTGGAAACCAATCTGTTGTTCTTGGCTTCTCGATTTGTACTTTATGAATTTGGTAAGCATAAGTTGCAATAGATGTTCTAAAATTTCCGTCTGGAAAATTTGTCATATCATATCCATGAAGTGTGTAAGGAGCACATTGCTGAATAATTAAGCGATTAAAAGGAACATCAAGTTCGGTATTTTCCCCTGTTCTTAAATCAAATATTTTTAAATTGCCTTTATATTCTTGTTTCCAGTCTTTATTTAGATACAAAAGCAGATTTAATTCCCGGTACCAACCTTTGTTAATAGGATGATAATTAAAATCTAAGTGCATATCCAGAAAGCTATTTTTCTTGCCTTGATGTAAGCCACCACCATGATTTTTTGGGTCAACAAAAATAGATTTTGAGGTTATATAAGATATAATTTTATTGAATCTTTCAGACGAGAGTTCATCATACAATTCATGCATTTCAGGTCCTAATTCTTTATAATTTGATTTTTCAAATTTATTATTTGCAAAAGAATAGTCACGGCTTTTATTCTTGAGTTCAGGAATGCTTTCATGAGCTTTTAATAACCTTTCCTCTTCACAAAAGTTATCAATTATTAAATGCGGAAACGGACTGGCAGTTAAATACTTTAAGCGCAAATCATCTAAATGGTTTTCCAGGTATTCAAAATTAATCATAAGTGTTATTTTAAACCGCTTGCGAACAAAAGTAGAAATTAAATAAAAGAATATTGATTATAAATGAATTTGTTTGCAATAAAATTTTACGGAATTTTAAAATCATTATTTTTGAGTCCTATTTTATAAGACTTAAATGAAAATAGCCATTCTTGGTACCAGAGGAATTCCTAATAATTATGGCGGATTTGAGCAGTTTGCTGAAATTTTTGCTGTTTATTTAACCGAAAAAAAACACGATGTGTATGTCTATAATTCACATAAACACATTTATAAAGAGAAAAATTATAAAGGAGTAAACATTATTCATCAGTATGATCCAGAATATAAAATAGGGACTGTAGGACAATTTATTTACGATTTGAATTGTATTTTGGATTCTAGAAATAGAAATTTTGATATCATTTTGCAATTGGGCTACACAAGCAATTCTATATGGTCTTTTCTTTTACCAAAAAAATCAATCATTATTACTAATATGGATGGATTGGAATGGAAAAGAACCAAATATTCTAAACTAATCCAAAGGTTCTTAAAGTTTGCCGAAAAAAAAGCCGTAAAAAGTAGTGATTATCTCGTAGCAGATTCGCTAGGAATCAAGAAGTATCTGAAAGAAAAATATAATACTGAAGCTGCTTATATTGCATATGGAGCAGATTTGTTTTCTGATCCAAAAGAAGAGGTGCTTTCACAATATAATGTTGAAAAAAATAATTATAACTTATTGATAGCTCGTTTTGAACCTGAAAATAATATAGAAGTAATTTTGGATGGTATTGCCGAAAGTCAAGATAATAAAGTGATGTTGGTTATAGGGAGTAATGATAATAGTTATGGAGACTATCTCAAAAAAAAGTTTTATAATTATCGAAACATACGTTTTATAGGAGGAGTTTATAATAAAGTGCATTTAGATAATCTAAGATATTTTTCTAATCTTTATTTTCATGGACATTCAGTAGGAGGGACAAATCCTTCATTGCTTGAGGCAATGGCGACAAAAGCATTAATTGTAGCACACAACAACGAATTTAATCGTGCTATTTTACAGCAAAATGCATTTTATTTTTCGAATGCAGAATGCATTAAGCATCTAATAAAAACCATTAAAAGAAAAGATTACGAAAACATTGTTGAAGATAACTTTAAAACGATAATTCAAGAATTTAATTGGAACAAAATAAATGAATCATATTTTAGATTGTTTGAAAAAAGTCTCAAATAAAATGGATGAATTATGGAAGAATAAAAACTTGCCAGTTTATCTATTGGTAGCAATGTTAGTAACACTTCCATTAAAACACAATATTGGGAGTTTAGCCTGTATTGTTTTTTTATTGTTTACTTTTTATAAAGCCAAAAAAACAGATTTTTCGTTTCCTAAAGTCTTATTACTTCCAATACTATTGTATGTTTTGATGTTTATTTCGCTCATTTGGACAATAGACAATAAATTAACCATCAAAGGATTGCAAAAGGAAGTATTGCTACTCTTAATTCCTTTTGCTTTTTGCACATTGCCAAAAATAACTCGAAATGATGTAAATAAGATCATCAAGTGGTATAGTTTTACTATGGTAGGTTTTGCCATTTTCTATTTTTTAAAGGCAATTGTAAGATTCATAAATTCTGGAGACAAAGCTGTTTTCTTTTACCACGAATTAGTTACTTTAGAATTGAATGCAATTTATATGTCTGTTTTTGCTTCTTTAGCACTATTTTATTTTCTAGTGCAGAAAAAAAAGTCAATTATTGATAAAACAACATTTTCGATTCTTATTGTTTTCATATTATTACTATCATCCAAAAATATCATTGTAGTTGATTTGATTTTGATTATAATATACTATTTGTTTTTTTCTACTATTCCAATAAAAACAAAGCTCATAATACTTTCAACGGTTATTATTCTATCGATAAGTTCCATACTTTTTATTAAGCCAATTAGAGAAAGATTTATGATTGAGTTTGAAACAATATTTGTTGATAGTTCTTTAAATAAAAATATTGAAGAAAATCAAGGACCAATTTATAATGTAAGTTTAAAACAAGCTTGGAGCCAAGATCAATTTCGACAAAATGATTTTTTTCCAGGAACAGCATTTCGATTGTTCCAGATTAGGATTTTTATAGAAATGCTTAAGGAACGAAATATTCTTTTTACAGGATTTGGATTAGATGCTTCACAGAATAAAATCAAAGAAAAAGTAAAAGAACATAATTTATATCCAAATTATGGAGAATTTAATTTTCATAATCAATACATTCAAATATTTGCAGAGTTGGGCATATTTGGTTTTTTGATAGTTATAAGCATGTTGTTTGTCACATTCAGAATTGGGATTGTAAATAAAGATTTTATTCATATTGCTTTTGCAGTAACAATGATAGTCTTATTTTTGACTGAATCTTTTTTGAGTAGACAAAGAGGAATAATTTTCTTTATAGTTTTTTACAGCATGTTTAATTCGGTAAAATATTGTAATGAACAGAAAATATTAAAATGAAAAGAATACTTATAACCGGAGCAGCAGGATTTTTAGGATCACATTTATGTGACAGATTTATCAAAGAAGGATATTTCGTTATCGGAATGGATAATCTGATTACAGGAGATCTTAAAAATATTGAACATTTATTCAAACTTGAAAACTTCGAGTTTTATCATCATGATATAACTAAGTTTGTTCATGTTCCAGGCGATTTAGATTATATATTGCATTTTGCTTCGCCAGCAAGTCCGATTGATTACTTAAAAATTCCAATCCAGACTTTGAAAGTTGGGTCTTTAGGAACGCACAATTTATTAGGATTAGCAAGAGTAAAAAAGGCTAGAATTTTAATTGCATCAACATCTGAAGTTTATGGAGATCCTTTAGTGCATCCACAAACTGAAGAATATTATGGAAACGTAAACACAATTGGTCCGCGTGGTGTTTATGATGAGGCAAAACGTTTTCAGGAATCTATAACAATGGCTTATCATACTTTTCATGGAGTAGAAACCAGAATAGTGCGTATTTTTAATACTTACGGACCTAGAATGCGACTAAACGACGGACGTGTAATTCCAGCTTTTATTGGTCAGGCACTTCGCGGAGAAGATTTAACCATTTTTGGAGACGGAATGCAGACACGTTCTTTCTGTTATGTAGACGATCAGGTAGAAGGTATTTACAGATTATTACATTCAGATTATGTTTATCCAGTAAATATTGGAAATCCAGACGAAATCACAATTAAAGATTTTGCGGAAGAAATTATAAAACTGACAGGAACTAATCAAAAAGTGGTTTATCATCCGCTACCTATAAATGATCCTTTACAGCGTCAGCCAGATACTACAAAGGCCAAAGAATTATTAGGCTGGGAAGCAAAAGTAAGCCGTGCAGAGGGAATGAAAATTACTTATGAATATTTCAAGTCATTATCTCCTGATGAACTTGCAAAAGAAGAGCATAAAGACTTTTCAAGCTATATAAAATAAATTAAGATTCTGAAAGTATATAAATCTAATGAACGATTTAGTATCTATTTTAACGCCAACATATAATACTGAAAAGTTCATTAGAGCAACAATAGAATCAGTTCAAAATCAAACCTATAAAAACTGGGAAATGATTTTGGTTGATGATGCTTCTACAGATCAAACCGTTTCTGTTATAGAAGAATTTGTTCAAAATGATTCCAGAATAAAGCTATTCAAACTGGACAAAAATTCAGGAAATGGTTTTGCCCGAAATGCAGCTTTAGACAAAGCATCCGGAAAATATATAGCTTATCTGGATTCTGATGATTTATGGCGTTCAGATAAATTAGAAAAACAGATTCAGTTTTTAAAAATTAATAATCTGCATTTTACTTTTAGTTATTACGATTCTATTGATGAAGAGGGAAATAGTTTAAAAAGAAGGGTTGAATCACCAAATCCATTAACTTATAAACAATTGTTTTTCTGTAATTATGTAGGCAATCTTACGGCTATTTACGATGCTGAATATTTTGGGAGAATAAAACTTGAATCCACTCAAAAGAGACAAGATTGGAGAATTTGGCTTACGATTTTAAAACAAATAAAAACTGCAGAAGCCATTCCAGAACCTTTAGCTTTTTACAGAATTAGGAAAAACTCAATTTCATCATCAAAATTCAAATTGATAAAACACAACTTTGGTGTTTATAGAGAATTTCATGGATATAATCTGGTTTTTTCTATTTTATTGATGATGAGGTTTTTGTTTACTCAGTTGATAATTAAACCAATATATATAAAGAAGATTTAAAATATAACTTGAAGTCGCAATTTGCGACCTTGGAGAATTTCGTTTAGAATTGGAGATCACAATTTGTGATCTCCAATTTTTTTCATCTCTTTAAAACATAGCCCACGGTTTCAACCGTGGGAAACGTATTGTGGAAATTTATGGTGTCCAGCGATTGAAGCTACTGGCTATGTTTTTGACAATTTTAATCTAATTTTAAAGCCTTATTCTAAAAGTTAATCACAAACTTGATGTCACAATTTGTGATCTTAAAGAATTATTGTTTATAACCAATCTTTACTCTTTCAGACTCATTTTCTTTTTTCTCAGTTAATTCATCTAAATAAGAAAAAACCAATTCAATATTTTTATCATGATTTTCTAACTTCTTCTGAATCTGTAAAATATCGACCTTAATTTCAGTTGTGTCCAAAAGCATTTGTCTCACTTTCGTGAAAATCCTCATAATTTGAATATTAGTTTGAATTGCTTTGTCGCTTTTTAAAATGCTTGAAAGCATCATAACGCCATGTTCAGTAAAAGCCATTGGTGCATATCGTAAACTCATTTTTTCTGAATTGGAGGTCGCAAATTGCGACCTCCAATTTTCAAATTCTGTTTTGGAAAGTTCAAACATAAAGTCTTTAGGGAAACGATTTAAATTTCTTTTTACTTGTTCTTTTAATCGTTTTGTTTCAACACCATAAAGTAAGGCCAAATCACGATCAAGCATCACTTTTTGCCCGCGAATAAAATATATTTTGTTAGAAATTGTTTCCTCAGAAAGTAGAGAATGATCATCCATAAGTTTTTCAATAAAAAAAAAACAAATGTAAGATTTTATTTATGTTTATAAGTAAGATTTAAATTGTTTTAGTTTCCCGCGATTGGTTCTTTCTAAAACAGTTTTTTTTGTAAAAATGAAGTTTAAATGGGGTTCTAAATACAAATCTATGGCTTGTATTATTTTCTCAATTTGTTCTGAAATTAATTCTTTTTCAGCGACATATTCAATTTCAAAAGTATCTAATTTGGTTTGTTTGATGATAAATTCTTTTACGTTTCCATCGTCTTCAATAATGCTTTTGGTTACATAATAAAACGTCAAACCTGGAGATTTTTTACCGCTTGGAAGAATTGCAACATCGTTGGTTCTTCCAATCAGTTTTTTTAGAATTGGTTTCTGAGGAGTGCTTTTTTCGTCTAAAATTCCAATGTCGCCAATTTCATATCTTATAAATGGATTTGCTTTATTGAATAAAGAGGTAATCACAATTTTTCCTTCCGTTCCATGTGGAACAGGATTATTATTTTCATCTAAAATCTCGACAAAAAGTGTTTCTGTGTTTACCTGCCATTCACCTTGAGGATTTTCAAAAGCAATTAAATCTAACTCAGAAGCGCCATATTCACTGATTATGGGAATTCCGAATTGTTTTTCCAAAAGTCTTTTATCCGTTTCAAAAAGCATTTCTGAGGTAACAAAACAAGCTTTTAAGGTTGGACAGATTTCTTTTAAAATGATATTTTTTTGTTCTAAAAATTTAGCAAAAAGAACAATCGAACTCGTATAGCCGTTGATATAATCGAATTTTTTCGATTTGAATTTCTGCAGAAATTTTTCCAGAATTTCATCCGATAAATCAAAAACCGGAAAACGAAAACGGTGCGTAAGGAAATCCTTCAAACGTTCTTTTTGATATCCAATAAAATCCATCGGAATTCCGTAAAAGCGTGCTTGATACGAATGATTAAAATCAATACCAAACCAGCCGAAACGCATAATATTAGAAGCCCAAGTCAAGGCATGCGAATATTTGTCTTTAGCAAAAACAAAAGGAGTTCCGCTTGATCCGGATGTTTTGTTGAGGTAAATGTTTTTTTTTGAATATCCTTTTGAAAGTCTTTTTTCAAGAGGTTTTTGGAGATTCTGTTTGTTCAAAATCGGAAGATCATTCCAGTTTTCAATCTTTTTGTTTCCAACCAAATCACGATAAAAAGAATTGTTATTTAAATGAAAATCAACAATTTCTTTCTTTTTCTTTTCAATAAATGAAGCATACTCTTCTTTAGAGAAATGAACAATTTTATCCAATTCGGCTTTAGCTTTCTTTATTGGAAAACCATTTAGCTTGAGGGAAAGATCAAAAAGGCGAATCATTTTTCGGGATAATTTTCGTCAAAAATAATATTTACCAATTACTAACAATGAAGAATCACGAAGTTTTTAAGATTTAATTATTTTTTACGTCCAAAAGCAATTATTTTTGCACCACAACTAATAATACAACAACACATGACAATTTTACTATTGGGATCAGGCGGAAGAGAACATGCATTTGCATGGAAAATGACACAGAGTCCGCTTTGCGAAAAACTTTTTGTAGTACCTGGAAATGCAGGAACTGCTGCAATCGCTGAAAACGTTGCCATATCTGCGACAGATTTTGAAGCAGTAAAAGCATTAGTACTTAAAGAAAATATAAGTCTAGTAGTCGTAGGACCTGAAGATCCGTTGGTAAAAGGTATTTATGATTATTTTAAAAACGATGAAAGTTTAAAAAATATTCCAGTTATTGGTCCATCAAAATTGGGTGCACAATTGGAAGGAAGTAAAGAATTTGCCAAAGAATTCTTGATGAAACATAATATCCCTACTGCAGCATATGATAGTTTTACTGCTGAGACGGTTGAAGAAGGATGTAAATTTTTAGAAACATTACAACCTCCTTATGTTTTAAAAGCAGACGGATTAGCAGCTGGAAAAGGTGTTTTGATTATTCAGGATCTTGAAGAAGCAAAAACAGAATTACGTAACATGCTAGTTCACGCTAAATTTGGAACAGCGAGTTCAAAAGTAGTAATTGAAGAGTTCTTGGATGGAATCGAATTGAGCTGTTTTGTTTTAACTGACGGAAAAAGCTATAAAATTCTTCCAACAGCGAAAGATTACAAAAGAATTGGTGAAGGAGATACAGGTTTAAATACAGGCGGAATGGGAGCGGTTTCTCCAGTTCCTTATGTAGATGCAGTTTTGATGGAAAAAATTGAAACACGCATCGTAAAGCCAACGATAGAAGGTTTTCAAAAAGACGGAATCGAGTACAAAGGTTTTGTATTTATAGGTCTGATCAATGTAAAAGGAGAACCAATTGTTATTGAATACAATGTAAGAATGGGTGATCCTGAAACTGAAGTTGTCGTTCCGAGATTGAAATCAGATTTAGTTGAATTGTTTTTGTCTGTTGCAGATCAGAAATTAGGAGATTTCAATCTAGAGGTAGATCCAAGAAGTGCAACAACTGTAATGGTTGTTTCTGGCGGATATCCTGAAGATTTCGAAAAAGGAAAAGTAATTTCTGGTTTAGAAAATATTACAGATTCGATAGTTTTTCACGCAGGTACAAAATTAGATAACGGAAATGTCGTTACTAATGGAGGACGTGTAATTGCTATAACATCTTATGGAGACGATTTCCAACAGGCCATAAAAAAATCTTACCAAAACATAGATAAACTAAGTTTTGATAAGATGTATTTTAGAAAAGATATTGGCTTCGATCTAATTTAGAAAATAAATTCACCAGCCCTTTTTAATTAAAGGGTTTGGTTTTTTATTTTAAAAATGAGTGAGCTGTTGTATCTTGGTTTTCTGTTCCGGCATCATCAAAAATACGTAATTGTTTAATCCAATAACCAATTGCGCACGCACAGATGATCATGAAAATCCAGTTAATAGTGTTTGCACCAAACCATGTAATTAATTCCAAACGACGTAAAAAGTCAAGAGGAGCAAACAAAATGTTAACGAATAGGTATTGAATTCCTTCGAAAAAAGCTGTCATAATTTTAAAAATTATATGTTATTTATTTGTTGTGTAATGCCTTGAAGATAAAATTCGGTAAACCAAATCTTTTTTCAACTCGTTAGGTTTTTCCTTTTAAACAAGTAGTATCTTTACAATCACAAAAGTATAAAATATCCTTATGATAACAAGTGTTTTTAAAAAATCTACGCCATTAAATTATTCATTGGTTGTAATTTTAATACTGGTTTTCTTTTTTATGTTCCAAATTAAAGACCCATCTTGGGTTACTTCTTATTTTTTGGCTTTTCAAAAAGTGAGTTTGTTATGCTTTATTTTGGCTTCTTTTTTTATGATTAATTTCATTGTAAAAAAGAACGGGCTCAGTAAAGACAATGGTTATGCGATACTTTTTTACTTGTTGTTTATTTTGTTTTTCCCAACCATATTTAATAACTCAAATGTTATCTATGCCAATTTTTTCGTTTTATTGGCACTTCGTAGATTAATCTCGCTACAATCCCTAAAAGCATCAAAAGAGAAGATATTTGACGCGGCATTTTGGATTTTTATAGCTTCTTTATTTCAATTTTGGAGTATTCTCTTCTTAATATTGGTTTATATTTCTATTATTTTTCATGTTTCAAGAGATTATAGAAACTGGGTTTTGCCATTTATTGCGCTTTTGGCAGTAACAATTTTATTCTACATGACATCTTTAATTTTAAATTTTGATGCCGTAGCTTTCATTCAGGAAAGAGCAGTAATCGATTTTAGAATTGATTATTTTAAGAATAATTATGAAAATGCAGCACTTTCAATATACACTGCAGTCGCTTTATTTTTTGTTACTTCGATGCTAATGACATTGTCAAATAGACCACAAATTGTCCATTCTTCGTATAAGAAAATAGTAGCTTGCTTTTTTATAGCAGCCATTGTTTACATCATTTCGCCTAATAAAAGCAACGATTTGCTATTGTTTAGTATTGCACCATTAAGCATTATGGCAACGAGCCACGTAGAATACATGCAGCAGAAACTGAATAACGAAATTGTTTATTACACTCTGATTGTATGTAGTTTATTTACGTTTTTCTCTCAGCTATAATTTACTTCCGTAAGCAAGATCACCAGCGTCGCCAAGACCTGGAACAATGTAGTTTTTCGCGTTTAGTTTCTCATCTAAAGAAGCAACCCAGAGATGGCAATTTTCGGGAAGATTTTTTTCTAGATAAGCAATTCCTTCTGGAGCAGCAATAACAACAACAATATGTATTTCTGCTGGAATAGCGTTTTCGACCAATTTTTGGTGAACCGCTACAATTGATTGTCCCGTAGCCAGCATCGGATCTAGAAGCAAAACGGTTTTATTATTTAAGTCTGAAATGGCTTGATATTCAACTCGAATTTCAAATTGATCATCATTATTTGGGTGGAATCTGCAAGCAGAAACAAAGCTGTTTTCGGCATGATCAAAATAATTTAAAAAGCCATTATGGAGAGGAAGTCCAGCTCTTAAAATAGGACATAAAACTAAATCCGTATCAATTTCTGTAGTGTTCTTAATTCCAAGAGGAGTTTGGATTTCAACATTTTTATAAGGTAAAATTTTGCTCAGCTCATAAGCCATGATTTCTCCAATGCGTTCAATATTTCTACGAAAACGCATGCTGTCATTTTGAACATTTACATTTCTAATTTGTCCTAAGAAATGATTTAAAACGCTGTTATTTTCAGAGATATAATGAATTTTCATGATGAAATTGTAATTTATTTAGAGATATAATGATGAAACGAAAAATAATTCCTTTTCTTCGCAGCATAAAAGTATAAAAAGTATCTTTGTATCTATAAAAAAATAAAGACATGTTTTCAAAATTAGCATATTCTGTTTTCGAGCAAAGCATCAAAGATTATCACCAGTTTGATAATGTAGATCAGCCGATCAATAACCCTTATCCAAAAGATAAGTTCGAGCATTTGTTATATCTAAAAAATTGGATTGACACCGTTCAATGGCATTTTGAAGATATTATTCGTGATCCGAATATTGATCCTGTAGCGGCTTTAACTTTAAAAAGAAGAATTGATGCATCAAATCAGGAACGTACTGATATGGTGGAATATATTGATAGCTATTTTTTACAAAAATACAGCAATGTAAAAGTAAAAGACGGGGCAAAAATCAATTCTGAAAGTCCTGCTTGGGCTTTTGACAGATTGTCGATTTTGGCTTTAAAAATTTATCATATGCATGAAGAAGCAAATCGTGCAGAAGCCTCTCAGGAACATAGAGATAAATGCCAAGAAAAATTAAATGTACTTTTAGAACAAAGAACAGATTTATCTACAGCAATTGAAGAATTATTGACAGATATCGAAAACGGTGATAAATTCATGAAAGTGTACAAACAAATGAAAATGTACAACGACGATGATTTGAACCCAGTTTTATATCAAAATAAAAAATAATAATTTGGCAGCGTTGTCCAACAACAAAATCAAACATATAGCCGTCATGAGACTATCCGCAATGGGAGATGTCGCCATGACGGTTCCTGTTTTACGTGCTTTTGTAAAACAATATCCGACGGTAAAATTGACCGTTATTTCTCGTCCGTTTTTCAAACCTTTTTTTGATGGAATTCCGAATCTTGAATTTTTTGCTTTTGATGAAAAAGCAAGACATAAAGGATTTCCAGGACTTTTGAGATTATTTAGAGATGTAAAACAATTGAAAATTGATGCCTTTGTGGATCTTCATAATGTTTTACGATCAAAAGTGGTGAGTTTGCTTTTCGCTTTAAGCGGAAATAAAAGAGCAACAGTTGATAAAGGCCGTGAAGGAAAAAAAGAATTAACCCGAGCCGAAAACAAGATTTTCAAACAATTGCCAAACATGTTCGAAAGACATGCAAAAGTGTTTTCAACACTTGGTTTTCCGTTAGATTTATCGAAACCAACATTTCCAGAAAAAGCAGTTTTAAGTTCTGATATTTTAGACATTATCGGAAATGAAAATCAAAAACTAATAGGGATTGCGCCTTTTGCACAATATGATTCTAAAGTTTATCCTTTGGATTTAATGCAAGAAGTAATAGCAAAATTAGCTAAAAATTCATCCTATAAAATTTTGCTTTTTGGCGGAGGAAAGAAAGAAATCGAAATTTTAGATTCACTTTCTGAACCTTTCGAAAATGTAATAAATATGGCTGGAAAAATCAAATTTCAGCAGGAATTACAGTTGATAAGCAATCTCGATATTATGCTTTCTATGGATTCTGGAAATGCCCATATTGCAGCAATGCTAGGCGTAAAAGTTATTACACTTTGGGGTGCAACACATCCATACGCTGGATTTTTACCATTCAATCAAAGTTTAGAAAATGCCTTAACAGCTGATAGAAATATATATCCAAAATTGCCAACATCAGTTTATGGCAATAAAATTGTTGAAGGTTATGAGGATGCTATGAGGACAATTTTACCACAGCAAGTTGTTGACAAAGTTATAGAACAGCTTTCATAAAATAAAAAAACTTCTCTTTTTATGAGAAGTTTTTTTTTAATCGTTATGCAATATTTTTGTTTAAAGTGTACTTTTCATTAGAATCGAGGAAAGAATATCCGATTGTTTTTTTTCTTTTTTTGTTTACTATAATGGAAACAAAGTTATTTTTGTCTTCGGTTGACAATAGAATATGCTCGAATTTTTGTGATGAATCTCTGTAAACTTTATAAATTAAGTCTTGATCTTTAATTTTTTTAGATAAAATTTTAGCGGATTTAAGCCTGCTTACATAAGGCCAGATGTTAAAAACATTCGAATCGGTCTTTTTTACTTCTACCATTTTTTCGGTCAAAGTTGAATTGTATTTCTCTCTTTCAAGCAACTTAGGGCCTTTTCTGTTTTTCATTTTTATAATAACTGCCAAAACGCACAGCGAAGCAGTTACAACGAGCATAATAAAAAGATAGAGATGAAAGTGTTGTATGTGAGCTGTCATGATATTTAATGTTTAAATGTTTGACAAATTTGATTTAGCTCTGTAAAATCTCAAAACAATGAGATTGAGATTGCCATAATTTTACCTCTAATTTAATGAAAAATCGGCAATATTTCGATAAAATTTTGCTTTTATTTCAATTACAGCCAAATCTTCTCATCGCGACAACGACGGTAGATATAACTTTTAAGATTTGCAATGGTTTCTTGATAATTTGGTGCATCATAACCGTAGCGCTCATGCTCCATTTGTTCTCTTTCAATAGCCTCGCATCCTTTAATAACTTCTTTGATCATGTCAAGCAAAGCGAGCTCTTTATTGTCGGTTTTTTGAAATTTAAGTTCAACAATATCATCCTGAAGTTCTTCACAGTAATCAACCAGCTTCATAACTTCTGGTTCATCCAGAAGATATTCTTTGTTTCTAAAAATTTCTCGTACCGATTTCATAAACAATTAATTTTCAAATTTTTAAATTCCAAATTCCAAGTTACATCTTTGCCAAATTTTTAAGCTTTGGCAAAGAGTAGAAACGCAATTAAACAAAAAAAATTCCAAATCCCAATTGAAAGGTTGGAATTTGGAATTTTTGATATTAGAATTTAATAAGACTAGACGTCGTCGTAATCAACATAAATAGTTTCTGATGTTGGATGCGCTTGACAAGTTAAAATTAAACCTTCAGCAATTTCGCTGTCTGTTAAAATAGAATTTTTTGTCATTTCGGCACTTCCTGCAGTAACACGACCTAAACAGCTGCTACAAATTCCGCCTTGACAAGAATAAGGAGCATCAACACCTTGTTTTAGAGCAGCATCAAGAATAGTCTGTTTTTTAGACATTTCGAAAGTAGTTTCTTCATCGTCTACCAAAACAGTAATTTTTGTATGTCCTTCTTGAGAACCTTGGATTGCATGTTCTTCAGAAGAAGAAGTAAACAACTCAAATTTGATAGCAGATTCTTTTACATTTTTCTCTTTCAAAACATTAGAAACAGTATTAATCATTTCTTCTGGTCCGCAAAGGAAAAACTTATCAAATTGAAGTTCTTTGTGTTTGTTGTTTAAAACAAAATTCACAGCCGATTTTTCAATTCTTCCAAATAAAGCGTTTTCGGCTTTAGCCTGGCTGTATACATAATGCACAAAAAATCTGCCTACATATTGCAATTGCAAATCGTGAAGTTCTTGATGAAAAATTGTGCTTTCAGGAGTTTTGTTTCCGTAAACCAATACAAATGAACTTTTTGGCTCATTTTTAAGAACAGATTTTATAATAGAAAGCACTGGAGTAATTCCGCTTCCTGCAGCAAACGCCGCGTAGTTTCTTTGTCTTTCAGCATCTGGCTCAAAAGTAAATTTACCTTCTGGCTGGCCAACTTCAAGAACATCTCCTGCTTTTAGTTTTGTATTGGCAAACTGAGAAAAAAGACCATTTTTTACTGCTTTTACAGCAATTCTTAATTCGCCGCTGTCTGGTGCAGAGCAAATAGAATAAGCACGTCTAATTTCTTGATTGTCAAGAGTCAGTTTTAAATTTATATATTGTCCAGCTATAAATTTATAGTCTGATTTTAGTTCTTCAGGAACATTAAAAAGAATAGAAACAGCATCTGCAGTTTCGCGTTTAACCTCTTTAATTATAAGTTTTAAGAATGAAGGCATGATAGAATTTTTATGCAAAAGTAGCAAACCACTATTAAAAGTTTAGCACGAAATTATTTTTTTTAACTTTTTTTGTAACGTTTTCCTACATTTGGTCTCTTACTACAAAAATACTAAACCATAAACCATGATTAAGAAATTTATTTATCTAGAATGGAAGGCTTTTATTAGGTCGGCATCTTTTGGTAAAAATCTGGCAATGAAAATTATAATAGGTTTTCTGATGATCTATTTTTCATTAGTTTTTGTCGCAATGGGCGTTGGCGCATTTTATGTTCTTAAAGACATGAATTTGGAACCATTGGCTACAATAAACAAATTTTTAATTTATTATTTCCTGTTTGATTTGGTAATTAGATTGTTACTTCAATCAATACCAGTTTTAAACATCAAACCATTATTGGTACTGCCTTTTAAGAAACCAGTAATTGTTCATTTTTCATTAGGAAAAACAGCTTTGTCGTTTTTCAATTGGGTTCACGCTTTGTTTTTTGTGCCTTTTTCAGTTGTCTTAATTTTGGAAGGATATGATGTTGTTGGAATCTTTTTTTGGTATGTGGGAGCGATGGCTTTTATTTATATCAACAATTTTTTGAATATTATTTTAAGCAACATCGACAAATTGTTTGTTGTATTTGTGGCATTAATTTTGGCTTTGGCAGGAGCACAATACTATCAATTATTTGATATAACGACATTTACAACTCCGTTCTTTCAGAGCTTTTATGATATTGAAGGAGTATTTTTAATTCCTGTTCTAATCTTAGGCGGTTTATATGCTTTCACTTTCAAATATTTTAAAAACAATTTATATCTCGATGCAGGACTTTCTGTAAAACAAGATGTTGCATCAACAGAAAATCTGGCTTGGCTGAATCAATTTGGGACTTTAGGAACTTTTCTTAAAAACGACATTAAATTGATAAAAAGGAACAAAAGATCTAAAACAACGATTTTCATGAGTGTTTTGTTTTTGTTTTACGGATTTCTCTTTTTCGGAAATTCTCATCAGCCTCCCGTAATGCACATTTTTGCCGGAATTTTTGTTTCGGGCGGATTTTTGTTTGTCTTTGGACAGTTTGTACCAAGCTGGGACAGTTCATATTATCAATTAATGATGACACAAAATATTCCGTATCGAGGTTACATTACTTCAAAATGGTGGCTCATTGTTATTGTAACTTTTCTCTCTACGATATTGGCTTCTTTTTATTTGTTTTTAGGATGGGAAATTTATCTCACAATTGTAGTTGGAGCAATTTATAACATTGGGGTCAATTCTCATTTAGTACTTCTTGGCGGTGCATTTACTAAAACACCAATAGATTTAAGTAACGCTGGAGGTGCTTTTGGAGATAAAAAAGCTTTTAATGTAAATGCAATGTTATTGACGCTTCCAAAAATTTTACTGCCTTTGGGGCTTTATGCAATTGGACTTTATTTGAATAATAAAAATCTTGGTTTAGCATTGGTTGCCGGAGCTGGAGTTTTAGGATTTGTGTTAAAAGAAAAAGTATTTTCATTAATAGAAAGAAGATACAAAATTGAAAAGTACAGTACAATAAGTGCTTATAAACAAAAGAGTTAATTTGATAATTAGAGAATTTGGCAATTCGAAAATCCAAATAAAAAAGACAATTTTTTAATCTAAAATCAACAATCTAAAATCTACAATTACATCATGATACAAGTAAATCAACTTTCAAAAAAATATAACGGAACTACAGTTTTAAACATTAGCAATTTAGAAATCCCAAAAGGACAGAGCTTTGGCTTGGTGGGGAATAACGGAGCAGGAAAAACAACATTTTTCAGTTTGCTTCTAGATCTTATCCAGCCTTCAACAGGATATATAAAAAGTAATAATATTCAGGTAAATACAAGTGAAAACTGGAAATCTTTTACAGGATCTTTTTTAGATGAAAATTTCCTTATCGGATATTTGACTCCAGAAGAATATTTTTATTTCATCGGAGATTTACGAAACCAGAACAAAGCAGATATAGATGCATTATTAGCGAAACATGAAGAATTTTTTAACGGTGAAATTTTAAAGAACAAAAAATACCTTCGTGATTTATCTAAAGGGAATCAGAAAAA
Organism: Flavobacterium anhuiense; assembly: GCF_004151235.1. Classification (GTDB taxonomy): domain Bacteria; phylum Bacteroidota; class Bacteroidia; order Flavobacteriales; family Flavobacteriaceae; genus Flavobacterium; species Flavobacterium anhuiense_A. Next base: position 72,670 of record NZ_JUIV01000002.1, read on the forward strand.
AGTGGGAATTATTGCGACGCTTATTGGAAATCCAGAAGTTGTAATTTTAGACGAACCATTTGCTAATCTGGACCCGACCACAGTTAGCCGATTAAAAAAAATTATTAGAGAATTGGCCGATAATCCAAATGTAACGGTTTTGGTTTCAAGCCACGATTTACAGCATACAGTAGAGGTTTGTGATCGAATAGTTGCCCTTAATAAAGGAGAAATTGTAAAAGATATTCAGACGTCAAAAGAGACCTTACAAGAATTAGAATTATTTTTTGCTGTGTAAGAATTTCTATATTTCAAAAAGAAGCGTATTTTTACAAGTGATTATACTAAAATTGGTTTTTAGTAGTTATGTGTTTTAAACTCTTTTCTATTGAAAAAGAATACTCTTAAATATAGTTTTATTCCCATTTTTTTATTCTTTTTGATAGCTTGTTCTACCAAAAAAAATACCTTTTTGGCTCGAAGTTCTCACTCGATTGGGACAAAATACAATATTCTTTATAACGGAGGAATTGGCCTTGATAAAGGTTTAAAGTCTATTCAGGCCAATAACGAAGATAATTTTTGGAAACAGCTGCCTATTGAAAAAATGCAGTTTGATGAAAATTTTTCTGAAGGCGAAAAAGCTAAAAATCCTGATTTTGAAAAGGCAGAAACCAAAGCTACCAAAGCCATTCAGAAACACTCCATGAATATTGGAGGAAGAGAAAGAAACTGGCAGATTGATGAAGCCTATCTTATGCTTGGAAAAGCGAGATATTATGATCAGCGTTTTATTCCGGCAATAGAGGCATTCAATTATATTTTATACAAATACCCAGAAAGTAATAATATTTATACCGCAAAAATCTGGCGCGAAAAAACCAATATGCGTTTAGGCAACGATGCAATTGCGCTTAAAAACATTAAAATTTTACTTAAAAAAACAGATTTAGATAAACAGACTTATGCCGATGCAAATGCTCTTCTGGCAGAAGCTTTTATTAATTTGGAACAAAAAGACAGTGCGGTTTCTAAACTTAGAATTGCAGAACAGTTTACAAAAAGTAATGAAGAGCGAGCAAGATATCGTTTCATTCTTGGTCAGATGTATCAGGCAGAAGGGAAACGTGACAGCGCTATTTATTTTTATGATGCCGTTATCGATTTGAACCGTAAAGCTGATCGTAAATACATGATGCACGCTTACGCGAAAAAAGCGCAGATGTTTGATTACGGGAAAGATAATGATACGATTTTCTTAAAGACATATAATAAGTTGGTGGCTGATCGTGAAAATCGTCCTTATTATGATGTTCTTTTTTATGAAATGGGAGTTTATTACGATAAAAAGAAAGATCAGGAAAATGCCTTGAAGTTTTACAATAAATCTTTAGGAAGAAAATCTAAAGACCCATATTTGATGGCTTCTGCCTATAGAAATATTGGAAATATGTATTTTAAAAATACAGATTACTCAATGGCAGCCAAATACTATGACAGTACTTTGGTAAAACTGGATCCTAAAACTAGAGAATTCGCTTTTATAGAAAAAAATAGAAAAAATCTTGATGACGTAATTAAATACGAAGCTATTGCAAAACGCAACGACAGTATTATTAAGGTATACAATTTGCCGCCAAACGAAAAGAAAGATTATTTCGAAAATTATATTGCCGAGCTTAAAAAGAAAGACGAAGCAAAACGCCTTTTAGAAGAAAAAGAAAAAGAGCGATTGGCCAATATTGATCGAAATTCCCAAGCAGATTTTTCAGGAAACGGAGCTGTTAATCCCAATTCTCTAGGTAAACCAGCAGAACCAGAAGGAATTGGCATGCCTCCTGGCGGTAATGATAATGCAAGCACTTTTTATTTTTACAATCCGACAACTGTTGCTTATGGAAAACTACAGTTTAAAAAAATGTGGGGAAGCAGAACATTGGGCGGTAATTGGAGATTGGCAGGAGTAAAATCTGCAAACGATGCGGCAATGAACGACACTATTAATACGAAAGAAGTTGCCAATGCACTAAAAGACACTATTGTTCCTGAAAAATATACTGTAGCTTATTATGTAGGACAGCTTCCAACTTCGCAAGCTGCTATGGACAGTATCGGTAAAGAGCGTAATTTTTCATACTATCAATTAGGACTTATATATAAGGAGAAGTTTAAAGAATATAATCTGGCTAGCGACAAACTAGAGCAGTTGCTTAAAAATAATCCTGAAGAAAAATACGTATTGCCATCGATGTATAATCTGTACAAAATTTATCAGATTACAAATCCGGCAAAAGCAGAAGCCATAAAAGCTGAAATTTCTACAAAATATCCAGATTCGAGATATGCTCACATTTTAAACAATAAAGAAGACGATCCAAATTCTAGTCCTGATAAAGAATACCAGAAATGGTATAAACTTTTTGAAGAAGAGAAATTCGACGAAGTCTTAGCCAATATTGATAACCTGATTAATCAATATTCGGGAGATGACATTGTATCGAAATACGAATTGTTAAAAGCCAATACTTTAGGAAAAGTAAACGGTTTAGAAGCCTATAAAAAAGGACTTGAGAATGTGGCAGACAATTACCCAAATAGTGAAGAAGGCAAAAATGCCAGAGAAACTCTTGAGAAACAAGTACCTGTTTTAGAAAAACTTAGTTTTACAACAACTGACACTAAAAACTGGAAAATATTATATCGTGTTTCTAATAACGACACGAAAGCTGTTAAAAGAATTGAAGAAGCAATCCGAGTATTTTTATTAGTTGAAAATTACGAAAGATTGACAACATCTTTGGATAAATACAATAAAACAGAAAGCTTTGTAGTTATTCATGGTTTAAAATCTGAGGCTTACGCAAATGACGTTGCTGGAGTTTTCAGAGATGATAAAAAATACAAAATCCCAGATCAGGCAATAATAATATCAAATGATAATTATAAAATCGTTCAGATCAAAAAGAATTTAGACGCATACTTGACCCCGAAAACCCCTTAAATCTTAACCGCCATGTTTGAAAAAGTAAAGAAAAATGGAACTGAACAATTAGGAAGAACAAATAGAATTGTTGAAGGAACATCAATAGTAGGAGATATAGTCTCAAAAGCCGATTTTAGATTAGACGGCGAATTGATTGGAAACTTTACTTCGCAAGGCAAAATAGTGATTGGGGCCAAAGGAGCTGTTAAAGGAGAAATAATTTGTAATAATGCTGATATTGAAGGAGAGTTTCACGGAAAGATAAAAGTTCTAGAAACCCTTAATATTAAATCGACTGCTCAAATACACGGAGAAGTGGCAGTAGGAAAACTTTCGATAGAACCAGGAGCCGATTTCACAGCAACCTGCACGATGCTTGCCCATTCGAACCCTGTAATCATGCTAGAAGATGGAAAAGGAACCGAATAATAATAGAAGAAATAAATGGCTCGCATTTATTAACATTCCTTTTCAAATGGGAGTCATTATTTTTGTATTCTCCTATTTCGGGACTTGGCTTGACGAAGAACATCCGAGCCCGAAAGTTTATTATAATACCATTTTTGTACTAGTCGGAGTTGGAGTTGCATTATATAATGTAATCCGACAAGTAAATGATATCAATAAAACAAAGTAGTTTGTATGTAAAACGTCTTGAGATAAAAGTTGCATCTTTGCACAAAAATTATTTCAAATGCTTTCAAAAAATTACAAACCGATTTTTTATTTGTTATGTCTTGCTTTAGGAACCTATATTCTACATAAAGCCGTTTTTTTCTTTAGTGAAATTAATACAGAGAAATTTCATTACAGTTTAGAATTACTGTACATATCTTTTTTCGCAATTTCATCTTTATTATACCTTATATTATTAGTAGTAAAAAAGAAGAATTTTGAAATCGTCGGAATGACGTTTTTATTCGGGACTTTTACACAAATGTTATTAGCCTATTTAGTTCTGCAGCCAATTTTAAAAAATCAAACTGGGGAAACCAATATTGAAAAAGTCAGTTTTTTTATAACATTTGTGCTGTTTTTGTTATTTCAGACGCTTTTAACTGTCCGATTATTAAATGAAAAGCCTTAAAATAACAATTCTTTAAAACAAGGTTTAAAAATAATTTTTCATATCCTTTTGAATATTAATAAAAAATGTACCTTTGCACCAAATTTTAGAAACGTAAAAAAATAAGATTTTCCACGATATGGTGATTTCAAACAAACCACTCAGCTTTATTCTTGCTGCTTTTGTAGCTTCTCTACCGATTATGGGTTTTGCAAATCCAGAGAATGACTCGACGCATGTTCAAACTGAAACTGCTCATGAAGAGAAAGTAGTTTCACATAATGCTCACGAAGAAGGAGAGCATGTTGCTCTTGACCCAAAGGCAAAAGTGGATGCTTTTATTGATCACCACTTACAAGATTCTCATGACTTTGTTTTCTTTTCAGACGAAAAAGAAAATAAACACTACGGTTTTTCATTACCAGTTATTCTTATTGATGGAGGTTTAAAAGTTTTCTCTTCTTCAAAATTACACCACGGAGAAGAAGTTGCAGAAGTTGATGGTAGCTACTACAAATTAGTTCACGGTAAAATTTACAAAACGGATGCTGCTGGAACAATCAACTTTGATGAGCACGGTCATCCATCAAACGAAAAACCATTAGATTTTTCGATTACTAAAAATGTTGTTTCAATGCTTTTCGTATCAGTATTATTGTTCTTCATGTTTACTGGTTTAGCAAAATCATACAAAAAAGGACCAATCCCAACAGGATTTGGTAGAGTTTTAGAACCACTTGTAATTTTCATCAGAGATGAAATTGCAGTTCCAAATATTGGAGAAAAAAAATACCGTAAATATATGGGTTACCTATTGACAGTGTTTTTCTTTGTTTGGGTTTTAAACCTATTAGGAATGACTCCGCTAGGAATCAACGTAACAGGAAACATTGCTATTACAGTTTGTTTAGCAGCCTTTACATTTATCATTACTCAATTTAGTGCAAACAAAGATTATTGGGGACACATCTTCTGGATGCCAGGAGTGCCAGTTCCAATGAAAATTATCTTAGCTCCAATTGAGGTTTTAGGAACATTAACAAAACCATTTGCATTATTAATTCGTTTGTACGCAAACATTACTGCAGGTCACGTAGTAATCATGAGTTTAATTGCAATGATCTTTGTTGGAAAAAATTTAGCAGCAGATTTACCAATCTCATTAGGATTAACTTTGTTTATCTCTGTTATTGAAGTTTTAGTTGCATTTTTACAAGCGTTTATCTTCACAATGTTATCATCATTGTTTATTGGTATGGCTGTTCAAGATCATGATCACGCTCACCACCACGAAGACGAAACTGCGATTATTTAATTTTAGAAGTTTAATTTTATATATATAAATAGTTATGGGAACAATTCCAACTTTAGTAGGTGCTGGTTTAGTAGTAATCGGTGCAGGTTTAGGTTTAGGTAAAATCGGTGGATCTGCTATGGACGCTATTGCTCGTCAGCCAGAAGCTGCTGGTAAAATTCAAACTGCGATGATTATTATCGCGGCTTTATTAGAAGGTTTAGCATTCGCTGCTTTAATCTTAGGAAAATAATAAAGAGAGAAATAACAGCATCTTTAACGGTTGGTTAAAGATGTTGTTACTTTTAAAAAAGAAATTAAATATTTAATATAGTTATATAAAATGGATAAGTTAATTAACGATTTTTCATTCGGATTATTCTTCTGGCAAGCTTTAATCTTGGTAATATTGATTTTACTTTTAGTAAAATTTGCTTGGAAACCAATTATGGAATCTATTACTGCAAGAGAAGAAGGTATTAAAAATGCATTACTTTCTGCTGAAAATGCAAAGAGAGAAATGGAAAACTTACAAGCTGACAATCAAAGAATTTTGAATGAAGCTCGTGCTGAACGTGACGCGATGTTGAAAGAAGCTCGCGAAATGAAAGAGAAAATGATTGCTGATTCTAAAAACGAAGCTCAAGAAGCTGGTCAAAAAATGATTGATCAAGCTAAAGCGGCTATCGAAAGCGAAAAAAATGCTGCAATGGCAGAATTGAAATCTCAAGTTTCTTCTCTATCATTAAGTATTGCTGAGAAATTATTGAAAGAAGAATTATCTAACAAAGAATCTCAAACTAAATTGGTTGAGAAAATGTTAGGTGACGTAAAGTTAAACTAAGATTATGGCAGGTACAAGAGCAGCAATTCGTTATGCAAAAGCAATTCTGGACTTAGCAAACTCTAAAGGTGTTGCCGAAGCTGTAAATAACGATATGAAATCAATTGCAAGTGCAATTGAGACAAATACAGAATTGAGTACATTTATTCAAAACCCAACAACAACAGTTGAAGTTAAAGAAAGTGCTCTTTTGGAAGTTTTTGCAAATGTAAATGGAGTAACAAAAGGATTGTTCCGTTTATTATTTGAAAACAAAAGATTTGAAATTCTAGATGCAATTGCAGTAGAATACAATAAATTATTTGATGTAAACAATGGAGTTGAAGTAGCAAAAGTTACAACAGCAATTCCAATGGATGCTGCTTTAGAAGCTAAAGTTTTAGCAAAAGTTGCAACATTATCAGATAAAAAAATTACAATTGAAAATATTGTAGATCCTTCAATCATTGGTGGATTTATTTTGAGAATAGGAGATAATCAATACAATGCTTCTGTTGCAAACAGATTACAAGTATTAAAAAGAGAGTTAAGTAATTAGTTTTATAACACAAAAAGTGTCTAAATTATAAATTAAGATGGCGGAAATCAAACCTGCTGAAATTTCAGCAATATTAAGAAAGCAAGTAGAAGGTTTTGAATCTGGTGCTACGCTAGAGGAAGTAGGAACAGTACTTCAAGTTGGAGACGGTATTGCTCGTGTTTACGGGCTATCTAATGTACAATATGGAGAGTTAGTAGAATTTGATAACGGTATGGAAGGTATCGTATTGAATCTTGAAGAGGATAATGTTGGGGTTGTATTATTAGGGCCATCAACTGGACTTAAAGAAGGATCTACTGCAAAAAGAACTCAACGTATTGCTTCTCTTAAAGTAGGTGAGCAAATGGTAGGACGTGTTGTTAACACTCTTGGTTTTCCAATTGATGGAAAAGGACCAATCGGTGGTGACTTATACGAAATGCCTTTAGAAAGAAAAGCACCTGGAGTTATCTTCCGTCAGCCAGTAACTGAGCCATTACAAACAGGAGTAAAAGCAGTTGATGCTATGATCCCAGTTGGACGTGGACAGCGTGAGCTTGTAATCGGTGACCGTCAAACAGGTAAATCAACTGTTTGTATCGATACAATCTTAAATCAAAAAGAATTTTACGATGCAGGAAAACCTGTATTCTGTATATATGTTGCAATTGGACAAAAAGCTTCAACTGTAGCAGGAATCGCAAAAATGTTAGAAGAAAAAGGAGCAATGGCTTATACAGTTATCGTTGCTGCTAATGCTTCTGATCCGGCTCCAATGCAAGTTTATGCTCCATTCGCTGGTGCTGCTATTGGAGAGTACTTCAGAGATTCTGGTCGTCCAGCTCTTATCGTTTATGATGATTTATCTAAACAAGCTGTTGCTTACCGTGAGGTTTCTCTTTTATTAAGAAGACCACCGGGACGTGAGGCTTACCCTGGAGACGTTTTCTACTTACACTCTCGTTTATTAGAGCGTGCTTGTAAAGTAATCGCTGATGATGGTATCGCTAAAAACATGAACGATTTACCAGATTCTATCAAATCTATCGTAAAAGGTGGTGGTTCATTAACTGCATTGCCAATTATCGAAACTCAAGCTGGTGACGTTTCTGCATATATCCCAACAAACGTAATCTCTATTACAGATGGTCAGATTTTCCTTGATGGAGATTTGTTCAACTCTGGGGTTCGTCCTGCAATTAACGTAGGTATCTCTGTATCTCGTGTTGGAGGTAATGCACAGATTAAATCAATGAAAAAAGTTTCTGGAACATTAAAATTAGACCAAGCTCAATTCCGTGAATTAGAGGCTTTCGCTAAATTTGGTTCTGACTTAGATTCTGTTACTTTAAACGTAATCGAAAAAGGAAAAAGAAACGTTGAGATCTTGAAACAAGGTTTAAATGATCCTTATCCTGTTGAAAACCAAGTTGCAATTATTTACGCTGGATCTAAAAACTTATTAAGAAACGTTCCTGTAAATAAAGTAAAAGAATTTGAAGCTGATTTTATCGCTTACTTAAACAGTAAACATAAAGATACGCTTAACGCTTTGAAAGCTGGTAAATTAGATGACGCAATTACAGACGTAATCGAAAAAGCAGCAAAAGAAGTTTCAGCAAAATATAACTAATTAGATAATTCGTTAATTAGATAATTAGATAGTGTTAAGCATTATTCTAATTATCTAATTTTCAGATTGTCACATTTTCTAATTAATAGATGGCAAATTTAAAGGAAATCCGTAATAGAATTACTTCCGTTTCATCGACGATGCAGATTACATCGGCTATGAAAATGGTTTCTGCTGCAAAGCTGAAGAAAGCACAAGATGCAATCACTGCAATGCGTCCTTATGCCGAGAAATTAACGGAGTTATTGCAAGACCTTTCTGCAACACTAGAGGGTGAAGTAGGAGGAGATTACACTACACAACGTGAAGTAAAAAAAGTATTGTTGGTAGCTATAACTTCTAATAGAGGTTTATGCGGTGCTTTCAATTCAAATATTATTAAAGAGATTAAAAACCGTACAGAGTTTTATGCTGGAAAGCAAGTTGACGTTTTTGCCATTGGTAAAAAAGGTGGAGACGCTTTAGTTAAAACGCATAAAATCCACGGTCATCATAATGCAATTTATGATCATTTGACTTTTGAAAATGTTGCTGGAATTGCAGATAATTTAACTCAAAAGTTTTTAACTGGAGAATACGACAGAATTGAATTAGTATACAATCAGTTTAAAAATGCTGCGACTCAGATTGTTCAGGTAGAGCAATTTTTACCGTTAGCGCCTATTAATACTGATGCTTCTGCAGTTTCTGGAGATTACATTTTTGAGCCAGGAAAAGAAGAAATTGTATTGGCTTTAATTCCAAAGTCTTTAAAAACACAATTGTACAAAGGTATTCGTGATTCATTTGCTTCTGAGCATGGAGCGCGTATGACTGCAATGCACAAAGCAACAGATAATGCAACAGCATTAAGAAACCAATTGAAATTAACTTATAACAAAGCTCGTCAGGCAGCGATTACAAGTGAGATTTTGGAGATTGTTGGTGGAGCAGAAGCTTTAAACGGATAATCGATTCCATAATATACAAAAAGAAAGCCAGCGTTAGCTGGCTTTTCTTTTTTATTGGAAGTTTTATTCTTTTTTAAAAATACTTTTATAAAATGGTGATTCTCAAATTATCATTAAGTTGAGAATCACTACCATTTTATAAAAATAGACAGATTGACTCTGTGTGCTTTGTCTTTCATGGGAACAAACTAGCTTTATTAATCCCAATGCTCTGTTTTTTTAAGGGTTACAATACAGCAGAATCAATCCCTTGTGCTTTGTCTTTTGTGGGAACAAACAAGCTTTATCAGTCCCAGTGCTCTGTTTTTATTAGGGTTACAATACAGCTGAATCAATCCCTTATGCTTTGTCTTTTATGGGAACAAACAAGCTTTATCAGTCCCAGTGCTTTCTTTTTTTGAAGGGTTGTATCTAGCTTTCCCAATCCCTTTGTAACAAATTTAAAAAAAGACTGTTAAAAAAATGTTACATAATTTTCATCTCTATTTTATATATTTCACATGTTGTGTTAAAAAATCATACATAATTATCTTAATATAAGTGTTTTAAGAATAGTTTCTGTCAAGGATTTCCTTTTTTTGTTAAGTTTAATTTATTTTCAAAGAGCAAAACCTGTTCTCCTAGTCTATATTTTAAGTATTTTTGAATCCTATTTCTATAAACAATGGCCTTACAAATAAAAGAGCTTAAAACCATTGAAGATATGGTAGCTCAAATCCATACGATTCGATTTTTATATCCAAATATATCTATTGAGAAATATGAAACATTTCTGGCTGAAATGCTCCCGCATAATTATATTCAAATTGCAGTATTTGAAGATGACATTTGTCTGGGTCTGACTGGCTGTTGGTCGGCTACAAAACTTTGGACAGGAAAATATCTTGAGATTGACAATTTTGTCGTTAATCCAGAATATCGATCTAAAGGTATTGGAAAAATGCTGACCGATTATATAGAGAAAAAAGCCATTGAGTTAAATTGCAGCAGTATCGTTTTAGATGCATTTACAGGGAATTTTGGAGCACATCGATTTTATTATAATCAGGGTTATGCTCCGAAAGGATTTCATTTTGTGAAAATTTTGGACGAAAAGAAATTAACGGTTTAAAAACAATAGAAGTTTTCTTTATTGCATCAACAAAAACACCATTAAACAAAAGAAATGGTTATTTTTGTCTTACAAACATTATTAGAATTATATTTTGGGATTATATAAAAATCTATTCAAGCAAACGGCAATTTACGGACTGGCTACAGTTTTACCGAGAATGCTGAGTTTTTTATTAGTGAGATTATATACAGGAATTTTGCCTACTGCTGAGTATGGTGAAGTTTCGATTGTATTGTCTTGGATGGTTTTCTTTAACGTGGTTCTTTCTTACGGAATGGAAACTGCATTTTTTAGATTCTATAGTGCCGAAGAGGACAAGAAAAATGTAATCGCAACTTCTACCATTTCTATATTTTGGACCTCAATAATCTTTCTTTTTGCTGGATTGATTTTTAGAAATACACTAGCAAATTTAGCCGAAGTTGATGTTCAATACATTACTTATACGGTATGGATTTTAGTTTTAGACGCACTAGTTTTAATTCCATTTTCAAAACTTAGAGCCAATCAGAGACCAATGGTTTATGCGGCTATCAAGATTGGAAATGTTGTTATAAACTTATTGCTGAATATATTTTTCTTGATGTATCTTCCAAAATTGGCAGAGGCAAACCCAAATTCTATTTGGGATAATTTATATGTTCAAAATTTCCAGATTGCTTATATTTTCATTGCCAATCTTCTGGCAAGTTTAGCAACTTTTGTGGTACTTTCTCCAAATTATCTTTCGCTTGGACGAAAATTCGATCCTGTACTTTGGAAAAAAATGATGAAATACGGACTTCCGATTTTGGTTGCCGGATTGGCTTTTGCAGTAAATGAACATTTCGACAAAATCTTATTGGGTTATTTACTTCCTGAAAACTTGGCAAAGTCTGAAGTTGGAGCCTATTCTGCCTGCTACAAATTAGGATTGTTTATGGTTCTTTTTGCTACAGCTTTTAGATTAGGAATTGAGCCTTTCTTTTTTAGCCACGCCAAAAATGAAAATGCTCCGCAGACTTACGCGGTAATTACGAAATACTTTGTGATTTTAGGATCATTAATTTTATTGGGTGTAATTGTTTTTGCGGACGTTTTAAAATATTTATTATTAGACAACAAATCCTATTGGGAAGCGATGAAAGTTGTGCCATTAATTATTTTGGCAAATTTCTTTTTGGGTATCTACAACAATTTATCGGTTTGGTACAAATTAACAGACAAAACAAAAATCGGAGCTTACATTTCTATTGTTGGAGCTATTGTTACCTTGATTTTAAATTATCTTTTAATTCCGAAATACAGCTATTACGGATCTGCAATTGCTACTATTTCAGCTTACGGAAGTATGATGCTTATTTCTTATGTTTTAGGAAATAGATACTATCCAATTCCTTATGATATGAACAAGATTGGTGCTTATTTAGGTGTTTCAATAGTATTTTCAATAATCTCATTTTACGGATTTAGAGAAAAATATTATGTTGGAATTCCGCTTCTTTTAATCTTTATGTACATGGTTTACCATTTTGAAAAAGATACTATTAAAGGAATAATGAAAAGAAAATAAGACGCTTTAAAAAATTATATTCAAAAAATGAAAATTCAAATTATCAATAAATCACAGCACGATTTACCAAACTACGAAACGATTGCTTCTGCAGGAATGGATCTTCGTGCCAATATTATAGAACCTATCACGTTAAAACCTTTAGAAAGAACTATTGTAAAAACAGGACTTTTTATCGAGTTGCCGATTGGTTATGAAGCACAAGTAAGACCAAGAAGTGGTCTGGCTGCTAAAAAAGGCGTAACGGTTTTGAATTCGCCAGGAACTGTTGATGCAGATTACAGAGGAGAAATCGGAGTAATTTTAGTAAATTTATCTAATGACGATTTTGTAATCGAAAATGGAGAGCGAATTGCACAGCTGATTATTGCAAAACACGAAAGAGCTGAATGGATTGAAGTTGAAACACTTTCTGAAACATCAAGAGGTGAAGGAGGCTTTGGAAGCACTGGAGTAAAATAATAGAAAAACAAAGACCAAACCCAATGAAGATTTTTAGAGATCTTCCCATAAAAATCAAATAAAGAATGAAAATAATTGTGCCAATGGCAGGCCGCGGATCAAGATTGAGGCCTCATACATTAACGGTTCCAAAACCTTTAATTCCAGTTGCAGGGAAATCTATCGTACACCGTTTAGTTGAAGATATTGCCAAAATATTAAAAGAACCAATTGAAGAAGTTGCTTTTATTTTAGGAGACGAAGCTTTCTTTGGAGATGATGTTGTAGCAAGTTTAGAAGATCTAGCAAAAGGATTAGGAGCAAAAGCTTCCATCTATCGTCAAGATCAGCCATTAGGAACTGGACACGCTATTATGTGTGCAAAAGAATCTCTTTCTGGTCCAGCTGTAATTGCTTATGCAGATACTTTAATTAGAGCAGATTTTGAATTAGATCCAGAAGCAGATGCGGTAATCTGGGTAAAACAAGTAGATCAGCCAGAGGCTTTTGGTGTTGTAAAACTGAACCAAAATAATGAAATTATAGAATTGGTTGAAAAACCAAAAGAGTTTGTTAGTGACTTAGCTGTTATCGGAATTTATTATTTTAAAGAAGTTGGAATTTTGAGAAATGAACTTCAAAATGTTTTAGATAATAATATTCAGAATGGTGGAGAATACCAGATTAATGATGGTATCAAAGCGATGATGGCAAACGGAAAAGTTTTCAAAACAGGAAGCGTAGATGAGTGGATGGATTGTGGTAACAAAGACGTTACAGTTGAAACAAACACAAGAATGCTTGGTTTTCTTCACAATGATGGAGAGCATTTAGTAGATTATGGTGTGACTTTAGAAAATTCAACAATTATTCCTCCTTGTTATATTGGAGAAAATGTTGTTCTGAAAAACACTATAATCGGTCCAAATGTTTCTCTTGGAAAAGGATGCCACGTGTCAGACAGTACAATCAAAAATAGTTTGATCCAGACTTATTCTCAAATTAAAAATGCTGCTTTAGATAATGCAATGATCGGAAATCATGTAAGTTACGATGGAAAATTTACAAGCATCAGCATTGGAGATTACGCTGTTTTAGAATAAAATAAAAATTGAGAAAGTTTCGTTTTGTTTAAAATGTAATTTTTAGAAATGATTAAAAAAGGAGTTTTTACAATATTGGTTTTTGCTTTATTCAGCACATCATTTTCGGTTTTTGCTCAGACAGAACCCGAGGATATTGCTATGGCAACAGACGAATATCAAGACTCATTTTATGAATCATTAAAACAAAAAGGAATTGAAAATTATGATAAAGCCATTGTATCATTGGAGAAATGTATTAAACTTAAACCCAATGATGCAGTTGCTTATTTTGAATTAGGAAAAAACTATTTTGCGCTTAAAGAATATCAAAATGCACAAACCGCTTTTGAAAAAGCTACACAGCTTGATCCTAAGAATAAATGGTTTTGGCTCGGAATTTATGATGTAAGCTATGAGACAAAAAACTATCCTTTGGCAATTGAAATTATTCAAAAAATAATTGTTTTTGACGAAGAATATAAAGACGATTTGATTTCGCTGTACATGATCACCAATCAGTACGATAAGGCATTGATCGCGATTAACGAAATGAACGATAAGTTTGGAAAATCTTCAGACCGCGAAATTTACAAGGCTCAGATTTTATCGCAAGGGAAATATCAGAATGCTGAAATTGACAATCTAATTCAGCAGATTAAAAAAGATCCGAAAGAAGAATCCAATTATTTGAATCTTATTTTATTGTATTCAAAAAACAATGAAAATGAGAAATCGCTTGAAGTAGCAAAACAGTTGGCTAAAGAAATTCCAAATTCAGAATGGGGACAGGTAAGTTTGTTTAAAACTTATTTGGATGCCAATCAGGCAGATAAAGCTTTAAAATCGATGAACGTGATTTTAGCAAGTTCAAAAATCGATTCAAAAATCAAACATAGAACTTTGAATGAATTTTTGATTTATGTAAATAAAAATCCACAGTATTCTGCCGATTTAGAAAAAGCTATTTCTTATTTTGATAATGATAAAGAGGTTGACGTTGCCAAAGAAATTGGAAAATTTTACCATAGCAAAGGACAGTTTGAAAATGCGATTAAATATTATGAAAAAGATTTAAAAGCGAATTCAGATACAGATCTTGAAACCAATATGCTATTGTTGGATGCCTATGCGCAGGCAAAACAATACGAGCCAATGACCAAAAGAGCCATGATGCTGATTGAAGTTTATCCGAGTCAGGCTCAGTTTTACTATTATGCAGGTTTAGGGAGCAATCAGCAGAAACAATTTAAAAATGCAAAAACCGTCTTAGAAATGGGTCTTGATTATGTAGTGGATGACGTAAAATTAGAATCAAATTTTAATATTCAGTTAGGAGAGGCATACAATGGATTGGGAGATGCGAAGAAAAAAGAGGAATACTTTTTGAAGGCAAATGAATTATTAAAAAAGAAAAAATAAAATTTAGATGAAAAAATATATATCAATACTAGTATTGTCTATTGCCGTAGTTTCATGCAAATCCAAAGCAGTAGCAGTGCAAGGAAATACAAGCCAGACAATTGTAGAGAAAGAAGACAAAAAAGTAATTGAAAAACATTACGACAACAAGTTAGATTTTTCGACTTTGTACATAAAAGCAAGTGCAAAATATGTTGATGAAAAGCAAAGCCAGAATGTTACAGCTGAAATTAGAATTGAAAAAGACAAGCAGATTCTAATAAGTGTTCGTTTTTTAGGAATCACAATGGCTAAAGCTTTAATAACTCCTGATGCAGTAAGTTATTATGAGAAAATAAACAGTACTTATTACGAAGGAGATTTTACTAGTTTAAGTAAATGGTTAGGAACAGATTTAGATTATAGTAAAGTTCAAAATCTATTGGTTGGAGAAGCTTTTGACGATTTAAGAAAAGGAAAATATACTCAAACAATCGTAGATAATTTATTCAGACTTGACGAAGAAAAAGATGCTAATTTAAAAAAGACTTTTTTCTTGGATGGAGAGAAATATTTAATTCAGAAAGAAGAGATTTCGCAACCATCTGAAAATAGAACATTACAGATTGCTTACTCAGACAGCAAAACTTTTGACCAGGGAATACTTCCAACGAGTATTGAAATCAATGCAGTACAGCCCAAAGGGAAAACAAGTATTAATTTGAATTACAACAATATTTCATTTAATGAACAACTTACTTTTCCTTATAGCGTTCCGAGCGGTTATAAAAAGATGACAATTAAGTAAATTTGCAAAAATAAAAACAGAAACATGCCAAAATTTCTCCTAAGTCTAGTTTTAATTTGTGCCACTACATTTGTATGGGCGCAGGATTCTCAGCAAGAAAAACTGGAGCAGCGTAAAGCTCAAATTCAGCAGGAAATCAGAGATAACGAAAAGATGTTGCAATCTGTTCGAAAAAAAGAGAAATCTGCCGTAAACGAATATTTAATTCAGGCAAATAAAATCAAACTTAAAGAGAAATTAATCAATACAACAGCAAAACAAGAAAGGCTGATTAGTAATGATATGTACATTAATCAGGTTCAGGTAAATAAACTTAAAAAAGAACTAAAAGTTTTAAAAGAAGACTATGCTGAGATGATTTTAAAATCATACAAAAGCCGTTCTGAGCAAAGCCGAGCAATGTTCATTTTATCTTCTGAAAGTTTTTTGCAAGCTTATAAAAGAGCACAATATTTAAAGCAATATACTGCATTCAGAAAAAATCAAGGTCTTGAAATTCAATCAAAAACAGCTCAGTTAGTTGATTTTAATGCTAAATTGGATGGGCAGAGACAAGTAAAAAAGAAGATTATTGCTGAAAATCAAAAGGAGAAAGTTACTCTAGAAGCAGAGAAAAAAGAGCAGCAGAAATTGGTTAATGCCCTTAAAAAAGATAAAAATAAAATTGCTGCTGATATTCGATCAAAACAAAATGAAGCGAAGAGAATTGACAAACAGATTGACCGATTAATCCGTGAAGCGATTGCAGAAGCAAATAGAAAAGCGGCAGCCGAAAGAGCAAAAGCAAATCCAGGTTCTAGTGAAGCAAAAGCACCAGTTTCTTCTTCAAAAATCGCACTAACTCCAGAAGATAAAATTCTAGCAGCAGACTTTAAAGCAAACAGAGGAAGATTGCCTTGGCCAGTAGAAAAAGGATTTATTTCGCTTGGTTATGGAGATCAACCACACCCGCTACATCCTTCAATCACTGTTCATAATTCTGGAGTTGAGATTACTACAGAGGATGGAGCAAGCGCTAGAGCAGTATTTGCTGGAGAAGTTTCTAAAGTTATCGTATTGTCGCCAGTAAATAAAGCAGTTGTGATTCAGCATGGAGATTACTTTACGGTATATCAAAACTTAAGTTCGGTTTCGGTAAGTCAAGGAGATAAAGTGACAACTAAACAGACTATAGGAAGAGTTAGAACAAGTGGAGATACAGGAAAAACAATTATAAAATTCCTGATTCTACAAAATACATCAAACAATAATCCGGAAGGATGGCTGCAAAGCAGATAAAAAATTAAGGGAGCACTTAGCTCCCTTTTTTATTCAATTATAATTTAATCATATTGTTCTAGAAAATATTTTACAACATCAGTAGTTGTCACAATTCCTTTTAGTTCGCCTTTATCAACAACAGGGAGTGCATGGAAATCTTCTTTCACAAAAATTTCTGCTAAATCTCGAATGATAGTATCAGACGATACTGTTTTTGGTTTTGAAGTCATTACTTGAGGAACAGTCAACATTTCTAATATGGCTTCATCAGCATTGTCTTGACCTTCAAACAAAGCACCAAAAGTCAATCGGTTAATATCTGTTCGGCTGATAATTCCAATTACTTCTTTGCCTCTTACAATTGGAATGTGACGAATTGTATTTGCTTTTAGTTTTTCGACCACTGTTTTCAGATCATCTTTTTCGTTTGCAGTCACAACAGTTTTTGTCATAATGTGGCTAATTGGTTCTCTTTTTTTCATGATAGATTAGTTTTATATTTATATCAAATATGTAGAATAATTCCCTCAAGTGCTATGACCTTTATCAGCTTTTAAAACAATTAAAAGAACATGTAATACGACTAAATTTTAGTATTTTTGCAGTATGGAAACAAATAGACAGAAAAAAATAGGCGGTGTTCTTCAGAAAGATCTGGTTGACATTTTGCAAGGTGAAGTGAGAAAAAACGGAATTACAAACTTGGTAATTTCAGTATCCAAAGTAAGTGTAACTACAGATTTATCTATAGCGACAGTATATTTAAGCATTTTTCCTCAAGAAAAAGCCAAAGAAACTTTAGAAGCCATAAAAACAAATTCAAATTTAATCAAACATGATTTGGCACAGCGTGTACGTTTACAATTGCGTCGTGTTCCGAATTTGGTATTCTTTATAGACGATTCTCTAGATTATATAGAGAAAATTGACAATGCACTTGCAGGAAAAGAAAACCCAATAGAAAACCGTGATCTTTTAGAAAAAAGAAGAAAGTCATAATTTGAATTTCCCTTTATACATAGCCAAACGTTATATTTTTAGCAGCAGTAAAAATAATGCTATCAATATTATCAACCGTATTGCCAGCATGGGAATCATTGTTGGTACAATGGCTTTGTTTGTAGTTTTATCTGTTTTCAGTGGGTTAAAGGTTTTTAGTCTTTCGTTTACAAACGAAATCGATCCTGATTTAAAATTGACAAGCACTTATGGAAAATCATTTTTAATTACGCCCGATCAGGAGAATCAAATCAAAAAAATAGAAGGTGTTGCTTCTTACACCAAAATCATAGAAGAGCGTGTTTTATTTTTATTCAAAGACAAGCAGCAAGTTACGTATTTAAAAGGGGTTGACAGTTTATATCCAGTTGTTAACGATATCAAGAAAAAACTTTTTAATGGTCAATGGCTAAAACCAGATAGTTTTCAAGTTGTAATTGGTTATGGTTTAGCTCAAAATTTCTCCATGGGAATTTTGGATTTTGAAAATCCGCTACAGATTTTTGCTCCAAAACCAGGAAAGGGAGGGATCGAAAATCCAGAAGAGGCTTTCAATAAAACAGATGTTTTGCCTGTTGGGATTTATTCCATCAGCGAAGATTTAGATTCAAAATACGTATTTGCAGATTTAGGTTTAGTGCAAGAATTGTTAATGTACAAGCACAATCAAATCTCGGGATTAGAATTTAAATTAAAAGAAAACGCAGATGAAAGCGCTGTAAAATCAAAACTTAATTCTATTTTTAAAAATAAGATCACTTTAAAAAATAGAGCTCAGTTAAACGAGTCTTTATACAAAATGCTCAATACTGAAAATATCGCGGTTTATCTCATATTTACCTTAGTAATCATTGTAGCACTTTTTAATTTGATTGGCGCCTTGATTATGATGATTTTAGAAAAGAAAGGAAATCTAAAAACACTTTTCAATTTAGGATCAGATATTGGTGATCTTCGAAAAATATTTTTGTTGCAAGGAACTTTATTAAGCGTATTTGGTGGCTTGATCGGACTTATTTTAGGTATTATTCTCGTGATATTACAGCAGAAATTTGAACTTATCATGATTACGCCAACTCTGGCTTACCCAGTTGTTTTTACAGTAGAAAATGTTCTTATTGTTATGACAACAATTATCTCTTTAGGGTTTGTTGCTTCGTTAATTGCAAGCAGTCGCGTAAGTAAAAAATTACTAGATTAATTTCTCCTTTAAAAATATTACTTATATTTACCGCCTTGAAAATCTACAGCATATGATTGTTTCTGCCTAATCCTATTTTATTTTTTAGAATAATTAGGATACTTACGTTTTACTTTTTTAGTTCAGATTAAAGATACATCTGGACCAATTTTATCATTTATCCTAAAATATCATGACAGAAACATCTATAAAAGAAAGTTTTATTTCCAAAATTTTTACCACAATTAAACAGGCTTTAAAAGGCGACGAATCTTTTGACTATACTTCTGGAAGTATAAAAAAAGCAGTAATTCTATTGGCCATTCCGATGGTTTTAGAAATGATGATGGAATCGGTTTTTGCTTTGGTCGATTTATATTTCGTCGGACATTTGGAACACAGCAGTTTTGCTATTCAGACGGTTGGTTTAACCGAATCGGTGTTGACAGTAATTTATTCTCTCGCCATAGGAATGAGTATGGCAGCAACAGCAGTTGTAGCGAGGCGTATTGGAGAAAAAGATCCTGTTGCAGCAGCAAAAGCTGGAATGCAAGCCATTATTATAGCATTTGCAATTAATGGTGTATTAAGTATTTTCGGAATTATATACGCAAAAGAGATTTTGATTCTGATGGGTTCTTCTGTAGAATCTGCCGAACATGGTTTCCGATTTACTCAAATTATGATTGGTTCTAGTTTATGCATTATGCTTTTGTTCTTAATAAACGGAATCTTTCGTGGAGCTGGAAATGCTGCAATTGCAATGAAAAGTCTTTGGATTGCCAATATTTGCAATATCATTTTATGTCCGATTTTAATTAACGGTTTTGGACCAGTTCCTGCTTTCGGACTAGTTGGAGCGGCTTTAGCAACTACTATTGGAAGAAGTATTGGGGTTTTATATCAGGTTTATCATTTATTTTTTGGCAACGGAATTTTAAGAATCAAGATTCCATATTTTGCTCCAGATTTTACACAGATAAAAGCTTTAGTAAAAATTGCGGCACCTGGAATTTTACAATTTATAATTGCTTCTTGCAGCTGGATTTTCTTAGCACAATTAGTCGCAACAACAGGAGGCGATCATGGTTCTGCGGGATATCAGACTGCTTTGAGAATTATGATGTTTTTCATACTTCCCGCTTGGGGATTAAGTAATGCAGCAGCCACTTTGGTTGGACAAAACTTAGGAGCCAAACAAATTGAACGTGCCGAAAAATCGGTTTATACAACAGCCAGATATAATGTAATTTTCATGGCTTCAATTATGATTATTACTTTGGTTTTCGGACAATATATTATTTCGTTTTTCACGAATGATCAGCAGGTAAAAACCATTGCGATTGAAGCATTGCAAATCATGAGCATCGGATTTATTTTCTACGGAATTGGGATGGTTTTGATCAACACTTTCAATGGAGCAGGAGATACTTGGACACCAACAGGAATTAACTTTTTTGGTTTTTGGCTGTTTCAAATTCCGTTGGCTTTTGTTTTAGCGAAGCATTTCAATATGGGACCAACTGGAGTTTTTATAGCTATTCCAGTTGCAGAAACTGCAATTACTTTGACGGGAATCGTTTTCTATAAAAGAGGAAAGTGGAAGAGAGTTCAAGTATAATAAAAAGAAAAAGACCTTCAAATTTGAAGGTCTTTTTTATGTTTTAAACAAACTCGTATCCTGCATACACTTCTTCGATTTCTTTCATAATCGCGAATAAATCTTCAGGAGCATCTGTGGTAACTAGTTTTTGTTTGAATTCTTTAAACGAATGAATTCCTTTGAAATAGTTCGTATAATGACGTCTCATTTCAACAATTCCTAAGCGCTCGCCTTTCCATTCCATTGACCATTGTAAATGATTTCTAGCCGCTTCAACACGATCAATAACCGTTGGAGCTGGTAAGTGTTCGCCTGTCTTGAAATAGTGTTTGATTTCGTTAAAAATCCACGGATAACCAATTGCGGCACGACCAATCATGATGCCATCAATTCCGTATTCATTTTTATATTTCAATGCTTTTTCTGGACTGTCGATATCACCATTTCCGAAAATAGGCATTGTAATTCTTGGATTGTTTTTTACACGCGCAATATGCGACCAGTCAGAATGGCCTTTGTACATTTGAGCACGAGTTCTAGCGTGAATTGTTAAAGCTTGAACACCAATATCTTGAAGTCTTTCAGCAACTTCATCAATGTTAATAGAGTTTTCATCCCAGCCTAAACGGGTTTTTACTGTAACAGGCAAATCAGTTCCTTTGATAACCGCTTTGGTCAAACGAACCATCAAATCGACATCTTTTAAAACTCCAGCACCTGCGCCACGGCAAACGACTTTTTTTACTGGGCATCCAAAATTGATATCCACTAAATCTGGTTTTACAGTCGAAACAATTTTAGATGACATTTCCATTGCTTCTTCATCACCACCAAAAATCTGAATTCCAACAGGACGTTCGTAATCAAAAATATCCAGCTTCATGCGGCTTTTTATAGCGTCACGAATTAATCCTTCCGACGAAATAAATTCAGAATACATTAAGTCAGCTCCGTGCGTTTTGCATAACCTGCGAAACGGCGGATCGCTAACATCTTCCATCGGTGCTAGTAGTAAAGGAAATTCGGGTAGTTCTATGTTGCCAATCTTGACCATCTTCGTAATTTTTTGCAAAATTACAACATTTAGTTCAATTAAAAAGATTCTAAGTTTCTAAGATGCTAAGGTTCTGAGTTTTTTATCCTTATTTAATATTAAAAAAGAAAAACTTAGAACCTTAGAATCTCAGTATCTTAGCAACTTAGAACGAAGTTCTGTAGTCAAAAAATCGAATTGGTTTTCGGCTCATTGGATTAAAAACCAATGGATTTAAAACTTCTTTTGAAGCAAATTCTATTTTTGGCGTAACTCTTAATTTGGCTCTAAAATGATCTTTTATTTCCTGTAAAAATTCTGGAGTTTGATTTTTAACTGCAATTTTGATCAAGATTTCATCAGTACCTAAATCATTGGTTGAAATTTCGATAAGGTGATTTTCGATATTGTCAAAACTGCTCAAAACATCATTCATCGCTGGCGGATAAAGTGTTGTTCCTTTATATTTAATCATTTGTTTTTTGCGCCCGACAACTGGGCCAACACGTAAAGTATTTCTTCCGCAAGCGCAAGGCTCGTCATGAAACTGAACCATATCGCCTGTTTTGAAACGGAGTAAAGGCATCGCCTCAATTCCTAAAGTAGTAAAAGTAAGTTCTCCAGTTTCTCCATTTTTTACAGGCTGATTATTTTCGTCTAAAACTTCTACAATGATCAATTCTGGGTGATGATGTCCGCCTTTTCCGTGTTCGCATTCTGTAAAAGCAGTGCTCATTTCGGTAGAAGCATAAGTCGAAAACAACTTAATATTCCATTTATCTGTAATTTTTTTGGATAAAATATTCATCGAGAAATCCTGTTCTCTCAAAGATTCTCCAATACATATCGCACCTTTTATGCTAGAATTATTATAATCGATTCCATGCATTTCGGCGTATTCAATTAATTTCAAAAGGAAAGAAGGAACCGTAATCAAATAACTCGGATTGTATTTTAAAATCGAATCCCATTGCATTTCTGGAATTCCGGCTCCAACACGAATTACTCCCACTTTCAGTTTTCGAAGTCCGAGAAAATAGGCAAGACCAGCCATAAATTTTCTATCGATTGTCGTCATCAATTGAACAACATCACCTTCTTCAATTCCAGCACAGGCAAAAGAAATGGCTTCGTTGTAGGCTAAACGATCCAAGTCAGAATCGGTTAGACCAAAAGTTACAGGATCTCCTAAAGTTCCTGATGTCGAAGCGTAATCGATAATTTTATGCTGTGGGACACACAAAAAATCATCATTGTATTGCTGTAAATCTTCTTTGGTTGTAACAGGCAAATGCTGTAAATCTTCCAGCGTTTTTACTTTCGAAATATCAATATTCTGTCCTGCAAAAAGTCTTTTATAAAAAGGAGAATTCTCGCTGATATAAGCTAAAAGTTCGGCTAATTTTTTTTCTTGAAAAATTTTAATCTCTTCTAAAGAATCTTTTTCTATTGCTGGAATCATTGTAATTTTCTTTTGACTTTTTTTAAATATTTTTCAATCTCTTCTTTTTGAGGAGCCGTGGTGATTTCGTGACTTAAAGCTTTTTCAAAATTAAGCTTTGCCTGAAGAAATTCCTTTTTTTGGTAAAAGTACAATCCTACCTTATAATATACAACCCAATAATCGGGGTTTAATGCTTGATAATTTTGGAGAAATTCTGCAGAAACAGTTTCTTTCTTTTTCAAAATAGAGTCTATTTTGTGATCTTCCATTTTGAATTTTTTAAAATTCTGAAAGGCAACTGTTTCTAAAAAAGGATCTTTGGCAATGTTTAGATTTTCCTTTTGAAAAGATTTTGTTGCATTTCTGTTTTCACCAAAAATTTCATTTAAATCATAACATATAAACTCGCCCAATTGATACGGATTTGCCGAAACCCAAACCAATCTTTCTTTTGGTTTAAATATAATTCCGTGATGCGCCAGCAGTTGGTTCAAGGCTTTTTCGTTTCCATATCCTAAAAAAATATCTTTTAAACCTTCTTTGTTTCGAAGAATTTCCGAAGCAATTTCAGGATTTACTTTTGAATTTTCAGATAGCAATTCCTGCATTCTTTCGTAACGGTATTCAGAATGGCTGTTGGCAATTTGTTCCAGATTTCTTTTATCTTCTTTGAAAGCTTCACCTTGAAAATGATTGGAACAAATTAATTGATCACTGTTTGGAACATCATAAACGTCCATTTTATTTGGCGAAACTTCAATCAAAATCGCTTTGTTGTCATTGGTACTTCCGACCATAATTGATTCAGAGACAAATACTTTTCTTTTTTTTGCGATTGCAACAGCCTCATCTAAATTTTTAGCATGCTGTAAAATTTCACGAGTCAAGATTGAAATCGGAGTTTTCGCGCTAAGCGGAATTTTAGATTTAGAAGCATTTATCGTTACAGTCAATCCTTCATAATTCATTCCAGAAACGGCACCAATCATTCCAGGCCAAGTTACCATCATAAAAGGATAACCTTCTTCTGGTTTTATAAAGGCAGCTATTTTATTTTCCGCGAAAGCGTCATTGACATAAAAATCAAAATTTCGAGCCAAAATTAAATTCCCATCTTCCGATTTTTCGTTCCAAGCCGCAAAAGAAGAACAGCCAACCAAAGCAAGATCTTGTAAAGCGTGCCCAATATCGTGCGCGGCATGCAGATATAAACTGCGCTGATATTGCGGTGCGATATTATCAAAGTCATTTGAAGTGTATTGCGAAACGCCATAAATTTCCGTTTGATATTCGTCAGGAACATTCAAATACAATTTTCGATTGTACCATTTCAAGAACTGACGAAGCAGTTTTTGCTGAAATTTTGACGGAATTAAATCGGTAATTTTAGAGAAAAAAATACGCTGCTGTTTGTGCAAAAGCGAATCGGTCAGAGCGCCAGTCGAAAGTCCAATTTCTAGCGGATCGCCTTCTACATATAATTCCCAAAGGCCTTGTTTATTTTTTACAAGCGAATTTTTTCCAGTAATAAAAATACTGTCAGATAATTTGTTTACAACAGGTTTTGTATTGTTTAAACCCGTAAGATCGGGAGTGTGTTTTTTTGATTTTGAAGTACCGCAGGAAGTCAGCAAACTTAAAAAACCGACGAAGAAAATATATAAGATTCGGTTTTTCATAAATAATTTATTCAGATGCTTTTTTAATTTTTTCCAGCAGATATTCTTTTCCTACAATTTCAGAGCAAGTTATGACCGCTCCAACCGTAACACCCAAGACACCGTGCATATTAATACTTTGGCCTGTAAGATAAAGATTTTCTATCTTAGTTTTGTTAGGAATCAAAGTTTTCATTGGATTATTGGAATCTTTAACATATCCGTACATATTTCCGCCGTCTCCGCCAATATAATCGCGATAGGAAAGCGGGGTAGAAGTATAAACGGATTGGATGCAATCTCTAATTCCGGGAAATTTTTTTTCGATTTCTTTTAAAAGCTTTTCGGCTTTTTCAGCTTTGAAATCTTCGTAACTTTTGCCGCGATCATTTTCTTCAAAAGTGGTATTAAAAGTATCTTCCCAAGTTTTGACATCTTCATATTTCATATAAGTCAAAACCGTTATTCCATCTGCCCATTCCTCATCTTTTTTTGACGGATTCATTGAAGCCATAAAAGTTTTTGGCCATGAGTTTTCGTCATATTCGTGCGCGGTCCAAACATCATTTGCACTTTTAAAATGGTAATAATTATGATTGATGTATTTAAAAGTTTTGGGTTTAAAAACAATGTATAAACTGAAAGCAGAAAGTACGTTTTCGAGATTTTGAATTCTATTGAAAAATGGTTTTCTGAAGTTTTCCTGACCAGCCATTTTCAAAGTCGTTTTCGGCTCGATATTCGAAATAAAAAACGTTCCCGAAACCTCAGTTCCGTCTTTTATTTTTACGGAATTCACCTTTTGGTTTTCAACTTCAATTTTTATGACTTCTTTATGTTTGAAGAATTCGCCTCCATATTTTTTTAATTGTTTAAGAAGCTGTTTTGTAATTTGGCTTCCGCCATTTATGCATCGCCAAGAACTTTCAATGTATGAATTGGCAATAAGTGCATGTACATAAAAAGGTGATTTTTCAGCTATTCCAGCATACAGAAAATTAGATCCAGATAAAACCGCTTTCAGTTTTTCATTTTTAGTAAAAGAATCGATAGTTTCTTTCGCGTTAAGCGCTAAAATCTCATCATCGTATTTTCCCTGAGATTCCAGATTGTAAAGCGGAAATGTTTTGCAAACTGCTTTTATTTTCTGGCAATACTTTTCTAAATTCTCTTTTTCTTCAGGAAAAAATTGAGTGAGTTTTTCAATGAAATTCTCGAAACCCTGAGCGTGTGGATATTCGGTTTTATCGTCATCAAAAGAAATTATATCAAAACCATTTTCATCCATTTTTTTCAGATTCAAATGATCCATTATTCCGATATATTTGAAATATTGATGAAGATTCTGGCCTTCGCCTAAACCTCCGATATAATGAATTCCGGTATCAAATATGGTTTTATCTCTTACGAAAGTCTGCAGATTTCCGCCGTATTGATTGTTTTTTTCGAGTACACAAACGCTGTAGCCTTCTTTTGCCAGAATAACAGCAGAAACCAGTCCGCCTAAACCGCTGCCAATTATAACTACATCGTACTGTTTTTTCATTATTTTTTCTTTAAAACAACTAAGGCATTTTCTTCAGAAACCAAGTCAAAATCTTCAAATTGATTTCTTAAACGAGAACAATTCACTAAAATTACAGAAGTAACGTTCGAAATTACTTTCTCGATTTCATCTTCTTGACTTTCATCCGAAACCAAAAGAACATCATAATGATTTTCAAGTGCCGATTCTAGGTTCTCGAGATATAATATTTTTCTTTTTGTAACGATATAATTCGTTTTGGCAACTAGCAATTTTTCTTCATCATTTATAAAAGAAAATATTTTTCGTTGTGGTTCCTGCAAAGCTAGCAAAACATCCAATTGCCCGTAATCATTTCCTAAATGCAGGATTTTTGATTTTGGCGCAATGTGTTTATTTAAATTATAATAGACTTCCAGATTCTGTTTCAAATCTTTTTTTACGCTATTTCCAATTTCGATTTCTTTATAATCGTAACTGTTAATGAGCATTGTTTTAAAATAATCTGGGCCTTCAAGTTCTTGTCTTATTTTGCGGTATTCAGATTTAAAGAAAGTACTGATTTGCTTAGTTCTTTCGGTATAATTGGTTCCAAAAGAAAGATTTTCTGGTGTAATTCTTTCTAAGATGGTAACCGTCAATTTTCCGTGATGAATGACAAAATCACCTTTTGGAATTAATTCTGACGCGCCATGAATTACAATAGGAATAATATCCAAATTAAATTCTTCAGCAAGGAAAAATGCACCTTTGTGGAATCTTTTTACAACATTGTTTTCTGATCTTGTTCCTTCCGGAAAAACCATCAAAGAATATCCTTCGTTGACTTTTTTACGCAAATGTTCCACTCCGCCTTCAAGACCTTCAGAAACAGGATAAAAACCTGCTTTTCTCACAACGCCGCCAAAAATAGGAGAGTTGTAAACCCAGTCGCTCACCAAGAAAATGATTTTCGGACTTAGCATTCCGATTGCAAGAATATCCAGAAACGAAGAATGGTTGGCAATAATTACCGCTGGTTTTTCGAAAGTTTCATTGAAATTATTAACGACTTTTTTGCGAATAAACGGATTTGAATACAAAACCGATTTCATGAATTTTGAAATCACATATCGGAAAGTTTTCATTTTTGATTTTTTGCTGAAAGGCAAAATCGGCATAATCGTAAAACTGAAAATCGACATTACGATTCCGCCCAAACCATAATACGCAAATGAAATTACGCCATGAATGAAAGTTCGCAATTGAAATGGCGGATTTCCTTTTTTCGGACGATTGGATAAAAACAGTTTGAATAAAATCGGATAGAAAATAAAAGTAATGATCAGCGCAGCAAAAACTCCGATTAATGAAACCAGTGAAATGGAAGTAAGTGCAGGATGTTTGGCAAAAATCATCGCGCCGATTCCTAAAATGGTTGTGATTACCGCCAGAATAATTGAGGTTCTATAAATGGCAATTTCGTTAACGCCATTAGTATATTCTTTTTGCAATGCACTGGTCATGAAAATACTAAAATCGACTCCATGACCAAAAATTAAGGTGCAGACAATCATACTGAAAATGTTCATCTGAATGCCAAAAATGCCCATAATTCCAGCCGTTACAATTCCCGTTAAAGCAATTGGAATACAGCTGATAATTACTAATTCGATTCTTCGGAAAAAGAAAAACAGAATTAAAATGACAGCAACAAAAGAATAATTTACCAGTGAATTAAAATCGGTTTTTAGATTGCTGAAAAATGTTTCGTTCATCTGCTGACGGTCAATTGCAATTACGTTTTCTTTTGCGGAGGCCAATTTTACAAAAGCATCTCGCTGTTCTGGCGATACTTTTACTAAAGTTGAAATGGTATAAAAGCCATTTTTTTGGGTTACAAATTCTTGTAATTGAAGTGCTTTAATTTTTAAAAATTCATCTGCCGAAACAGGCTTGAAGTCAAAATCTAAATGATCAAAAAATAAATTGTAAGTTGTGGGTTTAAAGCCAAGTTTTGAACCTTCAGCAATTAATTCTGATTGTATGAATTGTTTTTTTTGCGGAGTCCAAAACGAATTCCACTTTTCAATTTTTTCGATTTGTTCTTTTTGAGCAAGCACAATTCCGCCAACAGAACTGAAATTTAAAATTCTCTCCTGATTTTTTTCTTTGGATAAATCGTCAAAAAGTTTGCTATTATGCTGCAAAGCTTCTTCAATAGTTTTTCCGTAAGAAGCAACATAAATCGTTTTGGAAGTTAAACTCGTACTTTCTTCCAATTGTTTTTCGGCCGCTTTAATTTCTTTCGGAATAAAATTTAGCTGTGATAAATCGTTATTAAAACCAACATCATTATAAGTGAAACAGCAAATTATGGTAATGATAACACAAAGTGCGATTAAGATTTTATTATTGTGAAAAGAAAAATGAGCCATTTTATCGATCACATTCTTTTTATGATCTGCAGGATTTTCTTTTGGTTTGTATAAATGCGGAACAATTAAAAGCGAGAAAACAGCAGAAGCCATAACGATAACGGCGGCAAAAATTCCGAGATCATTTAGCGCATCCGATTTTACAAAAAGCAGACACAAAAACGCAACAGCAGTAGTAGAACTACTCATAATGACAGGCATTGTAATGTCTTTGTACAAAGTTTTTACATCGCT
The DNA here is from genome assembly GCF_004151235.1 of Flavobacterium anhuiense. GTDB lineage: Bacteria > Bacteroidota > Bacteroidia > Flavobacteriales > Flavobacteriaceae > Flavobacterium > Flavobacterium anhuiense_A. Next base: position 101,690 of record NZ_JUIV01000002.1, read on the forward strand.
GTTATGTTTGTAATGTGTGAGAATATGAATGGAATAATCAATCGTAATTCCGAGTAAAATAGAACCGATTCCTAATGAAATTGCTGAGATTTGTTCTCTAACGAAGTATAGGAACGCAACCGCAAACAAACCTCCAAAAACTGTCGGCAAAAATATAATCAGCGGAATTAACAGTTTTCGATAAAATAAAATTAGGATTAGCATTAAGGTAAACATCGCAATTGAAGTCGTGAGAATAATATCTCCCTTAATTTGTTTAGCATTGGCAACGGCAATTAAAGCGGAACCAAAATAACTGACAGAAGTTTTTCCTTTAAACTGTGTATTTAAATTTTCCTGAATTGATTTTAGTTTTTCAGCAAAAATGGTATTCTTTTCTGTCTCGCTAGATGGAATATTGGAAGTGATAAAAAGCAATAATTTCTTTTTATCCTTTGTCATTACAAAACCATTTTCAAGCGTAAAATCGTCTCCAATATTTAATTGCTGTAATTTTTTTAAAGCGATAAAAGAAATCCCAAACGGATCTTGCAGAATAAAATCTTTGGTAATAAATCCAGACGGAGAAATAATCGATTTGTAATTTCCTTGAACGGTTTCTGCAATACTGTCTTTTTGGAGTTTCTTTTCGATAGCATCATAATCTTTGTCATCTAGAAAAAACGGCAAATTATTGTAAACAAAATCAATAGTTTCCTGAATGTTTTCTTCGTCAATTTTTCCTTGAATTCCCGTTATGTATGGTTTGCAGGATTTGGAAACGCTGTCAGAAAACGCAGTTGCCATTTCTTTTAGATCTTCTGTAGAACCATTTTTATCCAAACTGAAAATTACGGTGGTTTTATCGGCAAAGTTTAATTGTTTTAAAACTTTGGCGGTAACATCGGTTTTATCATTTGTTGGAATAAGTTTGGTAATGTCTTCTTCAAACTTTAATCTTGAAGCGAAAAATCCAAAAAACAAAAGCATCAAAATAGCCAATAGCACCGAAAGAGATTTTCTTCGATTAACAAACAAATGAATGGCGTAGAAATATTGATGCATGATTATCGCTTAAGTTTTTTAAGCCACGAATTTCACGAATTTTCACGAATTAATTTGTGCTAATTTGTGAAATTCGAAGGAAACATAGCTTAAATATTTGTTTTGTTTTTAGAACTAAAAGCCGTTAAAAGCAAATAACTTATAAAGCCAACTGATAGTGCTGAAACGGTTGCTAAAATAAGACTTCCTACGATATATTGTGTAGCATTTTTTTGAATATCGTCAAGAGTTATTGAACTGTCTAAAACCAGTGGCGTTTCGCTGCTGACAAAAACACTCCCAACTTGAAGCGAAGCATAAATAATAAACGGTATAAAAGGCGGAAAACTTACGTTTGAAGTAAGATAGGCAATGACTTTGTTGAGTCTGAATAAGGCAGCAAACGTAAAAAGCAATACGGTTTGGAAGCCCCAGAAAGGCGAAAGTCCGATAAAAATACCAAGCGCAATTGCGGCCGATTTTTTAAAATTAGAATCATTGCTTTCTAAAATATCTTCTAGAAAGAATTTCTTAAAACCTTTTTTTTTTGCTCTTCTAAAAAAATCTCTCGGCTTTATGTACAGCAAAGCATTGGTTACCAAAACGGTATTTAAAATACTAATTCGGGTAAAATCTTGAAACGGACGGAAATGTGAAACTCTTTCAGCAGGATCATACAAAACTTGAATAGGAATATTTTTAACCACAATTCCTTTCCAAGCAGCGCGCACAATAACTTCAATTTCAAATTCAAATTTATTGGTATAAAAACGTTTTGGCAACAGTCGAAGCGGATATAATCTAAATCCAGACTGTGTATCGTCTAGCTTGATTCCAGTTTCAAACTTGAACCAAAAGTTAGAAAACTTGTTTCCAAAACTGCTTTTCTTTGGCACATTTTCCTGCGTCATATTGCGGCTTCCAATCAAAAGCGCGTTGGGTTCTTTCTGAATTTCTTCAATGAAAATAGGAATATCAGTTGCAAAATGCTGTCCGTCAGAATCGATTGTGATGGCGTATTCAAATTCCAGTTCCAATGCTTTTCTAAATCCGTTTCTCAGCGCTCGTCCTTTTCCTAGATTTTTAGGATGATGAATTTGAGTCAGCTGTGAATATGATTTTAAAATTTCGCTTGTAGAATCGGTAGAACCGTCATTGACAATAATAATATTTGTGGTGAAATCTAAAATAGAATCCAGTACTTTTTTCAGCGTTTTTTGATTATTGTACGTAGGCACAATAACGCAAAAGTGAATCGAACTAAGTAATTCCTGCTGTGATTTCATGTGGTATTTTTTGAGCTTACTTTACAAATTGCTTCTCTTTTTCAGAGAAACTTTCAGATTGTAAAACAAAGTCTTTAAGATAATCTTTCAAAGCGGCACCTTGTGATGCATAATACGTTGTGATGAATTTTTTATCTTCTTTGATATTTTTCTTATAACCCGTAATAGCAGGAACATCTTGCTGAACGCTTAATCGGATCATTCGCATTTCAATATTGCTTGGATCACTTTTTATCGTTGCTTCAAGCAATTTTGCACCTTCTTTAAAACGGTCCATTTTTTGCCTTAATTTCTTTTCAAATTTAGAATCTACTAAAATTGAAGCTGCTTTGTAAGCCACTAAAATTTTATCATCGTTATTTGAAACTCCAGAAAGTTTTGCGACAAAATCTTTGGCATTGCTTTCTGATTTTGCTACATCAGCATACATTTTGCGGATAGAAGCCAAATCTGGCGTTCCAGCAAAACTAACCCATAAAAGTAATGTCAATAATAGTTTCATAATTATATTTTTTTGTACACATTACTCAATTTAAGAGCAGTTGTGTCGTTAAAGTAAGTCGTGTTTTTCACTTTTACCAAACCGTCTTCAGTTGCTGTAACATCAAGTTCCAATCGCAGTTCCGGAGTAACCTCTGGATTTATCAGCGCCATGAATTTTACATTTGCCAAAGACTGAATCATCAATGAACTTTTTGTAATAGATTCTGTAAGTTCCTTGATAATCTGAATCATACAAACACCAGGCATAATAGGATTTCCAGGGAAATGCCCTTTAAAAACCTCATGTTTTTCATTGACTAAAATGGTAACAATATATTTTGAATCAGATACTTTTTCTTCTGATAGTATTTTATAAAAATCTTGTAAAATCATATTTTTTATTTTCCAAATGTATAGGAAACTCCCAACTGAAAATTAATATTTGTGTTATAATCTCCAAATAAATAATAATTATTGGAGTCATTTTGATAATAATCGCTGCTTAAAACATCAAGCAGCCCTTTTTTTAATCGAGCTTCAAATGTTAATCCAGAAGGTAGAGCATAAGCAACACCTAAAACCAAACCAAGATCATTTTGTGCTTTTCTAACCGCAAGATTATCATTTAATAAAATATCTAAAGTTGGTCCCGCTTGAAACTGAATTCCTTGTGGCAGAGTAAATTTATTGATTACAGAAAGTGACAAATAATTGATATCCAAATCCAAATATTCTACCTTATTGGTTTGACTAGCTTCGTCATAATAATTTCGCGCAACATTATTAGAACCTTGTCTGCTATAATTAATTTCTGGTTGCAGCGAGTAAATTTTTGTAATCTTAATATCAGTAAAACCGCCAGCATAAAAATCAGTTTTATAATCGGCGTGCATTTCAGAAATGGTCGAAAAACTAAATCCTGCTCTTAAACCAGGTTTCGCCGTTACCTGAGCCTGAATATTTAAAACCGTAAAAAAAACAGCAAAAAAGAAGAATATTCTTTTGTTCATTTTTATTTTGTTTTAAACGTATAACTAATACCAAGCTGGAAAACCTGATTTAAAATTACTTGATCATAATAATAACCATCGTCGATTCCATCGTAACCATAAATATCAATTAACCCTTGTTTGAATCGAGCTTCAAAAGTTAAGCCATTTGGCAAAGTATAACCAACACCTCCAACAAATGAAAGATCGTAATCTTCAGGTTTAGTGTTTATATAGTTATCACTAACTTTTAAATCTAAAGATGGCCCTGCTAACAGATGAAAACCGCCACCGTTAAAGTTAAATTTTGCAACCGCTCCAAGTGTTATATAATTCAACTCATACTTTTCAGAATAATAACGACCATTTTCAAAGTATCTTCCTTCATCACCTTGTCTTGAATAATTTAATTCTGGCTGAACCGAAAAAAATCTATTGAATTTAATATTTACCAATCCACCAACGTAAAAATCAGTTTTAGAACTGTTATCATCAATATTGCTTAGTGTTGATATATTCAAACCGCCTCTAAGTCCAGGGCTAACTTTTACCTGCGCTTCTGCCTGGATTCCGATTAATAAAACAAATGCAAGTACAACAAAATTTCTCATTTTTAATTGATTTAAAGTTTATGGTTTGTTTAATTTTCTATTCTGATTTGAAATAATTCAGCTCAATTTTCAGTTTAATATTCTGATGAATTATCTGAATCTTCTCAGCAAAAATATTGTTTTCTGAATTGAAAAGCAGTGTAAATTTTTCTTTTGTTTTAGAAGCATGAACGATCTTTTCTAATTTCTGATCTTTTTTGGAGATAAAAATATAATTGTCCCGTTTTCCATCTGCCGATTTGTAAATGTCATTTGAAGAGTTTTCAAATTGTTCCTGAATCGGATATTCTTTCTTTAAAAGCAGTCTAAAATCTTCTTTTAAAGTATTGATTAATATTTTTCTATCTAATTCAGAAACAATAGAATTGACTTTAAAATCGGTTTCTGAAATTTCAAAATCCATCAATTTGTTTCCGAATTCGGTTGTAAAAACAATTCGGTGTGTCGTGTCGTTTATTTTCTTGGCAATAAAAATTCCAGACAATTCATTTCCGTAAACAGTTATGTTTGTTTTATAAACATAATCGGTTTTTGAATCTGTGAAATACGGAACCGTATAAGAGGTTTTATCTAATTTTTTAGGCGTATAATTTTTTGTGACCGAGCCGCAAGAAATTAAAACAATTGCCAGAAAGCAATTAATTAGTAAAAACTGAATCGTCGATTTTTGCATTGATCACTTTATTTTTAAGTACAATTCGGGTATAATCTTCAGATGATTCTAACAGTTTTACCTGAACAACAGTTGCTTCTTCTTTGTCAAAAGTCAATTCGATTTGTTTGATGTATTTTTTTAGCGTCGCATCTTTCGGAATGAATTTCGCCAGATTCTGACCTTTCAATTTAAAATACGAAATCGTAAATTCTTTGTCATCAAACATATTTCCGCTTACGCTTCCCACAATTAATTTATTGATTCGAGCGAAGATTTTACTGTTTCCAATATCAACTGCGCTTTTCTTTCCTTCGTCGTTAATCAGGATTTTTCCGTTTTTGAAAGTAATGCTGTAATTGTACGGTTTCTTATATTGCCATTGAAGTAAAGCAGGCTCTTTAAAAACCATTTTTCCTGAAGTTTCAATGTCTTTTGATAAAAAATCTAAATGCTTGTACTGAACAAAATCGGTAGTTAAAGTTTTGATTTTTTTAGCCACAACATTTACATCTTGCTTAAAAGACGCAATTTCAGCATCGGTCATTTTTTGTTCCTGAGCGAACAAATTGCCTGAAATAAATAAAATTAGTATAGCTATCTGAGTTTTCATATTTTAATAAAATCCGTTTTTATCCGCATCTTCGCGCAAGCGAATCTGTTTTATCCGCGTTCAATTTTCATAAGCTTTAAGATTCAAAAGTTCTTCAATAGAAACGACTTGATAATTATTTTTTTGTAAAAATTGCAAAAACTGTTCCAAGACTAAAACAGAATGTTTTCCCGTATCATGCAAAAGTACAATTCCGCCGGGACAAATATGTTTAATTAACCGATTGAAAATTAATTCCTGATCTTTTGTTCCTCCGTCAAGAGAACGGATATTCCAGCCAATTGTTTTATGTCCGGTTACTTTTAAAGCTCTTCTGATGGAAGGAGTTGTAACTCCATAAGGCGGACGAAAAAAGTTTATTTTTCTAGAAGTGAATTTTTCTAGAAGCGTGTCTGTTTTCTGAATTTCTTCGGTTATTTTTTTAGCATTATAAAAATCAAAAAATTTAGAATGAGAATAGGAATGATTTCCAATTAAGTGCCCTTCATCAATCACTTTTTGGAGAATTTCAGGATGCGTTTCGATGTTTTTCCCAATACAGAAAAAGGTTGCTTTGGCGTTGTATTTTTTCAGAAGTTCTAAAACTTCCAAAGTATAAATGCTCGGACCGTCATCAAAAGTTAAGGCGATTTTTTTTTCTGTTTCTAAAGGATTACTGCAAAATGCTTTTACATGATAATTAGAAGAAATTCTAGCAGAACCAAAAGCATTTATTCCAATCCAAAGTAGAATTACAACAACAAACCACAGAAAATGAATTGCGTTATACAGATTCAGAAGAAACAATAAAAGCAATAAAAAGATAAAAAACAGCGATATGTTTTTATGCGTTATCATTTTGATAGTAGCGTAAAACTGTGGTTTTTTCCGTTTAATTGATTGTATAATAAAATCTTTTTGTAGTCTGATTTTTCGACAGCATTTACTTTTGTAATTTCAGGGATTTCCTGATTTTTCAATATTTTAGCAGCCATCCAAAAAGCAAAAGCAGAAGCTGTATCATATTCGCCACTCAAATGTTTGTAATATAAAACAGGAGTTTGGGCAAACGAATTTTCGGCAAGATTTCTGTAATAATTCTCAAAATCGACATTTCCGTCAAAACCTAAAATAAGAGCATCAACGTCTGAAATTTCCAAATTATTTGATTTTAAGAAAGAAACAGCAGCTGCTTCAACCTCATTTTCTTCCAAAGTATTTACAATAGAAACGTCTAGAAGTTCGGCATAAGTGTTTTCTTTTCTTTCGTTTTCTAAAACAAAAAAACTGGCGCCTTCACCATAAACAGCACCGCTGGTTTTAGAATTCAAAACATCGTAAGGAGCAGAATTGTCTGCTTTAATACGGCCATTTAATTTAAAAAGGGAAGTGGTATAATCTCCATTTTCATCTACGCCTCCCACTAAAATCGAATTGGCTTCATCTTCTTCAATCTGCATTTTTGCATCCAAAAGTGCCGATTCAAAAGAAACAGCACCGTTTACATACGTAAAATTATAACCTTTACATTGCTGTAAAAGTGCAATCTGCGCTCCAACTGTATTGTGGGTAGATTGAATAAAAGAAGTTGGAGTCAAAAACTCTTCATTATTATCTAAAATGCTTTTTAGGAATTTTTCAGAATCTTCAATACATCCTAAACCAGTTCCTGTAATAATCGCATCAACGCTTTCAACATTCGCATCTTTCATGGCCAAAGCCGAAGCTACGATTCCGTTTTTTACGCCTTTTGCCATGCGTCGGCTTGCAGCTGGCGAAATATAATCTTTGTACGCTGGCGGAACAATTGCCAGTACATTTTCGTCGTGATTAACATTGGCCTCTTCCAAAAAAACAGTATCAAATGTTTTTTGAGTCGAAATACAGCCTACTCCATTTATATATGTTTTTTTTGTCATTAGCTTTTTGAAAATATAAGAGTTGAACAGTTTCCTCCAAAACCAAAAGAGTTGGATAAAACGTGATCAATGTTTTTATTTTTTAATGAGGTTTGCGGTTTCAAATCAAATTCTTCCATCGGAGTTTCAAAATTTAAGTTTGGATAAACCACATTATTTTGAATAGCCAAAACGCTGTAAACGGCTTCAATCGCAGCAGCAGCCGCTAAAGTATGTCCTGTAAAAGGTTTTGTAGAACTAAAATCTGGAACTTTTTCGTTTTCATAAATTCGAAGCAAAGCTCTTCCCTCAGACAAATCGTTGTTCGGAGTTGCGGTTCCGTGCACATTGATGTAATCAATTTCAGAAGGTTTTAGGCCAGAAACTTCAAATGCTTTTTTCATAGCCAAATAAGCGCCGTCTCCATTTTCTGAAGAAGCAGTCTGGTGAAAAGCGTCGTTTGCATTTCCGTAACCCGAAACTCTTGCCAGCACTTTTTTGTTTTGCTTTTCAACAATTTCATCCGATTCTAAAACCAAAAAAGCGGCAGCTTCTCCAAGATTTAATCCTTTTCTGGTGTTGTCAAAAGGTTTGTTGTAATCGTCAGACAAAATCATTAAAGTTTTGAATCCGTTGATGGTGAATTTTGCCAAAGCATCAGCTCCACCCACAATTACGCGATCCAGTTTTCCCGTTTTGATTAGTCTTGCACCCAACATAATCGAATTGGCTGCGGATGAACAAGCCGTAGAAATAGTTGTAACCATTCCTTTTAAACCTAATTCTTCAGCAATTTTTTCAGCAACATCTCCGCCATCGTGACAAGTAATGTATTTGGTCAATTCTGGTTTTTCGAAATAATCGTAATAATGTCTTTCCGTCATGTCCATTCCGCCCACGCTTGTAGCCGAAATAAGTCCTGTTCTAAATTCATTTATATCGGTAATGCCGGCATTTTCAACAGCTTGTTTTGCTGCCAAAGTGCCAATCATAGCGGTTCTGGAGAAATTATTATTCTCATTTAATTTCAGTTCATTAACAAGATCTTCGTTGGTTTTTTTGATTTCGCCAACTTTGATAACATCTGCATGAACAGTCGAAATATTTTGAATACGAGAAATGCCGATTTTGTTTTCGGTCAGTGAAATGTAATTTTCCTCAACCGAATTACCAATCGCAGAGATAATTCCCATTCCCGTTATTGCAACACCTTTCATCTAATTTTAGATTTATGATTTTAGATTTTAGATTGTTTAGAACTTTGTCAAAGTTTCAAACTTTGACAAAGTTGACAGATTTTTAAAAATTCAGATTTTAAGTTTCAGTAGAAATCTAAAATCTGCAATCTAAAATCTACAATTATTTCGTTCTATTTGCGCTGATATAAGCCGCCATAGTTTCGATTGACTGGAAGATAGCTTTTCCTTCTTTCGGATCTACTAATTTAATTCCGTAATCTTTATCTAAAATCACGATCAATTCAAGTGCATCAATCGAGTCTAAACCTAAACCATCTCCAAACAAAGGATCGTTATCAGCAATATCTTCTACTGCGATATCTTCAAGGTTTAAAGTTGTTATGATTTTATTTTTTAATTCTTCTTTTAATGCTTCCATGATTATTTATTGTATAATGTATTGATAGTCTCGTTTGTATATTTTGCATTTTCTTCTGTACTAATTGTACATAAAAAAGCTTTATAATTGTCGTTAAAATATTCTACCCAACCGCACAAAACCACATCTGCTTTATTTGTATTCAGAAGAATATTCGAATAATTCGACATAAATTCGGTGTTAAAGGTGTCAAATATAAAGAAAGAATTTTCACTTTTCAGCTGATGACGGATACTTATTTCGCCCAAACAAATATTTGGCAGCGTATAAACAAAGACCGCCGGACTCGGATAATAGTTTTCTTTGTCTGAAATCGATTCCTGATATTTTACATCGGTGTCTAAACTCGACGATTTGTTAGCCAAAACCAAAGCGATATTATTTTCTTGCTCCGTTGAGGTTATCGGACTCAAAAGCAATTCTGATCCTAAAAAAGCCAGTTTGCTCAAAGCATCCATTTTGAAAAACTTTGGATATTGCATTTCAAAATTGCGATAAGCTTGTTTGGAGAAATCAGCAAAATCGGTTGGTTCAATTTTGAATACAGAAGTTCCGTTCAAAACAATTTCGTTGTTTTGGATGGTGATGTAGGATTGTATGTCGGTTTTGTTTTGAGTCATTGAAAATAAATAAAAGGGAGTAAGTATAATTTATCCACTTAAAAATGGATTTCTTTAAATTTTTCATATTCTTCTTCACTTTGCATGTAGAATAACATAAAATCATCAAGCTTTAATTGAGTGCCTTTATTTCCCATATCTTCCCTAATCATTTTCATTAGTTCAAAATATGTTTTAAAATGCTTAATTCCAGAGCCTCCTCCGTTTATTTTTAAAGTCCATTCTGTGAATTTTTTAAAGACTTTATCGGGAGCATAAATAAACATATCTCGTTTTATTTCTGCCATTCGTTTTACAATTTCTTTGTCACTTATTGCTTTACCTGTTTTGGTAGCGTTAGTTACATCGAATAAAATATAAATAAATTCAGAGTACATTTTATATTTTTTTTCAGATAATTGGCTTTCAATATTTTTAACTCTATCTTTTTGATATTGAATACGCCATAATAAAAAAGCACTTAGAAAAGTTAATAGAGAAAGTAAAATTTCTTTATAAGGAATTTGAGTTGCTATTTCATTCATAAAATGTATGTTTATTAATATTGAACTTACAAGTTGCTTTTTATGAACTGTTCGGAATTCCGAACAGTTGATTTAAAAAAAATTATCAATACTTATTTTTTATAGCTTTGTGATTATATGAAATTTTACGAAAAATATCCGCAATTAAAACAAAAAAGCTTTTTATCAAAAGTTCTAGTTAAAACCGTCTATTCTACAATGGCTCTAGAAAATCAATCTGTTTCAAAAATAAAAATTATAAAAATTGTTAATGCTATTTTAAAAGAAAGAGAATTGAACGGTTCATCATTCTTTAATAAATAGTTTTTATTATCTTTTATTTCATTTTCTCAAAAATCACAGCCGTATTACAACCTCCAAAACCAGAAGCCGTTTTCAGGAAATATTCAATATTCTTTTCTCCGTTTTTTTCAATCACATTAATATTTTCACTAACCCCAATTTCATCAAAACCTTTAGATTCGAAAAGGGTATTTTGATTGGCAGATTCTATCGCTATAACTGTTTCCAATAATCCCGAAGCGCCTAGTGTATGACCGTAAAATCCTTTTAAACTATTTACGGGGACATTTTGTAAGTCTAAACGAGTTAGAGCAATCGCTTCCATTTCGTCATTATAAGGCGTTGCGGTTCCGTGTGCTGAAATATAATCTAATTTGTTTGCTTCAATTTGAGCTTCTTTCAAAGCATTCTGAATACTTCTAAACAAACCTTCGCCTGTTCTTGAAGGTCCAGAAATATGATTGGCATCGTTTATTGAACTGTCGCCAATTACTTTTATTTTAGCGTTTTTCGCTTCTGCCGAAACTAAAACAGCTGCAGTTGCTTCGCCTAAACTTACTCCAGTTCTGTTTTTAGAATACGGTTTGCAAGGCAGTTCGCTCATGGCTTGAAAAGCATTAAAGCCAGACAAAACAAATTCTGAAACTTCGTCGCCCGCCACCACAAAAATAGTATCGTAAAGTTCAGATTGAATCATTCTTTTGGCAACAGAAATGGCTAAAATTCCAGAAACGCAGGCATTCGAAACTACAATTGGCTGAGTTTGGAATCCGAAGAAATCGGCAACGTTTTTAGCCAAAACATCTAAATGCGCGTTGTTGAAACTTTCCTTAGAATCATTTGCCAAAGCAGTTACATTTCCTTTTGTGGTAGAAAGTATAAAAGCGGTTTTTGAATTTAATTCTACGTTTGAATTTTTGATAATCGGCTCTAAAGCCAAAATCATCATTTTCTCTAAACGGGAATATTTTGTTTCAGTACTAATTTTTGAAAAAGCAGTGTTTATTTTTTCATCAGAAATAATCGAAGCATAAAACGGATTCGGCATCAAAGAAACATCGTTATGAAGCTGAATTCCAGAATCACCACGAAGAATGGCTTCAACATTTGATTCAACATCAAAACCTAAAGGCGTGATACAGTTCGTTTCTGTAATGTATATTTCTCTTAACATTTTAAATTTCGATTTCTCCTGCAAGGTTTCCAAAACCTTGTAGGTATTTATTTTAAAGCTTTATCTGAAAAAGGTTTCACGCAGATTTTGCAGATTTAAGCAGATTTGCACAGATTCTTTTATTTTTAATTCGTGTTAATTCGTGAAATTCGTGGCTAAAACTTTATTTTATTAATCCCACTTTTCGTTTCCATTCCTCATAAAAAGGCGGATTTGTCAGCATTAAATTTCCTGCTGAATCTAAAAAAACCTGAGTTGTTTCGCCTGTGCAAGCAACTTCTCCTTTGTCATCAATAATTTTAAAACGATAAATCATTTTGGCAGCTGGCGTATCAACAACCGTTGTTTCAATTGTTACCACATCACCATAACGCAGAGATAATTTATGTTCGCAAGTCGATTTTACAATTGGCGTAGTATAACCCGTTTTGGCAATATCCAGATAAGTAAGTCCATGCTGACGTCCAAAAGCTTCTCGTCCATCTTCAAAATACGTGATGTAATTGCCGTGCCAAACAATTCCAAGCGGATCTGTTTCGTTAAAACGAATCCTGATTTCGTGTGAAACGGTTAGATCTGTAGCTTCTTTAAACTGCTCTTTTCTTTTTATCATAAAATAATGCGATGGAAGTGGTAATAATGAAAAACAAAAATAATAAACTTATTCTTGGTATGATTTCGACGAAAGAAACGTTACGCAATAAAACATCGTAAAAAGCCTCTAGTCCCCAGTTCATTGGAGATGATTTTGCGATATATTGCATGATTTTTGGCATTGCAAAAACAGGAACCCAAACACCACCAATCGCCGCTAAAATGATCACACTTGTAGCGCCAAAAGGAGCAGATTGTTCTTGCGTGCTTGCGACAGTTCCCAATAAAATTCCGAAGCCGATTGCTGCAAAACCTGAAAATAAGGCCACAACACTGGTCAAAAAGAAATGCCCTTCGATATTTAAAGAAGGCAATCCGATTGATGGAAATAAGAAAACGGCAACGGCAACCATCATATAAAACTGAATCATACAAATGATCGAGTAGGTGATGGTTTTTCCAATAATAACAACTAGATTAGAAACCGGATTGGTTCTTAATCGAACAAAAGTTCCCTGCGATTTTTCTTTTACAATATTGATAGATAACGGAATGACAATAAAAAAGATCGCAAAAAGTGTCCACGCCGGAACATTATGCTGCACCGAATTTGGTCGAACTTCTTTGTTGTTGATTCTCGGAATTATTTCTTTGAAAGTAATGAAGTTTTTCTGTTCAAAATCGATTGTTTCTTCTCCTAATTGTTTTTGAAAAGTGCTGTAAATCGATTTGGTTTCAATCTGAGAAATCATTTTGTCAATCGAACTCATAACGGCATTTTTGAAACTCATCTGAACCGCTGGATCAAAATACAGTTTTACTTCTTTTTCTTTAATGACGCGCTGGGGTTCGGCAGCTGTTGTACTATCGGTCAAACCTAAATTGCTGACGATTTTCTCTACATTCTGATTCACTTTTTCCTGTAAATCTGAACTTAAGTTTTCTGGAATTACAATTGCCAATTGAAATTTTCCTTTGTACACATTTTCTTTGGCCATTTCTTCGGTAATCGGTTTATGGTCAATTTGTGTTACAATGATAAAGTTTTTGCTTTTTTCTAAGTTCTCAAAAACGGTTTTCGACACAGATCCTTTGTCTTTATCGACCAAAAGAATCTGAATTTTAGAATCGGTTACGGCTTTAAAAGTGCTGTCTTGAATTAAGGTTACGGCAATTACCAAAACCAAAGGCATGATAAATAAAATAATCAATCCGCCTAAATCTCTTTTTAGCAAAAGGAATTCTTTTACTACCGACATCCAAATTTTATATATCATCTCTCAACGCTTTACCGGTTAATGAAATAAAAACATCTTCGAGATTTCGAGCATCTTTTGTAGATTCAATTAATGCCGACGGAGTGTCTTGCGCATAAATTTGTCCTTGGTCTAAAATTGCAATTTGCGAACAGAAATCTTCGGCTTCAGCCAAATGATGCGAAGTATAAATAATAGTCGTTCCGTTTTGGTTCAACACTTTCAAATAATCGATAATGGCAGTTTTAGAATGAACATCGACACCAACTGTTGGCTCATCCAAAAACAAAACTTTCGGATTATGTAGAATTCCTGCGATCAGATTTACACGGCGTTTCATTCCGCCTGAGAAAGTTTGAACTTGTTTGTCGGCAAATTTCAATAAACCCAAAAGATCCAAAGTTTCTATTACTTTATCTTTTAAATCAAAACCTTTTAGACCGTACATGCTTCCAAAATAGTGCAGATTTTCTCTGGCAGTCAAAGTTGGATACAAAGCATATTCTTGAGGAACAACGCCTATGATTTTTTTAATTTTTGAAGCATGATGCTGATAGTCTAAACCATCAATTGTGAAATGTCCTGAAGTTGGTTTTACCAATCCGCAAAGCATGGAGATTAAGGTTGTTTTTCCCGCACCATTTGGACCGAGCAAACCAAAAATCTGACTTTCATTTATATTTAGCGAAACATTGTTCAAAGAATACATTTCTGCATTTTTGTACTTTTTCGAAAGGGATTCTATTTGAATGATAGACTGCAAAATAGTGTTTTAGCTGATCGCTTTTTTTAGTTTTTTGAAAAAGATTTCTTCTCTATTGGCAATGTCCAAAAGTTCATCGGCAATAGTGTTGTAGGCATCTTCTTTGGCACTTCTGTTTTTATAAATTCGTGAAGCTTCAACAGCAAAATCACGCCATGAATCTCCAATTTGAGTCATTTCTTTAGAAAGTTCTTTCAGTTCTTCGTTACCCAAAATAACCGAAGCTTCCTGTAAAAATGCCGCATAAATAAAACGGAAACCACCGCCTCCAGTACCAATTTCTTCTTGCATACGAACCATTTGCGCCAGATAATGATTGGCTTTTCTAACGCCATGTTTTGCAGGCCATTTTCGAATCTGGCGAGAAACCATTTTGATGCCGCGAACGCCAACAATTGGCATTGGCGCAAGCATATCTCGACACGTATTTTTGATTCCTTTTATGATGGCGCTTTTTAAATCAACTTCTTTTGGAATCTGAATTGGATAGTACATTTGACCGCGAGGTGCAAAAGCTCCTTTGGCAAAACGTACTTTATTCATGTCTTCGTAAGTTAAAGTCGTAACGGTTTCCATTACAGGATCGCTCACTAAATATCCGGTTTCGGTTTTTCCGTAAACGACTAAATTGTGTGCATTGAAATGAAAACGATATTCGTCAGGAAAATAACTTAAATTGTAAACGCCAACCTGTAATCCGGTCGGGATATTATTTTTTAAATTTTCGTCTAAAGCTTTATTCGCATTTGTTATAGAAGAAAATTTTTGTCTTTTTATTTTTAAATTTAAACGGGTCGCCACTTTATTGAAAATCTGTCCAGGCAAAGTTCTATAGCTGATTGCTGGTGCATGATTTACTTTTATAAAAGGCAGATATACAAAAAACAATCCAGAGCCAATACCAAAAACCATCGGTTCGCTAATGTTTAGTCCGCTGTTTTTTAGCAGATTTGACGCTACTCCATTCTCGCAATGAGCAGACTGATGATGTGTGAAAGTTAATTCCATTTATTTGGTAATGCTGTTTTTTAATTCTTCGATTGATACTCCAAAAGTATCAGCATATTTTTTCAGGATTTTATCGTTTAATTTGGCAAAAACACTAGGTTTAAAATGTCTTTTTACACGCCATTTCCAAAACCCAACATAACTTGATAATATGTTAAGATCCATTTTATTGGCTTCCATAAAATACACAATCGGACTTACTTCGCCGTTTAAAACCTGCTGTTTCGCATCGGCAATTCTTTCGTTTATTTCGTCAATAGAATTTGAAAGTGCTATCGTTTTGGGTTCCCAGCCCGTACTTAATGTTGTGGTATAATTACCATTTTCATCTGTTGCGTACAAAAGTTCTTTAACGTTGTTTTTCGTTAAGTTGCTTTGATCCTGAGGTACTTTATCTTTTTCCATTACCTAGTTATTATTTTCAAGTGGAATTGTTACGAAACCGAAATTGTTTTCTGAATAAACAAGTTAATTTCGCATTCTAAGAGTATCTGGTTTTCGACTGAACTTTTACAGCTCATGGTGCATAAAGTATAATCGTCGCCAGTGAATTTAGAAACCAAATCGGCTTTGGTTATAATGCTATCACCGACTTTAGGGAGTGCGTGAATTTTTACATTTTTCAAAGCACTAATGAATCCAATTACATTTACGTTTTCATTTTCAAGTCCGTTGTCGTCAAAAAAATATTTTTTTCCAACAATTGCCGAACAAGTCTGAGCGGTGTTTTCGATTAAACCTGCTTCAATAAAAACATTGTTTTGAACGAAAATATTGTCTTCTTCAACAAGAAAAACAGTTTCTACTGAACTTGAATCAATATTCAAAATCAAATCCACCATAAGCATTGGCGCTCGGTGCGGTAAATAATTTTGTATGTCAACAGCAGTAGCTTTCATTATAATTTTATTTTGCCAAAACAGTTTTCATTTGTCCTCTGGCAATTTCTTCATTATTTAAAGTCGTTACAATATCCACTAAAGTAATTCCTGCAAATTCTTGCAGAATGGTTATTTCAGATTGAATGTTGTCGTTAACGTTTGGAAGCTTTTTAATTTCAATTTCTTTAATAGAACCAATGTAGCCCGTCGGAGCAATTTCGTTTCTCAAAAAATATTGATATCCTGTATGCAATGCCACAGATTGTGCCATGTGTTCTATTAATCCCGCTTCCAGAAAAGTATTTTCAGCAACAAAAATATTATTACTTTGAATTTCTAAACTAGCAACCAAAGAAGTTTCAGAATAAGAATGCATAGCATCTACCATCACAAAAGGGAACTTTTGCGGTAATAAATTTTCTACCATTTCTTTTTCTAGAAGTGCCATTGTTTCCATTAGCAAACCGTTAAATATGCGTAAGCAAAAGAGAATCTTCCACTTTCTGGAACAGATAATAAAATTTTATCTCCTTTTTTCAAATTTCCTGAATTCATTAATTCTTCAAGAGCCAGATAAATAGAAGCAGAGCCAACATTTCCAACTCTAGAAAGATTCATGAACCATTTGTCATCGCTCATTCCGATACCTTTTTCGTTTAATCCTTTCTTCAGTCCTTCCACAAAAAAGTTTGAAGAAACGTGAGGAATAAAGTAATTGATATCTTCCGATTTAATATTGTTTTTATCCATAGCGTCTTTCATGCTTTCTGCACCTTTAGACAGGATAAATTCGTCTAATAATTTAA
The DNA here is from genome assembly GCF_004151235.1 of Flavobacterium anhuiense. Taxonomy (GTDB): domain Bacteria; phylum Bacteroidota; class Bacteroidia; order Flavobacteriales; family Flavobacteriaceae; genus Flavobacterium; species Flavobacterium anhuiense_A. Next base: position 118,749 of record NZ_JUIV01000002.1, read on the forward strand.
CGTCTTGTTTTATAGAGAAAACAGACTCATTTAGCCATTGTTCTGGCGAATAATCGCTCCAGCCTTTAATTTCTCCATTTTCTAATTTATCGCCTCCTGCATACATGCAAGTTTCCAATTCGTACGCATACGAAAAAGCTTCCATCCATTCGATTTTTAGCGAAATTGGTCCTCTTGGCCTATTTTCTAATAAAAAAGCTCCAGCACCATCAGACAACATCCAACGAAGGAAATCTTTTTTGAAAGCAATGATTGGCTGTTCTTCAAGGCTTTTTAAATTATCAGCCTCGTGATTGTATTTTTGAGCATTCAGCCAGGTTGAAACTTTTTCAGATCCTGTGCAGATTGCATTTTTTGAATTTCCAGATCTAATAGAAAGAAAACCAAATTTAAGAGAGTTCATTCCGGCACAGCAAACTCCTGTTGAAGAGTTTAATTCTACCGATTTATTTTTTAGCAGACCATGCACCATCGCGGCATGCGAAGGCAGAAAAATGTCGGGAGTCGAGGTTCCACATGAAAGTACTTCTAAATCCTGAGGCGTAAAATTTTCGTCGAATAACGGTAAAATAGCATTTCTTGTTAATTCGGCATTGCTGTGCGTGCTTTTTCCTTCTTTGTCAACAGCGTAATATCGGCTTGTAATTTTATTATTGCGCAAAATAATACGTCTTGCTTTTGAAGCAGTATCATTGATAAGGCCTAAATAGGCTTCCATTTCATCATTTGAAACGGCTTCGTTTGGCAAATATTTTGCAGCTTTTGTAATATATACTTCAAACATAATCTAAATTTCGTCTTCTAAACTCCCTGATAATATTGAGTTTCCTTTTTTATAGTTTTTAACTTAAGCGGATAGGTAATAAGGTGCAATATATACACTATTGGTGAAATTAACCATATCGCAAGGAATAAATAAACATTAAATACTTTAAGCAGCTGTTTTCGTTTTTTTTGATTTTTATAAATGATATTTGACCATTTATTAAAAATTTTGTTGGCCGTTTTGTCAACAGTCACTAAATATGAACTTATTTTTACAGCCCCGGCCTCGACCAATTTTGGCTGTAATTGTGCTAAATTATTTTGTTGTAAAGAATCAAGCATAATTTCTCCAAACTGACTGGATTCTTGTATGTCTTTTTCTGAAACTCCTGGAAGCGGAAATATACCTAAATATTTTTTCTTAACTCCAGAAAACATCCATTCTACGATGGTAATAACGCTGATTAAATTTCCAACGCGATCAACCAAAGCTACATTTCCAACCAAATTGGCATTGGCTTTTCTGAGTAAAACTTTGATTTTTTCCTGAGCCATAATCCACATATTTCTTGAACCGCTGATGGTGATAACAGGCGTATTGTTCAAAATTTTCTTGGCATCGTCACTTTTCAAAAATGAATTGATCGGAATTGAAGGAGATAAATACCAAACCTGATAATGAAATAATACCAAATCAAACTTTGTGTTTAGAATTTCTTCTGGAACAGGTTTTAATGCAGTCGGAATCTGTAAAAACGATTCTGGAAATGCATCAAAAAATGATTCTTTGTTCCAAGGAAACGGAAATGGTTTTTCTAATTGTATTTCGTGAAAAGTAAGATTTATTTCTTCTGAATTTAGAAACGGTTTTGCAATATTTCTTGCAATAGATTCCAATTGTCCAGATTGAGAATAATAAATTACGAGAACATTTTTCATTAGGTTTTTTGGCTTTGGTGGTTCGCAAAAGTAAGTAAATTTATTTAAACGAATTTTCTTATTTCGACCAATGACATAGAATTCCCAATTTTTTGATTTATTGAAAAAAACTAAACCGAAAAGTGTTTGTTTGATGCTATTTTGGCAATGAATTTTTGTTTTCTAACTGGTTCCAAAAATCAAAATAATTGAACCATTGTAAAGGATATCGATGAAGAATGCTTTCAACGCTTTTTACATATTCTTTCAAAAGCGCTTTTTCGTCACGATGTTTTACTTCGGCTTCTCGTGCGTACAAATGATAATGAAGATTTGGCTCTTTCATTACATAAACAAAAACTACAGGAACTTTTAATCTTGAAGCAATTAAAAACGGACCTGCAGGAAAATTGGCTTCTTTGCCCAGAAGGTTTTCAGAAAGTGATTTTGTTCCCTCAAAATAACGGTCGCCTGTAAAGCAGATTAATTCGTTTTTGGCTAAAGCGGCATTAATCTCAAAAATATGCGAGAGGTCTTCTTTTATAATAATGAATTTTACAGTAGGTTTTTTAGAAACACTTTCCAGATAATTTTTAATGGCAGAATGTTCTAAATCTGTTGTAACAAGATTGATTTGGAAATTAAGATCAATATCACCTAAAAAGTGTTCAGCAATTTCAAAATTACCAACATGGGCACTGATTAAAACGCCACCTTTTTTCTCGGCAAGTAGTTTTTTAAGCGTTTCTATTCCGTCAAATTCGTAGGTAAATTTGTTTCTCATTCCAGCAGAAATGGAAACTTTATCAATAATGGTTTGCCCAAAAGTGTAATAGCTTTTGAAAACCATTTTTTTAGATTTGAAATAGGAATACTGAAGTCTTTCTTTAAAGTAATAGAAAATGGCTTTATTGCTTTTTCTTAGAAATAAAAAATAATAGGAAGCAACAAAATAAAGTAAGACATAAGCAGCTTTTACACCCGCTTTTTGAATTAAAAAAACGAATATTTTATAACCTAAAACAGTTCCTTTGGATTTACCATCCCATTGACTCATTTAAGCTGATTTGGCTTTGATTTTAGTTTCGATTAAGTCATAAAAACTTTGAAAATCAGAAATTCCAACAAAATCTGCTTCAACTAGTTTTACACCAAAGTTTGCCTCTATTGAAACGACTAAGTCAACATAATCCAGACTGTCTAACCCAAGTGTATCTTTTAAATTAGCATTTGGTTCAATGTCGTCATTATCAACTTCAAATTCATCAACTAAAAAACCATTAATTTTTGCTATAATCTCTTCTTTATTCATTGTTCAATTTAAACTTTTTAACCACCAACGCAGAGTTGGTTCCTCCGAAACCGAAAGAATTGGACAAAAATATGTCAAATTTTTTGTTTAACGTAGTTTTAACTAAATTTAATTTTGACGCATCTTCGTCTGGAGTTTCCAAATTGATGTTTGGCGCGATAAAATCATGCTGCATCATTAAGATAGAATAAATGATTTCGCTGGCTCCTGCCATCCAGCATTCGTGGCCAGTCATTGATTTTGTAGAGCTTACCGGAGGATTTTTTTCTCCAAAAACCTCAAAAATGGCTTTTGCTTCGTTTGCATCTCCAACAGGAGTTGAGGTTGCATGAGCATTTATATATTCAATATCTGAAGCTTCTAATTTTGCATCGTCAAGCGCACGTTTCATTGCTGTTGCAGGTCCTTCAACGTTTGGCGTTGAGATATGTCCTCCGTTTGAAGAAAATCCGTAACCACCAATTTCTGCGATAATATTGGCGCCGCGCGCAATTGCAGATTCGTAACTTTCAAGAATTAAAGTGGCTCCTCCGCCACTAGGGATAAGTCCATCACGACCAGCATCAAAAGGTCTTGAAGCTTTTGTTGGATCTCCTTCTCTGTTAGAAAAAACACCTAATCCGTCAAAACTGCTCATTGCATATTTATTGATTTCTTGAGCTCCGCCAGTAATTACAATGTCTTGAAAACCGCTTTTAATTAAAAAATAAGCCAAACCAATAGAGTGAGAACCGCTTGCACAGGCCGCACTAACGGTAAGATTGATGCCGCGAAGTTTAAAAATCGTGGAAAGATTCATCGTAACCGTAGAATTCATCGATTTGAAAATGGCTCCAGAACCAATTAGAGCAGTGTCTTTTTTCTCTCGTATAATATCTGTTGCATCAATAATAGCTTTAGAAACACTATCGTTTCCGTACATAATACCTACTTCGTGAGTATCAAAAAAAGCGTCATCAATATTCGCATTTTTCAATGCTTCTATAGTGGCCATATAAGCATATTCGGTTTCTTCGCCGATGCTCATACGTTGTCTTCTTGTCAATAAATTTTTAAGATCGGTTTTCGGAACCATTCCTGTCAAGGCCGATTGAAAACCAAATTCTTTTCGTTCAGAATCAAACTGAATACCAGATTTTCCTTCGTACAACGAATCTTTTACTTCGTCTAAAGAAGTTCCGATACAAGAATAAATTCCCATTCCAGTAATTACAACTCTTCTATTCATCGTCTTTCAAAAGTAATTTTTTATCCTTAAAGTGTAATTTTTACTACTATATTCTTTAATTGGTCTTTAATTTTTTTAACCACAAATTACACAAATTTCCGCAAAATTAATTTGTGAGAATTTGCGTAATTTGTGGCAAAATCAGTTAAGAATATATTCCGCCATTTATATTGATAATTTCTCCTGTAATATAGCTTGCTTTTTTAGAAATCAAAAAGCTTACCAAATCTGCTACTTCTTCTGCTTCACCAAAACGATTTACCGGAATTAATTTTAATAATTCTTTTTCGTCCAGTTGGCTCGTCATATCGGTTCTGATAAAACCTGGAGCAACAGCATTTACAGTAATATTTCTTTTGGCAACTTCTTGCGCTAGGGCCTTAGTTGCTGCTACGATCGCACCTTTTGCCGCAGAATAATTGGCTTGTCCTGCAGTTCCTTTTACTCCAGAAACCGAAACCATATTTACGATTCGGCCATATTTATTGCGTAACATTTTTTGAATAAAAAATTGCGTAACATTAAAGAAACCGTTAACACTTGTGTTCATAACGCCGTTCCAGTCTTCTGGTGTCATCCACATAAAAAGACCATCTTTGGTAATTCCGGCATTGTTTACAATGGCTTCAACCAATTTTTCAGGATTAGCTTCTTGCCAAGCAGTTAAAACATTTTGTACGTTTTCAAAATTAGAAACATCAAAACCTAAGATTTCGCCTGTTGCGCCTAATTTTTGCACTTCTTGCAATGTTTCTTCGGCAGCTGTTTTATTTGAATGATAATTAATCAGAATATGATAATCGGATTCTACGGCTAGTTTTTTACAAATCGCACTTCCAATTCCTCTCGAACCGCCTGTTACTAATACACACTTCATTTATAATGTAGATTTTATTTTTATTCGTCATAAATGAAATCGTATTCTAAAAAAGACGATTTCATCTATGCAAATGTTATAATTTATTTCGGAGAATAAATACTATTTCTTTTTCTTTGGGGCTGGTTTTTTCGTTGCAGGTTTAATTTCCTCTTTTGGTTTTTCGGCTGGAGCTGCAGCTGGCTGAGGTTTTTCTACACTTTTAGAAAACAGTTCTGCATTTTCAAACCATTGGTTGGCCAAAACTGTTCCGTCAGGTTTAAGAAATCCCCATTTTCCTTCGTTTTTTACTCGGGCAACACCACCAATAAATCCTTTATCTTGTTGCGTAAACATGGCGATAATAGCATTTGTTGTTATGCCATATTGAGTTGGAATTACCAATTTTCCAGATTCATTGATAAATCCCCAGTTGCTTTCTTTTACAGGTGCTAAACCGTTTGTGCTGAAAACTTCGGCATCGTTGTAAGTTGGTTCGATTACAAATTTTCCTTCTGGATTAATGAATCCCCATTTTTTTCCAACCAAAACAGGAGCAAGGTTTTTTGAGAAAGCTTTTCCTTTATCATAAATAGGAAGAATGGCCCAATTTCCTTTTAAATCGATGTATCCTATTTTTCCATTCTTTTTAGCAAAAGTCAAATCTTGAGTTTCAAAATCCCAGATTTTTTCAGCTCCGTCAACTGGAATAAATTTTCCGCCACTTACCAATCCGAAAGTTTTGTCTTTTCTTGCCCAAGTTGTTCCTTTAAAATAATTTCCAACTTCGGCATACACTGGTTCAACCAATTCTTTTCCGTTAGTATCAATAATTCCCCAGTTTTTGTTCAGTTCCACTCTCGCAAAACCATTTTCAAAAGGTTTGATCTGATCGTATTTTGGTTCTAAAACTACAGTCATTTTGTTGTTGATTAGTCCAACTTTATTGTTTTGCCTGATGAACGCAACACCGTTATTAAAATCAAATAATTTTTCTGAAGCAGGTGCTTTTTGAATTTCTCCTTTTGTATTAATGTAAACCCATTCTTTGTCTTTTTGTACAACTGCAATTCCGCTGTTAAAATCTTTAGCATCTTTAAAATCTGCTGGAATTACCCAAGTTCCTTTTGCATCGATAAATCCCCATTTTCCACCATTTTCTACAGCAGCCAATCCTTCAGAAAAACTTCTGGCAGATTTGTACTGAGGTTCGATTTTAAAAGATCCATCTTTAGACAGATATCCAATTTTAGAATTTTTTTTAACTAATGCTAATTCTTGGCTATTAACAAATTGAATGCAACCTAGCAATAAAAAAACAAGTGACTTTTTCATGATTTTAAGATTCAATATTAATACTATGAAGTAAAGATTTTTAACTGTTGATCAAATAATCTTTTACTTTTTGAACAAAAGGATACATTACTTGATCTTCCTTAAATTCTGGAATTATATTTCTGATATCGTCGTACCATTTTTTAGTGGTAGACGAAATTTGATCTTTTTGTTTTAAATAATCAATTGCCTGAACAATCGTAATTAATTCGATAGCCAAAACTTCAAAAGAATTTTCAATCACTTTTGATGTAATAACTGCAGCATTTGTTCCCATGCTTACAATGTCTTGATTGTCATTGTTGTTCGGGATACTGTGAACGTACATTGGGTTAGACAACATTTGGTTTTCAGCAGTTGTTGAAGTCGCTACAAACTGAACGCCCTGCATTCCGAAATTAAATCCTAATGTTCCTAAGTTTACGAATGGAGGCAAAATTTCGTTGATTTTTGAATTCAATAAATAATTCAATTGGCGTTCTGCCAGCATCGTTAATTTTGTAATAACGATTTTCAGTTTATCCATTTCTAGCGAAATATAATCTCCATGGAAATTTCCGCCGTGGTAAACGTGTTTGTTTTTAACGTCAATAATTGGATTGTCGTTTGCCGAGTTAAATTCATCTTCCAGAATAGAAGCAACATTATTGATAGTCTCTAAAACCGGTCCTAAAATTTGAGGAACGCAACGTAATGAATAATATTCTTGAACTTTTTCTTTGAAGATTTCTTCTGTGTTTTCGCCAGAATATAAATGATCTTCTCTTTTACGGATCAACGTACTGTCCGAAAGATTTTGTCTCATTCTTTCCGCAACTTCCTGCTGACCTTTATGACGTTTTGTTTGATTTAATTCTTCTGAGAAATGATCGTCGTAAGCTTGAACTAATTCGTTAATTGCGCAAGAAGCTTTTAATGACCAGTCTAATAATTTTTTAGCATAATGAACATTTACAACTCCAATTCCTGTCATTACAGAAGTTCCGTTGATTAATGCCAAACCTTCTCTAATTTCTACTTGAATTGGTTTCAAACCTTCAATTTCGAAAACTTCTGCAGTTGAACGTCTTTCACCTTTATAAAAAACTTCGCCTTCGCCAATTAAAACTAAAGCTAAGTGTGATAATTGTACTAAATCTCCGCTGGCACCAACACCGCCGTGTTCAAAAATTAAAGGTGTAATATCTCGATTGATTAATTCTGCCATTAAATGAATTACAGAAGAATGAACTCCTGAATTTCCTAAAGAAAGTGTATTTAATCTTGCCAGAATCGCTGCTTTTGCGCACTCAGCGTTCAAAGGTTTTCCTGTTCCAGAAGAGTGGCTTCTAATTAAATTATATTGCAATTGAATTTGATCTGACTCCTTAATTCTGTATTGAGCCATTGGTCCAAATCCTGTATTTACTCCGTAGATTACTTTATTTCCTGAGAATTCTTTTAAGAAATTAAAACTTTCGTTTACTCGATTTAAAACCACATCGCTTATGGCAACTTTGTTTTTTCCAAAGATTATGGCTTCAAATTCTGCTAAACTTAGATATTCATTTATTGTATTCATCAAATCGATTTTGGTTGCGCTAATTTAATTTTATTTATCAAAATAAATGTAGTTATTTTGATGATGGCAAATGTAGGTTAATTAATGATAATAATTCTAATATGACAAAGGAGTTTGTTGATGTTTTAGTGATTGGTGCAGGACCGTCCGGATGTGTTTCGGCATCGTATCTTTTTAAGAACAATGTAAAGGTTAAAGTTGTAGAAAAAACGAAGTTTCCGAGACTTGTTGTTGGCGAAAGCCTTATTCCGCGCGTAATGGATCATTTTGCTGAAGCAGAATTGTTTGACGCTCTTGATGCAATGAACTTTGAGAAAAAGTTAGGTGCTCGTTTTATTAGAGGAGAAGAAATCTGCAATTTTGATTTTAGTGTAAAATTTGGCGAAGGATGGGATTGGACTTGGCAGGTTCCAAGAGCTGATTTTGACAATACAATGGCACAGGAAATTATTCGAAAAGGAATTGATTTGGAATTTGAAACAGAAGTTTTGGAGGTTTCTTTTGAAGGAAAAAATTCAAAAACTATTGTAAAAGATAAAGACGGAAACCTAAAAGAAATCCACGCTAAATTCATCATTGACTCCAGCGGATACGGACGCGTTTTGCCAAGACTTTTAGATCTGGATACGCCATCAAAATTAGATCCGCATTCTTCGATTTTTACTCATGTTAAAGATATTAATAGAGAAGAAGGGGTAGAAGGAACTCAAATTTCGTTTGATATTCTGGAAACCGAAGTTTGGCTTTGGGTAATTCCTTTCTCGAACGGAAATACAAGTTTGGGTGTTGTTGGCCCAACAGATTTTATCAATTCGCTTTCTGAAAATAAAGATAATGCCGAGGCTCTGCGAAATGCCATTCAGAAATCGGATTATTATATTAAAAGATTTGCTGGAACAGAATTCCTATTCGAGCCAGTTAAATTAGAAAACTACTCAAGAGCCGTAAAAAGAATGTACGGCGATGGTTTTGCTTTAACAGGAAACAGTTCAGAATTTTTAGATCCAGTTTTCTCATCAGGAGTTGCTTTTGCAACCGAATCTGGAATGTTGGCAGCCAAATTATATTTGAAAGAATCACAAGGAATTCCTGTAGATTGGGAAGTTGAATTTACACAATACATGAAACGCGGAATTGCCGTTTTCACCACTTACGTGCAAGAATGGTATACAGGAAATCTGCAGACATTATTCTTCCATCAGCCGGAAAATCCAGAAGTAAAAGAAAAAATATGTGCCGTTTTAGCAGGTTATGTGTGGAACGAAGAAAATTCGTTTGTCAAGAAACATGATCACGTAATAGCTAATATGGCATATTTACTGAATATGCAAAAAGAACAAAGCCCTGAATAATCAGGGCTTTTTTTATTCATTCCGTAGGAATGTCTCGTCGGTAGTAGAACGCGAAATTTGAATTGGGATAATACGTTCCGTAGGAACGTTTGATTAATTGATTTGGAATATCATTTCCGTAAATCAGATGTCCCTACAGGACATAATGCAAAACGACATTTTTTTTCTACCGACCAGATATTCCTACGGAATATTGAATGTTGCTATTAATATGGAATCGGATATTATAATCCGAAAATCTTATCCATTACAATCCATTTTTGTCCCGGTTTTGCCCATGGTAAAGCTTGCTGGAATTTCCACATTAAAGTTTCCCATTCCTGAACTTTTTCGTTTGCTGCATCGGCTTGATCTTTCTTTTCGAAAGTAAAATCAGCATCTGCTTCGATAATCATGAACAATCGATTTCCTGTGCAGTAAATATCCAAAACTTCAATTCCAGCATCTTGAATGCTTTTTTTAATTTCTGGCCAGACATTTTCATGCAGTTCTTTGTATTCTGCAATTAAATCTGCATCATCTTTTAGGTCTAACGCCAGATAGAATTTTTGAGTTGCCATAATCTAAATTTATCCTTGGTACGCTACAGCAGTTTGTTTGCTTGTACCTAAACCTTCAATTCCTAATTCGATTACGTCGCCCGCTTTAATGTAGATTGGATCTGGTTTGATTCCTAATCCAACTCCTGGAGGCGTTCCTGTACTAATTACATCGCCAGGAAGCAATGTCATAAATTGACTTAAATAATGTACTAAAAATGGAATTTTAAAAATCAAATTTGAAGTGTTACTGTTTTGGAACGTTTTTCCGTTTACAGTCAACCACATCTTTAGATTATTTACATCACCCACTTCGTCTGGAGTTGCCATAATTGGCCCAAGAGGAGCGAAGGTGTCAGAACCTTTTCCTTTTGCCCATTGTCCGCCTCTTTCGATTTGGAATGCTCTTTCGCTGTAATCATTCAAAAGACAATATCCTGCAATGTAATTTGGCGCATCTTCTTCAGAAACGTAGCTTGCTTTTTTGCCCACGACAAATGCTAGTTCAACTTCCCAGTCTGTTTTTTCGCTGTTTTTTGGGATAATCAAATTATCATTAGGTCCACATAAAGAAGTCGTTGATTTAAAGAAAATGATTGGTTCTTCTGGAATTGCAGCACCAGTTTCTTCACAGTGATCTACATAATTTAATCCGATGCAGATAATTTTTGACGGACGCGCAACTGGCGAACCTAAACGAACTGAATCGCTTACTTCTGGAAGAGAGGGATTATTTTTTAAAGCTTCTTCTAATTTTGCTAAACCGTCATTTTCAAAAAAAGCTTCGTTGTAATCTGTAACGATAGACGAAACATCGTATCTTTTTTCATTTAGTAAAACTCCTGGTTTTTCTTTTCCTTCTTCTCCGAATCTAATAAGTTTCATATTTTAATTTTTAGTTTTTTTGCCACGAATTACACGAATTTTCTCGAATTAAAATTTGTGTAATTCGTGGCTATATGTTTAAATATTTTAGTTGTTCAATTTGATAAAACCGCCATCAATTGGGTAGTCAGAACCTGTGATGAAAGACGATTCGTCACTGCATAAGAATAAGGCTAAAGTGGCGATTTCTTCTGGTTTTCCCATACGGCCGATTGGCTGTGATTGAGATAATTTTTCGAAAATTTCTTCTTCTTTTCCAGGATAGTTTTTAGCAATAAATCCATCTACGAAAGGTGTGTGAACTCTCGCAGGAGAAATAGAATTACATCTGATTTTATCGTTTAAATAATCTTTAGCAACTGATAAAGTCATCGCCATAACAGCACCTTTTGCAGTAGAATAAGCAAAACGATCTGGAATACCAACCCAGCTTGCAATAGAGGCTAAATTCAAAATTACACCTCCGCCAGAATTTCTTAGCGCCGGAATCGAAGCGTGAAGACAGTTGTAAACACCTTTTACGTTTACATTCATGATACGGTCAAAATCAGATTCAGAAGTTGTGTCTACTTTTCCAACGTGTGCGATTCCAGCATTGTTTACCAGAATATGAATATTTCCGATTTTCTCAAAAGTTGATTTAACTTGTTCGTGATTTGAAACGTCGCAAGCGTGCGCAAAAACAGTTCCTCCAGCAGATTTGATTTCTTCTACAGTTTCTTTTGCGCTTTCTTCCGTCAATTCTAAAACGTGAACTTCAGCTCCTTGTTTAGCAAATAAAACAGAAATCGCTCTTCCAATTCCGCTTCCTCCGCCTGTGATAATTGCTTTTTTATTTTGTAATGAAAACATTTATATAATTTTTTTAAGTTGTTTTAATTGAGTCTTTTACAAAGATACGCCGCGTTTCCACGGAATAAAATCGTCTTGGTTTAATTGAACCGCTTTCGGAATAATTTCGCCACTTGCCGCTTTGATGCAGTATTCCAAAATTTCCTCGCCCATTTCTTCAATAGACTTTTCACCGCTAATGATTGGTCCGCAGTCAATATCGATAATATCTTTCATTCTGGTTGCCAGAACAGAGTTTGTCGCTACTTTAATTACGGGACAAACTGGGTTTCCTGTCGGTGTTCCTAATCCCGTTGTAAACAAAATTAAAGTTGCCCCAGAAGCCGCTTTTCCAGTTGTCGCTTCTACGTCATTTCCTGGAGTGCAAACCAAACTTAATCCAGGTTTTGTAACTAATTCGGTATAATCTAAAACATCAACAACAGGTGAAGTTCCTCCTTTTTTTGCCGCTCCAGCACTTTTGATAGCATCTGTAATTAAACCGTCTTTGATATTTCCCGGAGAAGGATTCATGTGGAAACCAGAACCCACTTTGTGTGCCAATTCATCATAAGATTCCATTAAATCGATGAATTTTTTAGCGTTATCTTCGGTAATACATCTGTCAATTAAATTTTGCTCTGCTCCGCATAATTCTGGGAATTCAGCCAAAAGAATTTTTCCGCCTAAAGCTACAACTAAATCAGAAGTATAACCAACCGCAGGATTTGCAGAAACACCACTGAAACCATCGCTTCCGCCACATTTTACACCAATGCATAAATCGCTTAACGGCGCATCAGTTCTTTCATATTTATTGATTTCGATTAAACCTTCAAAAGTTTTTTTGATGGCATTGGTAATCAAAACTTCTTCGCTTTCTGTTTGTTGCTGTTCAAAAATAAACAACGGTTTGTCGAACTCTGGATTTTGTCTTTTTACATCGTTTACAAAATCTTGAACTTGTAAATGCTGACATCCTAAACTCAAAAGCGTGATTCCGCCCACGTTTGGATGATTCGCGTAAGAAGCCAATAAAGCGCTTAAAGTAGAAGCATCTTGACGAGTTCCGCCGCAACCGCCTTGGTGATTTAAGAATTTAATTCCGTCTACATTTTCAAAAACACGTTTGTTTTTTGGCGTTGGATTTAATTCAATATTAATATCGTTTATATCATTTCCGTTCAAATAACCCTGAAGCAATTCGTGCGTAAATTGGTTGTATTTGTCCGTTACAGCATAACCCAATTGTTTGTGCAATGCTTCTTTGATGACATCTAAATTTCTATTTTCACAAAAAACGGTTGGAATAAAAAGCCAGTAATTTGCTGTTCCAACGCGTCCGTCTTTTCTTTTATATCCTTTAAAAGTTCTGTTTTCAAATTTAGAAACGTCAGGTGCATTCCATTCATAAGAAGCATTTCTGTAAGCGTAAGGATCTGCAGCATGTTTAAGGTTTTCGGTCGTCATTAAACTTCCTTTTGCCAAGTCATTTTGCACTTTTCCAACCAAAACACCGTACATGTTTACTTCTTCTCCCTGCTTCATATCTTGCATGTAGAATTTATGTTTGGCTTTGATGAGGTCTTGTAAAACGTAAGTTTCGTTGTCAAAATGAATGGTTTCGCCTTTTTGAAGATCGGTTAAGGCAACCAATACATTATCATCTGGATGCAGTTTTACAACCAGTTTTTTTGTGTTATTCTCAGACATTGTGTTGTTGTTTTTTTTTCTTTTTTTGATGTCACTGCTTTCATTTAATAACATTTTAATCTTCTGATTTTGTATAGAATTCGGGCAGTTAACGAAAAATAAAATTAGCCTTTTTTAGATATTCATCAATAGTCTAATATTATCCGTATCTAATCTTTAATTATCTTTGCAGAATGAAATTGGAACAAACCAAAATAGCGTCTTATCTCAACACGAAAGTTTCGGTGCTCAATCGTATTGAACCATTTTTTCAAGCGCCGTTCCATTCGCATCCTGAACTGGAATTGGTTTATGTAAAAGAGAGTTACGGAAAACGTATTATCGGAAATTCGGTAATGCCGTTTGAACCTGGCGATATGGTCTTTTTAGGATCGGATATTCCGCACGTTTGGTTAAATGACGAAAAATATTATCAGGGAATTGAAGATTTAAGAGCCAATTCGATTGTCGTATATTTTCATAAAGATATTTTCGGACCGACTTTTTACGAATTAAAAGAAACTCAAAAAATCAACGAGCTTTTTGTTCAGGCTGGAAAAGGCATTTCGATTATCGGAAAAACCAATAAGCAGATTGCTAAAAAACTGGAGAAATTAGTTTCCAAAAAAGACTTTGAAGTAATTGTTGGGCTTTTTGAAATTTTATCTATCCTTTCAGAAAGTCAGGATAAAATTTACATTAATGATGAAATTTATTCGTTGATGCAGAAAGATTCGAAAGTAGATCGTCTTTCGGAGGTTTTTCAATATGTAAATAAAAATTATAAAAAGAATATTTCATTAGAAGAAATTGCCGCTGTTGCGAATATGACACGGACTTCTTTCTGCAGAATGTTTAGAATTAAAACAAAGAAAAACTTTGTGGATTATTTGCATGAAATCAGGATTTCGAATGCTTGTAAATTGTTGTTGGAAACAGATAAAAGTATGTCTGAGATTGCGTATGGATGCGGTTATAAAACGGCTTCAAATTTTAATAAACTCTTTAAAAAAGTTAAGGGAATTACGCCTTCCGATTTTAAAAATAATGCGAAGGTTAGTTTTGCCACTCCCGATAGCTATCGGGATTAAAGGATTAAAGAGATTTTTAAGTCCAGTTTTGTCTGGCTGAGCGAAGTCGAAGCCCACGTCAAATTGGAACGCCCTTCGACTTCGCTCAGGGGTGACAAACTAAAGCAAATCATTTTAATCCTTTTAATCTGTGGCTAAAAAAAATTAAATAGAACGATCTAAATGTGTGTAACCGCCATCAACATAAATGATCTGTCCAGTGGTGTGGCTTGATTTTTCCGACAATAAGAAAACCACCATATTCGCGATTTCTTCAGCAGTTGTCATTCGGTTTTCTAAAGGAATATTTTTAGTGATTGCAGCCAGTTTTTCTTCTTTATTTTCAAAAGTGTTGATCCAGGTTTCGTAAAGCGGTGTGTAACATTCTGCTACAATTACGGCATTTACGCGGATGCGGTATTTTAATAATTCAACCGCCCATTCTCTAGTTAAAGCATTTCTTCCACCGTTTGAAGCGGCATAAGCTGAGGTTCCGCCTTGACCCGTTTCGGCAGTTTTAGAACCAATGTTTACAATGGCTCCTTTCGATTCTTTCAAATACGGAAGAGCATGCTGTGCCATTAAATAATAATGCACCAAATTTTTGTGAAGTGAAGCAGCAAAATCTTCATAATTTCCGTTTTCTAATCCAACGCCATCGTTAACGCCAGCATTATTTACAAGTCCGTCAATTCTGCCAAATTTTGCGATTACGGCTTCAACAGCTTTTTTGCAGTCTTCAGGTTTTGTCAAATCTGCAGCAACTTGGTGCGCTTCTTTTCCAATGGCTTTTAATTCTTCTACGGCTTTGATGTTATCATTTTCGTTACGTCCAACGATAAACGGAATTGCATTTTCTTCGGCTAAAACCTTAACGATTCCTAAACCGATTCCTTTTGCGCCGCCCGTAACGATAATGATTTTTTGGGTTAATGATAACTGCATGGTATTTATGTATTATAATTTGAAATTCTTGATTTATGAATGAGATGTCACCCTGAGCGAAGTCGAAGGGCGCTCCAATTGGACGTGGGCTTCGACTCCGCTCAGCCTGACAAAAAGTTAATCCTTTTTATCCAATGAATATACTTTAAAAAATTTACAGCTGTTGTTCATGACAAACAACAGCTGTAAAAATAGAGAGAATAGAACTGATAATTTATTACCAGAACTTAACATAAAGCGCAGCAATAATCAATAGCGTAATAACGATTAAGACTGTTGTCTGCGGTTTTACTTTAAACATTTCAGAATCAATTTCGAATGCTTTAGGGTTTACTTTTGGACCAGCAAAACTTATTAAGATCATTGCAATCATTGTGAATAAGAATGATAATCCCATACAGATGTGGAACGGAATTTCAAAAGCTCCTTTTCCATTATTGTAAGCTGTGTATAAAAGTGTGTCGTTTCCAAATAAAGCTGGAGCGTATTCGTTGAATAAAACAGATAATAAGAATCCTAAGATTACACCCACGATTGCCGCTGTTCCAGTAGTTCTTTTCCAGAACATACCCAAGAAGAACATGGCAAAAACTCCAGGGCTGATGAATCCAGTGTATTTTTGGATGTAGGTAAATCCTCCAACGCCACCAATTCCTAAAACGTCATTCCATGTAAATAAAACGGCCAAAAGCATAGCAACAAAAACGGCAAGACGACCGATGTTTACCTGCTGTTTTTCGCCAGCATTTTTTTGAATGTATTTTTTATGAACGTCTAATGTGTAGATTGTAGAAATACTGTTTACTTTTCCTGCCAAAGAAGCTACAATTGCAGCAGTAAGAGCAGCAACTGAAAGTCCTTTTAATCCGGTTGGAAGGAATGTTAAGATAGCAGAATATGCCTCATCTTTTACTCCACCCTCTAATTGAGGTAAGTGTCCGCTTGTGTATAAAACGTAAGCAGCAATACCAGGAAGCATTACAATAAGCGGCATTAATAATTTAAGCATACCAGCAAACAAAATTCCTGTACGTGCTGTTTGTAAATCTGCTCCAAGTGCTCTTTGTGTAATGTATTGATTACATCCCCAGTAGTTTAAGTTAATAATCCAGATACCAGCAGCATAAGATAATAATCCAGGGAAAGTTAAATATTTGTCAATCTCAAGCTGAGAAGACGTCGCAGTTGGTTTCGGAATAATCATTTTGAAATGTTCGGGAGCCTGCTGCATTAAAACTTTAAAACCGGCAATTGCATTTTGACCAACACCAAAAGCTTCCGCAACTGTTGTTAAAGCAATGTAAGAAGTCACCAAACCTCCGATAATTAATACAGCTACCTGTATAACGTCTGTATAGGCTACAACCTTCATTCCTCCAAGAGAAATAAACAAAGCAAAAATAGCCAATCCAAGCATAATTACGTGAAGGTATTCTCCACCAGCAAGTTTGTTAATCGCAACTGCTCCTAAATATAAAATAGAAGTAAGGTTTACAAAAACATATAAAAACAGCCAAAATACTGCCATGATAAGTGCAGTAGATTCGTTGTAACGTGTTTTTAAGAACTGTGGCATAGTGTAAATCTTGTTTTTAAGATAAACGGGAATAAACCATACAGCCACGATAATTAGGGCAACGGCAGCAAGCCATTCGTAAGCAGCAACAGCGATTCCTAAGAAGAAACCTTCACCGCTCATTCCGATGAATTGCTCTGCAGAGATGTTAGAAGCAATAAGAGAAGCCCCAATTGCCCACCAAGTTAAATTTCCTTCAGCCAAAAAGTAAGCTTTAGCATCATGTTCGTCCTGTTTACGTTTGCGATAAACAGTGTAGCCATAGACAGAGACTACGATAAAATAAATAATAAAAACCGCATAGTCTGCGAAAGCGAGGTTTTGGTTCATTGTTAGTAGTATTTTAAATAATTATTATAGGTTGTTTGTTTATGTGGTTTAAATTTGTTTTTATGTTGTTAAATCTTGTTAAAAATGCAAGATGTGTTTTATTTCTGTTATTTTTTTGCGAAAATAAAAGCAGAAGCCAAATGTAAAATAAAAATTTAGAAATCAATCACTAGTAAATGTGTTTTTTACATTTATTTCATGGTTATTATGTTAAATTTTTATTTTTGGCTTTATTACAATGTGAAAGCTATTACACTTTTACAGTGCTTTTGTAATGTACATCTGAAAGCTGTCTCAAAATTTCAGCACTTTTTTCAGGTGTAATATCACGTTGCGATTCGCCCAACATTTCGTATCCAACCATAAATTTCTTTACAGTTGCTGATCTTAACAATGGTGGATAAAAATGCATATGGAAATGCCATTCTGGATGCAGTAAACCGTCTGTTGGCGATTGGTGAATTCCTGATGAATATGGAAAAGAAGTATTAAATAAATTGTCGTACTTCGTGGTTAACTGCTTTAAGATTTTCGCGAAAGCGGTACTTTCTTCAGCAGTAAAATTGGTAATTTTGTTTACGGCTCTTTTGCTTACAATCATTGTTTCATAAGGCCAGATTGCCCAAAAAGGAACCAGCGCAACAAAATGATCATTTTCGATTACGATACGTTCGCCAGCTTTCAATTCAGCTTTCACATAATCCTCCAATAAAGTTCTCTCGTTTTTATCGTAGTATGATTTTAAGCTATTTTGTGTTTTTTCAACTTGAGTAGGAAGAGAAGATTGAGCCCAAATTTGTCCGTGCGGATGCGGATTACTGCAGCCCATTACACTTCCTTTGTTTTCAAAAATCTGAACGTGGTTAATATATTTAATGCTTCCTAAATCGGTATATTCTTTCTGCCAAGTTTTGATGATGTTTTCAATATCGGCAATTTCCATTTCTGGAAGAGTCAGGTCATGTCTTGGAGAAAAGCAAACTACTCTAGAAATACCCTGTTCTGGTTTTGCCTTAAAAAAAGTATGTTTAATATCATCTTCAAAAATAATTTCGTCCTGTTTCATGGCCGCAAAATCATTTTCAAAAACAAAACTGTTTTCGTATTGCGGATTATTCATTCCGTTAGCACGAACATTTCCTGGACACAAATAGCAAGTTGGGTCATATTTAGGAAGTTCTTCTGTCGAAATGGTTTCATTTTGTCCTTGCCAAGGGCGTTTTGCACGATGTGGTGATACTAATACCCATTCGTTGATTAATGGATTGAAGCGTCTGTGCGGATCTTCGTTAATGTCAAAATTTTTCATTGTAGTGTGTGTGGTTTTAAAGTAGCGTTGTTCCGTTTGATATTTTTACATCATAGAATTTTAATTCAATTCCAAATGTATCTAAATAAAGCTTTGAAAACTTACGCTTAACCTCATTTTCATGTCCTTTTTTAACTAAATTAATAGTGCAGCCGCCAAAACCGCCTCCCATAAGTCGGGAACCGATAATGGCATCGTCTTCTTTTGCTGTATCAACAAGCATGTCTAATTCTTCGCAGCTTACTTCATATTCTTGCGACAATCCGTAATGTGTTTCAAAAAGCAATTCTCCTAAAAGTTCAATATTTCCTTGGTCTAAAGCTTTGCAAGCTTTGATAACGCGATTGATTTCTTTAACCACAAAATGAACTCTGGCAAAAACTTTTTCAGTCATTTTATCTTTAAGGCTCAAAACCTGTTCTTCTGTAGCATTTCTAAAAGTTTTTACTTCTGGAAAATGACTTTTTATAATCGATAAACCTTCTTCACATTCAATTCTTCTGGTATTGTATTCTGATGTAAAGAGCGAATGCTTTACATTAGAATCAAATAAAATCAAAGAATAGTCTTTAAAGTCGGCATTATGATATTCAAATTCTAAAGTGTTGCAATCTAATTGAATTACTTTATTTTCAAGACCGTGAACACTTGAGAATTGATCCATAATTCCGCAGTTGATTCCAACCCAATGCTCTGCTTTTTGTCCTAATAGTGAAATGTCTTTTTTCTCAATTTTTAAATCGAAAAGAGATTTAATTCCGAAAATCATTCCACACTCTAAAGCTGCCGAAGAAGATAATCCAGAACCAACCGGAATATTACTGCTGAAAACACAATTGAAACCTTCAAAAGAAAATCCGTTATCTTGCAGTTGTTTAATTACGCCTCGAATGTAATTGGTCCAAACCACATCGCTTAGCTTTACTTCTTGAGTCAAATCGATTTCAAACTCTTCGTTTAAATCAATAGCAATTACTTTAGAAGTTTTTGTGTTGTTTTTTTTAAAAGCAAAGCAAATCACTTTGTCAATTGCAGCAGGCAAAACATAACCGTCATTGTAATCAATATGCTCTCCAATGATGTTGATTCTGCCAGGAGAAAGTACCGTTTTCTCTGGAGAAGACCCGAAAGATTTCTCAAAAAAAGCAACAGTATTTTGTATTAAAATATCATTCATTATAGTTGTGTAATTGGTATATTATATAAATAGTTAGTTTAGAGTTTCAAATTTGTAAAGTGTTTTTTGAGAATATTGTTCTCCTTTTTTGAGAACAGCATTCGGGAAATGAGCATGATTTGGTGCATCCGGAAAATTCTGCGTTTCAAAACAAATTCCGCTTTGAGCATTGTAATCGACATTTTCTTTTCCTTTTAATTTTCCGAAACAATTTCCGCCTACATATATATGTACACTTGGCTGATCGGTGTAAACATTCATTCTCAATTTATTTTTTAAACTGATTAATTGTGCCACAATTTCAGTTTTAGAATTTACCACAAAAGAATTGTCAATTGGAAACGGACAGTTTTTTGCAGTTCTAAAATCAAAATCATGGTTCGTCAAATCGGTATAATTTCCTGTTGGAATATTATCTGAATTTGTTTCCAGCATTTTAGCCGATTTAATAAACATCTGCTGTTCTAAAACATTTCCGTCATGTCCATCAAGATTAAAATAACTGTGATGTGTCAAATTGATAATGGTATCTTCAGTTGAGGTTGCTCTATATTCTAATTTTAATTCGTTTTCTTCAGTCAAAGTATACGTTAAATAAACAGTCATTTCGCCAGGAAAATTTTCGTCTAAATGCTCGCTCAATAGCCCAAAAGTAATGGAAGGATTTTCACCAGTTTTTGCATCAGTTACATTCCAGACTTTTCTCCCAAACCCCATTTCTCCGCCATGCAGTGAATTGCCGTTATTGTTACTGCCAAGCTGAAATTTTTTATCGTCGAGACTGAAAGTAGCATTATGAATTCGTCCAGCATAACGCCCAACCGTTGTTCCAAAATAGGGAGCGCTTGGCAAATTATAAGATTCTAAATATGCATTTAAATTATCAAAGCCTAGTACAATATCTGTTGGTTTTCCATCTATTGGAATTTGGATTGAAGTTACAGTTGCTCCATAATTGATAATCTGAACTTTCATTCCATTTTTATTGATCAGATCAAAAGAATAAATTTCTTCCTTATTGGGCATTAAACCAAACAATTTGCAATTATGAATCTCTTTTAAATGCGATATGTGTTTTATTTCCATGTAATTTTTAACAAAAATGAAATCCAAAAGTAGAAACATTTTCTATATTTGCATACCAGTGCCTACCAGTTTTTAATTATAATAGTCATAATGACTTTATCTAAAACATGATTTCAATTCAAAATAACATCGGTCTGCCAAAATATAGGCAGATAATTCTTTCAATCGAAAAAGCAATTGAAGAAGGGAATTTAATTAAAGGAGATAGGCTTCCATCCGTCAATAAAGTCTGTTTGGCTTTTTCCTTGTCTCGAGACACGGTCTTATTGGCGTATGACGAATTAAAGAAAAGAGGAATAATTTATGCCATTCCAGGCAAAGGATATTATGTTAAAAGTGTTGAAATCACTATAACTCAGAAGATTTTCTTGCTTTTTGATGAATTGAATATTTTTAAAGAAGATATTTATAATTCGTTTTTAAAAAACATTGGAAAAAATGTGCAGGTTGATATTTTCTTTCATCATTTTAATGTTCAGGTTTTCAAAAAACTGATAAATGACAGCAATGGAAATTATACAAAATATATTATCATGCCGACCAACTTAACCGATATTGTCGACTCGATAAAAACCCTACCAGTAAGCGACGTAATTATCTTGGACCAGACCAATCCAGAGTTAAAAATGTTTCCTGCAATTTACCAGAACCATCAAAAAGATATTTTCGAAGGTTTGATGAAGGGCAAATCTCGATTGTCAAAATACAAAAAACTGATTTTAATATTTCCAGGTTTTAGGGAGCCTCCCGGAATGAAATTAGGATTTGAGTCGTTTTGCCAGACTTATGGTTTTGATTATGAGGTGATTTCAGATTTTAGTAACCGATCTATTGCACTAGGAGATTTGTATATCATTCCTCATGATCGTGATCTACTTTTGGTTATAGAAAATGCAATGAGCAGAAATTTAAAGTTAGGAGAGGATTTTGGCATTATATCTTATAATGAAACGCCTTTAAAGAAAATCGCAGCAAACGGAATAACCACAATTTCAACCAATTTTGAAGTTATGGGAAAAATTTTGGCCGATATGGTTTTAAAAGGAATCAAAGAGCAGATCGAAAATAAATCTGCTCTTATACTAAGGAATTCTTTATAGGTGAATGCCAATTATAAATTGAGCACAAAGTTGTTAAGCAGTTTTTCTTCGTATTTCTCTTTATTAAAAGTGTATAAATAAGATCCTTTTCTAGAAGACTGCATGTCTTTTTCATCCAGTTTGTTTAAGATTTCTAAGGAATTTATTTTACTGATGAAATTTCTTTTGTCCAATTCTTTGCTCAAAATGGCTTCATACAATTCTAAAAGCTGACGCATGGTGAATTTCTCAGGAAGCAATTCAAAACCAATTGGTTTGATGGAAGTTTTGTAGCGAAGTCTCTTAATGGCATTTTGGACCATTTCGTTGTGGTCAAAAATTAAGTTTGGCGCGTCATTAATAGGAAACCATTCTGCGTGATAATTTTTAATCAATTCAGTATTGTGGTTTTCAATATTAATTAAAGCAAAATAAGAAACCGAAATGGTTCTTTCTACCGGGTCACGATCTATTTCGCTGTAAGCATATAACTGCTCCATATAGATATCGTTAAGACCAGTATATGTATTTAAAATTCTGGTTGCAGCAGCATCTAAAACTTCATCACGCTTTAGAAATCCTCCAATCAAGGACCATTTTCCTTTTTCAGGCTCAAAATCTCTTTGAATTAAAAGGATTTTTAGCCCTTCATTGTCGAATCCAAAAATGATGCAGTCAACCGCCAATAAAACCTTATCGGCAGAACTATAACTATCTAACATATATAATTAATTTGGATGGTAAATATATAAACTTCCTAAAACGTATCATAATTTATTAATGTTGATTTTACACTTATGCTAAAGTTCAATAAATGAATTATAATAATCAATTTTAAATGAATAATGATGAAACGATTTTTCTGTATTCTTTTTCAGTTCTATATCAAAAATTATTAAAGTCAAAGGTAGAAACATTTTTAAAAGAGAGTTAATCTCAGTATTATTATTTCGTGTTTTAAAATTAAATTTCTTCAAATTTTGTTACAAATGCCACCGTTCAAAAGTTTTTTGTCGATTTTTTTTGTTTTTTTAATTTATATATACTAATAAAACCCTTTTTTACACTGATTTTTAAGATCTAATTGCGAAATCCATTTTTTGCAACCCGTTGTTTTGATATTTTTATTTTTTTATGTGGCTTTTTTTTATTTAAATTTACAAATGTTAAACAAACACTTATTATTAAAAACCAAAAACATTAGAAACAAGAGACATTCTCTATTCTAAACATCAAAAAAACCACAAAAGACATGAAAAAACTATTACTGATATTGTTTGCTGTATTCTGCATTCAAACCGTATCTGCACAAAAAGAGCCCACAATTGTTTCAATAAAAAATGATGCTTCGGCGCCAACCATTAATAGAAATATATACGGCCATTTTGCCGAACATTTAGGACGCTGTATTTACGGCGGTTTTTTTGTTGGAGATACTTCAAAAATTCCAAATACCAATGGAGTTCGAAATGATATTGTAAAAGCATTAAAAGATTTAAAAATTCCAAATCTACGATGGCCGGGCGGATGTTTTGCCGATACATACCACTGGAAAGATGGAATAGGTCCGAAGGAACAGCGCCCAACAATAGTAAACCAATGGTGGGGAGGTGTAACGGAAGATAATAGTTTCGGGACTCATGACTTTTTAAATATGTGTGAACTGCTTGGAGCAGAACCGTATTTATCTGGAAATGTCGGAAGCGGAACAGTTCAGGAATTAGCAGACTGGGTGCAATACACCAATTTCGGAGGAAAAAGCCCAATGAGTGATCTTCGCAAGAAAAACGGAAGAACCGAGCCATGGAAAGTAAAATACTGGGGAATTGGTAATGAAGCTTGGGGCTGCGGAGGAAATATGACCGCAGATTATTATGCAAACGAATATAAAAAGTTTGCCACTTTTATGTCTGATTGGGGCAATACAGGAGGAATTACAAGAATCGCATCAGGGGCAAACAGTTCCGATTATAATTGGACAGAAGTTTTAATGAAGAACATTCCTTTAAATATGCTTGGCGGTGTTGGTGTTCACCATTATGCTGTAATTGATTGGGCCAAAAAAGGTGCTGATGTTGATTTTACCGAAAAAGAGTATTTCTTAACCATGCAGTCGGCTTTAAAAATGGAAGAATTAGTGACAAAACATGCTGCTGTTATGGATAAATACGATCCAGAGAAAAAAGTAGCCATGATTGTTGACGAATGGGGCGGCTGGTACGATGTTCAAAAAGGAACAAACCCAGGATTTTTATATCAGCAAAATACCATGAGAGACGCTGTCTTGGCTGGAGCAACATTAAATATTTTCAATAATCACGCAGATCGTGTTCGTATGGCAAACTTAGCCCAATGTGTTAATGTGCTCCAAGCGGTAATCTTAACAGACAAAGCAAAAATGATCACGACGCCGACCTATCATGTGATGAAAATGTACAGCGTGCATCAGGATGCCAAATTATTGTCAATAGATTTTAAATCGCCTTCTTATGTTTTTGATGGACAAAGTATTCCAGCGGTTTCAGCTTCAGCTTCAAAAGACCAGAGCGGTTCTGTTCATATTTCGCTGGTAAATATTGACCCAGTAAATAAAAACAAAATAGAAATTGATGTAAAAGATCTAGGTGTAAAAGTTTTTTCAGGAAGTGTAATCACTGCTTCAAAACTTCAGGATTATAATTCTTTCGAAAATCCAAATAAAATTGTTCCAGTTGCTTTTAAAGGTTTTGAAAATAAAAAAGGGAAACTTGAAATAACATTGCCTCCTTACTCTGTATTGGTTTTAGAAGGAAAGTAATTGATGAAAAATCTTAAAATCCGTTCTGCAAAAAGAGCGGATTTTACAGGTTAAGCAAACAAAATGCAATTTTTAAAATAATTGACTTTTGTTTAAGGATGAAATAATCGCAATATTATAAATGTGTCATTGATATTTATTTTCTGATTTAGTGCTAAAGTGCTGTTTTAATGCATTTATAGCAAAAATTAATTATGCACTTTCGATTAAGTGTTTTTTGTACACTTATAAAATATTTATGTCTATATTTGTCAATATTTTAAAATAAAATACGAATGAAAAATTATGTAATAGGATTGGACTACGGAACAGATTCTGTTCGCGCGGTGCTAATTGATACTGAGGATGGGCAGGAGCTGGCATCGAATGTTTCTCATTACAAAAGATGGAAAAACAAGCAATATTGTGACGCCTCTATAAACCAATTTCGCCAGCATCCTTTAGATCATATTGAAGGATTGGAAATTACAATTCAGAATGTTGTAAAAGAAAGCAAAGTCGATCCGTCATTGATTCGCGGAATCTGTATTGATACAACAGGATCTTCTCCTGTTCCAGTTACAAAAGACGGAACGCCATTAGCCCTGACAAAAGGTTTTGAAGAAAACCCAAACGCGATGATGGTGTTATGGAAAGATCATACTTCTATAAATGAAGCAAACGAAATTAACGAACTGGCAGTAAGCTGGGGCGGAGAAGATGTTACGAAATATGTGGGAGGAATTTATTCATCAGAATGGTTTTGGGCAAAAATCCTTCATATTGCAAGACAAGACGAAGCGGTTAGAAATGCAGCACACACTTGGATGGAGCACTGCGATTTAATGACCTATTTATTAATTGAAGACAAAGATTTAAAAACCTTAAAAAGAAGCCGTTGCGCAGCAGGACACAAAGCAATGTGGCACACTGACTGGAACGGATTGCCGCCAGTTGAATTTTTGGAAAAATTACATCCATATTTAGCACAGCTTCGAGGTAATTTATATGATGAAACTTATACATCAGATTTAGTTGCTGGAACACTAAGCAAAGAATGGGCAGACCGTTTAGGGCTTTCAACAGAAACAGTTGTTGCTGTTGGAACTTTCGATGCGCATTCTGGAGCTGTTGGAGCTAAAATCGAAGAAAATACTTTAGTTCGCGTTATGGGAACTTCAACTTGCGATATCCTAGTTGGTTCTTATGATGAAGTAGGAACAAAAACCGTTCGCGGAATTTGCGGACAAGTTGACGGTTCTGTTATTCCGGGCTTTATTGGTTTAGAAGCAGGACAATCTGCTTTTGGTGATTTATTGGCTTGGTACAAAGAATTATTAATGTGGCCGACAGAACATTTATTAAGTTCTTCATCTGTTTTAAATGAGGCTCAAAAAGAACAATTAAGAGAAGAATTCAGCGATAAATTAATTGTGGAATTAACAAAAGAAGCAGAGAAAATTCCTGTTTCTGAAAGTCTTCCAATTGCTTTAGACTGGATCAACGGAAGAAGGACTCCAGATGCAAATCAAGAATTAAAAAGCGCCATTTCAAATCTTTCTTTAGGAACAAAAGCGCCACATATTTTCAAAGCTTTAGTAAACGCAATCTGTTTTGGAGCGAAGAAAATCGTAGACCGTTTTGAAGAAGAAGGTGTAAAAATTGACAGCGTTATCGGAATTGGAGGCGTTGCTCGTAAATCTCCTTTCATTATGCAGACTTTGGCTAACGTTTTAAACAAGCCAATTAAAATTGCAGCTTCAGATCAAACTCCAGCTTTAGGAGCGGCAATTTACGCAGCCGTTGCAGCCGGAATTTATCCAAACGTAATCGAAGCAAGCCAAAAAATCGGAAGTGATTTTGATGGAGAATATTTTCCTCAGACTGATAAAGTGGAAGCGTATCATAAACTGCTTTTAGGGTACGAAAAACTAAGTGCTTTTGCAGATCCAACTATTAAAATTTCTCAAAATGAGTTCTCTTTATAAAGATTTAAAACAAGAATGCTACGAAGCCAATATGCAGTTAAATGCATTGAATTTGGTGGTATACACTTTTGGAAACGTAAGCGCTGTCGACAGAAAAAATGGTGTTTTTGCCATTAAGCCAAGCGGGGTTCCTTACGAAGATTTAAAACCTGAAGATATTGTAATTGTCGATTTTGATAATAATGTTATCGAAGGAAATTTGCGTCCGTCGTCTGACACAAAAACGCATGCTTATTTATACAAACATTGGCCAAATATTGGCGGAGTTGCGCATACTCACGCAACCTATTCTGTGGCTTGGGCGCAATCTCAATTGGATATTCCGATTTTCGGAACAACTCATGCCGATCATTTAACGGCTGATATTCCATGTGCACCGCCAATGGCAGATTCTCTAATTGAAGGAAACTACGAGCATAATACCGGAATTCAGATTCTGGATTGTTTCAAAGAAAAAAATCTTTCATACGAAGAAGTTGAAATGATTCTAATTGGAAATCATGGTCCGTTTGCTTGGGGAAAAAACGCGGCAAAAGCGGTTTACAACAGTAAAGTTTTGGAAGTTGTAGCAGAAATGGCCTACCTGACTTTACAAATCAACCCAAACGCACCAAGATTAAAAGATTCATTAATAAAGAAACATTACAATCGTAAACACGGAAAAGATTCGTATTACGGACAATAAATAATTTTAGATTTTAGAATGCAGATTTTAGATTTTAGAACCTGCAAACGATTAAACAATTCAACAAATAAAAGATTAAACAGCATGATAGATATATCTCAAAAAGAAGTATGGTTTGTAGTAGGAAGCCAAGAATTATATGGTGAAGAAACGCTTAGAAAAGTAGCGGAACATTCGCAGATTATTGCAAAAGGATTAGATGCTTCGTCTTCAATTCCGGTAAAAGTGGTTTATAAAGATGTGGTGAAATCGCCTTCACAAATTTTAGATGTGTGTTTGGCTGCAAACTCAGCTAAAAACTGTATCGGAATTATTGCTTGGATGCACACTTTCTCTCCAGCAAAAATGTGGATTGGCGGTTTGAACATTTTGAAAAAGCCATTATGCCACTTGCATACACAATATAATGCTGAAATTCCGTGGGGATCTATCGACATGGATTTCATGAACTTGAACCAATCGGCCCACGGAGATCGTGAATTCGGTTTTATTATGTCAAGATTACGTAAAAAACGTAAAGTAGTAGTTGGACATTGGGAAGATCAAAGAGTTCAAAAACAGTTAGGAATCTGGTCAAGAGTTGTCCTTGGATGGGATGAACTTCAAAACTTAAAAGTAGCTCGTATTGGAGATAATATGCGCGAAGTTGCCGTTACAGAAGGTGATAAAGTTGAAGCTCAAATTCGTTTCGGAATGTCTGTAAACGGATATGATTCTTCAGATGTTACTAAACATATCGAAAAAGTAACAGATAAAGAATTAAACGATTTATTAGCTGTTTACGAGCAATCATATAACTTAACTGATTCATTAAAAGAAGGCGGAGCACAAAGAAGTTCTTTGGTTGAAGCGGCAAAAATTGAATTAGGATTAAGAGCTTTCCTTGAAGAAGGAGGTTTTGGAGCTTTCACAGATACATTCGAAAATCTTGGTGCTTGGAAACAATTGCCAGGAATTGCAACACAGAGATTAATGGCCGATGGTTATGGTTTTGGTGGAGAAGGAGATTGGAAAACGGCAGCAATGGTTAGGGCTTTAAAAGTGATGTGTGTTGGTCTTGATGGCGGAACTTCTTTCATGGAAGATTACACTTACCACTTCACACCACAAAAATCGTATGTTTTAGGATCTCACATGTTAGAAATCTGTCCATCTATTGCTGATGGAAAACCTTCTTGCGAAGTGCATCCTTTAGGAATTGGCGGAAAAGAAGATCCAGCTCGCTTGGTGTTCAATTCTCCTGCTGGTGATGCCATCAACGTTTCTTTGGTTGATATGGGAACTCGTTTCCGCTTAATTGTAAACGAAGTTGAAGCAGTTAAGCCAATGGCTGAATTACCAAAATTACCTGTTGCACGTGTTCTTTGGGATTGTAAACCAAATCTTGAAGTTGCAGCAACAGCTTGGATTTTAGCTGGTGGAGCGCATCATACCGTTTATAGCCAGTCAATCACAACTGAATACATGGAAGATTTCGCGGATATTGCGGGAATAGAATTATTGGTTATTGATGAAAAAACTACTGTAAGAGAGTTTAAAGATAAAATTAATGCCAACGAAGCATATTACCATTTGTTTCAACACGGCCTTTAAATTAGTCAAAAGTCTAATGTCATAAAGTCTTAAAGATTTAGTTACTTTGAGGAATTGACTTTAAGACTTTCGGCTTTAAGACTTTACTAACTTAAAAAACTATCATTTATGAATGTATTAAAACGTTCCCTTTTTATACTAAGCATGCTAGGTATTGCTATAGTTACAGTTCAATGCAAAAGCGATAAAAAAATGGATAACACTACAGTTTCTTCAGATAAAAAAGGAGAAGTTACAATTGAAAAATCAGAATACGGAACAACAGCTAAAGGCGAAAAAGTTGAGAGCTATAAACTGAAAAACCAAAATGGGATGGAGGTTGATATCATCACTTTTGGAGGAAGAATTACCGATTTGAAAGTGCCAAATAAAGCTGGCGTTTCAGAAAATGTTGTAATCGGATTTAGTTCTTTGGCACAATATGAAAAAGAAAATCCGTTTTTTGGAGCTTTGATCGGAAGATTCGGAAACAGAATTGCAAAAGGTAAATTTTCATTAGATGGAAAAGAATATCAGTTAGCAATTAACAATGCGCCAAATGCTTTGCACGGTGGTCCGCAAGGATTCTTCAATGTAGTTTGGAAAGCAGATGAGGTTAAATCTGGCGAAACAGCTTCTTTAAAATTGTCTTATGTAAGCAAAGATATGGAAGAAGGTTATCCAGGAAATCTGAAAGTTTTTGTGACTTATACCTTGACAAATGATAATCAATTAGAAGTTTTATACGAAGCAACAACTGATAAGAAAACAGTTGTAAACTTAACACAGCATTCGTATTTCAACCTATCAGGAGATTTCACCAAAACCATTTTAGATCACGAATTGACTTTAAATGCAGATAAATTAGTCCCAGTTGATGCAGATTTAATTCCGACAGGAAAATTAGAAGATGTTGCGGGCACTCCTTTCGATTTTAGAACTCCAAAATTAATTGGAAAAGACATTAATGCTAAAAATGACCAGTTAGAAAAAGGAAAAGGTTATGATCACTGCTGGGTATTGAACAATCCTGAAAAAGGAAAAACAATCATTGCAAAAGTGTATCACGCCGCAAGCGGACGAGTTATGGAAATGACAACAGACGAACCTGGAATTCAGTTCTATTCTGGAAACTTCCTTGACGGAACGTTGCCAATGCCAAACGGAGGAACTTTTGCACACAGAACAGGATTATGTCTAGAAACAGAACATTATCCAGATTCTCCAAACCAGAAAAACTTCCCAACAACGGTTTTAAACCCGGGAGAAAATTATAAAACGAAAACTACTTTTAAGTTTTCAGTTAAAAAATAGTTTTAGAATCTGTTTATTAATTTAGTAATTTTCTAAAAACCTCGAAAGTAATTGCTTTCGAGGTTTTTTTGTTGACACAAAGAATTCATTCATTTTTGTCATTTCGACGAAGGAGAAATCTTCGCAAGTAGCTCTACAAAGATTGGAATTGCAGTGTGGAATTTCTCACGAAGATTTCTCCTTCGTCGAAATGACAATATAGTGTTTAAACTTAAAGCCTTAACTGTATTTAATAGTAACTTTGCTATGTTAAAGAAGACAAAATGAAACATCTATTCAAAGCGCAGTTAAACTGGACTTCAAAAAAAGAAGAGGCATCCTCAAAAAACTATAGTAAAACCCATAAAATTCAAATTGAAGGAAAACCAGTTTTAGATGTTTCAGCAGCAAAAGCATTTAAAGGCGATCCAGAATTATACAATCCCGAAGATTTATTGTTGAGCAGTTTAGTTTCCTGCCATATGATGTCATATTTATATGTCTGCTCGCAAAACGGAATAGAAGTTCTTGAATATTCAGACAATGCCGAAGCAACTTTAGAAGTAAATCCAGACGGAAGCGGACGTTTTATTGAAGTAAGATTATTTCCAAAAGTAAAAATCTCAAATCCAGACCAAATTGAATTGGCTTTGGAGTTGCATAAGAAAGCGAATCAATTGTGTTTTATTGCTAATTCATGCAATTTTCCTGTTTTGCATGAGGCGAGTTGTGAGGTTTGAAACATATAAGTGATATAAGTTCATTCAGTAAAAACTGAATTATACGCAAAGTTATATTTACTTATATATCTTAATATGGTTAAAAAAAGAGATAAAAAAAACCTCTTCCGTTAAGAAGAGGTTTTTATGTACCCGGAGCCGGAGTCGAACCGGCACGGTTTCCCACAGGTGTTTGAGACCAGCGCGTCTACCAATTCCGCCATCCGGGCGTAGCAGACGAAAAAATAAATGATAAATCAGTTATTTTAACGCAATAGAATGAAGTCATAAATGGCGTCATTCCTTTAACACGGTGCAAATGTAAAAAATAATTTTAAACGAACTACTAAAAATACTTAATTTTTTGCTTTCAGTGTCCAATAAATTTTATAAATTTGCACCTCGTTAAAACGAAGCACACACAACTAACTACATTCGAGACATTTATGCGCATTCCTCTTTGTTTAAAAAATAAAGTCGAATAGTGTGAAAGTAGCGGAATAAAACAACAAATTACAATGTCGCACCTAGAACCAGAAGCTAAAATTTTTGCTTGTTCACAAAGTGTTTATCTTGCAGAAAAAATTGCAAAAGATTACGGGATTCCGTTAGGAAAAGTAACGATGTCAACGTATAGTGACGGAGAATTTCAGCCGTCTTACGAAGAATCAATTAGAGGTTTACGAGTATTTATCGTGTGTTCAACTTTCCCAAGTGCAGATAATCTGATGGAATTGTTGTTAATGATTGATGCGGCAAAACGCGCATCAGCAAGACATATTACAGCTGTTATGCCTTATTTTGGTTGGGCAAGACAAGACAGAAAAGACAAACCAAGAGTTCCAATTGGAGCTAAATTAGTAGCGAACCTACTGACAGCTGCAGGAGCAACAAGAATCATGACAATGGATTTGCACGCAGACCAGATTCAAGGATTCTTCGAAAAACCGGTAGATCATTTATTTGCATCTACAATCTTTTTACCATACGTAGAAAGTTTAAATTTAGAAAATCTAACAATTGCATCTCCAGATATGGGAGGTTCAAAAAGAGCATATGCTTACTCTAAGTTTTTAGAATCAGATGTAGTGATCTGTTACAAACAAAGAAAAGCAGCCAACGTTATCGATACTATGGAGCTAATTGGTGAAGTAAAAGGACGTAACGTAATCTTAGTAGACGACATGATCGATACAGGAGGAACTTTAGCGAAAGCGGCAGACCTAATGATCGAAAAAGGAGCGCTAAGCGTAAGAGCAATTTGTACACATGCTATTTTATCAGGCGGTGCGTACGAGAAAATTGAAAACTCAAAACTAACAGAATTAATCGTAACCGATTCTATTCCGTTAAAGAGAGAATCAAAGAAAATAAAAGTGGTAAGTTGCGCGCCTCTATTTGCTGAGGTAATGCAAATGGTTCACCACAACAATTCCATCAGTGGAAAATTTATAATGTAGTCATTGCGAGGAACGAAGCAATCTCACTACATCAAAAATTAGAATATTTATATTAATAACTATATTTTTTTTACAATGAAATCGATTACAATTAAAGGATCAGAAAGAGAAAGCGTGGGCAAAGTGTCAACTAAAGCCTTACGTAATGCTGGACAGGTACCTTGCGTTTTATACGGAGGAAACCAAGCAGTACATTTCTCAGCAGACGTTACTGCATTCAAAAACTTGGTTTACACTCCAAACGCTCACACAGTTGTGATCGAACTTGGAAAAGGAAAATCATTCAATGCAATTTTGCAAGATATCCAAGTTCACCCAGTATCTGACAAAATTTTACACATTGACTTCTTCCAATTATTTGATGATAAAGAAATCACAATGGAAGTTCCTGTGAAAATCGTTGGTACATCTAAAGGTGTTCTTGCGGGAGGTGTTTTACGTTTAAACCAACGTAAATTAAAAGTTAAAGCTTTACCAGCAAATCTTCCTGATTTCGTTGAAGCTGACATCACTCCACTTGAAATGGGTAACAAATTATACGTTACTAAAGTTGGAAAACCAGAGTACAAAATTATGCACCCAGACAACACTGTAGTTTGTCAAGTGAGAATCTCTCGTGCTGCTATGAAAGCTGCTCAAGAGGCTGCAAAAGCTGCAAAAGCTCCTGCAAAAGGAAAGAAAAAATAATTTTTTTCAAAACTCAATACAAAAAGCCTCAATCTTTCGATTGGGGCTTTTTTTTGAGGTTCTGAGATGCTAAGGTTCTAAGTTTTTTACTGCGGAAGGGCTTCGACTCCGCTCAGCCTGACACGCTTAATATTTGTCAGGCTGAGCGGAGTCGAAGCCTTTTAAAAGCAATTATCTAATTACCACATTCTCTAATTTTCTAATTGTTTTTTTAGAAGCAGAAATCCCTCGTTTTCAGAAGACGTGACATTCCTGCCATCCGCTATATCTTTTCCCTGCTAAAGGAGCAGGAAAAAGGATGCCGCTTCTGTCAGGGCTAGCGAGAAAATATCTTTTTCATAAGATTTTAACAAGTCTTCTTTCAATGGTGCCTTTTCGAACTCTTTTAAAACTTCAGTTAATAGGGGATGCTTCAATTTTCTTAGCGACCTTTGCGCAAAACCTTCGCGAACTTTGCGGTTAAATCTCGACCAATAAGTAATTATCTAATTATCCAATTGCCGCATTCTCTAATTAATCTTACTTTTGCAACCATGATAAAATGGATAACAAAAATGTTTTCATCAACATCAAAAGAAGAGAACAAACAAGACAATATGAAGAAATATTTAATCGTAGGATTAGGAAATATCGGAGCTGAATACGTAAACACCAGACACAATATCGGATTTAAAGTGCTTGATTTTTTCGCTAAAAAAGAAGCGCTTTCATTCGAAACCGTAAAATTGGGCGCATTGGCTGAATATAAATTTAAAGGAAGAACTTTTTTTCTTTTAAAGCCAAACACTTACATGAATCTTAGTGGTAAAGCAGTAAAATACTGGATGGATAAGGAAAATATTCCGTTAGAGAACATTCTGGTTATTACAGACGATTTAAACCTTTCATTTGGCACAATCCGCATCAAACCAAAAGGAAGCGATGGCGGCCACAACGGACTTAAAAATATCAATTTAGTTCTTAATACGCAAAACTATACCCGCTATAGATTTGGTATCAGTGACCAATTTAAAAAAGGACAGCAGGTAGATTATGTTTTAGGAGAATGGAATGCCGAAGAAGAAGCAAAATTGCCAGAGCGTTTAGAAACTTCTGCTGAAATTATAAAAACTTTCGGAACTGCTGGTTTAGAAAATACAATGACTACATTTAATGGAAAATAAAGATTTTCAGGTGTTTATATTCTAAAAATGTAAATTATCAGTGAATTTAATTCAATTATAACGAAATAGTATTTTCAATTCCAAAGTTAAATGTCTAAATTTGGAATAAATTATTATAAACCATAAAAATCCTAATACCATGGCTTTTGAATTACCACAATTACCTTATGCATACGATGCATTAGAACCACATATTGATGCACGTACAATGGAAATCCATCATACAAAGCACCACAACGCATATACTACAAATCTTAACGCAGCTATTGCTGGAACAGATTTAGAGGGAAAAACTATCGAAAATATTCTAATCAACTTAGACAAATCTAACGCTGCAGTTCGTAACAATGGTGGAGGTTTCTACAACCACAATTTATTCTGGACTGTAATGTCTCCAAACGGAGGAGGTTTGCCAACAGGCGATTTATTAGCTGCAATTGAGTCTTCTTTTGGATCATTTGAAGAATTTAAAGCAAAATTTGCTAAAGCTGGAGCAACACAATTCGGTTCTGGATGGGCTTGGCTAACAGTTCAAAAAGGTGGAAAATTAGAAGTTGTAGGTACTCCAAATCAAGATAATCCATTAATGCCAGAAGTTGCTGGTAACGGTGGAACTCCAATCTTAGGAATGGATGTTTGGGAGCACGCTTACTACTTAAACTACCAAAATAGAAGACCAGATTATATTGAAGCTTTCTTCAATGTAATCAACTGGACAGAAGTTGCTAGAAGATTTGCTTTAGAGAAATAAGAAAATAGAGCATAGAATACAGAAAAAAGACGAGCACCAAATGTTCGTCTTTTTTTTTGTGCTCAATTTTTGGTCTTTATTCTGTATTCTATGCTCTATATTCTATGTTCTAAAAAAAAGAAAATAAAAAAGGCGGAATTTCTTCCACCTTTTTTGCCCCAAATCTACCATAAACTAACCTACTAATGTTATGGTCCAGTAAATTTATGGCAGGAATTTTTATAAAGGAAAAATTTCAGATGAAAAGCAATTATATTCGATAAAATACAGTTAACTAATTGTTTTACAGTAAATTACAATATTACATAAAAAAGGCGGAAGTTACTCCGCCTTTTTTGCCCCAAATCTACCATAAACTAACCTACTAATGTTATGGTTCAGTAAATGTATGGCAGTTATTTTTGTAACGGAAAAATTTTAGATGAAAGGTAAGTATATCCGATGAAGAGATATAATTGGCTGTTTATAAATAGTTTGAGTTTATTTCAATAAAAAAGGTGGAATTTCTTCCACCCTTTTTGCCCCAAATCTACCATAAACTTAACCTACTAATGTTATGGTATCTCAAAAGTATTGTAGCTTTTCAATTTTACCAAAGAAACAGGATGAACGGCAAAAAAAACCGATGAAATGCACAATTTAACCTTTTGTTAGTATTTTATTAATAAGCTCGAGCGTCTTTTCCTTCATAAAAATTCATGAAAGCACGATTTACAACTCTATTTCCACCAGGAGTTGGGTAATCTCCGGTAAAGTACCAATCACCTAAATTTTTAGGACATGCTTTGTGTAAATCTTCTACTGTTTGGAAGATGATTTTTACTTCAGCATTGATTTCTGGTGAGCTTAACATTTCTGCAATTTTATCTGAGATTTCTTCGTCACTGAATTGATCGTAGATTGCTGTAACATAATTAACAACGTCTTTGTCTGCGAAATTTTCTTGAGCTTTACATTTAGCATAAACTTCGTCTACAATATGGTATAAGTTTCTTTCTTTTAATAAAGCAAGCGCTGCTCTAAAAGCAACTAAACCTTCTAGCTTTGCCATATCGATTCCGTAACAATCAGGGTAACGGATTTGTGGAGCAGATGAAACGATTACAATACGTTTTGGTTTTAAACGATCCATCATTTTAATGATGCTCATTTTCAATGTAGTACCACGAACGATACTATCGTCTATAATTACCAAGTTATCCTCTGGTTTGATTACACCGTAAGTAACATCGTAGACGTGAGCCACTAAATCGTCACGGCTGCTGTCTTCAGTAATAAAAGTTCTAAGTTTAGCATCTTTAATAGCTACTTTCTCTGTACGTATTTTTACAGATAAAAGCTCCTGAAGTGTTTCTGCAGTTAATGTATTTCTATTTTCTAGAATATAATTGTTTTTTCTCTGATTTAAGAAATCCTGAGCAGCTTCAACTAAACCATAGAATGATGTTTCGGCTGTATTCGGAATATAAGAGAAAACAGTGTTGTCTGTGTCGCTATCAATTGCTTTAAGAACAGCAGGTAAAATAAATTTTCCTAAATTTTTACGTTCTTGATAAATTTCAGCATCACTTCCTCTTGAAAAATAGATTCTTTCGAAAGAACAAGCTTTTAAAGTAGTTGGTTCCAAGATTTGGTTCATGGTAACATTACCATTTTTCTTGATAATTAATGCATTTCCTGGAT
Organism: Flavobacterium anhuiense; assembly: GCF_004151235.1. GTDB lineage: Bacteria > Bacteroidota > Bacteroidia > Flavobacteriales > Flavobacteriaceae > Flavobacterium > Flavobacterium anhuiense_A. Next base: position 155,372 of record NZ_JUIV01000002.1, read on the forward strand.
TGATTTCCTGAACACTTTCAAAAGGAACATTGAATACAGTTTGAATAACTGGTCTTTCAGAAGCTACCACAACAACTTCGTCATCTTGGTAATAATAAGCTGGACGAATTCCGGCTGGATCTCTAAAAACAAATGCATCACCGTGGCCTAATAAACCAGCCATAGCATAACCTCCGTCTAAATTTTTAGCTGAACGAGCTAATATTTTAGCAATATCCAAGCGTTCCGCAATTACTGGAGAAGCTTCTCTTTTTGAATAGCCTTCAGCTTTACAATCTTGGTATAGTTGCATTACTTCTTTGTCTAAGAAGTGACCGATTTTTTCCATTACTGTAACAGTATCAGCCATTTCTTTTGGGTGTTGCCCTAATTCAACCAAGTTTTCGAAAAGTTCTTTAACATTTGTCATGTTAAAGTTTCCTGCCAAAATCAGGTTACGGTGCATCCAGTTGCTTTGACGCAGGAATGGGTGAACGCTTTCGATGCTGTTTTTTCCAAAAGTTCCGTAACGAACGTGACCTAAAAACAATTCTCCAACATAAGGAATATTTGCTTTTAGCTCTTTCATGTTGTCTCCCAATTCTGGATGTGCTTTTAACTCCTCGCTGATTCTTTCATTGATTTGTTTAAAAACATCTTGTATGGGTTGTGCGTGATTAGAGCGAACTCTACTGATGTAGCGCTGCCCTGGATCAACATCAAATTTAATGCTCGCAAAACCAGCACCGTCTTGTCCGCGGTTGTGCTGTTTTTCCATCATTAAATACATCTTCTGGATTCCGTAGAAAGCAGTTCCGTATTTTTCTTTATAATATTCAAGCGGTTTAAGTAGTCTAACTAAAGCTATCCCACATTCGTGTTTTAAAGCGTCGCTCATTGTTTTTTGTTATTTGTGTGTTGTTGTAAGTTGTGTGTGTTCGTAATAAAAAAGCCCCGTTTTATCGAGGCTCTTAGGCATTATATTTCTATGTCAAACTGAGTTAACGACTTAAATTGCTGTAATCGAATCGCTACCTCGGCTTTGCTTAATGATTCCATTCTTTCAGTTCCAAATTTCTCTACGCAGAACGAAGCTAAATTTGAACCGTAAATAATTGCATTCTTCATGTTGTTAAACGAAATGTTTTCGCTTTGCGCAATAAATCCAGAGAAACCACCTGCGAAAGTGTCTCCAGCTCCTGTTGGATCAAAAACATCTTCTAATGGTAAAGCTGGTGCAAAGAATACTTCTCTATTGTGGAATAAAAGTGCTCCGTGTTCTCCTTTTTTGATCACCACATATTTTGGTCCCATATCTTGGATTTTAGCAGCTGCTTTTACTAATGAATATTCACCAGAAAGTTGTCTCGCTTCTTCGTCATTGATTGTAATAACATCTACACGTTTGATAACGTCTAATAATTCTGGAAGAGCGCAGTCCATCCAAAAGTTCATAGTGTCTAAAACTACTAATTTTGGTTTTTTCTCCATTTGGTCTAAAACACTGCTTTGTACTAATGGGTGTAAGTTTCCTAACATCACAACATCAGCATCTTTGTAGTTTTGAGGAACTTTTGGCTGAAAATCAGCTAAAACGTTCAACTCTGTTACAAGAGTGTCTCTAGAATTTAAATCGTTGTGGTATAAACCGCTCCAGAAAAAAGTCTTTCCTTCTTTTACAATTTCGATACCAGAGATATCAATATTTTTTGAAGTTAAAAGATCTAAATGTTCTTGAGGGAAATCGTCGCCAACTACAGAAACAATGGCCGATTGCAAGTTAAAAAATGACGCTGATAATCCGATGTAGGTTGCAGCACCACCTAATATTTTATCTGTTTTTCCAAAAGGAGTTTCAATCGCGTCGAAAGCAACTGTTCCAACAATCAATAGTTTATTCATTTTATGAATTTCGAATTAGGGTGCAAAGATACTTCATAAGTTACAATCTTGCAACGGTTTAGGTTCTCAAAATTTTCTTAAAAAAATGACAACGATTTCGGAGTAAAACTATTGTAAATGAATGGGTTAAAATTGATTTTTAGTAGTGATTATAATAGGTTTTTTGAATTTAAGATGCAAGTTTTTTGAAAATAATTGCGAATAATTTACAAGTTATATTTCTATCTTATTTTTTTAAATGAGGAAGATTTTCGTTTTCCACTTAAAACGCCAAGAATTGTAATGTGATAATTTTTAACTTTAAATACAATTAACCAAGTTTTATAAGTTGCTTCTCTGTAAATTTTGGATTTTGTTGGAAGATTTTCACATTCAGAATAAATTAAGGGATTCTCAATAATTTTATTCATTGTTTTGTTTATTCCATTACCAATTTTAATAGCATTTAAAGGTTGGTGCTTTTCGAAAGCGATATAATCGACAATCTCTTCTAAGTTTTGGAAATAATTCTCGGAAATATCTAACGTATATTGTTTTGTATCTTCTGTTTTTTTTCTTCCCATTTCTCATTAAACTTTTCTAAAGACATTGTTTTGGATTTTTCAGCATTTTCAATCCACTTAACAAAGTCTTCTTTGGACAAATTACTTTCAATTTGATCAACTTCATTTTCGAAATCAATCGATACTTTCAATGATTTTCCAACATAGTTTTTTGGAATTTCAAATGAAAGATTGACAATTTTGTCCTTAGGAGTAATGGTTTTTTGTATCATTTTTCAATCATTTAATGAACCTTACAAAAATACGATAAATAAATTCATCATCAGTGATATAAGTTTTTTTAACAATTTTACAAGAAGCACTTCTTGCAAATAATTTTCTAGAAATCTCAATATATGTTGTAGTTAATGCTATTGCCTTTTAATCCAAGTGACCGCGTCTTTCATAGGTTCTTCAGATTTTGAAAATGCTGTATTGTGTCCTAAATCTGGAAACAATTTATATTCATAAGGTTTTCCTGTGGATTTTAATTTATCTAGATATTCGATGGATAGTTTCACAGGAACTTGAATATCTTTACCTCCAAAAATCCAGAATCCAGGAATTGACAATTTAGAAAGAACATCGTTAGGATTCGTATCGATAAACTCATATTTGTCAGGATCATTGAATACATGTTTTCTTGCCTCTTCTTCTGAATGCGTATCCCAGAATTTTTGGTCTTCATTGGTATAAAATTGGAATCTCAATTGTTCTTTAACTGTTATAAGAGCTCCGCTAAATATGGTCATAAATTTAACTTTCTTATTTTTCTCAGCAGTCAATGGTATTATCCATCCAGCTTGACTTCCGCCTATTAAACCGATTGATATTTTAGTATTTGATAAGGATTTAGATAATGTATTTACGGCAGCACTTGCGTCTAAAGACAAAAGAGTTAGATTGGCGAAATCCACATTGTTCGTTCCTACTTCAGGCCCTGCATACACGCCACCTGATTCTCCAACTCCGCGTTTGTCATACGTCAAAACTGCTATTCCATTGTTGGCTAGAGTTGTAGCAAAGTCTATCATTCTTTTTTCTTGTCCAGATCCATGAACAATCACAACGGCAGCTTGTATATTGTTTGGTGTAAAAATAGTCCCAGCGAGTGAAATCCCTTCGCTAACAAATTTTATTTCTTTAGTAGTAAAATTTGATGGAATTGCTGATGCATAATTAGTGACAAACAGCAATAACATTAAGAGCGAATATAAGGCCGTTTTATTTTTCATTTTTAAATTTATAGTTGATACTTCTTGTCGAAATAATTCTTTAAAATTCCAACCTGAACCAAAATCATAATTGGAACAATCAAAATGGCATACAAGATGTTTTTAGAAAAATGAATTCCTGAAAATGCCGTTAATACTCTATCAGAATACAATTTCCCGATTTCATCAATTTTTAAATCATTATTTGAAACGGAGAATAAAGAAACATAAATCACTAATGCCGCTACAGCCAAGCCAATCGATATCCAAATTGGTTTAGAAATTAATGGTTTGTATGCTTTGAGTTTTTTCTCTTCTAATACATGAACTTCAGCCATAATTTTAGAAGTAAAATCTATCGATGGCGACTGCAGTTTATCTTCAGCCATCATTTTCTCAATAAGTTGTTCTATATTTTTATCGCTCTCTTTCATAACATTCTATTATTTCTGGTTCTAACTGCTGTCTCAAAATTACGGCTAATTTCTGTCGACTCCTAAATAATTTCACTTTGGCATTATTGGCCGATATATTCATAATCTTTCCAATTTCTTCTAAATTCTGATCATCAAAATAAAATAAAGTTAAAAGGAAGTTTTCATCACTTGGTAATAAATTTAAACATTTCTGAATGGTCTGCTTTCGTTCTTTCTCTTCTAATGCGCTCAATGCATTGTCCATTGTTTTGATTAAATGAGAAGAAAAATCATCTATAGAAATATTCAAATCGTCTTTCTTGTTTTTCTTTAATCGATCCAAACATGTATTGTAAGCAATTTTATAAATCCAAGTCGAAAATTTAGATTCTCCTTTAAATTTTGTCAACGAACTATAAATTTTTATAAAAGTGTCTTGAGCAACTTCTTCGGCTTCTTCACGGTTTTTCACCATTTTAAGTGCTAAAGTAAAAATCATATCCTTATAACGATCCACAAGAACGGAAAACGCATTCGTCTCGCCCTGCAGAATTTTATCGATATAATGTTGATCAGTTAATGTGCTCATATTATATAGGACGACAAGTTGTTTGTTTAGGTTACAAGGAATTTGAAAAATAAATTCCAAAAAGCAAATCCCAAATTCCAATCCAATAACTATCAGAGTTAAAATTCAAATTATACTTATTATATAATAGTATAAGCTTTGTCAAAGTTTAAAACTTTGACAAAGTTTTTCAGAATCAAAATTAATTGATAATCAGTTAGTTTTGGAATTTGGAATTTAAAATTTTAAATTTTTTACCAAAAGTTGTAACCTCATTTTAAAAACCCTCGTCATATGAGGTATATCAATCAATTAAAAACATAAAATATCATGGACGAAAAAATTTTAATTCCAATCAGTCTTTTCTTAATGATCTTCGGGATCGTTTATTTAATTTATTCAACAAGAAACAGAGAGCGTCTGGCTCTAATAGAAAAAGGGGTAGATGCCAGTATCTTTTTGCAAGGAAAGGGAAGTGGAGTTCCAGCTTGGAAAATCTTTGTAGTAAATCTAGCATTCTTATTAATAGGAAGCGGTGTTGGAATTTTTCTTGCGCTATTAATCACCACTTATACATCTCTTAATGATGGTGCGGTTTATCCTTCAATTATTTTCATAATGGCTGGAATCGGGCTTTTGACAGGATTTAAAACTGCAAAAGACTTAGATAAAGAATAATAGTTAATAATTAGTAATTTTAGTATAACGTATCGAGAATTTAGGTTTTCGATACGTTATCTTTTTTATAGCAACTTAGAATCGATGTTTTCGTAATAAGAATCAATCGAAAGTTTAGGCTGCATAGATGCCATAACAGCCAATTGATCGCAACGCTCATTTTGCGGATGATTATTATGCCCTTTAATCCATTTGAAATCGACTTGGTGTTTGCGGTAAACGACTAAAAAACGTTTCCAAAGATCTGCATTTTTTCTTCCTGCAAAGCCTTTTTTCTCCCAGCCAAGCACCCATTTCTTTTCTACAGAATCCACCACATATTTAGAATCTGATACAACGAGGACTTTCATATTTGGCTTTTTTAGTTTTTCTAAACCCACAATTACAGCCAAAAGCTCCATTCTATTATTAGTAGTAAGGCGGAAACCTTCGTAGAATTCTTTTTTATGCGGTGTGCCCACCAATTCCATCACGACTCCATAACCGCCATTTCCTGGATTTCCTTTTGCAGCGCCGTCTGTATATATATGTACTTCGTGATTCATTTATTTTTTTTGTTAACCATATAAGTAATAAAAGTTCATTTAAAGTAGAGACTTATATTTCTAAGGCTTTTAAATTTTAGCGTATTTGATTATCTAAATTTTCGAAAGCAATCTTAAATTGCCTTACATTACTTATATGGTTTCAATTTTAAAATCTATTCTTCTAATATTCTATGAATAATCTCTGGAAAATGTTTTTGTTCCAGTTCATGAATTTTCTCTGCAACCGTTTCTGGAGTGTCTTCGTCTGTTAAAGCTACATTTGCCTGAAAGATAATAGCGCCTTCGTCGTAGTTTTCGTTAACGTAATGAATAGATATTCCAGTTTCCTTTTCCTTATTGTTTACAATTGCTCTGTGTATGTGCATTCCATACATTCCTTTGCCTCCATAATTAGGTAAAAGTGCAGGATGAATATTGATTATTTTATTTGGATATTGTTCGATTATGTTTTCTGGGAATTTGAGTAAAAATCCAGCCAAAACTATCAAATCTGGGTCGATTTTTTGTATTTTTTGTAGCACTTTTCTTTCCAAAAGTTCGTTTTTTTCGAAGATTTCGACTGGAATTTGGTGATTTTTTGCTCTTTCAATCACTTTTGCCGAAGCATTATTTGTAAAGACCGAAACGACCTTTGCAATTTCAGTGTTCGAAAAATATTTTATAATGTTCTCTGCGTTAGTTCCTGATCCTGAGGCAAAAACAATAATTTTTTTCATAAAGTTGTGTGTTTTGAGAGTGCAAAAAACGGAATAAAAAACGAAAATAAATAGCTTTAAAAGACCTTTCTTGAAATTAATTTTATAAATTAGTGTCACATTTATAAACTAAATAGTTGTTTTAAAATAAAGTTTTTTATTTTTGCCAACAAATTAAATTCTAAAATTAAAGATTATGTCAGACATTGCATCAAGAGTAAAAGCGATTATCGTAGACAAATTAGGTGTTGACGAAAACGAAGTTGTAACAGAAGCAAGCTTCACTAATGATTTAGGAGCTGACTCACTAGACACTGTTGAGCTTATTATGGAATTCGAAAAAGAATTTGATATTCAAATTCCAGACGATCAAGCAGAAAACATTGCTACTGTTGGTCAAGCTATTTCTTATATCGAAGAAGCAAAAAAATAATAATACCACACCCGATTTCTAAAAGTACCAATTTTTGAAATTCCAAATTCCAATTGGAATTTGATTTTTGATTTTTGAAATTTTTAAGAGTCGGGTGTTATTATTTTTTTTAAATTTTAAATTTCGATTGATTTTCAATCAAAAAGATATATTTATATTGTAATTCCCATGGCTCTTAAGTAACAATAAGTTAAGAAAGCGTGGGTTTTATTTGTTTAAAGTACAAAATACATATTTATGGCATTAAGGCGAGTTGTTGTAACAGGATTAGGTGCACTTACTCCTATTGGGAATAATATCCAGGAATATTGGAATGCACTTGTGAATGGAGTTAGCGGAGCCGCTCCAATCACATATTATGATACCGAGAAACACAAAACGAAATTTGCCTGCGAAGTAAAAAACTTCAATATTGAAGATTACATGGATCGCAAGGAATCTCGTAGATTAGATAAATTTGCACAATACGCAATTGCTGCCAGTGATGAAGCTATTAAAGATGCTGGAATCACAAATGATAACGTAAACAAACAAAGAGTTGGTGTTATCTGGGGAGCAGGAATTGGAGGTTTAGAGACTTTCCAAGAAGAAGTATTGTATTACGCAAAAGGTGATGGAACTCCGAAGTTCAACCCTTTCTTTATTCCTAAAATGATTGCCGATATTGCTCCTGCACATATTTCTATGCGTAACGGGTATATGGGGCCAAATTATACTACGGTTTCTGCTTGTGCATCTTCTGCAAATGCATTAATTGATGCTTTCAACTACATTCGTTTAGGAATGTGCGATGTTATTGTTTCTGGTGGTTCTGAAGCTGCTGTTACAATTGCTGGTATGGGAGGATTTAGTTCAATGCACGCTTTATCTACAAGAAATGAAAGCCCAGAAACAGCTTCAAGACCTTTTGACGCAACTAGAGATGGTTTCGTATTAGGAGAAGGAGCAGGAGCTTTGGTTCTTGAGGATTATGAACATGCTAAAGCAAGAGGAGCAAAAATCTACTGTGAAATTGGCGGTGGAGGTATGTCTTCTGACGCTTATCACTTAACTGCACCACATCCGGAAGGAATTGGAGTTATCGCAGTAATGGAAAACACATTGAGAGATGCCGGAATGACTCCTGATCAGGTAGATCATATCAACACTCACGGAACTTCTACTCCATTAGGAGACGTTGCTGAGTTAAAGGCAATTAGTGCTGTTTTTGGTGATCATGCTAAAAACATCAACATTAACTCTACAAAATCAATGACAGGACACTTGCTTGGTGCTGCTGGAGCGATTGAAGCTATCGCTTCTATCTTGGCAATGCAACACGGAATTGTTCCTCCAACGATTAACCATACAGTTGTTGATGAAAACATTGACCCATCTTTAAACCTTACTCTAAACAAACCTCAAAAAAGAGAAGTAAATGTTGCTATGAGTAATACATTTGGTTTTGGTGGACACAATGCTTGCGTATTGTTTAAAAAACTAGCTGATTAATTTTCTGTATATGAATATTATCAAAAAAATATTTTCGAAATCCCGTTCTCAAGAAGACGGGATTTTTTTTGACACTATTCAGAAAATTCTTGGTTTTCAGCCTTCTAACATAGATTTTTACAGACGAGCTTTTACACATCGTTCGTCTAATAAATTAGATCAGAATGGTCATCCTATTAATTATGAACGTTTAGAATTTTTAGGAGATGCCATGTTAAGTGCTGTAATTGCTGCACATTTATTTAATAAAGCCCCAAATGGAGACGAGGGTTATTTGACCAAAATGCGTTCAAAAATTGTGAGTCGTGAACATTTGAACGAATTGGGCAAAGACTTAAATTTAGTGCAGTTTGTAGAAAGTAAAGTGCCGATTCAGCATTTTGGAGAAAATATTCATGGTAATATTTTTGAATCCCTTATAGGAGCTATTTATTTAGACAAAGGCTATACCTTTTGCGAGAAATTCATCCAAAAAAGGGTAGTAACGCCTTATGTTGACATTGCGCGACTAGAAGGAAAAGTTATAAGTTATAAAAGTCTTGTTATCGAATGGTGCCAGAAAGAAAAAAGAGTTTTCCATTATGACATTTTTGAAGATAACGGTATAGATGGCCAGCGTTTATTTGGAGTTAAATTGAGTATCGATGATAAAGTTGTCGCAAGAGCGCGAGCAACTTCAAAAAAGAAAGCAGAAGAAAAAGCATCGCAGAGAGCTTATTTTGCGTTTCAAGAAAAAATTGACAAGAAATAGCTGCAAAAATGTTGTAACTCTCACAAGGCTACATCGTTTTCGTTTATAATTTAACAAAACAAGCATGTCATAACTGTTGATGCTCCGTTTAGAAATAGTATATTTACAACTTGATTTTTCAAGACATGGCTATTCATAAATTGGATTTAGACGAATTTGACGAAATTGATTATTATTTAATGGCAATTCATACTTCATTAGAAGATTATAGATTAGCCTATTTTATCAATAAAATCCTTCCGATCAACTTAAGTAAGAGCAAAAACGAGATCCATGCTCAGACTAAGGAAGGTGAAGCAAATTTTTCGAGATTCTATTATTATGATGAAGAAAAAGCTGTTTCCTGGAATTTAATTCAGAATAAAAATGAAATCATTTCTGTGAGTACAAATGATTTTCAGAATTTGTTTTCTAATGAAACAAGTGAGGTTTCGACAACAATTCATTTACTTCCTGAATTTAAAAAAGTCGATTTTTTCCTGAAAATTGATAATAGCGAAGAGGCGCTTAATTTTTCAGAAATTCAACAAAAATTAAACACAATAGAAAGTATTGCGGCTATTTATGCCGTTGATACAGACAAAATAAAATCAAAAAACAATCTAATTTTTTAAAAAAAATGCTAACAAACAAGAAAACCAAAATTGTTGCTACACTTGGCCCCGCTTGTAGTACAAGAGAGATCATTAAAGATATGATCGATGCAGGTGTTAATGTGTTTAGAATCAATTTTTCGCATGCAGATTACGAAGGAGTAAAAGAAAAAATCGATATCATTAGAGGACTAAACGAAGAGTTTGGTTACACGACAGCAATTTTAGGAGATTTGCAAGGACCAAAACTTAGAGTTGGTGTAATGGAAGAAGGTACAGTTGTACACGATGGAGACGAAATCACTTTTACAACTGCCGAAGATATTATCGGAACATCAAAAAGAGTGTTCATGAAATATCAGAATTTCCCAAATGATGTTAACCCAGGAGAGCGAATCTTGCTTGATGATGGTAAACTTATTTTCGAAATCGTATCTACAGATAAAAAAACTGAGGTTGTTGCTAAAGTTATTCAAGGTGGAGAATTAAAATCTAAAAAAGGGGTTAATCTTCCAAACACAAAAATCTCTTTACCAGCTTTAACTGAAAAAGATATCGCTGACGCTATTTTTGCAATCGAGCAAAAAGTTGACTGGATTGCCCTTTCATTCGTGAAAACTCCTCGCGATTTACAAGACTTACAAGAATTAATTGCTAAGCATTCAGAATATAAAATTCCAATCGTTGCTAAAATTGAAATGCCAGAAGCTCTTGAGAATATGGATAAAATTGTAGCATATTGCGATGGTTTAATGGTTGCTCGTGGAGATCTTGGTGTTGAGCTTCCTGCTCACGAAGTTCCATTGGTACAAAAAGATTTGATCAGAAGAGCTAAAACGGCTAGAATTCCTGTTATCGTTGCTACACAAATGATGGAAACAATGATTACAAGTTTAACTCCAACTAGAGCAGAGGTAAACGACGTTGCGAACTCAGTAATGGACGGTGCAGATGCTGTAATGTTGTCTGGAGAAACTGCTACAGGAAACTACCCAGTACAAGTTATCCAAAGAATGGCACAAATTTGTGAAGCTGTTGAGAACTCACCGCTTATTCAGGTTCCTCAAAATACACCACAAATTAAAACGAAACGTTTTGTTACTAAAACAGTTTGCCACCAAGCAGCTTTATTGGCTAACGAAATCGAAGCTAAAGCAATCTGTACTTTAACAAACAGTGGTTATACGGCTTTCCAAATTTCGGCTTGGAGACCATCAACAGCTCATATTTTAGTATTTACTTCAAACAGAAGAATCTTAACACAATTGAATTTATTATGGGGCGTTAAATCTTTCTACTATGATAATGAAGAAAGTACAGACGATACTGTAACAGATGTAAATCAAATTGCTATCGATAAAGGTTATGCACAAAAAGGAGATTATTTAATCAACCTTGCTGCAATGCCAATTAAAGATAAAGGAATGGTTAACACGATGAGAGTTTCTGAAATCGAATAACAATTCTTTAAAAATGAATTTCAAAAAAGCCACTTTTTTAAGTGGCTTTTTTGTTTTTAAAAAATTTCTTCAAATAGCAATTCAAATTCCTAATTCGATATTTATCTTTTTGTTGTTTTTTTCAAATTGATTTTTTGACCTTTTTATTTCCTTTTGACTAAGTTCTTAAAATTATTTAATCAAAAACTTTCTTTCCTTATCGAACATTTCTTTTGTGCATTTAATAAAAAAATATAATAGGTATATTTTCTTACTTTTCAAAATGTTTCATTTTATAAAATGAAACATTTTATTGCAAATTCTCAAAATATCTTGTTTCATTTTATAAAATGAAACAAGCTCATGTCAAATAAATTCGATTGTTCGCTTATTTATTAGTTAATTTTGAGATACTTAAGAAAAAGTTAAAAATGTTTTGTTCCAAATTTTTAAGTAAAAAGAATTTGAAACACATCAAAAAAATGCAACCTCGATTTTTTTTTAAGCCTTCAATTTTCCCATTAATTTTTTTGGATTTTCAAACTCATATAAATAACAAGGTCATTAACGAATTTTTTTATCATGAAACAAGTCAAATTAAAATGCGGATTTTCAAATGCCTTACAGGTATTTGTGTTACTATTTTTTTCTGGGGTTTCTATTATAGCGCAAAGCAAAAAGCCAAATATTTTGGTGCTTTGGGGTGATGATATTGGAACAACTAATATAAGTGCCTATAGCGATGGACTTATGGGATATACAACTCCTAATATAGACCGTTTGGCCAATGAAGGATTAAGATTTTTACATTATTATGGAGAACAAAGTTGTACTGCAGGACGTGCCGCTTTTTTGACAGGACAGCACGGTCTTCGTACGGGTCTTACAAAAGTGGGGTATCCTGGGGCACCAATGGGAATGAGTCAGTTAGATCCTTCAATTGGAGGAATTATGAAAAGCCTTGGCTATGCTACAGGACAATTTGGTAAAAATCACGTTGGAGATCGTAATGAAAACTTGCCAACGGTGAATGGATTTGATGAGTTTTTCGGAAATCTGTATCACTTAAATGCAGAAGAAGAACCAGAATTGCCAGATTATCCTAAAGATCCTGCATATTTGAAAAAATTTGGACCAAGAGGGGTATTAAAATGTACTGCTACAAATGTCGATGATGGGACAACTGATCCTCGTTTTGGAAGAGTAGGAAAACAAAAAATCGAAGATACTGGAGCACTTACTAAAAAAAGAATGGAAACTATCGACGATGAAACTTCTGCAGCTGCTATTGATTATATCAAGAGACAAAATGCTGCAGGCAAACCATTTTTCTGCTGGTTCAATGCTACTCGTATGCACCTTCGCACGCACGTTAGAAAAGAACATAGAGGAAGATATACTCACGGAGATAGCGAATATATTGACGGTATGATTGAACACGACGAAACTATTGGAAGCATCTTAAAAGCATTAGACGATTTAGGAATTGCTGATAATACAATTGTAATCTATTCTACAGATAATGGGCCTCATATGAATACATGGCCAGATGGAGCAATGACTCCATTCCGTTCAGAAAAAAATACTAACTGGGAGGGAGCTTTCCGTGTACCTTGTATTGTTCGTTGGCCAGGGCATATTAAACCAGGAGCTGTTACTAATGAATTAATGAGCCACAATGACTGGATTCCAACTTTGGCTTCTATTGCAGGAGAACCAGATATCGTTAATAAACTTTTAAAAGGCTATAATGCTAACGGAAAAACATATAAAGTTCATTTAGACGGTTATGACCAAAGTAGCTTTTTACTAGGAAAAACAGAAAAAAGTGCTAGAGATAAATTCTTCTATACAGATGATGATGGTCTTTTGGTTGGTTTAAGAGAAGGTGATTATAAATATGTTTTTGCAGAACAGCGTCTGGCTGGTACACTTGGAGTTTGGGCAGAGCCATTTACGAAACTTCGTTTGCAAAAAATATTTAATCTATACCAAGATCCTTTTGAAAGAGCCGATTTTACTTCAAATACCTATTGGGATTGGGTTATGAACCACGTTCAGATGGTATATGGTGCAATATATGATGTGGGCGTATTTGCCGAAACTTTCAAAGAATATCCTCCAAGATCAATACCGCCGAGTTTCTCTGCTTACACTATTATGGAAGAAGCGATGAAAGATATTAAAGCACAACAATATATTGAGAAAAATGTTCTTCCTAAGGTAAAAGAAGAAGAGGCACCTTCAAAAAAGAAAAAATAAATCATAGATAATTACAAGAAACAGGACTTTTTACGTCCTGTTTCTTTTCACTTAATAGTATTTGTTATGCATAAAAAAATAGTATTAATTCCGATGCTTCTTGTTTTATTTATTTCGTGTAAAAAATCAGAAGAAAATACAGATGTTAAATCAAAAGACAGTACAGCAACTACTGCAACAAATGGTGATCCATTGCCAAGTTGGAACGACGGAGCTTTAAAAAGCGATATAATTGCTTATGTAGAAAAAGTAACAAAAGAAGGAAGTCCAGATTTTATTCCAGAAGAATATAGAATTGCGACTTTTGATAATGACGGAACTTTATGGGCTGAAAAACCTTATGTACAGGAACTTTTCGCTTTTTATAGAGTACAGAAAATGGTAGAAGCTAAGCCAGAATTAGCCCAAAAACAGCCTTTTAAAGCAGTAATAGAAAAAGACAAAACTTTCTTTGAAAAAGGAGGAGATAAAGCGCTTATAGAATTGGTGGCAGCAACTCATACCGGAATGACAGAAGATGAATTTGAAGCTTCAGTTAATGATTTCTTTAAAGGCGCAAAATATCCTGGTAAAAATGTTCCTGTGAAGCAAATACGCTATCAGCCGCAATTGGAATTGTTAAACTATTTACGCGCGAACGGATTTAAAACGTACATCGTTACTGGCGGAACAATAGAAGTGGTAAGAGCAATTTCTCAAGATTTTTACGGAATTCCAAAAGATCAAGTTGTAGGAACTTCTTTTAAATATAAATATGATGCCACTAAAAATGCGGTTCAACGAGAAGCGGCTTTAGATCATTTTAATGATAAAGAAGGAAAACCTGTCGGCATTCAATTGCACATTGGGCAAAGACCTGTTTTTGCCTGCGGTAACGAAGGCGGAGCAGGAGATATTGCAATGCTAACTTATTCGCAGGGAAATAAATATCCATCTTTTCAATTGCTTGTAAATCACAATGATTCAATAAGAGAGTATAAATATCAGGAAAAGGATAATGCTTCATTAAATGCAGCTGCAAAAAATAAATGGCATGTTGTTGATATGCAGAAAGACTGGAAAAAAGTTTTTGCAGAGTAGAGAAAAAGAATTGTTTGCAGATCAAATAGTTGAAGTTTTTCTAATTAATAAAATTTGAGCCGTATGAAAAATTCTTTTCTAGCAATATTACTGCTATTTGTCACTTTTACAATTTCAGCTCAAGAAGAACCTGCAAAACCGGGAAACAGCGCACAGGAACTAGCCGATAAAATGGCAAATCCTGTGGCAAGTTTAATTAGCGTTCCGTTGCAAAACAATCTTACTTATGGAATTGGCGCTTATAATGGATCAAAATATCAGATCAATATACAGCCTGTTGTTCCGTTCAAGTTAAGTGAAAATCTAAACTTGATTACACGTTATATTCTTCCAGTTGTAGATCAGCAGGATGTTACGGGAGAAAATACTCATGAGTTTGGTTTAAGCGATGCAACCGTGACAGCGTTTTTCGCTCCTAAAACAAAAGGATTAATCTTAGGTGTCGGTCCTGCTTTTTTAGTGCCAACGGCAACAGAAAAACTTTTAGGAACAGAAAAATTCGGAATTGGACCCAGTGTTTTGGTAATGCATCAAGGAAAAGGACTTTCTATTGGTTTTTTAGCCAATCAAATCTGGTCTGTTGCAGGAAATGCAGATAGAGCAGATTTCAATCAGTTCTACACTCAGATATTCCTAACACATAGTTACAAAAGCGGAGCGAGTTTAGGAATTACTTCAGAAATTACTCAAAACTGGCAGGGCAATACAACCCTTATTACAGTTAGCCCGAACGTTGGCGCAATTACAAAATTAGGAGGTCAGACCATGCAATTTGCTGTTATGCCTTTAATTCCGGTTGTAGGCCATTCAAACATAAGACCAGATTGGGGATTACGAGCGGTGGTAGCATTTATATTTCCGCAGTAATTCTGCATAAGAGTTTTAGAAAAAATCATTTTAAATTCTAACAAATGGCTGAAAAACCTTTTGATCCAATTGCATCAAAAACTGAACGCTATGAAAAAGGAGCTTCAATTAGAAAAAAAGTCCCTTTAGAAAAGCATCAGGAATGGAATTCTTTTAAGAATAGAAAAAATCCTGTAGACATTTTAATTCAGACCAGTGTGGGAAGAGTTGAAAGTCTGGTACCAATTCGGTATAGCAGAATGATGGAATCGCCTTTTGCATTTTACAGAGGAGCAGCTGCGATTATGGCTACTGATTTGGCTCATACTTCTGTATCGGGAATAAATTTACAGCTTTGCGGTGATTGCCATTTAATGAATTTTGGCGGATTTGCAACTCCCGAACGTAAATTGGTTTTTGATATCAATGATTTTGACGAAACGTTTCCAGGACCTTGGGAATGGGACGTAAAGCGACTGGCAGCCAGTTTTGTTATTGCAGGAAGATGGCGAAAATTTTCCAATAAAAATTGTAAAGAATTTGCTTGGCATGTTGCCGATAGTTACAAACGGCATATGTTGGATTACAGTAAATTATCTGCGCTTCAAATTTGGTATGCCGATATTGATTTAGCAGAACTGATTGAATTAGGCCATGATAAAGAACTCAAAGAGTTTGACCAAAAAAGAATTAAAAAAGCATCTGAATATACCGCTCACGAAAAGGAGTTTGCAAAGATGACTTATTTTGATGGAGCCAGAGCACGTATAAAAGACGAACCGCCTTTGATTTTTCATCCAAGCGGAGATCTTGAAAAACTGGTTGCCAAAGAAGGTGAAATCATTCATAAAAGATATATAGAATCTCTCTCAGAAGAAAAGCAGATTTTGTTGAGCAGATATAAACTTCATGATATTGTTATAAAAGTGGTGGGCGTAGGAAGTGTTGGAACTCTTTGCGGAATTAGTTTGCTAATGTCTGCTACGGGCGAGCCTATTTTTTTACAGTTTAAAGAAGCCAGAAAAAGCGTTCTCGAAGAACATGTAAAAATTAAAGGTAAATATAGCCATCAAGGCGAACGTATTGTAATGGGGCAAAAACTAATGCAGTCTGCATCTGATATGTTTCTGGGCTGGACAAACGATAGTAAAGATAGATTCTTCTATATCAGACAGCTTAGAGATGCCAAAATAAAACCGGTTTTAGAAGTTATGAAACCCAAAAATATGGCAGATTATGCCAAAGCCTGCGGATGGGCGCTTGCAAGAGCTCATGCACGCTCAGGAGATCCGTCTATGATTTCGGGCTATATTGGAGATACAGACGAATTTGCCGATGCCATTTCTGAGTTTTCGGTTTTGTACGCAGATCAAAATGAATCGGATTACAATAAAATGCTGGAAGCAATAAAACACGGTAAACTGCCAATAGCTGCCGAAATTTAAGATGTAGCTGTACAAGGTAAATAGATTAAAAAAACTAAAAATCTTAAGCAGAAATAAGCCAAATGAACACAAAGTAAGATTTTATTTATTTAATACTGTTAATTAAATAAAATGATTTATCTTTGAGAGTGATCTAAGTAATTGTTTAGTAATGACTTGTGTTGTATAGGTAAATTATTTAGATGTTTCTGCCCCTTCGTTCAAGATTTTTATGATTTTAATACATTCGAGTTAAACTGATTTAATTATTAATTTAAATAAATACCACAACATGAATATTAAAAGAACAAGTCTTCGTATAATCCCAATCTTATTTTTGGGTTTGTTTTACAGCTGCTCTCCAACTGTAAAAGTTACAACTGATTATGATCATGCTGCGAACTTCAGCGAATACAAAACTTTTGCTGTTTATGACTTAAAAGCACAGCAAGGCCAAGTAAATCAGTTAAATGTTGATCGTGTTGCAAAAGCAATCCGAAACGAAATGCTCGCAAAAGGTTTTACAGAATCTAGTAATCCAGATTTAAAAGTAAATGCGGTTTCGATATTAAAAAACAAAACTCAAGTGACAGCCGATACTAATTTTTATGGCTATGGCGGAATGTACCGTCCATACGGATATTGGGGCGGCGGTGCCATGATGGGTGGCGGTAGCACAACATTCAATACTTACGATTATGTTGACGGCTCACTGGTAATAGATATCGTATCTACAAAAACCGACAAACTAGTTTGGCAAGGAATCGGAAATGCTGAAATTGACAGCAAACCAGACAATCCTGAACAATTCATCAATGATGCAATCAAAAAAATATTAGCTGGATTCCCTCCGGGAGCAGCAGTTAAAAAATAATTGCAATAAATAATTGTACTTGCCCAAATGGCGAGTACAATTATTTACCCTTCTGCATACGCCCCCATCGTATTCTATTTTTAAGATATTAAGAAAAACATCTCCCACCATTAAGCTTAAAAAAAATGATCGATATATTACTCTCCCTTTTCTTCTTTATAGCCATAATTGCTGGTCTTGCTACTGCTATTATGGTCTTATTTTCCAAAAAAAATTATTCCAAAAGTTTCTTTTTGGGAATGTTTCTACTGAGTTTGGCGGTAGTAAGTATCTACAATTTTTATCTGTCGGCCAATATCTTTAAAGAATTTCCAGATTTATTTATTATTACGAAATCATTTATTTTTCTGGCAGCGCCATGCTCATTCTTATATGTTCGAAACATTTTATCATCAAATAAAAGTTTCAGAAAATACGATTGGATGCATTTTATCCCTTTCGCTATATACTTTGCTTTAACGCTTTTTGTATATGTTGGAAGTTTTACTAACCTAAAAATTGTCGATTTTATAGCGGCTAAAATCAAAAACCCATTTTCTATTTTGACTTTGACGATTTGGCTTTTCTATGTCTTTTTTCAAACCATGTTGATTTTAAACTATGATCTGAAAAAATTTAAAGGAAACCAATTTCATAGAACCAAAGTAATAAATTGGATCAGGGTTTATAACCTTATGATTTTGTTTCTTTTCTCGGCACTTTTTGTTCATCATTTTTTATCAAGAAAAGTGGGTGCTATAGATTTGTCTTGCTATTTCTTAATTTCTTCTGTCTTGTTTTTTACAGTCGGTTGGCTGTATTTCAGACCGCAAATTTTTCATGACGAAGAAGAAACATTCGATTTTGTTGTAGACAATACAATGGCGGTAAAAACAAAAGAAACCAAAAATACACTTCCAATAACAAACGAATTGACGATAGAAAAAAGAGAAGAATACCTTTTAAAACTAGAACATGTTTTAGTTACTAAAAATCTATTCTTAAAAAAAGATTTTGTAATCAGAGATTTGGCAGACGAAACAGGAATATCTGTGCATCACTTGTCCAATTTAATTAATTCTGAATTTGGTCTTCATTTTCAGGATTATGTTAATCTTAAAAGAATAGAATATTTTAAAGACAAAATAAACGATCCAGAATGGAAAGATTTGTCTTTAGAAGGCATGGCTTGGGGTTCTGGCTTTAAATCTCGAACGACATGTTTTAGAGCCTTTATAAAACACACTGGAAAATCTCCTTCAGAATATTTTAAAACCATCCGAATAAATCCTGATCGCACCGGATCGTATTATTTTAAATAAAGATTCTTTTGTATCAAGTGATTATGAGAGGCTATTGTCGCAGTATTAATTCAAAATAATTTGCCATGAAATTAAAGATTAATCATTCGGATAAAATAATGAAATTGGCTTATGCAGTGTTTCTGTTTTTAATTTCACTTTATGGTAATGCGCAATTAAAAGGTGGGCATATTCTTGGGTCTTCGGGACTGCAGTCGGGTACACAGGCACCAGAAAAAACGTTGAGTTTGTATGTGCCTGGTTATATCTACACGGCAAATTGTCTGCGAGATGGTGATGGCGATAAAACTGGAAATCCTGATTTAAATATGTTTTTAACTGGAATTGGAGCCAATTATGTAAGCGATTTTAAAATTCTGGGAGCCAATTATGGCGCTACAGTTTTAGTGGCATTTGCATCCAATACAATTCAAGGAAGTTTTATCGATTCTAAGAGCAATTTTGCGTTTACAGATATGCTGGTGCAACCCGTTCAGTTAGGCTGGCATAACAAGAGAGCCGATTTTGTTTTTAGCTATCAAATGTATCTGCCAACAGGAACATATGAATATGGCGGAAGCAACAACAGCGGACTGGGAATGTTTATGAATGAGTTTTCGGCAGGAACAACCTTATTCTTTAATGACAAAAAAACATTCCATTTCTCAGCATTGGCTGCTTACGAAATCAACGGTAAAAAGAAAGACACAGACATAAAAACGGGAGATATTTTAAGCTTGGAAGGCGGACTCGGAAAAACATTCTATTGTATGAATGCAGAAAAAACAGCGCCAAAAGGAATACTAAACGCTGGATTAATTTATTATTTCCAATTTAAAGTATCCGATGATAAAATTCCAGTTGGAACCTTTCTGCTAGAACCAGACAAAGATCATGTTAGTGCGCTTGGCGCCGAGGTTAATTACCTTCATTTAGGCTGTATGACGCAGGCGGGTTTTAGATGGGTTTCAGAATTGGGTGCCGTAAACAGATTTCAAGGAAATACTTTTTTCATTACGCTAGCGCACGTTTTCAGTTTCAAGAAAAAATAGACTTAGAATAAGATAAATTTTTAACCGCACTAAAAATTCCGATTCTTATGAAAAACCGAAAATCTTCAAGAAGAAACGTCTTATTCTCGCTTTTGATTTTTTTGTTTTGTAATGCTTTAAATGCACAGAAACATCATACCGTTATGAAAGATTCTTTAGACGGAGCTTTCGATTTAAGTGATTTTCTTATTTACGCCAACGGATTTATAGTTGTGCCCACCATTATTACAGAACCCGCCGTTGGAGGATTTGGAGGAGCCGTCGCACCGATTTTCTTAAAAAAGCGCCCTCCGGTTGTGGATGAAAACGGTAAAAAACGATTTATAAACCCGGACATTACGGGAGGAATCGGAATGTATACAGCCAATAAAAGCTGGCTTGCAGGAGCTTTCCGTTCGGCAACATTGGTAAAACCAAAAATATTATATCGTGCTTTTGCGGCTTATGGCGACATGAATTTATCATTTTATGCCAATAATTTGCCGAATCATAATGACGAAGAATTTAAGCTCAATTTTAAATCGACCATTTTTTATACGCAATGGCTCAAACAATTTAATAATGCAAAATGGAGCGCAGGACCGCAGTACTTATTTTTAAATTCCAAAATAAACCTGCCCGATTTAGATCTTCCGCCGCCATTTGTAGATCCAAAAGATATTAAAAGCACGATAAGTCAGCTTGGAGCCGCGCTTCAGTTTGACGGACGTGACAACATATTTACGCCAGATAAAGGAATAAGAATCCAAACCGATTTTTTCTGGTCTGATAAAGCATTGGGGAGCGATTATCAGGCATGGCGTATCAATTTATCGGCAATTGGATATTATCCTTTGGCGAAAACTCTAATTGGCGGACTAAGGATTGAAGGGGAGCAGGCGTTGGGAAGTCCGCCTTTTTATTTAAAACCAGGAATTAATATGCGAGGAATTCCCGCAGCCAGATATATGGGAAACACCAGTATTGTGAGCGAGTTAGAATTTCGATGGGATTTGTATCGAAGATGGAGTCTTATGGGCTACGGAGGTCTTGCAAGCGCTTTTAACGATTGGGATCAGGCTTTTGCCAAACCTGTAGTTTATAGCTACGGAACAGGCTTTAGATATCTCATAGCCAGAAAATTTAAACTCCGTATGGGAGTAGACGTTGCCAAAGGCCCAGAAGAATGGGCTTACTATATCGTTTTTGGAAGCAACTGGATGCGATAAGTACAAAAACAGAAAAAACTTGTAAGAAGTTGTTTGTAAAATAAAAAACCTCGATGCGTCTGTATCGAGGTTTTTTGTGTTAAATATCTTAATAATCAGACCCATTAAGAAAATATTAACAACTAAACATTACACAAATTGTATAATATTTAATTGTTTTGTAACAAATTGGAAACATTTGAGACTAATTTTAGTAAATCTTAAACATAACTTATGAATACATTTTCATTCAAATCAGTGTTTGCCGCTTCAATATTTTTGGCTGGAACTGCAGGCTGTTTTGCGCAAGACATTTTAGTAAATTCACTTAAACTAAATGCAAGCGACAAAAGTAAAGAGAACTTCAAATTTACAGAAGTAATTAACCTAGGAACAACATCGGTAAAATCTCAAGGATCATCTGGAACTTGCTGGAGCTACTCAACAAACTCATTCTTAGAGTCAGAAATGATTCGTTTAGGAAAACAGCCTGTTGAGCTTTCTCAAATTTATTCTGCAAGAAATGTGTATGTAGAAAAAGGAATTAACTATGTTCGTATGCACGGAGCAATTACGCTTGGAGATGGAGGAGCTCTTCACGATGTAATTAATATGTACAAAAAATACGGAACTGTGCCTAGAGAAGTTTACACAGGATTAAACTACGGAACAGACAAAAACAAATTTGCCGAAATGAGCGCTCTTATCGAAGGTGTTTTGGCAGCAGTGGTGAAAAACCCGAACGGAGAATTGACTCCAAACTGGCAAAAAGCATATTCTGCTGTTATTGATTCTTACTTAGGAAAAGTGCCAGAAAACTTTACATACAAAGGAAAAAACTATACGCCACAATCTTTTGCTAAAGAAGTAGTAGGAATTAACCCAGATGATTACGTAGAAATGTCTTCTTTTACAAATGCGCCTTACTACCAAAAAACAACTATGATGGTGCCAGACAACTGGTCATTGGATCAAGTTTACAACGTAAAATTGAACGATATGACAGACGTTATCGACAATGCGCTTAAAAAAGGATATACTGTAGCTTGGGCAACAGATGTTAGCGAAAAAAGCTTTAGCTGGAAAAACGGTGTAGCTTACGTAGCATCTAAAAAATTCGACGATATGACGGCTGAGGAAAAAGCAGACATGTTTAACGGACCAAAAGCTGAACCAGAAATTACTCCAGAAATGCGTCAGGCAGCGTTTGATAACTACACAACAACAGACGACCACGGAATGCACATTATTGGTCTTGCAAAAGATCAAACTGGAAAAGAATACTATATCGTAAAAAATTCTTGGGGAGAAACAAACGACTACAAAGGTTTCTTGTTTGTAACTAAGAACTTCGTAAAATATAAAACTACTGCTTTACTAGTAAACAAAGGAGGAATTCCTGCTGAAATTGCTAAGAAATTAGGGGTTTAATTATCCTGAGAGTTTTAAGAAAATAGAAAAGCGCCGTAATCTTTGGATTGTGGCGCTTCTTTAGTTAGATTATATTTTAATTCCATCGAATTCTATGGAATTACATTAGGTATCAAATCTTTTAAATAATCTGGCACATAATTTATTGATTGAATTTTACCTGATTCAATGGATAATACATAAGAAGGTTGTTCCTTATATGCAGAAGAATCATATAGGTCAACATAATCAAAATGATCGAAGAATTTATTGAGATTAGCATATCCATCTTGATAACGCCTTTCAATTTCATTTTCAGGAACAAAATGTCCCCCATTCTCTACACGAATAGCAACTCTTTTCTTTGCCTCTTGAATTGAATTTAGGCATAGAAAAATAAGTTGTAAGTCATATCCATTATTTTTAAAAATATCAGGCCAGTGAAGAGGAGTTGAATTGAAATTAGTTTCATAACAAAAACTAGATTTATTGGCAATAGCGGTTTTAATTTGATTTTCCAATTCATTAAATGCTAAGCTGTGAGCCATTTCTTCTCTTACATCTGAATCAAATAAAGAGTTATAAAATTTTAAAAAATAGAAATCGTAATCAAAAGGAGTAAACTTTTCAGGAGAAAGCACTTTAGAAAAAGTAGATTTTCCAGAGCCATTGCATCCAGCAATAACTGTTAAAATAGGTTTAGACATTCTTGAATTGAGGAGCTACTGGAGGATTTTTTTGATTTTTTCCTAAAGCTATATTTCTTTCATAAACAGCCACTTGCTTCTTTACAGAAGGCATAACTTTACTCATTTGCTTTAAAGCAAATTGCACTCTTTCGGATGTGTTAGAAATATCTTTCATAATAATGCAAATTTACAAAAAACAAATGAAAGATTTATATAATGTAAATTTCGAACTGTTTTTTTAGATTATTTCCCTTTCATCAACCTCTCCAAATACTCTACTTTATCCTTTTCAGCCTGAACCAAACGCTCATAAAGTTCCACAATTTTATCAATTGGGTTGAAAGTGCATTCTATTGCATTTGCATTAAAAATGCTATCAGTGATATCGTTGTCATATACATTATTGAAATAATTAACGACGCCTTCATCTGAGAAGCTTTTTATTGAATCAACAGAAACTCCTAAAGCTGTTGCAATGACGTTTAGTTTTTCATCGTCAACGGTTTCGCTTCCTTCAATATTAGAAATCGTCTGTTGGCTCATGCCAATAGCAATGGCAAGTGCTTCTTGTTTCATTCCTCTAAGCTCACGAATGCGGCTTATGTTTCTTCCGATATGTTTTGGTTTTGTGGCTGTGCTCATACTTCAAAGATATTAAAAATCCTTAAAAATTAAGATATTGGTAAAAGACTATCTTTTGTGGTGAATTACCAAATCTAATGTTTTGTTTGGATGTTTTAGATTATTTATTTCGCTGATGTAAAAATACAATTTTTCGTACAATAATTATTCGTAACCAAAATCATAAAATAAATGCCATGAAAACAGAAAACGAAAGCAATGCCAATGAGAACCAAATAATAGAATCGATAGCGAGATTGGTATCAGATATTGGTTTCGACGGAGAATATAAAAATCATCCAGAATACTTAACCGAGATTTTTGAGCATCTTCTAGAAACAGAATCAGGAGACAGCCGCTCCTTACGAATTAAAATGCTAAGCTGCATTAGAACCAGTAAAATGTTGGCAAAAGCATTAGAACCATTTTCAGACGAAGAAGTGCAAAAAGCCTGCGTTAAAATGATAAAGGCGTAAAAAGAAGTACTTTATCGGCTTTCTAAGTAATTCATGGTCAGAATAAAAGCTAACTAAAAGAAAATCAGTATCTTTAATGTGAGTTTTTTAATAGGAGCATTAATTTTATTCAAAAATCATGAAAAAGTATGAAGCAGTTTTATGTACACTTGCGTTCGTATTTTCTCTCGGCTGTTTTGCTCAGAGCACAAACAGTGCCTCTGCTTCTTCGGCACCAGGAAAAACGACATTATTGACGGACAGTCTCCCTACAGATGATATGGTTATACAATCGTATTATGTTGAGGAAAGAATAAATAAACTTTTTGGAGGTAGAATTATTACTTACCAAGTTTCAAAATTGGACATGGTCGATACTTACGATCTTGGTCCTAACAATACTAGAACCGTAATTCCGAATTACGTAAAAAGAAAACCTAAAGTTGCTCCAAATACAATAGAGACAAAAACGCTTGTTGCAAGTGCGAATGCTTCGGTAACGCCTGTTAAGGTAGAAGTTACACCTCCAGCCGCTACAAATACAAAATATGTAACCGTAAATATGGTGGATACTTACGAAAGAGTTATTGATAAAGGTTACAAATCTATCGATATGCTAAAAAAAGTAGCCGACCGTTTTTATTTTGAAGGCAATCTAACCGCAGCAGCGGGCTATTACACCCAATTATTTGACCAAGCCAAAGATTTGGATGTTATATATTATTACAGATACGCCCAGTCCTTAAAAGCAATAAATGAAGATGAAAAAGCAAATACTTTGATGAAAAGGTTTAAGAGCGAAACTTTGAGTATGAAATAGGGTTTTCTTTGTGTTTTTTTAACCGCAAAGTTCGCAAAGTTTTTTAACCGCAGAAAACGCTAAGATTTTACGCAAAGTTCGCTAAGGTTATTTTGAGATAAATCTAAAGATTAAGTTCGCAAAGCTTTATGAAGATAAAGCTCTGCGAGCTTTTTTTATTTTACCTGCAGTTTGTCATCCTGAGGAACGAAGGATCACACTCGCATATCGACAAAGATTGGCACCCTTTGCGATCTCTTTTATAGATTCCTATTAAGTCTCGAAAAAAAAACTCTTAGCGACCTCTGCGTAAATCTTAGCGCACTTTGCGTAAAGACCTTGCGCACTTTGCGGTTAAATAAGCAACTCTAAATATTGGAATTTGGAATTTTAAAACTTTGGAATTTGAACAAAAAAAAAGACGATCAAATTTGATCGTCTTTTTTTAAGCTCCCCCTCTTGGGCTCGAACCAAGGACCCTCTGATTAACAGTCAGATGCTCTAACCAACTGAGCTAAGGAGGAATCACCTTAAAAGGTTAATATGCTTGCTAAAAAAAGTTGCTCCCCCTCTTGGGCTCGAACCAAGGACCCTCTGATTAACAGTCAGATGCTCTAACCAACTGAGCTAAGGAGGAAAGTGTTGCTCTTTTTAGCGAGTGCAAATATAAAACTATTTTTAGTTTCTCAAAAACATTTTTACTCTTTTTTTGACTTTTTTTTACTTGCCTACAATGGCTTTGTAAATGTCGTTACCATTAGCAAATAGTAGCAGTGAAATAAGTAAAACAAAACCAACCATTTGCGCATTCTCTAGGAATTTATCGCTCGGTTTTTTGCCGCTTACAATTTCATATAATAAAAACATCACATGTCCACCATCAAGAGCCGGAATTGGCAATAAATTCATAACTCCAAGCATAATTGACAATAAAGCCGTGATTGACCAGAAAACTTCCCAGCTCCAAGAACTAGGGAAAATGTTGTAAATAGCCGCAAAACCACCCACTTGTTTGTAAGCTTTAGTTTCTGG
Source organism: Flavobacterium anhuiense (assembly GCF_004151235.1). Taxonomy (GTDB): domain Bacteria; phylum Bacteroidota; class Bacteroidia; order Flavobacteriales; family Flavobacteriaceae; genus Flavobacterium; species Flavobacterium anhuiense_A. Next base: position 181,632 of record NZ_JUIV01000002.1, read on the forward strand.
ATTAAAAATCATTTTCAATTGTTTTCCGTAACCTACTAATTGATCTTTTCCTTTTTGAAGACCAACTGGAATAGATTCGAAGAAACCATATTCTTTAGTGCTTATTTTATAGTATCCTAATTTCTCCAATGATTTCATATCCAAACCACCAGCAAAAACACCTAAAGTTCCTTCTGGAGAAACTTTCACAGTAAGAGGTATTTCTTTTAAATCACGTAAAACAACTGCAGAAATTGATTTTCCTTTATTAGCTAATAAAACAGCCTTTGCTTCATCAAAATATTTAACTTTTTGTCCGTTAAGAGAAAGAATCAAGTCTTTTGCTTTTAAATTTTGGTTTGGCGATTCTTCTCCAACTTTTCCAATTGCAAAAGGTCTACGGATGTCGATAAGCATTCCTTTTTCAGTTTTAGAAAGCTGATCCACAAAATCTGTTGGCATTGTAATAGTTTGCTGTTTTCCGTCTCTTTCGATCAAGATATGTTTAGCCATAATCACATTCATATTCATGTCGCTGTCAAAATTCTCAACAGCTTTTCCATCAATAGAAATAATTTTATCGCCCGTTTTAAAACCAGCTTTAAGCATAGCAGGATTTTCAATTGTAACACCATCTTTTAAGTCAGCATTTGCAATATAAGTATCTCCGTAAGCAAACGCCATTCCGATATAGATAATAAAAGCCAAGATAAAGTTTACAGTAACACCGCCAAGCATGATAATTAAACGCTGCCAAGCTGGTTTAGTACGAAATTCCCAAGGCTGAGGAGGCAGAGCCATTTGCTCTTTGTCCATACTTTCGTCAATCATTCCAGAAATTTTCACATAACCACCCAGTGGCAGCCATCCGATACCGTATTCTGTTTCTCCGATTTTCTTTTTGAAAAGTGAATATTTAACATCAAAAAACAAATAAAATTTTTCGACTCTAGTTTTAAACAATTTAGCAGGGATAAAATGCCCTAATTCATGAAGAATAATAAGTAAAGATAAACTCAATAGAAATTGAGACAGTTTGATAACTATATCCATTTGTTGTTTTTAATTCGTATTTAACGCACAAAAGTAGCGTTTTCTATTTTAATATAAGTATGCAAGATAGTGTTTAAGATTTTAAATGTTTGTTAATTAATAAACATTTCGATTTCTCGTTTTAACAAGATGCCGTAACTTTACTTTTCGAACACTGCCTTACTCAATTGGTAGTATAAAATCATTAAAAGTTACAAGTATATGGCAACGAAATTATTTTCTCCCTTTACCATAAAAAATATCACCTTAAAAAATAGAATTGCGATTTCGCCAATGTGCCAGTACTCTGCAATTGACGGCTTTGCAAACGATTGGCATTTGGTTCATTTAGGAAGCCGTGCCAGCGGAGGTGCCGGACTTATTATTCAAGAAGCCACAGCGGTTTCTCCTGAAGCCAGAATTTCTCCTGCCGATCTAGGAATTTGGAAGGATGAACATATCGAAAAACTAAAACAAATCAACTCCTTTATAGTTTCGCAGAATTCGATTCCCGGAATCCAGTTAGCGCACGCAGGAAGAAAAGCAAGTGTTTCGGCTCCGTGGTTGGGAAACAAAAAATTAGATTTCGCTCAAGGCGGATGGCAGACTGTTGCGCCAAGCGCGATTCCGTATCATGAAAACGAACCGTTTCTTCCAGAAGCTTTAGATAAAAACGGAATTCAGAAAGTAATCTCCGATTTTAAAACCGCGACAAAAAGAGTGGTTGAAGCAGGATATGAGGTTGTAGAAATTCATGCGGCTCATGGTTATTTACTGCATCAATTTTTATCTCCTCTTACAAACGTGAGAACAGACGAATATGGAGGAAGTTTCGAAAATAGAATCCGTTTTGCATTAGAAATTGTAGAAGCAGTCCAATCAGAATGGCCTTCAGATTTGCCATTGTTTGTTAGAATTTCGGCAACAGATTGGGCAGAAAACGGTTGGAATCCAGAAGAATCTGTACAGCTTTCTAAGATATTAAAAGAAAAAGGAGTAGATTTAATCGATGTTTCATCAGGCGGATTGGTTTCGCATCAGAAAATAACATTAGGGCCAGGCTATCAAGTCCCTTTTGCAGAAAAAATGAAAGCAGAAGCAGGAATTGCAACAGGAGCAGTCGGATTAATTACAGAAGCCAAACAAGCCGAAGAAATCTTAAATAAAAACCAAGCCGATTTGATTTTATTCGCCAGAGAATCTTTAAGAAATCCGAACTTGCCTTTAGATTTTGCCGCAACATTAAACGACGATATTCAATGGCCAAAACAATACGAAAGAGCTAAACTTTAAATATTTTTATTAGCCACGAATTGCACGAATTTCCACGAATTAAAAATTTTATGCGTACCGCGATTTGTGTTAATTCGTGCAATTCGTGGCAAACAAAAAAACTATACCAATGCAGAAGATAAAAACAGCACTATTATCATACGGAATGTCGGGGAAAGTTTTCCATGCTCCGTTTTTAGATATTCACGAAGGATTTGAATTATTAGGTTCTTGGGAAAGAAGTAAAAAATTAATTCAGGGAGATTATCCATACGTAAAAAGCTACGCTTCGCTAGACGAATTATTAAGCGATGATGTCGATTTGGTAATTGTAAATACGCCAGTTGGAACGCATTACGAATATGCCAAAAAAGTGCTTTTGGCAGGAAAACATGCTGTTGTAGAAAAAGCTTTTACAACAACGGCTGCAGAAGCAAAAGAATTGGCAAAAATTGCAAAAGAAAAAGGTTTAAAATTGGCTGTTTTCCAGAATAGAAGATGGGACAGCGATTTTAAGACCGTAAAAAAAGTAATCGACGGCGGCGTTTTAGGAGATTTAGTTGAAGCCGAATTTCATTTTGACCGTTATAATCCATTGTTAAGCCCAAAAGCACATAAAGAAACTGCCAATGACGGAGCTGGTGTTTTAAAAGATTTAGGTCCGCATATTATTGATCAGGCTATAAGTTTGTTCGGTTGTCCGAAAGCTGTTTTTGGAGACATTCGCGTAACGAGAGAAAATTCTGTTGTAGACGATTGGATCGATTTGACTTTGTTTTATTCTAATTTTAGAGTCCGTTTAAAAGCAGGTTTTTTTGTGAGAGAAGCCAATCCAGCCTACACACTTCACGGAAAAAAAGGTTCATTTTTAAAACCTCGTGGAGATATGCAGGAAGACGATTTGAAAGTTGGAAAAAAGCCAAACTTAGAATCTTGGGGAACTGAAGACGAAAGTTTGCAGGGACTTTTGCACACCGAAATTGACGGTAAAATTGTGCGAGAAAAAATCCCGACGCTTCAAGGCAATTATTTCAGTTTCTTTGATGGGGTTTATGATTCGATTGCAAACGATAAAAAAGAACCCGTTACCGCAGATGAAGGCGTTAAAGTAATGCAGGTTATAGAAGCTGCAATTGCGAGTAATGCACAACAAAAGGTAATAGGCATATCATAATCATTCCGTAGGAATGCCTGATCGGTAGCGATGCCCAGCAAAAGGGAATAGGTATACAATAATACATTCCGTAGGAATGTCTCGTTGGTAGAAAAAAATAATATTCGGAGGCATTTACGTTCCGTAGGAACGTTTGATTTTGATGCCATTTTTTAATAACCGAATGTATCAAACGTTCCTGTGGAACGTAAAAACATCGACAACGATATTTTTTTTTCTACCGATGAAATGTTCCTACGGAACAACGAAATGTAAATAGAACGGGGATATCTCAAAAATTGAGAATCCCCTTTTTTGTATATATAAAAAAATGAAACAAATTATGATTCTACTAAACCCGAAAAATTGTAATTTTAATAGGCTAAATTCAAATCAAAACCTTTGAATTTATAAACAATAACGTTGTATATTGTGTATAACCTTAGGCTTTATGCACTTTGACGAGCGTTTTTAGTATTTTTGACAACATTCCAATAAAAATTCAATATGCTGATAAACATTAATCCATTATCGCTTTTTCAGACCAAAGCAAAAATCAAGAAAGTATTTAGAGAAGCCAAAGCTTCCTATTTAAATCGCATTCGTTTTGCTGTCGGAATGTTTTATTTCGGAATGGGTTTAAGTTTTGCGACATGGGCCAGTAGAATTCCAGATATCAAAACGGCTTTGCATTTAACAGAAGGCGATTTGGGTTCTATACTTTTTGCGCTTCCGGTAGGACAATTGATTATTATGCCTTTTTCGGGTAAAATGGTTACCAAATTTGGAAGTCATCGCATTCTGATTTTCTCCTTGATAATGTATGTTTTGTGTCTTATTAATTTAGGTTTGGCGACAACATCGTTACAATTGTCATTAGGGTTATTTTTGTTTGGTGTGTTCGGAAATCTTGCCAATATTGCTGTAAATACGCAAGGCGTTTATACCGAAGTTTTATTTAAAAAAACAATTATGTCTTCGTTTCACGGAATGTGGAGTTTTGCAGGATTTACAGGTGCTTTGGTAGGTTTAGGAATGCTGGCTTTAAAATTGAGTCCGCTGCATCATTTTATAATTGTAGCTGGAATCGTTTTATTGATGGTAGCTTTTAACTTTAAATTTTTGGTTAGAGCCAAAGAAAAAAAGAAACCCAAAGAAGAAGGCAAAAAACTATTTGTAAAACCAGATACGGCTTTGCTTTGGCTAGGCGTTATCGGATTCTGCAGTATGGCGAGTGAAGGTGTTATGTTTGACTGGAGCGGAGTTTACTTTAAAGATATTGTAAAAGCGCCTGGACCATTGGTGGTTTTAGGTTATACATCTTTTATGATTATGATGGCGAGCGGAAGATTCTTAGGCGACGGATTAATCAATAAATTTGGTCGCGAGCGTGTCATGCAGATTAGCGGTGTTATGATTTCGGCTGGACTTTTTACGGCTGTTTTTCTTCCTTATATCATTCCGTGTACCATTGCTTTTATGTTTGTAGGTTTAGGTGTTGCTACAATTGTTCCTACAGTTTATAGTATTGCAGGTAAAAACCCGACTGTTCCAGCGGGCGAAGCTTTAACGATTGTTTCTAGCGTAAGTTTCCTTGGTTTCTTAATGGGGCCGCCTGTAATTGGGCACATTGCACAAAGTTTCGGATTGCAGTTTTCTTTTGCTTTTATCGGAATTTTTGGAGTGCTGATCGCTTTTATGGTTTCTAAAATTAGAACAGAGGCATAATAAATCACCTTTGTAAAATTGCCATTATTTAAATATTCTTTCAATAAATCAAAATAAACTTGAAAGAATTTACTTATAATTAAATAATTTGTTTACTTTTGAATTTCTAACTTAGACGTTAAAGGTTTAAGATTCTCTTTTTCCAAAAACCAATTTTATCTTTTGAATTAAGGATTATCAATCCTAAGAATATTTAAAAGTTAATAATAGGTTTTAATGGTAAAAAATTACGCATTCTTCTTTATTTTTTTGTTCTTCAATTTTGCTTTTGCACAGCAGGAAATAACGGTTACAGGAATTGTTATCGATGCCCGAACGCAGAATCCGCTAGAAAATGTAGTGGTGACAATACAAAATACGGCTGTGATGCAGCTTACTTCAAAATCGGGAAAATTTGAACTTCATATATTTCCCAAAAAAGAGCAACTGCTTTTGCTTAGAAGTCAGGGATACAAAGATTTTCTTTTGAAAGTGAAGTCCAACGCTGGACAGAATATCAATCTTGGAACATTGCAATTAGAGGACGCTTATTCAGATGAGGTTCCTGCTGCATTAATCACTTTATCAGATAGCGATTTCTCAGAAGATAATAGTTCGTCTGAAATGACATCTGGACTTTTGCAATCGTCAAGAGATGCTTTTATGCAGGCAGCAGCATTCAATTGGGGACAAGCTAGATTTCGTATGCGTGGTTTAGACAGCGAAAATGCAATCACGATGCTCAACGGAATGGCAATGAACAAAATCTACGATGGAAGACCGCAATGGAGCAATTGGGGAGGTTTAAACAATGTACTTAGAAATCAGGAATTTTCAGTTGGAACAGCAGCTTCCAATTACACTTTTGGAGGAGTTTTAGGCACACAGCAGATTTTTACACGCGCTTCTTTGTATAGAAAAGGAGCGTCGCTCACGTTTTCAGGAAGCAATACTACTTATTTATGGCGAGCAAACGGAACTTATGCGTCAGGAATGAATGCTTCTGGATGGGCTTTTGTGGTTTCAGCTGGAAAACGCTGGGCTGACGAAGGTTATTTTGAAGGCACAAATTTCGATGCGGATTCTTTTTTTCTTAGTGTTGAAAAGAAATTAAATAAGAGAAATTCAATCAATTTTACAGGGTTTTATACGCCAAATTCACGAGGAAAAAACTCAGCGAACACTAGTGAAGTCACCGATTTAATGGGCGAAAAATACAATTCGTATTGGGGATTTCAGAACGGAGAAAAGAGAAATGCAAAAACAAAAAATGTAGAAGAGCCACTCTTTATGCTGAATCATTATTTTAAAATTGATGATAAAACCAATCTGAATTCTGCTATTATGTATCAATTCGGAAAGGTTGGAAACAGCAATATCGATTACCAAAATGCTGATAGTCCCGACCCTGTTTATTATAGGAAAATGCCAAGTTATTTTAGTTCGCTTTATGCTAAAGATCAAGGAGAGTTTTCGGGTGAATTTACTCCAGACTATGAAAATGCAGAAAAAAACAAAATAGCATTTTTAGCCAATTCGCAGATCAATTGGGACGAAATGTATTTTGCCAATCAAAAAATAGGACAAAATGGCTATGTGCCTGCGCAGAGCCATTATGTGCTGTATGAAGACAGAACAGATGATCGAACTTTTGCGGTAAATTCAAATCTGAATACACAGATAACCCCTAATATTTCTTTTGATGGCGGATTTACTTTTAAGAAATTAAAATCACATAATTTTCAGTATTTATTAGACCTTCTTGGCGGAGCGTATTTTGAAGATATCGACACTTTTTACAAAGGAAATCTTTCGCAATCAGATTTGTTGCATCCAAATCGTCAAGTTGGAGTTGGAGATATTTACGGATACAATTACAATTTATTGGCTAATACTTTAGATGTTTTTGCGCAGTTTAAATTTAGTTATAATAAAACAGAATTCTTCTTGGCTCAATCCTATTCCATGTCAGATTATCAAAGAGAAGGATTGTATCAAAATGGGTTGTATCCGACAAATTCATTGGGAAAAAGTGAGAAAGTGAATTTTGAGAATTTCGGTTTTAAAGGCGGTTTCACTTATAAAATTTCAGGAAAACAATTGTTGTTTTTTAATGCCGCACATTTTACAAGAGCGCCTTCACTGCGAAATACTTTTTCGAATTCACGATTGAATAATAATGTTGTGGATGGAATTGAAAGCGAAAATATCAGTAGTGCTGAGGCTAATTATGTATATCGTTCAGCAAAATTCAAATTGCGGTTAACAGCATATTATACCACAATTAAAAATACTTCGAAAACTTCTTATTTCTATGCCGAAGGAATTTTCGATAATGGCGCGGGTTATGATCCTACAAATGCATTTGTCAGTCAGACTTTAACCAATTTGGATAAGAAAAATACGGGAGCAGAATTAAGCTTTGAATATCAAATTTGGCCAACATTAAAAACAACTTTATCGGCAGCATTTGGAAATTACGTCTATAGCAGCAATCCAAATGTTATGATTGTAAACGATGCCAATAGAGCAAAAGAAGGAACGAAAACTACTTTTGATTTTGGACCCGCTTATTTAAAAAATTATAAACAGCCGGGAACTCCACAGCAGGCGTATTCATTTGGACTAGAATATCGCGATCCGAAGTTTTGGTGGATTGGTAGCAATATCAATTATTTGGCAGAGAGTTATATAGATGTTTCGCCAATTTCTAGAACATCTCAATTTTACATCAATCCGGCAAATGGTTTTCCTTTTCCTGAGGCAACTTCCGAAAGAGGGAATGAATTGCTAAAACAAGAAAAATTTCAACCTGTCATGTTGCTGAATTTTAACGGAGGAAAATCTTGGCGTATTCATAAAAAATATGTGGGACTTTTTGCCAGCGTAAATAATGTCTTGGATTTAATGTATAAAACCGGTGGTTTTGAACAGGCAAGAAATGCCAATTTTAGAGCATTGAATCAAGATGTTTCAAGCGGAACGCCATCTTTTGGCCCAAGATATTATTATGGTTATGGACGAACTTATTTTCTAAATCTTACAATCGGTTTATAAACTGAAAATTTATTTCTCATGAAAAAACTAATTTTACTTTTTGCACTATCTCTAATTAGTTGCAGTAAAGAAGTCGAAACCCCAGAATTAGCTTGCACGCAGCCAAATTTTACTGTAAATAAAAGCGTAGAAAAAGTCTATGAGCTTTCGGGTACTACAGCGAAACAATATTTGTATGACGACATTATAGAAGCTTACGTAGTTTCGAGTGACGAAGGTGGCAATTTTTTTAAGACTATTTCATTGCAGACAAAACAAACTGAAAAAGCGCCAGCAATTGGTTTTAGTGTTCCTATTGATGCAACAAATACCTATATTGATTATCGCGTAGGGAATAAAGTGTTTGTAAAACTGAAAAATCAATTTACAGATTTGTATTATGGCGGTTTAAGAATTGGAAGTTTGTATGTGAGTAATGCCGGTGACCCCACAATTGGAAGAATTTCTCAAAACGAATATAAAAATGTATTAAACGCTTCGTGCACAAATATAGACGAGAACCAGTTGGTTAAATCACTTTCTGTAGAAGAAGCTCTTTCAGATTCTAAACTAAATACATTAATCGAATTAAAAGATGTGGAATTTACCGAAGCAGCATTAGGACGTCATTACTTTGAAGAATCTAATAATGTTGGAGGTTCAACAAACTGGTATTTGAGAGATAAAACAGGAAATCAAGTTATTTTTAGAACCAGCAGTTATGCAAAATTTGCAGATCACGATGTTCCAGAAGGAAGTGGAAAAGTAAAGGGAATTCTAACCAAGTTCGGCACTGACTATCAATTTATGGTTCGATATGAAAGCGATATTGTGATGAACGGAAAAAGAAATACTCCATTTTTTTCAGAGGATTTTCAGTCGGTTAAAAACAATGTCAATTTTGCGCTTCCAGGCTGGAGTAATATTGTAGAAAAAGCCACAAAACTCTGGAAGAGTATGGTATATTCTGGAAATGGCTACGCAGAGTTTAACACTACAAGCACAACTGCAGCTGAGAATATAGCTTGGCTTGTTTCGCCTAAAATAAATCTAACAGGATATAAAAATGCTGTGCTTTCTTTTAGAAGCGCGCAACACGATTTAAAAGTCGATTCTCCGTTAAATACACTAGAAGTTTATGTCTCTACTAATTTTGATGGCGCAAGCGTGACCAAAGCAAAATGGACAAAACTGGAAGCAAAAGTTCCAACACTTTCAACTCCTGCGCGTGAGTTTATCAGTTCTGGAGGAATCGATCTTTCGGCTTATTCTGGAAACATAAATATTGCCTTTAAGTACATCGGATCCGGAAAAGACAAAACATTAAATGGTGCTTTTATGGTTGATGATATTAAGATATTTGGTGAAAAATAAGCGGTAATTTTTAAAAAGAAAATTAATAGGCTGAATTTTAGAGTATTATTGAAAAGTTTGTAGTTTTTGTATTTCAAATTGTTAAAATCTAATTGAATTTTGTATTTTGGTCGTCCCAAATCAATACAAAAACAAATATGAGAACCTACTTTATTGCCATCTTATGGATGGTGTTTCCTTTCTTGATGCACAGTCAAGACAACGTTAAGCTAAAGCAGATCAACATTGTAAAAACAAATTACCAAAACTCTAAAGACGGCGAAATTGTTAACAAAACAATGGTTTTTAAGGATGGTAAACTTCAAACCATAACCACTTCAGATGTTGTACAGCATTTTTATTACAACAAAAATGGTTTGTTAGACATGACGGTAAAAGATAAAGTAGGAAGCGACTGGAAAGAAGTGATCAATTATACTTACGATGCCGATAACAACATTACCAAATTTGTAAAAAAATATCAGGAAGGACCTAATTATATTACTAAAGTGGTTTCATTTGTTTATGAAGGAGCAAGAATAAAAGTAACCACAAAAAAGAGCACCAATCACCAAAATCTGGTAGACGATATTGAATATCTCGTAGAAAACGGAATTATTGTAAGACGTACTTCACGTGATAGAAACAAAGCAATTATTGGAAAGCTGGAATATGTTTATGTGAATGATAATGTGTCGAGACATAAAGGATTGGTTGGAGATAAAATCTCTAAATCTTATACTTACGATGATAAAAAATCGGTTGATCAGTTAATCGTTCAAAGTCTTTTTGGAGACAATTACAAAGTAATCGTTCCGATGATTTCGTATCATGAAGAAGAATTTGAGTTTGAATCTATTTCTTATAATAATGAGATGAATTTCAGCCCGTCATCAACAGCTTTAGTTGCGGTGAGTAGAAAATACAAATACAATAAATTAAACTATCCGATTTCTTGCTCTCAGATAGAAGAAAACGGAATTGTGAAAACGGAAAAAACTTTTATTTACGAATAAACGTTTTAAACTTAGACCATTTATTGAGTAAGTGGAACCTTGTTGAGTTTATCTTGACGGGTTCCATTTTTTTTTGCAGTTTATTCTGCTAATATAAATGTAAAAACAAAATTGTATAATTGATTGTAGCTGACAAATGATTAAATTTGCACCTTATTCAAGACTATGTTAGAAAAAGAAGTTATAAATTTTGAGCGAACAGTAATTGTTGGTATTGTAACTCAAAATCAAAGTGAAGAAAAACTAAATGAATATTTAGACGAATTGGAGTTTTTGACTTTTACCGCTGGAGGTGAAGTTATTAAACGCTTTTCGCAAAAAATGGAACGCCCTAATCCGAAAACTTTTGTGGGTACGGGGAAAATTGATGACATCAATCTTTTTGTAAAAGAAAACAAAATATCGACTGTAATTTTTGATGATGAGTTAACGCCGTCACAGCAGAAAAACATCTCAAGAATTATTGACTGTAAAATTCTAGACAGAACAAACTTAATTCTAGACATTTTTGCGCAGAGAGCCGAAACTTCCTATGCTAGAACGCAGGTAGAATTGGCACAATGTCAGTATTTGCTTCCGAGACTTTCTGGTTTATGGACACACCTTGAACGTCAAAAAGGGGGAATTGGTATGCGTGGACCTGGAGAAACAGAGATTGAAACCGATAGACGTATTGTTCGTGACAGAATTTCGTTATTGAAAGAGAAAATCAAAACGATCGACAAACAAATGAGCATTCAGCGAAGCAATCGCGGTGCAATGGTTCGTGTAGCTTTGGTTGGATATACCAATGTTGGAAAATCGACTTTGATGAATGCAATTGGTAAAAGCGATGTTTTTGTTGAGAATAAATTGTTTGCAACTTTAGATACAACCGTTAGAAAGGTGGTTATTAAAAATCTTCCTTTCTTACTTTCTGATACAGTTGGATTTATTCGAAAACTGCCAACACAATTGGTTGACTCTTTTAAAAGTACCTTAGATGAAGTTCGTGAAGCCGATTTATTGTTGCATGTCGTAGATATCTCGCATCCTGATTTTGAAGATCATATCGAATCTGTAAATAAGACTTTACAAGAGATCAAAAGCAACGACAAACCAACTATTATGGTTTTTAATAAAATCGATGCTTACAAACATCTTACGATCGATGAAGATGATTTGATTACAGAAAGAACCAGAAAACACTGGACACTTGACGAGTGGAAACAAACTTGGATGAGTAATGTAGGGCAGGATAAAGCGTTGTTTATTTCTGCCAGAAACAAAGAGAATTTCGAAGAATTTAGAGAAACGGTTTATGAAGCGGTTCGTCAGATTCATATTACGCGTTTTCCCTACAACAATTTCTTATATCCAGATTATAAGGATGCAGTTGAAAAAGATGAAGAAGAATAAAATAGAAACGGCTTTTGAGAAATCAAAAGCCGTTTTTTTATAATAAAATTGATTTTAGAAGTGTCGAATTTGACACCTTATGATTTAGTTTTGAATAATTAAAAACCAAAATTAATTCCTAAACCAAATACTTCTCTTGTCTGAAAGCCTTGAAAGGCATTGTCGTCATAGATTGCTTGGAAAGAAAAGTTTGCCGATAGAAATTTATTGACTTTCATGATAATGTTTAAAGAATAATTAATATCGACATTTTGCGGATCTTCTAAATAATTTGAATATAGATTTAGAGAGTTTTCTGCGGTCACGTTAGTCATAACGGCCAATTTGTAGTAGACAGAAGCATAGAATCCAAGTTCGTAACGCATACTTTTATTGGCATCGACACCAAAATAATATCCATCAGGATAAGGCAAGCCTGTTGCTGGATCGATAGCTGTAGTATACGCTTTGTCTACAAATGTGAATTTTGAAGTTAGTGGCGCAAAATTTATTTTAAGATTTTCATCTTTAGACCAATAAATACCAGGACCAGTAGTTAGATAACCTGGAGACATGAATTTGGTGTTTTCGGTTCTAATTTCTTTTCCGTTTGCGTCTTGTCCATAAATATAACCCGTTGTAAATTGTGTTCTGAAGTTTAAGAAATAAGAGTAATACCATTCTCCAAATGCTCTTTTTCCGACTATAGAATTGAATTCGAATCGATCGTCTGTTTTCTTCTCAAAATCAGCATTTTTGGTTTGAAGTAAACCATACGATGCAAGAACTTTATTATCCCAAGTTAAATCGTCCTTTTTGTAATTGAAGTCGTAATTGATTCCTAGCGTTCCAGAAAAACTATCTTCTCCTCCAGCAATCCAATTGTTGAAACTGGATTGGTTTAATAAAAGAGATACCGTTCCTTTTGCTTTCCAGCCGTCTTTTTCAATTGTGTCATTGATTTTTTTAACGGCTTTTTCGGTGTTTTGTGCTAGTTCTTTTTCGGTATTTTGAGCTTGTACAAATGTGAAATTTACTAAAATGAAAAGTAATGCGGTTAGCTTTCTCATAGTCTTTAGTTTAGAAGTGTATAATCAAATATACTAAAAACCAATGGAAAGTTAAGGGATGTTGTAGTTTTAATGCAGGTTATTTCTTAGATTCTTTGTATAAAGGCACTGCAGAACAAGCTTCGCCGTACATAATACTGCGGGCAAATGGCTGTAAATAATTTGTGGCCAAAATATAAGCTCGCATTGGAACCGGCTTTTTAGAACAGCCTTTTACAATGACCGGTTTGCCTTTGTAGGCAGAATAATCTATTTTGCTTAAAAGTTCTTCATAAAGGCTTGCGTCAAGATCTTCTATAGTTCCGTTTACTACTTTTTTAGCAAAAGGAGCCAGATGAACACCAACTAAAATTAATGCCCAAGCCGGAATAATCGCATCTGTACTGCAATGTACAGCAACATATTGATCTTGATATTGGGACCAATCGTGATTTTTAAGATGTTCTCTAAAGTCTTTTTCCTTTAATAAAAATCCTTCCAAAAGCCATTGCGAAATGTCAATTTGCACACGCATTCCTTTTGGGTAATAATCCTCAAGATCAAAAACTTCTAAAGCACTATTGGCAACTTTATTGATGATTTCTTCCATTTTTTAGTCTGAAAGTCGAAGGTCGAAAGTCATAAAGTCTCTAATCTTTGGACTTTATGACTTTCAACTTTATGACTATTTTTTAAAGCATTCCTAATTCTAATTTAGCTTCTTCGCTCATTAAATCTTTGCTCCAAGGTGGATCAAAAGTAATTTCAACATCAACATCTTTAATGTTTTCAATTGCTTTTACTTTTTCTTCTACTTCTCTTGGCAAGCTTTCTGCAACAGGGCAGTTTGGTGAAGTCAGCGTCATAAGGATTTTTACTTCGTAATCTGTATTTACCATTACGTCGTAAATTAATCCTAATTCGTAAATATCTACAGGAATCTCAGGATCGTAAATGCCTTTTAACACTCTTACGATTGATTCTCCTAATTCGTTTGTATCAATTTCTTGTTCCATTTTGTGTATTTGTTTTACCATTAAGAGATTAAGAAAATTAAGTTTTATAGTTTATTTAATTCCCTTCTAATTACTTAGAAAATTAAGCATAAAGCTTTATGAACCTTAATGCCTTAATGGTTTAAAATTTTTTAATTTTTGTTTTTTGCATCAAAAGCCAAAGCGTACATTTTGATGTTTTTTATCATCGAAACCAAACCGTTTGCTCGTGTTGCAGATAAATGTTCTTTTAAACCAATTTCGTCTATAAAATCAGTATCAGCTTCTAAGATATCTTTTGCTTTTTGATTAGAGAAAGCACGAATTAAAATTGCAATAATTCCTTTGGTCAAAATGGCATCGCTATCTGCTGTAAAAACAATTTTATCATCGTTTTGTTCGCCTTGCAACCAAACTTTAGATTGGCAGCCTTTGATTAAATTATCGTCGGTTTTGTATTCTTCTTTAATTAACGGAAGACTTTTTCCTAGCTCGATGATGTATTCATAACGCTGCATCCAGTCGTCGAACATTGAAAACTCGTCTATTATTTCGTCTTGTATTTCTTTTATTGTCATAATTATTCTTTAGAAAAATCAACTAATAAATTTACTAGTTTTTCGATTTCTTTTGGCGGAAAACCATTGTCGAAACCTGCAGTTTCGTATGTTTTTCCATCTTTAGTTATTTTTAAATTTCCTATCGCTGCGCCATCATAAGTTCGTTTGTCTGTTGGTGCTTTTAAGGTGGAAAGACTTTCTAAATTTACTTTTGAATATGCTGAAACAATCTCGTTCCATTTTGCATCATTAATTTTGCTTTTAACAGCTTCGGCGTTACGTTCTTTAACAATAGAAACCGATTTGTTTTGAACTACAATACTCTTGTAATAGCCTCTCGACATTGCAGAATATTCAATTTGAGTAGATTTCATGTCTGCTTTTTTTTGACTGCAGCATCCCGTAGCAATAAAAAGCGTCAGGAGCAATAATGATACTATTCGCATATAATTTGTTTTTTTTAGCTTAACATAGTTTGTGCTTTCTTAACTGCATCAACCATTGCGTCAATTTCTTCTTTTGTATTATAAAATGAAAATGAAGCACGAATTGTTCCCGGAATACAGAAAAAATTCATAATTGGTTGTGCGCAATGGTGTCCGGTTCTAACGGCAATACCTAATTTATCTATAATAGAACCAACATCATAAGGATGAATTCCATCAATATTAAACGAAACTACAGAAGCTTTATTTTTTGTGTTTCCGTAAATCCTAATGCCTTCAATTTCGTTAAGACGTTTTGTTGCGTGCTCCAACAATTCATTTTCATATTCATGAATTTTATCAAAACCGATTTCATTTAAATAATCAATTGCAGTCCCTAAAACAATTCCGCCAGCGATATTTGGAGTTCCTGCCTCAAATTTATGAGGAAGATCTGCGTAAGTTGTTTTTTCAAACGTAACTTCTTTAATCATTTCGCCACCACCTTGGTAAGGAGGAAGTTTGTTT
The DNA here is from genome assembly GCF_004151235.1 of Flavobacterium anhuiense. Taxonomy (GTDB): domain Bacteria; phylum Bacteroidota; class Bacteroidia; order Flavobacteriales; family Flavobacteriaceae; genus Flavobacterium; species Flavobacterium anhuiense_A. The sequence continues at coordinate 197,114 of NZ_JUIV01000002.1, forward strand.
AGCCAAGCTTCTTTTCCGTAAAGAATTCCTGTTCCTGTTGGACCGCACATTTTATGTCCTGAAAAAGCATAAAAATCACAATCTAATTCCTGAACATCTGGTTTTAAATGAGGAACAGCCTGCGCACCGTCAATTAAAACTGCAGAACCTACAGCATGAGCTTTGTCAATGATATATTTAATTGGATTGATAACACCCAATGCATTTGAAATATGATTTACAGTGACGATTTTCGTTTTATCCGATAGTAATTTATCAAATTCCTCAATGATTAATTCTCCATTGTCATCAATTGGAATTACTTTCAAAACAGCACCAGTTTTTTCGCATAACATTTGCCAAGGCACAATGTTACTGTGGTGTTCCAAAGAAGAAACGACAACTTCGTCACCAGGTTTTAAAATTGAAGCAAATCCGTTTGCAACTAAGTTAATTCCGTGAGTTGTTCCAGAAGTAAAAAGCACTTCGTGAGCATGTTTTGCGTTTATATGGTCTTTTACTTTTCCGCGAGCAACCTCGTAAGCATCAGTTGCTAACTGGCTTAAAGTGTGAACGCCACGGTGAATGTTGGCATTGATTTCATTATAATATTTTACTTCAGCATCAATTACAACTTGTGGTTTTTGCGAAGTAGCTCCGTTGTCGAAATATACTAATGGCTTTCCGTTTACAGTTTGCGAAAGTATCGGGAAATCAGCTCTTATTTTTTGAATATCTAGCATGTCTTATTTAGAAAAAATCTATTTACAAAAGTACTAAAACTAAATTTGTTTATACAGGAATTCTATAATTTCCTTTTATGATACGATTGTCAGATGTTGCAAATACTGATTCCGTAAAAAATGATAGGATTTTCTGAATTATCCGAAACAGATTTCTAAATTGAGTTCTAAAATCGTGAACATAAATTATTTATATTGCAATAAAAATACTAACTCACCATGAAAAAATTTCTCAAAGTTCTTTTGCTTGTATTGGTTCTTGCTTTTTTGTATTTCGGATTTACGACCTATCCGAAGCTTGATTTGATTTCTGGTTTCTCGGCCAAAAGTGTTGCGTCAGGGCATTTTATTGACAATCGTCCGTTGGATTTAATTCAGAAAACCGACAATGATATCAATTTGGTTGATTTGGCTAAAAACTCAATCGATGACGCTGGAAAATTTGCTATTTCTTCTGTTTACGGATTGAAAGAAAGAAAAGCCATTTATCGAGAAGGTCTTGGGGCAACTTTGATTAACGATGATTTTGATATTACAAAACCATATCTGCTTCCAAAAAGAACAAAATTAGAAAATAATCTTCCTTTTCCATACGGAAATAATGAACCAAAAGATTCTGTTTTTGCGAATATTGATTATTCCAAATTGAAAAAAGCGGTTGATAATGCGTTTGATAAAACGGGAGGAAGAATTAAAAGAACTCGTGCAGTTGTGGTTTTATACAAAGATCATTTAATCGCCGAAAAATACGATACAGGTTTCAATAAAGACAGTAAAATTTTGGGTTGGTCGATGACCAAAAGTATAACAAGTTCGGCTTTTGGAGTTTTGGCTAAACAAGGAAAAATTGATATTTATAAACCTGCACCAGTTGCAGAATGGCAAAATGATGAACGAAAAAACATTACGCTCAACGATTTGCTTCACATGAATTCTGGTTTAGAATGGGAAGAAAATTACAGTACGATTTGCGATGCAACAAAAATGCTTTTTCAAGCCGAAGATATGGGAAAAGTGCAATTGGAAAAACCGGCTCAGTTCAAACCAAATACTCATTGGAATTATTCTTCAGGAACAACCAATTTATTGTCACTGATTTTAAGAAGACATTTTAAAACACAGCAAGAATATCTAGATTTTTGGTACAGTGCCGTAATCGACAAAATCGGAATGAACTCCATGATTGTTGAACAAGATATGTCTGGAACTTTCGTAGGTTCATCTTACGGATGGGCAACGCCAAGAGATTGGTCAAAATTCGGATTATTATACCTCAGAAAAGGAAATTGGAACGGAGAGCAAATCCTTGATGAAAGTTGGGTAAAATATACTGCAACTCCAACGAATACTTCGGAAGGTAAATATGGCGCACAATTCTGGCTAAATGCTGGAGGTAAATTCTCTGATGTTCCAAGAGATATGTTTTATTGCAGTGGATATCAAGGTCAAATGGTGGCGATTATTCCATCAAAAGATATGGTAATAGTGAGAATGGGAGTGAGAGAAGAAGAACCAGGATTTGATTTTAATGGGTTTTTGAAGGGGATTATTGAGAGTGTGAAGAAATAAATTTGTAATACATTTCGTTCTTTTTTGTAACTTGCTAAAAAAATATTAGTAATGAAGTCGTTTGATAACATATTTTTTATTGGTGGTATTCATGGAGTTGGAAAAGGAACTATTTGTAAAGAAATTGCTTATAAAAGTGAATTGATACATATAACGGCAAGTGAAGTTTTAAAATGGAGTGAAATAAGTTCTTCTGATAATAAGTTGGTAGAAAATATTTCTTCAACACAAGAAAAGTTAATTTTTGGATTAAATAATTTAGTCGATAGGGATAAAAAGTATTTACTTGATGGACATTTTTGTTTGCTGAATTCATTAAATGTTCCTTGCAAAATTGATGAAGAAACTTTTGATATTCTTAATCCAAGAGTGATTTCCATTGTTATAGATGATGTAGAAAAAATAGCAAAAAGACTAGAAAATCGAGATGATAAAAAATACGACATCAAAGTTTTGAGTGAATTACAGAATATGGAAATTGAATATGCAAAATATCTTTCGAGAAAGTATTCTGTTCCATTTATCGAGATTATGGATAATAATTATGAACAGTTATTAAATATCACTAGGTAATGAAAGTTTTGCTAGACACAAATATTATTATTCATAGAGAAGCAAATAAAATATATAAACCAGAAATTGGTCAACTTTTCAAATGGATAGATAATCTTAAATATTCAAAATACATTCATCCTCTGACTGTTGAAGAATTAAAAAGATATCAAGATCCAAATGCTCTCGACACTATAAGTATTAAAATCGAAAGCTATAATTTACTTAAACATCAAGCACCCTTAGGCGAAGAGATTCTAAAAATAAGTAAGAGAGTAGATAATCAAGAAAATGACATTAATGATACACAAATTCTAAACGAAGTTTATGAAGGCAGGGTTGATATATTAATTTCAGAAGACAAAAAGATACACACAAAAGCAAATTTATTAGGGATTTCGAATAAGATATTTAAAATTCAAACTTTTTTAGAGAAAGTAATAGCTGAACATCCTGAATTGGTTAATTATAAAGTTTTAGCTGTTAAGAAAGTTGATTTTGCGGAGGTTAATATTAATGACGAGTTTTTTGATAGTTTCAGACTTGATTATAAAGAATTCAATTCTTGGTTTAATAGTAAATCAGAAAACCCATGTTATGTTTGTTATAGTGATGGACATTTAACAGCATTTCTTTTTGTAAAGATTGAAAATGAAGAAGAAAATTATTCTAATATAAATCCTGTTTTTGAGCCAAAAAGACGATTGAAGATTGGAACTTTGAAAGTTACAGGGAATGGATATAAAATAGGAGAAAGATTTTTAAAAACTATTTTTGATAATGCAATTCAGTTTAAAGTTAAAGAGATTTATGTTACCCTTTTTACTAAAAGACCAGAGCAAGAACAATTAATCGACATGTTAGAGGAATGGGGTTTCGTCTATCATGGATTAAAAACAACAAAAAATGGAGACGAAAAAGTTTACATAAGGTCTTTTGAAAGAGAAACTCCAGTAAATCTGGAAAATCCAAAATTAACATTTCCATTTTTATCTAGAAAAACGGATAAATATATAATCAAAATTGAACCACAATATCATACTGAGCTTTTTCCAGATAGTATAAATACTAGGGAAGACATTAAGAAATATACAGAGAATGAGCCTCATAGAAATAGAATTAGTAAAGTATATATTTCGCATTCTTTTGATCGGAATTTGAAAACAGGTGATTTACTCATTATCTATCGTATGGGTGAAACTACTCCAAAAAAATATTCTAGTACCATTACTACTATTTGTATCGTTGAAAATGTGCAAAATAACTTTAATTCTTTTAAGGATTTTTTTGAAGCTTGCAATAGGCGGACAATGATTTCAAAAGAAGATTTGGAAACAAAATGGTGGAATAAATTTCCTAAAAACAGGCCATTTGTTATTAACTTTTTATATGCTCATTCTTTGCCGACTCCAAAACCAACTTTAGACGACTTGAATAAATTAGGTATTATTCCAGATATATTGAATATGCCTAGAGGATTTATTAAAATATCAAATGAGCAATTTAATGATTTGATTAAATTTGCATATAAACTATAACATATGAAAGTAGTACTATCAATTAAGCCCCAGTTTGCAAACAAGATATTTGATGGGACAAAAAAATTTGAATTCAGAAAAGCTATTTTTAAAAACCAAAATGTAACTTCAGTTTTGGTTTATGCTTCATCACCTGTTCAAAAAGTGATTGGAGAATTCGAAATAGAAAAAATATTTAATCTTGATCTTAAAGAACTTTGGGATAAAACCAAAGAATATTCAGGTATAACCGAAGATTATTTTTATGAATATTTCGAAAATAGACAGCAAGGGTTTGCTATTCAGATAAAAAATAAAAATAAATTTGAAGAACCTAAATGTTTAAAGACTGATTATAATTTAACGCCACCTCAATCATTTGCGTACTGGTCAAATGAAAAAAGATAAAAACAAAAACCGATAAACTTTTAAAGCTTATCGGTTTTCTAGTTTTCTAAAATAGAATTTATTACAAATCAAACCCTAAATTCACGCCTAATTTCATGGCAATGATTTTAGTAATTCTTTGTTTTAATTCCGGTATTTTGATGCTTTCGATAACGGCATTTGAAAATGCGTACATCAATAAAGCTTTAGCTTCTTTTTTCGGGATTCCGCGTGACTGCATGTAGAACATTGCTGTTTCGTCAAGCTGTCCAACTGTACAACCGTGAGAACATTTTACGTCATCAGCAAAAATTTCCAATTGCGGTTTTGCATTGATAGTCGCTTTATCACTCAATAAAATATTGTTGCTTTTTTGGAAAGCATTTGTTTTTTGAGCTTCTTTTTCTACCAAAACTTTTCCGTTGAAAACTCCTGTTGAACGATCAGAGAAAATACCTTTATAATCTTGGAAACTCTCGCAGTTTGGCTGTGCGTGGTTTACCAAAGTATAATGGTCAACGTGTTGCTTATCATTTAAGATCGAAATTCCGTTAAGCGTACTTGTTAATCTCTCTCCAAAATGATAAAAGTTTAAGTTGTTACGAGTTAAATTTCCACCAAAAGAGAAAGTGTGCACATAAGCATGACTTTCTTGTTGTTGCGAAACGTAAGTATTGTCAATTAAATTCGCTTCGTTATTATCGTTTTGAATTTTGTAATAATCAACAATTGCACGTTTTTGAGCAAAAATCTCAGTAACAGAGTTTGTTAAAACCGGATTTTCATTCAAACTTTGGTGACGCTCAATAATCTGAACATGTGAATTTTCACCCACAATAACCAAATTTCTTGGCTGCACCATTAAAGCTGATTCTGCACCAGTTGAGAAATACATAATCTCAATTGGTTTATCTGCTACTTTTTTCTTTGGGATATTGATAAATGCACCTTCAATTGCAAAAGCCGTATTCAATGAAGTTAAACTATCATCTTTACTAGCAATTTGATTAAAGTACGTATCAATAACCATTTTGTATTTTGGTTTGGTCAATGCAGATGACATCAAACAAACGTCGATTCCGTCATGTGTTGTAGAAGACAAATGCGAACTAAAAACCCCATCGATAAATACTAATTTGTAAGTATCAATTTCGTGTAAAAAGTATTTTTTTACCTGATTGAATTCGATTGCATTTTCTTGCTTTGGAAAAACCGTAAAGTCATTTTTTAAGATGGCGTTTAACGATGTATATTTCCAAGCTTCTTCTTTTTTGGTTGGGAAACCTTTATTTTCGAAGTTTTTTAAAGCATTTGTTCGTATGTCATGTAAATCTGAATGTACATCGACACGCTCTTCAAAAGCCATAAAAGACGATACTAATTTTTCTTTTAAATCCATTTCTTTAGTTGTAAGTTATGAGTTATGAGTTATGAGTTTTTGCAAACTGCAAACTGTAACTCTAAACTAGTTTTCTGCTTTGATCCAATCGTAACCCTTTTCCTCTAGCTCGTAAGCTAGCTCTTTTCCGCCAGATTTTACGATTCTTCCGTTGTAAAGAACGTGAACGAAATCAGGAACGATATAATCTAATAGACGTTGGTAGTGCGTGATTACGATAATAGCGTTTTTGTCGCTCTTTAATTTGTTTACACCATTTGCAACGATTCTTAAAGCATCGATATCAAGACCAGAATCGGTTTCGTCAAGGATAGCTAATTTTGGCTCTAACATTGCCATTTGGAAAATTTCGTTTCTTTTTTTCTCTCCTCCAGAAAATCCTTCGTTTAGAGAACGAGAAAGAAATTTACGGTCGATTTCTAATAATTCAGATTTCTCACGAATTACTTTCAACATTTCGTTAGCAGGCATTTCTTCTTGTCCGTTTGCTTTACGAGTTTCGTTGATAGCCGTTTTCATGAAGTTAGTGACGCTAACTCCAGGAATTTCTACCGGATATTGAAAAGAAAGGAAAACTCCTTTGTGCGCTCTTTCTTCAGGAGCTAAATCAGCAAGATCTTCTCCGTCAAGAATAACTTCTCCGTCTGTAACCTCATAATTTTCGTTTCCTGCAATTACAGCAGAAAGTGTACTTTTTCCAGAACCGTTTGGTCCCATAATAGCGTGAACTTCTCCAGCTTTTACTTCTATATTAATTCCTTTAAGGATTTCTTTATCACCAATTGCGGCGTGAAGGTTTTTTATTGATAACATCTTTTTTTTGTTTAAAGTTTCAAGTTTCAAGTTCTCAGTTGTGCTAAAAAACGAAACTTTGAAAAATCTTTTATTTTAATATGATATAAAATTCTTTTTTAATGGTTAAAAACTCGGTTCTTAACCTACAGATCCTTCTAAAGAAATCTCTAATAATTTTTGAGCTTCAACAGCAAATTCCATTGGAAGTTTGTTCAAGACATCCTTACTGAAACCGTTTACAATTAAGGCAATCGCTTTTTCAGTCGGAATACCTCTTTGGTTGCAATAGAAAACCTGATCTTCTCCAATTTTACTTGTAGTTGCTTCGTGCTCGATTTTTGCAGTTGGATTTTTACTTTCGATGTATGGGAAAGTATGTGCACCACAATTGTTACCCATTAATAATGAGTCACATTGAGAAAAGTTTCTTGCATTCTCTGCTCTTGGCGAGATTTGCACTAAACCACGGTAGCTATTTTGTGATTTTCCAGCCGAAATACCTTTAGAAATAATAGTCGATTTAGTGTTTTTACCTAAATGGATCATTTTTGTTCCAGTATCCGCTTGTTGGAAATTATTAGTTACAGCAATAGAATAAAATTCTCCTACTGAATTATCTCCTTTTAATACACAAGAAGGATATTTCCAAGTAACGGCAGAACCTGTTTCAACTTGTGTCCAAGAAATTTTAGCGTTTGTTTCGCATAAACCTCTTTTGGTTACAAAGTTGTAAACTCCGCCTTTTCCTTCTTTGTTTCCAGGGAACCAGTTTTGAACGGTAGAATATTTAATTTCAGCATCGTCCAAAGCGATTAATTCAACCACAGCAGCGTGCAATTGATTTTCGTCACGGCTTGGAGCTGTACATCCTTCAAGGTAAGAAACGTAGCTTCCTTCATCAGCTATAACTAGAGTTCTTTCGAATTGTCCAGTTCCTGCTTGATTAATTCTGAAATAAGTTGAAAGTTCCATTGGGCATTTAACGCCTTTTGGAATATAACAGAAACTTCCGTCAGAGAAAACTGCTGAGTTTAACGCTGCGTAGAAGTTATCTTTTTGAGGTACAACAGTTCCTAAATATTTTTTAACTAATTCAGGATGTTCTTTAATAGCTTCAGAAATCGGACAAAAAATAATTCCTTTTTCTGCTAAAGTTTTTTTGAAAGTTGTTGCTACCGAAACAGAATCGACTACAATATCCATTGCGATATTGTTCATTTTTTTCTGTTCGTCGATAGAAATTCCTAACTTTTTGTACATCTCTAATAATTCTGGATCAACATCGTCTAGAGTTTTATTAGGATCTACTTGTTTTGGAGCTGAATAATATGAAATTGCCTGAAAATCTGGTTTTTCATAACTTACGTTTGCCCATTCTGGTTCGATCATTTCTTTCCAAGCGCGGAAAGCCTCGATGCGCCATTCGGTCATCCATTCAGGTTCTTCTTTTTTAAGAGAAATAGCTCTTACAATTTCTTCGTTTAAGCCAATAGGGAAAGTTTCAGATTCTATATTGGTATAAAATCCGTACTCATATTCTTTAGTTTCCAGTTCGATCTTTAAATCGTCTTCGGTGTATTTGCTCATTATTTTTGTTGTTGTCTAATGTTTTGAAGTCTAAAATTCGAAAAGTCAATCAAAGTCTTTATGACTTGAGAACTTTCAGCTTTTGACTAAAGAGAAAATGATTCTCCGCATCCGCAAGTTCTACTCGCGTTAGGATTATTGAAAACAAAACCTTTTCCGTTCAATCCGCCAGAAAATTCTAAGATTGTTCCAGCTAAATAAAGGAATGATTTTTTTTCAACAGCAATAGATATATCGTTGTCTACAAATATTTTGTCGTCGTCGTTTTTGGTTTTATCAAATTTTAACTCATATGATAAACCAGAGCATCCGCCGCTTTTAACACCAACTCTTACGTAGTCGTGCGCAGCATCAAAACCGTCGTCTTTCATTAAGTCGATGATTTTCTTTTTGGCAGTATCAGAAACTTTTATCATGGTTCTTAGATGTTTGTTTTTAATGAACATTTTACTTCTGTATAAAAATTATTACAGATTTAAAACGCTAATTTTCAATGTTAAATAGAAATTGTCTGCAAAGATACGACTTAAAAACCTTTTTCCATAACGGTTCACATTATTATAACAAATGAGAAAATAGATAATACTTATTTTGACAAAATCGTTCTTAAAAATAGTTTCAAATTTACAGGAAAACTAATCTTTTGAAATTAAGCTGCAAATATCGCTCCTAAATGTTAAAAAACAAGTATTTCTACTGATTAAAGCCATTTTTTATTCAATTATTTTTGCAAAAAAATTGGAGTAATTATGAAAAAACAAAATGAAATAAAGTGGTTTAAACCCTTGTTTGCTATAATTTTTGTTTTAGGAGTAGGTGCTGTAGTCTGGGTTTTTAGCAGTGAACCTGAAAAGAATGATAGTGAAGCTAAAGAAGAAAGTATTGCCAATACCATCTCATTTGAAAGTAAAGAAACAAGTGAGCAGAAGAATATTTTGGATTCTCTAAATACATTAAAAAATGCATACGATCAGGCTATTTTAGAAAAAACAGCTTTATCTAAAGAATTAGAGTTAGAGCGTAAAAATGTTGAGAACTTAGTCGCAATTATTAAAGCTTCTAATAATCCATCGGCGGAGCAGATTAAAGTTTATCGAAATCAGCTTTCAGATTTGAATGCATCATTAGAAAGCAGAGTTCAGGAAATTAAAAAACTGAAATCTCAAAATAAAAATTTATTGACCGAAATTGAAAGCCAGAATGTTGTCATGTATAAACAAAAGGTGGAAAACGACACATTGATTTCGAAACAAAAGAAATTAGAATCGACTTTAAAAGATGCTTCAAAATTGTATCTAAGCAATTTTAAAGCAGTTGCGCTTCGTGAAAAAAGTTCTGGAGCCGAATTGGAAACAACGAAAGCAAAGAATACCAAAAAGCTTAAAATTAGTTTTACTGTTAACGGAAATGCTGTTGCAAAAACGGGAAGAAAAGTTTTTTATGTTCAGGTTTTAGATCAGAAAAACACTGTTTTAGGTGATAATAAACTAATTGAATTTGGTAATGATAAAGCGCTTGTTTACAGTTTTATAGTAAGTACAGATTTTCAGGGCAAGTCGGTAAATGCGTACGGAATTTTAAACGCAGATCAGTTTAAGAAAGGAACTTATTTTGTGAATTACTTTGATAAGCAGGAAATAATGGGAAGCACTTCGGTAACTTTAGAATAAAAGTTTTTTTGACTTTAAAATTTAGCAAAAGGAGTTTGAATTTTCTAGCTTTGTTCTTTTAGAAAATTATTCTCATGAAACTTTACCCAATAGAATCCGGAAATTTTAAACTAGACGGAGGCGCGATGTTTGGCGTTGTTCCTAAAACTATTTGGAATAAAACCAATCCTGCCGATGCCAATAATTTAATTGACATTGCTGCTCGATGTTTATTGATCGAAGACGGAAATCGTCTTATTTTGATTGATACAGGAATGGGCGATAAACAATCAGAAAAGTTTTTTGGGTATTATTCGCTTTGGGGTTCGCATTCTTTAGATAAATCTTTAGCAAAATACGGATTCAATCGAGATGATATTACGGATGTTTTTATGACGCATCTTCATTTTGATCACTGCGGAGGAAGTGTTCAATGGAATGCCAATAAAACGGGTTATGAGCCAGCTTTTAAAAATGCTAAATTTTGGACAAACGAAAATCATTGGGAATGGGCAACAAAACCTAATGCCCGTGAAAAAGCATCTTTCTTATCTGAAAATATCCTTCCAATGCAAGAAAGCGGACAGTTGAATTTTATTGAAAGACCTGAATCTGATTTTGGTTTTTCGGCAGCACTTGGTTTTGATATTTATTATGTTGATGGCCACACCGAAAAACAAATGATTCCGTACATAAAATACCAAGATAAAACGATTGTTTTTTGTGCCGATTTATTAGCAACAGCGGGACATATTCCCCTTCCGTATGTAATGGGTTACGATACACGACCTTTGCTGACAATGCCGGAGAAATCAAAATTCTTGAATTTGGCAGCAGATAATAATCATTATTTGTTTTTAGAACACGATGCACACAATCAAATTATTACTGTTGAACATACCGAAAAAGGGGTTCGATTGAAAGATGTTTTTACTTGCGAAGAGATTCTTTAAACGAATAAATTAAACATAAAAAATCCCATTTTCAATATTGCTGAAAATGGGATTTTTTTATTTAAAGCATTGAAATCTATTCTACTATCACTTTTTTCGCTGAAGCAGAATCTCCGCCAATTAAGTAGATATAGTAAACTCCTTTTGGTAGTCCAGATAAACTAATTGAATGATCTGTGTTTCCTGAATTTAAAGTAAATGATTTTACGAGCTGACCCAAAGCGTTATATACCGTTGCTTTTTCTAAAGATGCGTTCTGAATGTTAACTTCTCCTCTTGTTGGGTTTGGATACATTACAATTTTTGAAAACAATAAATCTTCAGTTCCAAGTAATTTACACGATGAAGAATAACTTGTAGTAGCTTCTTTGATATGTGACCAATTTGCATTAGAAAAATCAACATCGTCGACTTGAATACAGCTCAATTTAAGATTTTGCAAGAAACTTGTTGCGTCGCCATATGCTGCTTTTTTTCCAGTCTGAGAAGGCAATATAAAGTTTCTGTTGTTACCATTTTGAACATTTAATGATGTTAAAGGATTGAATTCAACAAAAATAAGTTCTAAAAGAGGATTATGGCTTAAATCTAAAGTGGTTAATTGATTATGGCTTAAGTTTAAATATCTTAAAAGAAGATTTTGACTAAGATCAATCTCTGTTAATTGGTTATCATTAAGATATAACCATACTAATTTTGGATTTGAAGTAACATCGATTTCAGAAATGTTCGTATTGATACAATTTAATTGATTCAAATTAGGAAGATTAGATACATTTAAAGTTGTCAAATTATTTCTTCCGCAATAAATAGTTTCTAATTCTGGATTTTCTGAAAAATCTATACTTGTCAATAAATTTTGATCGGCAACTAAAATATGAAGTTTTTTATTTTGCGATAAATCAATCGCTGGAACTAGATTGTTACTGAATGATAAATTGTATAATTCTGTATTTGCTGTAACATCTAAACTTGATAAATTATTGAAGTCTAAACCTAATCTTGTTAGATGTTTATTATTGCTAACATTAATACTGCTGATTGAATTGTCAATACATTCTAGAGCAATTAAAGCTGTAAAATCTTCGATTCCAGTTAAATCAGAAATGTTTGAGCTAGATAAATTTAATGAAGTTACTTTAAGTACACTCTCCGTTTTAACTTTTCCATTTTTACCATCTGTATCAATTTCTAAAGCAATTAATGCATCTTCAAAATTAGAATCTGGTATTAAAGTGTATTGTGTACAATCTTCGTTGTAATTTGCTGTAGCATCTTTAAGAGCAGTCCAATTTGTATTAGAATAGGCAACATCATCAACTTCAATACAGCTTAAGTTTGTATTTGAAGTAAAATTAGAACTAAGATCTAAATTTAAATTATTGCCATTCTTTATGCTTAATTTTTCTAAAGTATTGTTAGTACAATCTAAAAGAGTTAAAGAAGCATTTTTAGAAAGATTTAATGTTACTAGTAAATTTCCTGAACAATTTAAACTGTTTAAAGCAGTAAAACCGCTAATACCCGTTAAGTCTTTAATAGAACTTGAAGAAACATCCAAAGAAGTTACACTCGAAATACTGCTGTTTAAAACAGTTCCGTTTTGACCGTCGGTATCGATTCCTAAATCAATTAATTTCTCTTCAAAAGCAAGATCTGGTATAGGTGTAACTAGAGAACAGTCAAAAGTTAAATATGAAGCAGTAGTTTCTTTAAATGTAGACCAATTTTGATTCGTATAAAGCGCATTATCAACGACAATACAAGTTAATAGTGGATTTTGTGTAAAATCAATCTCGCTTATATTTAAAGGAATAGAACCATTGTTTCCATTTTTTAGATTTACTGTTGTCAGCAATTTATTGTTGGCGCAAAGCAATGAAGTTAAAGCAGTATTATTTGATAAATCTAAACTTGTAAATTGGTTAGATTGGCACCAAAGCGCACTTAACTTAGTGTTGTGCGAAAAATCAATATTACCTAACTGGTTGGATGTACAAAAAAAGTACATTAATTCAGTATTTTTGGAAAGATCTATAGTTGTAAAGCTATTATAATTAAGATTTAAGGTTTGAAGATTAATATTAGCAGAAAGATTTAAAGCACTCAAATTATTAAAAGAAAGATCTAGGTAAGTTAGAGCGGTATTTTTGGAAAGGTCTACAGAAGAAATTGTATTTGACATGCAATTTAAAGATGTCAACGATTTAAAATCTTCTATTCCTGTTAAGTCACTAATATTACTGTAATAAAGATCTAAAGTTTCTACAGAAGCAATGTCTGAAGTCAAAACTTGCCCATCAGCAGTTCCAGAATCGATTCCTAAAGCAATTAATTTGTTCTCAAAATTAATGTCTGGAATTTGCGTGTATTGAGGTACATCTACAACAGAAACATTATCAACTAAAATTTCTGAAGTTGTTGTTCCTTTTGCCCAAATAATAACTCCTATATTTTTAGTTGCTGTAGCTACATAATCAAATTCAATTTTTCTCCATTCTGAATTCGAAGTATTATTGTCAATAGAACTTGTAATTGGCGTCTGCCAAACATCAGAATCTATTAAACCTAATTCAACAGAAGTAATAGAGCCTGAAACCAATTTATGGTAACCAGTAACTCTATAAGTTTTACCAGTTTCTACAGGGAAATAAGCGGTAGTAAACATATAATTAAGAGTACCACTTGTTATTTCTATTTTGGTACTCGAATTTCCATTCTGATGATCGGAATCTTGATAAAGAAGTCCGCTGAAAAATCGACCCCAACTATCTGGTTGAGATGAAGATGCCCAATTTTCAAAATCTCCGTTTGAAACTAAATTGGTTTGTGCATAAATAGAAAAATTTGCTAATAAAAGCAGTAAAAGTAATTTTGTTTTCATAGGCTAAATGCAGTTTTTGGATTTGCAATGATACAATATCCATTTTATTATTTTTTACGGAAAGACGTAACGCAAAAGAAATTTTACAAAAGATAAAAGAATGACAATTAGAAATATTCAAATAAAAAAATCCCATTTTCAACTGAATGAAAATGGGATTTTTAACTATTTCTAATTTTTAATTGGTTTGAAACTTCCAGATTTGACCAACAGTTTCACCGCCTTGATTGTCTTTTACAACAACTCTCCAGTAGTATTGTTTAGTCGATTCTAAAGTTACATTTAATGTATTTGGCTTAATATTGTCACCAACTTTTTTGACTGGTGGATTTACAATATCAAGGAAAACATCATACGTTAACTGATCTGCAGTATCAACATCAGATCCTATCCAGCCTAAAGTTGCAGAAGTAGTCGTTAATCTACTATTTATTGCAGGCTCAGTTAAAGTCGGAGCAAATGGCAAATGATTTACGACCGCAGTTCCAGCAGTGTAAAATTTGAAAGTTGAAGAATAAGCGCTTGATAAACCTTTACTATCCGTAGCTTTTACTCTCCAATAATATGCTGTGTTTTTATCTAAAGCTAAACTGCTTGTTGAAAGCGATGAATTTTCAAGTGTGCTTACAATTTGCGCAAATCCGTTGTCTTTTGCAATTTGAATCTGATAGACAATAACATCTTTCTGCGCATCTGTAGAGGCATTCCATTGAAAAGAAACATTGTTGTCTAAACATAGTTTATTGTCAGCTGGTGCAGCTAATACAGGAACTGTAGGTGCAGTATTAGCTGCAGGCGGAGTAACTTCTGGATCGTCTCCGCCACCTCCGCCACAGGCAGCAAATAGTAAACAAACAATTGATAAGTATATAGAATTCTTCATTTTTTATTTTTTTATGATTTTAATGTATTCAGGAGTTTCCAAGTAAATCTTTGCAGCATAAATACCTGCAGGTAAATTTTCAAGATTTAAAAGAGCCCTTCCGCTTTCAGTGTTGTACGTTCTTTTAGAAACCAGCTGACCTCCGAAGTTGTATAATTCTATCGCAGTTTCAGTTTTAGCACCCGGAATTTCAATTTCTATAATTCCATAAGTTGGATTTGGATAAGCTAAAAGCATTGTTCCTAATTCGGCAGAAGTAACTTTTTTAGCAAATACGCCTTCGCAAGCTTTTGCAGTTGTGACTTCAATTAATCCTGCTTTGTTCACATCAACACTAAAGTTTGTGTCAGTAGTTTGAAATTGCTCTGTACCATCAATAAAGACAGTAAAAGGAGCAGTTCCTTCTGTGATTTCAACATCTACTTTTTTAGAAGTTACATTAGATTTTCCAGTAATAGTTGCTCCTTTTGCAATAGTTACATTAAAGTTTTGCTCAAAGATCATATCAGGAATAGTGATTTTGATGCTGTAAATGCCTGGAGTTAAACTCGTAACTTGTAAAGCGTTGTTTGTAAAAGTATACGACTTGTCATTTATTGTTGCAGAGTATCCAAATGAAGCTTTTCCGGCAATGTTGATCTCTCCATTGTTTTCTCCAAGACAAGATTCTCCTTTAGTTTCAACAGTAAAGTTATCTACTGGTAAAACCAATTCTCCAGTACATTCCGTATTATAAGTTGCAATAGCATCTTTTTTATTTGACCAGTTTGTGTTGGCGTAATCAACGTCATCGACAAGAATACAAGTTAGGTTTGAATTTCCTAAACAAGAAAAATTACTATTTGTTAATAACTCATTTTTACCATTCTTTAAGTTTAGATTTACTAACTGATTGTTGTTGACTCTTAGATAAGTTAGTCCTTTAAGCTTTGAAACGTCTAAACTGTTAAGTTGATTGTAGCTTAAATCTAAAGAAGTTAAAGCCGTATTGTTAGAAATATCTAAAGTCGAAATTTTATTGTAATAAACAGATAAATTCGTTAGATATTGATTACTGCTCACGTTTAAAGTTGTTAAAGTATTGAAATCTACATTTAGTGTAGTAAGAGCAGTGTTTTTGCTCAAGTCTAATGTGGTTAACTGGTTTGATTTAGCATTTAATTTGTTTAAAGAAATAAAATCTTGGATACCATCTAAGTTTGTAATTGAACTTGAAGATAAATCTAATTCTGTTACGTACATGATGCTCGAAGTGGCTACTTTTCCATTTTCACCATCTTTATCAATTCCTAAAGCAATTAGCTTGGCTTCGAATTTTGAGTCAGGAATAGCGGTAAAATAATCACAGTTTGAATTGTAATTTGCTGTAGCATCTTTAAAATTTTTCCAGTTTGTGTTGGAATAATCTGCATCGTCAACTTGAATACAGGTTAAATCAGGATTATTAGTAAAATTTTTGATGTTTGGCTCAACAGCAGAAGCATTGTTTCCATTTTTTAGATTCAGAGAAACCAGCTTGTTATCAGGACAGTAAATTTCAGTTAAATTTGAGTTTTTAGATAAATCAAGTGTTTTAAGTACATTGTTATTGCAATAAATCCCTTGGAGTAAAACGTTATTAATCAAATTTAGATTTGTTAATTGATTTTGAGCAATATTTAAACGTACTAAATTTTGGTTTTTTGAAAGATCAACACGAGTTAAATTATTTTTATCAGCATTAAGAGATTCCAAGCTAATGAAATCCTGTATTCCTGTCAAATCATTAATTTGGCTATCAGAAACATCTAATGACTGTAAGCTAGAAATGTTTGCTGTAAGTACTTTGCCGTTTTTTCCGTCAGTATCTAAACCAAGATCAATTAATTTCTGCTCAAAGGCAGTGTCAGGAATTGAAGTATAGAAAGCACAATCAGAGTTGAAACTAGCCGAAGCATCTTTTTCAGAGCTCCAATTTGCAGTTGCATATTCAACATCATCAACCTGAATACAACTTAAGTTTGGATTGTTGTAAAGATTTAAATAGGTAATTTTAACATTATTCCCATTTTTTAAATTAACCGTTTTAAATTTATTGGCTCCAACGCTTATATAAGTTAAATCAGGATTTTGAGAAATATCTAAACTTGTAATTTGATTAGTATTTCCGTTTAATGATTGTAGCAGTTTGTTGTTAGAAATATCAAGAGCAGTTAATGCATTGTAAGCACAATCTAAAGATGTTAAAGCAGTATTTTTAGAAAGGTTCAGGTTTGATATTTGATTTAAATAAATGCCGATCTTAGTTAAATTGGTATTTTTAGTAACATTCAGGTTTGTTAATTTATTTGCACTTGCTGCAAATTCTTTTAAAGCAATATTTTTACTTAAATCAATTTCAGTTAACGCATTGCTGCTAACATATAGAGTTGCTAATTTTTGATTATTAGAAACATCTAGAGTGCTTAAACGATTAGAAGTGCAATCTAAATACGTTAACTCAGCGTTATTAGAAACATTTAAATCCTTAAGTTTATTTTCTTTTATAGTAAGACTTGAAAGTGAAGGATTATTAGAAATATCAATAGTTGTTAAATTATTGTTCGCTACTGATAAAGTTTGAAGTTTTGACAGTTTAGAAACATCGATTGCATCTAAATTATTGTTGTCTAAAAATAAGCCGGTTAATTGAGTATTGTGCGAAAAATCAAAATTTTGAACATTCACTTTTGAACAATAAAATGTTTTTAAGGCTGTAAAATCTTCTAATCCTGTAAGATCTGTTACCTGTTCGTAACTAAGGTTAAGAGATTCAACAGTTGCAATTTTTTGAGTTAATACTTTACCATCTAATTCATAATCTATTGCATTTTTAATTAGATTTTTTTCGAACTCAACATCCGGAATTAAAGTATACTTTGGAGTTGTACAAGTTGAAGTATAATCTACTGAAGCATCTTTGTTTTTCCAGTTTGTATTTGCATAATCAACATCATCAACAAGAATGCAGTATAAATTTATATTTGATCTAAAATTTAAATAAGAACTTGAGAGCAAATCGTTTTTTCCGTTTTGCAGATTTAAAGTCTTTAAAGCTTTGTTCGCGCTGCAGTCAAAATAAACTAATGCGGTATTTTTAGATAAATCCAAAGCTTCGATATAATTATAACGGCAATTTAATTTTGTAAGAAGTGCATTATTCGAAACGTCAAGACTTGTTATTTCATTTTCGAAAACTTCCAGATCAGTCAATTTTATGTTTTTAGAAACATTCAATTGCGTTAATTTATTATATGATGCGCTTACTTTCGATAATTCTAAGTTTTGATCAACATCCAATGATGCTATTTTATTGGTTTCAATACTTAATTTAGTTAAGGCAGTATTTTTAGAAATATTTAATGCTGTTAAGCTGTTATTGTTACAAGATAAATTTTGCAAATTAATATTATTGGAAAGATCTAGGCTTTCAATTTTATTAGAACCACAGCTAAATTGTTCCACAGCTATATTTTTTGAAATATCAATCGCTGTTAATTTATTGGAATAAACATTTATGTCTTTTAAATTAACATTGGCCGAAACATCAATAGTTGGCAAAGCATTGTAATTACAGTTTAAGAATACAAGATTCGTATTTTTTGAGATGTCTAGACTTGAAATTTGATTAAATGAGATGTCTAAATTTTTCAGCGTAAGATTATTAGAAACATTAATTGAAGTTAATTTATTATTACCAGCAAATAAAGATTCTAAAGCTTTGAAATCTTCAATTCCTGTTAAATCAGAAATAGAACTATTATTAATATTCAGATAGGTAACTTTTGCAATTTTTGCAGTTTGTACCCTTCCGTCAGGTGTATCAGAATCAAATCCTAGTTCGATTAATTTTTTTTCAAAATTTTCATCGGGAATCGAGGTATATTGTTCTGTTCCCTGAACATATACCTGAACATCATCAATTAAAACATTAAAGGATGCAGCATCAAAACTAAAAGTCGATATTGATAAATCATAAGAAAGATCTACATCTGGAGTAAAAGAAGCTTCTTTTTCAGTCCAAGAATTATTTGTAGCAAACGTACTGCTTGATAAGGAAGCAGAACTGCCATTTTTTGAAATATTCAATGAAATAGGATGAGTTCCATCAAAATTGTTTGTAAGATACCTATACTTAAATTTAATGGTATAAGTGACACCTCCTTTTAGTGCAATTTCAGTTGTAATTTTAGGAGACTGAGTTGTGTAAGACAACATAGCGCTAATTGCGCCTTCAGCAGAGTTATAGCTGGAATTGACAGTATTTGCAATTGTCCAATTTTCGGGTACGCCTGTGACCCAAGTTTCAAATCCAGGATTAGGAACTAAATTGGTTTGCGCGTAAATAGAAAAATTTGCCAGAAACAGCAACAAGAGTAGTTTTGTTTTCATAGAAAAAATTTAGAATTCGGTTGCACAATTCTACCCAATTAAATCCGAGAAACCTTACGTGAAGCCGTAAAGACTGTATTATTTGTTGTTTTTTTTACATTTATAAAATAAATAGTAAATCCAAAGTATATTTTTTGAAAACAAATTATATTTAATTGTTTGATTTTTAATCATTTGATAATGCTCTGATTTTGCATAATTTCATTTAAAATTTCATAACACATTGTTAACGGTTAGTTTTTTGTAACAAAAAAGCATAATTTAGACCCATCTTTTAACTTTACTTATATTTATAGATACATGAATCATATAAAACCTCTTAAATTATCTGCTTTTGCAATGCTTGTTTTAGCAGGATGCAGCGCTACAGTTCAAGCGCAGGTTTCTACTTCAAAAGAGTTTATTACAGCGCCTGCGGCAGTTGTAAAAAAAGCGCCTGTTAGCGAAAATGAATTAAAAAGATGGAGCCATCTTGATTTAATAAAAGACTCAATTCCGGGAATGAGTGTTGACAGAGCTTATGCTGAATTACTGCAAGGTAAAAAAGGGCAGAAAGTAATTGTTGGAATTGTAGATTCTGGTGTCGATATCGAGCATGAAGATTTGCAGGGAATGATCTGGACAAACAAAAAAGAAATTCCAGGAAACGGAATCGATGATGATAAAAACGGATTTATCGATGACGTTCACGGATGGAACTTCCTTGGAGATGCTGTTCATGAAAATCTAGAAATGACACGTATCGTAAAAAAAGCTGATGTTGGTTCTCCAGAATATAAAGCAGCTTTGGCGCAATACACAGAGAAATATGAAAAAGCTTTAAAAGATAAACAGCAAGTAGACTTTTTGCTTGAGGTTCATAATACTATTAAAAAAGAGCTTAATAAGTCAACATATAAAATAGAAGACTTAAGTGCAATTACTTCTACAGATCCGAAAGTGGCAAGAAGTAAAGCAATTATGACTCAGATTTTTACAAATGCAGGGCCAACTTTTGATCCAGAAGCAGATTTCACAGAATACAAAGAACAAGTTGACGATCAGTTAAACTACAACTTGAACAAAGATTTTGACGGAAGAAAAATCGTTGGTGATAATCCAGAAGACATTAAAAACAATCATTACGGTAATAATGTAGTTTTTGGTCCAGATAAAGAAAAAGCACTTCACGGAACGCACGTTGCGGGAATTATTGCTCAAATTAGAGGAAATAATTTAGGTGGAGACGGAGTAGCAACAAACGTTGAAATTTTGACTGTTAGAGCAGTTCCAGATGGAGACGAGTACGATAAAGATATTGCTTTAGCAATTCGTTATGCAGTAGACAATGGAGCAAAAGTAATCAACGGAAGTTTTGGAAAAAGCTTTTCTCCACATAAACAATGGGTTTATGATGCTATTGCCTATGCAGCTAAAAAAGACGTTTTAATTGTTCATGCAGCAGGTAACGATGGTTACAATATTGATGAAACTAAAAACATCAATTATCCGAACGATTCTAAAGACAACGTAAAAGAGTTTGCGGACAATTTAATTACTATCGGAGCTATTAATAAATCTTATGGAGAAAACGTTGTGGCACCATTCTCAAACTTCGGAAAAATAAACGTAGACGTTTTTGCTCCAGGTGAAGAAATCTATGCGACAGTGCCAAACAACAAATACAAATATTTGCAAGGAACATCAATGGCATCTCCAAATGCAGCAGGTGTAGCCGCTTTGATTCGTTCTTACTATCCAAAATTAAAAGCCGCTCAGGTTAAAAAGATTTTGATGGACTCTGGAGTAGCACTTCCTTCAATGGTTGTTTTGGGTGAAAACGAAAATCCAGATGAAAGTCCAAAACCAGTTTCTTCTGTAGAATCATCAAAAACGGCTAAGATGGTGAATGCTTACAACGCTTTATTAATGGCTGAAAAGATGTCTAAAAAATAAACAATAATACACTATTAATCCAATGGAAGGGCGAGAGCTCTTCCATTTTCTATTACATATTAACATGCGAAAAATTATTTTACTTTCTTTCCTAAGCTTAGGTTTTAATTCGGCTTTTGCACAAAGCGCCCCATATTGGCAGCAGCACGCTGACTATAAAATGGAGGTTTCGATGGATGTAAAAAACTATCAGTACAAAGGGAAACAAGAATTGGTTTATACCAACAACTCTTCTGATACTCTAAAAAAAGTATTCTATCATTTATATCCAAATGCTTTTCAACCAGGAAGCGAAATGGATGCGCGTCTTCATTTTATTAAAGATCCAGACGGAAGAATGGTAAACAAAGTAAAACAAGCTGACGGAAAAGAAGTAAAACAAAGCCGTATTGAAACTTTAAAACCTAACGAAATTGGGTATTTAAAAATCACAAACTTCAAACAAGATGGTGTTACTGCTCAAACGAGAGTTTCAGGAACAATCTTAGAAGTGACTTTGGCAAAACCAATCCTTCCAAATTCTAAAACGACTTTTACATTAGATTTTGACGGACAAGTTCCAGTTCAGATTCGTCGTTCAGGAAGAAACAATTCTGAAGGAGTTGAACTTTCTATGTCACAATGGTATCCAAAATTAGCTGAATTTGATTTTGAAGGATGGCACGCAGATCCTTACATCGCAAGAGAATTTCATGGCGTTTGGGGTAATTTTGATGTAAAAATTACAATCGATAAAGATTATACAATTGGTGGTTCAGGATATTTGCAAGACAAAAATTCAATTGGGCATGGTTACCAAGATGCAGGTGTAACGGTTACATATCCTAAAAAAGCTAAAACAATTACATGGCATTTTATTGCGCCAAATGTTCACGATTTTACATGGGCTGCTGACAAGGAATATACACATGATATTATAAAAGGACCAAATGATGTTGATTTGCATTTCTTCTACAAGAACAACGAAAAAACAACGGCAAACTGGAAGCAATTAGAGCCGTTAATGGTTAGGGTAATGGAATATTACAACCAGAGAGTTGGAGCTTATCCATACAAACAATATTCATTTATTCAAGGTGGAGACGGTGGAATGGAGTACGCAATGTGTACTTTAATGTTAGGAAACGGAACTCTAGAAGGAATTCTAGGAACTGCAACGCACGAATTAGGACACTCTTGGTTCCAACACATTCTGGCTTCAAACGAATCAAAACACCCTTGGATGGATGAAGGTTTTACAACTTACATCGAAGACAGTGCTTTGAATGAATTAAAAGGAGACAAAAAAGAAGTAAACCCTTTTGCTGGAAATTATAAAGCATATTACAGTTTAGTAAATTCTGGAAAAGAACAGCCACAGACAACTCACGGAGATCGTTATGATGAAAATCGTCCTTACAGCATTTCTTCTTATGTAAAAGGAAGTCTTTTCCTTTCTCAGTTAGAATATGTAATTGGAAAAGAGAATGTTGATGCGACTTTAAAAAGATATTTCAACGATTTCAAATTTAAACATCCAACTCCAAACGACATTAAAAGAACAGCTGAAAGAGTTTCTGGAGCTGAGTTAGATTGGTATTTGATTGATTGGACACAAACTACAAATACGATCGATTACGGAATTAAAGACGTTGCTGATAACGAAGGAAAAACTACAGTTTCTTTAGAAAGAATTGGAAGAATGCCAATGCCAATCGATTTAAAAGTAGATTATACAGACGGAACATCTGAGGCATTCTATATTCCGTTAAGAATGATGAACTTCATTAAACCAAATCCAAATCCGAACGAAAAAAGAACAGTTCTAGAAGATTGGGCTTGGGCACAGCAAAACTATAGTTTTACAATTGACAAAAACAAAACGTCAATCAAAAAAATCACTATCGATCCAAGTGGATTAATGGCTGACGTAAAACAAACAAACAATGTTTTTGAAGTAAAATAATATTCAAATTAGAATATAAAAAATCCCGTTTAGAATTTCTAAGCGGGATTTTTGTTTTTTATGATAATTGAAATTTAACTCAAATGCTCAATCATATCTTTTGTCATCGTTTCCAAATCAAATTTATGATTCCATCCCCAATCTTCTCTTGCTGAAGAATCGTCAATACTTGCAGGCCAGCTGTCTGCAATTTTCTGACGGAAATCAGGATTATAAGTAATCTCAAAATCAGGAATATGTTTTTTGATTTCGGCAGCAATTTCAGTTGGAGTAAAACTCATTGCAGCCAGATTGTATGAAGAATGTATTTTGATTTCTTCAGCCGGTGCTTTCATGATATTAATCGTTGCATCAATGGCATCATCCATATACATCATTGGCATTTTGGTTTCAGAAGATAAAAAGCACTCATATTTTTTATCGGCAATTGCCTTGTAGAAAATATCAACAGCATAATCTGTAGTTCCTCCGCCTGGAGGAGTAGACCAGCTAATTAAGCCTGGATAACGAATACTGCGAACATCAACGCCATAAATATTATGATAATATTCGCACCATCTTTCGCCCGCTTGTTTGCTGATTCCGTAAACTGTTGAAGGTTCCATTACAGTATATTGCGGAGTATTTTCTTTTGGAGTTGTTGGTCCAAAAACAGCAATGCTTGAAGGCCAGAAAATCTTCTGAATTTTTTTTGCTTTGGCTAAATTCAAAACATGAAAAAGCGAATTCATATTTAAATCCCAAGCAAAAGCTGGGTTTTTTTCGGCAGTTGCAGATAAAAGTGCCGCCATCAGATATACATCTGTAATTTTATGCACTTCAACCAAATGCTCAATCTGATTAAAATCTAAAGCATTAACCACTTCAAAAGGGCCTGAATTAACAACATCAGTATTTAATTTTCTAATATCAGAAGCAATAACATTATCAGTTCCGTATAATTTACGCAGTTTTTGCGTCAGTTCTGTTCCAATCTGACCGCAGGCGCCAATGATCAATATTTTAGGATTCATTTTTTGATGATTTTTTAGAGACACAAATATAACGTTTTCGCAATTACTTGCGCTTTTTTAAAGGATAAATTATAAATTCAATAATTAAAAAGTTTGTTTGTTATATTATTCTCTTTTAAAAGTGTGTCTTTGTGCCTTTTTTGAAAATCCGTGAAAAAGCGCTATTTTATTGGAAAAACCACCAAATGAAATATTTAAAATTGTAATTCAAATTATCATGAAAAGACAAAAAAATAACCTTGATTTATAGAATCTTTAGCAAAAAACAGAATTCATAATTGTAAATTTACTTCGTAACTTTGCAGCCTAACTATATTTTATCAATGAAATACCAAATATCTCTTTTTCTGCTTTTGACAACTGTGTTATTTTCTTGCCAAAATGAAAATGAAAAACGCCTTGCAGAAAATGCAAAAGAAGCGAAAAAGAAAGAAGCTATTTTTAATAATATAAATAAAGGCTGGACTTTTCTAGATGAACCTATCAATGAAATCTCAGAATCGCAATTGAATTCTTGGAACGAGTGGCGTGAATTTATAAAAGAAATTGGAGAAAAGCCTAGAAAGACTATTGGTGCATTTCAGAAAAAGTCGGCAGCTATTTCTAGAAAAGCAATGGCTCTAAATAACAACATTCCAGCTCAATTTAACCAGCCTCAGATTAAAAGCCGTATTTCTATTTTGATTACCAAAATCAGAATGCTGGATTTGTTTATTCATTTAAATAATATTCCAGATGATAAAGTGGTTTTTTTAATACAGGAAATCAACAAAGAACTGATTTCGCTAGAAAGACAAATGGATAAAATTGTCGAAAAAGCCAAAATACCGAAAGAAGAAGGAGAAGAAGATTTCCTTAGAATGTTAGATACAACACGCGCGATTCCGAATTCGGCACCGCCAATAGATCCAAATATACCAAAAGTTGAGTAAAAACGCCTTATATACTACATATGATAATCTGCCAAAAGCAGAGCAGATTGCCAAAAGTCTACTGGAAGGAAATCAGGTAAAAATGAACATCAGCGGATTGTTAGGATCTGCTGTTTCATTTATTATCCGTTCCGTTTTCAGAAAAACCGAACTGCCTTTTCTGATTGTTTTAGACAATAAAGAAGAAGCTGCGTATTATCTAAACGATTTGGAGCAAATGATCGGAGAACAAGATGTTTTGTTTTATCCCGCATCATTTCGCCGTCCTTACCAGATTGATGAAACCGATAATGCCAATGTTTTGCTTCGTGCTGAGGTTTTAAATAGAATCAATTCTAGAAAAAAGCCAGCCGTAATTGTTACTTATCCAGAAGCACTTTTTGAGAAAGTAGTTACGAGAAGAGAACTAGATAAAAACACTTTAAAAGTAGCTTTAAACGATAAAATTTCGATTGATTTTATCAACGAAGTTTTGTTCGAATACGAATTCAAGAGAGTGGATTTTATTACAGAACCTGGAGAATTTTCAGTTCGTGGGGGAATTGTCGATGTCTTTTCTTTCTCAAATGATCATCCGTATCGAATTGAGTTTTTCGGAAACGAAGTAGACAGCATTAGAACTTTTGATGTTGAAACACAATTATCTGTCGAAACGCATAAAAAAATCACAATTATCCCGAATGTTGAGAACAAACTTTTTCAGGAAAATCGTGAAAGCTTCTTAGATTATATTGCCGAAAAAACAGTTCTTTTTATTCAAAATACTGAAGGACTTTTTAGTCAATTGGATAAACAGTTTGCAAGGGCAGAAGAAGCTTTTGAGAAACTTTCGAAAGAAATAAAACATGCCACGCCAGAACAATTATTTTTAAATCAGGCGTCATTTATCAAAAGATCTTTAGATTTTTCGGTTGTAGAATTGGCTTCAAGACCAGTTTATAAAACCACTAAGAAATTCGAATTCCATATTCAGCCACAGCCGTCTTTCAATAAACAATTTGATTTATTGCTGAATAATTTGAGCGATAATCATTTTAACGGATATGTCAACTATCTGTTCTGTTCGAATGATACGCAGGCAAAACGTTTTCATGATATTTTTGAATCTTTGGATGAAGCCAATTCAGAAAATATCAGAAAGCATTATCATACAATTGTACTGCCTTTATACCAAGGTTTTATTGATGAAGAAAATCAGATTACCGCTTATACCGATCATCAGATTTTTGAGCGTTACCATAAATTCAACATTAAAAACGGATATTCTAAAAAGCAGAATATCACTTTAAAAGAATTGACAGCGCTTTCTGTTGGCGATTATGTAACGCATATCGATCACGGAATTGGTAAGTTTGGCGGATTGCAGAAAATTCAGGTTGAAGGAAAAACACAAGAAGCCATAAAACTGGTTTATGCCGATAATGATATTGTGTATGTGAGCATTCACTCGCTTCATAAAATCTCAAAATACAACGGAAAAGACGGAACGCCTCCAAAAATCTATAAATTAGGATCGAACGCTTGGAAGGTTTTAAAACAAAAAACCAAAGCGCGTGTTAAACATATTGCGTTCAACTTGATTCAGCTATATGCAAAACGTCGTTTAGAAAAAGGTTTTCAGTTTGCGCCAGACAGTTATCTTCAAAACGAATTGGAAAGTTCGTTTATTTACGAAGATACGCCTGACCAAATGAAATCGACAGCGGAAGTAAAGGCTGATATGGAAAGCGATCGCCCAATGGATCGTTTGGTTTGTGGTGACGTTGGTTTCGGAAAAACAGAGGTTGCCATTCGTGCGGCATTTAAAGCTGTAGATAACAGTAAACAAGTGGCAGTTTTGGTTCCAACAACTATTTTAGCTTATCAGCATTATAGAACTTTCTCAGAACGTTTGAAAGATATGCCGGTTTCAATAGGCTATTTAAATAGATTTAGAACGGCAAAACAAAAAACGCAAACCTTAAAAGATTTAGCTGAAGGAAAACTAGATATTGTAATTGGAACTCATCAATTAGTAAATAAAAATGTCGTTTTTAAAGACTTAGGTTTATTGATTGTTGACGAGGAACAAAAGTTTGGTGTTAACGTAAAAGATAAATTAAAGACAATTGCTGCGAATGTTGATACGTTGACATTAACTGCAACTCCGATTCCGAGAACTTTACAGTTTTCGTTAATGGCTGCACGAGATTTATCGGTAATTACAACGCCTCCGCCAAACCGTTATCCGATTGAAACGAATGTGGTTGGTTTTAATGAAGAAATTATCCGTGATGCAATTTCGTATGAGATTCAAAGAAACGGACAGGTTTTCTTTATCAATAACCGAATTGAAAATATAAAAGAAGTGGCAGGAATGATTCAACGTTTGGTTCCAAATGCAAGAGTCGGAATTGGCCACGGACAAATGGACGGCGCTAAACTCGAGGAATTGATGTTAGGTTTTATGAATGGAGATTTTGATGTTTTGGTAGCAACAACAATCATCGAAAGCGGATTGGACGTTCCAAATGCCAATACAATTTTCATCAACAACGCCAATAATTTTGGTTTATCAGACTTGCATCAAATGCGTGGGCGAGTAGGGCGAAGCAACAAAAAAGCGTTCTGTTATTTCATTTGTCCGCCGTATTCATCAATGACCGAAGATGCTAGAAAACGTATTCAGGCGTTGGAACAATTCAGCGAATTGGGAAGTGGTTTCAACATTGCAATGAAAGATTTGGAGATTCGTGGAGCAGGAGATTTATTAGGTGGTGAACAAAGTGGTTTCATAAACGAAATTGGTTTCGATACGTACCAAAAAATCATGAACGAAGCGATTGAGGAATTGAAGGAAAATGAATTCAAAGATTTGTATCCTGAAGAAAATGACATCGATACAAAAGAATACGTAAAAGACATTCAGATTGATGCGGATTTTGAGCTTTTATTCCCAGATGAATATATCAATAACGTTTCGGAACGTTTGGTTTTATACAACGAATTAGGGGCTATAAAAGACGAAGCCGGTTTACAGGAATTCGAGAAAAAACTAATTGACCGTTTCGGACCTTTGCCAAAACCTGCAGTTGCTTTATTAAACAGCATTAGAATTAAATGGATTGCAACGAAAGTCGGAATTGAGAAATTAGTCTTGAAACAAGGTAAAATGATTGGATATTTCGTTTCAGACCAACAATCTGATTATTACCAGTCTGCAAAATTCAGAAAAGTTTTAAACTTTGTCCAAAAGCAAAGCACGCTCTGCAAAATGAAAGAAAAACAAACCGTAAACGGATTACGTTTATTGTTGACTTTTGAAAATGTGAAGTCTATAAAACGTGCGCTGGAATTGATGGAGTTGTTTGAGGAGTAAAAATAAAGTTTGCCACGAATTGCAAGAATTTGCACGAATTTTTTTGCCACAGATTAAAAAGATTATGAAGATTAAAAAAATCATTTAAATCCTTTTAATCTGTGGCAATAATTTTTTAAAATAATTCGTGTGAATTCGTGGCGAATCAAAAATTAAGCTTTCTTTATCTTTTATTTAAGAAAAATCTTAGAACTAAAAAGTTTTCTTTGAGTCAAATTTTCAAAGACAACTTTATATGCAGAACCAACTTATTCTTCTATTTTTATTTTTAGGATTAACTACAATCTTCGCTCAAGAAAAAAATAAAATCGTTTTAAAAGATTCTTTAAAATCGGAAACAATTGATCCGCTACGTCCTGCAAAAGCTGCATTTTATTCGGCAGTTTTGCCTGGTTTAGGGCAGATTTATAATAAAAAATACTGGAAACTTCCTTTAGTTTATGGCGCAATTGGCACGAGCACTTATTTTTATATTGATAATCAGAAAAAATATAATTTATACAGAGACGAATACAAAAACAGACTTGAAGGGAAAAAAAGTGATTCCGAATTTTTAGCACGATTATCAGAAAGCCAATTGACAACTGCTCAAAAAGAATATCAACGATATAGAGATTTATCAGCTCTATTTATAGTCGGATTTTATGTTTTAAATATTATTGATGCTAATATAGATGCCGCTCTATCTCAATTTAATGTAGATGAAAGACTGGCATTTAAACCTGCTGTTATAAAAAATGATATCACATTCAATAATAATTTTGGGTTTGCTCTGAATTATTCTTTCTAATATTTGAAAAAAAATCACTCCGAAGAGTGATTTAATGGCATTATTGTGGTTTTGGTTAGATAATTGTATCGTGAATTTGAAAAAAGTAGTGTTGATTTAAATTCTACAAATCGAATTTATTTCAAAACAATTTAATTCAATATTAGTTTGGCTATACAGTCAAAAATCGCTCTTGTTTTTTGATGCGTTAGCAAATATATAAAAATATTATTCGTAATAAATTATATTTAAAAAAACTTAATTCGGATTTTTTGTTAGTTTTTTATATAAAAGACGTAAAATGCAGTGTGAAGTGGCTTTTTACAAGTAAGTGTCATATTGACGCTTTAACAGAATAAAATCTATTTTTAGAATTGTCTTTTGAGAATATTCTTATTTGCTAAAAATAGAATTATGCTTAGGTGCTATTTTATTCAAAAAAAAATCCTTTCATCTTTCATTAAAAAGACAAAAGGATTTTGTGGGTATAAAGAAGAATCAAAACGATTCTTAATATTATTTAATTTAGTTTTTCAAGTCTTTAATTACTTTAAAAGCTACATCAACTTGATCTTCTCCAACTAAAATTGTAAATTCGTTTGAAGTCGAAATTACTTCATTAATGATAATTCCTTCCCAAGCCAAACGCTGGAAAATGAAGTAATAAATACCAGGAACAACAATATTTTCTTTTGGTAATTTTACCGTAATAGAAGCTAAATTATCTAATTTCTGGATTAATTTTTCTCTCATAAAGTGTTTCTCAACTAAATGATTCACACTGCTGCTTACCACGATATTAGTTTCGTTTACTCCACGAGATGAGGTATAAAAAATATCAGATAAAGCGTTAATATCAGAGATTAAATCTGCCTGTTTGTTAAGTACAGTTTCAGATGCTGCGAAAGTGTAATCTGTAAGTTCAGAGCGAACTGTAATTTCACCGATATTCTTAATTACTTTATTGATTTTGTGGTTCAATTTAAAATCTAGTTCTTCCGTCAGTCGTTTTAAAGACATTACTACAGCGCCTTGTTTTACCTCTTTTCCGAACTCACTTTCTAATTCGGTCATGATATTTCGCGAAAGTGATGTTAGGTTAATAATTCCGAGTGACAGGGCATTTAATAAAAATGGTTTTGTTTTAATGTAGTTTTCTACAATAGAAGAAACAGTTTTCATAATTTTTTTTTTTTTTTGGTAACAGTTGAGTTGGTTTGTTAATTTAACATTGTGATGTTATAATTCTTTGCAAATATAAATAAAAAAACAAATTGTTACAATTATAACAATAAAAAATTATGTTAAAAGTGATAAAAAGCGTCAGTAAGATGTTCAATTGCAAATGATTCCCCATTTTTATGGACCGCAATGATGTCAAAACGGATTTCTAAATCTTCCTGAAAATCCTTTTCCCTATCGTTTATGTAGGCATTTACTGCTTTAATGAGTAATTGAATTTTTTTTTGCTTAACAAAATCTTGCGGAGAACCAAAATCTAAGCTCGAACGGGTCTTTACTTCAATAATGGCTAAAATGGAATCTTTTTGAGCAATAATATCTATTTCTGCTTTCTGTATAACAAAGTTTCGTTCTATAATAGAATATCCGTTTTCTTCAAGATATGCAGCGGCGAGATCTTCGCCTAATTTTCCTAAATCATTATGTTCTGCCATTGTTTTTTTGTTTCAGGTTTCAAGTTTTAAGTTTTTTGCACGCAAAGATGCGAAGTTGCAAAGGATATTTAAAAACTTTGCGACTTCGCGTCTTTGCGAGATTTTATGTGGTATTGTTAGACTTGCTTAAAGTATAAGCAACGTATTATTACTTTTTAAAAGTGACGGTACTTCCAGAAGCAGTAACTTCCATCGTAACGATATTTCCCATAACAAGAGCTCTATTGTCTCTAATGTGTCCAGCAGGGAAATTAAAAATAACGGGAATATTGTATTTTTTGGTTACATCGTCAATAATTTCCAATGCATTTTTTCCCCAAGGCACTTCATTGTCTTTCATGCTTGTCATACCTCCAATGATAATTCCTTTTAGGTTTTCAATGCATCCGTTACGTCTTAGATTCATCATCATACGATCGATGTGATACAGATATTCATCTAAATCTTCTATAAATAAAATTTTATCCTTGCAGTCAATTGCAGACGGAGATCCTAATAAACTATATAAAATAGACAAGTTACCTCCAACTAATTCTCCTGTTGCACTTCCCAAACGGTTCATCGGAGTTGGACTCACAGTATAGGAAATAGGTTCGTTAAACAAAGCCGCTTTTAATGAACTTACAGCATCTGGAGTTGCTCTCGGAACGGTTACAGGCATAATGCCATGAATAGATTTATAACCCATTGTATTCAAATGATTATGTAGAACCGTTACATCACTAAAACCGATAACCCATTTTGGGTGCTGTTTGAATTTGGTAAAATCCAATAAATCTAACATTCTCACTGTTCCATATCCGCCACGAACACACCAAATTGCTTTAATATTAGGATTGTCCATTTGCTTCTGGAAATCGGCTGCTCTCTGTTCATCTGTTCCTGCCAATTGATTGTAATCCAAACCGATTGTTGATCCAATTACTGCTTCTAAACCCCAGCTGTGCAACAAATCTATTGTAGGTTTTAAATTGTCATCGATATTTTTTCTTGCTGTTGCTAAAAGCGCTACAGTATCTCCTTTTTGTAAATAAGGTGGTGTTATCATGTTTTGTTGAGATTGACAGTTGAATGATTGTAAAGCAAAAATAAGAAATGCGAGTTTACAAAAGACAAAGTGTTTCTTTATATAGTGAAAGCAGTTTTTATTCATTTTTTTCTTTTGCTTAAATTTATAAAATTAATTTTTAAGGTTTGGTAATTTATCCTCCGTATTGTTTTTGAAGTTCAGCCAAGAGTAGCATTAAACCTCTATCGGCTTCTTCAGATTGAACATTTGCAAAAAGTATGAAAGCTTTATTGATGTCTTTGCAAATATACACTTTGGTTAAAAATGTTCCTGGATTTCCGTAATGAAAAGAATATTTTAAACCTGAATTTTCATTTATTTCAGAATACCAACCAAAAGAAAATTCTGGAAAGCCAAAATGTATTTTATTAAATTCTTCTTCAGACAATACTTTTGATTTTCCTAATAAACCTTGTAATTGCATCTGAGTAAATTTGCAAAAATCAGGAAGATTTACATTGATATTTCCTGCTGATGAAAGCCAATTTAATTTATAATTTACGAACGGTTTTTCAGGCATCAAATTTTCATCATGTCCCCACGGCTGATTTATATCAGTAATATTTGGTTGTCCAAAACCGAAGTTAATATTTAGCTTTTTACCCAATTCTTGTACTAAAGTTTCATAACTTTTTCCAGTTGCTTTTTCGAGCATTAAACCTGCGGCAACAAAACTTGGATTGGAACCGTACCAATCTTGTTTCTCAGTAATAATTTGTTTTTGTTTAAAAAACCAGCTTATAAATTCATAACGCTGTTCTTGGTTGTTTCCTTTTATTTCTTTTTGTGTTGGAGTTTCATTTCCGTAAGACCAAGTTGGAATTGGTGCTCGAAAAGTTAAGAAGTCTTGCAAGTTTATATTATAAACTTCTGGATTACTTTCTGATTTTAATTCGGGGTACAAATCAAAGAATTTGGTGTCCCATTTTATCTTTCCTTCATTTACTAAAGTCGCAGCAATATAACCTGTGATCGTTTTTGTGATTGATCCTAAACGAAACTTGTCGTTAATTTTTGCTTTAAAAGAAGTTTGATAACGTTGAAATCCTAGGACGTCAATTTCAAAAATGGAATCTGATGAAACTACTGCGTATGCTAATTCGGGAATTTTGTATTCTTTTCGGATTTTCTCTGCCAAATCCCTGTTTTTTTGTCCATAGAAGTTGTTTATAAAACTAAAAAAGAAGGCTAAAAACAGTATTTTTTTCATTGTAAAATTGGTCAGATTTTTTAAGCAAGGTACAAGAGATTATTAGAGAAACAAATATAATAATCGGAAATTTAATTTAATAATTTTCCTACATTTGTTTTTGTTGCTATCATTAAATTTTCTTTATATGCCGCTCAAATTCAAATCTTGTTTGTTCTTTATTTTTTCATTTTTAGCTCTTTCTGGACAATCCAAAAAGTATAAAATACATACAGTTGCCTTCTACAATTTCGAGAACCTTTATGATACTGTGGATGATGCATTTACAAATGATAATGAATGGACGCCAAATGGAGCGCAACATTGGACAACAGAAAAATATCAGCAAAAATTAAAAAACTTAGCCAAAGCAATATCAGAAATTGGGACACCAGAAAATTCAAATGCGCCCACTTTAATTGGAGCAGCAGAGATCGAAAATAGAAATGTTTTAGAAGATTTAATAAAAGAGCCAAAATTACAGTCGCTAGATTTGGGAATTATTCACTTTGATTCACCAGATAAACGCGGTATTGATGTGGCGCTACTTTATCAGAAAAAATATTTTAGACCGACTTCTTATTCGAATATTCCTTTAATTATTTATAAAAAAGAAATTTCTAAAAAAGAAGAAGAAACAGAAGTTTTAGACGATGAAATTGAAGTTAAAAAAGAAAATAAAAATCGTGTTTTTACAAGAGACCAGCTTTTGGTTTCTGGATTTTTAGAAAATGAAGAAATTCATATTATTGTTAATCATTGGCCATCAAGATCGGGTGGAGAAAAGGCAACGAGTTTATTTCGCGAAGCAGCAGGTAAATTGAATAGAAAAATTATCGATTCATTACAGCAAATTAATCCACAAGCTAAAGTATTGACAATGGGAGATTTTAATGACGGACCATTTAATAAAAGTATAAAAGCTTGGTTAGGAGCAAAGGGCATAAAGACTGAAGTTTCAGAATTTGATGTTTTTAATCCGTTTGAAGAACTTGCCAATAAAGGTTTGGGAACTATTGCGTATCGTGATTCGTGGAATATTTTTGATCAGATTATCATGACAGCTTCTTTCGTTAAAACAGATTTTTCGACTTTTAATTTTTGGAAAGCAGGCATTTTCAACAGACCTTATCTTATTCAAAATTCAGGTGCCTATAAAGGGTATCCATTGCGAAATACACTCAGTGAAGCAGGTTTTAGTGATCACCTTCCAGTTTATGTGTATTTGATAAAAGAATTTTAATGGGATTCAGTCTCAGTTTTCAGCCACAGTAATCAGTTTAAGTAAAACTGAAAACTGCGACTGCGACTGAATACTTTTCACTACCTTAGCTTTTCATAAATTTTGAATAAAAATGGCTATAGCAAAACCTTTCAACTTAATTAAATGGATTGACGAAAACCGTCATTTATTAAAACCGCCAGTTGGAAATAAAAATCTTTACGTAGATTCTGGAGATTATATTGTAATGATTGTGGCGGGACCAAATGCAAGAAAAGATTATCATTATAACGAAACAGAAGAACTTTTTTATCAGCTAGAAGGAAGTATAAAAGTGGTAATTCAGGAAGATGGACAGCGTAAAGAAATGGAATTAAATGCAGGCGATATGTATCTGCATCCTGCAAAAGTGCCACATTCTCCTGTTCGTTCAGAAGGTTCGATCGGACTTGTAATTGAACGTAAACGTGCTGGACAAGGCTTTACAGATGGTTTGCTTTGGCATTGTGACAATTGCAATCATAAATTGTATGAAGTGTATTTTGAACTTCATAATATCGAAAAAGATTTCCTTCCTCATTTTGAACATTTCTACAATTCAGAAGAATTAAGAACGTGCGATAATTGTGGAATTGTTATGGAAACTGATCCTAGATTCACGGCTAAGAAATAATATTTTATTTGATAGAAATACGAAACGCGACAGGTTTTTAAAAACTGGCCGGGTTTATTTTGGTGTATTTTCATTCAAATAAGAAATTATTTTCTACATTTGTATCAAATATGAAACAAAAAACAATCAATTATGATACAAGAAATAATTGCATATAAAAATATAGTTGATAATATTGAAGGATTAATGGAAAAATCACCTTACAAGAAAAACTATATAATTGAAAAAGTAGGAATCCCTAGTCCAACATTCTATCGTAAACTGAAAACACAGTCATTTACTCCTGATGAAGTACTATCTATTGCTAAAATACTTTCTCCTGAAGAAAACTTTAGATTAGAATTAAAGGCAGATATTGAACAGGCTAAACGTGAGCTAGAAGAGGGGAATTTTATAACTCATGAGGATATGTTGCTTGAGTTAAAGAGAAAAGGAATAATCTAAAAAAGATCTAAGATTGTTAACGGTTTTTGTCGATTGTCATGAAACCTAATTAAATGAATTAAGTCTTTATTTATAATATAATAAAGTGATATATGCCTTGAAATTAATATTTCATTGCATTCTAAATCATTTCTAAATTTGCCTAGTAAAGGATTTTTAGAAATCAAATTAAGGATTAATAAAACTTCATTTACGAATTTTTGAGCAATTTCATTATTCCTGTAATGAATTAAATAATCTCGCGTTTTATAAAAAGTATAATTAGCTTTTGTTGACCAAACAATTTTCATCTTTCAAAAAATATTTGGCTAAAATATAAAAATAAACCTACAAGTAATTTGTTTTTACAAACTAAATTTCTTCCCCTGTTCAGGATAAATAATCTTTAATCCTAAATCATTTTGAGCTTTTAATTGCTCTTTAATTTTTGTAATATTCTTTGCAGGCGGTTTCAAATGTGTGATAATGATTTTAAAGTTTTCTAGAGAACCTTTTCCTGCTAAATCCTCTAGAATATGAAGTTCTTTCATTAAATAATTCGGAGTCAAATGACCAAACAAAAATTTATCTGGTTGTTCATTTGGAAACGAAACTTCAATAAAAATTCCTTTCAATTGTTTGGTTTTAACCAATGGAGCAACTGCAGTCCATAAATCGCGAAGATTATTGCTTTTTTCTACTTCATCTGGTCCTGTATCTCCTAAATATAGTGCATAATCATTCTCATTTTTAATTAAGAAAGCAGTACTCTCAAACGGATTAACATGGCTAAGAGAAAAAGCTTTAACCGTCATTTTGGTATTAGTTAAAGGAGTTTCTTCTCCTAGATTCAAGGTTTGAAAATGATATTTTTTTAAAGGAAAGCCAGGACCTGTATCTCCAAAATTAGCCCAAGTCTGATCGTTGAAATAATGGTTTTCCATCATTTCCATACATTTATTCGTTGCATAGACCGTTTTAGAAGAATCGGCAGGAGAGTTTATAATCAAACCCGAAACATGATCCAAATGTGCATGAGAAATTAAATATCCTTTGATGTATTTGCGTAAAACTTGGCTTGTAGAAACTTTAAAAGTTTTCTTTTCTATGGCTTTTTCGATTCCCGCATTTACAGTTCCAGCGTCAAGACAGATATAATCAGTTGTATTTGATGGAGATATTAAATAAGCAGAAAGATTTTTTTCATCAATACCGCCCATTACGCCTAATGGAACTATAGAAAAAGAGGGTTTTTCTTTTTGGGAAAATATATTGGTAGTAACTAAAAGAAAACAAAGCAAAAGCCTATTAAAAAGAGTCATGTTTTTAATTTTAAGTGCACAAATTTCATTAAATAAATTCAATAATGAGGTTTCGTTTCTGTTAATACTATAAAATAAGCTTAAATTTACTTTCATTTATGAATTAACTTCAATTGAAAATTAATTCTAAAACAATATCTTTACATAAAAATATAACAATTTTAACCAAAAAAGTTACAATGACAACAATAGCATCGCAATTTGGAATGAAGGAAGCTCTTGAAAAATTGGGCATCAAGACCATAAATGAAGGAACATCAACAGGAATTAATAATTTTTCTTCGGGAGAAATTCTAGATAGTTATTCGCCAGTTGACGGAAAATTAATTGCTTCGGTAAAGATGTCAACTGCTGAGGATTACCAAAAAGCAATTCAAACAGCTGCAGAGGCTTTTAAAACGTTTAGATTGATTCCTGCTCCACAGCGTGGTGAAATTGTACGTCAGTTTGGAGAAAAATTAAGACAAAATAAAGAAGCTCTTGGAAAACTAGTTTCTTACGAAATGGGAAAATCATTGCAAGAAGGTTTTGGAGAAGTTCAGGAAATGATAGATATCTGCGATTTTGCAGTTGGTTTATCACGCCAACTTCACGGGTTAACAATGCATTCTGAAAGACCAGGACATAGAATGTACGAGCAATATCATCCGTTGGGAATTGTTGGAATCATTTCAGCATTTAATTTTCCAGTCGCGGTTTGGTCTTGGAACACAGCTTTAGCATGGATTTCTGGTGATGTTTGCGTTTGGAAACCTTCTGAAAAAACACCTCTTTGCGGTATTGCTTGCCAAAATATCATCGCTCAAGTTATAAAAGAAAATAATCTTCCAGAGGGAATTTCGTGTTTAATAAACGGAGATTATAAAATAGGAGAGTTGTTGACTGCAGACACTCGTATTCCGCTTATTTCTGCAACAGGTTCAACTAGAATGGGGAAAATTGTTGCGCAGACTGTAGCAGGAAGATTAGGTAAATCTTTATTAGAACTTGGAGGAAATAATGCTATTATTGTGACTCCAGATGCCGATATTAAGATGACGGTTATCGGAGCTGTTTTTGGAGCTGTTGGAACGGCTGGACAGCGTTGTACTTCAACTCGTCGATTGATTATTCACGAAAGTATTTATGATAAAGTAAAAGATGCATTGGTGGCAGCTTACAAACAGTTAAGAATCGGAAATCCGCTTGACGAAAATAATCACGTTGGACCGCTAATTGACACTCATGCTGTAGAAATGTATGCGGCAGCTTTAAATAAAGTTGTAGCTGAAGGCGGAAAGATTCTTGTAGAAGGTGGAGTACTTTCTGGTCAAGGTTATGAAAGCGGCTGTTATGTAAAACCTGCGATTGCCGAAGCTGAAAATTCGTTTGAAATTGTGCAGCACGAAACATTTGCTCCAGTTTTATATTTAATTAAATATTCAGGCGAAGTAGAAAGTGCAATCGAAATTCAAAATGGTGTTGCACAAGGATTATCTTCTGCAATTATGACGAATAATTTACGTGAAGCAGAAAGATTTTTATCTGCAACAGGTTCTGACTGTGGAATCGCAAACGTGAATATTGGAACTTCTGGCGCAGAGATCGGTGGTGCTTTTGGTGGTGAAAAAGAAACTGGAGGCGGACGTGAATCAGGTTCAGATGCTTGGAAAATATATATGAGACGTCAAACCAATACAATCAATTATACTACGAATCTTCCTCTAGCACAGGGAATTAAATTTGATTTGTAAAAGTATAAAACTGAAAAAAGGCTTCCAATTTTGGAAGCCTTTTTAAGTTAAGTTTGGTTTTTATTTTTTAATTAGTGTTTGGTTTATTGATCCATCAACAGTAATAATTTTGGCTAAATAAGTACCAGGAATTAAACTGCTTGTATCAATACTCTCAGAGTTTCCAGAATTAATTACCAAGTTTCCAGAAATGTTGTATATAAGCACACTCTGAACTTTTTGTTCTGGATCTGATAAGAATAAAGTGCTTGAAACTGGATTTGGATATAAAACTATTTTTGATGATTCTGTACTTTCTTTTGCAGTAGTTTCAGCTCCAACAGCCATTCTTAAAGTACTTCCGCTATAAACAGTGCTAATGTAAAATAAGTTGGCAACAGAACCTTTTGTTATAGTGTGAGAACCTGCAGCAATTGAAGCAGTTACGATACCTGCTGATGCCGTGTAAGAAACATTATCTACTTTAATAGTTCCCGTAAAATTTGAATCGAAAACCAAAGTTAAAGTAGACGCACTTGTTGTTGTATACGTTATAGATGTGCTTGATTCTATTTTTAAACGCTCTGTTAATGTTAATCCGTTGTAAGTTACAGATCCAGGAGTTGAATTCATGTTTCCTGTAATAGAGTAGAATGTACTTGTTTTGCCAGATGTTGTAAAATTATGTAATTCAGATCCGCCACTTGAGCCTGTTGTCACCGTTATTGTTCCTGATGCCGTTACAGGAGTTCCTGCACTTCCTGAAGTTGTTACAGAATAAGACACGTTTGCAGTTGGAGTTCCCGTAATCGTGATAGTTTTTGCTGTTGTATTTTTTACAAAAGACAACCCAGAAGCAGGTAATCCTGTTACAGATGCGTCCGTTGCGTTTCCGCCCCAAGTAAAGACGATTGAAGCGATAGCAGTTCCAGAAGAAACAGTTTGGCTATTATTTCCTGTTGAAGTTAAAGTTTGGTTTCCAGCAGCAGTAACTGTTACAGTTCCTGAACCAGTGGCTGGGGAACCACTAGTTCCAGAAGTTGCAATTGAGTACGAAACTGTTGCAGTTGGCGTAC
Organism: Flavobacterium anhuiense; assembly: GCF_004151235.1. Taxonomy (GTDB): domain Bacteria; phylum Bacteroidota; class Bacteroidia; order Flavobacteriales; family Flavobacteriaceae; genus Flavobacterium; species Flavobacterium anhuiense_A. The sequence goes on from NZ_JUIV01000002.1 coordinate 236,735, forward strand.
CAGAAATAGTTATCGTTTTAGCTGTAGTATTTTTTACAAAAGTCAATCCAGAAGCTGGCAATCCAGTTACGGTTGCATCAGTCGCATCTCCACCCCATGTAAATACGATTGAAGAAATTGCTGTACCACTTGCAACAGTTTGATTATTGTTTGCGGAAGAAGTTAAAGTTAAAGTCTGCGTTCCAGCAGGCGGATTTCCTTCTCCTTGTACAGCAACTAAAGTTCCAGTGTAGTTGGTAAGAGCTGTTTTTAATGCCGTAATAACCAAAGAAGAAGTATCATCTGTAGCATTGTTAAATGTCCATTTTAGATCTCCACCAGATACACGTCCTGCATATTGAGTTGTTTTTGTTTTCGCAGCAGCAGGAGTATCGATAGTTAGATTTTTTACATACAAATTAGCATCTGTATCAAAGTTGTTGTAGGTATTAGCGCCCGATTTAGATTTTACAGCACTGCTTACCACTTCTCCTCTTGTTGTAGCTACATAAGCATCAAAATCTGTTGTAGAGCTTATTTTTCCTGATATATTGTATAACGGATTAGGATCGTTATAAGCTACAAAACGCATATTATTTGTTCCATTAGAAGCATCAAAAGTATTGTTGAAAGCTTTAATGCTTCCTCCAGCTTCACCAGAGAATGTTCCCATTGTTCCGGCATTATTTACTTGATTGGCTTCGTCCCAAATGTCAGAACCTTGAAGAGAAGTTAACATTGGATGTTTGCTGTTTCTGTAATAATTTCCTTCAACGAAAAGAGAAGAGCCCATAGTTGAACCTGCTCCATATTTAGAAACTCCGTCATAATAGTTGTTGTAAATATGTGCTGAATAATAGCGCACACGAGGGTGACGAGAATCGGAGTGATCAAACCAGTTATGGTGGTACGTGATGTACAATCCTGAAGTTGTTCCTTCGCTTAAGCCTAAAAGACTTGCTTTTCCATTATCCCAAAAGTGGTTGTAAGATAATGTAATATAAGTTGAAGTTTTATTGTCTAATGCTCCGTCACCTTTTATCTGGTCGGCATCGCTTCCTGCGTTTCCGTAAAATAAATCACAATTGTGAACCCATACGTGATCATTGTCTTGCTGCATTCCTACATTATCTCCTGCAGTACTATTACAGTTCATAAATCCAAGGTTGCTTACTTCTATATTTGAAGCCGATTTTAATCTAACTCCCCATCCGTTCGCTACAGCGTCGTCACCAATACCTTCAATTGTTACATAGCTAGAAGCATTGTTTGCATTTTCAATAACTACGTCGCCACCTTCCATAACCGTCATATCAGTGATATTTCCAATTAAACGAATGATAAACGGACGCGTATCTTTTCCTTTTTTAATGGCGTAAAGAATATTTTGAAGACCAATGCAAGGATTTGCGCTAGCTCCAGTAATATTCATCGAAATTGTGTTTTTGGTATTTTGTGTAATGTAAAGAATTACAGCATTGTCTTTAGGAGTTCCGTCAGCTTTGTATCCTCCAGGAACACGTCCGCCTTCAAAAGCAAATCCATTTCTGTCGTGTGCGGCTACTGTTAAATTGCCTGTTGTTGCTCCAGTTCCTTCAGTACCGTTTACAACAGGTTTTACTTTTACAGTATAAGTTCCTGCTTTAAGACCTGGAATATCGGCGCGAAAGTATGAACCATAACTTCTAATAAGTTGGTCATCTATTTTTTGGTCTGTAAATCCGTTTCCAGTATAATACACATTGTAGGTTTGGGCACCACTGACTGGCTGCCATTTTACAAAAGCAGATTCTAGCCAGCCAGAAGCTTCATTAATTTGAATGGTTTGGGCCCATAATTGAACTGTCATAAGAAAGACAGCCACGAAAAGTAGGTTTTTTTTCATAAGGTTTGTTTAAGATAGTTAATAAAATAAGCATGTGGTTTTTACTTACGATTCCAAGTGGTTTAATTGTAATCGATTACACAAAATTATATATTAATTTTTAATAGTATAATTTTTTTACTAAAAAAAAGAGGATACTTAAATTATTTAGCTTTTAAAATGTTGAAAATGTAATAAATTGCATTGATTGTAATTTATTACATATAATCAATTGATTGTGGAAAGCCGTATTTTTCTCGCTTTTAACAATTCGAAAAGTTTAAACAAAATGGAGATTGAGAGTCTGTAATTTTTTTTATTGCAATAAATTACATTTTAAATTTTGTAGGAAATGGATTCTTTTCGTGTTTTGAATAACAGATTATTCTTAGAAGTTTTGATATTTATAATCAAAAAAATTAATTGGTTGAAATAAAAAAGCCTTTCTGATTTTACTCAAAAAGGCTTTTGGATTATTTAAAACAGACTGTTAGTCTTTACTCGAAAGTTTTGATAAAAGTCTTAAGAATTCGATATACAACCAAACCAATGTAATCATTAATCCCATTGCTCCGTACCATTCCATAAACTTTGGCATTTTTTCTCTTGCACCTTTTTCAATTAAATCAAAATCCAAGAAAAGGTTAAGAGCAGCAATGATGATAACAAAAACACTAATACCAATGCTCATCATAGAATTTCCGTAGTGAACAGGAGTCCAGTTTGTAAACATAGAGACAGCCCAAGAAATTAAATAATAAGTTGCAATTGCCAACGTTGCAGCAACAACAACAGATTTGAATTGTTCTGTAACTTTTACAATTCTAAATTTATACAAACCAAGGCAAACTAAGAAAGTAACCAGAGTTGCACCAACTGCATTGATTACAATTCCAGGAAATTTTAATTCAAATATGGCAGAAATACCTCCTATAAATAATCCTTCAAATAATGCATATCCTGGAGCTAGGTAAGGAGATAGCTGTGGTTTGAACGAAGAAACTAATACTAAAATGAAACCAACAATTGCTCCTCCAATTGTAGGTAGCATCGGGTTCATTCCGTTAAAAGTCATCCACCATGTTACCATAGCGGCACCGCATAAAATAAGGAATAAGATTGCTGTTTTGTTGATTGTTCCAGACACCGTCATTTCTTGATTGTAATCAATAATCTGAGCTTGGTGTACTTCTGTTCTAGGTTCAGCATTTGATGAAAAACGCTTACTGTTTAAAAATGGATTTTTTGAATTAAAGTTCATATTTTAATACATTTAATTGAACTCAAATATATGGAGATTTTTTGAAGTGCAATCTTAGGAAAGATTTTTTTAACATGAATTTCTGTTCTTTATTTAGGGTATAAAAAAAATCCATTAAATAAATTTTAATGGATTTTCGAATATTTTAATTATTGAAATGATCTTATTTCAATAAGTCTAAAACTAATGATGGAAATAAACCTAATGCAATGTTTAAAACAATTGATACTACAGCTGTAGCATAAATAAGGAATGGTTTTCCTGTTCTTTCTTGATTAGGTTCTTTAGAATACATTGCGATGATCAGTTTGAAATAATATCCAACACTAATGATTGAGTTGATCACAGCAACAATTACTAAACCAATATATCCTGCTTGAATAGTTTGGTTGAATAAGAATAGTTTAGCAAAGAATCCAGAGAAAATAGGAATTCCGGCCATTGATAATAGCGAAGCTGTAAGAACAGCAGCCAATAGCGGATTTGTTTTTCCTAAACCGTGGAAGTTTGTAATATCTTCATTGTCATGATCTCTGCAAACATATAAGATTACACTGAAAGCAGCGATTCCTGCCAATGCATAAGCAGCAGTATAATATAGTAGAACTCCAGCAGAAGCAGAAACAGTCAATAATGTCATTAACATGAAACCTGCATGAGAAATTCCTGAGAAAGCAAGCATACGTTTTACGTTTACTTGTCTTAATGCCATAATATTACCCACAGACATTGAAGCAATAGAGATGATAACTACAATAACTTCAAACGTATGTAAAAGATCTTGGTTTTCTAAAGAAGAAATCACGTTCATTCCAGAAATCAACTTAAATAAAGTTGCAATAGCTACTACTTTTGCTAAAGTACTCATTAAAGCTGTTGTTAGAGCTGGAGAACCTTCGTACACGTCTGGAGCCCAGAAGTGGAAAGGAACAGCTGCAACTTTAAATAACATTCCGATAATCATTAAAATTAAACCAATAGGAAACCAGATTGGTAATTCTGCAGATAAAGCGCTTTCGTGAATTTCACTGATATCAAAAGTTCCCATTGCTCCGTAAATCAAACAGATTCCGAATAAGATAATTCCAGAAGCAAAAGACCCCATTAAGAAATATTTCATACCTGCTTCGTTACTCTTTATATTCAAACGATCGCTAGCAGCTAAAACATATAATGCAATAGACAAGATTTCGATTCCTAAGAAGAACATGGCTAAGTTTCCAAAAGAAACCATCGCTACAGCTCCAGCTAGTAAGAAAACTTTAATAGCAACATAATCAGAAATCTTCGTTGGATGATTTTGGTAAAAATTATGACTTAATGCTACAAGGAAAATAGTCAAAACGATAAACAATGATGAAAAAGCTGTAGAAAACTTACTCACTGCTATCATGTTGTTGTAATAACTTTGTTCTGCTCCAAATTCACAGTAATTAAGTGCCAATACGCCTAATAAACCCAAAATGGTAATAGGAACGATCGCCTTTCTTAAATTAAGAATTTCAAACAATAGGCAGAAAATACCCAATCCTGTTATAGCTATTAATGTATTCATTTTTATCTTTTTGATTTAGGATTTCAATTTTAAGCTTAAATCCTAATTTATTTTTTGTTTAAAATATTAGTTCTTATTGATAACTCGTAAAATGTTTTCCAAGCTTGGTGTAATCAAATCTGTGATTGGTTTTGGATAGAAACCAAAGAATAATAAAACTGCAATGATTACAGCAAATGAAATTCCTTCGTTTAGTGTAACATCTGCAAAAGCTTTAGAATTAGTTTCTCCTAACATTACATGCTGGAACATTCTTAACATATAGTAAGCACCTAGAATAATAGTAGTACCGCCAAGAATAGCAAACCAGATATTGATTTGAGATAAACTGTATAATACTGTAAACTCTCCAACGAAGTTAAATGTACTTGGTAATGCAACAGAAGCTAATACTAAGATTAAAAACATCGATGTGAATTTTGGAGATTGAGCACGGATTCCGCCCATTTCGCCAATTTCTCTAGTTTCGTATCTTCTGAAAATTACTTCAGCAGCAAAGAACAATCCCACTACAACAAAACCGTGAGCGATCATTTGCATAACTGACCCTCTAAAACCATCAAGCGTTAAAGTATAAGATCCAGCAGCAATTAATCCAACGTGAGCAAGAGAAGAATAAGCTAATAATTTCTTTAAATCTTTTTGTCTCAATGCAACGATTGATCCGTAGATTACACCTGCAATTCCTAAAGCAATAAAAATATGCATGTATTCTTTAGCTGCGATTGGTGCAAGTGGCAATTGCCAGCGAAGTACACTGTACAATCCCATTTTTAGCATGATACCAGATAAAAGCATTGTTCCAACTGTTGGTGCTTTTTGGTATACATTTGCTTGCCAAGTGTGGAAAGGAATAATTGGAATTTTAATAGCATAAGCTAAGAAGAAAGCCAAGAAGATCCAGAATTGCTCACAAGCAGATAATTCTAATTTGTATAAATCTTCGATTAAGAAAGAACCCGCTTTTGTGTATAAGTAAATAAAAGCAGTCAACATGAATAACGAACCTGCAAGTGTGTAAATAAAGAATTTAACCACTGCTTTTCTGCGCTCTTCAGCGTCACCATTACCCCAAATCAAAGCAATAAAGTAGATTGGAATAAGTGCTAACTCCCAGAAAATGTAGTATAAAAGACCGTCAGCTGCTAAGAAAGTTCCCGCCATGGCAAAAGCCATAAACAAGATTAATCCATAAAAGCCTTTTGCATTTTTATATTCATTTCCAAAAGAAGAAAATATAATAATCGGAGTTAAAGCTACGGTTAATAAAACCATTGCAAGTCCAAGTCCGTCACCATTTAAAGCGAATGAAATTTTAGGCTGATTGATCCAGCTGTTGATTACGCTGATATTTTCGCCAGCATTATAATTATTCAATAATACAATTGAACATCCTAAAGCTGCTAAACTAAATAATAAAGCAACTTTTGAAGCTAGTTTGTCACCAGAAAAATAAGTGGCAAATGCACCAATTAAAAGTATAATTAATATAGTAGAAACGTTCATAGTAATAATATTATTGAGCTAAAAATATATAGGAAACAATTGCACAAAGTCCTAAAACAAAAACAAATAGATATAATCCTATACTTCCGGTTTGTAATTTTTTTCCTTGGAAAGCAATTTCGTTTGCTATTTTACCTAATCCAAAAACAAGAGCAGATAATCCTGTCTCGATATAGTCTCTAAAGAATTTAGATAAACTATTAATTGGCTGAACAAATACTGCATCGTAAACTTCGTCTACATAATATTTGTTATATAAAACTTTGCTTAAACCAGTAATGTTTTCATCAGATTCTGGAACATTATCTTGTTTAAAGTATTTTACGTAAGCGATTAAAATTCCTAGTAATCCACCTAAAACTGCAACACCCATCAAAGTGTATTCAGTTGTGCCTAAGTGGTGTTCTTCTCCAGCTACTTTTGTGAAAAGAGGAGCAAGGTATCCATTTAACCAGCTGTTTCCAGGTAAACTGATCAATCCTCCAAAAGTCGCCAAAATAGCTAAGATGATAAGTGGAATAGTAATTAATGAACCACTTTCGTGTAAATGATGTTTTTGTTCTTCTGTTCCTCTAAATTCTTTGAAGAAAGTCAAGAACATTAAACGGAACATATAAAAAGCTGTCATGATTGAAGCAACTGATCCAACAACGTATAATGGAATACTGTGGTGGAAAGCTGTCAATAAAATTTCGTCTTTAGAAAAGAATCCTGAGAAAAATGGAACTCCTGAAATTGCTAATGAAGAAATTAACATTGTCCAGAAAGTGATTGGCATTGCTTTACGCAAACCTCCCATGTTACGCATATCTTGCTCTCCGTGTAATCCGTGAATTACAGATCCAGATCCTAAGAATAAACAAGCTTTAAAGAAAGCGTGAGTGATTACGTGAAAAACAGCTACTTCATAAGCTCCAAATCCTAATGCTAAAAACATTAAACCCAATTGTGAAACTGTAGAGTAAGCCAATACTTTTTTGATATCGTTTTGAACTAATCCAATTGTAGCAGCAACTAGTGAAGTGATTGCTCCAATAATTGCAATTACAGATTGAACATCTGTTGCAAGATCAAAAACAAAGTTTAATCTTGTTACCATAAAGATACCTGCAGTAACCATCGTAGCTGCGTGGATTAAAGCAGAAACTGGAGTTGGTCCAGCCATCGCATCAGGTAACCAAGTGTATAACGGAATTTGAGCAGATTTACCGCAAGCTCCAATAAACAAACATAAAGCTGCTAAAGAAAGTAATGGTAAATTTAAGTTAGTAGCTCCAGCAATTGCAGTTTGTAAAGTCGCATAATCTAATGTTGAGAACATTGAACCAATAATGAACATTCCGATTAATAAACCTAAATCTCCAATTCTGTTCATGATGAAAGCTTTTTTCGCCGCATCATTGTAATCTTGGTTTTTATGCCAGAATCCAATTAATAAGTAAGAACAAAGTCCAACACCTTCCCATCCGATGAAAAGAACTAATAAGTTGCTTCCAATTACAAGCGTAATCATGAAGAATACGAATAGATTTAAATAGGCAAAAAACTTATGCATATTTTCATCATCGTGCATGTAACTGATAGAGTATAAGTGAATCAAAGAACCAATTCCCGTTACGAAAAGTAACCAAAGAACAGATAATTGATCTAATAAAAATCCAAGATTGATTTTTAAGTTGCTAATTTGAATCCAATCAAATAAAGTAACCTGAATTCCTTTTCCAGTTGAAGTTATTTGATTAAAAAGTAAAAGAGAAACTACAAAAGAAATTGCTACGGCAATAGTTCCGATTGCACCAGAAACTGTTTTTCCTAAGCTTTTTCCAAAAAAGACATTTACTAGAAAACCTAGTAAAGGAGTTAAAACTAAAATTAAAGCTAAATTGGTATCCATTTCTGATTATCCTTTTAAATTTTTTAAATTATCGATACTGATTGATCCGATATTTCTAAAGATAGAAACTAAAATGGCCAATCCTACCGCAACTTCGGCTGCAGCAACCGCCATCGAGAAGAACACAAAAACTTGTCCTTGCGCATCTTGATGATAAGTTGAAAAAGCAACAAATAAAAGGTTTACCGCATTCAACATAATTTCGATAGACATGAAAACGATAATAGCATTTCGTCTGTACAATACACCAAAAATACCAATACAGAAAAGTACAACACTCAAAAAGATGTAGTTTTCAATACCTATTTGATTTAATATATTACCCATTATTTATTTAATTTTTCTTTTTTAGACAATAGAACTGTTCCAATCATAGCAACCAAAAGTAAGATCGAAGCAAATTCAAAAGGAACCATATACTCGTCCAATAGGATTTTACCTAAAACTTTAATTGATTGGAAATCTTCTCCAGTAGAATCGTATTCACCAACAATTGGTTTCGAATTAATAAAGATTGCAATTAAAACAATCAATATTAAACAGAAAGACACAATAGCGCCTAAACGTGTAATTCTAGGACGGTGAACTTCTCGCTGTTCGTTCAGGTTCATCAACATGATCGTAAACAGGAACAGAATCATAATAGCTCCGGAGTAGACTATTATATGTACAACAGCTAAGAACTGAGAATTTAATAGTAAATAATGACCAGCAATAGAAAAGAAACAGATCACTAAGTAAATAGCCGAGTGAATCGGGTTTCTACTGAAAATAGTCAAGAAAGCAGTAATAACGGTAATAAACGCTAAAAAGCAAAAGATAACTTGAATAGTTGTTGCGTGTGCAAAATCAGGAATATGTATCATTTAGTTCGCGTTTTTAAGTTGAGCATTTTTCAAAGCCATTTCTAAAGGCATTACTAATTTATCTTTCCCGAAAATGAAATCTTCTCTATTGTAGTTAGCAGGAACCAATACTTTAGATTCTGTTAAGTAAATAGCGTCTTTTGGACAAGCTTCTTCACATAAACCACAGAAAATACAACGAAGCATATTGATTTCGTAGATTTCTGCATATTTCTCTTCTCTATATAAGTGTTTTTCATCAGGCTTACGTTCTGCAGCTTTCATAGTGATCGCTTCAGCAGGGCATGATAATGCACACAATCCGCAAGCAGTACAGTTTTCACGGCCTTGCTCATCGCGTTTCAACATGTGCTGACCACGGTAAACTGGACTCATTTCACGAACCTGTTCTGGGTAATGAATGGTAACTTTTTTTCTGAAAAGGTGTTTTACCGTAATAAATAAACCTTTTACAATCGCCACAAGATACAATCGTTCAACAAAAGACATCTCCTTATTTGAGACCACCTTTTTTCTACCCGATAATGATATAGTTTCTATTGACATTTTTACTATTATAGTTTATGATTTACAATTTGATATCAATCAAATTCAAAATCTATTTTGTTTTTTATTTGAAGCTTGTTACGGTTCTTAGAATCCTAAAATTGCTGCAATATCGTGTCTTAAAATAACAACGCCCGTAATCATGATATTAATAATCGAAAGCGGAATTAAAATTCTCCAGCCTAAGTTCATTAATTGGTCATATCTAAATCTTGGAATAGTCCAACGTACCCACATGTAGAAGAATATGAAGAAACATATTTTTATAAATAATGCTCCAATTCCTAATAGGTTAGCTGCATTTACACCTACATTTTCTACCATCCACTGCATTCCTGGGTAGTTGTATCCACCGAAGAACAAAACAGAAATAATAGTAGAAGAGATAAACATACTTGCATATTCAGCAAATAAATAGAATCCCATTTTCATTGATGAATATTCTGTATGGTAACCTCCAATTAACTCGTTTTCACATTCTGCTAAGTCAAATGGAGTTCTGTTTGTTTCTGCAAACGAACAGATTAAGAAAATTAAGAATGATAACGGCTGATAAAAAACATTCCAGTTCATTCCTTGCTGCTGTAATGAGATTTCTTTTAAACTCATTGTTCCAGTCATCATCAATAAAGCAATAATTGATAATCCCATTGCAATTTCGTAAGAAACCATTTGAGAAGCTGCACGTATAGCTCCCATCAAAGAGAATTTGTTGTTAGAAGCCCATCCACCAATCATGATGCCGTAAACTCCAACAGAAAGAACTCCGAAAATGTATAATAAAGCAATATTTACGTCGGTAGCTTGAAGAATAATGTCTCTTCCAAAAAGATGCAAACGATCTCCCCACGGAATTACAGCACTTGTCATCAAGGCTGTACTCATCGCAATTGCAGGTCCAACTACGAATAAAAATCTATTTGGCGTATTTGGGAAAAACTCTTCTTTAGAGAATAATTTCATACCATCTGCAAGCGGCTGTAATAAACCTCCCCATCCAGCACGGTTTGGTCCAACGCGGTCTTGCAAGAAAGCAGCAACTTTACGTTCTGCCCAAGTAGAATACATTGCCATAATCATTGTTACCGCAAAAACGACAACAATAACAACACTCTTTTCTATAATAAATGCACTTTCCATTTCTTATTGTTTTTGGTCTTTATCAGTTAATGGAATTGCTGCCATACTAATTTTTTTACGGTCAATGTCTCTACCTAAAAGAATGTTCTTTTCTGTATCGATGGTAACTTTCTCTAATTTTTGAGTGTAGTTGTTTTGGTTGATTACAGAGTCTTTTTCAAATTCTCTTGGTCCTTCAATTACCCAGTCATTTACATCTTTGTGGTCAAAACGGCAGCTGTTGCAAATGAATTCTTCAACTTCATGGTACTCGTCTTTACGACCAGTTACACGCTGAATTTCTCCACCAAACATCCAAACTGTAGTTTTACCGCAACATCCTGGAGTTGTACACTCTCTGTGCGCATTATAAGGTTTGTTAAACCAAACTCTTGATTTAAAACGGAAAGTTTTGTCTGTTAAAGCTCCAACTGGGCAAACGTCAATCATGTTTCCAGAAAACTCATTGTCGATTGCTTTAGAAATACCAGTTGAAATATTAGCGTGATCACCACGGTCTAATACTCCGTGAACTCTGTTGTCTGTCAATTGATCTGCAACTTGTACACATCTCTGGCATAAAATACAACGGTTCATGTGAAGTTGAATATTTGGACCAATATCTTCCGGTTCAAATGTTCTTTTTTCTTCAATGTAGCGTGATTTCGGATTTCCGTGCTCAAAACTTAAATTCTGTAAATCACATTCTCCAGCCTGGTCACAAATAGGACAGTCTAATGGGTGATTGATTAATAAAAATTCTGTTACAGATTTACGAGCCTCAGTTACTCTTGCAGACGACTTGCTGTTTACTTCCATACCATCCATACATCCTGTTACACAAGATGCCATTAATTTTGGCATTGGTCGTGGGTCAGCTTCACTACCTTTAGAAACTTCAACTAAACAACAACGACATTTACCGCCGCTGCCTTTTAATTTTGAGTAATAGCACATGGCTGGCGGCACCAAATCTCCACCAATCATACGTGCAGCCTGCAGGATCGTTGTTCCTGGTTCTACGTCTATACTTTGACCGTCTATGGTTACTTTCATCTCTTTATGATTTGAATGTTGAAAGTCGGAATATTGAAAAGAATTGCTGTCCTTTTTAACATTATGAACTTTATAACTTTCTGCTTTTTATATTATACGACTACTTTACCGCCAACTAAATGTTTTACTTGTGAAAAAGGTTCAGCGACAAAGTGATCTCTATTTTTGATTTTTTCAGGGAAACGAACGTGATATTCGAACTCATCTCTAAAGTGACGAATTGCCGCAGCTACTGGCCAGGAAGCAGCATCACCAAGTGGACAGATTGTGTTTCCTTCAATTTTGCTTTGAATGCTCCACAATAATTCGATATCTTCTTCACGGCCTTGACCGTTTTCGATTCTCCATAAGATTTTTTCTAACCATCCTGTTCCTTCACGGCAAGGCGTACATTGCCCGCAAGATTCGTGGTGGTAGAAACGGGCAAAGTTCCAAGTGTTTCTAACGATACAAGCTGTATCGTTGTAAACAATAAATCCTCCAGAACCTAACATAGATCCAGTAGCAAAACCACCATCGCTAAGAGATTCGTAAGTCATTAAACGATCTTCGCCGTTTGCTGTTTTGAAAATCAAATCAGCAGGTAAGATTGGCACAGATGAACCTCCAGGTACAAATGCTTTTAGTGGACGATCAGAAGACATTCCTCCTAGATATTCATCAGAATTCATGAATTCGTCAACACTTAATCCTAATTCAATTTCGTAAACTCCAGGATTTTTGATATGTCCAGAAGCAGAAATTAATTTAGTTCCAGTAGAACGTCCGATACCAATTTTTGCATAATCATCACCAGAATTGTTTACAATCCATGGCACGGTCGCAATAGTTTCAACGTTGTTTACTACAGTTGGATTTGCCCAAAGACCAGAAACCGCTGGGAAAGGTGGTTTAATACGAGGATTTCCTCTTTTACCTTCCAATGATTCGATTAATGCTGTTTCTTCTCCACAGATATAAGCTCCAGCTCCACAGTGAACGTGAAGTTCAAGATCATAACCTGTTCCTAATATATTTTTTCCTAACCATCCGGCAGCTTTTGCTTCGGCGATTGCTCTTTCTAAGATTTTAAAAACCCACATATATTCTCCACGGATGTAGATATAAGATAGGTTGGCACCCAAAGCGTAGCTCGAAGTAATCATTCCTTCGATCAATAAGTGAGGAATAAATTCCATCAAATAACGATCTTTGAATGTTCCAGGCTCAGACTCGTCGGCATTACAAACTAAGTGTCTTGGTCTTCCTGATTTTTTATCAATAAAGCTCCATTTCATTCCGGCAGGGAAACCCGCACCACCACGACCACGTAATCCTGATTTTTTTACTTCTTCAGTAACTTCATCTGGAGTAAGTGTTTTTAAAGCTTTTTCTACAGAAGCGTAACCACCATTTTGGCGATACACTTCGTAGGTTTTAATTCCAGGAATATTGATTTTATCTAATAATATTTTTTGTGACATCTTATTTATCGTGTAATATTATTTTATCATCTCTACAATCAGCAATGATCTGATCGATTTTCTCTTCTGTCAGTTTCTCTTTGTAGAAATCTCCCAACTGCATCATTGGAGCGTATCCGCAAGCACCTAAACATTCTACACCAGCAATAGTGAACATTCCGTCTGGAGTTGTTTCACCCATTTTAATGCCCAATTTTTCAGAAGTATAATCCATTAAATCTTCGGCACCACGTAAGCAGCAACAAGAAGTCTGGCAGAATTCAAACATGTACTTGCCAATTGGCTTCTGGTTGAACATCGTATAGAAAGTAACCACTTCATAAACCTCGATTGGTTTTATCTGAAGAATCTCGGCAACTTTATCTTGCAATTCAATACTAAGCCAGTTGTTGTGTGCATCCTGAACTTCGTGCAAAACAGGCAATAAAGCCGATTTTTGTTTGCCCTCAGGATAATGACTGATTAATTCATTGATGCGGTTCATCAATGCCTCAGTCATGTTTATTTCTTGTTTGTAATGTTTACGTTCCATTTTTAATTTTAGATTTCAGATTTTAGATTTTAGATTTTTTCAATCTTTGTCTACAATCTATGATTCTTCAATCATTGTTTAAGTTTTAGATTCTTCAATCTGAATTTTTCAATTCCTAATTATAATTTTAAATCTAAATTCTAAAATCTGCATCCTCATTCAGCAATCTAAAATCTATAATCTAAAATCTATAATCTGTTAGGCGTCTAATTCTCCTGCAATTACGTTCAAACTTGAAAGGATGATAATTGCATCAGAAAGCATGGCACCTTTAATCATTTCTGGGAATGCTTGATAATAAATAAAGCATGGTCTTCTGAAATGTAATCTATATGGAGTTCTACTTCCGTCTGTTACCAAATAGAAACCGATTTCTCCATTTCCTCCTTCTACAGGGTGATAGATTTCTGCAACTGGTACAGGAACTTCTCCCATTACGATCTTAAAGTGATAAATTAAAGATTCCATAGATGTGTAAACATCTTCTTTTGGAGGAAGGTAGTAATCTGGAACTTCAGCATGGTATTCGTTTCCAGGAGGCATTTTTTCTAAAGCCTGACGAATAATGCTTAAACTTTCCCAAACTTCAGCATTACGAACACAGAAACGATCATAAGTGTCTCCTGATTTTCCAACAGGAACAATAAAATCAAAATCTTCGTAAGATGAGTAAGGTTGTGCAACACGTACATCATAATCAACGCCTGCAGCACGTAAGTTTGGACCTGTAAATCCGTAAGCCATTGCTTTTTCAGCAGTGATTCCACCAACATTTACAGTTCTATCAAGGAAAATTCTATTTCTCTCAAATAAGTTTTGGAATTCTTCCCAAACTGGTGGGAATTCTTCTAAGAATTTGTCTAGCTTTTTGAAAACTTCTGGAGACCAGTCTCTTTCAAAACCACCAATTCTTCCCATATTTGTAGTCAGACGAGCTCCACAAATTTCTTCGTAGATCTCGTAGATTTTCTCTCTAAATTGGAAAACGTATAAGAAACCAGTATACGCACCAGTATCAACACCCAAAATCCCGTTACAGATGATATGGTCTGTAATACGAGCCAACTCCATAACGATAACTCTTAAATATTGAGCTCTTTTAGGAACTTCAATGCCCAATAGTTTTTCTACTGTCATCCACCATCCCATATTATTAATAGGAGATGAACAATAGTTCATACGGTCTGTAAGAGGTGTAATTTGATAAAAAGGACGATTTTCGGCAATTTTTTCGAATGCTCTATGGATGTAGCCAATAGTTGGCTCAGCTTCAAGAATTTTTTCACCATCCATCAGTAGGATATTTTGGAAAATACCGTGTGTCGCAGGGTGTGTAGGACCTAAATTTAGTACAGAAAGTTCGCTTCCGTCTTCATTTAGTCTCTCCTTAATTATTTTAGCATAACGATGCTCTGGTGGTAATAATAGTTCTGACATTTTATAATGTTGAATTATTTTTTAGCAATTTGATGTTGTTCTTCCGAAGAATCTATCATCCTTATCTGTTCTTCCGCTGTCTTCCAATGGGAATTCTTTTCTCATTGGGTGAGACTGCATTTCGTCCATATTTAAAATACGTTTCAATTGAGGATGTCCTATAAAGTTAATCCCAAAGAAATCGTAAGTTTCTCTTTCCATCCAGTTTGAACTCAAGAAAATATTTGAAACCGATTTAATTTCTGGTTTTTCACCATTTAAGAAAACTTTGATTTTTAATCTTTTGTTTTCGTACCAGTTGTGTAAATGATAAACAACTGCAAACTGACGTTCTGTTTCGTTATCTGGATAGTGAATTCCGCATAAATCTGTTAAGAAGTGAAAACGTAATTCCGGATCATTTTTAAGGAATAGAATCAAGGGCGTGATTTTATCAGCCGAAGCTTCTAAAGAAAAAATATCTCTTTCTTGCTGAAAGTTAAAAACATCGTTATTAAATGTTTCTACAAGTTTGTCTTGAATCAGGGTATTTTCTAAGGCCATCTTATGAGATATTATATGAAGCTAATAATTCTTGGTATTCTGGTGAGCTTCTTCTTCTTACAGATTCGCTTTTTACCAATTCCTGAAGTCTCATAACTCCATCAACAATTTGTTCTGGTCTTGGCGGGCATCCAGGCACATAAACATCAACAGGAATTACTTTGTCAATTCCTTGAAGAACAGAATACGTATCAAAAACACCTCCTGAAGAAGCACATGCACCAACGGCAATTACCCATCTAGGCTCAGCCATTTGCTCATACACTTGTCTTAAAATTGGAGCCATTTTTTTAGAAATAGTTCCCATTACAAGTAACATATCTGCCTGACGAGGAGAGAAACTCACACGCTCAGAACCAAAACGCGCTAAATCGTAATGAGATGCCATTGTCGCCATGAACTCAATACCACAGCATGAAGTCGCGAAAGGAAGCGGCCATAATGAGTTAGCTCTTGCTAAACCAACAACATCACTAAGTTTTGTGGCGAAGAAACCTTCACCAGTAACTCCTTCTGGCGGCGCAACCATATTTACTTTTGAATCGCTCATTTTATTTTAGATTTCTGATTTTAGATTTTAGATTTTTTGTAATCTTAAAAGGTAAAATCAATTTTTTAAATCAGTACTTTAAATTTGAGTTCAAATTTTAAATCTCAATATTAGATAAATCTAAATATCAGATCTAAAATCTAAAATCGTTATTCCCACTCTAATGCTTTCTTTTTGATGATGTAAAAGAAACCAACTAAAAGCAAAGACATGAAAACTAACATTTTTAACATTCCTTCAATTCCTAAGTCTTTGAAGTTTACTGCCCAAGGGTAAAGGAAGATTACCTCTACGTCGAATAATACGAACAATATGGCTACTAAGAAGTATTTTACAGAGAATGGGATACGAGCGTTACCAACAGATTCGATACCACATTCGAAGTTTTTATCTTTAACTTCAGAGGTTCTTCTAGGTCCTAGTTTTCCAGAAATAATGATTGTTCCTACCACAAAACCAACAGCTAGAATAAACTGCATTAAAATAGGAATGTAACTGTATTGATCAGATTGCATAAACTTCGGTTTTATACTTAAAAAAAATGAGCCACAAAGATAACTTGGAACTCTGTAAAACACAAGCTAAAAAAGGATTTAAGTAGGGGGGTAAACCGTGTTTATGTCTAATTTTTATTCATTATAAATAACAATGAGTTATTTTAATATTTTTTTAAGATTTGGGCAAAAAAAAACGTCCCGATATTTTCGGGACGTCTTCTGAGACCATTCAGAGGCAAAAAAAAATAATTGCTATATTTTTCTTAGATCACTGCTACTTTAGCAGCAACTTTCCCTTTTCTTCCTTCTTCTTCTTCGTAGCTTACACGGTCACCTTCGCGTAATTCTTCCGCGTTAATTCCTGAAGCGTGAACGAAGATGTCCTTTCCTGTTTCTTCGTCTGTAATGAACCCATAACCTTTAGATTCATTGAAAAATTTTACTGTACCTGTACGCATTGTAATTGTAATAATAATTTATAATAAAACAAATGTAACATATAAAATAATACAAAAGACAAATACGTGTTAATTTTTTGTAAAAATTATTGATTTACAGTGTTTTTACGCGGTTTATTGCATCAATTTGTTTATAAAATAGCATAATTTGCGAATCATTAATTGTAAGAATATAAAAATATTAAAATTGTAAGAATTTGATAATTCAAAAAAATCTTCCTCTAAGATTTTTCTTAACATTTTGTTAAATTTAAAAAGCCGCTGAAATTTCAGCGGCTTTTTAAATTTTTATGAATATTACTGCCTAAGCAATGTCAACTTTAATGTGAAGTTCTTTCAATTGTGCATCGTCAATTGCAGCAGGAGCATCAATCATGACATCACGTCCAGAATTATTTTTAGGGAATGCAATGAAATCTCTAATGGTTTCTTGTCCTCCTAAGATAGCAACAAGTCTGTCTAAACCAAAAGCAAGTCCTCCATGTGGTGGTGCTCCAAATTGGAAAGCATCCATTAAGAATCCGAATTGTGCTTTTGCTTCTTCTTCGGTAAATCCTAAATATTTGAACATTAATTGCTGTGTTGCTTTATCATGAATACGAATAGATCCACCTCCAATTTCGTTACCATTCAAAACCATATCGTATGCATTTGCACGAACTTTTCCAGGTTCAGTTTCCAGTAAAGCCATATCTTCTGGTTTTGGAGAAGTAAATGGGTGGTGCATCGCGTGGTAACGACCGCTTTCTTCGTCAAGTTCCAATAATGGGAAATCAACAACCCATAATGGAGCAAATTCTTCAGGATTACGTAACCCTAAACGAGTAGCCAATTCCATACGAAGCGCAGAAAGCTGTGCTCTTGTTTTATTTGCTGGTCCAGAAAGAACAAAAATCATATCTCCAGGATTTGCTTCTGTTGCTTTTGCCCAATTTGCTAAATCATCCTGATCGTAGAATTTATCTACAGATGATTTGTAAGTTCCGTCTTCGTTACATTTTACGTAAACCATTCCAGACGCTCCAACTTGAGGACGTTTAACCCAGTCAATTAATCCATCTATTTCTTTACGAGTGTAATTTCCTGCTCCTGGAACAGCAATTCCGACAACTAATTCTGCTGAATTAAAAACAGGGAATTCTTTGTGTTGTGCAAATTCGTTCAGTTCTCCAAACTTCATTCCGAAACGAATGTCCGGTTTGTCGTTTCCGTATGTTTTCATGGCATAGTCGTAAGTAATTCTTGGAAATTTATCTACTTCAATACCTTTAATTTCTTTTAGTAAATGTCTTGTCAATCCTTCAAAAATATTCAAGATATCTTCTTGCTCAACAAATGCCATTTCGCAGTCAATTTGAGTAAACTCAGGCTGGCGGTCTGCACGTAAATCTTCGTCACGGAAACATTTCACAATCTGGAAATATTTATCCATTCCGCCCACCATCAATAATTGTTTGAAAGTCTGTGGGGATTGTGGCAATGCATAAAATTGTCCTTCGTTCATGCGGCTTGGCACAACGAAATCTCTTGCTCCTTCTGGAGTAGATTTAATTAAATAAGGAGTTTCAACTTCGCAGAAATCTAAATCAGAAAGATATTTGCGAACTTCCATCGCTACTTTATGACGGAATAATAAACTGTTTTTTACAGGATTTCTTCTAATATCCAAATAACGGTATTTCATTCTGATGTCTTCTCCGCCGTCAGTTTCATCTTCAATTGTAAATGGAGGAGTAATTGCTGAGTTTAAAATCGTTAATTCAGAAACTAAAATTTCGATTTCACCCGTTGGAATATTTTTGTTTTTAGCTTCACGCTCAATAACAGTTCCTTTTACCTGAATTACAAATTCACGACCCAAAGTTTTGGCCAATTCAAAAACAGTTTTATCGGTACGACTTTCGTCGAAAATAAGTTGTGTAATTCCATAACGGTCGCGTAAATCGACCCAATTCATAAATCCTTTATCACGTGATTTTTGAACCCAGCCCGCAAGTGTAACTTCGGTATTAATATTTGAAGCGTTTAATTCGCCACAATTATGACTTCTATACATAATCAAAATTTTAGACTGCAAAAGTAAATACAAAATTCAAGATAATATAGTAAAGTGATAAGTTGATTCAGAATAATTTCAAATAAATTGTTAATTGTGAAAATCCGAAGCTTTTATTTCTTTAGTTTTGATTCATCTAAAAACAAATCTTAATACCTATGAAAAAACTTTTTGTTGCAGGTTTAGTGCTTTTTAATGCTTTAAATATTATTGCTCAAAGCAAAAGTTCAATTAAGTTCACAGCTAAAATAGCCAATAGAAATAGCGATACTTTGGTTATTAAAGGAAGAGATAATTTCAAACAAGTAATTCCAATTGATAAAAAAGAGGTTTTTGCAGCAACTTTTGATGCTCCTCAGGGGTTCTATGTTTTTTCTGATGGAACAGAATCGTCTAATTTATATTTAAAGCCAAATTCTGAAGTCAATTTAACCATGAATGCCAAAGAATTTGATGAAACGATTGTATATAAAGGTAAAGGTGTGGATGAAAGTAATTTTTTGGCGCAGCAGGCTTTAAAAGATGAAAATTTTCAGAAAGATGCTTTTACTAAAGAATCAACCGAATTTACTGCTTTGCTTGATGGTAAACTAAAGACCGATACAGAGAGTTTGGAAAAAGGAAATTTTGCTCCAGAATTTAAAACAGCTCTAAAGCGCAGTTTTGAAAGTTTTCACCAATATGCTGCCGAAGAATATGAAAGAGTTTCTAAGGCAAATAAAATGGTTGGAAAAGCATCGCCAAGTTTTGACTACGAAAATTTTAAAGGAGGAAAAACAAAACTTTCTGATCTAAAAGGAAAATATGTTTATATTGATCTTTGGGCTACTTGGTGCGCGCCTTGTAGAGCTGAGATTCCTTATTTGCAAAAGATTGAAGAGAAATACCATGGAAAAAATATTGAATTCGTAAGTATTTCTATTGATAAAGCAAAAGACAATGAAAAATGGAAAAAGTTCGTAACTGATAAAAAATTGGGTGGCGTTCAATTATTTGCAGATAAAGATTGGGAATCTGAATTTGTTGTGAATTATGGTGTAACGGGAATTCCACGATTTATTTTAATAGATCCGCAAGGTAATATTGTAAAATCTGATGCATCAAGACCGTCTGATCCTGAACTTGATAAAGAGCTTAGCGCATTATTGAACTAATTTATTTACGAAATTTACAACGTTATCGTAAAATTCAAATATTTCTAAAATACCAGTAAAACCAGTGCTTGAGCGCTGGTTTTTTTGTTTTATAGGTTTTTCCAATGTTAAGTTTTTACTCTATGTTACCAAATTGTTAAGTAAAAGTTTTTTTAATGTAAACAATTAACTATATTTGATAAAGATTTCTTAACATTAAATACCTAAAGATATGAAAAAGAGTGTAATTTTAGCTGCAATATTGTTCTCTGGAATTGTAGTTGCACAAGAAGGAAAGCCTGAATTAGAAGCTGCTGGGAATAAGGTAAAAGCAACGTATTACTATGACAATGGTAAAGTGCAGCAAGAAGGCTTTTTTAAAGACGGTAAATTAGACGGTGTTTGGGTATCTTATGACGAAAAAGGAAATAAAAAAGCCGTTGGAGAATACACAGACGGAGTTAAAACAGGAAAATGGATTTACTTTAATGAAGACAGTTTGAGCGAAGTTGCTTATGTAGACAACAAAGTAAACTCAGTTAAAAGTTTACAGAAAAATGCTTTAGCAAACAGAAATTAATTATAATTTCAAAAATCAATTATAAAAAGACCGTTTCGTTTTTTAATGAGACGGTTTTTTTATGCCTTTACTTTTTTAGATTTTCTGTTTCTTCCAAACCAAATGATGAATCCGCTGACAGGAAGAGCTGCGGCAATTAAGCTCACGGTAAAAGCTAATATTTTTCCGGGAAGATCTAGAACTTGTCCTGTATGTATTCCGTAATTCATTTCGACAACTTGCAGTCCGAGGCTTTTTTCATCAAAAGTTTGGCTTTGGATTAATTTTCCGCTTGACGGATGAAAATAATAATTACTCTGCTGATCATAGCGTAACGTATGTGGATAAGCGCCTGTGCTGACAATATCGCCTTTTTTCTGTGGAATCATTATAAAAAACATTTCTGCTTTTGGTCGCAATTTCTGAGTTTGAACAAATGCTTTGTCAATTGCTGTAACCGAATTTGCTTTGAAAGAGGTAGTGTCGATTATAGGCGTTTTTGTTTCAGAAGCTTTTTCTCCTCCAAAATTGAAAGATTTATAAATTCCGTCGCCAACCCATTCGTAGGTAAAAGTAAGTCCGGTTATGGCTAAAATTAGAGCTATTAATGAAATGTAAAAACCAGTAGTATTATGCCAGTCGTAATTAACGCGTCGCCATTTTGCAGACCATTTTATAGTGAAGCTTCTTTTGATATCGCTTTTTCGTTTTGGCCACCATTGTATAATTCCAGAAATCAGCAGCAGAATAAAAATTATGGTTGCTCCGCCAATAATATGCTTTCCGATATAATCGGGTAGAAGGAGATACAAATGAATGTATTCTACAATAATGAAAAAGTCAGTTTCTGGATTTTCAGATTTCAGATATTTCCCATTATACGGATTGAAATATAAGTAAAGATTTCCCCTGTCAGAATAAGTATAAACAATCGCCGATCTGTTTTTTCCATAATAAGCGATCATGGTGGCTTTGTTATTAGGAACGACTTCTTTTGCTTTTTCCTGCAGTTGAGATGGTGGCAGAAAAGGTTTGTTTTGAGGTTCAACCAAACGCCATTCTTTTCTGGTAATGTCTTTTATTTCATCATGAAAACAGAAAATGCAACCTGTAATACAGACTATAAAAACAATAAGCCCAGAAATTAATCCCAGCCATTTATGTATAAATCGTATTTTGGTTTTGAATCCCATTTTTTTGATTAAAAGCGTAAAAGTATGCTCAAAATCTATATAGGGCAAATATTTCTAAAGCATTTTTTGTAAAGGTAAGTGTTGGTCAAAGAAAAATCTCGGAAAGTCGCAAAGTCGCAAAGATTTTGTTTCCCGCAGATTTTGCAGATTGAGCAGTTTTTTTAATATTTTTATCTGCTTAATCTGCAAAATCTGCGAGAGAAAATCATTCCATTTTTCTAATCTGTAGCTTTAAATAAAAACTTGGCGCCTTCGTGCCTTAGTGGCTAAAAATTAAGAAACTGCTTTTTTAGGTTTTAAATGATACGCTGTGTATAAAGAAATTCCAGCAAGGAAAATCCAAAAAACATCTATGAAGAAAATCTGGAATTTGTTTTCTATGAAAGAATTCCAAAACCAATTTCCAGAAACAATCCCATTTGTGATAGGAATCAGGAATCCTAAAATACTTCCTGAAATCAGAGAGAATTTGTTGGTGAAAGCGTCATTCTTTTTAATGATAAAGAAGATCGTCAGCAAGAGCCAACCTCCAAAATAAAGTGCATATAAATTAGACTGGCTTAAAGGATAGAAAATTTTGCTTCCTATAAATGCCAAAGCTGTAATTGGATACATGCTTAAACAAATCGCCAAGTAAATACGAACAACAGCAGCGTTGAAACGTCTTTTCTTTTCTGGCATATTGTTTTTCTGTCGGGCCACAAGCCAAATCATAACTCCAGAGATAATGACAAAACAAGTTATAATTCCTAAAAGGAAACTAACAATTTTTAAGGCATATCCGCCATAATCTCCAAAATGTATTCGGTATAAAACATTTTTTACAACATCTAAATAGCTTGTTTGTGCAATAGGGTCTTTTTTGGCAATTTCTTTTCCGTCAGAAACTCTGTATACTACTTTTCCAATTCCTGTAAATTTTTTATGGCTTAAAAGTTCGCCCTCAACCAAAACGTGCATATTGGCATCTCCATAATTTTGGATGAAAACACGAGTAATTTCAAAATCGGACCAGTTTTTTTTAGTTCTGGCAACCAGTTCGTTAATGTTAAATGGATTTGCCAGTTTTTTATTTTCAAAGGTATAATCTGGATCAGTATATTCCAGTTCCTTATATAATTTATCTTGATCTCCTTTATACAAAGCCATTACAGCTGGCGCTACGATTAAGAGTTTAATCATAAAAAATGCTCCGGTAACCGCATATACAAATTGAAATGGCAGACCAATCATTCCTAAAGCAGTGTGTGCATCTGTCCAAAGCGTTTTTAATTTTTCTTTCGGACGGAACATGTAAAAGTTAGAGACGATTTTATTCCAATGTAACAAAACACCTGTTATGATGGCGAACAAAAAAAACAAAGCTGTAAATCCAGCTAAATAATATCCTGCAGGATATGTAATTTGTGCTAAAAAATGAAGACGGTATAAAAGTTCACCTAATGAATAAGACTCTTCGTAAGTGTAGGTTTTGTAATTTTTGTTGTCTAGATAAAAGAACTCTCCCGCTTGCTGTTTTTTTGGAGCCAAGGTATCTTTAGTTCCTTCCATATATACAGCAACCCTATTTTCTACAGACGGTTTAGAAATGGTAAGATTTCTTCCGTGCAAAACATATTTTTTGTCAAGATGCTGAAGTGCATCATTATAATCTAACTGGATTTCTCTTGTGATTGCTGTAGATTCACTTCTTTCCCAATTGATGATTTCATCTCTAAAAAAAGAAAAAGATCCAGCGAAGAAAATTATAAAAAGAACTACACTGATAACGATTCCGCTGACAGTATGCGTGTGAAAATAGATATTGTAATGACGGTTATTCATAAATATTATTGTGCCGTATTATAGGTTTGACCTAGATAAATGAAAAGACAAAAAAGTAGAGACAGCAGAATGTAAACTCCCCAGATTTTCCAGCCGCTTTTGGCTAAGAAAGCAATAATCATTAAGGCTACCCAAAGAATAAAACCGCTGAAAGCCATTGTGATTAATACATCTTTTCGGCTAAACCAAGCGGCTAAAGCCAAATGAAAAGTAACAGAAACAAAGTATCCGCCTAAGATTGCAGCAGTAATTTTGGAAAAACGAGGCCAAAAAGAAGGATTTAGATATTTTGGATTTGCTGGCATATTATATTTTAAAGTGGATTTTAATTGTAATAAAGTTCAGTTACGGCAACAAAAATGAGTAAAGCCAAAAGTAACTTGCTGTTTATTTTTTTTAAAGGAGTAAGGATAATGATTAAGCTTCCCACCGTCATTAGCTGAATGAAAAACATCAAAGTGCCACAACCCAATGATTGTGTAAAAAGCCACATTGCGTAAGCAGAAAGCAAAAGCATTAATCCGATGATTTTAGTTGGCTTTGGATTTTTCTGCATCCATTTTTCAAAACCTAGATCATAGGACAACACTGCTCTTTTCGAAGTGTAATACAGTGTGTAAAAAGCTAAGAAAACAATAAGGCTGGCGATTGTAATCATAATCATTAAAATTTAAAAAACACCTTCCGATAAAGGAAGGTGTTTGTTGTTTTTATTAGAATCTATAAGAGAAACTAGCAGCAACACTTCTCATGTTTCTTGGATGAATAGTTGACCATCCATCATAAGTGTCAACATTTGCTATGTTGTCTAGTTTAAGTGTCAATGTATATTTTTCTGTTCCGTAAAAAATAGATGAATTTAAAACCGTGTAAGATGGTATAGTAAACTGACCTGTAATTGTTCTGTTCATGATTAGGTTTTTGTCAGCATAGTTTCCTCCAAAACCTAAACCAAATCCTTGTAAATCTCCTTCTAAGAATTTATAGCTTGCCCAGAAGTTTGCTGAATTTCTTGGTCCAGAACTTTCCGGTCTGTGTCCTACGAAATCAGGATCTCCCGCATTTAAGATTGCATCTACATAGCTATAACCCGCTACAATGTTTAAACCAGGAACTGGACTTGCCACGATTTCTGCTTCAAAACCTTTGTTTCTTTGAGCACCGTTTTGGTAAGATGTTTGAGTGTTGACAGAACCACTAGTTCCATATACAGTATATACCTGATTTTTTACTTGGATATCATAATAGCTAAATGTTGCATACAATTTGTCTTTAAGAACATTTAATTTGGTTCCGATTTCAAATTGATTGGCGTGCTCTGGTTTGAATGTTCTTGGACTAGAACTTCCGTCAGGTAAAATATCGCTTGTTGGAGCAGAGTTTGCAAATCCGTCCATGTAGTTTGCAAAAATTGAAACCTTATCAATAATTGGCTGGTAAACTAAACCAAATTTTGGAGAAAAAGCAGTTTGGTTATAATCATCTGCTTTTGTTGTAACATCTCCAGCTGTCATAAAACGGTCTACACGTAAACTTCCCATTGCTGATAATGCAGGAGTAATGTTGATAACATCAGAAACATAAGCGCTAAAAACTTCTTGTTTAGTTTTGTTGTTATTTGCAGCTGCTTCAGCTAAAAGTTTGTCTGAGCCAGCTTTCGTTAAATTACCACTATCACCATCTGTGATATATTTTTTTGGATCTGTAATCTTAAATACGTATTGATTTACGGTTGCTAAATCCATGTTTCCAATATATACATTTCCATTTCTTACATATCCAGATCCGTTATCTATTTGTCCTCTATTGAAGTAGTCTAAACCAGCAACAATACGATTTCTTAAACTTCCGATTCTGAAATCTCCAATGAAGTTTTGCTGAATATCTGTTGTTAAAGTTGTAGAGTTTTGGTAATTCATGGAACGTCCTAAAACAATTCCTTCAGTGATTTGAGGAATTGATTTTGTTCCTTCATATAGATAAGTATAGTAGCCTTCTGATTTCGAAGAACCTCTAGAAACAACTGTTTGAGAAGTCCATTGGTCAGAGATTTTATAGTTCATTTGTCCTTGAAGACTATAAGAAGGCGTTTCAATTGCAAGTTCGTTGCTTGTGTAAGAACGTTTGTTATCATAACCCAATTCGTCAATATTGTGAACTCTTAATGGAGCAGCTCTGTCTAAGAAAAGCATAGTTGGGTTCGTAGCTTCGTTTTTCATGAATTCAGTATTGATGAAAAATGAAAGTCTGTCGTTTACTTCATAAGATAATGAAGGGGCAAAGAAGAAAGATTTTCTATATCCAGCATCTTGAAAACTGTTTTCGGTGTGATAAGCTGTGTTAAGACGGAAGTTAATCTTATGTTCTTCATCTAATGGAGTATTTACATCAGCAGTAACACGGTTTAAACCGTAGCTTCCAGCTGTATAAGTTACTTCTCCGCCAAAACGGTCGTAAGGTTTTTTAGTAGTCATGTTGATTAAACCGCCATAAGAAATAAGGCTGCTTCCGAACAAAGTTCCAGATGGCCCTTTAATTACTTCAATTTTATCGATGTTTGCAGGATCTAAACTTCCATTTGTTAAACCTGGCAAACCGTTAATCATTGTTGGCTGTACAGCGAATCCTCGTAAAGAGAAATATCCTGCTCCATCACCTCCACGACCTGTAGAAGCCCATAACGGATTTAATCCTGGAGCATTTTTAAGAGCATCATCAAGGTTTGTAACTACTTGCTCTTTTAAAAGTTCGCTTGTAATTGTAGTATATACTTGTGGATTTTCAAGATTTTTAAGGGGTAATCTTGATACTTGCTGTGTTTCTTTACGAGCAAGAGGGTTTTTTCTGCCGTTTCCGTTAATTACAATTTCACTTAACTGCTCAGAGTTTGAGGTAATACTGAAATTTTCAATTAATTCGTCTCCGCTATTAAGCGTAATGCTTTTTTCTTTAGATGTAAATCCAACTGCTGAGACTCTAATAATGTAAGTTCCTGGTTTTAGGTTCTTTATTTCATAGTTACCTTTGGTGTCTGTGTTTGTTCCGATTTTTGTTCCTTTTAAAGCAACAGATATGTTATCTGCTGTTCCACTATCCGAACTAATCTGACCTTTTATTGTCGCTTTTTCCTGTGCTAAAACAGATGTTCCTGCAAATAGAACAAAGCATAAAGTTAAGAGCGAAATCGTAAATTTTAATTTCATTTTTATTTAGAATTAATTTTGATAGTGCAAATTTAATTGCTGGAGGGCAATCAAACAAGTTGTTTTTATTTATTCTAAATAAATTATTTTTTAAAGGTTAAAATTTTCATTAATGCAAAAAATTAACATCTTAAGCCAATCTTAAGCTAATTTTAAGCAAAAAAAAGGCCTGTTCTAATGAAAGAACAGGCCTTTATATTGTCAAAATTACTTAAAAATTACAACTCTAAAGCACGTTTAGCGTCGCCATTCATTAACAATTCTAATGGGTTTTCTAAAGCTTCTTTTACAGCCACTAAGAAACCAACCGACTCACGTCCGTCGATGATTCTGTGGTCGTAAGAAAGAGCTACATACATCATTGGGTGAATTTCAACTTTTCCGTTTACAGCAATCGGACGCTCGATGATGTTGTGCATTCCTAAGATTCCTGATTGAGGAGGGTTGATGATTGGAGTAGACAACATACTTCCAAAAACACCACCGTTAGTGATTGTGAAAGTTCCTCCAGTCATATCGTCAACTGTAATTTGACCATCACGAGCTCTTAAAGCTAATCTTTTGATTTCAGCTTCAATTCCACGGAAAGTTAAATTCTCAGCGTTACGAACAACAGGAACCATTAATCCTTTTGGTCCAGAAACAGCGATAGAGATATCACAGAAATCGTATCCTACTTTGTAATCTCCATCGATCATAGAGTTTACATCTGGATATAATTGAAGTGCTCTTGTAACTGCTTTTGTAAAGAATGACATGAAACCTAAACCTAAACCACCATGTTTAGCTTTGAAAGCATCTTTGTATTCATTACGAATATTGTTGATTGGAGTCATGTTTACTTCGTTGAAAGTAGTAAGCATAGCTGTTTCATTTTTAGCTGAAACTAGTCTTTCTGCTACTTTACGACGTAACATAGATAATTTTGTACGCTCAGTTCCACGGTTTCCTCCAGTTGGAGTTCCCATTGAAGCTACAGCTGTAGCATTTACCGCATCATCTTTAGTAATTCTACCACCTTTACCGGTTCCTGTTACAGAAGCTGGAGCAATATTTTTCTCGTCTAATATTTTTCTTGCTGCTGGAGATGGAGTTCCTGCTGCATAGCTTGTAGCAGCTGGAGCTTGAACTGGCTCAGCTTTTGGAGCTTCTGCTTTTACTTCAGCCTTAGGAGCCTCAGCTTTTGGAGCTTCTGCTGCTGGAGCTGCAGATCCGCTTCCTGCTGGTTTAGCAGCATCTGTATCAATTAAACAAACTACAGCACCTACTGCAACTGTATCACCTTCTTCAGCTTTTAGTGTAATTACACCGCTCATTTCAGCAGGCAATTCAAGAGTAGCTTTATCTGAATCAACTTCAGCAATAGCCTGATCTTTCTCTACATAATCTCCGTCTTTTACTAACCAAGTTGCAATTTCAACTTCTTTTATTGATTCCCCTGGTGATGGGACTTTCATTTCTAAAATCATCTTGTTTTTGTTTAAGGTTTTTATCGTTTCATGTTTCATGTTTCAGGTTGTTAGACTTGAAACTTGGAACATGAAACTTGAAACAATTATTTTTTAATTATCTAAATAAATTTTTATCGAATACCATTCTAATTGCATCTGCATGACGACGTTTAGCACGTGTATAACTTCCAGATGCAGGAGCAGAATATGCTTTTAATGAAGCTAATCTCCATTTTACAAGATCAAAGTTCATTAACATATAGCTGTAAGCTCCCATGTTTTTAGGTTCTTCTTGAGCCCAAACATAATCATCAGCATTTGGATATTTTGCAATGATTTCTTTAATCTGCTCAACTGGGAAAGGGAATAATTGCTCAATACGAACAACAGCAACGTCTTTTCTTCCGTTGTTTTCTCTTTCTGCAGTAATATCATAGTAGAATTTACCAGTTACAAAAACTAAAGTTTTAACATCTTTTTTGTTAACTGTAGTATCGTCAATTGTTTCTTGGAAACTTCCGTTTACTAAATCTTCTACTGGAGATACACATCTTGGGTCACGAAGTAAACTTTTTGGAGTAAATACTACAAGCGGTTTACGGAAATTTGTTTTCAATTGTCTTCTTAATAAGTGGAAGAAGTTAGCAGGCGTTGTACAATCTGCAACATACATATTATGTCTTGCGCAAAGCTGTAAGTAACGCTCCATTCTAGCAGAAGAGTGCTCAGCACCTTGTCCTTCGTATCCGTGAGGTAATAAAAGAACAATACCATTTTGGTTGTTCCATTTATCTTCACCACAAGAAATGTATTGGTCAATCATAATTTGAGCTCCGTTAGAGAAATCTCCAAATTGTGCTTCCCAGATTGTCAAAGCTTTTGGACTTGCCAATGCATATCCGTAATCAAAACCTAAAACTCCGTACTCAGATAAGTGAGAGTTGTAAACATTAAAGTTTCCTTTTTTGTCCTCTAAGCTGTTGATTAAGATTACTTCTTCTTCAGAATCTTCAACTTTAACTACAGCGTGACGGTGAGAGAAAGTACCTCTTTCTACGTCTTGTCCAGAAATACGAACATCAAAACCTTCTTGCAATAAAGATCCGTATGCTAAATGCTCAGCCATACCCCAATCTAAAAGATTAGTTTCGAAGAACATTGTTTTTCTGTCGTTGATTAATTTTTGAATTTTACTGATGAATTTTTTGTCTTCAGGCAAATTAGAAAGTGCATTTGCAATTTGAGTTAATTTTTCTTTTGGATAAGAAGTATCAACTTTTTGAAGCATTTGCGTGTCTGTAACCTGAACAAAACCTTCCCATTCGTTTTTCATGAATGGAGTAATGATGGTTAAATCTTTTTTACGAGAAGCTTCTAAATTTTCCTCTAAAGCAGATTTGTATTGTTTTTCTAAAGCATTTACATAAGAAGCATCGATTACACCGTCAGAAAGTAATTTTTCTGCGTAGATGTCTCTTGGATTTTTATGTTTAGCAATGATTTTGTATAAAACAGGCTGAGTAAAACGTGGCTCATCACCTTCGTTGTGTCCGTATTTTCTATATCCTAATAAATCGATAAATACGTCACGTCCAAACTGCATTCTGTAATCTAATGCAAAAGATACCGCGTGAACAACAGCTTCTGCATCGTCAGCATTTACGTGTAATACTGGAGAAAGCGTTACTTTCGCAACGTCTGTACAGTAAGTAGATGAGCGAGCATCTAAATAGTTTGTTGTAAAACCAACTTGGTTGTTGATTACGATGTGAATTGTACCACCAGTTTTGTATCCGTCCAATAAAGACATTTGAATGATTTCATACAAAATACCTTGACCAGCGATAGCCGCATCACCGTGAACAGCGATTGGCAATACTTTTGAAATATTTTCTGGGAAATGTCTTTCTTGTTTTGCTCTTGTGATACCTTCAATTACCGCTCCAACAGTTTCTAAGTGAGAAGGGTTTGGCGCTAAATTGATATTGATGCTTTTTCCAGATCTTGTTTTTCTGTCTGCAGTAAGACCTAAGTGGTATTTTACGTCACCGTCAAAATACTCTTGATCGTAGTCTTTTCCATCAAACTCACCAAAAATATCTTGAGTAGATTTTCCGAAGATATTTGCCAAAACGTTCAAACGACCACGGTGAGCCATTCCCATTACGAATTGTTCAACACCTTTTTCTGCAGCTTGCTCAATTAAAGCGTCAAGAGCTGGGATGATAGATTCTCCACCTTCTAATGAGAAACGTTTTTGTCCAACATATTTAGTATGAAGGAAATTCTCAAAAGAAACGGCTTCGTTTAATTTATTTAAGATTATTTTCTTTTCCTCTGTAGAGAAATTAGGCTGATTTGTATTTACAGCTAATTTGTCCTGAATCCATTTTACAACATTAGGATTTCTAATGTACATATACTCAATACCGATATGCTGGCAGTAAATAGTTTTTAGACGATTTACGATATCTTGCAATGAAGAAGGCGCCATTCCGATTGTTTGAGCAGCGTCAAAAACAGTTGAAAGATCTGCTGTAGATAATCCGAAGTTTTCAATATCCAAAGTTGGAGATGAAGTTCTACGATCACGAACAGGATTTGTTTTCGTGAATAAATGCCCGCGCGTACGGTATCCGTCAATTAATTTAAGAACGTTAAATTCTTTCTTTAGTTTTTCAGAAATCTGACTGTAATCTGTGTTATCGCTAGTCACGTACTCAACGATCGTTTGCACCGGATTTTCGTCATTATAAGTCGTTTGCCCAAAGTCAAAACCTTGAAAGAAACTTCTCCAGCTAGGCTCAACGCTGTCTGGGTTAACTAAATATTGATCGTATAATTGTGCAAAAAACTCAGTATGCGCTGCGTTTAAAAATGAAAACCTATCCATAATATGAGTGAATATACTTTTTTGTTATATAGAAAGGCAAAAGTACAACAATCGCATTTATTTAAATCTTTTTTTTACGTACTTTTACGTAAAAATTTGTTAAAATAAACGTTAACTATGAATAAAATTCAATTTTCAATCGATTGCAGATATTTTTTTGTGATTTTGGCTGTCTTATTTTCAAGTTATAGTATTGCACAACAAAAATATGTCATTGACAATAGTAACCATTTTTGGGATAAAGTTCAATTTGGAGGTGGTTTAGGTCTCGGATTTGGTTCAGGATATACCAATATCTCGGTAATGCCAAGCGCCATTTACAATGTTAACGAAATTCTAGCAGTTGGAGCGGGTCTTCAATTTGGCTATTTATATCAAAAAAATTATTACGAATCTTTCGTTTGGGGAGGAAGCCTTATCGGTTTGGTAAATCCAATTCCCGAAATCCAATTATCAGCTGAATTGGAACAGGTTAGGGTTGATACCGATTATGAAGAAAATTATTATCAACCAGGTTTTTCCGATTCTTATTGGAACACAGCTTTATATCTAGGAGCAGGTTATAGAACAAAAAATGTAACAATTGGAGCACGTTACGATGTCCTTTATGATCCTAATAAAAGTCTTTACGGCTCTGGATTTATGCCTTTTGTGAGAGTGTATTTCTAAGTTGCTATCCCGATAGCTATCGGGACTGAGATGCTAAGATTCTAAGGTTTTAAAAACGAAAATTTGAAGAAATTTATTTTTATAATTACGGCAATTGTACTTTTAAGCTGTAACAATTCTAAAAGAGCGGATATTAATAAAGAGAAGGTTGTAAAGAAAGAATTACGACCTTTTTTTGATGCAGATAAAATTGATCATTATTATTTGGACATTTCTGATGACAATTTTTTTAAGCTCATTAGAAAAGAGAACAAAACTGAAAAAGAAAAGGAATTAATTAATATCTACATACATACTTTTCCTGATAATATTCCAAAAGTAGATTTTGAAAAAACACTTCTAAATCACAATTACAAAAAATCTAACTTATCGAGTAAAGATGAAAAAAATATTGAAAATATATTTAGTGAAAAGGATTCATTAAAAAATGATGCCTGTGCCTGTATTGCTGAGTATAAGGATGTTTTTATTTTTAAGAAAAATGAAAAAACAGTTGGTATAGCAAAGATTTGCTTTAAAAATGCTCGTTTTCAGATTATAGGAAGTAAAATAAATACGGAAGGTTTTGGACTAATTAATGAATTGGAGAGATTGGAAAGTATCGTTAGTCCCAATGAGAAAAAACCTTAGAGCCTCAGTGCCTCAGCACCTTAGAACCTTATTTGTAATAATTTCGAAACCAAACCTTCTGCCATTCTCTTTTTAAGATCAAAAAAGCAACTTGCTCTGCTAAAATGACTAAATCTGAACCATCAAGTTGTTTGATTTCATTTTCTGGAACGTCAATGATATAAAGGAGATTTAAATATTCAGCAAATTTATACTGAATCATTCTATAGACTTTTTCGTGAAGCTGAATTTTTAATTCATCTGGAGAAATGCTCATTGGAAAATCAATTCCTTCATTCGCTAAATTAAAATCTTTATTAAGCTGTTCAATAAGACTCAGATATAAAGTCTCTGCTTGCGCCTGTGCTAATAATGATTCGGTATTTGTTGGTGCTACAAACATATGATTTTAGATTTTAGATTGCTGATTTATGATTGTAGAATTTGTTATTGAAATTGATTTTTGAATTGCTAGTTTTTAAACTTTACGTCCCATTAAATTTTCTCCGAAAGTTCTCAAAACGTTTTTCTTCTCATTGCTTATTTCCATTTTTTCTAACGTTTCAAAAGCTTTAAAAGTGTACATTTCGATTGCTTCCTGAGTGGCTTTTGATGCTCCGGATTCGTTGAAAATGGCTTTAGCGGTTGCTATTTTTTCTGTATTATCTTCCAGTTGAAGCGTGAATAATTTTTCTAATTCAGAAGCTTTTTCATCAGAAGAAAACTCTAAGGCTTTTAGATATAAATATGTTTTTTTATTTTCTATAATATCTCCTCCAACTTGTTTTCCAAAAGTTTCTGGATCTCCAAAAGCATCTAGATAATCGTCTTGAAGTTGGAATGCTAATCCTAAATTTAATCCGAAATCGTAAATTAAATCAGCTTCTTTTTCAGAAGTTTTAGCCACAATGGCACCCATTTTCATGGCAGCAGCAACCAACACAGCCGTTTTGTATTCAATCATTTTAAGATATTGCGGAATCGTAACATCTTTACGAGTTTCAAAATCTACATCCCATTGTTGTCCTTCACAAACTTCAAGAGCTGTTTTGCTGAATAATTTGGCAAGATTTCTAAAAACACTTGGTTCGTATTGCTCAAAATACTGGTAAGCTAAAATCAGCATGGCATCTCCAGAAAGAATTCCAGTGTTTAGATTCCATTTTTCATGCACAGTAACTTGTCCTCTTCTCAAAGGCGCATCGTCCATAATATCGTCATGAACGAGCG
Organism: Flavobacterium anhuiense; assembly: GCF_004151235.1. Classification (GTDB taxonomy): domain Bacteria; phylum Bacteroidota; class Bacteroidia; order Flavobacteriales; family Flavobacteriaceae; genus Flavobacterium; species Flavobacterium anhuiense_A. Next base: position 270,681 of record NZ_JUIV01000002.1, read on the forward strand.
AAAAGTTATGAAAAACTTCAACCGCCATTGCTGCCGGAAGCGCAACCGAATAATCAGTGTCAAAAACCTCTGCAGCCATTAAAGTTAAAACAGGACGGATACGTTTTCCGCCTAGTCCTAAAATGTATTCTATTGGTTCGTAAAGATTTTTAGGGTCTTTATGTATGTTCTGGCTTTGTAGATAATTAATAAAAAAATCTTGGTACTGACTTATATCGTGCATAATAAATTCTGATTTCGCGGCTCAAAGATACAATTCAAATATGAATTTCTAAGAATGAAATGTTAAAAGCTTGTCGGGCTTTAAAATGGCTTTTAACCGTTCTCATTTTTAATATGTTAAAAAAAAATCTAAAAAACTCGGAAACTTTTTTGGTATTTAGAGTTTCCTGTCTATATTTGCAACATTAAAATGGAAACTGAGAACACTGTAAAAGTTTCCGTGTAAAGTTTTAATGATTTGTAAAATCAATTAAATCAGGTATTTATGAAAACAAAATGGACTTTAGATTCTAGCCAGTCAGATGTTTTATTGAAAATGAGACGATCAAGAACTGCTTATTTAGGAGGAGATGCCAATAAATTTGATGGGTATGTAAATATTGAAGATAACGAGATTGAAGATGCTTCTGTAGAATTCTCATTAGATATCAATAACAAAAATGAAAGTTTCCAATCTATAGATGCTTATTTACAGCTTCAAGACTTTTTTGAAGAAGATGAGCATCCAATTATTAGCTTCAAATCGACTTCATTTCAAAAAGTAAATAGAAACATCAATTTCTTCAAAGGAGATTTAACTATAAAAGATATTACCAGAGTAGTGGAGTTAGATGCTGAATTTCTTGGAGAAAATATTTATAACGGAGAAAAGAAAGTAGCTTTTGAAATTAAAGGAAACATCAAACGTGAAGACTTTGGTTTAGATTACAGCTCTTTCAATCACGCTTCAGGCGCCGCTTTAGGTAAAGACATTAAACTTATCGCAAATTTAGAATTTAGCATATAAATCTTACCAAATCAATAAATTGATGTAAAATTATTACAAATAAACAGGAAACTATTTTTTTAATTTTAGTTTCCAAAGTATATTTGTGATGCAATTCGAGAATTTAAAATGAAAGAGAAGATTATAGCAAAAGCAAGCGAATTGTTTTTAAAGCTTGGTTTTAAGAGTGTTACAATGGATGATATTGCGGGTGAGATGTGTATTTCGAAAAAAACGATTTACAAGTATTTCTGCAATAAGGAAGTTCTGATTGAAGAAAGCACTTCATTAGTTCACGGTCAGGTACACGAAATTATGGATACCATTATTGCAAAGAATTATAATGCTATTCATGAAAATTTTGAGATTAGAGAAATGTTTCGTGATATGTTTAAAAATAATACAGATACGTCACCAATCTATCAGTTGAAAAAGCATTATCCTGAGATTTATCAGAATATTTTGTCTTTCGAAATTGATCAGTGTACCCAGCTTTTTAGAGAAAATATTGAAAAAGGAATTCGCGAGGGACTTTATAGAAGTGATCTAAATGTAGAGGTTTACGTTAAATTTTATTACACTCTAGTTTTTCATATAAACGAAAATACGGTTTCTGAAAGTGAAGCGCAAAGAATAGAGCTGGAAGCCTTAGAGTATCATACTCGTGCAATGGCGACTGAAAAGGGGGTAGAGGAATTAGAAAAACAATTAAAAAAGATTAGCAATTAATTATTATCCAAATTGTCGTCATTTTTCTGAGAGAGTTGTAAAAGATGAAATGACGATGCCATCTCAAATTTTAAAAATAAATAATAACTACTTATGAAAAGAATCCTTCTTATATTTTTGTGCACCATTGGCTTGTCTGTCAACGCACAAACCACTTTAACCTTGAAAGATGCTGTTAATTATGCGCTTCAAAATAAAGCTGACGCTAAAAAAGCAAAACTTCAGGTAGAAAATAGTGAGTATCAGATTCAGGAAATACGTTCGAGAGCTTTACCGCAAATTAGTGCAAACGGGAATTTAACATATAATCCGGTAATTCAGACAACAGTTATTGATGGAGCTGCATTTGGCGCACCAGGAACTACGATTCAGGCAGCATTTGGCCAAAAATGGACATCAACTGCAGGGATTTCTTTGACTCAAGCATTATTTGATCAGTCCGTTTTTACAGGTTTAAGAGCAGCAAAAACGACTCGTGAGTTTTATCAAATAAACGACCAGTTAACTGAAGAACAAGTTATTGAGAGAGTTGCAAATAACTACTATTCAGTTTATGTGCAAAGAGAAAGACTTATTCTTTTAGATAGCAACTATGTAAATACACAAAAAGTTCGTGATATTGTTCAAGGGCAGTTTAATAATGGTTTGGCTAAAAAAATTGATTTGGATCGTATTATCGTAAAACTGTCTAACATTGATACAGATCGTCAGCAGGTTAAAAATCAAATCGAGTTGCAGGAAAATGCATTGAAGTTTTACATGGGTATGCCTATAGAAACTCAAATTGTGATGCCAAAAGAAGAATTTGAAGTTGTGCCAGCTGCTTTAACACAAGAGCCAAATATTGAAAACAGAACAGAATATTTGCTTTTGAAAAAACAAGAAGAACTTTTAGTATTCAATAAAAAAGCTGTTGAAGCGGGTTATTATCCTACACTTTCATTATCTGCGGGTTACAATTATATCGGACAAGGACCTGAAATGCCTTGGTTTGCAAAACCAGAAAAAGGAGTGTATTGGTCAGATTTCTCAGCTATTGCTTTAAACTTACACGTGCCAATCTTTACAGGTTTCGGAACTCGTGCAAAAGTTAGACAAGCCGATGTTCAAATTAGAGAACTGCAAGAAGATATCAAAGACACTAAACTTTCTCTTGATTTAGATTATAGAAATGCAATGACACAGATTAATAATAATCTTGTAACTATTGAAAATCAGAGAGAAAATATGCGTTTAGCGTTAGAAATTCTAAGCAATACCAAAAATAATTACCTTCAAGGTTTAGCATCTTTAACCGATTTGCTAGACGCAGAAAACGCATCACTTGAAGCTCAAAATAACTTTACAAGAGCGGTTTTAAATTATAAAATTGCCGAAATATCTCTAATCAAATCAAAAGGCGAACTTAAATCTCTTACTAAATAACAAATTATTACAATGAAGAAAATAATTATAACAGTCGTAATCATAATTGTAGCTTTTTTTGGAGTTAGCTACATTTTAAATAAGAACAAAGCAGAAAACGAAGCGAAAACTGCCATTGTAGCAGAAAAAAACGCAGCAGTTTCTGTAAAAGTGGCTACAGTAAAAACTGAAGATGTAAACTTGGCTTTTACTGCTAACGGAAACTTTGTGCCAATTCAGGAATTGACTTTCTCTGCTGAAAAATCTGGAAAAGTAATTAGTGTTTTAGTAAAAGAAGGTGACTATGTAAAAGTAGGACAAACTCTTTTAACAGTAAGAGGAGATGTTATCAACGTAAACGCTCAAGCAGCTGAGGCAGCATACCAAAATGCAAAATCTGATTATGCTAGATATGAAAATGCTTTTAAAACAGGTGGTGTTACAAAACAACAATTAGATCAGGCAAAATTGGCTTTAACAAACGCTCAATCTAATTATACTCAAGCAAAAATCAATGTTGGAGATACAAGAGTAAAAGCGCCAATTAACGGTTACATCAACAAAAAATATATCGAACCAGGTTCTATTTTGGCTGGAATGCCTGCAACAGCATTATTTGATATTGTAAATGTTTCTAAATTAAAATTGAATGTTACTGTAAACGAAACTCAAGTAGCAAGCTTAAAATTAGGCAGCACAGTAAACATTACAGCAAGCGTTTATCCTGACAAAACTTTCTCAGGAAAAATTACTTTCATCGCTGCAAAAGCAGATGCTTCTTTAAATTTCCCTGTAGAAATTGAAATTACAAACAATGCAAGCAATGACTTAAAAGCAGGTATGTACGGAACTGCAACTTTCGGTTCAACAAACCAAAAACAAAACTTAAAAGTAGTTCCGAGAAATGCATTTGTTGGTAGTGTGAGCAGTAACGAAATCTTTGTTGTAGAAAACGGAGTTGCTAAATTGAGAAAAGTAGTTGCTGGAAGAATTTTAGGAGATAAGGTTGAAATTATCAGCGGTTTAAATGACGGAGAAACTGTAATTGTTACAGGTCAAATCAACCTACAAGACGGAAATACAGTAGAAATTATTAAATAATTATTTGGCTATAAGCATTAAGCGATAGGCTATAAGCAATTTAAAAGCTTAAAGCCTACTGCCTACAGCTTAAAGCATAAAGAAAAAATATATGAAATTAGCCGAAATATCCATAAAACGTCCGTCGTTGGTAATTGTATTGTTTACAATTCTGACACTAGGTGGATTGTTCAGCTACAGCCAATTAGGCTACGAGCTGATCCCAAAATTCGAAACCAACGTAATTACGGTTTCAACTGTATATCCTGGAGCTTCTCCAAGTGAGGTTGAAAATACAGTAACAAAGAAAATTGAAGATGCGATTGCGTCTTTGGAAAATATCAAGAAAATCGACTCGAAATCTTACGAGAGCCTTTCGATTGTATCGATCACATTGACTTCAAATGCGAATGTTGATATTTCGATGAACGATGCACAGCGTAAAATCAATGCGATTTTGAGTGACTTGCCAGACGATGCAGATCCACCATCATTGACTAAATTCTCTTTGAGTGATTTACCAATTATGACGCTTGGTGCAAATGGAAAAATGGACGAAGCAGCGTTTTACGATTTGATCGATAAAAAGATTGCTCCAGTTTTATCTCGTGTACAAGGGGTTGCTCAGGTAAATATTATTGGTGGTCAAGAGCGTGAGATTCAGGTAAACCTTGACGCAGTAAAAATGCAAGGTTACGGACTTTCAGTTCCGCAAGTGCAGCAGACTATTTTAAGTTCAAACTTAGATTTCCCAACGGGTAACATCCAGACTCGTAATCAAAAAATCTTAATCCGTTTAGCGGGTAAATATAAAAATGTTGACGAATTAAGAAACTTAGTGGTTTCTTCTCAAAATGGAATTCAAATTCGTTTAGGAGAAATTGCAGATGTTCAGGATACGCAAAAAATCGCAGAGAAAATTGCGCGTGTCGATCAAAAAAGTGCGATTGTACTTCAAATTGTAAAACAATCAGATGCTAATGCCGTTGCGGTAAGTGAGCAGTTGATTAAAACAATTAAAACTTTAGAGAACGATTATAAATCGGCTCAATTAAAATTAGAAGTTGCAAAAGACAGTACAGTTTTTACTCTTGAAGCAGCAGATTCTGTTGTACATGACTTGTTAATTGCGGTTATTCTGGTAGCATTCGTAATGTTGTTCTTCTTGCACAGTATTAGAAACTCATTGATCGTAATGGTGTCTATTCCAGCATCTTTGATTGCAACATTTATTGGAATCTATTTATTAGGTTATACACTTAACTTAATGTCTTTACTTGGTTTATCTCTTGTAGTTGGTATTCTTGTGGATGACGCGATCGTTGTACTTGAAAATATTTACCGACACATGGAGATGGGTAAAAGCCGAATTCGTGCCGCTTATGATGGAACTGCCGAAATTGGTGCAACCGTAACTTCGATTACATTAGTAATTGTTGTAGTGTTCCTACCGATTGCGATGAGTACAGGATTGGTATCGAACATTATTACACAGTTCTGTGTCACGGTAATTATTTCTACAATGTTCTCGTTATTGGCTTCATTTACGATTATTCCGTGGTTATCATCACGTTTCGGAAAATTAGAGCATATTGAAGGTAAAAATCTTTTCGGAAGAATTATCCTTGGATTTGAAAGCTACTTAACTCGTTTTACTGACTGGGTATCTCACTTATTAAACTGGTGTTTAGATCACTACATTAAAACAATGGTTGTCATTGTGGTAATGTTCTTTGGTACGATCTTCTGGTTAATGGGAGGCGGATACATTGGAGGAGAGTTCTTCGCATCATCTGATAGTGGTGAGTTCTTGGTTCAAATCGAGATGCCAAAAGACGCTTCGTTAGAACAGACAAACTTTATGACGCAAAAAGCAGAAGCTTTCTTAAAAGGAGAGAAATATGTTTTCAGCCAAATTACAACAGTTGGTCAAACCAGTGAAGGTTTAGGAGCAGCTCAAGCAACTGCATACAAAGCAGAGATTGACGTTAAAATGATCGATCAAAAAGATCGTACAGATGACGCCAACGTATACGCTGCGAAAGTGAAACGTAAATTGGAAAAAGTTTTAGTTGGAGCAAAAGTAAAAACAGTTCCTGTAGGTATTTTAGGTACCGCTGAAGATGCAACTTTAGGTTTGATCGTAACAGGTCCAAACGTAGAAAGTGCTATGAAATTTGCTAAACTTGCCGAAGCTGAATTACGCACCATTCCTGGAACAACTGAGATTAAATTAACAGTTGAGGATGGAAACCCTGAGATCAACGTTCAGGTTGACAGAGATAAAATGGCTGCGTTAGGATTAACACTTCAAACAGTTGGTTTAACCATGCAGACTGCTTACAGTGGTAACACAGACGGTAAATTTAGAGCTGGTGAATATGAATATGACATCAACATTAAATACAACGAATTTGATAGAAAAAATATAACAGACGTTAGTAATTTGATTTTCATCAACAATGCTGGTCAGCAGATTAAATTAAACCAATTCGCCACAATTACAGAAGGTTCTGGACCAAGTAAATTGGAGCGTAGAGATAAAACAGCTTCTGTAACTGTACAAGGTCAGAATGTTGGGGTGCCAGCGGGAACGATTGTTCAGCAATGGCAGGCAAAATTAGATAAATTGCAAAAACCAACCGGAGTTAACTATATCTGGGGTGGTGACCAAGAAAACCAATCAGAAGGATTTGGTACTTTAGGAATCGCATTATTAGCTGCTATTATTTTGGTTTACCTTGTAATGGTTGGATTGTATGACAGTTTCGTTCACCCGTTTGTCGTATTATTTGCTATTCCGCTTTCGTTCATTGGGGTTTTATTTGCACTGGCATTAACAAACAATACATTAAATATCTTTACTATCTTAGGGGTAATCATGTTGATTGGTCTGGTGTGTAAGAATGCGATCATGCTTGTCGATTATACCAATCAGCGAAGAGCGGCTGGAGAATCAATCAGAAATGCCTTGATTCAGGCAAACCACGCTCGTTTACGTCCGATCTTGATGACAACAATTGCGATGGTATTTGGTATGTTCCCAATTGCATTGGCATCTGGAGCAGGAGCTGAATGGAAAAACGGATTGGCTTGGGTAATTATTGGAGGTTTGATTTCTTCATTATTCCTTACGTTAATCGTGGTTCCTGTAATCTATGATATTATGGAGAAAATCATTAGAAAATTCTCTAAAGGCGAAAAAATCGACTACGAAGCTGAAATGCACGCGGATTATACGCCAGCAGAATTAAGCGAAGACGGTTTCAATCCTAAACACACTCATTAATAGTTTTAATTTTTGATAGTGAAATTCCGAGCCCGAATTCGGAATTTCACAATGAAAAATCCCAGATTCCTTCAAATTGGAATTTGGGATTTTTTTATTAATACCTTAAAAAAGTTTCACGCAGATTTTACAGATTTTTGGCAGATTTAATTAGAAAAATCTGTATTTATCCGCTTAAATCTTTATTAAATCTGCGTGAAAAAAATAGCACTTTCAATTGGAATTTGGAATTTGAACTTTGGAATTTAAATCTTGAGATTTAGGATTTTTTTATTGTTAATTGAAAAATCTGTTTATTTGCATCACCTTACAAAAAATATTATGCTACAAAAAGACAAGTCAGCAGCAATTGGTTTTATTTTCATAACCATGTTAATAGACATTACAGGATGGGGGATTATTATTCCTGTAATACCAAAATTAATCGAAGAATTGATTCATGGAGACATCAGCGAAGCTGCAAAAATTGGTGGCTGGTTAACTTTCGCGTATGCGATAACCCAGTTTGTATTTGCTCCCGTTATTGGAAATTTAAGTGATAAATTCGGAAGAAGACCGATTATCCTGATTTCACTTTTCGGATTTTCATTAGATTATATTTTATTGGCATTTTCTCCAACGATTATCTGGCTTTTTGTTGGAAGGATTATCGCAGGTATAACTGGCGCTAGTATTACAACCGCGTCTGCTTATATTGCCGATGTCAGCACTGCAGAAAACAGAGCAAAAAACTTTGGATTAATTGGAGCTGCTTTCGGATTAGGATTTATCATCGGACCAGTTATTGGCGGACTTTTAGGTCAATATGGCTCTAGAGTTCCTTTTTACGCAGCCGCAGTTCTGTGCATGCTTAATTTCCTTTACGGATTTTTCATTTTACCAGAATCATTAAAAAAAGAAAACAGAAGAGAATTCGACTGGAAACGTGCCAATCCAATCGGAGCTATTTTAGGATTAAGAAAACACCCAACATTAATTGGATTAATTGTTGCTATTTTTTTACTATACGTTGGTTCTCATGCAGTACAAAGCAATTGGAGTTTCTTCACTATCTATCAATTTAATTGGAACGAAAGAATGATCGGAATTTCATTGGGAATAATCGGTTTATTAGTTGGAGTGGTTCAAGGAGGATTGGTTCGTTACATCAATCCGAAAATAGGAAATGAGAAAAGCATTTACACTGGTTTAGCTTTATATACAATCGGAATGCTATTATTTGCTTTTGCAACAGAAAGCTGGATGATGTTTGTGTTTTTAATTCCATATTGCCTTGGCGGAATTGCAGGACCAGCGTTACAATCTGTTGTAGCAAGTAAAGTAGCGCCAAGCGAACAAGGAGAAATTCAAGGAACCTTAACCAGTTTAATGAGCGCTTCTTCTATTATTGGTCCGCCAATGATGGCCAATACATTTTATTTCTTCACTCATGACGACGCACCTTTTAAATTTGCAGGAGCACCTTTTATTTTAGGAGGAGTTTTAATGTTGCTGAGTACAGTTGTAGCTTATTTTTCATTGAAAAAACATGCGGTTCCGAAAATAGAAATTAATAATCAAGAAACTGTATAAAAACTAAAGAGTCTTCATTTTACTGAAGACTTTTTTATTTGGAATTTGGATTTTTTTTTGATTGGAATTTCTATTTCAAATACAAATAATGGTTAAAATAATCAATAATTGCTTTTCCTTCCAATAGAACATCAGCGCCAATAATGCCGTGAACAGGTTTGGCTTTAAAAGATTCTAAAGCCTCATTTACATGCGAAAGATCAAAAATTACGATACTAAAGCCTTTACTTTTCCAGCTACCTAACTGCAGTTTATTTTGAGACGAAATTTGTGTTGTCATTCCGGTTCCTCCAGCTCCAGATGCTTTTGTTTTAGAGTTTTTAGCAGAAAGTTCAAAGCGTTCAATAGACTCAAAACCCACACAAGTATTGGATGCACCCGTATCTAAAATGAAATTGCCAGAAATGCCATTAATTTTGGCTTTTATCTGCAAATGCTGTGTTTTAGTTATTTTGAACTTTATTTTTTTGTATTTCTCTATTTTGAGAATTTCGTGAAGATTTTCCATTCCTGTAATGATTGAAACCCAAAAATAAGCCAATTAAACCCAAAAAACTAATGATATATAAGATATAATTGGTTTGCTTTTCAGGTTTTTCGAGCGTGCCGTAATACACAAAAGCGCTCCAGTAATAAGGAGACTTTTTTGCATTTGGAACGTTTTCATCTTTTAAAAACTCCCTTTTTGCATTTGACGTTGCATGTACAAAAGACGAATTGTGTTTTACTTCTTTATAAAAATAATCCATAAACACAGAAGTTGTATAATCGTTTACATTCCACAACGAAAATAATAGATTTTGCGCTCCTGCAAACTGAAAACCTCTTGCGACACTCATGGCGCCTTCGCCTTTATAGAGTTTTCCAATTCCTGTTTCGCAGGCACTCAGAACTACCAAATCAGGATTGAATTGTAAATTATACAATTCAGAAAATAAAACTTCTTGATCGTAGAATTTGATGCTCGCAGGAGTTTCCAGATCGCCCGAAGAAGCGTGTGTGCTGAGATGTATAATCGACTTTCCTATTGCATTGTTTTTGAAATTTGAGAAATCAGCATTTTTATTCTCAAAAAACTGCCCATCAAAATTGTGTTTTATAGACTGCAGTTCATTTTTTGAAAACGGAAGTTCATAATTGGTCTTTTCGAAAATAGGGAAAAGGCCTAAAATATTGTTTTTGCCATTTGAAAGCGTATTCGCATTCAAATATAATTCTGCAGAATTGTTGTAGGCAACATCAAACTTATCCAGCAGATAATGCATTTTGGTAAAATTTGACGTGTTTGAAATTTCGCTTATTAAAGCTTCAAAAGGCAGAAAAGACAGAATTCCATCTGGAACGATAATCAAATTTTTATGCTTTTCAAGTTTTGGAATTTGAAGTTTCTGATAGACTTTATTTCCAAGTAAATTATACTTTTTAGGATTGTTGGCAATTGCCGAAGGATCTTTAAAAAGCCCAATGAATGAAAGCAATTCTTTATCAAATGTTTCAATTTTGTGCAGTATGATTTTTTTATTTTCCAGAGTGAAATTGTAGATGCAATGACTTCCAAAAAAGTATTCCACTAATGCAGCATTGTCTTTTTTCAGTTTGTCGTATAACTTAGTTAAATCCAATTCAGAATTCTTTTTCTGATCGGTTTTGTTTTGTTTCGTTTTCAAAAGCAGCATCAATTCATTTTGCTTTTTAACGGCTTCATTTATTTTAGAAATGTTCGCGGCTTCTAATTTCTGCTGTTCTTTCAGAATTATGGTATTCCAGTTTTGGAGCTGTTGCAAAATCAGTTTTTCTTCTCTCGAGATTGTTTCAATATTTTTGAGATGTCTTTTTAATACAACAGATTTTGTATGTTCAGACAATAAAAAAGCACTTTCTATATAATTCATTTTTCGTTCTCTTTCAAACAATGAAAGATAAATTTCAATGCATTTTTCTGTTCTGTTTCTGTTTCTTACTTGCGTTATAATTTTAGAATTCTCATAAACCAAAAGCGACTGAATCATTTCTTCGATTTTAAAAGAAAGCTCATAACTTTTTAAGGCATTTTTTGGCTGATTTTCGGCTAAATAAATTAAGGCTTGCAAATCTAAAGCATCCAATAAAACCGTTTCCGCATAAAGCGAATTTCCATTCGGGAGCCTATTTTTTGAAGCTGAATAATTAGGAAGAAGTGTTTTAAAAACGATTTCTAAATTTTGCTGAGCGTCAATTAAATTGCCTTCAGAAAAAGAAATAAAAGCGGCTTCATAATAAAACTGTCCTATTTTTCGAGGTTCTCGTTTCGGATTTTTATTGAATTCAGTTTTTGCTTTTTCAAAAAATTCAGAAGCTTTTTTAAAATCGTTTTGATCTACTTTTAGCTGTGCCAAATTTCGATATGCATTTGCCAAAGTTTCGGTTTGTGTTTTATAATTTTTTAAAAGAGAAACAGCTTTTAAAAATGAAGTTTCAGCTTCAGCCTTTTTAGAAGATAAAACATAGTTTGTTCCCAAATTATTCAATAATAGACCTTTTTCAACAGCAGAAAGTTTTTCGGTCTGGATTGTTTTTTCAATCAATTCTATTGCTTTATAAACGTTACCGGTATTTTGATAAACATTTGAAAGATTAAGAATTGCGGCCGTTTTTTGGCTCTTGTTTTTCTGCTGGCTGGCAATAAAATAATATTGTTTGATAGTGTTTTCGGCATTTTCATAATCGCCCAAAACGGTATATAAATTGCCCAAAGGTTTCAGGCAGAATTCAATTATATCATAATTTTTCAGTTTGTTTTTCTGGTAAATCATCCAAGCTTTTTCGTAGCTTTTTATCGCATCTAAATTCTGTCCAAACTGATTTTCATAATACGCTTTATTGCAATTTAAAATGACAATTGCCAATAATTCATCTTTGGTTTTGGTCTTGGCACTTTTCCAGAAATCACTTTCTATGTTTCTTAAATTCTGCAACGCTTCCGCGGAAGGATTTGCGGTAAAACTATCAACTGCATTATATATTTTGTCCTCCTGATTTTGCCCAAAAACATTGAGACACAGGAAAAGAAACATGAAACCATATAAGTGATGTAAGTTCATATTATATTGTTTTTGCCACGAATTTCACGAATTTTCACAAATCGAAACTCAAAATAGCATTACTTAAAATTAGTGGAAATTAGTGAAATTCGTGGCAAAATATTCTTTGCGTGTCTCTGCGTAACCTTTGCGAATCTTTGCGGTATAACCTCTAAAACTTCCAAATTCCATAAACCTGAAAATAATTAAAATTCTGTTCAAAATTAATCACATAACGCGCACCCAAGCTAGGTCCGATTCTAGCAAAACCAGCTGTTAAATCAAATAAAAGTCCCGTTTTAAAGCCTGAGAAATTGTTTTTTATCGTATTAGAACTTGTTGTTGAACTAATCAAAAAGTTCTCCTTATCGCCTTCATAAGTATCCACCGTGGTGGTTCGATTCTGTTCTGAATACACATTTACATTCGTTTGAATTCCCGCTCCAACCCCAATGTAGTTGTTGATATTATATCGAATTAAAACAGGGATTTCCCAATTGACATTTTTATTTTCAGTGGCAGTTGTGGTGCGTACCAATTGTCTGGTTCCGTTGGCATTTGTATTAAATTCTTCCGATACGTTTACTTTACTATCGTATTTGTTTAAAGCATTTTCCCATTCCACTTGCCAATAAAAACGATACGATTTAAAAGGCGAAAGCGTAGCGCCGACAAAATAGCTTGTCGATTTATCTAAATCAGGATAGAAATTATAACCTGCTTTTGCACCAATCGAAATTCCAGGAAGGAATCGAGTAGTGGCATAATTGGTAATAATAGGTTCGTTTTTATCAAAAATAATGGCGGTTCGGCTTTTGGTTTTCACCTTATGAAAATCTTCGCCAAACTTCATCGAGTATTTCACATAACCTTTTGTGGAATCTTTTTCGTGTACATTTTTCTGTTCGCTTCCAGGAAGATAAATGTTTTTAAAAGTAAAAATGATTTGTTTCTGTTTGATAATAGTATCGAGACAGCTTACAGTTGGTTCTTCACCTTTTGGACAAATCGGACATTCGGGATACATGCTTTCAATCTGAAAAGTTTTTTTGTCAAACATGTCAGGAACATCGGTTTCCAAACGGATTTTTCTCGCAGGACCTTCACCATTATTCTGAAAACGGGTTTTAAAATTTACTCGTTTGAAACGCACTAATCTGTAATTCATAAAACTTCCGTTAGAACCCATTTTGTTTGGATCGTGAGAAGTTACAATTTCCATTTCCAGATTTTTCACTTTATGGTTTTTATAGCTTCTGTTTGGAACAAAAATTCCGCGCATGGTAACCGTTGCACTGGTATCTTTTATCATTTCGGGAGTAGTTTTGAAAGTATAAAAAATATTTCGGGTTTCTCCCGGATTCGCATCATCAAATTCTAAAATAGAAACATTATGATAGATTTTATTGGCATCTGAAAGCGAAGCATCCAAATCTTCTTCAGTTGTGGTATTTCTATATTTTTTGGTTTTGAAATTCCCTTCGGCGGAAGCCAAAAAAGTATTCGAATCATTTAAATCATCAGTCGCAGCAACTAGATTTTCTTTCACTTCGCGTTCGCCTGCATACGTTCTAAAATCGCTTAATTCGAAATTATTGTGTTTGAATTGCTTTTCATTATAAAATAAATAAAGCTTTCCGCTAGAAACATAATTTTCAAGATTCTGATAACTTACCACAACTACCATTTCTTGTTCTGGAATAGGATCACAGTTTTTAATAATCGCAAAACCATTCTGATCGGCGATAGAAGCAATGTCTTTATAATTGGTGTCTGTAACATCGTTTATGGCGACTTTCTTCGGGCGAGTTGCGGGAGGTTTTCCGTTATCGTAATTATTCGTTACAGCAAGTCTTGTTGTGTAAGTTCCTTTGTTTTTATAAACATGTTTAGGTTCGGCTTCTTTGCTGTAATGGCCGTCTCCCAATTCCCATAAATAAGAATAACTTGGCTTTGGCGCACCTGCAATCGGAATCAAAGGCGGCGTTTCTGGTTTAAAAGAAACCTGATTTCCGTTTTGAATAAAACCTATATTGGCTCTTCGTGTTATGGTGTCTTTCACTTTGGTTTGTCCTATTGAAAAAATAGAAAATAGAATAAAGAAAATAGACAGTTGTGGTTTCATAACTAGATAGTTTTGAGGTTTAAAATTTCTGAATGAAATCTCAAACAAGATTAAATGTAAAAAAAAGTGATGAGCAAATCACCACTTTTTCTCAAAAAAAGCATTTAGAAGTTACTGTATGGCATTAATAGCAGCAACTAGTTGAGCTTCTGTACCGACTGTTGTTTCGGCTAAAGTAAAGTTGTAAACTGCGTTTGCAGAAATTGTCACTCCTTTTATAGCGTAGCGCCAGTTGCCATTATCTTCAGTTGCAAAAATGATATGGCAAGCTAATCCAATCGGAATTTGTCCGTAGTGTTCGCTAAACAAACCTTCAGAAGTAAACGTATCCAGTTTAGCGAGAGCATTTGTACCTTCTCCGTCATAAGAAAGATAAACTGCACTGTTTGTATTATTATATCCGTCTGGGACATCAACCAAAAGAGTTGTTTTTGGTCTTGGATCGCTATAAAAACGGTCTACGTTTGTCCATCCGAAATTGCCGAAAGTGACATAATAATTATTTCCTTCGCCTTGTACGCCGCCTTTTCCGCCAGTTCCGTCAGCATTTGCTTTTGCTTCTCTCCAAGCCAATTCGCCATCTTCATCTATAACTCCAGTCCATAAAGTCATTAAGTTATCAAAACCATTTGTCAATGCTGTTGGAACAATCATGTTCATAGTGCATGAAGTTTTTAATTCGACTCCCCCCTGAGTTGCTTTGATGAAGAATTCTCCTCCAGAAATTAAAAGATTTTTCTTTCCGTCTGCTGTAATTCCCATAGTTGGTTTGTTAGTAACCAACATATTTCCTTTGTCAAAAAGTTCGATGTACTCAATATCGACTTGCCCTGTTACTGGATTTCCGTTTTTGGTTAAACAATCTCCGTTAATGTAAAGCTTTACACCCTTTGCTGAAGTTAAGGTAACAACACCATTTCCAGCGGTCATAGTAAAATTTTGAGTATTTCTTTTTACTCCTTTTTCACTAATGCTTTTAAAGGCAGCCGAAGTAGGAGGCGAAAGTTTAATATCTTCTCCGTCACTATTGTCACAACTTGCAAATGCTGCCATTGCTAATATTAAAAGTCCGATTTTTTTAAAATTTGTTTTCATAATTTTCTAGTTTTTATAAAATCTGTCTTGATTGTTTTCAAGTAGTTTTCAGATTTGGTTAATTAATTTTAATGTTAAATCAATTCGGGTTTGATTTTGTTACCCTCTTTTTCAAAAAATATTTTTAAGGCATTTATATCGTTATATCAATTGAGTTGGAAATTTGTTACCCCATTTTAGTTTTTAAATAGAAATGCATTTGTCTTCAAACAGATTTCCATCTTCGTCAACAGCAACCAAAATGTCTTTTTTGCGTGAAAATTTAATAGTCAAATAGATCCAGACAATTAGCCATAGGCCAAAAGTTAGTACGCTTAGAAAAAGATGGAAAGCATGATTTATGGTTTTCTTCTCTTTAGACAAAACCACATAAGGCAGTTTTTCATTCTGTTCTGTAATTACAAAACCGTTACGTGTTTTGGCTGCAATTATTTCATAAAAACGATCCAGGTTTTTTTCATCTATAAATTGATAACTTTCCATTTCTTTTAATTTTTTAAAGGTTTTTAAAAGATTCTTGTTTCGTTATATACAATTGACTGTAATATTGTTACCTCTTATTTTTGAAATTTTTTAAGATTCTTTTTTTTAAATTAGCTGTAAAATGTTTTTTTATGGATCAAAATAAAATTCATCCTGATCAAAAATATATCGACGGTCTTGCTGCAAACGATTCGGTAATTATCGAAATGATATATAAAAAGTTTGCGCCAAAAGTCGTTCAGTTTATCACCAATAATTCTGGGGATAAAGACCAGGCGCAGGATGTGATTCAGGAAATCATGATTTTGCTTTTTAATCAGGCGAAAGCCGGAAAACTTCAGCTTACTTGTCCGTTTGATGCCTATTTTTTCTTGTTGTGCAAAAGACGCTGGCTGAACGAATTGAAAAATTCTGCGAATAAAGGGGTAACAATTTATGAGAATGTAGTATCTATCAATGAATCTGCTCACGAATTGATCGCTCAGGCAGAAGAATTTGATGAAAAACAAAAACTTTTTGAAACCATGTTCCAAAAACTGGGAGAGAAATGTCAGGAAGTTTTGAAACTCAGTTTTTCTCTAAAATCAATGGAAGAAGTGGCCGAAAAACTAAACGTAACTTATGGTTATGTGCGAAAAAAGAAATCGTTATGCGTAGGCCAACTGACGCAATGGATTCAAGAAGCAAAAAATTTTAACTCTTTAAAAAACAATTAATCATGAACGAAGAACGCTATATATTATTTGACCAATATCTTCAAGGCGAACTGACCGTTGATGAAAAAAACAATTTGGAGAAACAATTATCTGAGGATGCAGAAATGGCTTCGGAGTTTGAGAGTTTCAAAGAAATGCATTTTCAGCTGGAAAATAAATTCGGAAGAGAGCAAGAAAGAGCGGATTTTGAAGAAAATCTAACTCGAATTTCAGATAAATATTTCAATAAGAATAAACAGAATGTGGTTTCTCTTAAACCATGGTACTTTGCGGCCGCAGCTTCGGTAATTATTATGTTCGGATTGTTTTTCTTTGATTATAAGCATTATCCAAACTTTGAAGACTATAATCATCCAGAAAGCGCTTATTTTACAGAAAGAGGTGTGTCTGAAGCTATTTTAAAGCAGGCAGAGAATAATTTTAATGGGAGAAGATACGATACGGCAATTCCGATTTTTGAAATGATTTTGAAAGAAAACAATTCAGAGGAGATTAAATATTTCTATGCCGTTTCATTATTGCAGGTTGGCAAATATGTAAAAGCAGAAAGTATCTTCAAAGAATTAGAAGCGGGAAATTCTGTTTATAAAGAAAAGGCCAAATGGAATCTGGCGTTGTCTAAGCTAAAACAAGGGAAATACGATGATTGTAAAGCCATTTTACAGACTATTTCGCAAGACTATGAAGATTATGATGAAGTAGAACAGCTTTTGGAAGAATTGGATTAAATTCTAATTATTAAGAAAAATTTTATCCGTTTACGGGAAACCTCAATCGAATTTGGAATTTTAGTTCTAAATTCGATTTTCTTTTTAAAAGAATTGCCAAAAAACATTTAACCAAAACCAGCCCCTTTAATGAAAAAGTTTGCATTGTTGCTTTTTGTTGTTTTTTCTCAAAGTATTTTTAGCGCTGCTAAAATTACAGAGACAGAAAAACTTTATGCTACCTGTAAAGTCTGGGGATTTTTAAAATATTATCATCCTAAGGTTGCTAGTGGAGAATTGAATTGGGATAATGAGCTTTTGGAGAAATTGCCTAAAATAGATAAAGCACAAACCAAAGAAGAGTTTTCTTTAATTATAGAAAATTGGATTGACGATTTGGGGCCTGTAAAAGAAATAGCGCCAATTGTAATACCAAAAGACGTAAAGTTCTTTGATAAAAATTTTGATTTAAGCTGGTTTAATAATAAGCTGTTTTCTAAAAAACTTTCGAAGAAATTAAAGTTTATTGAAGAAAATAGGTTTCAAAGCAATGAAGAATTTGGACCTACTTTTGACGGTTTTAAAAACTTGAAAAATTATTTTAATCTAGATTACACAGACAAAAATGCAAAGCTTTTAATGCTGTATGCATACTGGAACGTAGTGGAGTATTATTTTCCATACAAATACATAATGGATCAGAAATGGGATGAAGCTTTAAATGAAGTGATTCCTTCTGTTGTTCAGTCTAACTCTCCAGAAGATTTTTTTAAAGTATTAAGAAAAGTAGCAGCAAAACTCAATGATACTCATGTCCAGTTTCATATTTACCCGTCTTCTGCAACAGCAAAAAAGAGTTTTAATTATTTTCCTGCAACAGGTAAAGTAATAGATGAAAAACTAGTGATTACTGAGATTTTAGGAGATAGTTTGGCAGAGGCAGACAATATTAAAATTGGAACTGTAATTACTAAAATAAACGATAAGAGCATTAAAGAAATTATTGAAGAGAAAAGAGATATTGTTTCAGCTTCAAACGAGGTTGCTTTTCTGGATAAAGTTCTGCGCACAATTTTAGTGAGCGAATCTGAAAAAGTAAACGTAGAATTCCTAAAAGATGGAAAGTACGAAACAAAGTCAATGACTTGGTTTAACTATCACGATTCGCATAGAAATGAATTTAAAAAAGGTGCTCAGAAAAAGAAAGATAAATTTAAACTTCTCGACAATAATATTGGCTATGTTAATATGGGAGTTATAAAACCTAAAAATGTTCCAGAGATGGTTGAAGCTTTAAAAAACACCAAAGCTATAGTTTTTGATCTAAGAAATTATCCGCAAGGGACTTATAAAGTAATTTCAGACTTTCTAAATGCTAAAGAAGAGAAATTTGTAATTTATACATATCCCTATTTAAATTATCCAGGTAAGTTTTATTGGACGGATGGAAGAAATGCAGGTTTTGACAATAAAGACCATTATAAAGGAAAAGTGATTGTATTATTGGATGAGAATTCGATAAGCCAGTCAGAATGGACAGCGATGTGTTTCCAAACAGCGGGAAATACCACAATAATTGGAAGTCAGACTGCGGGAGCAGATGGCAATGTGTTTGAATTTGATTTTAGTGGATTTCATACAGGGTTTTCGGGAATTGGGGTTTATTACCCAGACGGAAGAGAAACACAACGTGTAGGAATTGTACCCGATATTGAAGTGAAACCAACAATTTTAGGCATTCAACAAGGCAAAGATGAAGTTTTGGAACGCGCTTTGCTATATATAGAAACAGGAAAATAAAAACAGTTGTTGTACTGAGGAACGAGGGATCGCACTAGCTGATCGAGAGAAAAAATGGGGGTTTTCTCCTCGAAGCTTCTTGTGAGGTCCTTCGTTCGTCAGAATAAGAAAATTAGGGGATTATTGTTCTGGCCTTTGTCAAAGTTCTAATCTTTGATAAAGGTTTTTTTTTGTTTTCCTGAGCGGAGTCGAAGGATCGCATTGAGAATCCACAAAGATTAGCGATTAGGGCTTCGACTCCGCTCAGTCTGACAAAAATAAAATCCGTCACAATCCGTGTTTTCAGAAAGTGAATCCGTTTCATCCTCGTACCCCACTCGCACAGAATTGCTATTCTTTTAATATTGTCGTAATTTTGGCGCTTTAAAATTACAGACTTGAATTCAACACCCATTATTACCGATACCCATACGCATTTGTATTCTGAAGAATTTGATCAGGATCGTGACGAAATGATTCAACGTGCTATTGATGCCGGAATTACACGTTTTTTTATTCCTGCAATTGATGCTGCTGCTACACAATCGATGTACGATTTAGAAAAAAATTATCCTGAAAATATATTCCTAATGATGGGTTTGCATCCCACTTACGTGAAAGATAATTATCTGGAAGAATTGGCGCATGTGGAAACAGAATTGTCTAAAAGAAAATTCTACGCTGTCGGTGAAATCGGGATCGATTTGTATTGGGATAAAACACATTTAAAAGAACAGCAAATTGCTTTTAAAAGACAAATTCAGCTGGCAAAACAGTACAAATTGCCAATTGTAATTCATTGCAGGGAAGCTTTTGATGAGATTTTTGAAGTATTAGAAGAAGAAAAATCTGAAGAATTGTTTGGGATTTTTCATTGTTTTTCCGGAACTTTAGAACAAGCAGAGCGTGCCATTTCTTACAATATGAAATTAGGAATTGGCGGTGTTGTTACATTTAAGAACGGAAAAATCGATCAGTTTTTAAATCAAATCGATTTAAAACACATCGTTCTTGAGACAGATTCACCGTATTTAGCACCCATTCCGTATAGAGGAAAAAGAAATGAAAGCAGTTATTTAGTCAATGTTATAGCTAAACTAAGCGAAATTTATAGTGTTTCTGCCGAAGAAATTGCAGCAATTACAACGCAAAATTCAAAAGACGTTTTTGGTATTTAACTTAAGCCTTACAAAACTTTAATTTTTTTTTTGTTCTTTTGCCCACTTAAACCCAAATAAATAATGCAGAGATTTGATGCCATTCGACCGTTTTATGATTCCGAAATAAATGAAGCACTTCGTGGTGTGGTAAATCATCCGATGATGAAAACCATGATGAACTTTACTTTTCCGGATGTAGAAGATGAGGTTTGGAAGGAACAACTAAAGAAAACGCATTCTATTCGTGATTTTCAGTGCAATTTTATTTACAACACTATTCAGAAAGTTCTTGAAAAAAGTTCTGAAGGCCTTACAACTTCAGGTTTTGAAAAATTAGAACCGAACACTTCTTATCTATTTATCTCAAATCACAGAGATATTCTTTTGGATACGACATTATTGAATGTTTGTTTATTCGAACATGGTTTAGTGATGACAGCATCTGCAATTGGTGATAATTTGGTTAAAAAAGCTTTTTTGGCAACTTTAGCAAAATTGAATAGAAACTTCTTGGTTTTGAGAGGTTTGTCTCCTAGAGAAATGCTTCAAAGTTCAAAATTATTGTCTGAATATATGGGGCAATTACTGCTTCGCGAAAATCGTTCGGTTTGGATTGCTCAAAGAGAAGGAAGAACAAAAGATGGAAACGACGAAACCAATCCAGGCGTTTTAAAAATGATCGGAATGGGTTCTGACGAAGAAAACTTAATGGATTATTTTAAGAAACTGAAAATCGTTCCAGTTTCTATTTCTTACGAATATGATCCGACAGATGTTTTGAAAATGCCACAATTAATGGCAGAAGCAAACAACGAAGTTTACGTAAAAGATAAAAACGAAGATTTCATGACCATTTTAAGTGGAATTATGGGAACTAAAAAAAGAATCCATATTTCTGTTGGAGATGTTTTAGATACAGAAATCGATCAGATTGTGGCAGAAAATGATAATGTAAACAAACAAGTTCAGGCTTTGGCTCAAACAATTGATGATGTTATTTTGAAAAACTACCAATTGTGGCCAACTAATTTTATTGCTTACGATATTTTAAACGAAACAAATCGATTTGCTGATAAGTATAAAGAAAGCGAAAAATCACTTTTTGAACGTCGTTTAGAAATGAGAATAGGAAGCGATAATCCTATTACAAGACAAGGATTTTTAGCTATGTACGCAAATCCTGTTGTCAACAAATTAAAATACCAAGATGTCATCTAAAGCAAAAATATTATTGGTTTATACCGGAGGAACTATCGGTATGAGCAAAGACTTTGAAACGGGCGCGCTTAAAGCGTTCAATTTTGGTAAATTAATTCAGAAAATTCCAGAAATTAAGCAATTGGACTGCGAAATTGAATCCATTTCGTTCGAACATCCAATAGATTCTTCAAATATGAATCCCGAAATGTGGACGAAGATTGCCACAATTATCGAGGAAAATTACAGCGCGTATGATGGATTTGTGGTGCTTCACGGTTCTGATACCATGTCGTATTCGGCTTCGGCATTGAGTTTTATGCTCGAGAATTTGGCAAAACCTGTTGTTTTTACCGGTTCGCAATTGCCAATTGGAGATTTGCGCACCGATGCAAAAGAAAACCTAATTACAGCAATTCAGATTGCCTCTCTTCAAGAAAACGGAAAACCGGTTATCACAGAAGTTTGTCTGTATTTTGAATATAAATTATATCGCGGAAACCGAACTTCAAAAGTAAATGCAGAGCATTTCAGAGCTTTTACAGCACCAAATTATCCTGAATTGGTAGAATCTGGTGTTCATTTAAAATTAAACAGACATTTATTTCTTCCTGTAAATAAAGATGCAAAACTGATCGTTCATAAAAAATTAGACAATCACGTTGCAATTATAAAAATGTTCCCAGGAATGAGCGAAATTGTTTTGGCTTCAATCCTTGCAACTAAAGGTTTAAGAGGAATTATTCTAGAAACTTACGGTTCTGGAAATGCTCCAACAGAAGATTGGTTTTTAAACCTAATAGAAAAAGCCATCAAATCTGGAATGCATATCGTAAATGTAACCCAATGCTCAGGCGGAAGCGTAAACATGGGACAATATGAAACCAGTACAGCTTTGAAATCGTTAGGAGTTATTTCAGGAAAAGACATTACAACCGAAGCGGCAATTACCAAATTAATGTATTTGTTAGGGCATAATATTCCGCAAAACGAGTTTAAAGATATTTTTGAGACTGCGCTTCGCGGGGAAATATCTTAAAGTTTAAATTTCAATATTAAAAAATCCCAAATTCCAACAAAATCTAAAGTTCGAATTTGGGATTTTTTTATTGAAAATTTTTGCTTAATCACGCAGTTTGTTATTTCGACGAAGGAGAAATCTTCACAAGTAACACCGTTCCAATAAGCCAACTTTTACAGAAATGACACGATTACGGATAATTGGAATTTGGGATTTCCTTTTAAAACTTGGAATTTTTATAAGTAACTGGACAAGTTTCCAAATTTTCCGTTGATTTATGTTTTTTGTAATAGATATAAACCAGAACAGAAAGAATACAGATAACTCCCTGAATCGCAACCGTAGCTCTTACACCTAAAAAGTGAGAAACATACCCAATAATTAAACTTCCTACTGGAATCATTCCTTGGTATGCCATCATATAATAGCTAATACTTCTGGAACGCATATTAACAGAGCTATGTGTTTGTATGTAGATATTAATAGATGAAGTTTGTCCCATCATTCCGATTCCGCTTAGAGTCATACAAAGCAAAGCAATTGTGATGCTGTTTGAAACGGCCAAAATAATTACACTAAAACCGAGAAGTAAACTTGCAGAAATCATCAATTTGCTCATATTTTCGGCAGATTTTAGATTGGCTAAATAAATTGCAGATAAAATAGAACCAATTCCGGCAGCGCTTTCAAACCAGCTGAAAGTTTGGGCGTTTCCGCTAAAAATATCTTTCGCAAAAACGGGCATCAAAGTATTAAAAGAAATTACGAATAAACTGCTGCAAGTTAGCATCAAGAGCATTCTTGCCATTTCAGCTTCTTTCTTTACGTAATCCAGTCCTTCAATAAGATCATCCAGCATTTTAAGCTTGTTTTCGGCTTTAACATGCGGTGTAATTTTCATTAGCATTAGCGAAATTAAAACAGGCACATAACTCATAAAATTTCCGATAAAACAGATATCTTCTCCATATTGATGCAAGATGATTCCCGCAAGCGCAGGACCTGCAATTCTAGCAAAGTTGTTCATGGTGGAGTTAAGAGCGACTGCGTTTGGCAGATCTTCTTTATTGTCAACAATATCAATCATCATAGTCTGACGGCAGGTCATATCAAAAGCATTGATAATCCCTTGAATAAGACTCAAAGCAAGAATAAAATTGATATTATAAATTTTGAGATAAATCAGTAAAGCTAAAGTTCCTGCCTGCAGCATTGCTAAAGACTGCAGTACCATCATAGCGCGGTGTCTGTCGTAACGTCCAATAATACTTCCTGCCAGAGGAGCGAGAAACAGAGACGGAATCATACTTAAAAAAGTGGCTAAACCTAATAAAAATACAGATCCCGTAATACTGTAAACCATCCAGCTTACTGCTGTTTTCTGCATCCAGGTCCCAATAACTGATACAGATTGACCGTAGAAAAATAATTTGAAATTTTTTGATTTTAAGGCTTTAAACATGACTCTAAATATTTAATACAAAGGTCGGGATTATGATAGCATTAGAAAAATTAATAATTTTACTGATAATAAGTAGTAAAACTTATCAATATGGAAATATATCAACTGCAATATTTTATCAAAACTGCTGAAGTATTGCACTTTACAAAAGCAGCAGAACTCTGTTTTGTAACACAATCGGGACTTTCACAGCAAATAAAAAAACTGGAAGAAGAACTTGGAATGCCATTGTTTAAGCGAGTTGGAAAGAAAGTTCAACTGACAGAAGCTGGTGCTGTTTTTCTAATTCATGCCAAAAAAGTGGTCGAAAATGTAGAAAACGGAAAACAGGCCATTGAGGATTTAAACGAAATGATTGGCGGAGAACTCCGAATTGGCGTAACGTACATTTTCGGGCTACTGATTTTGCCTGTTGTAAATGCATTTGCCAAAAGATACCAGAATTTGAGGATAATTGTAGAATACGGTACTTCAGAAGCTTTAGAGCAAAAACTGATTAATAATGAATTGGATTTAGTTTTAGTTATTTCGTCACACGAAATTGGCGCTCCAATTCAAAAAGTACCTTTGTTTACTTCAAATATGGTCATGGCAGTTTCTAAAAATCATGCTTTAGCCCATTTAGACAAAATGCCTTTCAAGAAAATAGAAGAGATTCCGCTGATATTGCCTGGAAAAGGATCAAATTCTCGTGAATATGTTGAAGAACTGTTTCAGAAGTTTAACATGAAACCTAAAATTTCGATAGAACTGCAATCCATTCACGCTTTACTGCAAATGGTTGAAAATAGCGATTGGGCAACCATTGTGGCCGAAAAAGCACTAAAAAACTGGGATAGTTTAAAAGCCATTCAGATTACGGGAGTTTCTACAAAAAGAGAATCTTATATGCTCACGATGGGTGGTTACCAGAAAAAGGCTGTAAAATTGTTTATGGAAGAATTTAAGAAAAGCATTTAAAGTTACTTTGATTTTACTTTTGTAAAGTCAGTTTTTTTTGTGTTATTTGCAGACCAAAATAGAGAGGTGTCCGAGTGGTTTAAGGAGCTAGCCTGGAAAGCTAGTATATGGGTAACTGTATCGAGGGTTCGAATCCCTTCTTCTCTGCAAATTTTCAATTAAAATAATACCAAACCTCGAAATGTATATTTCGAGGTTTTTTTATTAATTGTCTCTATTGCCAAATTATAAATTACAATACCACACGTCCAAAAAACTTATTGAACAAAAACTTTGGGCAATTTCGATTTTATAATATTTGAATGGGAAAATCAGCGGCAATTAATTTCAGGATTATATTATTACGAACACCTTTCGAAAAATCTGTCAAACAATGTCTCAAAAATTTAAAAATAAATATCGAATTCCATCTTCGCGATTGCAAAATTGGGATTATGGTGCAAAAGGTGCTTATTTTATAACTATTTGTACCCAAAATAGGGAATGTTATTTTGGAGATATTATTGATTCTAAATTGGAGGCATCGGAATTAGGAATATTGGCAGAAAAATATTGGTTAGATATTCCAAAACATTTTCCGTATGTCGAATTGGGTAATTTTGTAATTATGCCAAATCACGTTCATGGGATTTTAATTATTGATAAAAACGCATCGGTTTCGGGTAGAGACGCGATTATTCGCGTCTCTACCCGAAACAATATATAAAATAGGTGGTTTTGTCGGAAATAAAAACCCCATGTTGCACGATAATATTTCGAGAATTATAAGATGGTATAAAGGAAGATGTTCTTTTGAGATGAAAAAAATACATGCTGATTTCGGTTGGCAACCGCGTTTTCATGATCATATCATTAGAAATGAAAAATCTTTTGAAACCATACAAAATTATATAGAAAACAATCCGTTGAATTGGAATAAAGACAAATTTTATGGAAAATTAAACCAAAACAATCCGAAATAACGGTAGAGACGCGATTCATCGCGTCTCTATTTTTAAAGAGATTCATCGCGTCTCGATTTTTTTAGAGAGATTAATTGCGGCTCTATTTTTAAAGAGATTATTCAATTAAAAATAGAATCAGTTTTGAAGATATTGATTTAGAACAAAAAGAATTTGATAATTATAATCAAAACATCTTGATTTATCAGATTTTGCTAAAAATCTAAAAAAAGAAAAAATCACAAACACATAGTCCTAAAAAGTTATTTTCAAAATACGGTTTCCCACATTATTTTATTCTAGAAATATTATATATTTGGCTCCTGTGTAATATAAATAACTTAATGGATTTACCTCCTTATTCGCCAGGATTGCATAAACTGGTTACGCTACATGTCGACGAAATTTCTAAGCTTACCAACAGCAAAGGCTTTGTTGCAGTTACCAATTCCATTTTAGAAAAATATGATCTTGAGAAAGTTGGCGTTGTGGTGCATGACTTCGAGAATAATAGTTTCACGATTTCCTACTGCCTAAAAGAATCGCATATTTGTATACACACTTGGCCAGAATACAATCAGTTGACTTTGGACGTTTATTTGTGCAATTATCTTCAGGATAACTCGCATAAAGTGCGTGCCGTTATGGCCGATTATATTGCCTATTTTGAAGCAGAAATTATTAAAGATTTTGAAATTAACCGATAAGATATGAAGATTCCTTGTTATATCTGTGATATCGAAACCGAATTAGATGTTGATTTTGAAGTAGTCAATTTTGTCTGTCCGCATTGTCAGACTTTATATGCTACTGATAAAGATGGGCAATTTCGCCAAAGATCTCAATATAAAAATATTTATTTTGCATGTCCGCTTGTAATTGGCGAAGTTGGAAATTTTAGAGGAAGCGAATATAAAGTTACCGGAATTCTAAGAAAGAATATTCATCCCGATTTTGATTGGATTGAATTTATACTTCAAAACGACGCTAAAGAGTTTATCTATCTTTCGGTTTCTAATGGACACTGGATGATGTTAAGAGAAATGGAGGAAACTTTTGTCGTTCATGATCATCCCAAAGTATTAGACCACGAAGGAGTGTATTTTGATATATTTGAATATTCTGATGCTGAAATTATAAATGCAAAAGGATTTTTTGATTTTGAACTTCCTCAAAACAAATTAATTCATTTAGTTGAATATATCAATCCTCCAAACATCATTTCTGTAGAAAGAATGAATGGCGTCGAAATAGCCTATTATGGAGAGTATGTTAATAAAAGCGAGATCAAAAAAGCATTTCCACAGGCTGTGCTTCCGTATCAGACAGGGACAAATATGATTCAGCCTTTTCCATTTCATATAAAAAATACAGCTATTATTTTCTGTCTCATTGCTCTGTTGATTCTTATTACGAATTGGTTTATTTACAGAGATCAGGTAGAACAGCAGGTTTTCTCGAAAACTATGAAATTTACCGAGTTTGACAATAAAGAAATTACAAGCGAAAGTTTTGTGCTTAATGGAGGCTCGTCGCCTATGACAATAAAAGTTTCTACAGGTGTTGATAATTCCTGGGCAAATGTAAATGTGGCTTTGATCAACGAAGAAACAAATGACGAAATTTATGCCAATAAAGACATCGAATATTACCACGGCTATTCTGATGGCGAATCTTGGACAGAAGGAAGTTCTGTTGAAAAATTTAATATTTGCGGTGTAAAATCTGGTAAATATCATCTTTTGATTACACCTCTTAAAGCACCAGAAGATTTGACCAATACTGAAATGCAGGTTACAGCAGTCTGGAATCAGCCCTCTAGCCGTAATGCTTGGTTTGTAATTCTTTTTATGGCGGGTATATTTGCGGTGATCTATTTCTTTAAGTATCAATCTGAAAAAAACCGATGGGCAGACAGCTCTTATTCTCCTTATCCTGAAAATTAACATGAAGAAAATATCTGATTTTATACTGCAAAATTTAGCTCCTTTCATAATTGGAGTTTTTTGCTTTGGCGTTTATATGTATTTTACTCTTGCAGGAAACAGAATCTGCGATTGTGAAACTACAGAAAGCTACCGATCAACAACGAGCGGAAGCCGTTCATCGTACAATCATTTTTACCACAAATAAAAACTATCAAATATGGAATTATTTCACGCACAGCCAATAGTAAACTCAATTCTTTATTCTTTTTTAGGAATTGTAATCTTATTAATCGGCTATTATATTATTGAAAAACTGACTCCGGAAAATACTTGGAAAGAAGTTGTAGAAAAAAATAATGTTGCTGTTGCCATTGTTTTGGCAGCATTTATCATCGGGATTTCCATGATTATTAGTGCCGCAATTCATGGGTAAAAAGTTTCTTAGGTTTGAATTTCTTTTACTCTTTGCCGTATTTATAATTGCCACTTGCGGACTTATTTATGAGTTGGTTGCAGGAACTTTGGCGAGTTATTTATTAGGCGATTCGGTAAAACAGTTTTCATTTATTATCGGCGTGTACCTGTTTTCTATGGGTATAGGCTCTTTTTTTTCGAAGTTTTTCAATAAGAATCTGCTTAACACATTTGTAGAAATTGAAATTCTGGTCGGACTTATCGGAGGTTTGAGTTCAGTAATTTTGTTTCTGCTGTTTGAAAATGTGGGTTCTTTTCAATTCATTTTATATTTATTTGTTTTCGTAACCGGATTTTTGGTCGGATTGGAGATTCCGCTTTTAATGAATATTTTAAAAGATAGAGTCGAGTTTAAAGATTTGGTTTCGAATGTTTTTACCTTTGATTATATCGGAGCACTTTTGGCTTCGATACTATTCCCGTTGGTTTTAGTGCCAAAATTAGGAATTATGGGAACTTCTCTTTTCTTCGGAATGATTAATGTGAGCATTGCTATTGCTTTATGCTTTTTATTAAAAAGAGAATTAAGGAAACCTTCTTTATTAAGAGCAAAAGCCGTTTTCTCTTTTGTATTATTATTGGTTGTTTTTATTTTTTCGAATGATATTCTCGCTTATTCGGAAGGGAAATTGTATGGAGAGAATATCATTTATACCAATTCAACACCGTATCAGCGCATCGTTTTAACGCATAATAAGAGCGATTACAGGCTTTATTTGAATAACAACCTACAATTTAGTTCTGCAGATGAATATCGTTATCACGAGGCTCTTGTGCATCCCGCGATGTCGATGGCTAAAAGCGTCAAAAACGTTTTGGTTTTGGGTGGTGGAGATGGTCTTGCGGTTCGCGAAATTCTGAAGTACAAAGATGTTGAGAAAGTGACTTTGGTAGATTTAGATGAAGGAATGACAAAACTTTTCAAAACCAATTCAGTATTGACGAATTTCAATCAGAATTCTTTGAATAATCCTAAAGTTACTGTAATCAATACCGATGCTTATATTTGGGCGAAAAACAATAAAGAGAAATACGATGTGGCGATAATCGATTTTCCAGATCCGTCCAATTATAGTTTAGGGAAATTGTATTCGCTAAATTTTTATCAAACCATAAAAACCATTTTACAACCAGATGCTGCGGTGGTTATACAAACGACTTCACCATATTTTGCGCCTAAATCTTTTTGGTGTATTAATAAAACGGTCATGCAGGTTTTCCCACAGGTCGATGCATATCATGCGTATGTGCCGTCTTTTGGAGAATGGGGTTATACGATTGCCATAAACGGTTTTGGAACGACTTTTAATACCGTAAACCGAAAAGCAGACGGATTGAAATTTTACAATTATCAATTCGATCGATTCAATTATTTTACAAACGATATGATTTCCAATGAAATTGAAATCAATCGTTTAGATAACCAGATTTTAGTACGCTATTTTGATGAAGAGTGGGGAAAACTGCAATAAATCCAGAAGGAGTTTTATAAAAGTAGTTGGAGCGGCTTTAATTGCGGTTCCGTTTCTGCAGTTTTGTTCAGATAAAATTGCGGTACTGATGATTCGTTTATCGGGCACTAAGCACTTGCTTGGACATCGTTTATGGATTAAGGATTTTCCTAAACCGACGAAACAGATCCAGATTCCGTATTTAATTGTTGGCGGAGGAATTTCTGGTTTAAGTGCGGCACGCCAGTTTCATAAAAAAGGAATTTCAGATTTTTTGATAGTGGAATTAGAAAATCATTTGGGAGGGAATTCTTCAAACGGAGAAAATAAATACTCCAAATATCCTTTGGGCGCGCATTATTTGCCATTGCCAAATTTTCAGGATAAAGAACTGCTTCATTTTTTAGAAGAAGAAAAAATAATTTTAGGTTACAACGAAAAAGGATTTCCTGTTTTTGATGAATTACAATTGACTTTTGCGCCAGACGAACGTTTGTTCTATAAAAATAACTGGCAGGAAGGTGTAGTTCCAAAAGAAGGAAATTTGATTTCAGATGATTTAGAGTTTGACAAATTCTTCAAAAAAATGGATGCGTTTAGAATCGCCAAAGGCGAAGATCAAAAGTATCTGTTTGATATTCCGCTTTATCTTTCTTCGTCTGATATTGAAACAAGAGCTTTAGATAAAATCACGATGAAAAAGTGGTTCAAAAACAATCAATTTTCTTCTGAACCTTTGTTTAATTATATCGATTATTGTTGTAAAGACGATTTCGGTTTAGGAATTGACTACGTTTCGGCTTGGGCTGGAATTCATTATTTTGCTGGAAGAAAACAAGATTCGACACCCGAAAAACACGACAGCGTTTTAACGTGGCCAGAAGGAAATTCGCGTTTAGCCAATCATTTAAAAAAATATACTACAGATAAGACGCTGAAAAATCATTTGGTTTACGAAGTTAAAGTCGAAAAGAATAAAGTAATCGCAAAAGCCTTTGATGATGTCAATAAAACGTCGGTTGAAATTATTGCCGATAAAGTGATTATGAGTTCTCCGCAGTTTGTAAATCAATATTTGATTGAAGACCGAAAAGCGTTTACCAAAGATTTCCATTACACACCTTGGCTTTTGGCAACTTTAGTCGTTAATGATTTAACGGATAATTTTAGTTTTCCGCTTTCTTGGGATAATGTAATTTATGATGCGAAAGGTTT
This sequence comes from Flavobacterium anhuiense, assembly GCF_004151235.1. Taxonomy (GTDB): domain Bacteria; phylum Bacteroidota; class Bacteroidia; order Flavobacteriales; family Flavobacteriaceae; genus Flavobacterium; species Flavobacterium anhuiense_A. The sequence continues at coordinate 301,516 of NZ_JUIV01000002.1, forward strand.
AGGATATGTTTACGATCAGCATCAGACTGTGAATCAGGTTCAGGACAAAAAAGTGATTACGTATTATTATAGTTTTTCGTCTGCCGATTTAAAGAAAACCAGAAAAGAGCTTTATAAAAAAGATAAAGAATATTGGAAGCACTTTGTTTTGAATGACTTAAAAGTAGCGCATCCAGATATTGAAGAATATACAGAAGACATTGAAGTTTTTCTTTTAGGTCACGGAATGATTTCGCCTGCGCCGGGATTTATTTTCGGAGAATCAAAAAGACAGGCTAAACAAAATATTGAAAAGAAGATCTATTTTGCACACAGCGATTTATCTGGAATTTCGATTTTTGAAGAAGCTTTTCATCAAGGAATTAATGTTGTAAATGAAATTGTAGATGGAGCAACCTTGGATTCATAAAGCCAAAACTGATTTAGCTTTTATAATTGGTCCGTCATTTTTTGTCTTGGCGATCATCTTTATTTTTCAGGATTATATTGTCCAGATTGAAGAAAATTATTCTTTTTACACTTGGCTTTTCCTTATTGTTTTTATTGATGTGGCGCATGTTTATGCGACATTATTCAAAACTTATTTTGTTGCTGATGAGTTTCAAAAGCAAAAAAGAAGATTGATTCTATTGCCTCTTTTTTGTTTCGTAACCGGAATTGTGCTTTTCTCTTTCGGCAGTTTAGTTTTTTGGTCGTTTCTGGCTTATGTGGCTGTTTTTCATTTCATCAGACAGCAATATGGCTTTATGAGATTGTATGCGAGAAAAGAAACGAAGACCAAAATTTCGGTTTGGATTGATAATCTTACGATTTATGCTTCAACGGGATATCCAATGCTGTATTGGTTTTTTTCGTCAAAGCGAAAGTTCAATTGGTTTGTAGAAAATGAATTTTTTAGGTTTGAAAACCAAAGAATTCTCGAAATCCTGTTTTGGGTTTATATTGGAATTTTGATTTTTTATATCGTTTACACAGCTGTAAAATCTATCCAGAATCGATTTTTTAATATTCCAAAAAATAGTATTATTCTGGGAACAGCTTTGTCGTGGTATTTCGGAATTGTCTATTTTAATGACGATTTGATTTTTACTTTATTGAATGTCGTTTCACATGGAATCCCATATATGGCTTTGGTTTATTTTAAAGAAATTGACGGAAAATCGGAAACAGAATTAGGGCGTTTGTCTTTCTTAAAACAATACAAAGGACTTTTAATTTACATTGGAATTTTGCTTTTAATTGCCTTTTCAGAAGAATTTCTCTGGGAGCTTTTTGTTTGGAATGAGAATATTAACATCACAAATTTTGATTTTTCGAGCTGGCAGATTTTGCTAGTTCCTTTATTGACGGTGCCACAGTTTACGCATTATTTATTGGATGGTTTTATTTGGAAGTCTAAAAAGTAAATATCTTTCGTCCTTTTGAAAAATGAAAGTTCTAATCTAGCCCCGATAGGAACGATATCCTTTTGTTCTGGGGTTCAGAACAAAAGATATAGTGAATAGCGGGACTAAACGTGTTTTTGAAAATGACTTTTTCTGCTTCTAAAAATTGAAAAAACTAATTCTGCAAAGCTGTTTTTATCTTCGGCATCATTCTGTCCACAAACATTTTATAAGCAGCTTCAGAAGGATGTAAGCCATCTGAAGCGACAAGATTTGGATTGCTTAATCCCATACGTGTAATATCTGTAATGGATACAAAAGCGACTTGATTATTTGTACAATAATTTTCTGCAAATGTATTGTATTGATCTATTTCTAATGAAATCGTACTGCTTTGATTTCCTGCAAGAGCTTGCCCGTATGGAGTATATGCATAGTCGGGAATAGAAATAACTACAACATTTTTTCGGTCGCCTTTGGCTAGCATAATAGCTTTATTGACTAGTTCTGGAAATTCTTTTTCGTAAACTGAAAAGTTTCTATGCTGATATTGATTGTTTACGCCAATTAAAAGTGTTACCAAATCATAATTGGATTCTGGATTTTGAGAATTAATTGCCGAAATTAAATTGGATGTCGTCCAGCCTGTTGTAGCAATTATTTTAAGCGAAATGCTACTAGAGTACATTGCAGTTAAACTTGTCTTTAATTGCTCTGGAAAACGGCATGTAGCGCATACACTTTGGCCAATGGTATAACTATCGCCTAAGGCTAAATAATTTACGGAACTTGGAATTGGCGGTTGAGGCGTTGTTGGAGGGTTTACAACGGGTGGAGTAGTGGTAATAGGAGTTGAGGTTTCATCTGAACTGCAGCTAAGAAGAAATACTGAAAGAATAACGATAACTATTTGTTTAAAATGCGGTTTCATAATTTGTTTAAATTAGATTGGGTCGTTTTAAACAAATAGTTACGTTAAATAGCTGGTTACGGTTTTGTAGCTTCGCTGTAAATATTTCTTTCCATGACGATGTTTAATCTTGTGAGCATTTCGGCGATATTAAAACCTTCTTTTTTGTAGTAAGCTTGTACAGCTTCTTTGGCGCTTTTCAAGACCGTTTCATTTTCCCAAACAGCAATTGTTATATAAATTAAATTCCCGTTTTCGTCAATACGTTCGTATGCGTTGTCATTTACAAAGCCGTTTAAGTGTTTTATGAGGTTTCGGTTGATGTTTACTCGTTCTAAAAATTCTTGTTTTGATTTTTCGGGAACGATAAATTTATCGATAAAAATTTGTTGCATGGTTTCTGATTTTTTAGGTTCAATTTCTGAATTGATTGTTGTTGATTGAGCATTTGTTCTATAGCTGAATAATGTCAAAAAGACAATTCCGATTAAAAGATTTGTTTTCATAGTTCCTGTTTTTATTGATGTAAAATTCAGAATTGCGAAAAGGGAATCATTGTAAAAAATCATTGATTTACCAAAAAGAAGGAAAGTTGAAAAATTCTGTTGGAGTTTGTCCTGTAAATAATTTGAAATCTTTATTAAAATGAGGCTGGTCAAAATATCCGGCATCAATAGCCAGATCGATAAGGTTTTGATTTTTTTGTTTGTAATCGATAATTGATTTTATGCGAACAACATAGCAAAATTGTTTTGGAGAAGATCCAATTGTTTTTCGGAACTTTTTCTCAAATGCGTCTTGACTGATAAGAAGTGCATCGGCAAGTTCTTTTATTTTAATGACGCCTTTTTTAGATTGTATGATAGTAATAGCTGCAGAGATTAAATTGTCGGGTTTGTAATTGTGCAACCTTGATAAAAGAAACTGCTCTATAACCGCAATTTTTTGATTGTTGGTTTTTGCTTCTGCTAAAAGTTCTTCGATAACGGCGATTTTTTGCTGTGGAATAAAGTTATCGAGCGAAACACTTTCTTCGAATAATTCATGAAGCGGTTCTTTAAAAAAAGCTTTAGCTCCAGCTTCTTTAAACTGAACGACAAGAGTTGCCGTATCTTTTGCATAATTAATTAATCGTACTGATTTGCGAATACCCGAAATTGTTGAAATGGGTAGTTTATTTTTCTGATTTTCTTTAATATAATTAACATCGCCTTTGCAGCGAAAAGCAATTGCTAGAGAAGTGCTGGGCAAAACCCTGTTTATCAATTCGTCTTCGCTTTCGATAATTCTGTAAGTCTTAATAAAAGGCCTTAACTGTTCTGTTGGAATGAAATCGATAATATTCATTTGAAAGTGTTTTCAACAGTTTGAATCTCAAAGGTATGAAAAAACAAAATTCCAATAACTTATCTGTCATTAAACAGTTTCGGTTATTGGAATTTTTTAAGAAATAAGTTATGTTACATAACTTATAGTAATTTTAAACCATTTCGGCTTTCATCAAAATTTCTTCCTCGATAGCATTCCAAAGTCCGATGCGTTTTTCTAGAGCAAGAATCGAAACTTCTTCAACTTCTTTCCATTTTTGAGAATCGTTTTCACATAATTCTGTAATCATAGTCATTGCCATTGGACCATGTTCATCAGCATCCAATTCGATATGTCTTTCAAAATAGTATAGTAATTTTGCTAAATCGGTTTCCGGAAGGTTTTTCTGGAAGTTTTTCAAAATTTCAGTAAACATACTCGGAATCAAATCTTCTCTTCCAAAAGTAAATGCTGCTGCAATTTCGTGTGGTTTTCCTTCTTCGATAACTCTAAAAGTAAAATCTAAAAAGGCTTTTACATTGGGATGCAGTGAGCTTTGTTTGATTGCTACGAATATATTATGAAGAGAGGTCACCTCTGATAAGAATTTTAAAACTCCTGTTGTATCTGCGCCACAGTCTTCCATAGCTTCAAGATACATTTCGTAGTGGCTTTGTCTTCTTCCATCAATACTTAAATCGCTCTCTTCTGCAAGAACAATTTCATTAATCAAATAACGTGTTTCTGGATTTTTGGTAGCAAACCAAGGTGTTGTTGTACAAGTAAGTTTGGCCTGTAAGGCTTTTAAAAGTGACATAAAATCCCAAACAGCAAAAACGTGAGTTTCTAGAAAGCTATGAAGATCATTTATATTTTGAATCTTATTGTATAAAGAGTGGTTTAATAGTTGGTCTTTTTGAGGTTGAATGCTTTTGTTTATCGTTTCGATATTCATTTTTGAAAAAATTTTGATGCAAAGATAAAAAGCTTCTCCGTCAAGAAGAAGCTTTTCGTATTGATTTTATGTATATTTTAATAATTGTAGATTATTTAAATGCTGGAATTCCAGTCACATCCATTCCTGTTATAAGCAAATGTATGTCGTGAGTACCTTCGTAAGTAATAACACTTTCAAGGTTCATCATGTGACGCATAATTGAGTATTCGCCAGTAATTCCCATACCTCCGAGCATTTGTCTTGCTTCTCTGGCGATGTTGATTGCCATGTTTACATTGTTGCGTTTTGCCATCGAAATTTGAGCAGAAGTTGCTCTGCCTTCGTTTCTTAAAACTCCTAAACGCCAAGTTAATAATTGTGCTTTTGTGATTTCTGTAATCATTTCTGCCAGTTTTTTCTGTTGCAATTGAGTTCCTCCAATTGGTTTTCCGAACTGAATTCTTTCTTTTGAATATCTTAAAGCTGTATCATAACAATCCATTGCAGCTCCAATTGCTCCCCATGCGATTCCGTAACGCGCAGAATCTAAACAGCCAAGAGGGGCGCCAAGACCAGATTTATTTGGTAGCAGATTTTCTTTTGGAACTTTTACATTATCAAAAATTAATTCTCCAGTCGCAGAAGCACGTAATGACCATTTATTATGCGTTTCTGGCGTTGTAAAACCTTCCATTCCACGTTCTACAATTAAACCATGAATTCGTCCTTCTTCATTTTTAGCCCAAACAACCGCAATATCAGCAAAAGGGGCGTTAGAAATCCACATTTTAGCACCATTTAAAAGATAATGATCTCCCATATCTTTAAAATTAGTGATCATGCTTCCAGGATCAGAGCCATGGTCTGGTTCTGTCAAACCGAAACATCCAATGTATTCTCCTGTAGCTAGTTTTGGCAGGTATTTCATTCTTTGTTCTTCGTTTCCATATTTCCAAATAGGATACATTACTAGAGAAGATTGAACAGATGAGGTAGATCTTACACCAGAATCGCCTCTTTCTATTTCCTGCATAATTAAACCATAAGAAATTTGGTCTAATCCTGCTCCGCCATATTCTACAGGAATATATGGTCCGAAACCGCCAATTTCTCCAAGACCTTTAATAATTTGTTTAGGAAATTCCGCTTTTTGAGCATATTCTTCTATAATAGGAGAAACTTCTTTTTTTACCCATGCACGAGCAGATTCACGAACCAATTTATGTTCGTCTGATAATAAATCATCTAGGTTAAAATAATCTGGAGATTGAAATAGGTCTGGTTTCATTTTTTTAATTTTTAGCAAAACAAATTTACACAATAAAAATATAACAAATACAAATGAAATTGTTATATTTTTTTATGGTAAAAATAAAATTAATAGGAATTTGGCAAATAAATTGTAGTTTTTTGATAATTTATAGACTATTTTTGAATTCCAAAAACAAACTTAATGAGGCTGATCATCTCTTTTTTCTTTTTACTACTACTATTTTCCAGTGGGACTGCTCAAACTACAGGAGAGCTCACGGAACAAAAGTACTTAGAATTACAGGATAAAATTCGTTTTAGCATGAATGGTAATTTTGATCAAGGACTTGAATATGCAACTGAATTAAAAAAATCTAATAATGATGAGCACAAAGCTTTTGCTTATGGAGCAGGATCTTATCTATATCAATTGAAAGACAATAGAGCTAAATGTGATGAATGGTTTGCCAAGGCATTAGCTCATTATAGTAAACTCCCAGAATCTGTTCAAAAAATAAATCTTAGAGCTTATTTATATAATTATAGAGGATTGATAGAATGGAAAAGACGAAATTTTAGTAATGCTCTTAGCAATTATCAAGAAGGAATTAAGCTCTCCATTAAAACTAAGGATGTTATTCAGATTGTAAAATTTAAAAGCAATATTGCCTTAGTTAATGAAGCTGTAGGGAATTATGAACTTGCTATTAAAAACCTTAGACAGAACAGTGATTTTTTGGATAAAAATGAAAGTCTTTATGAGAAAGACCAATTTCAAAATAGTAAAAGTAATATTTATACCAATTTAGGAAATGTGTATGAAGGCTACTATATGAAGAACCGAAGTAAATTAGTTTTACTCGATTCGGCCGAATACTATTACAAAAGAGCGATAACTTATTCGCAAAACTATATAGATAATAAAATGACAGCTACTTTAAGTCTAGGAAATATCTATTTGTTGAAAAAGGATTTTAAAAATGCAGAGAGAGCATATTTTGATATTTCGATGTATGCGAAACAAAATAACGACGAAAGTTATTATAAAACAGCAAATTATAATCTAGGAGATCTCTACTATTCTCAAAAAAAATACGATAAAGCTTTAATTTTCTTAAAAAAAGTTGATTCTCTTTATCAAAAGGAAAAGAAAATAGATATGAGTTATTTTCAATCTAATTATATCCAAGCTAAAATTTATAATATTCAAAATGAACCTGAATTAGCTTTTAAGCATTCTAAGATTTATTTAGATTCTTATGAAAAATATCAAGGACAATTAAGAGAAGAAGCTTTGGAAGTTAATTACAAATTAGGTACTGCGAATCTGAGTGATGAAATGTTGAGTATTCGGGAGAAGTATAAATATGAGGTTTTATGGAATAAAGCGCTAAAAATTTTATACGTTATTTTGGTTGTTGGTATTGTATTTTTCCTGATTAAAAATATTCGAGATAAGAATAAGGCGCAGAAAAAAATGAACGCTTTGATTGAAGAATTTAAAGCTAATCTTGAGAAAAAACAAATCGAGAAAGATGATATTGGAAAAGCAGCAGTAGATAAAACTAAAGTTTCGGGAGAATTTCTAGAGCTAGAAGATGGTCAGCTTAAAAAAGAAAATGCAAACCTTAGTATTGATGAGGCTAAAGAAAATAAAATTGTAGAAAAATTGCTGGCATTAGAAGAAAAATTAGAATACTTAAATGCAGATTTTACACTATCGTATGTTGCTAAAAAAATTAAAACCAATACTACCTATTTGTCCTATGTAGTCAATAAAAGATTCGGGAAATCTTTTGGAGAATATTCGAATGAATTAAAGATTAATTATGTTATTAACCAAATGATTACAAATCATTTATATCGAAAATATTCAACTCAGGCAATTGCAGAAAGTGTCGGTTTTAAAAATGCAGTTTCATTTGCAAAATCGTTTCGCAAAAGAACTGGAGTATCTCCAGCTCAATTTGCGAACAATATTTAAAACTGAATTATTAGCCATTTCCTCCTCCGTTGGTTTTAATAGGATAGCTTACAATAGGAGGATCAACAGATTCGTTCTCGCCTCCTCGAATAATTCTTTGAGTTTTTAAGTCTATTTTATCTACTTCGAAATCTTTGAATGTCATTATTTTCGTTTTCATGATTTAAATTTTTAGGTTTGTTTATATTATTATAAATGAGAATCAGCCATTTCCTCCTCCGTTAGTTTTAATAGGATAGTTTACAATAGGAGGGTCAACAGATTCGTTCTCGCCTCCTCGAATAATTCTTTGAGTTTTTGAGTCTATTTTATTTACTTCAAAATCTTTAAATGTCATCTTTTTCGTTTTCATGATTTAAGTTTTTAGTTTCGTTTATATTGTTATAAATGAGAATCAGCCATTTCCCCCACCATTAGTTTTTAGAGGATCACTTGTGGAAGGATTGGTAGAGTCAGTACCACCGCCTCTGATAATTTTTTGAGTTTTTAAGTCTATTTTTTCTACTTCGAAATCTGCTAATGTTGATGTATTATTTTTCATCTTTTTGAATTTTAGTTATATATTTTTATAATGTTATCTCGTAACTATATTTTAAGGTTTCGCTAAAGGAGGCAAAAGGGAATGCTAAAAAGCGGAATTACACTAAAAAGTTTTTTGAATTATTAATCAAGAGCGATAAAAATGGAATTTATTTATAAGGCAAAACCTGTTAAATAAGAATCTTTTTTTTTGATTTTTATCAGCAACTTTTGCTTCCGATTTGGGCTTTTATAGATTTTTTTTCATTTGTCTTTTTCTTCCAAAATCATCTGTTTTTATGAGCCTATTTTTCATGTTTTTTCATGTTTAGATTATTGCCTATCCAAAACTAGATAAAAAGCAAAACCGTTAATCGAAAATGCCCTTTCTGAGCTTTTTATCAAAAAAAAACTAATCTAATTAATTGATTTTTAGTATGTTGTGTGGATTACTATACTTGGTATAATTTATAAATTGTATGTGGTATAATTAATAAAATGTATGTGTTCATGCAATTTTTATCAATAAAATCTCCAATCTTTGCATTGTAAAATGATTTAAAAACGATCAAAAGCGATGTTAAAACTTGTCCAAAAATTTCTACAAATCAACCGCTACTCAGACATCAAAAATGAGTTCAAGGATCTGTTTTTGTCTCATCCAAATTATCCGAGTTTGTTTGCCATTACAGACTCGTTTGATTTGCTTTCTGTAGAGAATGCCGCTGTAAGAGTTTCGAAAGAACAGATTGAAGATTTGCCATCTAACTTTTTGGCATATTTCAAAGATGAATTGACACTCGTTGAAAAAATAAAAAGCGGTGTTAGAATCACAACTTCAAAAAAAGGAAGTCAAAAATTGTCTTATGATAAATTCCTTTTAGATTGGAATGGAGTAATTGTGGCCATCGAGCCAAACAATGTTGTAGCAAGAGATAATTTAAAAATAGAATACAATTGGCTAAAATATTTTCTGCCTCTTGCGCTTGTAGCAGGATTGTCTTTATTCTATAATCGTTTTGATTGGTTTAGCGCTTCATTTTTGGTGACATCAGTTCTCGGTTTAGTTGTAAGTATCTTTATTGTTCAAGAGAAATGGGGAGTTAAAAATACTGTAATTTCAAAATTCTGTAATTTAAGTACTAATTCTTCTTGCCACTCAGTAATAAGTTTTAATGATGATATTGCAAATAGATGGGTGAGTTTTTCAGATTTGCCTTTGCTTTTCTTTAGTTCAAGCATTATTGCAATACTAGTTCAGCCTTTAAGTTCATCAATTTTCGTTGGATTCTTAAGTCTATTGGCTATTCCTATAATAGTTTGTTCAATATGGATTCAAAAATTTGAGATTCAGAAATGGTGCATAATGTGTCTGGCAATATCATTTTTAATATTGGCACAAAGCATTTTTTGGTTTTCGTCAGATCTTTTTACATTGAGTTTCAGTTTTAATGAAATTTTCCCTTATGTATTTTCTTTATTGCTTTTAATCCCAATATGGGCGGCGGTTAAAGTGATGATTAGAAAAATGCTTGACAATGAAAACTCTTTAAAAGAGCTTAAGAAATTTAAAAGAAATTACTCTTTGTTGAATTTCTTATCTAAAAAAGTAAAATATAACAAAGGATTTGAAGATTTAAGAGGCTTGACATTTGGAAATAGAAATGCAGGGGTTAGACTTTCTGTAATTCTTAGTCCAAGCTGCGGTCACTGTTATAAAACTTTTCAAGAAGCTTTTGATTTAGTATTGAAGTTTCCAGATAAAATATTTTTGAACGTTCTTTTTAATATCAATCCAGAAAATAATGACAATCCTTATAAAGCAGTTGTTGAAAGGCTTTTAACTATTAACAGAACAACACCAGGTAAGACAGTTGAAGCGATTTCAGATTGGTACATTAAAAGAATGACTCACAAAAAGTGGTTAAAAAAATGGAATGTTGATTCTGTTAGCATGATGATAAATCAAGAAATTCAGAAACAATATGATTGGTGCTCTATGAACAATTTTAATTACACACCGATTAAAATTGTAAACGAAAGGCTATTTCCCAATGAATATGAGCTAAACGAATTGAAATATTTCTTAAATGATTATGTAGAGGAAGTTCAAGTCTTGGAAAAAATAGCTTAAAAAAACAGAAGTTTCGACTGTCAAATAGAAACAAGTAACCCCAATAAACCTGCAGTTATGTTGAAGAACGTTTTGAAATTGAAAGGTGCAGTGGAATTGACTGCTAATGAACTGAAAACAATGAACGGAGATCATGCTCCTATTTGTGAAGATGGATTTAAAGCTAAAAGATGTACAGAATTTGGAACTGTGCCAGCGTACTGGAACTGCATTCCAAATAATTATGTCGGAAGCTGCTAAAGAGGATTTTTTTAAGCATCAAGTTATTGCAGATTTGAGGCTTAAACCAAAAAATGTAAATAGCCAGTTATGTTAGAAAAGATTTTAAAAAGTAAGGAAACAAGAAAGCTGACAAAAAAAGAGCAGAAAAACATCTTGGGGAATGAATATTCAGAAGATATCAATTGCCATGATACTGTTGTTGAAAAATATTAAATAGTGAGACAGAACAAACTGTCGTACTAGATAAAAGGTATTATTATGTTAAAGAAAATTTTAAGTCTTGAAGGTGCTCAGTCCATTAACAAAAATGAACAGAAAACCATGAAAGGAGGAATTCCAGAATGTTGGGTTCATGCCTTAGAAGCAGGATGTTTTTTAATACCGACAGGCGAAACTTGTCCGCTAAATACATCATCAGGTATTTGTGATACAAGTCGTCTTTGTTGTTGATTTTTAACTTTTTTAAAAGTAATACGATATAGCCTTATTTAGAATTTAGTCATGTTTTTTTTGAATGTATAGGCGCTCGATCGTGGAACATTGAGCATATTCTCAGTATTGATGATTGGTACTGAGATTCTTAGGAGTTGGCCGCAAGGTTGTTTTTATTTGGTTAGGGTAACCAGCGGCCATGTCCTAAAGAAATTGTGTTGCTAAAAATTTGTTTTTAAATACTGAAACAGAGAAGATTTAGGTCTTCTCTGTTTTTTTTATGGATTAACAAGAAATTTTTTTCTTAATTTGGTCTAGAATAAATCATAATAAATTGAAAAAATTCACTCATTATAAACAAGCAGATAATAAAGATTGCGGACCGACATGTTTAAAAATCATTGCTAAATATTACGGTAAAACAATCAATATTCAGGAGCTGAGAAATATTAGCGAAACAACTCGCGAAGGAAGTAATTTGCTTTTTCTGAGTGATGCCGCCGAAAAAATCGGTTTTAGAACTTTAGGGGTAAAGTTAAGTTTGGAAAGGCTGGAAGAAGCTCCGTTACCATGCATTTTGCATTGGAATAATAATCATTATGTTGTACTTTATAAAATTAAGAAGGGAATTTATTATGTTTCAGACCCTGCATTTGGGTTGATTAAGTATAATAAAGAGGATTTTTTAAAATTTTGGATAGGAAATAATGCTAACGACGAAACAAGAGAAGGGGTTGCATTATTGATAGAACCGACGCCAAAATTTTTTCAGTCTGATTTCGATAAAGAGGAAAATTCAGGATTGGGATTCAGATTCCTTTCACAATATCTATTTCAATATAAATCATTTCTTATTCAGCTTGCTATAGGGCTTGTTGCAGGCAGTTTACTGCAATTGATATTTCCATTTTTAACCCAAAGCATTGTCGATGTCGGGATCCAGAATCAGAATATTCATTTTATTTATCTGATCCTTTTTGCCCAGCTGTTCCTTTTTGCCGGGAGAACAGGTTTAGAACTCATAAGAAGTTGGATACTGCTTCATCTCTCCACTCGCATTAATATATCATTAATTTCTGATTTCTTTATCAAATTAATGAATCTCCCGATTTCTTTTTTTGATGTAAGGATGACAGGTGATATCATGCAACGGATAAATGATCATCATAGAATTGAAAAAATACTTACTACATCATCTTTAAATGTGTTGTTTTCTGTTATCAACATGTTTGTATTGGGGGCAGTTCTGGCTTATTTTAATCTCAAGATATTTCTGGTCTTTTTTGTCGGAAGCCTTCTTTATTTTGGTTGGATAAGCATGTTTTTGAAACAAAGAGAAGCTTTAGATTACAAGCGATTTTCAGAAGTTTCTAATGAGCAGAGCAAAGTGATGGAGTTGATAAACGGAATGCAGGAAATTAAGCTTCATAATGCCGAAAAACAGAAGCGCTGGGGCTGGGAATATGTTCAGGCCAGATTGTTTAGGGTTTCAATAAAAGGCTTGGTATTAGAACAGTCGCAAACTATTGGTTCATCAGTAATAAATGAATTAAAAAATATTTTCATCACTTTTTTATCAGCAAAATTGGTTATCGACGGTTCAATCACGCTGGGGATGATGCTGGCCATTAATTCAATTGTAGGCAGTTTAAATGGGCCAATTACACAGCTTATCCAATTTGTAAGAGAGCTTCAGGATGCTAAAATTTCATTGGCAAGATTATCTGAAATTCACGAAAAAGAAGATGAAACACAAGAAGAGGAGAATCTGTCCAATGATGTGCCGTATGATTCAGATATAGAATTAAAGAATATTTCGTATAGATATTTAGGTTCGGATATTATTGTTTTGGATAGTTTGAGTTTGAAAATTCCAGCTAATAAAGTAACCGCAATAGTGGGGGTAAGCGGGAGCGGAAAAACAACTTTGATGAAAGTGTTATTGAAATTTTATGATCCTGATAAAGGTGAAATCTATATTGGAAATTCCCAGCTGAAAAATATTTCCCAGAAGGCGTGGAGATCTAATATCGGAGCAGTAATGCAGGAAGGCTTTATTTTCAGCGACACAATTGCAAATAATATTGCGGTTGGGGTCGACAAAATTGACAAAGAACGATTGGTTTATGCATCGGATGTGGCTAATATCAAGCAATATATAAGCGAACTTCCATTGGGCTACAATACCAAGATAGGTGCAGAAGGATTAGGAATGAGCACTGGGCAGAAACAGCGACTGCTGATTGCCAGAGCAGTCTATAAAAATCCTGAAATCTTGTTTTTTGATGAAGCGACTTCAGCTTTAGATGCGAATAATGAAAAAGCAATTATGCAGAAACTTGATGTTTTTTTTAAGAACAAAACAGTAATCGTAATTGCTCATAGATTGAGTACAGTTATGAATGCCGATCAGATTGTGGTGTTGGATAAAGGAAAAATTATCGAAATTGGAAACCATACCACACTTGTTGAGCAGAGAGGGAATTATTTTGAATTGGTTAAAAATCAATTGCAGTTAGGGAATTAATTATGGCAGAAAACAACGATACATTTGAATTAAGAAGCGAAGAGGTTCAGGATATCTTGACCAAAGTTCCGCATTGGATGATACGATGGGGAACCGTTCTGATATTTGCCATTATCATTATGCTGTTTTTTGTTTCCTGGTTTGTCAAATATCCGGATGTCGTAAAAACAGAAATTGTAATTACAACTAATATCCCTCCAGAGAAAATAGTATCAAAGTCTTCTGGGCGCATCGAAGCTATTTTGGTTAAGAATAAAATGCTGGTTGCAAAAAACAGTACCCTGGCAATTATAGAAAATACAGCCAATTACAAAGATGTCTTTTTATTGAAAAAGATTGTTGAAGATTATGATATTAACAGTTCAAAAAAAGAGTTTCCTTTTGGATTATTACAAAATAAACAGTTAGGCGAAATAGAGAGTGCTTTTGCGGTATTTCAGAAGGATTATCAGGCGCAGGAATTAAATAAAGATCTGCATCCTTTTCAAGTAGAAAGCAGGGCGCAGAAGTCCGAAAAAATCCAGATAACCGAAAGAATAGAAATCCTGCAACAGCAGAAAACAATTAATGAGCGTGAACTCGAACTTCAGAAGAATGAAGTGGCGCGCTTTGAAACTTTATTCAATAAAGGGATTATTTCGGCTCAGGAAATGGAAGCTAAAAAACTTAGTTTCCTGCAGGCACAAAAGAATTACAGGAGTTTATTGTCGTCAATTTCTCAATTAAGGTCTTCTTTGATTGACAATGCAAAATCAAGTCAGAATTCGCAGATAAACAGTACTAAAGAAGAAGTTAACCTTGGGCGCAATGTTTCTCAATCTTTCTATCAGCTAAAAAAAGTGATAAGAGATTGGGAGTTGGCTTATGCATTAAAATCTTCTATCAGCGGTAAAGTAACTTTTCTGCAAGTGTGGAATGAAAATCAGACCATAAATGTTGGAGATAATGTATTTTCTATAATTCCAGATGCTAAAAATAGTTTTATAGGAAAAGTAAAAGCGCCAGCTTTAAATTCAGGAAAAATCAAAGTGGGGCAGCGTGTCAATATCCGTTTAGCGAATTATCCCGACAGAGAATTTGGTGTTTTGAAAGGCGAAATCAAAAATATTTCATTGGTGCCTGATAAGGATGGCAATCTTCTTATAGATGTTGCGCTTCCAAATGGACTGAAAACATCGTATAATAAACAGATTACATTTCAGCAGGAAATGAAAGGAAGTGCAGAGATTGTGACCGAAGATCTGCGTTTAATCGAAAGAATTCTGTATCAGTTTAAAAATATTTTTGAACAAGTTTAATAATATTAGCTCTAACTAACCAAAAGCCCAAATCTTTAAATGAAAAAAACTGTACTTATTGCATTTTTACTATTATTTCAATTTTCATTTTCAAAACCAATTACCGAAACTCAAAAGCTAGCTGCGACCTGCAAAGTTTGGGGGTTCTTAAAATATTATCATCCAAATGTTACCGATGGAAGCAAAAATTGGGATGAACAGCTATTTCAAATTTTACCAAAAATCGAGGAAGCTCAAACTTCTGAAGCTTTTTCTCTGGTTATAGAAAATTGGATTGATTCTTTGGGAGAAATCAAAAAACAAGAAACTTTAAAACCGAATGTAAAAAAAGAATATTTTGATAAAAACTTCGATTTGTCATGGTTTAATAAGAATGAATTGTTTTCGAAATCTCTTTCTAAAAAATTAAAGTTTATTGAAGAAAACAGGAATAAAAAACAGCAATTCTATTATACTTCTAAACCTTATATAGAAGTAATTAACGAAGTCAAGTACAAGGATTTTAAATGGACGGATAAGAATCTGCGTCTTTTGGCACTTTTTCGTTATTGGAATCAAATGGAATACTTTTTTCCGTATAAATATAAAATGGATCAAAGTTGGGATTCTGTTTTAATAGAAATGATGTCCCGATTCAGTAATCCAGAATCTGAAAAAGATTTTGCATTGGCCATGCGAGAAATTTCAATAAAATTGAATGATACACACGCGTCAACACAAATGAAACAGATGTCTGATTATTTTGGAGATAAATTTATTACTGCTGATGTAGTTTTTATAGATAATAAAGCGGTTGTTGTTGCTTTAAAAAATGATTCACTAGCTAAAATTGATGATTTTAGAGTAGGAGATGTGGTTACGAAAGTTGATGGAAAAACAGTAGGAGATTTAATCAATGAAAATTTGAAATATGCAGAAGGCTCTAATATGCCTGCAACTTTAAAAAATATTTATTGGGCTGTTTTCAACGGAAAAACAGAATCAATCGAAATCGAATTCATTCGTGACAACACCACTTCTGTTAAGAAAGTTAAACGTTACACTTATTCAAAGCTAAAAATTACAAATGCTAAAAATGCAGCGAAATGGAAATTATTGGATGATGCTATAGGGTATGTTGATGTTGAGAGAATAAAAGCAGACGAGCTTCCTAGTGTAATGAGTCAATTTAAAGATACTAAAGCAATTATTTTTGATGCAAGAAAATATCCAAAAGAAGCGAATATAGAAGAAGATATAGCGCAATATTTATATCCAGAAGAGAAAGCTTTTGCAAAATTTATAGATGCAGACTTGACATATCCGGGGAGATATGTTTGGAGAGAAGATCAAAAAACAGGAAAAACAAATGTGGATTATTATAAAGGTAAAGTGATTATTTTACAAAATGAAAAAACACAAAGCCATGGTGAACATCTAGTGATGTGTCTTCAAGCAGCTCCAAATGCCACAGTTATTGGCAGTCAGACTTCGGGTGCAGATGGTGGAACATGCAGATTTGAAATTATAAAAGGTTATTCAACCATATTTACAGGTTTTGGAATTTTTTATCCAAACAGAAAAGAAACTCAAAGAGTTGGTATTGTTCCAGATATTGAAGTTAAACCAACAATTTTAGGTATTCAGCAAGGCAAGGATGAAGTTCTTGAAAGAGCAATTCTTTTTGCGAAAAATGGCAAATAATTAAAAATAATAGTAAAAGTATCATGAAAAAAATCATCATTTTTTGTCTAATCTTACTGGGGACTATTAGTTATTCTCAAAAATTAGATTGCACTAAATTTAAGAATGGAAAGTTTGCGGCTCCAGCTTTTCCAGATGAATATGCTATTCGAAGAGATTCTATTGAAGAGTGTTATTTTGATAGTAAATTGCAAACCGTTTGGAGTGTCAAATGGCTTAGTGATTGTAAACTTGAAAGGGTTTGTATAAAAAACGTAGGAGCCGAGAATGTTAAAATTGGAGATAAAAGTGTAGCAGAAATAATTTATACGGACGATGAATGTGTTACTTATTCAATAGAATATTTTAATGAAGAAAACCCGAATGGAATAGATTTTCAAAGAGGAGTGTGTCTGCAAAAAGAGTGATTTATTCAAAGATGTTTTCTACATCTTCAAATAAAAATCTTTAGTCAATTCAATATACTCAGGAGTATAAACGTGTCTGTCTATTTCGATAACAAGTTCATCTATTTCAATTTCAGAAACTTCATTTCGGCTAAAAGCCAATAAACTGCGTTTTATTTCAGATTTTGGAGTTCCTTTTACTCGAGTAATTTTTAGAGGATATAATTCAGATTCTTTTGCCAGAGCAATAAATTTTTCTTCTTCTTTGAAAGGAATAATTAAAGCAAATATTCCGTTTTCTGAAAGCAGTAAATCGGCAGCTTCAACTAATTCTTCAAAAGGCATTGCATCTTGAAAACGGGCTAAATCGCGTTGTTCGTTTTCTGTTTTATAGTCTTCAGCATAAAAAGGAGGATTTGAAACGATCAAATCATATTCATCTTCTGGCTCGTCAATAAATTCATCTAAACCGGCATGAAAACAAAATAAGCGATCGCCCCATGGGGAAGCTTCAAAATTTTCTACAGCCTGTTCATAAGCATCTTCATCAATTTCAAGAGCATCAATTTGTTCTGCGTTTGAACGCTGCGCAATCATTAAAGCAATAATTCCTGTTCCCGCACCAATATCCAAAACACTAAATGGATTATTAGAAATAGGAGTCCAAGCACCCAATAAAACGCCATCGGTGCCAACTTTCATAGCAGTTTTGTCTTGCTTAATAGAAAATTGCTTGAAGCTAAATAAAGACATTTCTGAATAAATAAAATTTACGATAGGTAATGACTGAAAACTGTGACTGAATGCTTTTACAAGTACATTTCCACAAGGCCTTCAGGAAGATCCATGATTACTTTTTTGTTCTCACGATCGATTTTTACTAGAAATTGATCAATCATAGGAACTAAGATTTCGACTTCACCATTTAAAACTTCAAAAAGAGGCTGTGCAGTTGAATCATTTATAGAAGTTATTTTTCCGAAAACGCCTAAACGTTTGTCTTCAATTTCGAAACCAATAACTTCATGGAAGTAAAATTTGTTACCGGTAAGTTTTGGCAACATAGTTAAAGGAAGATAGATAGGACTGCCAACAAGAGCATCTGCATCTTCTTCAGTATTTACATCTTCAAAACGAACTCTAAGAAAGTCGTTCTTGTGCAATGAGCTAGTTTCAATAAAAAAAGGAACCAAGTGTTTGTTGTTTTCAACAAACACTGATTCCAGATTTTCGTATAACTCAGGTTCATCTGTGTCTAAATAGACTAAGACTTCCCCCTTGAAACTAAATTTTTTAGCGATTTTACCTAAATAAAAACAATCTTCTTTACGCATTATCGCTAAGTAAAAATTATGCTTCAGTTGTTTCGTTATTCTCTTCAGCGGCAGGAGCTTCTTCAGTAGCTTCAGCAACTTCTTCAGTAGCTTCAGCAGCTTGTGCAGCGGCAGCAGCTTCAGCTTGTGCAGCAGCAGCATCAGCAACACGTTTAGCGTTAACTTCTTGCTCAGCTTTTAAAGCTTTTGCTTTAGCATCAGCTTTTGCTTTAGATAAACCATCTTTTTTAGCATCAACTTTACCAGCTTTTGCTTCTAACCAAGCAGTTAATTTAGCATCTGCTTGCTCTTGTGTTAAAGCACCTTTACGAACTCCTCCATCAAGGTGGTGTTTCAATAAAGCACCTTTGTAAGAAAGGATAGCTCTAGCAGTATCAGTTGGTTGAGCACCATTGTGTAACCATTTAACTGCGCTGTCAAGGTTTAACTCAACAGTTGCTGGGTTAGTGTTTGGATTGTAAGTACCGATTTTCTCTAAGTATCTACCATCTCTTTTTGAGCGTGCATCTGCAGCTACTACCCAGTAAAAAGGTTTTCCTTTTTTACCGTGTCTTTGTAATCTAATTTTTACTGACATAATCTAGTGATTAAATTTTGAGGTACTCGACCTCTGTTAATTAAGGGCGCAAAGATATAATTTTTTTATGAAAAATGCGTTTTAAAAGAGATTAAATCTATTTGAGTTGTTTTTTTAGCATTTTTTTGACTTTTTAATTTAAGTATTTAGTTCTTAATGCGATACTTTTGCATCAAATTCATTTTAAATATGAAAAAATACTTTTACTTTTTATCACTTTTACTGTTGCTTATGTCTTGTACAGAGGATATAAGATTTAATAATCCGGCTTTTCAGACCTTAAAGGATAATAGTTTTTGGAGAGCACAAACCTATCAAGCTGGAACCGAATCGAATGATTTTTTTACTATTGAAGGTTCTTTAGGTTACGAACAGATAAAATTTCAACTTCCTGAACCAGATGAGAAAACGTATGTTTTAGGTATAAATGATGATATAAAAGCCATTTATAAAAATACATATAAAGGACAGGAAGCAGAATTTAGCACTGGAACTGGCAAAGGAACGGGAGAAATTGTCGTTACAGAATACAATACTGTTGATAATACTATTTCAGGAACGTTTAAATTTACAGCAGTTAATACTGATCAAAATGCTGAAAAACAAACTATGCATTTTTCGGAAGGCGTTTTTTATAAAATTCCAGTGACACAGGGGCCTAACTTTGTTCCAGTCAACAATTAATTTCCTAATTTGAGCCTCATCAAATCAGAATAAAAACTTAAATAAATCCATAACATAGTAGATTAGATATAAATAAGACTACATTTGCTTCTTATTATAAATAAATATCTATGAATATTTTCGTTGGGAGCCTTCCATTCAGTATTGAGGAAGCAGATTTAAGAGAGTCTTTTGAGGCTTATGGAACAGTTGACTCTGTTAAAATTATTACTGATAAATTTACTGGAAGAAGTAAAGGCTTTGGTTTTGTTGAGATGCCAAATGATAGTGAAGCACAGAAAGCTATCGATGAATTGAACGGTGCTGTTGTTTCAGGTCGTACAATCGTTGTAAATAAATCTGAGCCAAAACCAGAGGGCGAAAGAAGAAGTTTTAATAACAACCGCGGAGGAAACGATCGTGGTGGTTACGGGAACAACCGTGGCGGAGATCGCGGAAACAGAAGAGAATATTAATGTTTTTTTTCTAAAATATAAAAGGGATAAACTTATGTTTATCCCTTTTTTTGTTGCTTTTGTTTCAAGTTTCAGGTTTTTCCAACTTGAAACTTGAAACAATTAAAACGTGAAACAAAATTTATACATTCGCAGCTAACCAGTCACCAACTTCTTTAGTACCGTATGCTTTGCCTCCGTTTGCTAAATCTTCGGTAACTACTCCAGCTTCTAAAGCTTTGTTTACGGCATCTCTCATCGCTTTTCCTTCTTCCATTAATCCGAAGTTTTCGAACATCATAGCAGCAGATAAAATAGTAGCCATTGGGTTTGCAATGTTTAATCCTGTAGCTTGTGGATAAGAACCGTGAATAGGTTCAAACAACGATACTTCAGCTCCCATAGATGCAGAAGGCATTAATCCCATTGAACCAGAAATTACAGAAGCTTCGTCTGTTAAGATGTCTCCAAATAAGTTTTCAGTAATTAATACATCATAAGAGTTTGGCCATTGTACCAAACGCATTGCAACAGCGTCAACAAATTCGTAGCTCACTTCAACCTCTGGATAATCTTTTTCCATTGCTTGAACTGTTTCTCTCCACAAACGAGAAGTTTCCAAAACGTTTGCTTTATCAACGCAGCATAATTTTTTAGAACGAGTCATCGCCAATTCGAAACCTTTTTTAGCTAAACGCTGTACTTCAGCTCTAGTGTAAACACAGTTGTCGTAAGCTGTGTCTCCGTTATCTTTTCTTCCTTTTTCACCAAAGTAAATTCCGCCTGTTAATTCTCTTAAGAAAACTAAATCAGTTCCTTCAATTCTTTCTCTTTTTAATGGAGATTTATCTAATAATGATGGGAATGTAAAAGTTGGTCTTACGTTTGCGAATAAACCTAATGCTTTACGCATTTTCAATAAGCCTTGCTCTGGACGAACTGGTGCAGAAGGATCATTATCATATTTAGGATGACCGATTGCTCCAAAAAGAACAGCGTCAGCATTTTTACAAATTTCGTGTGTTGAATCCGGATAAGGTTCTCCTACTGCATCAATTGCAGCGGCACCAGTTAAAGCTGGTTTCCAAGTGATTTCATGTCCGAATTTTTTTGCAATAGCATCAGATACTTTTACAGCTTCATTTATTACTTCTGGTCCGATTCCGTCTCCGGCTAAAAGGGCTATGTTTAATTTCATTCTATATTTTTTAAAAGGTTCTAAGGTTCTGAGTTGCTAAGATTCTAAGTTTTTATTCTTATTACTTAGTTTTGTTTTTAAGATTCTGAGTTGCTGAGATTCTGAGTTCAAAGGAGAAAAACTTAGTAGCTTAGAATCTTAGCAACTTAGAACCTATGTAATTATATTTAACATTTTTTGCGTTGCAATAATCGCTGCAACAGTTTGATCCGAATCTAATCCGCGGGTTTTGAATTCTTTTCCGTTATTGACCCAGGTAATAATAGTTTCGCATAACGCATCAGAACTACTTCCTGGCGGGATTCTCACGGCATAATCAATCAATTTCGGAAGCGTTAGTTTTTTGCTTTTGTAAATCTTAGATAAAGCATTCATAAAAGCATCAAACTGACCGTCTCCTTGTGCGTTTTCTTCGATTATTTCTCCGTTTAAATTTAAAGATAAAGTCGTAGATGGGCGCATTCCTTTAGAATGAACCAGCATATAAGAATTTATCGTAATTTTTTCTTCGTAAGTGTGGCTATCCAAAACATCTGAAATAATGTATGGAAGATCTTCTTTCGTTACGGTTTCTTTTTTGTCGCCCAATTCGATAATTCTTTGGGTAACCAATTTCAAATCTTCATTGTTTAGTTTTAAACCTAATTCCTGAAGATTCTTTTCGATATTGGCTTTTCCAGAAGTTTTTCCTAAAGCGTATTTTCTTTTTCTTCCAAAACGTTCGGGAAGTAAATCGTTAAAATAAAGATTGTTTTTGTTGTCTCCGTCGGCGTGAATTCCAGCAGTTTGGGTAAAAACATTATCACCGACAATTGGTTTGTTTGCAGGAATTCTATAACCTGTAAAAGTTTCAACCAGTTTGCTTACAGAATACAAAGACGTTTCTTTAATATTGATTTTTACTTCTGGCAGATAATCATTAATTACGGCAACAGTACTTTCAAGCGGTGCGTTTCCGGCGCGTTCTCCCATTCCGTTTACCGTTACGTGAAGTCCGTTGATTCCTGCTTTTATCGCTTCCATAACATTGGCAACGCTTAAATCGTAATCGTTATGTGCATGGAAATCAAAATGAATGCTTGGATATTTTGTTCTAATTTTTGAAATAAATTCAAAAGTTAAAGACGGAATTAAAACGCCTAAAGTATCAGGAAGTAAAACTCTTTTGATTGGTTGAGTTGCTAAGAAATCCAAAAATTGAAAAACATAATCTGGAGAATTTCGCATTCCGTTGCTCCAGTCTTCCAGGTAAACATTGGTTTCAATATTGTTTTCTTTGGCTAAAGAAATAATTTCAGCGATTTCAGAAAAATGCTGTTCTGGAGTTTTCTTTAATTGATGTGTTAAGTGATTCATTGAGCCTTTGGTCAATAAATTCTGCACTTTGGCACCCGCTTTTTTCATCCAATCAATTGAAACTCCGCCATCAACAAACGTCAAGACTTCAATTCTGTTGATGTATCCTTTTTCTTCAGCCCAAGAAGTGATGCCTTTTACAGCCTGAAATTCTCCTTCGCTTACGCGGGCAGAAGCAATTTCAATTCTATCAATATTTAATTCCTCCAGCAACAATTGCGCAATGGTCAGTTTTTCTGCAGCAGAAAATGAAACTCCTGAGGTTTGTTCACCATCACGGAGTGTCGTATCCATTATTTCAATTTTTCTTTTTTCCATATTGATATTCTATATTTCTTTTAATTCGAAATTATAGCGGGTTCGTATTATTAATTTAGAAAGACCCGAGAGGTTTTGAAGCCTTTCGGGTCTAATAGACTGAATGATATTTCTATTAGTACGGAAGTTTATCAGCAAAAGCTTTAATATCTTCCTTCATGTTTTGTAAATAATCAATATCGTCGAAACCATTAATCAGGTTGTTCTTTTTGTAACCGTTAATAGCAAAAGATTCTTGCTCGCCAGTTGATAACAAAGTAATGGTTTGGTTTGGAAGATTGATTTCCAATTCTGTTTTAGGATCAGCTTCGATAGCTTTGAAAATATTAGCTAAAAATTCTGGGCTGATTTGTACTGGCAAAACACCAATATTCAAACAGTTTCCTTTGAAGATATCTGCAAAGAAAGAAGAAACGACAGCACGGAATCCGTAATCGTAAACTGCCCATGCAGCGTGCTCTCTAGAAGATCCAGAACCGAAGTTTTTTCCTCCAACAAGAATTTTTCCGCTGTAAGTTGGGTTGTTTAAAACGAAATCTGCTTTTGGAGTATCATCTCCGTTATATCTCCAATCTCTAAAAAAGTTGTCTCCAAAACCTTCACGTTTTGTAGCCTTTAAGAAACGAGCTGGAATGATTTGATCTGTATCTACGTTCTCAATTGGCAACGGTACGCCGCTGCTTGTAAGTATATTAAATTTATCGTATGCCATTTTAATTTTAGATTTTAGATTTTGGATTTTAGATTTTAGATTTTCTGAATGTGAGAATCTATATTAAATCTAAAAGCAATTTTATTGAATTTTTGAAATTGTTATTGCAATTGTCATTGACTAGAACAGTTCTCTCGGATCTGTTAGTTTTCCTGTAACAGCAGCTGCGGCAGCCATAATTGGACTTGCAAGAAGCGTTCTTGAACCAGGACCTTGACGGCCTTCAAAGTTTCTGTTTGAAGTACTTACTGCATATTTTCCAGCAGGAACTTTATCGTCGTTCATAGCTAAACAAGCAGAACATCCTGGCTGACGTAATACGAAACCAGCTTCGGTCAAAATATCTAAAATTCCTTCTTCTTTAATCTGAGCTTCAACAACGTGAGAACCCGGAACTAACCAAGCCGTAACATTATCTGCTTTTTTTCTTCCTTTTACAATTTCAGCAAAAGCTCTAAAATCTTCAATACGTCCGTTTGTACAACTTCCTAAGAAAACGTAGTCGATTTGTTTTCCAATCATTACGTCATCTTCGTTGAAGCCCATGTAAGCTAAAGATTTTTTGTAAGTTTCCTCACCGCCTTCAACTTCTTTTGCGCTTGGGATATGTTTTGTGATACCGATTCCCATTCCAGGGTTTGTACCGTAAGTAATCATTGGTTCGATGTCTTCTGCTTTGATGTTTAATTCAGCATCAAATACAGCATCAGCATCTGTTTTTAGCGTTTTCCAGTATTCAACAGCTTTTGTCCAAGCTTCTCCTTTTGGAGCGTAAAGTCTTCCTTCAAGGAAGTCGAAAGTAGTTTGGTCAGGAGCAATCATACCTCCACGAGCACCCATTTCGATACTTAAATTACAAACTGTCATACGGCCTTCCATAGTCATGTTTTCAAAAACATCACCAGCG
Source organism: Flavobacterium anhuiense (assembly GCF_004151235.1). Classification (GTDB taxonomy): domain Bacteria; phylum Bacteroidota; class Bacteroidia; order Flavobacteriales; family Flavobacteriaceae; genus Flavobacterium; species Flavobacterium anhuiense_A. Next base: position 326,012 of record NZ_JUIV01000002.1, read on the forward strand.
TACTCCACAAAATAACCTGTTCCTCCAGAAGTAGTTAATTTAGAGATGATATAAAGCGCAACGTCTTTTGGACCAACACCTTTACTAAGTTGCCCGTTTACGTTGATGCGCATTTTCTTTGGTTTAGGCTGCATAATACATTGAGTAGAAAGCACCATTTCAACCTCAGATGTTCCGATACCAAAAGCAATAGCTCCAAAAGCACCGTGAGTAGACGTATGCGAATCTCCACATACAATAGTAGCGCCTGGCAAAGTAATTCCGTTTTCAGGACCAACTACGTGTACAATTCCATTTTTTTGGTGACCTAATCCCCAGTGCGAAATTCCGTATTCAGCGGCATTGTCTTCAAGAGCTTTAAGCTGGTTTGCAGAAAGCGGATCCTGAACTGGTAAATGTTGGTTTATGGTTGGTGTATTGTGGTCGGCAGTTGCAAAAGTACGTTCTGGATATAATACATTAACGCCTCTTGATTTTAATCCTAAAAAAGCAACAGGACTCGTAACTTCATGAATGAAATGGCGGTCAATAAAAAACACATCTGGCCCATCTTCAATTTTACGCACAACATGTGAATCCCATACTTTGTCAAATAATGTCTTACTCATTTTTTATTTTTTTTAATTGTAATTTCTATAACCACAGCAATTTCCTGTTCATTATAATAGCAAAACAAAAGTAAAAAAAGATAAAAAAGCGTCAATTTCGATATTTCATTATATACGATACCCAAACTAATTTACAAATTACCAAATGGCTTTTGCATGCTAAAATTTGAAAGAAGAATGATGAAGAAACTGATTTGCTTTTTCTTTTTCGGCTTCAATTTTACCTGATTGTTTTTTGTTTTAATAGTTTGCAAATTTATCTTAAAATCAATACAAAATATAAGAATTTGATCGAAAAAATCTAACAAATTACATAAAAATAGTAATAATTGTTAGTTTTGAAATTTTTGCTAAAAGAGTGCTTTTTGAGTTTTTTAAAGCTTTTAAAGGAGTTTTTTGGACGTTATTTAGATTCAATAAAACATCAAAATACTACGACATCCAAGAAGTGTATTTTTATGAAATTTTATGTTTTTTTGAAGCAAAAAACTGATTTTTTGAAAGAAGTGTTTTTGAAAACTAATTCAATGAATTTTTAAATTCTAATGGAGTAAGATTGGTTTTCTTTTTGAATAATTTGCTGAACGATTGCGGATACTCAAAACCTAATTGATAAGCAATTTCTGCTACCGAAAGATTGGTAGTAATCAAGAAATCTTTTGATTTTTCTATTAATTTTGAATGAATGTGCTGCTGCGCATTTAATCCAGTCAAATTGCGAAGCATGTCGCTAAGATAATGGCTCGAAACATTAATCTGTGAAGCCAGAAATTCTACTGTTGGCAATCCTCTTTTTAAGGTTTCTGAGTTGCTGATATAATTGTCTAAAGTTTCTTCAACTTTCAATAATAAATCGTGACTGATGGTTTTTCTGGTAATAAATTGGCGTTTGTAAAAACGATTGCTGTAGTTCAGCAAAACATCAATATAAGAAACAATCACATCTTGGCTCATTTCATCAATTGCGGTATTGAGTTCGTTGTCGATACTTTGTAATAATCCAATAATAATTGTTTTTTCACTGTCGGAAAGATGCAGTGCTTCATTGGTATCATAAGAAAAGAAGCCATATTTTTTGATGCTTTTTCCCAAAGGATAATTTCGAATAAAATCAGGATGAAATAAAAGTGTATAACCTCCATATTCAACGCCTTCTTCATTTTCAGTAAAAATTAACTGGGTTGGAGAAGCAAACATGAGTCCGCCTTCGTTGAAATCATAATAACCTTGACCGTAGCCCATTTTTCCTTTGGTAGAAAACTTATAAGAGATCTTATAAAAATCAAGCAAAAAGGCATGATTCGCTAAATCTTCATTGATGACCAACTTTGTATTGTCTACCAAACTCACCATCGGATGAAGTGGCTTTGGGAGTTGAAATAGATCATGAAACTGCGATATAGAAGAGATTTTTGCTGGATTATTGTTTTTCTTTTCCATGATATAAAAGTATGAAAATTTGAGAGACTAATACCGTTCGGCTTCTTGAAACCTGAACGGTATTAGTTTGAAATGAATTATTCTCCAAAAAATTGTTTGCCAAATTCAGAACGAAAAACTTCATCGCCTACTTCTAGTCTGTGTTTGTAAAATGCTTTTGCATCTTCACCGGCAACATATCTTAATTGATTTTTTCCGTCAGTTGCAGCTTCGTAAACAACATCGGCAATTTGTTCTGGAGTTGATGCCATTTCAAACATGGTGTCAACACTAGCAAACATTTTATCTACCATTGTCTGATATTCAGGTTTGGCACCAGTATCTAATGAGCCATGAAGAAATTCAGTTTTGATACCGCCAGGAGAAACCGTTTTAATATGTATTCCAAACGGATTCAATTCATAAGCCATACTTTCGCTCCAGCCTTCTAATCCCCATTTTGTTGCGTGATAGATTGATCCTAAAGGAAAAGCGATTAATCCGCCAATAGAAGTTGTAGAGATAAACAAACCGCTTTTTCTTTCTCTGAAATACGGTATAAAAGCATTTGTAACGCGAATTACTCCCAATAAATTTGTGTCCAATTGTTTGGTGATTTGAGAATCAGAAAGACTTTCCAAAGGGCCAATTAATCCATAGCCAGCATTATTAAAAACGATATCAATGTCACTGATTTCAAGCGCTTTTTTAACTGTGTTTTGAATTTGATCATAATTCGTAACGTCCAAAGGTAAAAGCGTTACATTTTTTAATTGAGAAAGTTCGGTTTCTTTTTCAGGAGTTCTCATCGTTGCGATTACGTTCCATCCTTTTTCGTGGAATAATTTTGCTGTTGCTTTTCCTAAACCTGATGATGCTCCTGTGATAAAAATTGTTTTCATGATTATTATTTTTAATTGTTATAATTTGATGAAGCAAAGTTCAGGATACACTGTAGTTTAAAAGTGTTCATTTTGGTGCAATGAGTATCCAAAATGAATAATTGAAGCTTTTTGGATTAAAAAACTTTGAGTGTAATTGTTTTTAAACACATAGAAACATAGTTTTCTTTGTCTACAAAGGCGTTTCACTCATTTTAAATAAACCCCGATAGCTATCGGGACTATGTGTGAAAATCTAGATTTTCTAAAATCTCTTTTTTACAGAACTAAAATCTATGTTTCTATGTGTTTAATTTTTTTGCGAATGGCAATCAACGAGTTCTAATTAACGTTTTTGTTAACAACTTTAGCTTCTTTATTTCCCTAAAAAAAGTGTAAATTTGAATTCCTCCGATTTTTCATTGCGTATTTTGCTATGTTTCATGTTGTCAATAATTTACAATGTGAAAGATATGAAATTTTGGACACGAGCGAAGCGAACTGGCGAAGCAATTTAAAATTTGACTTTTTACAACTCTATGTATTTAATATTCGATACCGAAACAACCGGATTACCAAAACGCTGGGACGCCCCAATTACCGATTCTGATAACTGGCCTCGCTGTATACAAATCGCTTGGCAATTGCATGACGAAATGGGACAGCTTGTCGAACATCAAGATTATTTGGTAAAACCAGAAGGATTTAACATTCCGTATGATGCCGAGCGTATTCACGGAATCTCGACTGAATTGGCGGAAGCCGATGGAATCACTTTGGCCGAAGTTTTAGAGAAATTCAATATTGCTTTAAGCAAAACCAAATTCATTGTTGGACAGAATTTAGGTTTCGACGTTAATATTATGGGAGCCGAATTCCATAGAATGGGAGTGGAATCTACTATGGCTTCAATTCCTGTTTTGGATACTTGTACAGAAGTTACCGCTTCATTATTACAGCTTCCAGGAGGGCGTGGAGGAAAATTCAAGCTTCCAACTTTGACCGAATTGCATGAATATTTATTCAGTGTACCTTTCGCGGAAGCGCACAACGCAACTGCAGACGTTGAGGCAACTACGCGTTGTTTCTTGGAATTGGTTAGAAGGGAAGTCTTCACGAAAGAAGAGCTTGACGTTCCTAAAGAATATTTCAAAGATTTTCAGGAAAGAAATCCAGAGCCGTTTAAGTTAATTGGCTTAAAACATATCAACTTAAAAGCGGCTTCTGATAAAATCAGAGAACAGCTTAAAGCTTTAGCTGGAGAAGGTCAGCAAACAATTGTTTCAGAAGAAGATAAAGCGGATTTCAAAGCTGCAAAATTTGCACATTTACACAATCATACACAGTTTTCGGTACTTCAATCGACTATCGGAATTGGAAATATTGTTGCGGCTGCAGCTAAAAACGGAATGCCGGCCGTTGCCATGACAGATACAGGAAACATGATGGGAGCTTTTCACTTTGTGAGCGCCGTTATGAACCACAATAAAGCGGCTTCCGGAAAAAATAAAGCTTTAGTAGAAGCGGGAGAAGAACCAACAGAAACTGAGGTAAAACCAATTGTTGGTTGCGAATTTAATATCTGCGAAAATCACTTAGATAAAAGCAAAAAAGACAACGGGTATCAGGTTGTTTTGATGGCTAAAAATAAAGCTGGATATCACAATTTGGCTAAAATGGCTTCGATTGCCTATACAGACGGATTTTATTATGTTCCAAGGATTGACCGTAACATTGTAGAGCAATACAAAGGCGACATCATGGTTTTGTCTGGGAATTTATACGGAGAGATTCCGAGTAAAATCTTGAATATTGGTGAAAATCAAGCTGAAGAAGCTTTAATTTGGTGGAAAGAACAATTCGGCGAAGATTTCTATCTTGAAGTGATGCGCCACAATCAGGAAGATGAAAATCGTGTCAACAAAACCCTGATTGAGTTTTCAAAAAAACACGATGTAAAGTTAATTGCGACCAACAATACTTATTATTTAAATAAAGAAGATGCCAATGCACACGACATTTTATTGTGTGTAAAAGACGGAGAAAAACAAGCGACGCCAATTGGACGTGGACGCGGATACCGTTACGGACTTCCAAATCAGGAATACTACTTCAAGTCGCAAGACGAGATGAAAAAGCTTTTTGCTGATTTGCCTGAAGCCATTATCAATATTCAGGAAATTATTGATAAGGTCGAAGGATATTCGCTTTATCGTGATGTATTGCTTCCGAAATTCGAAATTCCGGACGAATTTGTTGATCCTGAAGATGAAAAAGACAATGGCGTTCGTGGGGAAAATGCTTATTTGCGACATCTTACCATGGAAGGTGCCAAAAGACGTTATGGCGAAATCACCGAATCAATTCAGGAACGTCTAGATTTTGAGTTGATGACAATTTCAAACTCAGGATATCCGGGATATTTCTTGATTGTACAGGATTTCATCGCCGAGGCAAGAAAAATGGACGTTTCGGTAGGGCCTGGACGTGGTTCTGCAGCGGGTTCTGCCGTTGCATATTGTCTCGGAATTACCAATATCGACCCGATTAAATACGATTTGCTTTTTGAGCGTTTCCTAAATCCTGACCGTGTATCGATGCCCGATATTGATATTGACTTTGATGACGAGGGTCGTGGACGTGTAATGGAATACGTAATCAACAAATACGGTCAAAAACAGGTGGCACAGATTATCACGTATGGTAAAATGGCGACCAAATCGGCAATTCGTGATACAGCTCGTGTACTGGATTTGCCATTGTTTGAAGCCGATAGAATCGCAAAATTGATTCCGGGAATGATGCCGTCAAAATGGAATTTAGCGCGTTTTATTTCGGAGAGTGAAGAGGAGGTTAAAAAAGCCCTTCGTTCGGACGAATTTGACAATGTAAAAGAATTAATTGCCATTGCAAATGAAGATGATTTGGCAGGAGAAACCATTCAGCAGGCAAAAATCTTGGAAGGATCTATGCGTAACACGGGAATTCACGCCTGCGGGGTAATCATTACGCCGTCGGATATTACGAATTATGTTCCCGTAACAACCGCAAAAGATTCCGATTTATATGTAACGCAGTTTGACAACTCGGTTGCAGAAAGTGCTGGATTGCTGAAAATGGACTTCTTGGGTCTGAAGACCCTTACGCTGATAAAAGATACCGTAAAACTGGTAAAATATAGAACGGGAATTGAATTGAATCCAGATACTTTTCCAATCGATGATGAAGAAACGTATGCGCTTTTCCAAAGAGGTGAAACTGTTGGAATCTTCCAATACGAGTCGCCTGGGATGCAGAAATACATGAAAGACCTAAAGCCAACGGTTTTTGGAGATTTAATTGCCATGAACGCCTTATATCGTCCAGGACCTTTGGAGTATATCCCGTCTTTCGTTCGAAGAAAAAATGGCGATGAAGAAATCAAATACGACTTAGATGCCTGTGCGGAATATTTGTCTGAAACGTACGGAATTACCGTTTACCAAGAGCAGGTAATGCTTTTGTCTCAGTCTTTGGCAGGATTTACAAAGGGTGAGGCCGACGTCTTGCGTAAAGCGATGGGTAAGAAACAAAAAGACGTACTAGACAAAATGAAGCCGAAATTCGTTGAACAAGCTGCAGCAAAAGGACACGATGCCAAAATTTTGGAGAAAATCTGGAAAGACTGGGAAGCCTTTGCGAGTTACGCCTTCAATAAATCGCACTCGACTTGTTATGCTTGGATTGCATATCAAACGGCTTATTTAAAAGCGCATTATCCTGCCGAATATATGGCAGCGGTACTTTCCAATAACATGAACGATATCAAACAGGTTTCGTTCTTTATGGAGGAATGTAAACGTATGGGATTGCAGGTTTTAGGACCGTGCGTAAATGAGTCGTACTATAAATTTACAGTAAACGATGATTATGCGGTTCGTTTCGGAATGGGGGCTATTAAAGGCGTGGGAGCAGGAGCTGTAGAAACGATCGTAGAAAACAGAAAAGATGGGAGATATAAATCGATTTTTGATTTAGCGAAGCGAATTGACCTTCGCGCAGCTAACAAAAAAGCGATTGAGAACTTAGCATTGGCTGGAGGTTTTGATTCATTTGAAGGAACTACCAGAGCGCAGTATTTCCATGATGATGGTGACGGAATAACTTTCTACGAAAAAGCAATGCGCTACGGATCTAAGTTTCAGGAAAATGAAAACTCTTCACAAGTAAGTTTGTTTGGAGAAACCAGCGAAGTGCAAATCGCAGAGCCTGTTGTGCCACCTTGCGAAGACTGGAGTACAATGGAAAAATTGGCTAAAGAAAAAGAAGTTGTCGGAATCTATATTTCTGGACATCCGCTTGATGATTTTAGATTCGAAATGAAATATTTCTGTAATGCCCGTTTAGAAGCATTAAAAAGCATGAACGAGTATGTGGGGAAAAATCTAATGTTTGCTGGAATTATTAATAACGTCCAACATCGTGTAGCTAAAAACGGAAAAGGTTGGGCGGCTTTCAACTTAGAAGGTTATGATGAGAGTTATGAGTTTAAGATTTTTGGAGAAGAATATTTGAAATTCCGCCATTTCTTAATTCAGAACAATTTTGCTTTTATAAAAATATTGATTAAAGATGGATGGGTAAATCACGATACTGGTAAAAAATCGGATCCTAGAATGCAGTTTGTGGAGATTCGCCAATTGCAGGATATTTTGGAAGCTTTCGCTAAAAAACTAATTGTACTATTGAATATCAAAGATCTGCATCCGGAGTTTATTCATAAATTAAGTCATTTGTTTGCTGAAAATAAAGGAGAGAATTCAGTGACTTTTGAAATTATGGAATTAGAAAAAATAAAGCGTCTAGTTGAGGTAGAAACGCCAACCGATTTTGAAGCCGATGATGCCGTTTTTGAAGATGAGAATGAAAATGAAGATGCGGCACTCGAAAGTACAAAAGTGCAAGAGGTAAATGAAGTTGAAGAAATAAAAGTAGTAACCAAATTAACGATGCCTAGCCGCCGTGTGAAGGTTAGAATCTCAACTGAATTATTGCAAGAATTGGAGAAAATGCAGATTAATTTTAAATTGAACTAAAAAATTAACAGTTAAAATTTAAAAAGATGTTAGTTTTTTGTGTTAAAAATATGCATGCATAATACTTTTTTAGTAATATTGCGCCAAATTACAACGTTTTCGTTCCAAGTCTAACTTTACAAACTGTACGAATGTGTTAAAATATTCTATGTTTGTACTAATCAATAAATCAAAATTATGAAAAAGAACCTATTTTTATTAGGATTATTAGTTTGCTCAATGGCGACAGTGGCGCAGACAGAAAAAGCAGATAAGCCAGAAAGCTGGTATTTTAAATTAGGAGGGTCATATTTCAACCAAACTGCTTCAACTGAGTTTCCAACGGTTGGAGGAAATCCAGCTTTAGATAGAACATACGTTGGTGGAAAATTAGTTTCTGAGAAAAGTGTTACAGGTTCATTTGGGCAAGGTTTTAGAACTGGTTTAACTGCGGGATATCGTTTCTCTACACGTTTAGGAGTTGAGCTAGGAATAAACTACTATAATAGCAATGATAAGAAAATGGCACAAACTACTACAGATGCGATTTTTGTTTCTGGAGGAAAACCTGTTTACAATTTTAAATCGGTTGGTCAAATTACAGCGTTTGATCTTGCTCCGGCACTTGTAATGTTTTTAGGAGAAACTAATGGTTTTGAGCCATATACTAAAGTCGGTGTTCTAGTTCCAATTCATGGAGATTTAGAAATTACTACTGATGCAATTGTACCTACAGGTGTTGCGAATCCTGCAACTGCTGCTGTTCATAGTGTTGATAAAGTTAAGCCAAATCCAACTATTGGTTTTTCAGCTGCTTTAGGTACTTCTTATAAATTAGGAAAACATATTTCTGCATTTGCTGAATTGGAATATCGCAACTTTACCGTTCACGGGAAAACAAAAGAAACTACTGAGTTTAAAATGAATGGTCAAGATGCTTTAGGAAGTAGAACTACTGCTCAAATCCATACAAATTACAGAGACGGATTAGATGTGAATTCGAATAACGCAGCAACAAATCCAAATGGTGTTGATTCAACAAAACCAATGGACGAGTTAAGCTCATATGTTGGTATTTCTGGTTTAGGATTAACATTAGGTATCAAATACAGCCTATAATTTTTCCAATTTTTTTATAGTTTATAGTTTACAAAAAGAGGATATTCGAAAGAATATCCTCTTTTTTATGCTCATTTTTTGTCATTTCGATTTCTATGACAAACAGTGCGAACTATTTAGAATTCTCTCTAAACTCCTTCAAAACCTTATCAATAACCCAAGTGGTTCTTGCGCCAGAAGTTCCTTTAGACGGAGAAACCCCTTCATTTCCTAATAATTCAGAGACAACTGTTTCAATAAAAGGCTGTTGAATATGAAGCGGATTTTCAATTGTAATGGTTTCTTTTTCTCCATTAGCATATTGCATATGTAGAGGATCATTTCCAAAAGTAGAAAAAGAGATTTTACCTTTATCGCCTACAATTTCAGTATTGTCATAACGTTCGAAACTTGCAAAATTCCAAATGCCAGATCCATGAATTCCGTTTTCGAATAAAAAAGACATCGAAACAGCGTCTTCGGCTGGATAAGCCATTAATTGAGAAGTCGCATGTCCGCGAACTGATTTTATCGGACCTAAAACAAAATCTAAGAAATCTAAAGTGTGGCAAGCTAAATCAACAAAGATTCCGCCTCCTGAAATATGCGGTAAAACGGTCCAAGGAAGATTGATTTCGTCATCATAACGTGCTTCAAAAGGATGATACAAAACACAATTGACATGTCTTATAGTTCCAAGTTTTCCTTGATCGATAATTTCTTTTATTTTTAAAAAACGTGGTAAAGCTCTTCTATAATAAGCTACAAATAAAGGAACATTGTGTTCTTTACAAGCGCTGATCATTTCGTTGCATTCCTCAAAAGTCAAAGCCATTGGTTTTTCAACGTAAACAGGTTTTCCTGCTTTGGCACATAAAATTGTATATTCTTTATGAGAAGATGGCGGAGTAGCAATATAAATAGCATCAACTTCTGGATCATTTATTAAATCTTCAGCATTTGAATACCATTTCGGAACGTTATGACGTTTTGCGTAATCTTCAGCGAGAGCGGCATCTCTTCGCATTACTGCGACTAAAGCTGAGTTTGGAGCTTTCTGAAAAGCAGGTCCGCTTTTTACTTCGGTCACATTCCCGCAGCCAATAATTCCCCATTTTATAATTTCCATTGTGTAAGTTTTAGGTTTCTCAAATTTAAAAAAGGTTTGCCACGAATTGCACGAATTTCCACGAATTCTTTTTTTGCCACAGATTAAAAGGATTTGCACAGATTACTAAAGTAAGCGCATAGATATTAAAATCATTTTAATCTGTGGCAAAAAAACATATAGAATGTAATTTTTCACAATTTAAATTAGTGAAAATTCGAGTAATTAGTGGCAAAATAAAAAGCCACGATATTCAGAAAATAATTCGTGAATTCGTGGCTTAAAAAATTTCAGCTTAAAGTCTTACTTTTTCGGTAAGGCTTTAAAACCCATATTGTAAAGTGTGAAAGCTTGAATATCTACATTCTCTTGAATAGTAGCCGCAACAGATTTTCCTGCGCCATGTCCAGCTTTTACATCAATTCTAATTAAAACTGGGTTTTCTCCTGTTTGTTTTTCCTGCAATTCAGATGCGAATTTAAAACTGTGTGCAGGAACTACACGATCATCATGATCTCCAGTAGTAACCATTGTTGCTGGATAATGGGTTCCTTTTTTAACGTTATGAACAGGAGAATATCCTTTTAAATATTCGAACATTTCTTTGCTGTCTTGAGCAGTTCCATAATCGAAAGCCCATCCTGCACCTGCCGTAAACGCATTGTAACGAAGCATATCCATAACTCCAACTGCTGGTAAAGCCACTTTCATTAAGTCTGGACGCTGAGTCATAGTGGCACCAACCAATAATCCTCCGTTAGATCCTCCGCGAATAGCCAAATAATCAGATGAGGTATATTTTTGTGCAATTAAATACTCTGCAGCAGCGATAAAATCATCAAATACATTTTGTTTTTGGAGTTTTGTTCCTGCATCGTGCCATTTTTTTCCATACTCACCACCGCCTCTTAAGTTGGCCACTGCGTAAACTCCGCCGTTTTCCATCCAAACCGCATTGGCAATGCTGAAACTTGGCGTCAAACTAATATTGAATCCGCCGTAACCGTAAAGAATTGTCGGGTTTTTACCATCCAGTTTTGTTCCTTTTTTATACGTAATAATCATCGGAACTTTTGTACCATCCTTTGAAGTGTAGAAAACTTGTTTAGACTCGTAATCTTCGCTTTTAAAGTCTACTTTTGGTTTTTGGTACACTTCAGATTTACCAGATTTTGGCTCCAAAGAATAGATGCTTCCTGGAGTTGTATAATTGGTAAAGCTGTAGTATAAAATTTTATCTTCTTTTTTACCGCTAAATCCGCCAGCAGTTCCAACTGCAGGAAGTTTGATTTCGCGAACTAATTTTCCCTTGTAATCATATTGCTGTACAAATGAGACAGCATCTTTGGTATAATTGGCAAAGAAATAGCCGGCACCAGTTGAAGGCGATAAAATATCTTTGGTTTCTTTAATAAAATCTTTCCAATTTTCCGGTTTCGGATTTGCCGCATCAACCGTTACAATGCGTTTGTTTGGAGCATTAAAATCTGTTTCAATAAACAATTTGCTTCCTTGGTTGTCAATGATGCTATTGTCACTATCAAAGTTGTCAACGATTGTAACAATTGGGCTATTTGCTTTAGTTAGATCTTTAATGTATAATTCATTTCCATAAGTAGAATTTGCAGCTGTAATCACCAAATAACGATTGTCTTCGGTAACATATCCACCAACATATCTTCTTTTCTGGTCAGCTCCAAAAATTACTTTATCGTCTTTTTGAGAAGTTCCTAGTTTGTGGAAATATAATTTGTGCTGATCTGTTTTAGCAGATAATTCACTTCCTTTTGGCTTATCATAACTAGAGTAATAGAAACCTTCATTTCCGTGCCAAGAGATACCGCTAAATTTTATGTCAACCAAAGTATCTTCCAAAACTTTCTTAGAAAGCGCATCGATGATGATTACTTTTCTCCAGTCGCTTCCTCCTTCAGAAATGGCATAAGCAGCTTTGCTTCCATCTTCAGAAAAATCAAGTCCGCCAAGAGAAGTTGTTCCGTCTTTAGAAAAAGTATTTGGATCTAAGAAAATTTCTTCTTTTCCGCTTTCATCTTTTCTATAAACAACAGATTGATTTTGAAGACCGTTATTTTTAGAGTAATAAGTAAATTTTCCTTCTTTGAATGGAGCTCCAATTTTTTCGTAGTTCCAAAGTTTTTCCATTCTCTTTTTAAGTTCTTCACGAAACGGAATTTTATCTAAATAAGCGTAAGTAACTTCATTTTCAGCTTTTACCCAAGCGCCAGTTTCAGCAGATTTATCATCTTCTAACCAACGGTACGGATCGCTTACTTTGGTGTCAAAGTAAACATCAACAGTTTCTCCTTTTTTAGTTTGCGGATATTGCATTTTGCCTTGTCCAAACGAAATTCCTGCGGTTGTAATTGCCATTAATAAAAATGTTTTTTTCATAGTTAGTTTTTATCTGTTGTAACAAAAATAGCACTTTCTGTGAGATTGTTGTGTTATTAACCGCAAAGAACGCAATCCCGATAGCTATCGGGATTGCGTTCTTTGCGGTTAAGTAAAAATTATAAATTAAAGTTAACTCCCAAAACGATATTTCTTCCAATGTTTGGAATACCATCTGTTTTTAATCTAGAAAGGTGCGCAATATATTTTTTATCAAATAAATTGTTTCCGTTTAAGTTAATATCAAAAGCTGTTTTTCCTAGTTTAACGGTTCCGCCAAAACCTAAATTTACCAAAGTATAACCTTTAGAAGCTGTTTCGAAACCACTTACATTATCTTGATTGAAAGTTGAAGAAACATTAAGAGAAGCAAAACCTTCGCTCAACCAATTTTTGATATTAAATTCAGTTCTCAAAGTATTGTTCCAATTGTTTGCAGGAATTAGAGGCAAATAATCTTTGTTATCTTTTTTACCAGTAACCGTTTCAAAACTAGTTTCAAAATGTAACCAATCTAACGGATGCGGGTGAAAGTGCAAACCAACTTCACCTCCGTACAATTGAGCGTTATCTTGAACATAGGCAAAAACATCATTATCATCTCGAACTTCTCCAGTTGGCGAAGTATAGATATAATTGTTTACGTGATTGTAGAATCCGTTTACGAAAAATTCGAAGTGTGAATTTTTGTATTCTAAATTTAAATCGGTCTGAACGTTTTGTTCTGTTTTCAGATTTGCATTTCCAATTTCGTAACGATTTGTTCCTTCGTGAACACCGTTTGAAGTCAATTCAGCTAAGTTTGGCGCTCTAAATCCTGTAGCAACATTCAAACGGAAAGTTAAAGGTTCTGCAAACTTGGTTTTATACCCCAAAGAAGCATTAAAGCTGTCAAAAGATCGGTCTAAAGCTTGAAAATAGCCTTCTTCACCTTCAATTCCGTGAGCAATCGAAGTAATATTTCGGTTGTCAAAACGCAATCCTGCTTGAATAACGCTGTTGTCCCATTCGTAATTTGCAGTTCCAAAAACGCCGAAATCGTTCGTTGTGGCATCTGGAATTAAATATTCTTCACCAGAATTTTTGTTTGTTTGATGCATTCCCTGAACTCCCAAAATAGTTTCAATTTTTCCGAATTTTGGAAAATGATATTTAGCGTTATAATTGAAAGTATTCAATTTCATGTGAAGAGACGCTTCGTTGCTGTCTTCAAATTCGCTTCTGTCATTGGCGATGTAACCTAAATCAACATCCAGTTTTGAATTTTCAAAAAAGATAACATTGTTCAAACTCAATAAATGATTGAAAATTCCCTGTCTCGGAAACTGAGTGTCTTTACTTGAAGATTGTTCTGCAATTCCGTCTTCTGGAATTCCAATATCTAGTTTGTTGTAGTTGTATCTTAAAACGCTTGAGAAAGTTGAATTGCTGTAGCCGATTCCAGTCTTAAAATCTGTTTCGTTATAACGTGAATTGGTTACACGATCTCCACCAGAAATTTTGTAGTCAGAATGCGTGTTGTAGCTTCCTCTAGCCAAGAATTTCCAATTATCTGTAGAAGTTTTTAACCCAATAGAAGAATTGCTTCCTTGAGTATTAGTGAAATATTTTTGGCTGAAATTAGCTTTAAAATCGCCCGCATCGGCAAACTTTTCTGGATTAAAATATAAAACACCTCCCAAAGCATCAGAACCGTATAATAAAGAAGCAGGTCCTTTGATAACTTCAACACTTTCAATTCCTGCATCATTTAAACCTAAACCATGCTCGTCTCCAAACTGCTGATTTTCGATGCGAACACCTTGAGAATAAACCAAAACTCGATTGCCGCTTAATCCGCGAATCACAGGTTTTCCGATAGAAGTTCCCGTTGAAATCTGAGAAACTCCTGGAATTGTAGCTAAACCTTCAATCAAAGTTGAGGTTCCTTTTTGCTGTAATGTTTTAATGCTTTCGTGCTCAATTTTCATTACGTTCTGCGATTGCAATTTGTTGAAAGGAGTCGAAACCACAACTTCATCCATTTCTAAAATAGATTCTTCAAGAGTAATGTCTAAGGTATTTTGCTTAAGTAATTTTGCAATAGTTTTATTTTGATTGGCATATCCAACATAAGTAAAAGCAATGCGAAGACTTCCGTTTGGAAGATTATTCAATTCATATTTTCCATTTGCGTCTGTAGTGGTTCCTTTGTGTAATTCTGGAGCATAAACAGAAACTCCAGGCAATGGCTGATTTTGATTATCGGTTACAGTTCCCGAAACCGAATTTTGAGCAGTAAGTACGCCCGAAAACCCTAAAATTAGGGCAATTATAAATTTTTTCATTTGAAAATGATGCTATAGTTAAATGGAATTTTTTCTTCGAATGAAAACCAAAAACGTACAATAAAGCATTCTGATCCTAATTGATAAAAATAGGATTAGGAAACTCAATGTTTTTTGAATTTGAATTAAAAGAAATGTGATTTTTTTCGAATAATCGAAACTTAAGAAACTATAGCGGCAGGCGGCCCTCGTAAGAAATACGAAGTGTTTGAGATTGAAAAAATCTTCTCTGAAAATGGGAAGAAATAAGGCGTTTCTTTATCAAATGAATGAAACTCAAAAGAGAAATTTTGCGGAAGAATAAAAGATTCAAAAGCAAAATGGCAAACAAAACAAACGTCATAATCATGATGCTGATGCGTTATTTCGCCACTCGGATCATTGTAATTATGATGGCACTGTTTTTCTGAAAGCTGTTTTACAATATGCTCATAACTGTGTATCGACTGAAACAATATCGAGAACAATATTGTTACAGCAAAAGATAAACTTAATATGAGCTGCTTTCTTTTCATGCTCTGCAAAGGTATAAAAGATAAAAACAAAATTGATTAATTTTTTGTTTCAACGAATGGAATTATTGAAAATAATGCAGCAATTAATTTTATTCGCAGTCAAAACGAGAATATTTTTACTTCTTATCTTTACTACAGAAAGCATTATATTATATTTGTAAGTGAAATAAATAAGCGTAGAAGTGCGTTTATTTGTAATCATCTCTTTTAAAACTAAAATTACGATATGCGAATTATTTTTGGCTGCTTATTTTTGCTCACTTTTTTTAACTCTTTTGCGCAAGAAGACGTTAAGCCTGAGATAAAACCAGTTGTAAAAATAGATTCTCTATATCGAGAAGATCAGTTTTATTTTTCGGTTACCTATAATATGTTTACCGATATTCCAATCGATTTTAAACAAAACAAGTTTTCTCTTGGACTTTCGGGAGGTTTTTTGCGCGATATGCCCGTTAATAAATCCAGAACTGTTGCAATTGCGGCAGGTTTAGGTTTGAGTTATCAAAATTATTACCAGAATCTTACTATTTCTGAAGACGGCTCGGGATCTATAATATATGGGGTTAACAGTTACGGAGAATTTGTTTCCAATCGTTATAGGCAATATTCTGTAGATCTTCCAATCGAATTTAGATGGCGTAATTCGACTTACGAAAGCACTAAATTCTGGCGTATTTATGGTGGAGTAAAACTGAGTTATGTTTTTTCGAATGCTTCTACTCTTAATGATGGTGAGAAAACATATAAAATCAAGAATAACGCAGACATTAATAAATTTCAGTATGGCCCTTACATTTCGGCAGGGTACAATACATGGAACCTTTATGTGTATTATAGCTTAAGCCCTTTGTTTAAGTCAGCGACCACTTTGAATGGCGAAAAAATTAATATGAAAACCTTAAATGCAGGACTGATTTTTTATATTTTATAACCACAGATATAAAAATAAAAGTTGCGGCATTATTCCAATAAATAATCCAATTAATATTTCCCTAGAAGTATGAGCATTCATTTCTAAACGGGAAGAAGCTACAATTCCCGACAATAAAATAAGCAAAGCTGGCCAATACGGATTATGCAACTGAAGATGAATGTTTAGTCCGATAACAAAAATCGTTAAACCTGAAATAGCAACCATGTGCAAACTCGCTTTTGTTTTAAATAACACGCATACTAATGCCAAAATAGTGCTAAATAAAGCAGCAAGGAAGAAGAAATGAAGCTCTGGGTAACGAGTGATTATGATGCTTCTTTTTACCAATAGAATATATAAAAAACATTGCAAGATGAGCGGAATGGTTCGTTCTGATGTCTGGCTCAGCATTATCGATTTTACATGTCCAGTCGATTTTAGAAGTAAATAAAATAAAACAGGGACGACTATATTAATTACTAAAATCTGAATTAAAACAAAATACTTTTCGTTCGTACTGAAAACATCATCTTTGTAAAATAAGTAAAACAAAGTGGCATATAGCGATATAAAAATCGGATGTAAAATATAGGAGAAGAGTGGAAGTAATTTTTTCAAAACATGCAAATTTGTGGTCTAAAAACAAATATACTCAATAAATGTTTTCTGCCGCGAATTACACTAATTCATACGAATTATTTTTTTGCTGCAGATTTCAGAATTAAAATCAGCGATAATCTTTTAATCTGTGACTAATTTTTTTAGTGTTTCATGCAGATTCTGCAGATTTAAGCCAATTTAATTAATAAAAAAAAACTGCATGCATCTTTTTAAATCTGCACGACATTAATTTGTGAAAATTTGGGAAATTAGTGGCAAACCTTTTTTTAAATTTGAAAAAAAGAAATTTCTAAATGAGCATAAATATAAAAAGCCTGCTTTCAGTATTAAACGCCAAATGGACTGGCTCAAATGCTGATGTTTTAATCGATCATATTTCAATTGATAGCCGTTCACTTCAAAACGGATCTAAAACATTATTCTTTGCTCTGGCCGGTGTTAACAACGATGCTCATTCCTTTATTCCCGATTTAATAGAAAATGACGTTCAGAATTTTGTTGTTCAATATATTCCAGAGGGTTATGCTGATAAAGCTAATTTTTTGGTGGTAGAAAATACGCTTCTTGCACTTCAGGAACTTGCCGCGTATTACAGAAGTCTTTTCCATTTCCCAGTTATTGGGTTAACAGGTAGCAACGGTAAAACAATTGTAAAAGAATGGCTTAATTTCTTGTTGAGCCCTGACTATAATATTATTAGAAGTCCAAAAAGCTATAATTCTCAAGTTGGAGTTCCGCTTTCTGTAATTGGGATTAATGAAAAACATAATTTAGGCATTTTCGAAGCTGGAATTTCGACAGTTAACGAAATGGTTCACCTTGAAAAAATAATCAAACCAACAATAGGCGTGCTTACCAATATCGGAAGTGCACATGATGAAGGGTTTTTGAATTTAGTGCAGAAGATCGACGAAAAATTGCTTTTGTTTAAAGACTGTCCGATAATCATCTATCAAAAAACAGATGTTGTAGAATCGTGCCTGACTCAGTTTGCTGCAGAATATATGGTGCATCCTCGAAAACTTTTTTCATGGAGTTTTACAGATAAAAATGCAGATGTTTTTATTGAAAAAAGAGAGCATAAAAACGATCACACTTTCATACAATATCAATTCAAAAATGAAACTTTCAATTTAGAAATTCCGTTTAACGATTCGGCTTCTATAGAAAATACGATTTCATGTCTATTGGTTTTACTGCATTTTGATTATGATCAGGAAACGATTCAGAATCGAATTCAGATGCTGTATCCAGTTCGAATGCGTTTGGAAGTAAAAAACGGAATAAACAATTGCAGTATTATTGATGACAGTTACAGTTCGGATTTTCAGTCTCTTAAAATTGCTTTGGATTTCTTAGAAAGCCAAAAGAAAAAAGGCGCTTCAAAAACCGTTATTTTATCAGATATTTTTCAGAGCGGCTTTACAAATGAAGAATTATATTCTAAAGTTGCCCAGTTAATTTCAGACAATAAAATAAACCGTATAATTGGGATCGGACCAACGATTTCTTCATTTGCAGCTAAGTTCCCAAACAGTATCATGTTTGAAAATACAGCCAATTTTATTGCAGCAATCGATAATTTTAATTTTCATAATGAAACGATTTTGATAAAAGGAGCAAGATCTTTTCAATTTGAAGAAATTGTTTCGCTTCTGGAGGAGAAAACGCACGAAACAGTTTTAGAAATTAATCTAGATGCCATTAGCCATAATTTTAATTACTATAAATCAAAACTGGCGCCAGGTGTCAAAATGATGGTTATGGTAAAAGCATTTGGTTATGGGAATGGAGGTTTAGAAATTGCTAAACTTTTGGAACATCATAAAGTTGATTATTTGGGCGTGGCTTTCGCCGATGAAGGAATATCGTTAAAAAACGGTGGTATAAAAGTGCCAATTATGGTTTTGAATCCAGAATCGACGAGTTTTCCATCTATGATTCAGTATCAGCTAGAACCTGAAATTTATAGTTTGAAAGGACTGAATGCCTTTTTGAAAATTGCCCGAGAAAAAAACTTAAAAGATTATCCGATTCATATCAAGATGGATACGGGAATGCATCGTTTAGGTTTTGAAAACAATACAATCGATGAACTGATTGCGACTTTAAAAGGCAATTCGACAGTTCGTGTTCAGAGTATTTTATCGCATTTGGCGACAAGCGATGATCCGAAACATTTTGATTTTGTGAGACAGCAGATTGCTTTGTTCGAAAAACTGTCTTCAAAATTAATGTCAGAGTTAAACATTAATCCAATCCGACATACTTTGAATACTTCAGGAATTAGTAATTTTCCTGATTCGCAATATAATATGGTTCGTTTAGGAATTGGATTATACGGAGTTTCAAATGATCCTGCAGAACAAAAATATTTAGAGAATGTTGGAACTCTGAAATCTATAATTTCTCAAATCAGAACAATTCCTGCAGGCGATAGCGTAGGTTACGGACGTCGTTTTATGGCCGATGCAACAACCAAAATTGCTACAATTCCGATTGGTTATGCAGATGGAATTTCAAGATTATGGGGCAATGAAGTAGGTTATGTAACAATCAAAAATCAGAAAGCCAAAATCGTTGGAAGTGTCTGCATGGATATGCTGATGGTCAATGTAAGCCATATTGATTGCAAAGAAGGAGATTCGGTAATTATTTTTGGCGAAAGTCCAACAGTAATAGAGATGGCAGTGGCCTTAAAAACAATTCCGTATGAGATAATGACGAGTATTTCGCAACGTGTTAAGAGGGTATTTTTTAGATAACATTAAGAATTTTCAATAAAAATGCGTATTTTCGATATTGCTTAATTATAAATATAAACAGATACGATATGGGATTTTTTTCAGAATTTAAGGAATTTGCAATGAAAGGCAACGTGGTTGACCTGGCTGTCGGGGTGATCATTGGAGCTGCTTTTGGTAAAATTGTCAGCTCATTTATTGAAGATGTAATCACGCCATTGCTGTTGAAACCAGCTTTAGATGCTGCACATTTATCGACTATTGAACAATTAACTGCTTTTGGAGGTGTAAAGTACGGAGTATTTATATCCGCAGTAATTAATTTTATAATTGTGGCTTTTGTTTTGTTTCTGATAATTAAGGCTATGAATCACGCGAAAAAGAAAGATGTTGCACCGCCGCCTCCAGCTGGACCAACTCAAGAAGAATTATTGACACAGATTAGAGATTTATTGAAAAATAAATAAAAATATAATACCGCTACACTAAGTCTAATTTAACCGCCTTCTAAAGAGGCGGTTTTTTTACAAAATGTTTATTTTGTAACAATTTGTTATTTTTTGTGAATCGCCTTGTGGAGACTTTTATTATACTTACTTTTGCGTAACAAATTAGATTAATTGATTATTTAAAAATATAAAAATGAGAATTGCAGTTGTAGGCGCTACTGGAATGGTAGGCGAAGTAATGCTTAAAGTTTTAGCAGAAAGAAATTTTCCTGTTACAGAATTAATTCCTGTTGCATCAGAAAGATCAGTTGGAAAAGAAATTGAATACAAAGGAACCAAATATAAAGTAGTAGGATTGCAAACAGCTGTTGATATGAAAGCTGATATTGCTGTTTTCTCTGCTGGAGGAGATACTTCATTAGAATGGGCGCCAAAATTTGCTGCTGCTGGAACAACTGTTATCGACAACTCTTCTGCATGGAGAATGGATCCTACTAAAAAATTGGTAGTTCCAGAAATCAATGCTGATATTTTAACTAAAGAAGATAAAATTATTGCAAACCCAAACTGCTCTACTATTCAAATGGTAATGACTTTGGCTCCTTTGCATAAAAAATACAACATTAAAAGAATCATTGTTTCTACTTACCAATCTATCACAGGAACTGGTGTTAAAGCGGTAAAACAATTAGAAAACGAATACGCAGGAATTCAAGGTGATATGGCTTACAAATATCCAATTCATAGAAATGCAATTCCACATTGTGATAGTTTTGAAGAAAACGGGTACACTAAAGAAGAAATGAAATTAGTTCGCGAAACTCAAAAAATCTTAGGCGATAATACTATTAGAGTTACAGCTACTGCTGTTCGTGTACCAGTTGTTGGAGGTCATAGCGAAGCGGTAAACGTTGAGTTTACAAATGATTTTAATGTAAATGAAGTTCGTGAAATCTTACATAATACTGATGGAGTAGTGGTACAAGATAATTTAGATACATTTACTTACCCAATGCCATTGTATGCAGAAGGTAAAAATGATGTTTTTGTAGGAAGAATTCGTCGTGACGAAAGCCAGCCAAATACATTAAACATGTGGATTGTTGCTGATAACTTAAGAAAAGGAGCGGCAACAAACACAATCCAAATCGCTGAATACTTAATTAAAGCAGGTTTGGTATAATTGAGAGATTAATTAAAATTGTTATAAAGAGAAAACCGTAATTACAGGAATGTAATTACGGTTTTTTTGATTTTAGAAGAAGAAAATTATTTCTTTTTTGTCCATTCTTGTCCACAAATAGTTCCAATTTTTTGAACTAAATCTCCATTTTCAGGTTTTTCAAGATCGGCAGGACTAATATTTTTTTCCTTAAATTTTGTAATAGCACAATCTGCGATATAAGTAGCAGCATCGCTTTTTACTCCATTTTTTATAAAAAATTGTTTTAGGATTACTTTATACGTTTCTTCATTTTTTGGGTTCCAAGAAGTTTCTCTTTTTCGAGTTGCAGAACTTGAATTATTTTTTGACATCCATTCTATGCTACATTCTTTACCAAGTTGTTTTATCATTATGACAATTCCAGGCTTTTTAGAATCTAAAGGATTAATTCCTTTTGTTTTCATTTTTTCAACGGTGCATTCTGAAATATAATCTACCTGTTCGTCTGATAATATTCCTTTTCCTTGTCTCATCATCCCTTCTTTTAAACCCTCTTTGTACTCTTTTTCAAATTCTGGTGTCCATTCATTTTTCTTTTTACATGAAAATAATGAAACGGCAATTAATGCAATAGTGATGTAATTTAAAAATTTGTTCATTTTTTATAATTTTATTAATTTTCCTAGATTTGAAATTAGAAATCCGGGCTTTTAATTTTTTTGCAAATGTATTTTGAAGTCTTTTTTTAAATTTCCAGTAAAAGTCAAATTACTAATACGATAAGATTTTTATTAGAGGTTTTAAAACTATTTTTTCTCGATTTTTTGTGAACAGCTAACCGATATTGATAATAATTTTCCAGCATTTTTAGAATCTCGAACAGCTTTAGGTTTTAGATTTTGTTCTTTCATTTTTGAAATTGAACATTCTGCAAATTTTAAAGCATCTTCGTCTTTAATTCCTTTTTGCGTTAAACTGTTTTTCAAATTTTTCATGAAATAAGCTTCGATTTTTGGATTCCAGTTTTCCCATAAATCTTCTGTAGGAACACTTTCGTTGTCTGTAACTTGATTTTCAGATTTGGTAGGTTTCGCAATTTTTGATTGAGTTTCTTTATCATAGACTGTGTTGTCTTTATTTCCACAAGCGAATATTGTAAATAAAAATAGTAAACTAAAGCAGTATTTTGTCTTATTCATTTTAATTCAAAATTTATTAGACAAAATTAATTTTAGGACTTTTATTTAATGCTCTCTAAAAGATATTAGAATATCATGATAAGACATTTTTAAAATTGACTTAATGTGATAGTTTTAAGTCTTATAATGGCTATTTGAATTTTTATGTTGAATTAGTTTTGATGCATTATTCAAAATCTTTGATATGAAGTTTTATATTTCAATTTTTGTTATGTTTTTCAACTTAACCAATTCGCAAAATTTGAGTGGAGTTTGGAAAGGCGAATTATCTGATTCTAGAGGCAATGTATGGATTGATGATTTTGAAATGCAAATTTTGCAAACAAAATCATCTTTAAACGCTTTGGTTGTATATAAGTATAAAAGTGATGGAGTAATAAAGACAGCCAAAATAATAGCCGTTCAAAGCGATAATTTTGCACATAATTCTGATTGTGGATGTGTTATTATGCCTGGTGCAATTTTCGAAAATATAAAGTATTCTTCAAAAGATATACGATTTACAGAAAACAAACATATATGGTGTAATATGTCAGAGAACCATAAGTATTGCAACTACATAAATTATAATCTTAAATGGTCGAAAAAAGGAAATGACGAATTTCTAACAGGTAAGTTTTTTCCAATTACTAATTATCAAAGAATTGAAGGTATTGTTAAACTTAAAAAAATAGGTGCAATTAATTCCTCTCAAAGTTTTTTTATAAAGAGAAACACATTACAGAAGATTCCATCTATAGTAGCTAAGCCACAAATTGTAAAATATGAAAGATCAAATTTGGCATTGCGAAATGTATATCTCCAAGATAAAAAAGAAATTCCGGTTGTTATTAAAACCAGAAAAAATGAAAAATTAAAAACTATTAAAGTCAATAGCAAACAAGTTGAAATAAGTATTTAAGATTATGGTCAGATAGATCACGATATCATTTCTGTCTATGTTGATAAAAAGCCAGTTTTGGTAAAAGAGGAATTGACTAGAAAGCCTTTAATAGTAAACTTAGAAATGAACGATTATAATAACTTTCACGAAGTAATTCTTGTAGCAGAAAACCTTGGAGATATCCCTCCAAACACGGCATTAATGAAAATAAAAGCAGGAGACAAAAAGTACGAAATCAAAATAACCTCAGATGAACAGAAGAATGCTGTGATTAATTTTAAGTATAAAGAATAATAATTGAACGAGTATTAGATTTATGAAATAACTTAATATGTTGTTTTTAAAACTTATAAGGGCTACTTGAGTTTCTTTTTCAATTTAATTTTGAAAATTATTCAATTTATTATGAGGCTTTTATCTATTTCAGTCTGTATTTTTTTCTTCAATATTATATCGGCGCAAAACCTCACTGGTGTTTGGAGAGGAACTATAAAAGATTCACGTGGCAGATCTTTAACAAACTTTTTCGAAATGCAAATTATTCAAAATGATTCTGCTATTGGAGCGGCTTTGAATTTTGATTATCAAGGAGGTTTAAAAGAAAAAATAATAGCATTACAAGATTTTGATGATTTTATTGATGGTGTAAATTGTGATTGTGATTTAATACCAGAATCAAAAGATAATAGCGAACATTTAAGCCGAATACAATTTTCAGAAAACGGTTTTGGATGCAGTCTGAAATGGTATAAAAATAAAGGTAAACAGTATTTATTAGGCAGGACTTTTCGTAAAAATTTCAGTAATTATTATGATTATCAAAATAAATATACTGATGCATATATAAAATTAGAGAAAGTTGATAAAATTATTCCTTCTGAATCTTCTTTAATAAAGGCAAGAATTACTGCAACAGGTATAAAAAAAAGAAAAAAAGAAGTAGAAAAATTGATTATTAATACTTTACTAGATGAAGACTATGAAATGGTGAAAAAAGTAATTGTTAATACGAAGGAAGTAAAATTAAATTTTTCTGATTACAGTAGGGTAGATCGTGATAGAGTTTCAATTTATGTTGATAGAAAACCTGTCTTTCTTAATAAAGAACTTTTGGATGATCCATTTGAAATTGTATTAGAAATGGATAAAACGGTTAATTGTGAGGTAATTTTTGTAACGGAAAATCTTGGTACCGTTCTACCTAATACAGCAGAAATGGATATAAAAGCTGGGAAGTTAAATGAAAAGATCGACTTAACTTCTGAAAGAATAAAGAAAAAAGCAGTATTTATATTTAAGTATGTGGATTAAGAAAGTGTATTCTTGATTGTAAAGTAAATTATTTTTTGAAGAACTAGAAATGTTATAATTATGAATTTTTTTCACACACTTATTCTTATGGTATTATTGTGTATCAGTAGCAATGCACAGAATTTAACAGGTGTCTGGAAAGGTACTATTAATGAGCATGCAGTTGAGCGAAAACTTATAACAAATCAGTTTGAGATGCAGATTATTCAAACGGATTTATCGATAAAGGCTTTAGTAACTTACAGCTTGTTCGCTACAGGATGCGATTATGGATCAGAATTGACAAAAAAAAGTATAGCATCTTCTGAATGTAATAGTTTCGATATTTCGGATCAGGAATTTAATTCACTGGAAAAAAAGTTTAGAATAGGTTACAATGATATTAGCGGAGCTATAAAAATTGCAGATTGTAAACAAATTTCCTGTACGATACTAGATAGGGAAAAAGTATGCCTACCAGTTCATTATGTGCTTTATTATAATACGCCATATCACAATAAAAAAGAAAGTATTTCAGGAATTATATTTAAAGGAAAAATGGATGACTTCGATACAACGAGCAACGGTTGCAATGATGGTTATGAAAATATTATGTCTATAAGATTAACAAGAGAAAGTGAGACTCTTACTCCTTCACAATCTTTTTTTATAAACAAAAATTCACTTTCACAAGTTTCAAGTGCATCTGCTCCGTTTTTTTTGAATTTTGAAAAATCTGGAATTGCTTCATTAAGACCCATTTTTATATCAGATAGTAAAGCAGTTCCAATTGACATAAAAACAAGAAAAAACGAGACACTTAAAACTATCAAAGTAAATAGCAAACAAGTTGAAATAAGCATTTACGATTATGGACAGATTGATCACGATATTGTTTCAGTTTATGTAGATAAAGAGCCAGTCCTTGTGAAGGAAGAGCTTACAAAGAAGCCTTTACTTATAAATCTAGAAATGGATGATTATAACAATTTTCATGAAGTAATCCTAGTCGCAGAAAATTTAGGAGATATTCCGCCAAATACATCACTTATGAAAATAAAAGCTGGAGATAAAAAGTATGAAATTAAAATAACCTCAGATGAACAGAAGAATGCTGTTGTATATTTTAAGTATAAAGGATAATAGAAATTTTAGCACAATTTAAATTAAATTCATGGAATTAATATACAGCCTAACAGAAAACGATTATTTACAGCAACAATTATATCTTGCTTCAAAAAGTGAATTCGTCAAGAAACAAAGGAAGAAAACTAAACTACTTATAATTTTATCATTGTTTATGATAGGATTAGGGCTTTATATTAATAAAAATAAATTTGAAGGGTATTGCTTTGGAAGTGCTAGTGTTGTATTTTTTTTCTTTTTCCCATTATATTTTAAAAAAAGGCATCAATTTTTTTGAAAGAAATATGTAAACGAAAATTTTAAAAATAGAATAGGTATTAATATAAAAGTATTATTTAATGAAGAAGTTTTGGATATATTAACAGGGGGAGTAGGAATTTCAAGCGTTAACTTTTCTAATTTCAAAAATATAAGCGAAATCAAAGATTATTTTTTCATTGCTTTCAAAACGGGTGAAAGTTTAATGATTCCAAAAGATAAAATAGAAGATGCTGAAAAATTGCGAAATAAACTAAAATCAATTGCTGAAAACTTGAAAATTGATTTTATATCAGAGTTAGATTGGAAATGGAAATAAAACCCTAATTTCATCAAACAAAAAATTAAAAATGGATCAAAATCTAAAATACATCGTAGAAAATTAAATAGTGTTTGAAGAAGTAACTAAAATGGCAAATATCTCTTCAGACAAGCTGAATGAATTAATTGAAAATAAACTTGTTTCCGAGCCTTCTTATGTTATAAATTCAGATATTACAATCACTTCTTCCTTAAGTGATACTCATAAAGTTAGTATTGAAAGGAGGTATTTTCACCCAAGTGTTTTACAGCTTATTGAAAATAATGCCAAGAATATAAATCCTGAAAAATTCAAATCTGAATTTATAGAAAATTTACTGTCAAATCTGAAAAATCATGCTTACAAAGCCTTTGCATACGGAAATGTTTTTGATGGAAATGATAACATCGACAATGGAAAAATACAAAATGCATTAGAAGAAGAATGGAATTATTTTTTGAAAGGCGTCTACGGAATATGTACTTTAAATAATAATGAAGAAGCAATTATCGATAAAGAAATAGCAATAAAAAGAATTTTAAATTTCATAGAAAAGAAATCTAATTTTTTAACAAACGATGAAAAAATAGAATTACAAGAGCTTAATGAAGAATTCAACAAATCAACAAGTTTGTTTGCGCCCTATCAACGTGAAACAAGCAGTAGAGGTAAATATTTAGATAAATTATTAAAAGAGTTTTCTTTGGATAATTTGATTAAAGAATATTCATAAACAAAAAAAGCGAGAACCAAAAAATTCTCGCTTTTCTATTATTTAGTATTCTGGTGCCAATTCTAATTCCAAGCCTTCTAAGTCTTCAGTAATTGGAATCTGGCAGCCTAAACGACTATTAGATTTTACATAAAATGCTTCCGAAAGCATGGCTTCTTCATCGTCACCCATTTCTGGTAATGCAACATCATTTAGAACATAACACTGGCAAGAAGCGCACATTGCCATTCCTCCACAGGTTCCTTCAACAGGAAGTTCGTATGCTTTGCATAACTCCATTATATTCATTGCCATATCGGTTGGAGCTTGTAGCTCATGTACAACTCCTTCACGATCTTTAATCTTTATTAATACATCCATTTTAATTATTGGAATTTTGTGTAGAATTTGAAAAACGTGTTCAAATTCTCTATTAATTTTAACTTTTCTCTTTTAAGCTAAAAGCATATTCTTTTCTACTATTGTCTTTAATGCGCATTTTTACGCCAATAATGTTGCCTCCTTTTTCTAGTATTGTTACTAGAGAGATGACAGAATAGTAATCTTTGTCAGATTGGAATATTAAGGTCCCTTCATAAGTAGAGTTTAAAATTCCTTGTTTATCAGTTTGCGCACTAAGTTTTCTCGGATGCGAAAAATCGGCTGAGCTATATGTTGCTTTATTTGAGAATTTTGCCTTTCCATCACAAAGGTCATATAGGAAATCATAATTTCCAATTCTTAAAGCACCTTCTTCAGTTTTTCCATTTGTAGAAAAAATGATTTGGCCTGAATACTGGAAATCTGACCATTCTTCTGATTCATTTACCCAAGCTTTATCAGCAAAAAGTGTTTGGCCCTGTTGTGCATTTACAGCGCTTACAAAAAATAATAAAAAAAGAGCGTAAAAGTTTCTCATAGTTTAAGATTTAAGGGTTATGCTGACAAATTTAAGTTAAAAATGTAACAATTCCTTAACAGAAACTCTTAAAACTTTGTATTGTTTTTTGTGAATGTGGCAAAAAGTATCCTTTTTTCGGTGTTATTTTATTATTTCTTTAATTAAATAACAAAACACTTACTATTCTTGTTAAACTATGATGCTTTAATTTTGAGGAAAAACTACGATTTGTTACATTACATTTACCACAGTTTCTATTTGTGGCGCATATTTTTTTATAGTGGTTTCAACACCTGCTTTCAGTGTCATTTGATTAACACTGCAGCTAATGCAAGCTCCTTCCAAACGAACTTTAACATGTTTGTCGTCTTCAATAGAGATTAATGAAATATCTCCACCGTCCGATTTTAAGAATGGTCTTATCTCGTCTAAGGCCAATAAAACATTGCTTGTTATTTCTTCTGTTGTCATAATATTAATGTGTCAATTAGAAAATGTGCCAATTAGAAAATTCTTTAAAATTAGCTAATTATCTCATTATCTCAATTATCTAATTCTTTTTAACTGCAGAACAGCCTGCCATTGTTGTAATCTTGATAGCTTCTGTTGCAGGCAAGCTTTCGTTTCTGTTTACTGTTTCTTGTACAACATTTCTAGTAATTCCTTCGAACACTTTTTCTATTGGAGAGGCGGTCTGCAATGCTGCAGGACGACCGTAATCTCCTGCTTCGCGAATAGATTGTACAATAGGAACTTCTCCTAAAAATGGAACGCCTAAATCTTCAGCAAGGTTTTTAGCACCTTCTTGTCCAAAGATGTAATATTTGTTTTCTGGCAATTCTTCTGGTGTAAAATATGCCATATTTTCAATAATTCCTAAAACTGGAACGTTGATGTTGTCTTGCATAAACATAGCTACTCCTTTTTTAGCATCTGCAAGTGCAACTGCTTGTGGAGTACTTACTACAACAGCTCCTGTAATTGGAAGCGATTGCATTATAGAAAGGTGGATATCACCAGTTCCAGGAGGCAAATCAAGAAGCATAAAATCTAATTCTCCCCAATCTGCATCAAAAATCATTTGGTTTAATGCTTTTGCGGCCATTGGCCCTCTCCAGATTACAGCTTGGCTTGGCGCCGTAAAAAATCCGATTGAAAGCATTTTGATTTCATAGCTTTCAATAGGTTTCATTTTTGATTTTCCGTCAACTGTTACAGAAATTGGTTTTTCGTTCTCAACATCAAACATAATTGGCATTGAAGGACCATAAATATCAGCATCTAAAACACCAACCTTAAAGCCCATTTTTGCAAGTGTAACAGCTAAGTTTGCAGTTACAGTAGATTTTCCTACTCCTCCTTTGCCAGAAGCAACTGCAATAATATTTTTGATTCCAGGAATAGCACGGCCTTTAATTTCCGGTTTTTCTGGAGCTTCAACTTTAATGTTTACTTTTACTTTCGCGTCAGGTGATATTAAATCGTGGATTGTTTTTCTAATATCATCTTCTGCTCTTTTTTTGATGTGCATAGCAGGTGTATGCAATACAAGGTCTACAACAGCTTCGTCTCCAAACGTGATCACATTGGTTACGGCACCGCTTTCAACCATATTTTTTCCTTCTCCAGCAATAGTGATAGTCTCTAAAGCTTTTAGAATTTCTTTTCTATCTAGTTTCATTGTAATGGGCTATTTTTTTATTCTCCAAAATCAATCTTATAAGATTATATTTATTTAAACTGATTTCAGGGTGCAAAGATAACAGATTAAGTTCGGAAATTAAGCGTTTTTGAATTGTAATTATTGATATTGAGATTATTCAAAATTATTTAAAAGTATTTTGTATTGAAAATCATAATCAAGAATGATTCATCGATTTAATGTTGGGAGAAAAGTATTTCCAATTTAAACGAATATTTTTTGCGTAAGTTTTTCTTCCAATTAAATAAAATTCTCACAAAACTTCGCTATATTTGATAGCCCAAATCGATGATTGCCAGACATGAAAAAAATATGTGAAGACTAAGGTTTTTGAGTAATTTATTGGGTTTTCGGTATTTTTTTTAAAAGTTGTTTCTACCAATTTAAAACTTTAAAAATATGCGAAATTTTACTTTTTCTTTAATTATTATTACAGTCAGTTTTTTTGCATTTTCATTTAATTCATTATCTAACAATGCCAAAAGCAGAGCTGACTTAACAAATCGAAAAACTGTTTCGATTATTACTATCGATGCAGCATCAATTAATGCCTTTTTTAAAAAATATCCTAAGCTTAAAAAGTATCAGAAAGATGTTGAGGATATTTATAAAACCAAACAGTATAAATCTATTTGGTATGATGATAAAAGCATTACCGAATTTGGATCATTATTGTATCAGAAAGTAAATGTTCTGAAAGATCAAGGAATTGAAGATAAAATGCCTTACAAAGAACAGATAGATGAGGCTTTTAATGAAAGCACTTCCAATAAACCATCGCAGCTGGACACCGAATTACTGTTAACCAGTATGTACGTATTTTATGCAAGCAATGTGTATTCTGGAGTTGATCCTGCGACATTAAAAAAAATAGGATGGTACTTGCCTGCAAAATCTATTTCGTATGCTCACATTCTGGATTCATTGATGGTTGATACAGATCGATTAGATAAAGATGATAATCTTTTATTCAGCCAATATTACAAACTGAAAGATGCATTGAAAAAATATCGTAAAATCGAAACCGATAATCTTTGGCAGAAAATTACAATTGACAGTGCTAATTTTAAGGATTTAAGACCAGATGACACAGCTATTGCCATAAAACAAATTAGAAATCGCTTATATGTAGTAGGAGATCTAAAACGAGATTCTGGAAGTGATATTTATGATGAAGAATTAATGGCGGGAGTTTTGAATTATAAAAAAAGATATAATTTAAAAATTAATTATGCCCTAACGAGAGATATTATCAACCAAATGAATGAGCCAATCGGTAAAAGAATCAGAACCATTATGTTGAATATGGAAAGATGCAGATGGATTCCTACCAAATTGGCCAAAGCTGAAGAGTATGTTATGGTTAATATTCCATCATTCAGACTGTTTTATGTTAAGGACGGAAAGTATGATCTCGTTTCGGATATTTTTGTTGGCAACAGGCTTAGTGAAACAGTAATTTTTAGCGGAAATATGGATCGGATTGTGTTTAGTCCATATTGGTACGTGCCAACAAGTATTATTCAAAATGAATTAAAACTCCAGATCGCAAATGATAAAAATTATTTGGCAGATCATAATATGGAATGGAATGGTGGGAAAGTACGACAAAAACCAGGACCAAAAAATTCTCTGGGATTAGTAAAATTTATGTTCCCGAATCCGAATGATATTTATATGCATGATACGCCTGCAAAAAGCTTATTTGAATTTGAAAAACGTACTTTTAGCCATGGTTGCATAAATGTAAAAGAAGCCAAACAGCTTGCATTGCATATTTTGAAAGACGATCCTGATTG
The DNA here is from genome assembly GCF_004151235.1 of Flavobacterium anhuiense. Lineage (GTDB taxonomy): Bacteria > Bacteroidota > Bacteroidia > Flavobacteriales > Flavobacteriaceae > Flavobacterium > Flavobacterium anhuiense_A. The sequence continues at coordinate 357,517 of NZ_JUIV01000002.1, forward strand.
GCCAGTAGATAAAATTGAAAGCGCTATGAGCGGCGAAAAAGAAACAACCTGTATGCTCAAACGTAAAATTCCGGTTTATATAGGTTATTTTACCTGTTGGGTTCAGGACAATGGAGAAGTAAATTTTTTTCCAGACGTATATGATCGCGACCAAAGTTTGGACAAGCTGATTTATAATGACGCTGTAACAATGAGAGATTAAACATAAAAGCCCGACGGATTTTACTGAAATCTGTCGGGCTTCTTTAAAAAAAAATGGTCTACAAGCTTATTCGTATTTTAAATATTTTAATACATCGATTTTGGTGACCTGAAACGCTTTTGTTAAAACAATTATTAAAGTTAAGAGCAAAAGAGAAATCAAGGCGATTAGGAACGGAATTGATGATATTCCAATTCTAAAAGCGAAATCCTCAAGCCATTTCTGTAATAAGACATAAGCAGGAATAATTCCGATTCCAAATCCTATTAAACAGAAAACAATATATTGTTTCGATAATTCTTTTAGGAGTATATCTGTTTCGGCTCCTAATGTTTTTCGAATGGCGATTTCTTTCAGTCTTCTCTCCATCGAAAATGATGCCAAAGCAAACAATCCAAATATAGCAATTATAATCACAACTAAATTTAGAATAAAAAATAGATTTTTTTGTTTTATTTGTTCTTGATATGTTTTTGCAAATCCTTTATTAACAAATTCATATTCAAATGGATAGTCTGGGTTTACATTTTTCTCCCAATACAATTTCAAATTTTCTAACGTTTCTGTTAAATTATTTGGAGATACCTTTATAAGTACATTATTAAAATTATTCCACTTTAAAGTTTTAAGATTAATAAAAACCATTGGCGGAATTTTATTTTGCAATCCAGTTAGATTGAAATCTTTCACAACTCCAACAATCTTAAATTTTAAATTATCGCTGCCGTTTATGCTCCATCCAGAAGTTATAACTGTATTAATCGGGTCTTTCAGGTTAAGAGCTTTAACCAGCGTTTCGTTCATAAGCATACTACTTATAGTATCTGAAGCAAATTGAGGAGATAAATCTCGTCCTTTGACTATTTTTATTTTCATCAAGTCAAGGAAACCAAAATCCATTTCGATGTTTTTTGGCTGTACAAAAATGCCATTATGTTTAAATCCTGAACTTGAACCGCTTGTTGTTCCGAAAACCCCTGCAAACGTAGAAATGTCTACAACGCCAGGAATTTTTTTAATTTCTTGTTTGGCGACTAAATATTCATCAGTTCTTTTGTTTCTGTCTAAAGTGTAGTAAGGAACCGAAAGTACCTGATCACCGCTAAAGCCCAAATCTTTCTCCATCATATACTTCACTTGAGAATTTACAATTAGTGCTCCAATGATAAAGAAGGCAGCGATTCCGAATTGAAAAATAAGCATCGAATTACGAATCCAAATACCACTTTTGCTTCTTGAGAAATTCCCTTTCAAAACTTTTAAAGTTTCGAAATTTGCAATATAAATGGCAGGGAAAATACCCGCAAAAATGATTACTAATCCAAATATTAAAATAAGCTGCAGGTAAAACTCACTGCCATTCATGGTCAGTGTTTTGTTCAAGAAATTATTGTAGTAAGGCAAGGAAAGCTCCACAATTGCTAAAGCAAATAAAATAGCCAGCGTAACAATTATAGCAGTTTCAAAAATAAACTGAGTAATAATCTGGTTTTTTGTAGCGCCCACAATTTTGCGTACACCGACTTCTTTTGCACGCTTTATTGCCGATGCTGTTGCCAAATTGATGTAGTTTACCAATGATAAAACTAGAATCAAAATAGATAAACCGCTCATGATATAAAGCAGTTTTAGATTGCCAACTCCTTCAGGATAATTTTGTCCGGCAGAACTTTTGGTTCCGTACAGACGAGATGTTTTTAATTGATCTAAAATGACTTTTACTTCGCCATTTTCTTTTACATACTGCTCAACTGTCATCCCACTTTCTTTGGCATCTTTTACTGTTCTGTTTACAAAATAAACATTCTGCATTTTCTTTAAAACAGAGGCGACAGCAACATCTTTTTTGATTTTAATTAATAAACCATAATTAAAATTTCCCCATTGATTTAAGTCGTTTTCTCTTTTTACGCCACTAAAAACATAAGAAGGTTCTATAGATGAAGGCTTAATAATGCGGTAAACCGATTTTATAGTATAATTTTTATTGCCGTAAGAGATAGATTTGCCAATAGGATCTTCGTTTTTAAAAAGTAGTTTGGCTTGTTCGTCAGAGATAGCAACGCTATTTTTTTCTTTTAAAATATTGGTTTTTGCACCTTTTACAATTTCAAAAGGAAAAAAATCGAAGAAATTTTCATCACTCATAGTGATGTCTTTAGTCATCAGTTTTTGATCTTGATATTTAATGATATCTTGATCGTACCAAGTGTGAAAAAAACAGATGTTTTCAATTTCGGGAATTGTGGCTTTACAAGTTTCTCCAAACGGAATAGAGTTAGAGCCCCAAGTGTCTCCAGAACTTATTCTGTTGAGAACCATATACGTATTCTCTTTTCCAGGATTCCATTGGTCGTAAGAATGTTCGTTATTCCAATATAAAATCGCAAAAATAACAGAAGCGATCCCGATGCTTAATCCGAGCACATTTAAAAGCGAAAACAGTTTGCTTTGCTTTAAATGATATATAAATATTTTAAACCAGTTAAAAATCATTTTGATGTATATTTTTTATAGTTGATATGGCTGTTTTGGTAAACCTTTCGGTTTATATCATAGTAAATATTTTGCACACTAGTTCTACCAGAACCACAAGTGCAGTAACAATAATTTTAATCATCACTTTATTATTTAGCGTCCATAAAAACATCAACATTTCGTTGATTTAACTTTTCAGAAAATATAACTCCGTCTTTCATATGAATGGTTCTCTGCGAAAAAGAAGCGTCATAATCAGAGTGGGTAACCATCAAAATGGTAGCGCCTTTAGCGTGTAGATCGGTTAAAAGTTCCATTACCTCATTACCGTTTTTACTGTCTAAGTTTCCTGTTGGCTCATCGGCCAAAATAATTTTCGGATCGTTTACCAAAGCTCTTGCAACCGCAACTCTCTGCTGCTGACCTCCAGAAAGCTGTTGCGGGAAATGTTTTAAACGATGAGAGATATTTAATTTTTCAGCAATAGCTTCAATTTTTTGTTTTCTTTCAGAAGCTTTTACATTATTGTAAAGCAAAGGCAATTCGATATTATCATAAACAGAAAGCTCATCGATTAGGTTGAAATTCTGAAAAATGAAACCAATGTTTTCTTTTCTCACCTGCGCTCTTCCTTTTTCTTTAAGCCCGATCATTTCTTGATCTAGTAATTTGTAGCTTCCGCCGCTAGCGCCGTCAAGAAGACCGATTATATTTAATAAAGTCGATTTTCCACATCCCGAAGGCCCCATGATAGTTAAAAAATCTCCTTTTTTTATTTCTAAATTGATACCGCTCAAAGCAGCAGTTTCTATTTCTTCTGTTCTAAAAACTTTGGTTAAATTCTGAATTGTGATCATAATTTTTAAGGTTTTGAAATGTTATTAAAATCGTTTTTTGATTGATGATTGATCTTTTATAATTGTAAATTGTAAAACTGAGACTATCTACTGCGACTGCGACTCAAGAGAAAGCTCTTCGATGTCTTTGTAATCGGTATAAGAAGAAGTGACTACAGATTCGCCTTCTTTTAAGCCTTCTAAAACTTCGTAATAAGAAGGATTTTCGCGTCCTAATTTGATGTTTCTTCTCACGGCTTTGTTTCCGTTTACTACAAAAATCCATTTTCCGGCTGCTTCCTGATTAAAAGCACCTCTCGGGATCACTAAAGTTTTATTCTTTTCAGATAAAATCAATTTTACCCCAAAGCTAAGTCCATCCTGAAGCACGATATTTTCTTTAGAAACGAAAGCCAACTCTACAGTAAAACGTCCGCCTTTAACCTCAGGAATCACTTTAGTCACGATGACTTCAAGATTTTTGCCTTTAAATTCTACTTGTCCTTTTAATCCTTCTCTAAGTTTTTCCAGATAAAATTCATCTACTTCAGCAGTCAATTTGTATCCTTTATTAGAGTCTATTTTTCCGATGCTCGCACCTGCCTGAAAAGTTTTTCCTAAAACAGGTTCAAAAGAAGTCAATCGTCCTGTTTCTGGTGCTGTGATTAAAAAGTTCTTTTTGTTATTTCTAAGAATATCCAAACTTTTTTCCATAGTCTGGATCGAACGGTTTATTTGAGAAATTTGAACCTGATTGCTTTGTTTCTCTTTTTGAATGCTCTGCTGAATTGTTCTTTTACGTTCTTCCTGAAAACGAAGGCTTTCCTTAAAGGTGTTCCAGTCATTTTTAGAAATTACATCTTTCTCGTACAGCTTTGCATTCATATCGTACAATCTTTTGGCATCGTTGTAATCATGTTCAATTAAAACTAAATCTTTATTTAAGTTTAATTCCTGATTTCTGATGTTTAATTTCCCCGTATTCAAATTGTTGATTTGTTCAATAATAGCAGTTTCCTGAGTCAGATAATTCAATTCTGTGTTCGGATTGTACAAACGAGCTAGCGATTGCCCTTTGGTAACCATTGCGCCATTTTCTACAAAAATCTCTTTTACAGAACCGCCTTCGGTAACGTTTACCAGCATCACATTCAAAGGTTCTACTTTTGCTTGAAAAACTACGAAATCTTCAAAAAAGGCTTTTTCTGCTTTTTGAATTACCAATTCGTCTGCTTTTACATTTAAAGTTCTTTTAGTGTTAAAAGCAAAAACCGAGATGGTAAGCAAAACTAAAAAAACAGCAATTGCTATTGCGAAATATCTAAATTTTTTATTTTTACGAGGAATTATCGTGTCCATTTTATAATTTATTTTACTGATAATCAATAGGTAAATACTGTGCCATAAAATTTATTATTTGTAAAGTGTTGATTTTAAAGAAGCTTTAAAAAGCGCTTCAAAAAAGCAGTGTCCGATAATGAACAGTTGACCGTTCGGAAGCGGACAGAAAAAAGACCACATGAGAAAAAAACTAGCCCAAATATTAGTTGTCGACGATCAGGAAGAAATTCTTTTTTCTGCAAAAATGATTCTTAAAAAGCATTTCGAAACCATTTTTACAACCAATAGTCCCAAAAAAATCATTTCAATTTTAAGCGAAAATGAAATAAATGTGGTTTTGCTGGATATGAATTACCGAATTGGTTTTGAAGACGGGCGCGAAGGAATTCATTGGCTGAAAGAAATCAAAGAGCTTTCTCCACAAACTATTGTGATTTTAATGACCGCTTTTGGTAAAATAGAAACTGCTGTAGAAGGGATTAAAATTGGTGCTTTTGATTATGTTCTAAAGCCTTGGAACAACGAAAAACTATTAGAAGTTATTGATAAGGCTGTTGCCGAAAGCAGAAAAAACAGTAAAAAAACAACTTCAGAAAAATTAGAAAAGACCGAGAAAAAATATTTTGTCGGGACTTCGGCAAAAATAAAACAAGCGTATTCTATTGCTGAAAAAGTAGCCCGAACAGATGCCAATGTTTTGATTCTCGGCGAAAACGGAACAGGAAAATATGTTTTTGCAGAATTTATCCATCAGCATTCAGAAAGGAAAAATCAGCCTTTTGTGCAAGTAGATTTGGGTTCGTTAAGTGATAATCTATTCGAAAGCGAACTTTTCGGTTATGCCAAAGGAGCTTTTACAGATGCTAAAATCGATACTCCTGGCCGTTTTGAAAATGCCTCAAACGGAACTATTTTTTTAGATGAAATCGGGAATATTCCGCTGCATCTTCAAGCTAAATTATTACATGTTTTGCAAACCAAAACCGTAACGCGTTTGGGCGAAAGCAAGCCAAGACCATTAAATGTTCGTGTAATCGCAGCTACAAACAGTGATATAAAAAATGAGGTAAAGAATAAAACGTTCCGTGAAGATTTATTGTACAGAATAAATACAATGGAAATAAATCTTCCGTCTCTTCGTGAAAGAAAAGATGATATTGTGCCAATGGCAAACTTTATTTTGGAGCAGATTGCCGAAAAATATAATCAGGAAAACTGGCGTTTTGAGGATAATGCGGCATCATATCTGGAAAAATATCCGTGGAAAGGAAACGTCCGCGAAATGGAAAATAAAATCGAACGCGCTTTGATTTTAGCTGAAAACAATACGATTTCTGTAATGGATTTGGATATTTTGGACTTTGAAGAGATTCAGGAAAATGATGAAAATCCATTATCAGAAATGGAAAAAGGCGCAATCGAAAAAGCATTGTTCAAACACAACGGGAACATCAGTAAAACTGCAGAAGAATTAGGATTGTCGCGCGCTGCACTTTATAGAAGGATTGAAAAATACGATTTAAAAAATTAAAGAAAATGAGTAGCGTCCAGCTTTAGCTGGATGTTATTTTGAGATAAGATTGGGGCTTTAGCCAAACTTACGCGTTTTGGCTAAAGCCTATTTCTGTAAATAATATATCTCTCCAGCTAAAGCTGGAGGCAATTCAAAAAAATAATGAAGAATTGGAAGTTTTATAATGCCTTGTTTCTGAGAGTCGTGTTTGTCATGGTACTCTTCCTTGCCAGCGCATTATTGTTTTATAAAGGATTTCGATTCAATGGTATTTTGGCTGGAGTTTTCGTTTTGATTTTTCTTTTCGAAATGTATTTTTTCGTCAAAAATCAGTTGTTGTTTTATGATAAAACCATACACTCAATTTTGCATGATGACTTTTCTGCCCATTTTCCGGAAGAGCATAAAAGAGATAATTTCAATAGTTTGTATCTGTTGTACGATACACTAAAAACCCAGAGACAAGAACAGACTTCCAAAGAAATAATCTATCGTTCGATTTTGAACAGTATAGATACTGCAGCCTTAATTTTAGAGAAAGAAAACGATTCTTGGTCTGTTTTTATAATGAATGACTGTTTTTCAAATCTCTTCAAAGTGCCAAAAGTAAGCCATTGGCAATATCTTAAAAACTATCTTCCGAGTTTATGCAATGAAATTGAAAAGGTTGGTTTTACAGAACTTAAGACTGCCATTTCTATCAAAATTGAAGATCAAGACCTTCAGACTTTTATGCTTCAGACTTCGCATACTCAAACGTATAATAAAGAGTATTTTATCATTTTACTGGATAGCATTCAGCGTGTAATCGAGAAAAAAGAAAAAGAAGCATGGATTAATTTAATGAAGATTATTTCGCATGAATTAATGAATTCTTTAACGCCGATTCGTGCGCTTTCGCAGAATTTGCTTCATATTGTAGATCAGGAAGAATTAGAAGAAGATGATTTTGAAGACATCAAAAGCAGTATTTCGACTATTATCAATAGAAGTGATCATTTACAGTTTTTTGTAGAGAATTATCGTAAGCTGGCAATGCTGCCAACGCCAAACAAGCAAATGACGCCAATTAATGCTTTATTTGAAGATTGTTTACGAATTATGAGTCCGATCTTGAAAGACGAAGGAATCGAATTGATAAATGAAATACACAGTTCACGTTCTATTATGATTGATAAAAATCAAATGGAACAAGTAATTATCAATTTGATTACCAATAGTATTCATGCATTAAAAGAAAAAACAGAAAAGAAACTGCTAATTTCGAGTTATACTGAAAACAATCGCTTTTTTATTGTGATTGCCGATAATGGAAAAGGGGTTGATGCTGAGATTCGAGATAAAGTTTTTCTTCCGTTTTTCACGACTAGAAAAGATGGTGCAGGAATTGGATTAACGCTTTCTAAAAATATTATAGAAGCCCATGGAGGTTATCTAAGCTATCAAACCGACGAAGATAAAACGAGTTTTGTGATTTGCTTGATCTGAAAATAATGATGTGAAACTACCTTTGTCACCCTGAGCGAAGTCGAAGGGCTTATTACATGAGTGGGCTTCGACTCCGCTCAGCCTGACAGATGATTTATGACTGTTTTTTAAATCTCAACTTCTGGTTTCCAAAAGTGTTTTTCAAAATCTACAATCTGATTGTTGACTACTTTTATTCCTTCGTTTTCTAAAAGCTGCTGCATTAAATTGGTTCCGTCAAAATGATGCTTTCCTGTTAGTAGTCCTTTTTGGTTTACAACTCGGTGCGCAGGAACATCGTCCATATTATGGCAGGCATTCATTGCCCAGCCCACCATTCTTGCTGAGCGGGCAGCACCTAAAGCTTTTGCAATAGCGCCATAAGAAGTAACTTTTCCAAATGGGATTTGTCTGACGATTACATACACTCTTTCGAAAAAATTTTCTTCAGTCATTTTAAAATATTTTTACCATTCCGATATGAAGTTAATAAAAATAAAAACTTAATTTTTCTTAATCTCTTAATCGTTAGTTTTATTTATCCGAAGTAGTAATTCAAGATATTAAAAAGTGTTGCAAGTGCAACCAATCCTGTGATAGTTCCGATAATGGTATTCATGTTTCGCATGAAATAATCGGTTTTCTTTTCTATTTTTCCAAAGAAAGCAATATAACTATATAAAATTGCAAAAGCTCCAAGAACCGAGCCCAATACAAAGGTTAGAATAATAGTGTTTTCGAATACGAAAAGATGATATGAAGCAAGCGTTACACTTATTACAACATAATACGGGATAGGAAAGAAGTTTAATCCCGAAAGCAGCATTCCGAGAAAGAAACTGCTTTTTTTGCTGGTTTTCTTTAGTTTCGTTTTTTTCTTTGCTATTGGATCTTTTGCAAAAAAGAAAAAATAAATGGTTAAGATCGAAAAAATGATAAAACCAGCTTCACGCAATAATATTACAACATCTGGGCGATTGTCTATCACACGAGCAAACAGTACCGCAATGTAAGCCTGAAAAAAAATAATTAAAACCGCACCAATTACAAACGACAAAGCATTCTTTTTTCCTTCTTTCATTTTTATTTTGGCAGCCGTCATATTGAGCAATCCTGGCGGAATAGTTCCAATGGCAGCGGCAATAAAGCCCGAAAGTAAAGGAGTAAGGTAGGTCATTTAGCTACTAAATGGGTTAGATAAAGGTTTCAAAATTAAAGTTAGTCTTTAATTTTGAAACGAATATACGTAATTGCCTTATTAATTTCTAAATATTGTTTTTCGTAAAAAGTCTGGATAGAAGTCACAACTTCAGGACTTCCTTCGTTTTTATATACGTTATGGTTGGCATACAAAACCTCGTGACCTTCGCCATGAAGCAATCCAAGTGTATAACCGTGCATAAATTCGCTATCGGTTTTTAGGTTTACGACACCGTCTTTTTTCAAGATTTTTTTGTACAATTTCAAAAACTCAGAATTCGTCATTCTATGTTTGGTTCTTTTGTATTTGATTTGCGGATCTGGGAAAGTAATCCAGATTTCGTCAACTTCGCCTTCAGCAAAAATATGATTGATCAATTCGATTTGCGTGCGAACGAAAGCTACATTATGAAGACCGTTTTCTACAGCAGTTTTAGCACCACGCCAGAAACGCGCACCTTTAATGTCAATTCCGATAAAATTTTTGTTTGGGTATTTCTCTGCTAATCCAACAGAATATTCTCCCTTTCCGCATCCTAATTCTAAAACTAATGGATTATCATTTTTAAAGAAATCAGAATTCCATTTTCCTTTTAAAGGCATTAAATCGCCTACAACTTCTTCTCTGGTTGGTTGAAAAACGTTTTGAAATGTTTCGTTTTCTCTGAATCTTTTTAGTTTATTTTTACTTCCCACTTTTACAAAAATTTTCGGCAAAATTAAGGAATATAAACGAATGAAAATAGCGTAATTAGGTTTAAAAAGTTTTCCGCCACGAATTCACGAATTTTATTTTAAAAATAATTTGTGAATTCGTGGCGGAAAAAAATATTTTTTAACCGTAATGAGGTTCTGTAATTGGTTTTAATTTTGGATCAAGAGATTCATCATGTTGAGACAAATCCAATCCGATGTGTTCTGATTCTTCTGAAACTCTCAGCGGAATAATGAAATTGGTTACTTTGAACAAGAAATAAGCTCCGAAGAAAGTAAAGATCGAAACTAAAACCAACGCCATCATGTGATGTCCGAAAACATTCCATCCGCCGTGAAGTAAACTTGCGTCTTCGCCGTGAGCGAAAATGGCAGTTAGAATCATTCCCATAATTCCGCCAACACCGTGACAAGCAAAAACATCAAGCGTATCGTCGAATTTTTTAGAATATTTACAGTTTACAGCTGTATTAGAAACCAAAGCCGTAATAAAACCGAAGAACATACTTTCTGGTACAGAAACAAATCCTGCAGCAGGTGTAATGGCAACAAGCCCCACAACAGCTCCAATACATGCTCCCAGAGCAGAAACTTTTCTTCCGTTCATTCTATCAAAGAAAATCCAAGTTAACATCGCTGCAGCCGATGAAGTTGTCGTTGTAGCAAAAGCCATTGCAGCAGTTCCGTTGGCAGCAAGAGCAGATCCAGCGTTGAATCCGAACCAGCCGAACCAAAGCATTCCCGTTCCTAATAACACAAATGGAATATTGGTTGGAATATGCTGGCTGTTTTTTCTTTTTCCTAAAACCAGAACTCCTGCCAAAGCTGCAAAACCAGAACTCATGTGCACCACAGTTCCTCCTGCAAAATCTTTAACTCCAAAATAGCTTCCTAAAACACCCGTCGGATACCAAACCGCGTGGCATAAAGGAGCATAAATGAATATCGTGAATAAACTAATGAATACTAAATAAGAGATAAAACGAACGCGCTCTGCAAATGAACCTGTGATAATTGCAGGACAAATGATGGCAAATTTCATCTGAAACAAAGCAAAAAGCATAAACGGAATCGTATTGGCCAATTGTTTATGAGGCAGAACGCCAACATAATCCATAAAAGCAAAAGTCGTCGGATTTCCGAAAAAGCTATAAAAATGATCTCCAGAACCAAAACCAACCGGTTCTCCAAAAGCCAAACTAAATGCCACTACAACCCATAAAAGAGTAACGACGCCTAAGCAGATAAAACTTTGAAGCATGGTCGAAATAACGTTTTTCTTGCCAACCATTCCGCCATAAAAGAAAGACAATCCCGGAGTCATGATTAAAACCAGACAGCTTGAAGTAAGCATCCAAGCAACATCGGCAGGAACGATATGATCTGTAGTTCCGAATTCTGATAAAACATAATTATTTTCTGTAACTGTTGGCCAAAATGCACCTATCGTACACACGACACTGATCATAATAAAGGATATAATCCAGCGTTTTTCTATTTTCATTTTTAAAATACTTTGTTTAACCCTGTTTTTTTTGGGGTCAAAGTTAGAAAAAAATAAATATTCTTGTTTTTAAGGCTGTTAAAATAGAGGTGTGGCTTTTATTTTGATCGATTTTGTAAAATACAGCATGTTTTTTTGACAGTATCTTATTCTAAAGTTACAAAAAAGCACTGTTTTTGCCGAATTAATTAAAATTAATCTGCTAACAGTGCTCTTAATGTGCTCAAAAAGTTACGTTTATAATAAGAAAAGCGTAAAATGTTTTATTTCTTTTGAAGTTTTGCAATTAAAGCATCTTCAATTGGCGCTTTTATCTTGGTTACAGCATCAACTTCGTCATTCGGAATTGTCATTGATAAAACATAATGCTGAATTTTCCATTCGTTGCCTACTTTAACCAAAACTCCAGAACCACGACAGATTTTCATTTGTGTGTCTAGCAATTCGTCAAACCAAGCTATTTTACCCGATTTATCAAAAAAGATATGACGTTCTAAAGCTTTAAAATTCCAAGTTGTTCCTTTATCGAAAAAAGGTTTTGCCCAGATAGCAAATTCTTTTTTGGTCCAATTTTCGGTTGCATCGGTTCCGATGTAGATTGCATCGTCTGCCAATACATTAAAGTAAGCATCATATTTTACCTCGCCCGCAGCTTTATGCCACGCATCAAGAGTCTGATTGATTTTGTTTTTGTCGGTTTGTGCATTTGCAAAAGTTGCAGCGAATAAAAGAAGTAAAAGTATTTTTTTCATGAGATATGTTATTTGAGTTTAAAGGTATAATTTTTTTTGAACCATGTAAGTGATATAAGAAAACTAAAGAAAACCCAATTATTGCCACAAAGGCACCAAGGCGCAAAGTTTATTTTAAGATGCCTAATGACTATGTACCTTTGCAACTATATACCTTTGTACCTCATTAAATTATCATTAACAATGTTCATGTCATTTAATCTCTCAAAAAACCACTATATTTGATTCATCAATACAAATACCCCAGTCATGAAGGCAAAATTACTTATAAGTTCACTCGCTATAACTTCTCTATTGTTCGTTTCCTGTAAAAAGGAATTAGAACCGCAAGAAAGCACAGCAACCTCAGAATTAGTAAGATTAGGACTTGCAAAAGATACAACTAAACCCGCTGCGCCAGTGGTACAAACTTCAGCAGCAAATCCAAATACAGTTTTAAGCGATACTAAAGGAATCAATCCTGCTCACGGACAGCCGGGCCACCGTTGCGATATTGCGGTTGGAGCGCCTTTAAATTCTGCACCGACTCAGCAAGTGCAGGCAACTCAAGGACAAACCGTACAGGTGAATCCAACTCAGCAGAAAATGGTTACGACTACAACTGCCGCGCCAGTTAAAGTGGCAAAAGGAATGAATCCACCACACGGACAGCCAGGACATAGATGTGATATTCCTGTTGGAGCGCCTTTAAACTCGCCTAAAGCAACAACAACTGCAACAACGACAAATACTGCTCAAAGCGGAACAGTTACTCAAAACTTTAGCGTTACTCCTCCAGCATCAAACCCAGTTCCTGCATTGTTAAGCACAGAAGGAAATGAAGCGACAGTTGCAGACGGAATGAATCCGCCGCACGGAAAACCAGGCCACCGTTGCGATATTGCAGTTGGTGCACCGTTGCCTAAATAATAGAAAAGTGACAAAGGTGCAAAGTAACAAAGGTTCTAAGTTTTTTCCTTTGTCACTTTGCACCTTTGTGCCTTTGTCACTTTATAAATATTTTTAAATTTAATGCGCTTTAATTTTTTCGAAAGTGCTCGTCAATGTTTTTTTAGCTTTGGCCAATGCACCGCTGAAAGCTTTTTCAAGTGTTTCTGCATGTTCTGTAACCGTAATAGGCTGTAGTTTTACAGGACGAACTTCAATCACACATTTTTTGTCATGCAAGCTGAATTTTTCTCCATTTTCATCTCCAAAATGAATTTCTACGCGAGTAATTTTATCTTGAAAACGGTCTAAGCTTTTTTCTACTTCTCCAGAAAAATAGCTTTCTAATCTTGCACTTCCTTCAATGTTTTTGTCGGTGTTGATTTGTACTTTCATAACAAATAAAATTTAATGATTCATTCTCAAACTTATCGATTTTAAAGATAAAAGACAAGTAGGTTAAGGAAATATTATGAAATTTTAAATTGATTTATTTTTCAATTTTGTAATTTCGATTTGGAGAAAATATACTCAAAGTATTTTAATTTATAAATAAAGAAAAAACTTACAGTTAATTGTTTTGTTTCGTATGTTTGCAATTCCTAAATGCAAAATATTATGAATACAAAAAATTTTCTTGCCCGTGTAGTATGGTGGCGATATTGGAAACAATCGCAACGCTCTTTGCAGCGTAGGACACCTAAGCTATACGGGTTTTATAATTCCTAAATGCAAAATTATGAGTACCAACACCCTTTCCAAAGAAACCGAATTGAGGTTAACTGAATTCTTCAACAATTCAATTGATTCTAAAAGTATGGCGAAAACCATTAGGCAAGTAAATTTCCTAATTGCGTTAAATGCAATACGAGAAGATGGATTTATGAAAACCGAAACCGTAAATATTGAAGATGGTTTCTATTGGTTAAATGAATTAGCAGAAATTCTTGATCCTTATTTGGGGATTGAGTAAGACAATGAGAAAAAGCCACTTGAAGGAGTGGCTTTTTTTTTGATTTTATAAATTTAGAACTCCCAATCGGCTTACATGATTAGATAATTTTAGTTGTATATCATCGACAAAGTTTTTTCGTAAAGTAAATATTTTATCTAATTTATTAATTTCTTTTTTAAGTGAAGAATGAAAAAACCTGTAATCAAGTACTAATTTATAACTAGAATTGTAATTATCTAAATAAAATACAGGAGATTGAAAGTCTCGTTCGCTAGATCTTTTTAAACAGCTATGATAATCACTCCTTATTAACATACCTGGAATAAGTCGATAATATTTTTCTTTTTTTTGCACAATATCACATAATGGAGTTATGTTTAATTCTATTGGAATAAAAATATTTTCAGTTACATGTTTTCTAAATCTTCTTTTTATATAATTTTTTTTATCTACTTGTTCTTCAGGTTTGGTTTTGCCTTCATTGTATGCTTTAATAAAAGGATTTAGTTTGTCAGCTTCAATGCAGTCATTAAGAATATCCACATATGGATGTTTAGTTTTAGAAACTTTATAAATTGAGCCAGTAAGTTCATTATTATGGGTGTCCTTAGAAATTAAAAATTTTGAATTTAATTTTGATGTAAAATCAAGATTTATTTTTTTTAATTCTTCCTCTGTGCACCAATCAGAAAATTCGTATTGTTTGTTTAAGAATATTTCTTTCTCGATTTCATCATCAATTAACTCACTTAAGGCATAGAAAAATCCATCAGTTCTTCTTTGATTATCACCATTCAATTTTTCAAAAAAATTACCATATCCAAGATATGAAATTGATAAAGATGAAATAAGTTCTTTTAATTTCTTTTTTTGATCTACTTCATTTTGTGCCAATTCAAAAATATAATCAACAGTTTTGTTACTTGATTTTTTAATTATTGTTTCCCAACTAGTAAGCGTTTTAAAAGCATCATTTTCTTTTAATTTTTCATTTATTAAATCATGTAATTCTTGTTCTTTACCATCAATAAATTCATATTCTGTATCTCCGTTATCATTACTTATTTCATTAAAATAACTTTTTTTGTTTAATTCAATTATTTCAATTGGTTTTCTATGTGAAAGCTGATAAGCTTTATCTTCTAGCATATCTTTAAAATCAGCAAGTTTTGTATCTTCTTCTTTGCTCCAAATTAAGACAATATAGCTACTAGAGTTATTTGCTAACAGAGCATTTAGTATTGAAGAATGTTTACTCTTAAAGTCATTAACACTTGCAGGATTTGTGGCAGGATATAAATTTAAATCTAAAAAAATTAACCTTACATGTTGAGGTGTTTTGGGTAAATTACTTCTGCTTCCATCTGAAAAAATATGTGGAATTTGATGTTTGTAAAGAGAGTCGATTATTGGCTTTGCTTCCTCAAAGATATCATCAATAACATATACATTGCCAGACGAGAAATAGTTAGATATCATATAAAATAGTTATTTTTTAAAAACTAAAGAGACTAAAGCTCCTTTTCTAAATTCATTTGGTATTTCGTAGTCATCAAAATCAGGAAATGTCAAATTTCCTTTTTGTGTTAACATAATTTCATGGGCAATATTTAATCCTAATCCTAATCCCGCTTTTTTTCCTGTCTCCATAGGTTCTATAGCAATATCCGTAGGAATTAAAAAACCAGTTCCGTTATCAGCAATAATTATTTCAACTGTATTTTCGTTTTCAATTATATCTATAAATATTAGCTTGTCTTTAATTGTTTTATGTTCTTCCAAAGCTACATCTAGCCAATAAAGAGAATTGTCAATTAGATTTATAATAATCCCTTCAATTAGACCTTTTGCTAAATTTAATTTGATTTGATTTTTTCTTTCGTAAGCTTTAATGATTTTTGTCTCATGTTTTTTTAATCTAAATTCAACCGAAAATAATGAATCTTCAATGACGTCAGTTAATGATACAATTTTAGAGCCCGTCTTTCTAAACATTTCAGAATAGCCATTAACTAATTTGGATAATCTAGTTACTAAGCTGTTTACATTTTTAAGCATAGACGAATCATTACGGACTACTTCGTAAAGTTCTTGAATTACTTTTTCTATTTCATGTAAAACAATACCAAGGCCAAGACCTGCGCTAGAAGTTTTAAGAAGTCTATCTTGCATTAATTTGTAATTACTTTCAATTTCAAAAAGATGATTGTTGATTTCTTTAGCGATTTCAGTATCTTTTACTTTTTTTGTAACTAAAGTTTGTAGTTTAGCAATTGATGATAAAACCGGCTCACTTTTTTTTGTTGGGCCATATTTATCTCGTAGTAATTTTTTGTCGCTTTTTCTAAGTATTTCAAAAAGCTCTATTGTGTGGGTTACAGCGTTTTTAAAATCAAAAAAGTGCTGATTTTCAATAAAACCTTCCCGATTGGTTTTTTCTTCTAAACCAGTGCTGTTTTCTCTATCTAGAAAAACACCACACACAATGATGTTATTGCTTATTTTTTCTCCAGGACTATTTACTCGACTTAAGTTTAATTCTAACCAATCATTATCGGGCTCTCCATAGTTGTAAACTCTCATATCGTCTCTAAAAACTTTAACACCTGAATTAGATTTGAGATATTCTTTCAATCCTTTTTTGTCTAAAACTTCATTTAAAACGTAACTCTCAAGATCAAAAACATATCCTTGGATTCGTATTTTTCCTATATGTTTTTTGGAAACAGAGAAACTTTCTTTTTCATTTTTTTCGTTTCTTCTTTTTAAAGTATGATGACTTAGAATTAATTCGTCGTTTTCGCTAAAATCGTTATCATTTTCATTATTGGTATACTTTCGATTTCTTTTATCAACTTTTTCAAAAACTGCGAAAGGAGTAAAATTATAATTGAATTTCGTGATTTCGTGACCTTCAATTTCAGCTTCAAAGTGATAAAGTGCTAAATCTTTAATATTTTCCCAAGTAACAATATTATCGAGCCAAGCGGGTTTATCCATTACTTTGAAGTCAACCTTAAATTCTTCATTGTTATTATCAAAAGGCGAACTCAAGGATGTAATTGTTCGTTGAACATCTCTAATTTTTGTTCTAGTCCAATTTGATTTTAAATTGCTTATTGCAATGAAAGTGCCATGTGCATCTTTTTTTGTAAAATGTTTTGGAATAGCTCTTTCAATTACAATTATATTAATATCTTCTATGTATCTTTTTATTCTATTTCCTTTTTCATCAATATCGTTTATGTTTTCATCAAAATCTTCCCAATTGATTTTAACATATACTTCATTTTGGTCGATTTTTTTACTTATCAATTCTATTTCATTACCCAATTTGTGAACACCTAATCTTCCAATTCCTTTTTCCCCTATTGGCATTCGTTGCTTTTCGTCAGTAACTTTGAGTTTTAATTCTTTGGCTTTATTTACTTTGTAGTCGCTACCAAGTTCAAGCCAGACATCAGTTATCGTTTCTGAATCCATTCCATGACCATTGTCTTCAATAATAATTATGCTATTGTCTTTGGAATCTAGCTGATCCATTAATACCGTAACTTTTGTTGCATCGGCGTCGTAGGAATTTTTTAACAACTCTAAAAAAGCAACATCTTCACTTTTGATAAGCATATCGCCTAATTGAGGTAAAAGTCTTGCTCTTGATTTAAAATTTGCAGGAATTTCTATATCATCAAGACTTTCTGTTTTTTTGTTTAAGTTGATTTTTGGAGTGTCAATTTCAGATAAATTAAAAGTTGTTTGGTTCGTCTTTATTATTAATCTATTATCTTCATTTTTAGAGAGATTAAATTCTTTTAAAAATTCTTCGATTTCGTTTTCTTCGAATAAAAAATATCCTTCATAATTTTCATAATCTAACATGGAAAGAATAAATAATCCGCCTAAAGATTTGGGAGATAAATAGTCAAAGTTTTTCCCAAAATTGGTGATTCTAAATTCATTTTTTGAGTCGTAATATTTGAAATGGCAATCTGATATTCTGCCATTTGGCCAAGTAATGTTTACGGTTCTTTCTGTTTTAATTTTTGGAGATGGTCCATCAAACATAATTTGATGTGAAGCTTTAGAAATAAGAATACCTGATTGATGACTGCCTGTGGCGCCAACTTCATTAGCGCGAAGGAATTTGAAGAAATTTAATTCGTTTTTTTTAACAGCATCTATGGCCTTTTTTAAAATATCCATTTTAAACAGCTTTTTTGTTTATTCCAAGATCATTGTTTAATAAATCTCTTTCATGAATAAAATTTGAAATGTTTTTTGCAATGTCTTTTATTACAGGGTATGCAACTGAATTCCCGAATTGTCTGTATGCTTGTGTATCAGAAACAGGTTGTGTTTTCAAACCGTTAAAAAAAGCATAGCATTTTTCTGGAAAACCTTGTAATTTACAAGCTTCTAAAGGTGTTAATCTTCTTGGTCTTTTACCTTTTTGTTCAATTAATATTTCAGCACCATCTTTATGATACCTAGCAGAGATTGTTCGTGTAATTTTATCTCCATATGGTTTTGTTATTAAACCATATCCAAAACCATTTCCTTTTTCAATATGATTTTTTTTATGTCTTAATAAAGTATCCCATGTTCCTGGCCCAACTGTATATTTTTCTTCATATTTCTTATTAAGCTCTTTTTCTGGAATCAGAATGTCTTCAAGTTCATAAATCCTGTTTTTGGGGGAATCTGGAAAAAGTTCAAGAATTTCTTTTTTTGATATATTTAGATCAGCTCTAAATCCTACAAAATAAATTCTTTCCCTATGTTGAGGAACCCATTTTGACGCATCAATTATTCTAGTTTCAAATATGTAGCCTATTTTTTCAAGCGATTCCTTTATTATTTCAAACGTTTTTCCATTGTCGTGACTTTTTAGATTTTTTACATTTTCTAAAAAAAATGCTACAGGTTTTTTCAATCTTAAAATTTCTTTTATTTTAAAAAATTCTGTGCCTTGAGTTGGGTCATCAAAACCATGTAATCGTCCTAAACTATTTTTTTTTGAAACCCCCGCAAGTGAAAATGGCTGGCATGGAAATCCTGCCGCTAAAACGTTATGATCAGGGATTTGATTTTCAATATCATTTATTTGATGAATGTCTCCGAACGGAGTTTCACCATGAAATGCTTTATATGTTAATTGTGAGTATTTGTCCCATTCAGAAGAAAATTTGCAAATTCCACCTGCCGCTTCAAAAGCAAAACGAAACCCTCCTATTCCAGCATATAAATCAATAAATTTGAGATTATTCTCCATAATTTAAATTCTATCTTAAATGTTTGCGTAAAGCTTTTTCTATGCTTAAGAAGAATTGCCATTCTCCTTAATTTTTTTGCTTCAAAACATATTTTACTTTAATTTACATGCATTTTTTCGTGTTAAAATAAAATTTTTTCTAAACAAAAAAATGATAATAAATTTAAAAACAAATATAGCTTTAAACTAGTTATATTGATTATGGAAAATCATAATTTATTTTAGGACAATTATATCAATTGTTTTAAATAAAATATAGAGTATTTATACGGTTTTTTATAATGACAAAAAACGAGTTTTTTTTACCCCTTATCCTTCTTCCCCCACTTAACCTTCATTTTTCCTTCATTATCATAAGCGATCAAATGTAGGACAATGCCCTTTTCGCGAACGGCTTTTCGTTCTTCTTTGGTGGCGAGTTTGGCGTCGTTTTTAGAATTTCTTAGCGGAACGGTAAGCGCTAGATTGGTGCCTCGTCCAAAAGAATAAACGCCTTCTGCGTCTAGGTTGAGAACGCTGGAACTTATGGTAAGTTTATTGACATCGACTTGTTCGCCGCGAAGATTGAGCGAGCCCGATAAATCGCTGAAAGTAATATTTTCAACATCGCGAAACGGAAAAGCAAATTTGCCCACTTTCATAATTGGTTCAAAATTGATTAAGGCGCCTTGGTTAACATTAAAATCGAGTTTTCCTTTCATAGAATTCATGATCAAATCACCCGTGCTGCTCATTAAACCAACAACATTGGCATTGCTAGTTAATCGCCCGCGAATGTTTTTCGGACTAAAAGACTTGATTCCGAAATTGTTGAAAGATCTTAAAAAACTTGCAATATCTACACGGTTTACCTGCGCATTTGAGGTAAAAATATACCGATTTCCGCTTGGCTCAACAGAACCGCTAAAGGTTATGCTTCCGCCAGAAGTATTTAATGTTCCGTTTTTAAGCAGTATTTTAGAATTTAGCATTTGCAGCGTTGCCTGCGTATTGGTTGCCGTAAGCGCGCCATACGTGATTTTATCGGCTTTAAGATTAATTACAGCCGTACATTTTTCGATTACCGATCTTAATTGGTTCGTAAAATTGACATTTTGTTTAACGGGTTTTTTTACTGCCACTTTTTGTTTCGGCGAATTTTGCAAAACGCCCAAAAACTGTTTTACGTCAATATTTGGACAATAGATATTCCAATTTACCACCATTTTTTCGGGTGCGTCATAATAGAGATTCAAGAAATTATCGATTTTTCCGTCAATACGAATAATGTTCTTTTTGTGTTTGTACGCAATTTTTTTAATGTAAAGCGCCTCTTGCGTAAATGACAATTGTACTGCGGTTTTTTCGGCATGAATCCTTTTCGGAATATAATCGAATGTGGCATCAGCAATATCAACGTCGCCTGTAAATTTTGGTTTATTGATGTACAGATCGACAATATCAAACTGAAATTTTAAATTGGCTTTGGCATGACCGCTTTCAAAATGAAGCATTTTTTCATTCATCAGCCCGTTTAATTTCGAAATATCAAAATCGGCATTTACAACTCCTGTCGCAATGGGTTTTTCTAAATTATTAATTACGGCTTGCGCAATGGTCAGCGGAATACTTTGATATTCGGCTTTAAAATTGTTCAGAATAATAGCCGAGTTCGGATCGCTGGATTCCTTTTCGGGTTTAAAAGTGTTAGTAAAAATTCCTTTAAAACTGCAATTCGTAAACAAGCCGTCAGGAATCGTTAATTCGTTATCGCGAACATCTGCCTGAACCACAATTTTCGGATCGCCCTCAACATTCAAATCGCCTTTTATGTCGCAGTTTACCTTAATCGGTTTTTTGATGTCGAATTGATTGAGTTTCGAACTAATATTTGCCGATAATAAATTGGAAGCATTTCGCCATAAAATATCCGTCCCGATATTGATTCCGAATAGCGAATTGTTTTTTCCGATATTAAAGAAAGCGATGATGTCAAAAACATCAGAACCAATTTTAAGTCCTTTGGTTTTAATATCTATTTTCTGATTGGCTTCAGCATACGAAATATCAAAATTGCCTTCGAGAATTTTTTCTTTGGCAAAACTTCCGTGAACGGTATTAAAGGCAAGACTGTTAATTTTGGTTTTCAAAAACAAATTGGTTTGCCAGCTGTCATCTTCATAATTTACTTTCGATTCTAAACTCGCCACATCAAAATCAAACAATTTATGACCTAAATGATTGTCAATAACTACGTGAACCTTATTGAGGTTTACTTCATCAATGGTAGTTTCGGGCTTTTCTTTATCGGTTTGCGGTTTCTTCTTTTTGGGTTTAAAAATATTGGCATTAGAATAACCATTTTCAGCTTTGTAGATATAAATATCAGCGTCGTTGATCAAGATTTTATGAATATTGACTTCGTGCTTCAATAAACTCAAAATATTCAAACGCGCTTCAATTTCTTTTGCTCTTAACAAAGTATGTTTGTGGCTTTGCCATTGATTGTCTTTTATTTCGACATCATTCAACGCCAATGTAAAATTCGGGAAACCCGTTAGAAACTTATAATGAAAATCGCCAATATGAAATTTGCCATTTATATTTTCGTTGATTTTGGTATTGACTTTGGCAATAATTTCGGCTTTATTTCGGTTGAAATATATTGACAAACCTCCGCAGGCAAGTAGAAGAATCGCGATTAGGCCAAGAATAAAATATCCAAAGCGTTTGGCATATTTTTTAAAAGAATCAGATTGCAGAAAGGATTTTGTTTTGGATAAAGTTTCTTTCATATTAATCGCGTTTTTGGATATACTAAAGATACTAAAAAAATGCTAAAAAGTTTATTGGTTTGATTTTCAGGTAAATAAATTGTAAATTTAGCGTTATACAGTTTATAATTATTGACAATACATTTATAATGAAAACTAATTTAGTAATGGTGTTTGATTTATTTTAAATTTTTAAATTTGTACTGTAGTTTGAAAGTTGATATTTCAGACCTAATTTTAATCTTAATATATTATGGCATTAGCAATAACAGATGCTACTTTTGATGAAGTAGTTTTAAAATCAGATAAACCAGTAATGGTGGATTTTTGGGCAGCATGGTGTGGTCCTTGTAGAATGGTTGGTCCAATCATTGACCAATTAAGCGAAGAGTACGCTGGTAAAGTAGTTGTTGGTAAAGTAGATGTAGATGCTAACCAAGAATTTGCTGCAAAATATGGTGTGCGTAACATACCAACCGTTTTGGTGTTTCAAAATGGTGAAGTAGTAGGAAAACAAGTAGGAGTAGCTCCGAAACAAGCCTACGCAGATAGTTTAGACGCTTTATTGTAATCTTAGATTACGATTAATATAAAAAAGGTCCGACGAAAGTTGGACCTTTTTTATTGGGTTTGTTTTTTTTGCCACAAATTTCACGAATTAAATTTGTGAAAATTTGTGAAATTCGTGGCAGAAAACCTTTTTATTTTGTTTGAAAATCAATTAGTGGCTGTGAGTTTCGCTGTTTTCATAACCCAAAACCGTAATCATATAAGGTGTGCTAGAAACCTTAGTCTTTTTGATTGCCAATGTAGAAAGGTTTACCTGTAGTAATTCTCCAGTTGTTGGCGAAGTGATATAAGCAAAACGATCTGTAACTGCCATTTGAGGTTTTAGTGTAGCATCTGTAGCCGTTTCTGAAGTTGCTTTAGTTTCTTTTACCGCTTGTAAACTGCTGATATCATAAAGTTTAAATTCTCCTGAATGCAATAAAACAGCCAGTTTTTTACGATCGTAACTTGTTTTGCATTGCATAATGGTTGTGTTCTGAATAATTGGTTTTACAGTATTAGCCACAACATCAATTAAAAATGCGCCTTTTGCGGCTGTATAGCCAATGAATTTTCCAGCAGAAGCCGTTTCTAAAATGCTCCCGAACCAAGCCGTTCCAAAATCTGATGGATGATCAATTAGTTTTTGGTTTCCGTTACTTTCTACAACCAAAATTCCGCTTGACGAACCAAAAACAGCATAAACGCCGTCTGAAGCATTTCCGTGAATTCCTTTTGTCTGTAGTTTAGCATCAAAAAGCGTTTTTCCTGTATTGTCAATAATTTTTACTTTTTCAGGAAGCGTTCCCGTAACCGAATTATCTTTTACTGTAATCGCATAAGTTCCGTTTGTAAAAGTTGCCATTGCACCGTGATGCGCCAATAAACCTGCATTTATCGTTTTGAAAGTTGAGCCAGCTTTGTTTACATCAGCTTCTTTACCAACAGAAAGCGTTCCGTCTCCGTCGTTAAAAGTTAGGATTTCGCCAATTTTACTTTTAAAATGTGTTGGTTTTAATGCGCTTGTCGCTAAAATTCCAAATTTCGGAACATCATCAACATCAATATGATCGCCGTGTAATTCCAATCCGCTGTCGAAAGTTTCTACAAAATTATTGTCTCTGTGAACAATTCCTGCATAACGTCCAGATTCTGTTGTGTACAAAGAGGCTTTAGCAAATTTTGCCGTAAAAGAACTGATTTTATCTTCATGCGGATCAAAAAGCGTTAGCTCAGTAGTTTTTTCGTCAGAAAGTAAAACTCGAACAAAAGTGTGTTCTTCTGAAGTGTCGTGATCATGATCATGATCGTCATGGTTGTCATCGTCGTTGCTGCACGAAACCGCAAAAAGCGAAACTGCAAATAAAAATAGTAATTTGTAAAACTTGTTTTTCATTGTAATAAAGGATTAAAATTTGTAAATAATTGAGTTTTGAATGGTTTGCTTATCGCGAAATCAAAAACGGAATCTTCATAGAAACAATAATGTTTCGTCCCGCTTCTGGAAGTTCGATAAGTCGATAAAAGCTAGTGTGATTTAAATATCTTGTATTGAATAAATTTTGGATCTGAATATTGATGCTGATATCTTGTTTTCCTGTTTTTATTTTTGATCCTAAAGCCAAATTAAAGACATGACTTTCAGCCGTTTTTTTCTCAGGCGGAACAATATTATTTTGCTGTGCCGTAAAACGATAATCAACAGAAAAATAAGGTTCTTTTAGAAAGCTGATTTGCGGTTCATAATTCAATCCAAACAAAACAGAAGGCGGAGGCGAGAACGGGAGCGTATAGCCTTTTTTGCTTCCTGATTTTTGTTCTGAATAAAGATATTCGGCACCAATTTCTGCGCTTAAAGATTCTAGGAAATAATAACGCGTCTGCAATTCTGCGCCGTAGCGAAAGACTTTACTTTGTTCATATTCAAAAACCTGATTTCCTGCTCCATAATAAATATCATGTGCTGAGGTTGGGTTTAAATAAATGAAATTTGGAAAATAGTTCACAAACGGAGTCAGCTGAAAAGACCAGTTGTGCTGTTGCCATTCTATTCCCAAATCCAATTGATACGAACGTTCTGCATCCAAATTCGGATTTCCTTTTTCGAATCTGAAATAATGATAATTTACACCGTTTGAAGCCAGTTCTTTGGCAATCGGCATTCTAAAGCTTGATCCTAAATTGGCTTTCAGCGAAAGATTTCCAGGATTATAATTGATTCCTGCAGACCACGTAAAGCTGTCAAAAGTTTTGGTTAAATCTTGAGAACGCTGTAAATATTCCATTTGCGTCTGATTGTTTTCAGATACAGGACTTTGAAACCAATCGTAATACGATTTCATTTTAATAGTTCCGTAATCATAGCGAATCGCGCCATTCAGCCACCATTTTTCGTTCAGTTCGATTTTATCATAAACAAATGCACCGGCGTTGAATTGCGAAAAAGCGGGAATAAGGAAACTCCATCCGCTAATTTCATTTTGTTGGGAAACTACATTCGAACCAATTGTAATTTGATGATTATTAATTCTGAATTCATCTTTAGCCGAAAACGACCAAACATCTTTATCATATTGGCGTTCCAAATCCTGTGGAGCGTACATATCTTCTGGATAAATTGGAGGCATATAACCATGATTCACATAATGGCTATATTCTCTTCTAAAGTTATTCTGAAAACCAATTTGCGTCTCAAAAGCATGATTTCCCAATTGAAAAGAAGTCGTATTGCTAACCTTTAAATGATTGACTTGCTGATACGGCATCAAAATATCACGGCTTGATTTGTCGTGTAATTCAAGATCTACATTTCGAGGTTCAAGTCCATGCGCATTCGCGAAAAATCCGCTTTTGGTATGCACATTGCTGAAATAGAAAACCGATTTAAAATGCTCGCCAGAATAACCCGTGCTCAAATGAAAATCAAGTTCTTTTCCAGCCGTATTTCGCAAATGATTTTTGTACAACGGGACAGCGTAACTATACACATGCACCACATCTGTCGGAACGCGATAATCGCCGTAATCCATTGTGGTAACACGCGAATCAAAGAACCAGTTTTTGTTTCTTCCGAATAAATTAATTGAACTTCCAAATTGCGCATTGTTGCTTTTTCCTGTAAGATCAACGCTTCCGCCAAAAGTATTTTGCAACGGAAGTGGAAGCGGTTTAATATTTATCGCACCGCCGACAGCATCAGATCCGTAAATAAATGAAGAAGGGCCTTTTATAATTTCTACTCGATTGACAGCATATTGATCGATTTCCAGTCCGTGATCGGCACCCCATTGCTGACCTTCGTGTTTCAAACCATTCTCAACCACAATAACCTGATTAAAACTCAAACCACGAATAAGCGGTTTAGAACCTCCAGAACCAATCGAAATGGTTTTAACGCCAGGCAATTTCTGCAAAGACTGCATCAAACTTCCGCCAAGATTACGCTGAATAAAACTATTGTTTACCGTTTCAACATTCAGCGATTCTTCTTTTTTGCGTTTCTGAACAGTATTATTGCTGATTAAAACTTCCTCTAGCTCTTTAATTTCTGATTTTTTTTCTGAAGGCTGATTTTGAGAAAAAGCTTCGGCTGAAAACAATAAACTGATGAGTAAAAAACAATATTTCCAATACTTGGATAGGACATTCTTCATTAATCTGATCTTATAAAATTTTAATACTTAAACCTTTCAGCGTTTGCCAGCCTTCTTTGTCCGTCAAGCGAATCATAAAATGATAATCTCCAGGATCAACATCAGCAGGAATGGTGATTTGTGCTGTTGCTTCGTAACTTTTCATTCCGTTCGGAATAGTATAATTGTTAATGAAAAGCATTGGTTTTACAGGCTTTTTTACCGCTTCCATTTCACAAGTTGTCACTTCTGTACTATGCGTGTGATGATCGAAGTTGTGATGAATGTCCAGACTGTAAGAACCCAACTCAACGTTATCGCTAAAAGAAGCTTTAAAAGTGATCGTCTGACCGCGTTCAATCGTACTGCACTGAATCGGAAAAGCATTTTGTGTAATATCAATCACAGGATATTCGGTATCGATTTCAGCATTGTCGCTTGAACAAGATGTTATAAAGACAAGGGCAAAAACGCCTAGTAGAGACTTTAAATTTTTCATATTTTTTGATTGGAATTAAAGTGCAAATGGAACCTCAAGAGATTGCGAAAAATTGATGTTATAAGTCGTGTTTTTATACAAAACCAGAAAAGTATAATTGCCAGTTGCCCAAGATTTATTAGCAACCAAATCCTGCGGAACAGGTAAATTATTGTCTTTTGATGCGCCAATTGTAAGCTTTGGTGTCTCTCTCAAAAACTTTGTCCCGTCCCACGGAATGTTCGAAAACTGACCAGCTTCGGCCATATTTTTATGTTCGAAAACATCATACACAATCACTTTGCTAAAATCAATCTGATCCACACTTTCCGGATTGTGTTTGGTATTTTTATTAATCAAAAGCAGATACATAATTCCGTCTCCTTTTACACCTTCAAGCGTAACCTGCGAACTGAAAATATCGTTGTTTTTGTATTTAGCAGTTTCATCAGAAAATTTGCCTTTTCTGTACATAAAAGCATCATTTATAAAAAGTGTAAATACTGAGGCAACTGGGTTTACAGGAATATTTTCTAATTTGTAAATCGTTAGGTTTTTCTTGATTTCTAGTTTCGTTCCGTTTTGATCGTTTATGATGATGATGAAATCGTATTTACCTTCAACGGCATCTTCGGGAATGTCAAAATGCTTGTGAATTGTGGCATTTTTTGCGCCTGCATATTGTGTCCAGGTAATTTCATGCGACCAAACTTTTGAATACGTTTCGGTACTTTTCTGCACAATTTTTACCTGTACATTTTCAATTTTATCTGAGGCCGTGACTTCAGCATTAAAATGGAAATCTTGTCCGATAGTAGCCGTTTCGTTGTTGCCAAGACCCAGTTCGATTTTGTCAATAGCTGGAATGGCCTGTTCTTTTTCTGAATCGTCGTTACTACAGCTTGTAAAAGCAATTGTCGCGAAAAACGAAGCCAGAATGAGTTTTGTTGTTTTCATTTTTTCTGATTTGATTTTGATCATTTTATAAAGAGTATTTGGGTTACGAAAGCATTGTGATTTCAATATTCAAGTCCCAGAGGGACGAAATATTTATAGAAATAAATTCATCATTTAGAAGAAAGCACCAGCGGGGTGAAACATCTTTTAAATGAATGAAAAACGACAGAACAGAACTAAAAACCTGAATAGCGGTCTAGTTCAAATGCTGTAATCGATAAAGTTGAAAAGAGAATTTCTTGTGCGGAAAAAGCAGAAATCAATGACAATTACAATATCAATCTTGTTTAGTTGCTTAAAATCAATGAAATAGCCGAATTGCCAAAGCAAAACAGAGCACAAAAAATACTAAAATGTAAAAGGCGGGGCTCGAAGTGAGAAAAGCGCCCCTTTAAAAAATGCAAAATGCGGTTTGCTGTAAAAACTAGTGTGTTTTACAACAGGATTATTCATGAAAAACTGAAAAACATGGAACTCAAATGTGCCAACAGCGCTGAACTTAAAATCGCAAATCGAACATTTATGAAACGAATGCAGTTTGGCTTTGAATTGCGGTTTTTCG
The DNA here is from genome assembly GCF_004151235.1 of Flavobacterium anhuiense. GTDB lineage: Bacteria > Bacteroidota > Bacteroidia > Flavobacteriales > Flavobacteriaceae > Flavobacterium > Flavobacterium anhuiense_A. The sequence continues at coordinate 385,609 of NZ_JUIV01000002.1, forward strand.
GAGACAGAAAATTCTAATTTCTCTTTTGCCGAATGAGTATCCAAAATATGCTCATACGAATGGACAGCCGGAAAAAGTATTGCGAACAATACAATCAAAGGCATGAAGAGATTTATAAATTTAAGCTTCTTTTTCATTCGTTAAGATTACTTCTGATATTTTCAACCAGAATTAATGCAATAGTGTTGCAAATATAGAAATCTTATTTTTAAATGCAATGTTGTTGCGATAATTGTTTGTAAAAAATCAATGCTTTTGCTAATTTTAGCAAATCTTATATTCCTTAAAAATGAAAATTTTCTACAGCTTTCTTTGTTTTTTTATATTGATTTTCAATAGTTTTTCTCAGGTAAAAGAAAATGAATTATTAGAAAATGGTGTTTTAGAACAGCTGGCGAAATTTCGTAAAAAGCAGATTTCAGATCTTCAATACATTTTGTCTTTCGAAATTCCGTATAAGAAATCAGAAAATATAAATTCTAATTTGATTGTAAATTTGAGTTTATCTGATTTAAGTCAGCCCTTAATTTTAGATTTTAAAGAGAAAACTTCCAACATAAAAACAGTTGAAGCAAACGGAAAAAAGCTTTCTATTATTCATGAAAACGGGCATATTGTAATTCCGGTTTCGGCTTTGGTTTCAGGAAAAAATACATTTTCAATTTCATTTATTGCAGGTAATTTATCTTTAAACAGAAATGACGATTTTTTGTATACTTTGTTAGTTCCAGATCGCGCGAGTACATTGTTTCCGTGTTTCGATCAGCCTGATTTAAAAGCGACTTATAAACTGAGTCTTTCTGTACCGAAAGATTGGTCTGTTTTGGCTGGAGCTGATGTTGTAGAGAAACTCGAAAAAGGCGATTTTACGGCTTATACTTTCGGAGAATCCGATAAAATGAGTACGTATTTATTCTCTTTTGTTGCAGGAAAATTTAAAAGTGCGACACAGAAACCAGGTTTAGAAATGACGATGTTATATCGTGAAAATAGCCCAGAGAAATTTCGCGTAAGCGCTGATACTATTTTCAATCTGCATCAACAATCTTTAGACTTTTTAGAAAAATATACCAATTATAAATTTCCTTTTCAAAAGCTGGATTTCGCTTCAATTCCAGTTTTTCAATATGGCGGAATGGAGCATGTTGGTGCGATTCAATACCGAGAATCAACTTTGTTTTTGGATAACAGCGCAACCGACAGCGAAAAACTAAATCGTGCAAAATTGATTGCTCACGAAACCTCGCACATGTGGTTTGGCGATTTGGTAACTATGAAATGGTTTGACGATGTTTGGATGAAAGAGGTTTTTGCCAACTTTATGGCCGATAAAATCATGAATCCGATTTTCCCGAAAGTCAATCATAATCTGCAGTTTTTTACAGCGCATTATCCTAGCGCTTACGCGGAAGATCGATCTTTAGGAACACATCCGATCAAACAGCATTTGGCGAATTTGAAGAATGCGGGATCACTATACGGCGCTATTATTTACAACAAAGCACCCATTATGATGCGTCAGTTAGAGGCTTCGATGGGTAAGGAAGCGTTTCAAAAAGGAATTCAAAAATACATTCAGAAATACGCCAACGACAATGCCGATTGGAATAATTTGGTAGAACTTCTAGATGCTGAAACGCCTTTGGATATGAAAAAATGGAGCGATGTCTGGGTTAATAAATCTGGAAGAGCCATCTTTACAGATAAAGTTGAATACGATTCTAAAAACCGAATTAAAAGTTTTGAAATTCAACAACAAGCCGAGGATAAATCAGAGGATATCTGGCCTCAGGTTTTTCAGATTGGTTTAGTTTATGCTAAAGAGGTAAAGATTTTATCGGTTAATGTTAATGACAAAAGTACCGTCGTAAAAGAAGCCGAAGGACTCGAAAAACCGCTAGCTGTTATTTACAATTATAACGGTTTTGGATACGGCGTTTTTCCGCTTGATGGGAATAATTTAAATTATATTGCTTCTTTGAAAGATGAAATGGCAAGAGCTTCAGCTTATAGTAATCTTTACGAAAATACTTTGATTGGGAATGTTTCCCCAGAAAGAGCTTTTGATTGTTTTCTAAAAGGAATTGAGACGGAGCAAAATGAATTAGTTCTGCGAATTGTTTCAGGAAGTTTGAATACAATTTATTGGAGATTATTGACGGAAAAACAGCAAAACAAATTCCAGAAACAGCTCGAAGGGGTTTTGAATGAACGTTTGCAGGCTAATTTATCGGCCAATATCAAAAAGACTTTATTCGGATTATTTAGTTCGATTGCGTATTCTAATTCGGCGAAAGCCAGTTTGTACAAGGTTTGGAATAGAGAAATTTCGATTCCGAATTTGAAATTAAATGAAGACGATTATACCAATATGGCAATGAATCTGGCGATTTTTAAACATCCACTGGCTGATGGAATCTTGGAGAAAACAAGAACTTCGTTTACAAATCCTGATAAACAAAAGCGTTTTGAGTTTTTATTACCTTCATTATCAAAAGATGAATCGGTTCGAAATGCTTTTATGGAATCTTTAAAAGACGATTCAAACCGCGAAAAAGAATCTTGGGTTTCGGTTGGATTGGCCAATATTCATCATCCGCTTCGTCAGGAAAGTGCGCAAAAGTATATTAGATTTTCATTAGATTTGGTTGATGAAATTCAGCGCACGGGAGATATTTTCTTTCCGAAAGATTGGCTGGATAATACTGTTGGGAAGTATTCTTCGAAATTTGCTTTTGATGAAGTACAGCGATTCTTAAAAGAAAACCCTAATTTTAGTCCGATCTTGAAGCGTAAATTGTTTCAGGCGACAGATTTGCTTTATAAAGCACAAAACATAAAAAAAGAAACCGAATGAAAATTGAATCGGAAATAGAGAAAGTCTCGAGTTTTCAGCATCTGGAAATGCTGGCAAATCAGGTTGTGGAAGGTTTTATATCGGGAATGCACAAGAGTCCGTTTCATGGATTTTCAGCTGAATTTGCCGAGCATAAAGTCTATAACGCAGGCGAAAGCACCAAACATATCGATTGGAAATTATTCGCCAAAACCGATCGCTTGTATACGAAACGTTTTGAAGAAGAAACCAATTTACGCTGTCATTTGATTGTAGATAATTCGTCGTCAATGCATTATCCGGAATTAAAATCGAATCAGCCATTTTACGAAAAAAAGATTGGATTTGCCGTTTTGGCTTCGGCAGTTTTAATGAATATTTTAAAGAAACAGCGCGATGCGGTTGGTTTGAGTGTTTTCTCGGATAAATACGAATATTACGCTCCAGAAAAAGGAAGCGATCGTCATCATAGAATGCTTTTAAACAAACTGGAAGAATTATTGGTTCAGCCAAAAGTCAAAAAAACAACCGATACTATTACATATTTGCATCAGATTGCTGAGAAAATGCATCGCCGTTCGATGATTATTTTGTTTACCGATATGTTTCAGACAGAAGATGATGAGAAATTATTTAACGCATTGCAGCATTTAAAACACAACAAGCACAAAGTGGTTTTGTTTCATGTGGTTGACAATGAGACCGAGTTGAATTTTGATTTTGATAATTCACCTAGAAAATTCATCGATTTAGAATCGGGAGATGAGGTTTCGATTTTTGCGGATAACGTAAAAGAGGAATATGAAAAAAGGGTAGAAGCTTATTTTAAAAACTTGGCTTTAACCTGCGCAAAGAACCAAATTAAGTACGTTCCGGTAAATGTTGGCGATAATTTTGAAAAAATATTGACTACATATTTGATTGAAAAACAAAACTTTGGATGATATTTTAAAAAATAATTTCATTTTTTTTATAAAAACGCTTGCAGAAATGAAATTCTGTTATATCTTTGCAACCGCAATAACGCAGAGGTTTGGTAGTTCAGTTGGTTAGAATACATGCCTGTCACGCATGGGGTCGCGGGTTCGAGTCCCGTCCAGACCGCAATATTGGGAGAAGCCTTTCTATTAAGAAAGGCTTTTTTGCCCAAAAACGGTATCTAAGATTAGTTGTGTTGTTTTGCTACGACTTTGTAACTCGTAGCTGGTTTAGTAGTTAGACCAATGAAAAGCTTTCCACTTTTGTGGATGGCTTTTTTGATTTAAGACACTTTTGTTTTTTTTTGTTTTTACCACAAAGGGCGCTAAGATTTACGCAAAGTTCGCAAAGATATTTTTTAAGAATGAAAAGTTCGCAAAGCTTACAATTGAGAAAGTTTTGCGATTTTTTTTGCATAATTCTGATTTCAACGAACAGTTTGTCATTTCGAGGGATGAGAAACCTTCGCAAGTAACTCCACAAAGATTTTCCATTTATTTGTTAAAACATAGCCCGTGGTTTCAACCACGGGGACACAATGTGTATAAATACGTTTCCCGTGGTTGAAACCACGGGCTATGTTTAAAAACGAGATAAATAATGCTGCATGAAGAAGCTTTGTCAAAGTTTCAAACTTTGACAAAGGTCGAAAGATTAAAAAACATTTCGCTCTTCGCGTAAATCTTAGCGTGCCTTGCGGTTAAAAAGAAAGAAACTTCTTCTTTTTTGATTTACTCGCCAATTTTTAAAATATTGGATTTTAACCAATTAAAAATTTCTCAAATTTTATTTGAAAAAACGCTTGCAGAAACGAAAATCTGTTGTATTTTTGCACTCGCAATAACGCAGGGTTTGGTAGTTCAGTTGGTTAGAATACATGCCTGTCACGCATGGGGTCGCGGGTTCGAGTCCCGTCCAGACCGCCTAAGTTGTTAAAAGCCTTTCTTAACGGAAAGGCTTTTTTGTTTTTGGTATTTAACCGCAAAGCACGCTAAGATTTACGCAAAGTTCGCAAAGTTTAATTTAGCCACAGATTATACAGATTAACACAGATTTTAAAAATCCTTCTAATCCTTTTAATCTGTGGCTAAAAATTTTAAGTATAAAAAGCTTTGCGAACTTTGCGCTTTTACCTTGCGTGCTTTGCGGTTAAATTTCTTCCTATCTTTATATTATGGAACACTCTGGTCAAAAACTCGATAAATATTACATCAAAAAAGTAGATGCTGATAAAAAAAGCATTTACTGTCACCACGATTTGATGGGTGAGTTGTTTATTCCGCCACACAGACACCAGAAAGCACAGCTTTTATATGCAGAAGGCGATGTTGTTTTTGTAACTACAGAAACCAAAACGTACTTTTTACCAGCAAGGCACTTTATCTGGATTCCGAGTGGAGTGGAGCATAGTATCGAGCCGAAATCGGAAAGTGTTACGATGCGAAATCTGTATTTTCCGGTTGAAAAAGAAGAAGATGACTTTTATAAGGTGGAAGGAATTTATCCAGTAAACAATTTGTTGTTGCAAATGATGCTTTTTACCAATCGATGGAATGGAGATCTTAAAAAAGGAACCCCAAATTTTACCATTGCCAAAGCGATAAAAGCGATTCTTCCGCAAATTTGCACTAATAATTTACCTTTAGAATTGCCACAACCCAAAGACAAACGTCTTGGAAAAATTCTGCGTCATATTGAAAACAATCTAGGAGAAACGATTCTGTTTGCTGATGTAGCTCACGAATTTGGTTTTAGCGAACGCTCTTTATATCGCTTGTTTCAAAAAGATCTTAAAATGTCTTTTATTCAATATTATACCATTAGAAGAATCTTAAAAGCTATCGAACTTTTATTGGAAAGAAAACTTTCAGTAAAAGAGGTGGCCGAAGAAGTTGGTTACAATAGTGTTCCAACTTTCAGCAACACTTTTTTCAAAATTCTGGGCCAAAGACCTTCAGATTACTTAAATGGTGAAGAGATTTTGGAAAGTAAATAGTTTTTATTTCACGCAGATTTTAATAGATTTTAGCTGATTTAGCAGATTCTTTTTTATTCCATGCGTAAAAAAAAGTCTCGCAGATTCCGCAGATTTCAGAGATTTTTAAATGCTTTATAATCTGCATAATCTGCGGAATCTGCGAGACTAAAAAGAAAAATCTGCGCGCATCTGCTAAAATCTATTAAAATCTGTGTGAAATATCACAATCAAAATCTATTTTGTAATAAATTGTTTTTCAGTGCTTTAATATAACGTTTTCGGAAAATAGAATTTTAACGTTTGTCCGAAATGAATATGTTCTTGGCTTTTTAGAATTATCAGTCACGAGAAAAATGAAGGAACTTTGCAGCATCAAATATTAATGTATTTATGTTCCTTAAAACAACAAATTCTACAGACGATTGTTTTTCCAGAATCCTGCTGTTAATCTTAATGATATTAGCATTCAATGGCTTACAAGCGCAGGAAGTTCATTCGGTTTCATTACAAGAAGCTTTGAAACTGGCTAAAGAAAACAACAAGAAAATCCTTAGATCTCAATTGGAGGTCACGCTCGCAGAGCAAAACATTAAAGAAAGAAAAGAGCTTCGATTACCAGACGTACAGCTAAACGGCATGTATTCTCGCATCACGAATATTACCGAATTCAAAGGAAGCGGATTTCTTAAAGACAAAGAAGTAACTCCGGCAATTCCTGAAATTTATGAGGTAAATTCAACCTTTAAAATGCCAATTTATGCTGGAAATAAGATTAATAACGCCATCAAAATTGCCAATCAGGAAAACGAAATCGCCAAAATAAAAACAGAAAAGGCCGAAAATGATATCGAGCTTGAAGTGGTGGCAAACTATCTGGCAATTTATAAAATGATGGAACTTCAGAAAATATTCGAAGAAAACATCAAAGAAGAAAAAAGCCGACTGAAAGAAGTGCAATCGCTTCAAAAACATGGAACGGTTACGAAAAACGAGGTTATTCGTGCCGAATTACAGCTTTCAGATCGCGAATTGAATGCGTTAACTAACTCCAAAAACATTAAAATCGCACTTCACGATCTGAAAACGCTGATCCAAATTCCAGAAAATGAAGAAATTGTAATCGATACAACTTCAAGTCTTGATGAAATGAACGGTCTAGATCCGTATGATTTTTATATGACAAAAGCTTTGCAGAACGAAGAAATGCGTATTGCAAGCCAAGAGTTAAACATCAGCAAAACGGAATTGAAATTGGTTAAAGGAAATTACTTGCCAAGTGTTCATTTCTTTGGAAACTACGGTTTTTATTATCCAAACTACAAATTCTTTCCGCCAAATCCGTATTTGTACACTTTAGGCCAGGTGGGGATCGAAGCTACTTTTGACCTTTCGTCTTTGTATAAAAACAAGACCAAAATGGAGCAGGCCAATACCAAAATCAAATGGCAGGAAATGCAGAATGAAATTGTAAAAGAGGAAATTCAGGACAAGCTATATAAAGAACACACACAATATCAGGAAATCCTTGAAAAGTTTGTGGTGGTTGATAAAGCTTTGGATTTAGCCGAAGAAAATTACCGAATTGTAAAGCTGAAATACTTAAACCAATTGGTTTTAATTACCGAAATGGTCGATGCCGATAATGCTTTGCTTCAGGCGAAATACAACAAAATTTCTACGCGATTGGATGCGGTTTTAAAACATTACGAACTGCTTCATACGGCGGGAATGCTTCCGCAAAGCTAGATGGTGAGAGATTAGGCTAAAGCCTTAAGAAAAAAGAGGCAAGAAGCAAGACTTGATAAAAGAAAGAGGCAAGAGAAAAGACATTTTAGAAAAGAACTAAGTTAAAGAGAAAAGAAAGATATGGTTAAGATTAAAAATGAAACTAGAAGAAATAAAACGTTTCATATACTAATAACGATTATTGCGTGCACGCTGGTAATAAGCGGTGTTATTTTGGGAATTTGGTTTTATGTATTTAATCGAAATCATGAAGAAACGAATGACGCTCAGGTGGAGCAATATGTAACGCCAATTATGTCGAGAATTACTGGTTATGTGCAAGAGGTTCGTTTCGATGAAAATCAGTTTGTGCACAAAGGCGATACTTTGGTCGTAATTGATAACAGAGAATATCAATCGAAATTGAATGTGGCTCTTGCCGATGTTCAGAATGCGAAACAAAATAGCGTTGTGGCTGAGAAAAATGCCATAAATACGGCAAGCGCAACAGCGATTAACGAAGCGCAATTAGAAGCTGCAAAGTCGAATCTTTGGAAAACCAAATTAGAATACGAAAGATATAAAGCTTTGGTAAGCGAAGAGGCAGCAACTTCTCAGCAATTAGAAAAAGTAAAAGCAGATTACGAATCGGCGCAGGCGCATTTTCAGGAAATGAAAAATAGAATTCATTCATCGGCTTTAAGCACTTCTGTTGCCGAAGCAAACGTTCCTACAACGCAAACGAATATTGCTGCAAAACAAGCTGTGGCTGATAACGCGGCTTTATTTCTTTCGTACACTATAATTACAGCGCCTTACGACGGTTGGGTTGGAAAACGAACTTTACAGCCAGGACAATTGGTAAAAGAAGGACAATCTTTGCTTTCTATTGTAAGTAAAGAAAAATGGATAACAGCCAATTTTAAAGAAACGCAATTGCAATATTTAAAAGTTGGACAAGATGTTGAAATAAAAGCCGATGCTTTGAGCGATAAGACTTTTACAGGAACAATTGCTTCTTTATCTCCTGCGAGCGGGGCAAGATTTTCATTGCTTCCTCCAGACAATGCAACGGGTAACTTCGTAAAAATTGAACAAAGAATTCCGGTTAGAATTCAGTTAAAAGACAGCGACAAACAAGCCAACTTTTTAAGAGCGGGAATGAATATTACTGTCATCGCAGCACACTAAAATGGAAGATAAAAGTATATTTAAATCATGGGTTCCAAAATGGGCAATCATTACTATTTTGTTTGTTTGTCTTTTGCATTCCATGATTTTATTGGGAGTTTATACGTCAAACGTAACGTATGCGGCAAGTTTTCTGGATATTGAGCCCGAAGATTTGCAGTTTGCGATGTGTGTTACGTACGGAACTCTGCTGGCTACAATTTTGATAGAAAGCCGATTTTCGAGTTTTTTCCCTGCCAAAAATTACCTCATAGGAGTTTATTCCTTAATTGGAGTTACGATTGTGGCATCGGGTTATGTCGATAATTTTGCGGTTTTTCTATTGCTGAGAGTTGCCGAAGGAATCTTAATGGCGCTTCCGGCCATTACCATCAGACAATTGCTTATTGAGCAGTTTGATTCTAAAAATGCCATTATAATTGGTTTTTCCTTTTATTATGGTTCTCTACTGTTGTCAACGCCTTTTATTATGAATATTGCGGTTTGGTTTCTGGATCATTACGACTGGAAATACATGCTGTATGTTTCGGGCGGATTGCAGGTTTTAAATGTCTTTTTAATCTTGGTTACTTTTCGTGGGCACCGAATCACAAAGAAAATCCCGTTGTATCAAATCGACTGGATGAGCTATTTTTTGGTTTTAACAGCTATTCTTTGCGGTGCCTACTTTTTTGTGTATGCCGAGAAAAAATATTGGTTCGAATCTTCTCAAATGGTTTTAATGCTTATTATGGCACTCATTACGGGAGGTTTGTTCATTTTCAAAGAGCTTTTGGTTAAAAGGCCCACTTTTGATTTTGAAGTTTTTAAATACGCCAATCTGAGAATTGGGTTTTTATTGTTTTTCCTGTTTTACATCAGCAGGGCAACGCTTAGTCTTTGCCATTCGGCTATGTATTCGATTTGGAATTGGGATCCGTCTCGTGTTGCGGGCGTGCAGTACATTAACGGACTCGGAAATGTAATCGGATTGATTTTGGCGGCTTATTTTTTGATGAAATCGGTTTCTACCAAAATTATTTTCCTGATTGGTTTTTCGCTAATTGCCTTGTATCATTTTTGGTTTACGTTTCTTTTTGTGCCCGATGTGGCTTTGTCAGATATTATTGTTCCGTACTTTTTGCAGGGTATCGGAGTGGGGTTTTTATTTGTTCCGTTAATTCTCTTTACCACATCTTCGGTTCCTGCAAATATGGCGGTTTCTTCGGGAATTGTCGGCGTTTCAGGACGTTTCTGGGGAAGTACGATTGGTTTTTGCGTCATGCAGAATGCAACAGTATTTTTAAACAAAAAACACTTTTTTAAACTAAGCCAGTTCGTAACGGGCGAAAATCCCGAAGCACAGCAAAACATTGCAAACACTACGCAGAGTTTTATTGCTAAAGGATATTCAGCAGATAATGCCAATGTTTTAGCCATGAAAAAGATTTTCGGAAGCATTACTAAACAATCGACTCTCTTAGCTGATATGGAAATTTATACCATTGTAGGTTACGGTCTTTTAGTTTTGATAATTCTTATTGCATGCAATCAGCATTTGAGACAGACTGTGACTTTGATGAAAAGTAAGATTTGGATTGGGTAAAGATTTTGTTTCAGGTTTAATGTTTCAAGTTCTAAGTTCTGCTCTCATTTTATGTCATTTAGACGAAGGAGAAATCTCCGTAAGTAACTCCGCAACGAAAGTCCAATCTTTGTCGAGCTTCTTGTGGAGATTTCTCCTTCGTCGAAATGACAAACAGTGCGTTTAATTGTTGTGGTAAACAACACTTATCAGTATCTTGCAACCGTTAAAAACAACAAATAAAATTATGAGCCAGCAATGTGTAATTTTTGATATGGACGGCGTGATTTCGCATACAAATCCGCATCATGTAATCGCTTTTGAAAAGTTTTTCGATAAATATAATATTCCGTACACGAAAGAAGAATTTGAAGAACATATGTACGGAAAACACAATAGTTATATCATGACGCATTTCTTCAAACGTCCGATTGCGGGAGAAGAATTGATAAAACTGGAAGACGAAAAAGAAGGAATGTTCCGTGAGATTTACAAAGACAAAGTCGAAACGATTCCGCATTATATGGATTTTTTAAACGAATTAAAATCTCGTGGTTTCAAAACCGCAGTTGCCACATCGGCGCCTCGTGCGAATCTGGATTTGATTGCCAATTTCCTGAAACTAGGCGAAAAAATGGATTCGATGATGTCATCAGAAGATGTTACGTTTCATAAGCCAAATCCTGAAGTATATTTAAAATCGGCAGAAAGAGTTGGAGTTTCTCCGTCTGATTGTGTGGTTTTTGAAGATTCTTATTCGGGCGTTACAGCAGGATTAAATGCCGGAATGAAAGTCGTAGGTGTTTTGAGCACGCATACAAAAGAAGAACTTCCGCCATGCGATTTTTATATTAATGATTATAGTGAAGTTAATGTGGATAAGATTTTAGAATTATTAGGGAAATAAATTCCAATTTTTTAAAATCCCAAATTCCAAGTGATACGAGACCTTTGTCAAAGTTTTAAACTTTGACAAAGGTTTTTTTGTGTAATTAACCACAATCTTGTCATTCCGAGGAACGAGGAATCTCCGTAAGTAACTCCGCAACGAAAAGCCAATCTTTGTAGAGCTTCTCGTGGAGATTCCTCGTTCCTCGGAATGACAAACTAGACGGATATTTAAAGTCGTTTAATACTTCTCCTCCAAAAAAGCCATCCAGCCTTTTTCGAATTCCTCTTGCGTTACATTCAATGTTTTTTGGATGTTGCCGAAAGACGCAATCAGTTTGGGCAGAATATCTTTTCCCCATTTTTGAGTCATATATTCGATTATGGTGTAGCCAATGTTGTAAATCTGATTGCCGTGATTAAGATCTTCTAGAGTCAGGTTTTTGCTTTTGGCATATTTTACGCTTAGCGAATTAACTTCTTTCGCTTCAAAAATACTAATCGATTCCCAGAGCCAGCGCGGATATTCGGCTTTAAACTTTTTATCAAATTCCCTTTCAAAAGTCAGTCGGTCTTGTGTGATGATGGTGTCTTTTGCTTTATAGATTAATATGTTGAGCTGAACGCAATGTGTAAACTCATGCAAAGCCGTTTTTAGCGGATCGTCTGGAAAAATAGAATTAAACCAATTCGTCCATACAAAATGAAATTCGTTTGGACCACGACTTGTGCCTTTTGTGTTTTCTGTTAAACCTGTCGCTTCATTAAACTTAAATTGCGAACCGTAAACAAAAACCTTTATTGGCTCGTGTTCTAAGTCTTTTAGATTTTCTCTTATTTTAGAATAGTTTTCCTCAAGATGTTTGCTGACTTTTTCAGCTTCGCTTTTATAAATTCCGGTATAGGAAACGATAAAATGCTCCGATTTAAGAGTTTTGGTTTCGTGCTGAACAGTAAAACTTCGAATTGTTCTTGCAAAATAAAAGACAGCAATAATTGCTAAAAAAAGGACTAGTAATCTGTATTTTCTCATGTGTTCTAAATGTTTTTTGAAATTTAAAAACAAGCGAAATTTTGAGAATTAGGTTTTTGGTTTTTTAAAAGTAAGAATATTTAAATACTAAAGTGTAAAATAATTAAAGAAATTTCTGAATCGCTTTTTGTTTTGTCTCTCCCGATAGTTGTCGGTATATTAAAATTAAAAGAGTGCTTATCGCATTGTTTCCTGTTTTGACGGAAGTTTTTTAGGACAAAAACATTGCAATTGCATCAAATATTTTTACTTTTGTTCAAAATATGAACAGTGTTCATATTTTGTAATAATGTTTACGATATGAGCAGAAAAGAAATACAAGAGCAGAGAATGAAAGATTATTTCATTCAGGCTACCAAAGAAATTTTAAAAGGAGAAGGCATTCAGGCTTTAAGTGTAAGAAGTATAGCCGAAAAAGCGGGATATTCGTTTGCTACACTTTACAATTATTTTAAAGATGTAAAAGAACTTATTTTTCTTTGTGTGAAAGATTTTCAGCAGGAATGCCAGGAGTATGTTGAAGATAAAACTAAAGATACAGAAAGAGGAGAAAAGAAAATTATTGCGACTGCGATTTCTTACGCCGAATATTTTGTACAGTATCCAAGTGTTTTTGAAATCTTTTTTATCGAAAAACTTCCTAATTCGGCTGAAAATGCCAGAATATCAGAATTAATTTTCTCTTTTCTCGAAAAACTCTGTCAAGAAGAATTTCAATATTGCATTGATCAAAAGAGTTTTACGGCCGAAGAAGTTAAGGAAATAGTAAAAGAACTTAATTGTTTAATTACGGGGGTTTTACTGCTGTATTTAAACCGAAATTATCCATCTGATTATGGTGATTTTGCTAAAAATTTAAAATTACAAGTAGAAAAAACAATGAAAAAATAAGCGCATGAAAACCAAAAAAGAACTTAGAGACGAATACAAGGAAATGAAGTTCAAGAAAGGTGTTTTTCAAATACGAAATACCATAAACAAAAAAGTATATATAGACAGCAGTGCTGATCTTGATGCTATTTTTAAACGCCAGAAATTTCAGCTTAACTGCGGGAATCATCCTGTGGCAGAACTTCAAAAAGACTGGAAAGAACTTGGAGAAGACAAATTCGAATTTGAAATCCTGAGCGAAATAAAAGAAAATGATACAGCGGTAAAATCGGACCCAAAAGATTTGAAACTTTTAGAGCAAATGTTTCTGGATGAAATAATGCCTTTTGATGAAAAAGGATATAACAAAAAGAAAAAATAGCCTATTAAGGCATCAAGTTTTATGAATTGCCTCCAGCTTTAGCTGGAGGTTTTTTTATGATTAAAAAGGAAAAGGTTTTAGCCGAAAATTGATTTCTATAAGAAAAAAATAATTAAAGTTGAACGCATATATGGGGTCAAATGAAATTAAGTTCTAAGGATTTTTGCAATAATTTAAATTTAAAAAATATGGGCAAAAATCATTTTTCAAAAGAAGTTGAAATTAGATTAAAGGATTTTTTTACAAATACAATTGATTCTGATGAAATGGCAAGAGCTATACGGCAAGTAAATTATATTCTTTCCTTAAGCATCATTAGGGGCTGCGAAACTGTAGAAACCGAATTCAACAATCTTGAAGATAATTTTTACTGGCTCAATAAATTAGCCGAAGTTCTCGATCCTTATTTGGATGTTGATTAAGTAAAAGAAATTATCTTCATTTCGACGAAAGGAGAAACCAAAAGCAAAACCGACAAAAAATTCCAGAGTGATTTCCGCAATTTTTTTCATAGTGTACAAACTGTTGGTGATGCTGAAAAGCTCCTTTCGTCAAGATGATTTGATAAAGATGAATTACCACGCAGTTTGTCATTTCGAGGAACGAGAAATCACACTAGAGACTCCACAAAGAAAATCGCCAATCTTTGTTTTGCTCTAAAAATCTTCATTAAATTCGTCACCGTTATCATACCAACTAGATGTGTCAACGTCGAAGTCGTCAACATCATAATCATTAGAAGGAAACTCATTTGATATTTCGTATCTGATCTGAGTTTTAAAGGGGAAACTAAGTTCAACATCTAAACCATCATTATCGGCTCTCTCTTTCCTTGAACCATATTCTAAGGTTACGTAAACTGAACCTTCAACATTAACAATGATTTCTTCGGCTGTAATTTCTTCAATGTGGTATTTTTGTACTTCACCATCTTCTAAGGAATAATGAGGTGCAAGACAATCAATATTTTCATATGAATTCAAAATTATTTTTTCAATCATATCATCTTCTATTTTTCCATCTAAGAAGCTATTTAAAATGTGCCTATAGTTATTGATTGTTTCTGCAAAATTTTCAAATGTTTTTAAGACTTCATCTTTTTTTGTCTCTATTTCATCATTTGTTAAATGAAAGTTTTCATGATTTATATGGGTGTATTTACTTAATGAATCGATAATGTTTTTTATTTCTCTTATTGAAGAGTTTAATTTATTTAGATCGAATCCTAATTTTTTCAAATTTTCATCTGTTAGACCTCCTTGGATTGCATATTTAATTCGTTGAGCTCTTGTCGGACTTCCATTTTCAGTTTCTACTTTAAACCACTCACATTTAATAATTGAAGATTCTGGCGATAGCGAATAAAGAAAATGTCTTGATAATTCACGTATGCTATAGCAAAAATTATGATATCTAAGTTTATTTTCTAAATCTTCAAGATTTTTTAAACAAGCTTCAAAAAGTTGATTTTCAAAATCAGATTTCAAAATTTTTTGTATTTGCTCAATTGTGCTCATGGAGATGTAAAATTAAATTTTACTTATCAAGTAATTTATAAATGCACTACATGTTACTAGTAAAAATTTTGCTTCGTGAAAATCAATTTCTCTACCATTTTCTGTCAATGCGTGCCTTATTCCGCCCTCATCGCTTGTATATCCATATAATGAAGAAAAGCTTTTTTTGAGAGCTGAGTGTAAATTATTTTCTTTTTCTAATTTATTTAAAGCTTCACCTAGAGTTGATTTATCATTAGAAGTAAATATCTTGCATATCGATTCGACAGCTGAAATTGATTCTTTAATAGAATTTCTATAATCAGGGGATTTTCTGTCTGATAATAATGAAAGAGCAGTGCTTAAATGGGTATTCACTGATTTAAATTTATCTGTTTTGTATAGTGCCTCTTCAATTTCTAAAACTTCTTCGTTTGATGTTATTTGTACAATTGTTTTGTCTATAAATCTATATGCTGATTTCTCACGTTCTAAAGCTATGTTTGTCGTTTCTAAAAATTCTTTAGAAGCAAAATCTGCTGTAAATTCTAATAAATCATATGTTTCGAACCATTCATGTTTGGGGTCAAAAAAGAAATCTCGGAGAGTTTTAATAATAAAAGCTGTTTGTACTAATCCACTTTCGTAACTAGGCAGTGAATCAATTGGTAATTTGAAAAAATTAATCCATAAATGGCGTATGAATTTACTTAAGTGAGGTTGTCTTTCCCAATTTTCGGTTTTTTTTATGAAAGATTCTAAATATACTGACCACAATAAATTTCTTAAGTCATTATCAATAGATTCTATTTGTATTTGATCTTTTACTGCTTTGTAACCTAATCTTTCAGAAAATTTCATAGTAAATTAATTTTTATAATATTCAAATATAGAAAGAATTGTTGATTGCTAATTTTTAGCAAAAAAAAATAGTTTAGTGAGATTTTAATATTCGGAAGCAAAATTGTACCAAAAACAAAAAAGCTTCTGAAATATCTTCAGAAGCTTTTTTTTGTGCGGATAATAGGACTCGAACCTACACGCCTTGCGGCACCAGATCCTAAGTCTGGCACGTCTACCAATTTCGCCATATCCGCGGTAATTGTGGGTGCAAAGATAGGCATACTTTTGAATTATCAAAGCATTTTTTCAAAATTTTTTTTAATTCTCTTTTTTGTACTTTTGGTTTTCTATAAAAATAATTTAAATGGAAAATATTAAGTCCTACGTTCAACAACATAAAGATCGGTTTATCAACGAATTGATCGAATTATTAAAGATTCCGTCGGTTTCTGCCGACACTGCATATTCTCAAGATGTTATTGACACAGCAGAGGCTGTAAAAGAAAGTTTATCAAAAGCAGGGTGCGATTATGTCGAAACTTGCGACACTCCAGGTTACCCAATTATCTACGGAGAGAAAATTATAGATCCAAATCTTCCAACGGTTTTAGTTTACGGCCACTACGACGTACAACCGCCAGATCCATTAGAATTATGGACTTCACCACCTTTTGAACCGGTTATTAAAACTACAGATATTCACCCAGAAGGCGCCATCTTCGCGCGTGGAGCGTGTGACGACAAAGGTCAGATGTACATGCACGTAAAAGCGCTTGAGTTAATGGTGCAAAGCAATACATTGCCTTGTAACGTAAAATTCATGATCGAAGGCGAGGAGGAAGTAGGTTCTGCAAGTTTGGCTTGGTTCGTAGAACGCAATCAGGAAAAACTGAAAAACGACGTTATCTTGATTTCAGATACAGGAATGATCTCCAACCAACAGCCGTCTATCACGACAGGTTTAAGAGGTTTGAGTTATGTTGAGGTAGAAGTTACAGGTCCAAACCGCGATTTGCATTCAGGTTTATACGGTGGGGCTGTGGCGAATCCAATTAATATTTTGGCAAAAATGATTGCTTCGCTTCACGACGAAAACAATCATATTACCATTCCAGGTTTCTACGATAAAGTAGAAGAATTATCTGCAGAAGAAAGAGCAGAAATGGCAAAAGCCCCTTTCAGCTTAGAAAAATATAAAAATGCTTTAAACATTGCTGATGTTTACGGTGAAAAAGGATATGTAACCAACGAAAGAAACTCAATCCGTCCTACTTTAGACGTAAACGGAATCTGGGGAGGTTATACTGGCGAAGGTGCTAAAACGGTCATTGCGAGTAAGGCTTTTGCTAAAATCTCGATGCGTTTGGTTCCAAATCAGGATTGGGAAGAGATTACAGAACTTTTCACAAAACATTTTACAAGCCTTGCTCCAGCTGGAGTTACGGTAAAAGTAACGCCTCATCACGGTGGTCAAGGTTATGTTACGCCAATTGACAGCATCGGTTATCAGGCAGCAAACAAAGCGTATACAGAAACGTTTGGAGTTCCTGCAATTCCGGTTCGTTCTGGAGGAAGTATTCCGATTGTGGCTTTGTTTGAGAAAGAATTAAAAAGTAAAACGATTTTGATGGGATTTGGTTTGGATAGCGATGCAATTCACTCGCCAAATGAGCATTTCGGAATCTTTAATTACTTGAAAGGTATTGAGACTATTCCGTTGTTTTACAAGTATTTTGTGGAATTAAGTAAGTAAAAAAGGGACAAAGGTTCAAAGGCACAGAGGTGCAAAGTTTTATATAAATCCGTTCAGAAATGAGCGGATTTTTTTTGTTTTCGTACTTTTTTGTTGAGGTTCAGAGTAGAAAAACCTTTGTCACTTTGTCTCTCTGAACCTTTGCCCCTTTTCAAAAAAAGACCTCTTTTTCTTGCATATTTAAAATTTAACTCTACATTTGTAGAAACAAATCTATAATTGTAGAGCAAATGAATATGAAAAACCTTTTTTTACTATTGTTTTGCGGAATATTTCTTTTAAGTTGCAAAAGCAAACCGATCAATCAGAAAATTGATAGGAAAAAAGAAGGCGTTTGGATTGATAGTTATTCGCAAGACGGAACAGATTATAAATCGTATGAGTATTATAAAAATGATCTTCCGGTTAAAAAGTGGAAATCTTACATTAACGGAAAAATCTATAAAACAGAGAAATATAAAAACGGAGTCTGTGTCGTGAAAAGTTATTACGAAAACGGAAAATTGGAATCGAAAGGGAAAACTAAATTTGAGACTGATTCGGTTCAGTCGCATTGGTTTTATTTTGGAGAATGGAAGTTTTATTCGGACAACGGAAAATTAAAAAATATCAAGAATTACGATAAAGGAGAATTGATTTCGGAACAAAATATTAAATAAACTAACTAACCTCTAAACCATGAAAAAAATAATCACGCTTTCTTTTCTTTTAATGAACTGCTTTTTCTTGCAAGCTCAAACGTATAAAGAATGGACTCAAAAAGCAGATTCTTGCTACCGAGCACAAAACTATAAATTGGCCGTTGATTTTTACGAAAAAGCCTTTAAAATAGAAAACAAAGATTCTGGTGATTTTTACGATGCGGGATGTTCTGCAGCTTTGGCGCAGGAAAACAAAAAAGCATTTAATTGGCTGAATTTGGCAATTGATAATGGCTTTGAAAATATTGCACATATGAAAAAAGACAGCGATTTAAAATCTTTGCATGCAGACAAAGGCTGGGAAAAAATGATCGATAAATTTCAAAAGAAAAGAGATATTATTGAAGTTAACTATGATAAAGCTTTGCAAAAAGAACTTTTAGATATTTATGCAGAAGATCAAGATATTCGCGGTGTAGCCATGAAAATTTATAGAACAGCTGGTCCAGGAAGCAAAGCTTTGGATAGTATTGGTGAAATCATGAATTATAAAGACAGTATAACTTTAATTAGGGTTATCAAAATATTAGATGAAAAGGGTTGGGTCGGAAAAGACGTTGTTGGATCTCAGGCTAATCAGGCCTTGTTTTTGGTGATTCAGCATGCCGATTTGAAATATCAGCAAAAGTATTTGCCTATGATGAGAGATGCCGTTAAAAAAGGAAATGCTAAAGCAAGTTCTTTGGCTTTATTAGAAGACAGAGTGGCTTTACGTGAAGGAGGAAAACAAATTTATGGAAGTCAGGTAATGAATCATCCTATAACGAAGAAACCTTTTGTTTCTCCGCTTGAAGATCCCGATAATGTAGATAAAAGAAGAGCGTCCGTAGGGCTGGGAACGTTATCGGATTATCTTAAATATTGGAATGCAACTTGGGATGTTGAAGCTTATAAAAAAGAACTGCCAGAACTGGAGAAAATTATCCGTCAAAAGAAAAGTTAAGTAATAATGATTATTAAAAATAAGTTCATGACAAAAGAAATCCAATCTGAGAACGTATAATTTAATAAAAGACTAAATTTAGCCTATGAAAAAATCGATTGTTTTTATTTTACTTGTAATCAACTTTGGCTTTTTAAACGCTCAAACTTATAAAGAGTGGGTTCGTAAAGCAGATTCTTGCTACACGGAAAAAAACTATGAATTGTCTGTTTCGTATTATGAAAAAGCTTTTAAAATAGAGCAAAAATCTTCGACAGATTTATACAACGCTGGTTGTTCTGCTTCTATGGCAAGGCAGCATAAAAAAGCATTTAAATGGCTGAATCTTTCTATAGATAACGGTTACGAGAATATGGCGCATATTAAAATTGATAATGATTTAAAACCTTTGCATTCAGAAAAAGAATGGAATAAAACAATTGATAAGCTGCAGAAGAAATTGGATATTCTTGGAGCAAATTATGATAAGGCGTTAGAAAAACAACTTGCGGAGATTTATACCGAAGATCAGGAAATTCGTGGAGAATTTATGAATGTTTACAGAGCCTCAAAACCTGATAAAAAGAAAATTGACAGCATTGGAAAGATTATGGAAAGAAAAGACAGTATTAATCTCGTTAAGGTGATGAAAATACTGGACGAAAGAGGCTGGTTAGGGAAAAATGTGGTAGGGACGCAGGGAAATCAGACTTTGTTTTTGGTAATTCAGCATTCCGATTTACAATATCAGCAAAAATATCTGCCAATGATGAGAGAAGCTGTTAAAAAAGGCAATGCAAATCCTGCAAATCTAGCGTATTTAGAAGATCGAGTAGCTTTGAGAGAAGGAAGGCCACAAATTTATGGAAGTCAGGCCGCAAAGAATAAAAAGACCAATAAAATGTATATATCGCCAATGATAGATCCAGATAATGTAGATAAAAGACGTGCCGAGGTGGGGCTTGGTACAATGGCGGACTATGCAGTAAAATT
Source organism: Flavobacterium anhuiense (assembly GCF_004151235.1). Lineage (GTDB taxonomy): Bacteria > Bacteroidota > Bacteroidia > Flavobacteriales > Flavobacteriaceae > Flavobacterium > Flavobacterium anhuiense_A. The sequence continues at coordinate 405,762 of NZ_JUIV01000002.1, forward strand.
AAACATTGATTGGAATTTAGAAGAGTATAAAAAAGAATTGCCAGAAATAGAAAAACTTGAAAATATCAAACCATGATACAATTATCAAATGCAGAAGAACAGTTAATGGAGCATTTATGGAAGCTTGAAAAGGCTTTTATGAAAGATTTGCTGGAAGCGTATCCAGAACCAAAACCGGCAACAACAACCGTGGCGACGCTTTTAAAACGAATGATCGATAAGAAATTTGTGGCGTATAATGAATTTGGGAATTCGAGAGAATATTATCCGTTAGTAAAGAAAACGGACTATTTTGCAAAACATGTAAAAGGGCTGATTAGTAATTTCTTTAATAATTCGGCTTCGCAGTTTGCTTCGTTTTTTACGACCGAAACCAATTTGTCGGCTTCGGAATTGGAAGATCTTAGAAAAATAATCGATTCAGAAATTCAAAAAAAGAAAAAATGATAATCTATCTTTTAAAATCGGGTTTACTACTTGCTGTATTTTTTGCAGTGTATAAATTGTTATTAGAAAACGAAAGAATGTTTCGATTTAATCGTGCTTATCTTCTCGGAAGTTTGATTTTTAGCTTAGTTATTCCGTTGCAATTGTTTCCGATTGCATCATTTTTTCCGTCAAAAATTAAAGCAATTCAGTTGGATGAAATAATGATTGTGGCTAATAAATCAATCTTAAACGAAGTTTCATACAATGAAATCATATATTTCTTTTTAGGTGCAATTTACGTTTTCATTGCAGCAATTTTACTGATTCGATTTGTTGTAAATGTGTCTTCTTTTTTCTTGAAAATGAAAAAGAATTCGGTAGAATTTATAGACAATCAGAAACTTGTTTTAGTAAAGGAATCGATTTTGCCACACTCTTTCTGGAATGCTATTTTTATTAGTAAAGAAGATTTTACAGATGGAAAAATTCCATCAGAATTAATCGCTCATGAAAAAGCACATTTGCAGCAAAAACATACTTTGGATATTCTTTTTGTTGAGGTTTTGCAAATCGTATTTTGGTTTAATCCGATGTTTGTTTTGTTTGAAAAAGCCATAAAACTCAATCATGAATTTTTGGCTGATGAAGCGGTAAACAAACAATTTGATGAAGTTAAAAGTTATCAGAACTTATTGTTGCAATTTGCTTCAAAGAAACATACTGTCGCTTTGGCAAGTAATATCAATTATGAAATAACTAAAAAACGTTTAATAATGATGACTAAAAAAGAATCTGTTTCAAAAGCTGTGTTTAAAGTACTGGCGGTTGTTGCTGTTTGTATGGTATTATTATTCGCTTTCAGTTCTGAAGCTGTGGCTCAAGACGTTAATCTTATGAGCAATAAGGTATATAAAGCTGGCGATTCTGAAATCAAACAACCTGAATTTCCGGGAGGAATGCTCGAGTTCTACAAGTTTGTGGGGCAACGTTTTAAAATTCCAGCGGAAGCCTCTAAAAATAATATAGACACCAAAATTCACATGCAGTTTATGGTCGAAAAAGACGGAAGTTTGTCTGAAATTTCAATTGTAAAAAATGCGGGATACGGACTAGGAGAGGAAGCAATTCGTGTTTTAAAACTTTCGCCAAACTGGATTCCAGGTAGTGAAAACGGAAAACCAGTTAGAGTATTGTATTCTTTACCAATTACTATTCAAAGTGAGAAATAGAGGTTCAGAGTAACAAAGGTTCAAAGGTTCAAAGGTTCAAAGTTTTTTTTTGCAAGGCTTTTAGTCTTTGCAAAGATTAAGTTTGCTTAAAAGCCTTTGTCGCTTTGCACCTCTGCACCTTTATCCCTTAAAAGAAAAAAAATCCGCTTCTTGATGGGAGAAGCGGATAAAATTAAAAACTAATTAAAAAAAATTCTAAAATAAACATGCAGACCCAGACTAAAACAAGTCTGGATTGTATCCAAAATAAGGTACATTTTGTTCATTAAAAATGACCCCATATTCTTCTAATTCCTTCAAAATAGGTTCGTAAACTTCCTTTTTAATCGGAAGCTGAACGCCTGGAGTTGTGATTTTTCCGTTTAAGATTAACAAAGTAGCAATTGCAACCGGAAGCCCAACTGTTTTTGCCATTGCAGTATACGTTTGGTCTTCGCCAATACAAACCATTTTAGAATCGATTTGTTTCTTTTCGCCATTCAGTTCATAACCAAATTTATGATACATTACGATCATATCTTTGTCTTCTGGTTCAAGAGCCCAACTGTCGGTTAAGATTTTTTCTAAAATTTGAGCTGGAGTAGCGTTTGGCAGATTTACTTTTTTGTTAGGGTTAAATAAATCCAGTTCCAAAAGCTTGTCCCACATAATATCGTCCTGATCGATTTTTAAAATCAATCGAGTTTTAATTTCGACAGAATCCGTCGGATGATACGGGAGGAAAGAATTGATAAACTGACGATAACTCATATTTTCTGACCCCTCTAAAATATAGCTATCGTCAGTCATTCCAAGCTGTACAAACATATTCCAAGCGCGAGAATAACCCACTCTTCTAATTGTACCTCTATATAAAGTAAGAATATCATCTAAACCATAAACCGATCTGTATTTAAGCGAATCTCGATTAGAATACGCTTCAAACTTTCCGTAACCTTCTACTTCTAGAAATTCGGTTCTGCGAAACAAAGCGCTATACGGAATATATTTATAAGTGCCTTCCTGAATAAACTTTGCCGCACCGCCTTGACCTGCCAAAACTACATTTCTTGGCGCCCAAGTAAATTTGTAGTTCCATAAATTATTGTCAGATTCAGGAGCTACAAGTCCGCCGCAGAAAGATTCAAACAAAAGCATTTTACCGCCTTTCGATCTGATTTCGTCAATGACTTTCATGGCGCTCATGTGGTCGATTCCTGGATCAAGACCAATTTCGTTCATGAAAATCAGATTGTTTTGAATGGCTTCTTCGTTTAAAGCCTGCATAGCGTCACTTATATAAGATGCCGTAACAAGATGTTTTTTAAATTCAAGGCAATCTTTAGCAATTTCGATATGCAGATGCGCAGGAAGCATAGAAATGACTATTGATGCATTTGCAATAGCTTTTTTTCTTTCGTCGGCATTAAAAATATCTAAGGCCAGCGGAGTGGCATTTGGATGATTCTGTGTTTTTGCTTTCGCAAGATTCAATGAAAGATCAGCTACCGTTAAATGCAGTTTTTCTTCATTAGATTTTGATAATAAATAGCGAATCAAAGAAGATGCAGATCTTCCTGCTCCAAATATTAAAATGTTTCTCATGTCTTAAATATTTAACACAAATATATTTAATTGTTATAAATATAACAATTCAAATTAAAGAAAATAAAATTATTTTTTTCGCAAAACCCAAAAAATAATCTGATTTTGTTCTAAATAATCTAGAAACAAAGGCGGTTTTTCAGTTCGTTTGAAGTATTTTTGTTTGAAATTTCAAAAGAGATATATTATGAAAAGAAGAATTATTTTAACTGGAGCTTTTATAGGTATGCTGGCTATTATTTTGGGTGCTTTTGGTGCTCATTTATTGAAAAAATATCTTTCGGTTGACCAATTAAATACTTTTGAAGTTGGTGTTCGTTATCAAATGTACCACGCTCTTTTTCTTCTTTTTCTATCTACACAAAAGGATCTTGCAGAAAAGACCTTAAAAACGATCTATAATTTGGTCGTTGCAGGCGTTTTGCTTTTCAGCGGTTCAATCTATTTATTGGCAACAAAAGACTATACTTTGTTTGAGTCTAAAATTATCGTATTCGCAACACCTTTGGGTGGTTTCTTATTAATTATAGCTTGGATGCTATTATTCTTTACGATTTTGAAGAGAAAATCATAAAATCCCGAAAAAAAAATTCTGTCTAAGAATTAATCTTTAATTTTGTCACATAAATAACATATAACTTTATTTGTGTGACTTTTTTGTATTTTATATTGTTAAACAAAAATAATATAACAAAATCATTCAATAGGTTGTAATTAAACAAATTAGAAGCGGTTATTTTTTTCTTTTTGTAATTTTTAAAGTGAAATTTCTCTTTTTTCGTATAAATCAAAGTGAAATTTAAGTATTTTGAAAGAAATAAAAATTAATCTGTAATTTTGCTTTAAACAAAAAATCACACACAACTTAAAAATTTATGGACACTAATACAGTTTTCGCGCAATCGATTTCGTTAAAAGAGTTAGGAATTGAAAATGCAAAAGTTCGTTATCAACTATCTGCAGATGAATTACATGCGATTACTTTGCAGTCAGGTCAAGGTGTTGAGAATTCTACCGGAGCGTTAGCGATTAATACAGGCGAATTTACAGGTCGTTCTCCACAAGATCGTTTTATCGTAAAAGACGATATTACTAAGGATCAAGTTTGGTGGGGAAATGTAAATATCCCGTTTGAGCCTCAGGCTTTTGAAAAGCTTTATAATAAGGTAACAGCATTTTTATCAGACAAAGAAGTTTTTGTTCGTGATTCTTATGTGTGCTCTGATCCAAATTATAGATTGAATGTTCGTGTTGTAACAGAAACAGCTTGGTCAAATTTGTTTTGCTACAATATGTTCTTACGCCCAGAAGCTTCAGAACTGGCAAACTTTACTCCAGAATGGACAGTAGTTTGTGCTCCAAGTTTTATGGCAGATCCTGCTGTAGACGGAACACGCCAGTCTAATTTTGCTATTTTAGATTTTACTAAAAAAATTGCTTTAATTGGTGGAACAGGTTATACTGGAGAAATGAAAAAAGGAATTTTCTCTGCATTAAACTTTATTCTTCCAGTTTTCAAAAATACACTTCCAATGCACTGTAGCGCCAATGTTGGTGAAGCGGGAGATACAGCAATCTTCTTCGGATTGTCTGGTACAGGAAAAACAACTTTATCTGCAGATCCAGAGCGTAAATTAATCGGAGACGATGAGCACGGTTGGACAAATGAAAACACTGTTTTCAATTTTGAAGGCGGATGCTATGCAAAAGTTATTAATTTAACAGAAGAAAATGAACCAGACATTTTTAGAGCAATCAAAAAAGGGGCGCTTTTAGAAAATGTGGTTTTCAAAGCAGGAACAAACGTAGTTGATTTTGATGATGTTTCTATTACTCAAAATACTCGTGTAAGTTACCCAATTACGCATATCGATAATGTACAGCCAGGTTTGGTTGGACACAATCCTAAAAATATATTTTTCTTAACGGCTGATTCTTTCGGAATTTTGCCTCCAATCTCAAGATTGACTCCAGGTCAGGCGGCTTACCACTTTATTTCTGGATATACGGCAAAAGTTGCTGGAACTGAAGCTGGTGTAACAGAGCCTCAACCTAATTTCTCTGCTTGTTTTGGAGCTCCGTTTATGCCTTTGCATCCAACGCGTTATGCTGAAATGTTGAGCAAAAAAATGAAAGATGCAGGAGTAAAAGTTTGGTTAATCAATACAGGATGGACTGGCGGAGCTTACGGAACAGGAAGCCGTATGAAGCTTAAATATACTCGTGCTATGATTACTGCTGCATTAAAAGGAGAATTAAACGATGTAGCGTTTAAAAATCATGAAGTATTTGGAATTGAAATTCCTCAAGATTGTCCAAATGTTCCAGTGGAAATTTTAAATCCTAGAAATACTTGGGAAGACAAAGATTTATACGATAAAAAAGCGTTAGAATTAGCTCAGAAATTCAAAGCTAATTTTGCCAAATTTGAAGAGTTTGCAAATGCTGAAATCTTAGCAGGCGCACCGATTACAGAATAAAAGGAATTATTTAATTCAAAATAAAAAAGCTGTTCATTTCTGAACAGCTTTTTTTGTTTTTTGTGTTTGTCTGATACTGCTTGCTTGTCTTCCTGAGCGAAGTCGAAGGGCGCTCCAATTGGAAACTGGGCTTCGACTTAGCTCAGCCTGACAATGAGAACTTTTTAAGACATTGAAACGCAGTTTTCAGCACAGTTTAAAGGAAAGTACTGAAAAACTGCAATTTCAAATCAACACTGAATCTTTATTTCTTCTTTTCGTCTATACGTTTCTGGATTAAATCCCAAGCATAATAATGGAAAGTCATTCCGTTGCTCATTGCTACAAAAAGTCCGTTTTTATATTTTGGACCTAAGTTTACGCTAGTAACATCTGCACCATCACATTCAATTGTAGAAGTTGGCACTTCAGCCAATAACGGATGATTGTTTGCATTTCCGTTTGCACCTTCTCTCGGGTAAACCATAAATGAATTTGCTTGCTGGTTAGACACTAAAATATATCCGGTAGAATCTGTTTTTTTGTAAATAGCAATTCCTTCATGATCTGCTTTGAAATCTTTTTGACCAAAGAAAGCCAATTCTTTATTATCGCTTAAAGCGGGATCTGCTTTGTATTTTCTAATTCCAGCCTGCTCGTCACAATAGTAAACATAACCTAATTCGTTATCCACGGCAATAGCTTCAATTTCTTTTTTACCGCTGTACGTTCCGAATTTGCGAACCACTTTTGCTACAGCAAATTTTCCATTTCCAGAAAGTTCATATTGCCATAAATAGCTTCCTGAAGGACCCGTTTTTCTTCCTACAATAGCAAAAATCTTCCCATCGCTTGGGCGAGTGTATAAAGAAACTCCCATTGGATCACGTTGAGATTCTCCTTCAAAAACAGGAATTCCGCCGTTATCAATTGGCGCTAAATCAGGTAAACTGAAGATCCTGATTTTATTTTCTTCACGTTCCGTCGTTACAGCAACATCTACTTTTTTTCCGTTAATACTTAATCCGTAAGCGATATCAACATTGTTCGGACGTTTTAGCGGAATTGATTTTTTAAGGATTTTTCCATTCAAATCAAAAGCGTACAAACCGCCATCTGTGTCTTTGTCTGTTCCTACGATAATACTTTTTGAAGCATCAGTTGAATTAATCCAGATTGAAGGATCGTCTGTATCGTGAGGTAAAGCTTCTGTAACGGCTGTTGGTTTTACGGCATTTGGCTGAATTGGCGCTAGTTTATCGTCTTTACAAGCTGTAAATGATAAGCTTAAAAGTAAAAAAGCAACTAAAAATTTATTTTTCATTTGTGTTATATATTTTAATGCAATTAGACAGAGCGCTAAACTCTGTCTAATTTAAGAATTTTAAAAAAGTGCAGATTACAAGTCTAGTTTTAATCCGAAATTGTAACGTGGCTGGTAATATTCAGCTTGTTTTGTATGTGCAGCCACTCCTTGGTAGTAACGTAACGGCTGATTTGTTAGGTTATTTGCTTCTGCAAAAAAGCGAAGTTTTGGAGTGATCTTATAAGAAGCATTTGCATCTAAGAAGAACTGCTTGTCATAGTAACTGTCTTTGTAAGATTCAGAACCTAATTCATCTAAATAATCAGATGTAAAGTTAGTTGAGATTCTTGCAGAAAAACGTTTGTTTTCCCAAGATAAAGATCCGTTAAACATGTGAGGAGTTGTTCCCGGAAGACTGATGTCGTTTCTTTCATTTCCGTCTTCGTCAGCAATTCCGCTTGCTTTAGATTTTGTATAAGTATAGTTTAAGTATACAGCAAAACCTTTTAAGAATTTACTAGGAAGGAAATCCAACTGACGTTGGAAAGCAACCTCAAATCCGTAAACATCAACATTCTCTCCATTTCTTGATTGTAAAAATGACCAGTTTTCTCCCGCTGGAATTGGATTTATCTGATTTGGGAAATCTGCAGCAAATTTTTCAGCAGTATATTGATTGTCACTATAGTTGTAAATGAAATCGTTTAATCTTTTGTAGAAAACACCTCCAGAAATCAAACCAACAGATTTGAAATAGTTCTCTGCCATGAAATCATAATTGTATGAGTAAGTAGCATTAAGATCTGGATTTCCAGCTGTAATTTCTTTGTCGGCAGCAATGTTGTTTACATAAGGAGCCAATGCATAATAGTTTGGTCTTGCTAATGCTGTTGTTATGGCAGCTCTTAAAACTAAATCTTTTGTTGCATTGTATTGCAATGAAATACTTGGCAATAAATTAGTGTAAGAGTTGGTATTGTTGATTTTGCTCTCTAATTCTTCCTCGTCTAATACACGGTTTCCAGTATAATCGATGTGAGTATTCTCTACACGGAAACCTAAAACCATTGAAAGTTTATCGTTAAAATCCTGATCCCATCTTACATAAGCAGCAGTAATTCTTTCTTTAGCATTATAGTTTACCGCTAAATATTCTGCTGGATCAGCTTCTTTTTCAAATAAAGTTGCATTGTTTAAGTCTAAACTTCCTAAGAAAGCTGCAGAAGCAAAAGTTCCTGGTGCATATTTACTTCCTGGATTAAAATCTTTTCCGTCAAAATAAGAAGTTGGAACTTGCGATAATAATTCCATATCATCGTTCAGCGGAGTATAAGAATAGAAATTATTGTTTCTTTCTTTTTCTTTTAAACGAAGTCTAAGACCTGTTCTCAATCTTCCTTTTTCGCCAGCAATAACAGAGAATGGAAAACGGATATTTACTTTTGCACCAAATTCGCTTTCGCTTGTTTCGTCTGTGTTTTCGGTAACAGAATTAAATTTAAATTCGTCAACAGATTCGCCAACCGTAGTCATTAAAGGAAATCTGATGTCTGATAAATCTTCAAACATTTCTAGACCTTTTTGGCGGTATTCGATATAACGTTCACCCGGACGGTATTCTCTTGCTTTTGCATAGTTAGCAGACCAGTCTAAATCTAATGTTGAGTTGATTAAATGCTCTCCGCGAATAGAATAGTTTTGAACTCTTTGATCTTCTAATCTTCTGTTTTTATTTCTGTTATTGTCTAAACCTCCTTTTGTCTGACGTTTTACGCGACCTTCAAAACCAACAATTTCTTCACCATTATAAAGAGGTTCAATATCATCGTAAGTAGTTCTAAAACGGTTTTCTCTATCATCTCTCCAGTTGTAGATTGCATTAGCGAAAATCGTGTTATTGTCGTTGAATTTATAATCTAAAGCAACAGAAGCGCTACGGCGGATACGCTGTACATCATATTTTCTAATTTCAGATGCTTGTAAATACTCATTTCCAAAATCATCTTTTACCCATTCGTTCTCGATGTTATCAGAGCCATAATCTACATTGTTGTAAGATCCGCTGAAAACAGCTCCTAATTTATTGTCAAAAAAGCGATTACCATAAACTAAACCAGCTGTATAAGAAGCGTGGTCACGAATTGGCAAATATCCTCCAGCCATTGTTGCAGAAATTCTTTCTCCGTTTGGAGTTGCTCTTGTAATTAAGTTTACAGAACCTCCAATTGCATCTGCATCCATGTCTGAAGTCAATGTTTTATTTACTTCGATAGTTGAAATCATATCAGACGGAATCAAGTCCATTTGTACGTTTCTGTTATCTCCTTCAGCAGATGGAATACGGTCACCATTTAAAGTAACAGAGTTCAAAGACGGAGCCAAACCTCTAATAATAATGTTACGAGCTTCACCTTGGTCATTCTGCATCGTGATACCTGGAACACGTTTTAAAGCATCTCCCACGTTAGCATCTGGGAAACGTCCCATTTGATCTGAGGAGATTACGTTTCCGATGTTTTTGTTGTTTTTCTGCTGGTTTAACGCTTTTGCCTGACCTTTTAAGATGTCTCCAACAACAACTTCTTTCAGCTCATTTTCTGAAGCTTTAAGGGCAAAGTCAATAACATTGTTCTTTCCTTGCTCCACTTTTATTTCTTGAGTCAAAGTAGTATATCCAATATATTTTACTTCAACTTTATAAGTTCCTTCATTAATATTTAATAACTCGAAACGGCCGTTATAGTCAGAAACAGTATATTTTTTCTCGCCTACAATTTGAACCATAGCTCCAGGAAGAGGCAGTTTGTCATCGGCGTCTAATATCTTTCCAGATATAATCGCTTTCTGAGCAAAACCTGTAAAGGCGAATAAAAAGAATAGGGTTAATAGGTAAAATTTCTTCATTGTGTGTGTTTAGTTTGATTTCGGTTGCGAAACTAAGACCCGTGTATTACTAAAGCCTTGAAAAAAAATTAACATAGTGTTATGATTCGTCAGTTATTGCTTATAATTATTAATGTTTAACTAACATTAAACTTTCAAACGTTTGATTCACAACTAAAAAGAAATTGATATTTTGATCGTATTTAAAAATTTGGCGCTAAATTTGCCGTATCAATCACAATCAAAAATCATCAATCATGTTAAAACAATTTTTTATCCTATGTTCAGGAGTCGATAGAGACCTCTTGAAAGACTGTTCAGAAGGCGAACAAACCAAATATGTTGGTATTGGTGCCACAGTTTTCTTTACAGCAGTTATGGCTTTCTTGGCCAGTGCTTATGCACTTTTCACCGTTTTCGATTCTATTTATCCCGCTTTGATTTTTGGATTTGTATGGAGTTTATTGATTTTTAATTTAGATCGATTTATCGTTTCTACGATTAAAAAAAGAGATCGTTTTCTGGACGAATTCCTGCAAGCAACTCCGCGTATTGCTTTGGCTATTATTATTGCCATCGTAATTTCGAAACCTTTGGAAATTAAAATCTTCGAAAAAGAAATCAATACCGTTTTGTTGAAAGAGAAAAACGAAATGGAATTGGCGAATAAAAAGCAAATTGGGACTTATTTCAAAACAGATTTAGATAAAAATAAAGCAGAAATCGCAGCTTTAAAAGCTGATATTGTAAAGAAAGAGAAAGAAGTAAACGATTTGTATTCGATTTATATTACCGAAGCCGAAGGAACTGCCGGAACGAAGAAATTAGGAAAAGGCCCAGTTTATAAAGAGAAACGCGAAAAACACGATGCGGCTCTTAAAGAGTTTGAAACTTTAAAAAAGACCAACGAAGCTAAAATTGCCGAAAAAGAAAAAGCAGGCGTACAGCTTCAAGCCGATTTAGACAAAAAAGTTTCGCAAACCCAACCCATCATTGAAGGTTTCGACGGATTAATGGCTCGTATTAATGCCTTGAACAAATTGCCATGGCTACCATCGTTTTTCATTATGCTGTTGTTTCTTGCAATTGAAACATCTCCAATTATTGCTAAATTATTGGCGCCAAAAGGAGAATTCGATTTCAAACAAGAAGAAGCTGAAACTGCTATGAAAGCGACTTTGGCTCAAAATAAATATCAAAGAGATTTATTGGTGAAAACAAGTGCCGAAATGCATGATAGAGTATATGCAGATATTGCCGAAGATAAAGGTTTATTTGACCTGCAGCGAAAAAATGCTAAAGAGTTACTGGAGTTACAGTCACATAAATTTGTAGAAAAGCAGAAGGCGACTTTGTAAATGAGTACAAAGTGTAAAGTTTCTAAGTGCAAAGTTTAAATACAAAGCCCGAAATAGAATCTCTATTTCGGGCCTTTTTTATTTTAGACAAAGTCAATAATCTTTGTACTTTGTACTCAGAACTTTGTACTTTTAAACTACATATAACTTAAAATCTCTTTTTTATAAGCATCATATTCTCCTTGCATAATCAAACCATTATCAAGAAGTTTTTTGTAGTTCTGTAATTTATCAAAAAGCTCTTCTTTAGATAAATCGCTCAATTTGCGCTCTCCTGCTGGCTGAGTCGGAAGGGGTTCGTAAGTTTCTGTAACAGCTGGAGCTGCAGGTAAAATTTCAGCAAAGCTTGTTACTTCTTCTGTTTCTACTTCTTCGATTTCTTCCTCTGCTTCTTCTTCAAAAACAGGTTCAGCAATTTCTTGAACTGGAGTTGCAGTCTGAACAGGATTTTTTAATAAATCCAATTGTTCTTTAGCGTAAGTATAAATTTTTCTAGCCTGAATTTTCGGAATGTAATCAATAGAAACAGCTAAATCTGTTTTAGTGCCAAATGAAAATTCAGAACCTAAAATGTTTTCTTTTACAAAAGTACTAGCAATATCATCCCAAGTATAATCTGTAAAATCCATAGAAAGGCCTAAATTTTTTGGCTTGCAGATAATGATACGTTTGTTAGTTAATACAATGCTGTCTGGAAAAACAGTAATAGCAGGTTTTTTCTGTACTGCAATGTATCCAACTTCTTCGCCTTTCATCAATAAATCGTTAAGTTTCGAAGTGATTTTTTCAATCGCTTTTGGATCTTGTTCTTCGTTCAGAAATTTTTTAAATTGTTCTTTCATGATTCTATAAATTGCTAATTTGCAAACTGATTCGGGTTTTTAAGTTTTGATCTTACCCTGCAAATGTAATGCCTAATTTTCTAATTGAGTAATTTCATTTTGAATTTTCTTCGTCAAACTTTTGAAAACCAATTCGTATGAATGGTCGATCAATTCCTTGACAAATTTTACAGGTAAATTTCCGTTCAAGGCTATTGTATTCCAATGCACTTTGCTCATGTGATATCCTGGTTGAATTTCATCATATTCCGCTCTGAGTTCCTGCGCACGGTCTGGATCACATTTTAAATTGACAGACTGCTCGTTCTTTTCCCATTGAGAAAGAGAAGACAGAGCAAACATTTTTCCGCCTACTTTAAAAACCAATGTATCTTCGTCAAAAGGGAAATGTTCGCTGACACCTTTTTTCGAAAGACAATATTCGTAAAACGTTTCTAAATTCATAACTGTTTATTTACCAATTTCACCCAAATGTGTGTATTTAAAGCCTTTTTCATATTTCAGTCCGTAACCAAAAATACGATCCATTGCAGAATGCGAAAATAAAATAATTCCTATTAATTGAATAATTTCAATACTTAAATAACATCCGATTCCATAAATTAAAAGAGCAAGTCCTTTATGATGAAACAAATTATAAGCAAAAGCGCCGATTTTATTTCCGAAAACATATCCAATCATCGATAAATCGGGTGCTAAAATTAAAACCAGAAACCACCACCATTCATAACTTAAGCGGTTGAAAAGAAATATTCCGAGAATAAATAAAGCGACTTCTTCGAGTTTTAAGACTGTTTTCATTTGACTATTTTTTCCATCATCTTTTCAGGATGATTCAGTTTTGTAAATCCGAATTTCTCGTATAAAAAGTGCGCGTCAGTGGTTGCCAGGCGCCAGATTTTAACTTCTTGCAATTGAGGCTCATTCATCATTGCGTCAATTAATATGGAAGAATATCCTTTTCCGCGGTATTTTTCATCAATAAAAACATCCATTAAATAAGCAAAAACAACATAATCAGTAATGACGCGCGCGAAACCAATTTGCTTGTCATCTAAATAAATTCCGAAACAAACCGAAGCATCAATCGTGCGTTGAACTTCTTCTATAGTTCGCCCCGCTGCCCAATAAATGTCTTTTAAAAAGTTCTGTATAAATGGAACATCGAGTTTTGTTTTGTCAGTTGATACTGTTATCATTAAGGGATGTTTTTTAACCACAAATTACACAAATTTTCACAAATTATTTTTTAAGATTAAAGTTTACAAATGATTAAATCTGTATAAATCTTTTTATCCCGATAGCTATCGGGAGTGGCAAAATAAAAAAAGAAATTCGCGAAAATTTGTGTAATTTGTGGTTGATTTTAAATTTTGTATAGTATTGGTTTTGATGGGCTCGCATCATTTTCAAACGAGGCAATTTGAAGATTTAGTATGTAATCTCCATCTTCAATTTCGTCTGAAACATAAATCATTTCTGTAATTGTGGCATTAAATCTTGCGTCAGGATTTAGATTATGTGTGTCCTTAACATTCCAAAACGCTTTATGAGCCAATAATTTCCCTTCGTCATGTTCTTTGTCTACACTTGGAAGATCAATTAATAAATGCTGAATTTCGCTTTCGCGGATGAAAATCGCGGCATCTTCAGACAAATACGGCGGATTGGTATTCGAATATTTACGAGACTTTTTTTCTTTTTGATTTGGAAGCGTTCTAATGATTAAAGCTTCATTTGTCACATTGAGCGAAGTCGAAATGCTAAAGGCTTTTTGAATTTGTTCTTTTGTAATTACAAAATCATCTCCAATTTTTTCAGGTTCAACCGTAATCAATTTAGCAAAAAAGAAAAACTGCTTCAACGATTGGTTGATGCTGTAAAAATCATTCGTAATATGCCCTAGACATTCCGTATGCGTGCCATGTCCATGCGGATTGAAGAAAATATTATTGAAATTTGTAGATGATTTTCCTTCAGAAACTTTACCGATCCAATCGCCAAAAACTACAGGTTCAATTGAAGGTTTTTCGATATACCACGCAATCGGATTTTCGTCAGTATTGGTTAATGGAATGGAGATATCAATAGGTTTTGATAAGTCGATTTCGAAGTTGTTGATTTTTGCTAACACAAATTTGGTTTTTATGCCGCAAAGACGCTAAGTCACAAAGTTTAATAATTTGAGCCTTTGTGCCTTCGTGGCTAATTTTTATTCATCCAAATTTAGATAAAATAAATCTGAAGCAATTCCATCCGTTAAAAATTTTCCTTTTGGAGTTGGTTTTAGAATATTATTTTCGATCGAAAGCAAATCGTCGTTTAAGAATTTTTGAGATTGTGCTAATAAGTAGTTTAAATATTCTGATCCAAATTCCTTTTCAATTCGGTCTAAAGAAACGCCCCAAATAGTTCGCAATCCTGTCATAATATATTCATTATAACGATCTGAAATAGTTAAGACTTCTGTTTCAATAGGAAGTTCATCGTTTTGAATTGCTTTTAAATACAATGAATTATTTGCAATATTCCAGCCTCTTTTTTCGCCGTCATAACTATGAGCAGAAGGACCAATTCCGATATATTTTTTGCCGAGCCAATAAGCCGAATTGTTTTTGGAGAAATAATTTTCTTTTCCGAAATTGGATAATTCGTAATGGATAAAACCATTTTTCTGAAGCATCTCAACCAAAATCAGAAAATGATTGGATGCGACTTCGTCTTGAGGTTCAGCAACTTTTCCTGTTTGAATTAATTTGCTCAAAGCTGTTTTCGGTTCAACTGTCAAAGCATAACTCGAAATATGCGGAATGCCGAAATCTAAAGCAGTCTGAATATTCTGTCTCCACATTTCGTCACTCATTCCTGGAATTCCATAAATTAAATCAAGCGAAATATTATCGAAATATTTGGTTGCTTCTTCCAGACATTTTTTTGCTTCCTCCGAATTATGAGCACGATTCATCATTTTCAAATCTTCTTCATAAAAAGACTGAATTCCAATGCTTAAACGGTTTATAGGACTTTTGGATAATTCAAAAATTCGTTCCGCAGACAAATCATCTGGATTGGCTTCAAGCGTAATTTCGGGATTTTCGACAACTTTATAATTTTTGTAAACTTCAGAAATTAAAAAGTTGATTTCATCATTCGATAAAACAGAAGGAGTTCCACCACCAAAGTATATCGTTTCAATGATATTGTCACCCTGAGCGGAGTCGAAGGGTTTGCGCACAGCAATTTCTTTAGCCAAGGCCAAAACCATTTCATCCTTCTTCTTCATCGAAGTAGAAAAATGAAAGTCGCAATAATGGCAAGCCTGTTTGCAAAAAGGAATGTGAATATAAATGCCGCTCATTTTTTAATTAGATAATTAGATAATGTGTCAATTAGATAATTTATTCGTTCTCTAAAGAATTATCAAATTGTCACATTGACTCATTTCTTAACTCGATCTTCATTTTGTTTCACAAAAGCGTCCCAACCCGAATAACTCTTTCCAGAAACAACTTTTCCTGAATTGAAGTGATGACAAACCGCAGCCGCCAAACCGTCTGTAGAGTCAAGGTTTTTTGGTAATTCTTTTAAGCCTAAAAGCTGTTGGAGCATTTTGGCAACTTGTTCTTTGCTCGCATTTCCGTTTCCTGTAATGGCCATTTTTATCTTTTTAGGCTCATATTCTGTAATCGGAATGCCTCTTGAAAGTCCCGCAGCCATAGCAACGCCTTGCGCGCGTCCCAATTTTAACATCGATTGCACGTTTTTTCCAAAGAAAGGCGCTTCAATTGCAATTTCGTCGGGACAATGTGTTTCGATTAATTCGATAGTTCGCTCAAAAATGATTCTTAGTTTTTGGTAATGATTATCGTATTTGGACAATTGCAATTCGTTTAACTGCAAAAACTCCATTTTTTTATTGGTGACTTTAATCAATCCAAAACCCATAATTGTGGTTCCAGGGTCAATACCTAATATGATGCGTTCTTGTGTCAAGAGAGTTTTTGTTTCAAGTTTAAGGTTTCAAGTTTAGAAAATTGACTCATTTTCTCACTTCCTAATTGCCACATTTGATTACTTTTGCGGCATGATTTCAATTCCTCACAAAGCTAAGCAATTCCTAGTTCTTCTGGCCAAACTTTTAATTGTTGGCGGCGCATTTTATTTTATTTATAATCAGTTGGCTAACAACGACAAATTAGACTGGCAGAAGTTTATTGTTTTGTTCAAGAAAAATCAGTCGGTTTTAGGGATTTCGTTTATTCTTCTTTTGAGCGTTTTGAATCGTTATTTCGAGATTTTAAAGTGGCAGAATCTTGTACAAGTTATTCATAAAATCTCTGTTTACGAATCTACAAAACAGGTTTTAGCAGCATTGACAGCAGGAATTTTTACGCCAAATGGAGTAGGAGAGTATGCTGGAAAAGCATTGTATTACCCAAAATCTGAAGCCAAAAGAGTTGTTTTCTTAAACCTGATTTGCAACGGAATCCAAATGATTCTAACCATCATTTTTGGGATTTTCGGATTGTTGTATTTTAACGCTGAATTTAATGTAATTACAACTAAAACAGTTCTTATTCTTTTTGGTGGATTTGTACTGATTTTGATTCTATTATTCTCCATTAAAAAGATAAAAGTGAAAGGTTATTCGATTGAAAAACTGATTCATAAAATCGACGAAATTCCGAAATCCGTTCATCAAAAAAATATCTTTTTAGGAATCTGCCGCTATTTGGTTTTCTCGCATCAATATTACTTTTTGTTTTTAGGTTTTGATGTCGATCTTCCTTATTTGACTTTAATGGCTGCGATAACTTCGGTTTACTTTTTGGCTTCATCTTTGCCAACTTTTCAGTTTTTGGATTTCGCTGTAAAAGGAAGCGTTGCGATATATTTCTTTGGAATTTTGGGTGTAAACGAATGGATTGTAATTTTCATCAGCACTTTAATGTGGTTTTTGAATGTAGTATTGCCAGTAGTTTTAGGAAGTTATTTTGTGCTGAATTTTAAAACCAAAACAGCAGAATGATTTTTGGATTGTTCGCAATATTAACCATTTATATTTTAAGCATTTCTTTGCTGATTTATGGTTTTTTCAAAGTGAAGAAATATCAAATAACGGATTTACAACCGAAAACGAGTTTTACGATTATAGTTCCGTTTCGAAATGAAAAAGAAAACCTACCTATACTTTTAGAGAGTTTTTTAAACTTAAATTATCCAACAGATTTATTTGAAGTGATTTTAGTCGATGATAATTCTAAAGAAAAATTCCAAGTTTTAAATTCCAAATTCCAAGTTTCGATAATCAATAATATTCGGATTTCAAATTCTCCAAAAAAGGATGCGATTACAACGGCAATGCAGCAAGTAAAAACCGATTGGGTTATTACCACAGATGCTGATTGTATTGTTCCTAAAAATTGGCTTTTGGCCTTTGATAATTACATTCAGGAGAACAAAGTTTCGATGTTAGCTGGTGCTGTAAGGTATCAATGTGAAAATTCTTTTTTAGATCATTTTCAGCAATTAGATTTGACAAGTTTGCAAGGTGCAACCATTGGAAGTTTTGGTTTGAATAAAGGTTTTATGTGTAACGGAGCCAATTTGGCGTACATAAAATCATTGTTCGAGAAACTGAATGGCTTTGATGGAAACGATAAAATAGCGAGCGGAGATGATGTTTTTTTACTTCAGAAAGCAATCGAAAAGTTCCCTGATGAAGTTCATTATTTAAAAGCTGATGAAACAATTGTTACAACAAAGCCAACTGAAAATTGGAAAGTATTATTTCATCAAAGAGTTCGTTGGGCAGCTAAAACAAGTTCGTATAGAAGCACTTTTGGTAAATTCTTGGGTTTGATTGTTTTCTTCGGAAATTTGAGTTTTGTAATTGGATTTTTCTTTATGATTTTTGTAATCTGGTTTTATCCGATTTTTGTACTTTTCGCCTTTTCTAAGTTTGCAATTGATTGTGTTTTGCTTTCAATAACCAATCAATTTTTGACTAAAACCAGAATAAAAAGCCTTTTATTGAGTAGTTTGCTGTATCCGTTTTTTAGTTCGACTGTTGCCCTTTATAGTTTGTTTGGTTCTTATGAATGGAAAGACCGACGCTTTGCAAAATAAATTAACCATTTAAGTTATATAAGAAATTTAAGTTACGTAATCCTTTCAGTTGGCATGGTACGCATCCCAATTTTAAATGAACTTATATAACTTATATGGTTTAGAAAAACTATTTATCGTCTTTTGCTTTTAGAATAACAGGTAAAATAAATTGTGTTTTTACTGGAATTCCACGTTTTATAGCTGGATTTACTTTTGGGAAATCGACTAAACGAGCATGTAGAATGCTGTCGATTTTTATGGTGTCGTAAGCTACAGAATCTTTAGGAAACTGAGGTTCAAACTTCATGGTTGAGTTTGGAAAAACGGTTACTTTTACTTCGATTGTGTCCAATTCTGGGTATAATATAGATAGAGTATCTACGTTTAGTTTTTCTTGGATAAGGCTTGACATGACTTCAAAAAAACATTGCTGACGAAGTTTTTTATCGGCAATTTTTTCACAGTTAGGAACAGAAGGATATTCATCAACTTCTTTCCAGTTGATTGATTTTAACTCTTTTTGAAGTAATTCTTTTTCAGACGGAACCTGCTTCTCAAAATATTGACAAGAACTAAAAAGAATACAAATAAAAAAAGGGAAAAACTGCCTCAAAGTTTTAAAATTGAATGAATGAACAAAAATACGATTTTTTTGCGAAGCTTACCGATGTTTATGGAGCTTCCGTACTTTAAAGATACATATTTTAAGGTTTGTGCGGAAAAAAATAAAGTAGTAATTTGTAAAAATAAATTGATAAAAAAGATATGGATTCACTTTTAGTTCTCTTAGGGTTTATATGTGTAATTGTTGGCGTTTTTGGGAGTTTTCTTCCTGTTTTACCAGGATTGTCAAGTTGCTGGGTAGGACTATTATTGCTGTATCTAACCAAAGCGGTAGAAAACAATTATTGGGTTCTGGGAATCACTTTTGTTTTGATGGTAACGATTACAATTTTAGATTACGTGATTCCATCTAAGGGAACCAAAAAGTTTGGCGGGAGCTCTTATGGAGTCTGGGGAACCAATATTGGTTTGATTGTTGGGATTATAGCGCCAATTCCGTTTGGAGTTATCATTGGTCCGTTTGTAGGTGCGCTTATTGGCGAATTATTATACGATTCTCAAAATCATAAACGTGCTCTAAAAGCTGCTACAGGTTCTGTTTTAGGATTCTTAGCTTCGAGTTTTGTGAACTTCTTTTTTTCAGTAATTTATCTCGGGATTTTTCTGACTATCCTTTGGCAAAATAGAGCATTAATTTTCTAAATGGTAATTTTGACCTTAAGCTTTTTCTTATATTTTTGATTTTTTGAAAAAAACTCTTAAAATTTTAAAAATAATTTTTGTATCTTATAAGTTACGTCAAGCTTTATATTTGCTCATTTCCTTATTTTTTAGGGCTAAATGCTTGAAAATCGACCACCTAAATTTTTAACTTAATTTTTGGAAATGTTAAAATATTTTATATTTTTATCACGATAATCGATGAAAAGCCTCACTTTATCGGTTATTTTAAATAAGTATAAATAATCATTTTTTAAGTTATGAGTATGACCCCAAACCTACAAATTGAACTTAGACGCTTTATTTCTTCTAATGTTGTCTCCAAGTTAAACAAGTTTTATTTTGAAAATGATGCACTTTTAATCAAGGGAATAGACGTCTCGATCGGCACAATTCTAATGGGACTCTACAACAAAGCCGATGAATCTGATTTTTACTCCGAAATTGTTTCCTTAATCCAAGAAGATTCAACTTTTTACCAAGAAGTAGATTTTAATGCAGGAAGAATTTTATCAGTCGATGACTGTTACCGTTTAGAAGGAAATATACTGCTGAAAGAATTGTTCTCCAACAAAAAAGGTAGAATTTCAGAAATGGTTTCCAACGAAGTTGGCATAAAAAGCGAAACAGCCAGAGAAATACTCAACTTTTCAGCATTACTTGTAATGTCTTACTTAAGATACAATCTTCAATTAATAGAAAGTTTAAAACTCCTTTTAGAAGATCAAAAAAGAGAAATTTTAAACAGCATTCCTCCTGGAATCAAAATCATCCTAGGTTTTTCAAATTACGAAACAGTAGAAGATAAAAACCAATCTATCGGAAGATCTATTTTTACCCTTTTCGGACATAATTTCTTTAGTTTTTAAAAATAAAAAATCCCATTTTCAAGAAGAAAACAGGATTCAGTATGGTTTAATTTGAAAAGCAATTACACGTTTTTCAAATTGATAATTTCTTGATCGGTCAAAAAGCGCCAGTTTCCGCGAGGAAGATTCTTTTTGGTCAGTCCAGCAAATGAAACACGATCAATTCGTAATACATTATACTCGAAAGATTCAAAAATAGAACGCACCACTTTTACGTTAGCAGTACGCAGTTTAAGGCCAACTTCACTTTTTGGCTCATTATCAATATAGCTTACTTCTTCAACAAATACGCGGTGTCCGTCAAGAACAAGACCTTTGCTGATTTTCTCTAAATCTTCAAATTTCAAGTTTTTGTCCAAAGAAACTTGGTAAATCTTAGACGATTTTTGATTCGGTAATGTAAATTTACGAATCATATCAGTGTCGTTAGTAAACAATAGCAAACCAGTTGTATTCTTGTCCATTCTTCCGACAGCAGCAATTTTTGCATTTGTAGCACCACGAACTAGTTCTAGAACGTTACGGTATTCCTGACCTTCATCAAAGGCAGTTGTAAAGTTTTTAGGTTTATTTAATAAAATATATTCTTTCTTTTCTGGAGTTAGTGTAACGCCATCAAAGTTTACAACATCATTTAGTTTTACCAAATATCCCATTTCGGTAACTACCGTACCGTTAACTTTTACGTTTCCAGACTGAATATAAATGTCGGCATCACGGCGAGAGCAAACGCCAGAATTAGAGATGTATTTGTTCAGACGAATTTCATCTGAAGCTTTTTGTCTCTTTGCTGGCTGATTTTGTTTTCTGAATTTTTCAGCAGCAGCTTCCTGAGCAGCTTTAACTTCAGGTTTTACTTTTTTAGGCCCTTGCGCGCGCTTAGCCATAGGAGGTTTTGGCTTGTTAGAGTTTGATCGTGAGCTGTTTGGTCTCGATCCGCCTCTTTTATTGTTGCCTTCCTTGTTGTTCATAGAATCATTAATTTGTGCAAAGATAGTTTTTTCCTGCTAATAAATCTTAAGTTCAATGTTCTTAGATTAATAGCACTTTATTTTAAGATGTTCAGGAGCAATACAATTGGCTTTTTTTGAGACATGGTTTCCCGCTTTTCGTTTCAATTTTTTATTTTTTAAAGAAAAAAATAAAAAGATTTCCACTTCAAACATGTTCACTGAACTCCAATGAAAATAAATTTTAAGTGAAGTAATCGGGGCTAAAATCAAACAATTGGCTTCTTTTAAAGATTGTTACTACACATAGATTAGCAATCCCGATAGCTACACGAAAGAAAATAATCTGATAAATCTGCCAGATCTGAGAGAAAAATAGAAAGACTTTAGTAATTAGAAATCAATTCCTTTCCGTGCCATAAAACACTAGGATTAATCAATACGATGCAGAAAACACCAGAAACAATCAGGAATTTTAAAACGTTATGAAGCCTTAAAAACTGCTCTTTAGAATTTGATTGCCATAAATAAATCAGGAAAAAAAGTAAAACGCCAAAACAGACATAAAAATAAATGTCCATATAACCAACGTCATGTATATTGACCAAAACATAAACAGGAACAATGGTCAAAACAGTCAAAGCTGTAATAACTTGTTTTGAGATTTTTTCGCCATATAAAACAGGAATTGTTCTATAATCGTTTACTAAATCGCCTTTCAGATTTTCAAGATCTTTAATCATTTCGCGAATTAGTAAAAGTAAAAACAAGAAAACCGCATGAGCAGAAATCACTACAAAATGACTCATATGATTTTCGATTTCTTCAAACGAAATTTTATTGTAGAAATACAGTAAGATGGCAAAAAACGGAGTTACAGCAAGCAATGCCGACATTAAATTTCCGATAATTGGATACTTTTTAATTTTATGCGAATAAAACCAAATCATGAAAATATACACAGAAAAGAATAAAAAAGCACGCCATGACACTATAGAGGCCATTAAAACCGCTAGAAAATTTAAACTGAAATAAACATTCAGTTTTGTTTTCTGACTTACCAAACGATCCAGCATCGATTTGTTGGGTCTGTTTATTAAGTCTTTCTGGCTATCGTAAAAATTATTGATAATATAGCCCGAAGCAATTGTAATAGCAGAAGCAAAAACAATCAGAAACAAATAAAAATCGAGCAGAATATCCAGTGCTCGAATTTCTGGTGCCAATATAAAAATCGCCGATAAATATTGTGCTAAAACTATTATTGGAATGTTATAACCTCTAACTACAGAGAACAAACTAACAATTTTCATTATTAAAAGTTTATTTTGTCTGCTCAGCATTTCTTATAGGTTATAGTTTTTAGAGTGGTAATTTAAGGTTATTATTTTTTTTAGAAGAATTAAAGCTTGTTTTTTAATAAAACTTTAGAACCGAATCCTAATTTTCTAATGCAGGCCAAAGCTTGTTTTTGAGAAATATCAATATCTGTAATGTCTTTCTTTTCAACGAAAACTACAGATCCACTCCACGGATTTGGCGCATCTGGAATAAAAACGGCAAATTTGTTTTCGTTTATCTCTTCAATTAAAAAAGCAAATTGCAATCCAGCGTCTGTTGGAACAAGAATGACCTTTAAATCATCTTTAGATTCAAGCCCCATAATATTTTCATTCATGTTTTTCATGAATGAATATCCTGGAACAAAGCTCAAAATTCCATCTTCTAATTTTTGAACCAAATTTTTGGCTTTGGCAGTTTTGGCCAATAAACCCGCAAGAAAGCAAATAAGAATTATGATTATTATTCCAACAAGTTCTTGAAGAGCAATTCCTAAAACATGTATTCTAGGAAGGTGTTTTGCCAGCGGAAGAGTGATTTTTTGAATAATGCCATAACCTTTTTCCAGAATAACAAGCAATACAACTAGTGGTGCCAAAAAGAGAATTCCTCCTAAAAAAGTTGCTTTAATTATTTTAAAAATACTTTTCATAATAAATAACTTTTTAGGATGAAAACTTATGGGAATCTACTCAAATAATTTCTGGGTTTAAAGCATTAAAATTGGTAAACTACCTCTAGCTTATAATCTTTCAAAGCTGCTTTTGCGCGTTCTAAATCTTCAGTAAATCCAAGGATATAGCCACCGCCTCCAGAACCGCAAAGTTTTAGATAATAATCGTTAGAGTCAATTCCGTGTTGCCAGATTCCATGAAATTGCTCTGGAATCATTGGTTTAAAATGATTTAGAACAACTTTAGAAAGCTTTTTGGTATTGGTAAACAAAGATTTCATATCGCCATGCAAGAAGTTTTCTACGCAGGCATCTGTATATTTCACAAACTGATTTTTAAGCATCGCACGGAAACCTTTATCTTTTAGATTTTCCATAAAAATGCTAACCATTGGAGCTGTTTCTCCAACAATTCCTGAATCTAATAAAAAGACAGCACCTTTTCCGTCAAAACTTTGTGTCGGAATTCCAGTTGCTTCAATATTATCTTTTGAATTAATCAGGATAGGAATGCTCAAATAGCTGTTTAGAGGATCTAAACCAGAACTTTTTCCATGAAAAAAGCTTTCCATTTGAGAAAATATATTTTTTAAGTGTAATAATTTTTCGCGAGTTAGGTTCTCTAGAACAGTAATTTTGTTTGTAGCGTATTTGTCATAGATAGCCGCAACAAGCGCACCGCTGCTTCCAACACCATATCCTTGTGGAATACTAGAATCGAAATACATTCCAGTTTCAACATCATTCTGAAGCGTTTCTAAATCGAAAGTAACCAATTCTGGCTGCTGTGTATGCAGAACTTCAAGATAAGAAGCAAAACTTCTCAAACTTCTGTTAGATGCAATTGCTTCTTCAGTAGGTTCTTCGCTTTTTTTCAAAGCGCCATTATAAAAATTATAAGGAATAGAAAGTCCTTTAGAGTCGCGGATAATTCCGTATTCTCCAAAGAGTAATATTTTTGAGTAAAATAATGGTCCTTTCATGGTCTATTTAATGTCTTTCTTAATTTTATTTGGGTTTTGCCTAGTGTCGAAAATATTATGAATCCTGATTTCGTTTGCACTAAAACTATATAACAAACTAGATTGTTTGGTTATAACACATTTTCGATATTTCTTATTTACGGATGATTTTGGAAAAATTTCTGGATTCATCATCATTATTGAAATTGCTCTTTCAAATTTGATAATAAACAGCTTTTTTGATTTTTCTGACCATCTTGCTTCAATGAACTTTAAAACTGAATCTAAATTTTTCTCCGCTGTTTTTGAAAAACTTACTTTAAGATCCACTATCTGTATTTTTTCATAACATCCTCGTAGCTCGTAAATTCTCCTCTTTCGAATTCTAATTCACTTTGAGCTATATCTTCTTTTTGTTGATCAGTTAAATCATCCCACCAATCTTTTTTATTTTTTCTAAGCAATTTTGCAATCGCCATAATAAGTGTAGGATCATTAGTCTCTTTCAACATCTCCATCGCCTCACGTTTTTCTAATTGAATGTCCATAATCAAAATTTTAACTAAAGATACGCAAAATTATAATGCAATCGCGCCTTCTCCAATTTTGTCGCAAATGTATTGACTATTCTGACAAAATACAACTAATTCGTCCTGAATAAATTGAAGTACTTTTTCGCTAACGTTTTCAGGATATAATACATGCACATTCGCGCCAGCATCAAGCGTAAAACATACTGGAATTTCGGTTTCATTTCTAAATTTCCATATTGCATTTATGATTTGAAGCGTGTTGGGTTTCATCAAAATAAAATAAGGCATCGAGGTCATCATCATGGCGTGTAAAGTCAATGCTTCACTTTCTACAACTTTGATGAATTCTTCTAAATCTCCGCTTTCAAAAATGGCAATTAATTTATCTAGATTTTCATGTGCTTGAGCAAAACGTCTTTCTGCATACGGATGATTGTGCATCAAATCGTGTCCAACCGTGCTCGAAACTTGTTTTTCGCCTTTGTCAACCAATAAAATGGTGTCTTGATAATTCTTGAAATTTTCATGAATTGTATATGGAAATTCCACACCAAACAAATCTGTGCTTCCTTCGATATTTGACTGATTTCCCCAAACTACTACATTCCCTTTTACGCTTCGGCAAGCACTTCCAGAACCTAAACGAGCCAAAAATGAAGCTTTTTGATAGAAATAATCATAGGTCATTTCTGGGTTTAACAATTTTTCCAAACTCATAAAATTCATTGCCAATGCTGCCATTCCAGAAGCCGAAGAAGCAATTCCCGAACTGTGCGGAAAAGTATTCTGCGTATCAATCGTAAAATGATAATCCTTTAAAAACGGCAGATAAACCTCAACTCTTTCCAAAAACTTCTGAATCTTTGGCTTGAAATCTTCTTTTGGTTTTCCTTCAAAAAGTAAATCAAATGAAAAACCATTTGTCCCGCTGAGCGAAGTCGAAGCGTCTTTTTTAGAAAAAGCCAATTTCGTAATGGTTTTACAGTTGTTAAGCGTAAAACTAACAGAAGGATTTGCCGGAATCTGGTTTTCTTTTTTCCCCCAATATTTTACTAATGCAATATTGCTTGGAGCGCTCCACTCAAAGTTCCCGTTTTCGATTGTTGAAGTATATGGATTTGGTATAAAATCGGCTGCTGTTAACATGAATTATAAAATTTTGGCAAAGATAACTTTTTCATTTTTCACCATATAAGTTATTTAAGAAATTATAAGCGGAATTTGCTAAAATGAACTTATATCACTTATATGGTTTAAATTTTCTTTTGCCTATTTTTGAATTCAAAATTTGATGTCATGAATAAGTTCGTAAAAATCGCTATAGCTTTAGTAATTTGTTTAACAGTAGGATATTCTGCGGGAGTGGTTACAAAACCAAGTATTGAGACTTGGTATGTCATGCTGGAAAAACCAGTTTTTAATCCGCCGAATTGGATTTTTATGCCCGTTTGGACAGTACTTTACATTTTAATGGCCGTTGCAGCAGCGTTAGTTTGGGACAAAATTAAAGTAGAGACAGAAGAAGTTAAAAAAGCTTTGCTTTTCTTCATTATTCAATTGATTTTAAATTCAATTTGGTCTTATTTATTCTTCGGATTAAAAAATCCGATGTTGGCTTTAATCGAAATTGTGCTTTTATGGCTGATGATTTACGAAACGTATTTAAAATTTATCAAAATCAATAAAACTGCGGGTTATTTATTAATTCCTTACTTAGCTTGGGTTGGGTTTGCAACAGTTTTAAATGCCAGTATTTGGTGGTTGAATAAGTAAAATTTTTTAGTTTCAAGTTTTCTTTGTTTCAGGTTTCAAGTTTAATTCTTTACATATATGCTTTATGAATAAATTGAAGTTTTTCGTTATTGTTTTGGTTCTATTTTCCTTAAAGACCTTTGCTTGTTTGAATGGTGAAACGAAAATTCTAAAAAATGGAGCTTATGCTTATGAAGATTATGATGGTATTAACCCTCAAGGCCATAATTTTTTCGAAGGAGATTTTCCAAAATTGATAATTGAACTTGACAGTTTATATAAAAAAACAAAAGATTTAGATTATCTATCTGATAAAGGATATCTTTTAATTGTTCTGGGAAAATATGATGAAGCTCTAAAATTATATCTGAACATTGAAAAAATTAAACCTAATAGATATTCGACAGCATCTAATTTAGGGACACTTTATGAATTGATGGGGGAAAACCAAAAAGCCTATAATTGGATTAAGAAATCTATTGCTATTAATCCTAAATCTCATGAAGGATCAGAATGGCTTCATTTGAAAATATTAGAAGCTAAAATCAAGAATTTAAAGGATGTTTCAGGTCAGTTTTTAATTAATACAAATTTTGGAATTTCACGCGAACCTAAAACGAAATTGTCTAAAAACGAAATTGAAAAATTAGCACAGTCGATTTATTTCCAAGTAAATGAAAGAATGTCGTTTATAGAACCAAAAGATAAAATCATTTCAATTTTACTCTTTGAACTTGCAAATCTTGCAGAATTATTAGGAAAAAATAGCAGTGCGCTTGAGACTTACAGGACTGCTAGAAAATATGGTTACGAGGGAGATTTAATTGTGGAAAGAATGATAAATAGTTCCCAGAGCGAAATTAACTATTATCGTGAAAGAGCTCAAAGTTATGGCTCTCAACTTCGGGCTTTAAGAGAAAGCAAAGGGAACATATATTCAGGTTATATATCTCAAATGGAAATAATTATTGTTATCCTTTCGGGCGTAATACTAATTTTATTAATTGCTTTTGTTGTATTTTTTATAAAATGGAAGAAGCTGAGAAAGTCTACTTCAGCTTCTTAAATTCTTCATTTTTAGCATATAAAAAATCCATTGTATAAAGCAAATTTTTCTTTTTTAGAATAATTTCCGATTGCGGATCGGCTGTACAAAATTCTAGGAAAAGAGCTTTTTCATCAGGATTTAATTTTAAATCTTTCGTAAAGAAATCTAAAGGACAAGTTGATTCCACGAATGTTTTGAAATCCAATTCAGGAGTTTTCTTTTTAGGTTTTTTATTGGCATTATCATCTTTTTTAAACAAACTTAAAAGGCCTGCTCCCATAGCGCCAAAATTCATTCCATTTGAAATGGTGCCGTCATAAACTCCCGTATATTTTCGTAAATCACGAGATGCTCTCTGTAATGCAATTGAATCTGAAACTTCTGCAGCTGGACCTACGTGAGGGAATTTTATAGTTGTGATTAAGACCTCATCTAATTCTTCTGGTTTTAGAATCATATTCACAACGATGTTGTTTTGATCTATATTTTCCTGAGAAATTTTAAGTCTTTTAAAAAAGTAATCTTTAGAGAAAAACAACACACTATCTTGCGGTCGTACCAGAATCGAAAATTCGCCGAGTTCGTTTGTTCTTGTGCTGGTCTTGGCAGTTTTATTAATTACTTCTACTTTATTAAGTGGAATGTTTTGTGAAAGAACTTTTCCAGTTAATAGTTTTTCGGATTGAGAAAAAGTGAGTTGATAGGTGAAAACAGAAATTGTGGTAAGTAATTTTACTCTCATATAAGGATTAATTAGTTGAGAGTAAAATTATTAGAATAGTCTTAACGAAAACTTACAGAATCTGTAAATTCTTGTTAATAAGCAATTTTGCTTTTTTGAATGAATTTTTCTAATTCACCATTATTAAACAAAATAGGTCCGTGGCCAAAGCACAATATTTTGGGGTTTAAAGATGCAAGTTTTAAAATTGATTTTCGATTGGTTTCCTTATCAGCGGTAAATAGATGTGGAGGTTCGTGCAATCCGACTTTTGTAGTCAGCAAATTCATATTGGTCATCACATCGCCAACGATCAAAATGCCGTCTTTTTCCCTGAAAAAAGACAAATGACCACTCGAATGTCCTGGAGTTTCAATAACCGTAAATCCTCCAATTTGATCACCTTCTTTTAAGGTTTTAGCAACTGAATGTCCTTTTCCTGCCCAGAAGTTTTTCTGAAATTTTGAAAAAATATGATTCGGATTTGGGTATTCTGTAAATACATTACCGCTTTCAGCAAACTCTTTTTCAGCGTCACTACATAAAAGCGGAATATTTAGTGTTTCACAGATTATTTTACTGCTCCCCTGATGGTCGGCGTGGGCGTGCGTCAATGCGTGTTTTGTAACGGATTTTTCTTTTATTGATTTTAATATTTTATTAGAAGAAGTTCTAATTCCGGCATCAATTAAAACATCTTCAATCAAGTAACAATTAATTGCA
This sequence comes from Flavobacterium anhuiense, assembly GCF_004151235.1. GTDB lineage: Bacteria > Bacteroidota > Bacteroidia > Flavobacteriales > Flavobacteriaceae > Flavobacterium > Flavobacterium anhuiense_A. The sequence continues at coordinate 434,819 of NZ_JUIV01000002.1, forward strand.
TTTCTTGGAAATAAGGAAATTTGGTAAACGTCTTTGGCAATATTCTTCATCTTTTTCAAATTTTATTTTGGCAAAGATTTGAATTCCGTTTCTCAACTCACTTGATAAATGTTAAGAAATATCCTGACGAATTCTGCTCAATGATTCGGGCGTAATTCCGAGAAAAGAAGCAATGTAAATTAAAGGTGTTCGCTGGATTATTTTGGCTGGAGCCGATGCTAAAAATGTCAGGTATTTTTCTTTTGCAGGAATCATTTGAAGTTTTAAAACGCGATCGGCCATACAGAGGTAATTCTGTTCAGCAAGAATTCTCCCAACACGTTCCCAATTCGGAATTCCAGAATATAAATATTGCATTTTTTCGAAAGTAATCGAAAGCACTTCACAGTCTTCAATGCACTGAATATTTTCAAAAGAAACAGACTGATTAATGAAACTGGAATACGAAGCAATAAAACCGTCATCGCAGCTTAAATAAGTGGTAATTTCTTTTCCGTCTTTTAGATAATAAATACGAGCCAGACCTTCAACAATAAAAAAGATTTTATTGCTGGTTTTTCCCATTTCAGAAAGGAATTCTTTAGCTTTAAAACTTTCATATTCAAAACAAGAATCAATCATTTCGATTTCATTTTCAGAAAACGAAGCGATTGATTGTATTTGTTTTTGTAATTCAGCATTCACGATTTATAAGATCTCAATTAATTCCGAAGCCTTATTAATAATCACTTTTGCTCCACTAGATTTCAATTCATCTTCGGTTCTGTAGCCCCACGTAACGCCAACAGGAAACATATTAGCGTTTACTGCCGTTTTCATATCAATATCAGAATCGCCTACAAACAGGATTTCTTCTGGTTTTAAATTCCATTTTTTACTAATTTCAATCGCCTCAAACGGATTTGGTTTTTTAAGTTCTTCTGTGCTTAAACCAACCGCAGGATCAAATTGTTTTGGGAATATTTCTGATGCTATTTTCTTCGTTAATTCATCAGCTTTGTTGGAGAAAACCGCCATTTTGATATTTTGTGAAGTCAGTTTTTCTAGTAGTTCAACAATTCCGTCATACGGTTTTGTTTTCAGTGTACAGATTTTAGTATATTCTTCAACCATACATTCAAAACAACTTTCAATTTCATCATCAGAACTGTTTGCAGCGGGCAGAGCTTTGCTTACGAGATTTCGTAAACCGCTTCCGATAAAATATTGGTACGTGTCGTAACTATGTGTAGGATAATTTAGAGCAGTAAGCACTTTATTCATCGCATCTGAAATGTCGTGTAATGAGTTGACCAAAGTTCCGTCTAAATCAAAAATAATTCCTTTAAATTTCATTTTCTATTAAATATTTTGTGCCAGAATAAACCCGCTTGTCCAGGCATTCTGAAAATTAAATCCGCCGGTAATAGCGTCTATGTTTACAATTTCCCCAGCAAAATAAAGGTTTTCGTGAATTTTGCTTTCCATGGTTTTAAAATTGATTTCTTTTAAATCGATTCCGCCAGCGGTTACAAATTCTTCTTTAAAAGTACTTTTTCCGTTGACTTTAAATTCGGCTTTTGTTAATTGTGAAGTCAGATTCTGCAACTGGTTTTTAGATAAATCTGCCCATTTTGTTTCAGAATCAATTCCCGAAGCCAAAACCAAACTTTCCCACAAACGATTTGGAAAGTCAAAAGGCGATTTTTTAGAAATGGCTTTTTTAGCGTGTTCCTGTTTTAAATCTTTTAGGATTTTTTCGGCATCTTCAAAATCAACATCATTTAACCAGTTTACAAAAATGGTAAACTGATAATTTTTGTCATGCAAAATGCGTGCGCCCCAAGCCGAAAGTTTCAGGATTGCCGGGCCGCTCATTCCCCAATGTGTGATTAATAAAGGTCCTGTAGATTCCAGTTTTGTATCTTTTACATTTACGGTAACTTGTGCTGCAACTCCTGGTAATTCTTTAATTCGGGAATCTTTGATGTTGAAAGTAAATAGGGAAGGTACAGGACTTACAATTGCATGTCCCTGTTCTTGTAGCATTTCCCAGATTTTAGGGTTGCTTCCTGTTGCCATTACTAATTTTTCGGTTGCAAAATTATCACTTTGTGTGTCAATTTTCCAGTGATTTTCTTTTTTGAAAATAGATTGTACACTTTGCCCCGTAAGTACTTTTATGCCTAATTTTTCTGTTGCTTTAAGGAAACAGTCAATAATAGTTTGAGACGAATTGGAAACTGGAAACATTCTTCCGTCTTCTTCAATTTTTAATTCAACGCCGTGTTTTTCAAACCATTCGATAGTATCACCAGAACAAAATTGATGAAACGGCCCTCGAAGTTCTTTTTCTCCACGCGGATAAAATTTTACTAATTCGTTAGGTTCAAAACAAGCATGCGTAACGTTGCATCGTCCGCCTCCAGAAACACGAACTTTAGAAAGCACTTCTTTTCCTCTTTCTAAAATGGCGATTTTCAGTTTCGGATTTTTCTCTGCAATATTAATTGCGGTAAAAAAACCGGCTGCGCCTCCGCCAACGATTATGATGTCGAAATTTTTGATCATATTTTTTTTGGGTTGCCACGAATTACACGAATTGGCACTAATTTTTTTAGCTAGATTTTTTCTTTAACCACAAATTGCACAAATTTTCGCAAATTAATTATTGCGTTTAAATTTGTGAAAATTTGTGCAATTTGTGGCAAAAAAACTTTTTATCTGTGGCTATTTTTAAACTTTATATTTTGTCTGGATTATCAGAGATAATTCCGTTGACTTTATAACTTTTTACTTTTTGAATGTCTTCTTCGGAGTTTACTGTCCAAGGTAAAACCAGAAATCCTTTTTCCTTAATTTGATGAACATTTTCTTCATTCAATAAATGAAAATCAGGATGAATGGCTTTAGCTTTTATTTTTTCGGCGAAAGCCAGAGCAGTATCTATATTTTCTTCTGTTAAAACACCAATCGGAATATTTGAATTTAGTTTTGCTGTTTCCTCTAACATATTCCAATCAAAACTTGAAATGATGAAATTCTCGTATTTCCAGCCTTTTTCAATGTATTCCTCAATTAGCGCAACAACTTTTGGAGCAGTTTCTAAACCTTTTAATTCGATATTGATTAAACATTTTTTGTCAACCAAATCGAAAACTTCATTTAGCGTTGGAATTTGATATTTTCCATCAATCAAAAATGATTTTAATTCTGCTAAAGTAAAATCATTTACAAGACCTTTTCCGTTGGCTGTTCTGTCGATGGTTTCGTCGTGAATTACGATTATATGTTCGTCGGCACTCAAATGAACATCGAGTTCAATTCCGTCTGAATTTAGGTCTAAGGCTTTTTGGAAAGCTTGTAAAGTATTTTCAGGTTCGTAGGCTTTGGCGCCACGATGTGCAATTTTGAGCATCTGTTGTTTGTTTAACCGCAAAGGTCGCAAAGTTTTATGCAAAGGGCACAAGGATTATAAAAAAAGTTAGCCACAGATTATTAAGATTAAAATGATTTTTTTCCTTCGCCACGAATTTCACCAATTTTCACCAATTTAGATATGATAAATTAATTCGTGAAAATTCGTGTAATTCGCGTCTAAAAAATCTGTGTTAATCTTAATAATCTGTGGCCAAAAAACTTTGCGAATCTTCGTGGAAATTTTCGTGTTTCTTTGTTGAAAAACCTTTAAATCTTTTCTAGTAAAACAATGTCAAAATCATTATCAATAATTACTTTTCCATCAATAACTTCAACTTCTTGATTTGAATAAGTGTCTTTAAGTTTTGTTCCGTTTGGGAAAATATCACCAACAGGAAGTTCTTTTCTGCCTTTTGGTAAATCTAATCCCATAACTACTTTATCTGTAAAAGAACCTTGAGTAAAAGTTCTTGAAAAAGTATAAGGATACGGATTAATCAGTTTATGAACGCCTGCTCCAACGGCAGGATGGTTTCTTCTGAATTGACCTAATTTCTGCCAATGCAAAAGTGTTTTCTGCGTTTCAGGATTGTTTTGAATATCATCCCAATTCATATTTGAACGCAAAGTGGCATCGCCCTGAGTTCCCTCAACAACTAAAGATCTAGCCGATTCATCTCCATAATAAACCTGAGACATTCCCGGAGAAAGAAATAGTTTATTGGCTGTTTCAATGCTTTTTGTTCGATTGGCATCGAAAGGCTGGCCGTCGTCATGTGAAGACATATAGTTGAGAACAGAATATCCTTTTAAGTCATTATTTAAATGATTGGAATATTTAGAAAATAAACCTTCGTAATCGTTTTGCGTAGCATTCCATTTAAATTCAAAATTGATCATGCTGTTGAAACCGTTTTGGAAATAATTTACTTTTCGATCTCCAAAATCATAATCTTGACCACCGCTGATTCCGTAACCGTAAACTTCGGCAATCGTGTAAAAAGGATTTTGATCTAAAACCTGTAAAGGATGATGTTTTTTCCAAGTTTCGAATGCATAGTCGCATTCTTTTTTGAAGTCGGCCCAAACATTTTCATCGGTGTGTTTTACCGTATCTCCTCTGTAACCGTCAATTCCGAATTCTAGAATATAATCGGTAAGCCATTTTATGATGTAATATTTAGGCGTTTTCGGATAATTTGTTCTTTTGAAAAATTCATCCAATGACGCTATTTCTTTTTCATAACGACCTTCTTTTTTCCATTTTTCGATTAAAAAAGGAGGGAGTTGGACTTCTTGTGTGCTTTCAGTTCTAACATCTGGAAGATTATCAACTAAAGTACACATCGTTGTATTTTCAAATGATTTGTAATCGCAGACAACGCCAGTTCTTACCCAGTCAGAAGGCCAAACAGGATCTTCTGGAGTTACAGGCCCTGTATGATTGATAACTCCGTCAAGAATTATTCTGATGCCTTTTTCATGCGCTTTTTTTACCAAATTGGCTAAATCTTCTTTAGTGCCGAAATTTGGATCTAAAGCCGTCCAGTCTTTTGCCCAATAACCGTGGAAACCATAACTCAATCCAGTTCCTTCGTCAACTCCATCGTGAATCTGTTCTACAATCGGCGTAAGCCAAATGGCATTGATTCCTAGTTTTTCAAAATATCCTGATTCGATTTTTTTAGTGATTCCGATAATGTCACCGCCTTCAAATCCGCGTAGTTTTCCGGGAGTTTTGGTTCGGTTAAAGTTGACATCGTTGGAAGTATCTCCGTTGTAAAAACGATCTGTAAGTAAAAAATAAACATTTGCTCCTTCCCAAACGAAAGGTGTTTTTGAAGTATTATTCATTGTAACTGATTTTGAGCCAGAACAACTCATTGTTAAGTATACTAAAGATAAAAAAAGGAAAGTGTATTTTTTCATTTATTTCAAATTTAACGAAGATTTATAATAAAAAAGTTCCGCCACGAATTCACGAATTTCACAAATTTAAATATGGATAATTAATTCGTGGAAATTTGTGAAATTCGTGGCGGATAAACTTTGCGGAGACGCACCGCTGTGCGCCTCTACGCTATATATTGTGGCAAAAGCATTGCGAACTTTGCGCTTGTCTTTGCGAACTTTGCGGTTAGGTCTATTCCAATTCTAAAACCAGTGCCGATTTTGGTTCCAATGTAATTTCAGAAGCTAAATCGAATGTTTTTCCTGTAATAACATCTTTTCCTGATTTAAAGTTTTTAATGTTTTCTTTGAAACGAGCTGTTTTTACAACCTGTTCTTTTGCATTGTTATTGAAAACTACCATTACGGTTTTGGCATCTGTATATCTGAAATAAACATAAGTGTTGTTCTCCGGAATATAATGCGTCATTTTCCCGAAATGAACTGCTTCGTTTGATTTTCTCCAGTTGAATAATTTCGAAGAGAAATCAAAGAAAGCTGCTTGTTCTGCGGTTCTTCCTGCTGCCGTGAAAGCATTGTTTTTATCGCCAGCCCATCCGCCTGGGAAATCCTGACGAATATCGGCATCTCCACCTTTTCCTTTATCACCGCCCATTCCGATTTCTGAACCGTAATAAATCTGCGGAATTCCGCGAACGGTTGCCAATAAAGTCATAGCCAGTTTGTATTTTGGCAAATCATATTTGAATTTTTCGTTCATACGATCTGTATCATGATTTTCAGCAAAAACTAAGATATTATTGGTATTTGTATATAAAAAATCCATTGCAAAATTGTTATAGAATTTAATCAATCCGCTGTCCCAGTTTGGCTCATCTTCACTGAAGGCAGAGGTGATTTGGCTTTGAAGCGTAAAATCCATAACACTTGGAAGGTTTGAATTGTAGTTTTCAATTGCTCCAATTTTACTGTCTTTCTGCCAAAAAGCTAAATTCGCTTGATTGTGCATCCAGATTTCACCCACAATATTAAAGTTTGGGTATTCATCTGTAATCGATTTTGCCCAATTTGCCATCGCAGTTTTATCTGAATAATTATAAGTGTCTACTCGGAATCCATCAAGATTTGCAAATTCAATCCACCAAATAGCATTTTGAGTCAAGTATTTTGCAACTAACGGATTTCTAAGATTTAAATCCGGCATTGAAGGAACGAACCATCCATCAATACAAACTTCCTGATCGATTTTTGAAGCATGAATATCGGTTATTACTTCACGTCTGTGGTGCGTTTGTGTATAATTCTCAAATTGATTAAGCCACGATTTTGTTGGCAAATCTTTCACCATCCAATGCGTAATTCCCCAGTGATTGGTTACATAATCCATAACCAGTTTCATGTTCTTTTTGTGCATTTCTGCCGATAAACGAGCGTAATCGTCATTGGTTCCGTAACGTGGATCTATTTTATAAACATCCGATTGCCCGTAAGTGTGATACGAATGCTGTTTGTCGTTGTCTTCGCATAAAGGCGTGCTCCAAATTGTTGTTGCACCAAGAGAAGAAATATAATCTAAGTTTTTGATGATTCCTTCGATATCACCACCGTGGCGTCCGCTTGGATCTTGACGGTTTGCCTTTTCAGTTAATGAAGCATCGCTATCATTTTTAGTATTTCCGTTAGCAAAACGATCTGGCATGATTAGGTAAATCAAATCCGATGCATCATAACTTTTTCTGTCGGCAGAATTGGCTCTTCTTTCTTTCAGAACATATTTTTGTTTAAAGGCAACTTTATTATTGTTTTTGAAAGAGAAAACCAGTTCAGAAGCTTTTACATCTTTTGTATCGATGGTTACGAAAAGATAATTTGGGTTTTCTGTTTTCTCAACGTTTTTAATCACAACATTATTAGAAACTGAAGCTTCGTATTGTGCAATGTTTTTTCCGTAGAACATAATCTGCAGTTCCGAATTTTTCATTCCTGCGTACCAGAATGGTGGTTCTACTTTTTGGATTTGCGCTTTCGCGGAAGTGGAAAACAATAAGACCAATAGAACTAATTTATAGATAAATGATGTTTTTGGGTTTTTCATAGTAATAAGAAATTATTCTTCATTGTCAGTTCGAGCGGAGTCGAGAACCTTTGCAGCATCTCGACTCCGCTCGATGTGACAAAAAGATGTTGATTAAAAAAAAGACAAGTAATCTTGGGGGTAATTACTTGTCTTTAAAAATTATTTGTTTTCGATAATGCTTATCGCATAACCTCCTCCTGGAGCAGAAAACTGAGATAATTTTGATTTATTAGTTACAGCAATTTTCTTGATAGCATAAGCTTGCGGATTAGTTTTGTAATGCGCATCTTTAGCATCAGCATAAATTGTAGCTGTATATTTTTTGCCTTTTTCAAGGAAACTGAAATCGATATTTGATGTACGCGGAGTTTCTCCGTTTACGTTTCCAACAAACCAGTTGTTTGTTCCTTTTGCTTTACGCGCAACAGTGATAAAATCTCCTGGCTCAGCCTCGATATATTTGCTTTCTGACCAATCTACAGCTACATCTTTAATGAATTGGAATGCATCTGGAAAACGGTTGTAATTCTCTGGAGTATCAGCAGCCATTTGTAATGGGCTATACATTGTAACATATAAAGCCAATTGGTTACAGATTGTACTGTTTACATGAGATTTGTTATCAGGACTCATTTTGCTGATATCCATTTCGAAGATTCCAGGTGTGTAATCCATTGGACCACCGATTAAACGAGTGAATGGTAGTACCGTAACGTGATTTGGTTTAGAGCCTCCAAAAGCTTGGTATTCTGTTCCTCTTGCTGCTTCGTTTCCAATTAAGTTTGGATACGTTCTTGCAATTCCCGTAGGGCGAACTGCTTCGTGAGCGTTTACCATAATTTTGTAATCAGCCGCTTTTTCAATTGCATATTGATAGTGGTTTACAATCCATTGGCTGTAGTGGTTTTCACCTCTTGGCAAAATATCGCCTACATAACCGCTTTTTACAGCATCGTAACCATTGTCTTTCATGAATTGGTATGCTTTGTCCATGTGGCGTTCGTAGTTGCGAACAGAACCAGAAGTTTCGTGGTGCATGATGATTTTTACACCTTTTGATTTTGCATATTCATGAAGACCCTTTACGTCGAAATCCGGGTAAGGAGTTAAGAAATCAAAAACATAATCTTTTGAGTGGCCAAACCAGTCTTCCCATCCTTGATTCCATCCTTCTACCAAAACAGCGTCAAAACCATTTGCAGCAGCAAAATCGATATATTTTTTCACATTCGCATTGTTTGCTCCGTGAGTTCCGTTTGGTTTTGCTTTTGAAAAGTCAGAAACTCCCAATTGAACTGTTGGGAAATCGTTAGTATATGACCAAGAGCTTTTTCCTGTAATCATTTCCCACCAAACACCAACGTATTTTACTGGTTTAATCCAAGAAGTATCGTCAATTTTTGATGGATCGTTTAAATTATAAGTCATTTTAGAAGCTAAGATTTCTCTAGCATCATCGCTTACCATAATCGTTCTCCAAGGAGAGTGATTTGGCGCCTGCATATGACCTTTGTCTCCTTTTGCATCTGGAGTTAACCAAGATTCGAAAACGAAATTTTTATCATCTAAATTCAAGTGCATACAAGAATAGTCAATCAAAGCAGCTTCGTGTAAGTTGATATAGATTCCGTCAGCTGTTTTTAACATCAAAGAAGTCTGAACTCCTGTTGGTGAAAATGATTTTTGAGAAACGTTTGCTGTATACGCTTTTTGAGATAAACCTCTAATTTCTGATAATTTTGATTTTGTGTAATCATATTCCTGAGTATCGTAATCTCCTGGAATCCAAAAAGCGGTATGATCTCCAGTCATGGCAAATTGTGATCTTTCTTCTTTGATTACAAAATAAGTAAGATTCTTTTGCGCTGGAAATTCATAACGGAATCCTAAACCGTCATCGAATAAACGGAAACGGATAACGATTTGTCTGTCAGTACTTTTTTGGATTAAAGTAACCGCCAGCTCATTATAATGATTTCTGATGTGATCTACTTCTCCCCAAACTGGTTTCCAAGTTTCATCAAAAGTTGAAGTTTTCGTGTCAGCAATTGTAAAGTCGTTCAATAAAGATTTTTTGTCATCTTTAAGTTCAAGACCTAGTTTACTGGTTTTAATAACTTCTTTGTTTTTGTATTTTAAATTGTAAACTGGAGTTCCGTCGTTTTGAAGAGAAAATTCCATTACGAACTTTCCTTCGGGTGATTTTAATTGCTGCGCTTTTGCAACAGTGCTGAACGCAAACAAAATTAAACTTGCGAAAAATAAGTTTTTCATGTTTTTTAGATTTTAGATGTATTGTAATTTAATTTATTTGTACAAATTTACTTGCAGTTACAGGTTTTCCGTTAACGATAATTGTTAAATCTTGATCGCCGTCTACAGTAAAAGTTGTTTCGTTGTGATTTACAGATACTTTAAGAATTTGGTTTCTGAAATTGATTTTAAACGTATAACCTTTCCATTCCTTTGGAATTTTTGGAGAGAAATGAAGCTGATCATTTTTCACACGCATTCCTCCAAAGCCTTCCACGATACTCATCCATGTACCGGCCATTGACGTGATATGACAACCTTCTTCTACTTCTTTGTTATAATCATCCAAATCCAAACGAGAAGTTCTTAAATAAAATGTATATGCCATGTCCATTTTATCTAAAGCTGCAGCCTGAATTGAGTGTACACAAGGCGAAAGCGAACTTTCGTGAACCGTAAATGATTCATAAAACTCGAAATTGCGTTTTAATTCTTCTTTTGAAAAATGATCTTCGAAGAAATAAAAACCTTGTAAAACGTCAGCCTGTTTGATGTATGGCGAACGCAATACACGATCCCAAGACCATTTTTGGTTGATAGGACGCTGTGATTTATCTAAATCTTTTACCGGAACTAATTCTTTATCTAAGAAACCGTCTTGCTGTAAGTAGATTCCAAGCTCTTCAGAAATAGGGAAATACATGTCATCTGCCACTTTTTTCCATTCTTTGATTTCTTCTGCAGAAAGATTTACTTTCTCCATTACTCTTTTATGATCTGCAGGATATTCTGAAGCTACTTTTTCGATTTGCTCCGCAGCAAAATCAATACACCATTTTGCAATATAATTGGTGTAGAAATTATTATTGATGTTGTTTTCGTATTCGTTTGGACCAGTAACTCCCAGAATTACGTACTGATTTTTATCTTTTGAAAAAGAAGCTCTTTGATGCCAGAAACGCGCAATTCCGATTAAAACCTCTAAACCTTTTTCCGGGATATAAGAGTAATCGCCAGTGTAACGGTTATAGTTGTAAATCGCAAAAGCAATCGCACCGTTTCTATGGATTTCTTCGTGTGTGATTTCCCATTCGTTGTGGCATTCTTCACCGTTCATGGTAACCATTGGGTATAAAGCTGCACCGTTTTTGAAACCTAAATTATCTTTAGCATTTTCAATTGCTTTGTCCAATTGATTGTAACGATACGTCAATAAGTTTCTTGCAACTTGCTGATCTTTTGTTGCCATGTAAAATGGAATACAATACGCCTCAGTGTCCCAATAAGTTGATCCGCCGTATTTTTCTCCTGTAAATCCTTTTGGCCCAATGTTTAAACGAGAATCTTTTCCAGAATACGTTTGGTTTAATTGGAAAATGTTGAAACGAATTCCCTGTTGCGCTTTTACATCGCCTTCAATAGTAATATCTGACATTTCCCAAACTTTAGCCCAAGCATCGATTTGGTTTTGAAGCAAGGTTTCATAACCTAAAGCAACAGCAGATTTGATTGCTTTTTCGGCTCCAGCTAAGGTATTTTCGTGGTTTAAAGAAACGGCATAACCTCCAATTTTCTGGATAGTTGAGGTTTGTCCTTTTGCGATAATAGTTCCGTAAGTGTACTGAACTTTATCTACAGTTGAATCGATTGTTGATGGTGAAATATTTGCATTTTCTCCGTTAGCAAAAATCGTATTGTGCATGAAAGTCGTAACCTTAAAATGCGTTTTGAAAGTTTGTGCGGTTACAAAAGCTTCGTTTGTCCCTTTTTTAACCTCTAAAGGTTCCCAGAATTTTTCTTCCCAGTTTGCATCTTCATTGGTTACACCAGCATCGATATAAGGTTTGTAGACGATTTTTGCATCTTTATTTAAAGGCGTAATATCGTATTTGATAACTCCAGCTTCGTCTAAATCTAACGAAAGAAAACGACGAACATTTACAGCGATTTCAGTTCCGTTTTTAAGAACAGCTTCAAAAGAACGATTGTACCAACCTTCTTTCATATTCAATTCTCTACGAAAGTTTCTAACTTCGGTACAAGTATTTAGATCCAGATTTTCTTCGTTGATTTCGATATCTATTCCTATCCAGTTTGGAGCGTTAAGTACTTTAGCAAAATATTTTGGATAACCGTTTTTCCACCAGCCCACTTTTGTTTTGTCTGGATAGTAAATTCCTGCAATATAACTTCCTTGGAAAGTTTCTGCGGAATACGTTTCCTCAAAATTGGCGCGCTGGCCCATAGCGCCATTCCCGATACTAAAAAGACTTTCAGAAGATTTTACTCTCTCTGCATCAAATCCTTCTTCAATAATAGACCAATTGTCTGGTTTTATATAATCTTGGTTCATCTTTTAAATTAGATAATTCGGCAATTTGGTAATTCGATAATTGCCTTGGTTTCTTATTAACTTTTTACATTCATTTGAGTAATTGTTTCATTAGAATATTTGTCGATGAGCAACATTATCTCATTGACACATTTTCTAATTATCCAATTAACTCTTCAATAAAGCTTGTTTCGATTTGGGTAAAATCTTTAAAAATATGATCAGCTTCATGTAAAATTGTTTCCTCACCAATTCCAACACTTACCATTTCTGCAATATTTGCTGCCTGGATTCCGGCAACAGAATCTTCAAATACAATTGAATTTTTTGGATCAATGTCTAATAATTGAGCCGCTTTCAAGAAAACTTCCGGATCTGGTTTTGCATTGCTGACATCGTTTCCGTCAACAATAACATCGAAGTAAGATAGAACTCCAGTTTTTTCTAGAATTGGTCTTGCATTTTTGCTGGCAGAACCCAATGCAATTCCTTGATTTAAATCTCTCAATAGTTGTAGCACTTTTAAAACTCCTGGAAGAATCTCACTTTCATCCATGTCAACTAGATAAGATAAATAATCTTCATTTTTTTGAATTAGCCATTTGTCTTTGTCTTCTTGAGAAGCTTGGACATTGCCTAATTCTAATATAATATCTAACGAACGTACACGGCTTACACCTTTTAATAGTTCGTTGTCTTCGTGTGTAAAATTTATATTTAATGACTGAGCGATTTTCTGCCAGGCCAAAAAGTGGTATTTAGCGGTGTCTACAATTACGCCGTCAAGGTCGAATATAAATGCCTTTTTGTTCATTGTGAGGGAAAAATTATTCTTTTAATTATGATTTTTGAGTAAAGTCGTCTACATCTTTTACTTTAGAAACTAAAGCAGCGGCGATTAAAAAACTAACTCCACTTGTGACTAAAGCATAAATGGCATCTCCGTTGTAAAGATATTTTACAATAGGACCTCCAATTAATGCATTAACGATTTGTGGGATAACAACAAAGAAGTTGAAAATTCCCATGTAAACACCCATTTTTTTAGGTGTAATAGATCCTGCTAAGATTGCATAAGGCATTGCTAAAATACTTGCCCAAGCAACTCCAATTAAAACCATTGGAAATATAACCCAGTCTTCATTTGGCATGTAATAAATCGATATTAAGCCAATTCCGCCAATAACCAATGAAAGTGAATGTGTTGCTTTTCGCCCAATTTTTTTTGCTATGTATGGCAAGAAAAACAAAGCAACAATAGCCGAAACTAAGTTATAAACACCAAAAAGAATTCCAACCCAGTCACCAGCATCTTGATATTGCTGGCTTGAAGTGTCATTTAATGGCAGTTTGTAAATATGATGTGCAATTGCTGGAGTAGTAAAAACCCACATTCCGAATAGACCGAACCAAGAAAAAAATTGCACCCAGCTTAACTGGCGCATTGTTGTTGGCATTTTTGCAAAATCGGTAAAGATGTCTGTAATTTTTGATTTTTCCTCAGAATCAGAAACCACCTCATTTTGAGGATCTTCAAATTTTGCCAATTCTTCTGGCGAATATTCTTTGGTTGTAAGTAACGTAACCAAGATGGAACCAATTAAAACTGCTGCGCCAATGATAAATGACAAGGTCAAGTTTAATGGAACACTCCCAGGAATTGTACTGTTTGGCACATGAAACCATTTTGTTAAAATGTAAGGCAAGGCCGAACCAATTACAGCTCCAAAACCTATTAAAGAAGTTTGGATACTAAATCCTGCAGTACGCTGATCTGTTCTTAAATTATCGCCAACAAGAGCTCTAAAAGGCTCCATGGCAATGTTGAAAGAAGCATCCATAATCATTAACATTCCAGCTCCAACCCATAAAGCTGGTAAAATAGAAATGAAGATATTGGCTTGCGGCATTAATATTAATCCAACCGAAGCTAAAATAGCGCCTACTAAAAAGAAAGGTTTTCGTCTGCCGAACCGTCCCCAGGTTCTATCGCTGTAATGACCAATAATAGGCTGAACGATTAATCCCATTAAAGGAGCAATAATCCAGAACCAAGAAAGTTCATGTACGTCGGCACCGAAAATTTGAAGAATTCTACTGGCATTTGCATTTTGAAGTGCAAACCCCATTTGTATTCCTAAGAAACCGAAACTCATATTCCAGATTTCCCAGAAACTTAATTTACGCTTTTCCATTATCGTAATTTGTAAAAAATTATACGATAAGCGCTTTGCTTATCAAAACTTACTGTTTTTTCGAAGTAAAAGTAAAAGCCTTGACGGGCGTAAAAGTATTAATTATTTTTTTATTTATGCTAATAAAAAAGCCATAAATATTTTTTATGGCTTTAGAAAGTATTGATTTTAAGATTTTTAGTCAGTAGATTCTCTTTTTATTAAATGGGTTTCTATGACTTCTGTTGTGTAATTTTCAGTATGCTCTTCGTCATCATCTTCTTCGGCTTCAAGCCTTTCGATAAGCATTTTGGCAGCTTTACTACCCATTTTTTCGCCACTCTGACTTACTGTTGTAATGGTTGGAGTTGAATATTTGGAAATAATTCCATCAGTAAATGCAATTACGGCTAAATCTTCAGGAACTTTTAGTCCCATTTTATTTGCTGTTTTGATAATAGTTACCGCAAAAAGTTCATTTACAGCAAAAACAGCATCAAAAGCTCTTGCATGGAGAAGCTCAGAAATAGTTATCTCACAAGTATCTACATCTTCAATTTTGATTATTAAATCTTCGCTAAAAGCAATTCCGTTGTCCAAAAGTGCTTTCTCATAGCCATCAGTTCTAAGTTTTCCAACGCTTACATAATCTACGGTAGTTACCAAAGCGATCTTTCTACGTCCGTTGTCAATTAAACTTTGAACAGCTTCGTATGCAGCAGCTTTATCATCAATAATAACTTTATCACATAAAATGTCGTTTGTAACGCGGTCAAACATTACTACAGGCATCCCTTGATTGATAACTTCAGTGATATGATGAAAGTCGCCTTTAAATTGTGTTTCTTTCGAAAGAGACATGATAAAACCATCGATACTTCCGTTGGCCAACATCTCCATATTTAGAACTTCTTTATCAAAAGAATCGTCTGATACACAGATAACTACACTGTATCCATATTCGTTTGCTACCTGTTCAACTCCGTTGATAACCGTAGAGAAAAAATAATGTACAATTTCTGGAATAATAATGCCGATACTTTTAGTTTTTCGGTTCTTTAAACTAAGGGCAATATTGTTTGGTTTGTAGTTGTAAAACTTCGCAAAAGCCTGCACTTTTAGTCGTGTTTCTTCGCCAATTTCAAGACTGTTTCTAAGTGATTTAGAGACAGTTGAGATAGACACGTCAAGCTCCTTTGCAATCTGTTTGAGGGTTATTTTACGTTTCATGTAGTTAATTGAAAAAAATCTAATTAATAATAAAGGTGTATAATATTTTTGGTATTTGCAATTTTAACGCTAAAAGATTACAAAAAATAGAAAGTTTTCAACACTACCACGTTTTCGTAAAGCAATAAAAATTGCCTCCTGTCGAGCATGTTAATAAATTCATAATTTTGAAATTCGAAGTAAAATTAAAAACTTAACTAACATTCAAAAACTCAAAACTAATTTAAACAAAAAGTATGAAAACAATTTACAAAAAGTTGTTATTTTTATTCCTATTGTTGCCTTTTAGTGTGTTGGCTCAGAACACTTTAAAAGGGATTGTTGTTGACAAAACAACAAATCAACCAATACCAGGAGTAAATGTAAATGTACAAGGTGCTCCAAACGGTGCATCAACTGGATTTGATGGAAATTACCAGCTGTCAAATGTTAAAAACGGTAACAAAATCGTTGTTTCTTTTATTGGCTACAAAACAGAAACAATTGAGTACACTGGTCAAAAAACACTTAACATTTCTTTAGAAGAAGATACTAATCAACTTAAAGAAGTTGTAGTACAAGTTGGTTATGGTACTGTTAAGAAAAAAGATGCAACAGGATCTGTTTCTCAAATTTCAGCAAAAGAATTTAACAAAGGAATTAATGTAACTCCAGAAACTTTGATCAGCGGACGTATTGCTGGTGTAAATGTAGTAGGAGGGGGTGCTCCAGGTGCTAAAGCTGATATTAGAATTCGTGGAGGATCTTCATTAACGGCATCAAATGAGCCTTTAATTGTAGTAGATGGACTTCCGTTAACAAATGATGTTCCTAGTGGAGCAACAAGTATTTTGTCTACAATTGATCCAAATGACATTGAGTCTTTTACAGTATTGAAAGATGCTTCTGCTGCTGCGATTTATGGATCTCGTGCTGCAAGTGGTGTAATCGTTATTACTACTAAAAAAGGATCAAAAGGAGGAGTGAAAGTTAATTTTAGTTCTCAAGTTGGTATAAATACTGTTGCAAATCAAGTAGATGTTTTAAATGCAGATCAATTTCGTGCGTTAGTTAACGAAAAAGGTTCTCCTGCTCAAAAAGCATTGTTAGGAACAGCAAATACAAATTGGCAGGATGAAATATTCCATACAGCTTTAACAACTAACAATAATATCTCTGTTAGTGGGGCTTTGTTTGATAAATTGCCTGTACGTTTATCTGTTGGAAATGTTGATAATCCTGGAATTCTTAGAAATACTTCTTTTGAAAGAACTACGACATCGATATCGTTAAATCCTGTTTTATTTGATAATCATTTGAAAATTGATATTAACGGAAACTTAGCTTTTGGAAAAAATCAATTTCAAGATGAAAATGCTGTTATTGGAAGTGCTATCGGGTTTGATCCAACACAATCAGTTTATGAAGAAGGATCTCGTTATGGAGGATATTTTGAATGGTTAGAAGCTAATGGGAATGTGCCATTATTACCGGCAAGAAACCCGGTTGCAAGATTAAATCAAGATAATAGAAGAGCTACTTCGACTAGAAAATGGGGGAATGTTAGATTGGATTACAAATTTCACTTCTTTGAAGATTTAAGAGCCGTTGTTGAAGCTGGTATTGATAGATTTGACAGTAATGGAAATACTACGGTAAGTACAGAAAGTATCTTAGGATATCAGCCAAAACCATTTAACGGTCCTGATTATGTAAACTATGGAAACTATTCTAAGTACACAGATATGCTTCAAAATAAGAACTTAAATGCTTACTTTAATTATGTTAAGGATTTAGGCAAGTTTAAAGTTGATGCAACAGCTGGTTACAATTACCAATTATTCCAGAGAGAAAGATATCAATCAGGAGAATTAAGACAGCCAAATCCTAACACAGATGTCATTACAAGTCCAGATATTAATTTACAATCGTATTTCGGCCGTGTTAACTTAGGATATGATAGTAGATATTTAGCAACTGTAAATTATAGAAGAGATGGGAGTTCTCGTTTTTCTGAAAAATACAGATGGGGTAATTTTGGTGGAGTTGCTTTAGCTTGGAATGTGGCCGAAGAAGCTTTTTTGAAAGATAATGAAACCTTGTCAAGTCTTAAGCTAAGATTTGGTTATGGAACAACTGGTCAACAAGATGTTGTTACTGCGGCATACGATTACCTAAAAAGAGTAACTCTGGGTACAATTAATACGCAGTATATTTTTGGCGGTAAGGTTTATTCAACTGCTAGACCTGAAGGATATAATGAAAATATTAAATGGGAGGAATTAGCAGAAATGAACGTTGGTATAGATTTCGGATTTTTAAATGATAAAATTACAGGATCTGTAAACTATTTTGATAAAAAATCAAGTGATTTGTTAGCTGATGTCGTGGTTCCTGATGGAGCAAATATTAGAAATTCAGGGATTTATAACATTGGTAGTGTAAGAACTAAAGGTATTGAGTTTAATATTCAATCAGATGTTGTTAAAAATGATAATTTAACTTGGAATGTTGCTTTTAACACAACATACATAGATCAGAAAATTGATAATTTAGGTACTACAGTACCTGGTTTTCAAGGATATTTAACAGGAGATGATATTGCGGGAGGAGCTGGAAATAAAATTCAAGTCAACTCTGTAGGTTATGCTCCAAGATCATTCCTGGTTTATGAGCAATTATATGATGCAAATAAAAAACCTATTGCAGGTGCTTATGTAGATAGAAATGGTGACGGAAAAATTGATGCTTCAGATCGTTACAGATTCCATAAGCCTACAGCAGATTACACATTTGGTTTATTCTCTACTTTAAATTATAAAAAGTTTGATTTTACAATGAACTGGAGAGCAAGTTTAGGAAATTATATTTTCGATAACGTAAGCTCAAACTTAGGATATTCTGATGCTGCTTTAAGAAGAGATACAGATTTATCAAATGTTAGCGCAGATTATTTGAATACTGGTTTTAAATATGAAGATAATGGTACACAACGTTATTTGTCTAATTATTATATTAAGGATGCTTCTTTTATCAAATTAGATAATATTACTTTAGGTTACACTTTCGATAAAAATTTATTAAAAGCTGCTTCTTTAAGATTTACAGCGGGAGTTCAAAATGTATTTGTGTTAACAAAATACAATGGTTTAGATCCAGAGAGATTCAATGGAATTGATAATAATGTATATCCAAGAGCTAGAACTTTCTTGTTTGGTGTGAATGCAAGTTTCTAGTAGATTATTGAAAAATAAATTTAAAAAAATATAAAATGAAAATATCATTTAAATATATATCTTATTTTTTCCTACTTGTTTTAGGATTGAATATGACGCTTACGTCATGTACGGACGATTTGAATGTTACTCCGACTGATGATGATGAGTTTTTGTCAGAGCAATTCTTTCAGGATCCAGCATCATATAAACAAGTTTTAGCGAAATTATATGCAGGTCTTTATGTAGGAGGAAATGATGGTGATGGTCAGCCAGATATCTCTGGAATTGGAGGAGATTTCAGCAGTTATTTGCGTTTGCTTTTTGTGACACAAGAGTTCACTACAGACGAGGCTATTATTGCATGGGCAGACGGAACATTGCCTACATTAAATTCTCAAACATGGTCTCCTGCAAATGAATTTTTGGCAGGAACATATTCGAGAGCATTTTATGAAATTAGTGTTGCCAATGAGTTTTTAAGACAAACAACAGAAGAAAAGCTAAATGCAAGAGGAGTTGATGCAAGCTTAAAAGCTGATATCGCTAAATTTAGAGCTGAAGCTCGTTTTTTAAGAGCTTTTTCTTATGTTAATTTAATGGATTTGTTTGGAAATGTGCCAATTACAACAGAACTCGATCCAGTAGGATTCTTTTATCCTGTGCAAAGAACAAGAGCTGAAGTTTTCGCTTTTGTTGAAGCTGAATTAAAAGATTTAGACAATAGTTTAGTGGCTTCAAGAACAAATGAATATGGAAGAGTTGATAAAACTGCAGCTAAATTTTTATTAGCTCAAATCTACCTAAACGCTAAAGTTTATACTGGTACAGACAGATTCAATGATGCTGGAACTTTATGTGCTGATATTATTAATAATTCAGGATATACATTTGCAAATGTTCCTTATAGCTACTTATTCTCTGCCGATAATGATGTAAACGGAGCTCAAAATGAATTTATTTTTCCAGTTATAAGTGATGGTAATGCCATTAGAGCGACAGGAGGAGGAATGAGTTTTATTCTTCATGCATCTATTGGAGGTAGTATGGATGCTGCCTCGAGAGGTATGGATGGTGGATGGCAGGGAATCAGAACTCGTAGAGAGTTTGTAAATATATTCCCTGATGAAACTGCAACTGGAGATAAAAGAGGAACTTTTTATACAAATGGCCAATCAAAAGATATTAATAATGTTGGAACATTTACTGATGGTTATGCGGTAACGAAATATATTAATAAAAAGTCTGACGGATCTGCAGCACAAAGAAACGATATTCCTGATACAGATTTTCCAATGTTCAGATTGTCTGATGTTTACTTGATGTATGCTGAA
This sequence comes from Flavobacterium anhuiense, assembly GCF_004151235.1. Taxonomy (GTDB): domain Bacteria; phylum Bacteroidota; class Bacteroidia; order Flavobacteriales; family Flavobacteriaceae; genus Flavobacterium; species Flavobacterium anhuiense_A. Next base: position 454,723 of record NZ_JUIV01000002.1, read on the forward strand.
GCAGCTGTAAGAGGAGCCTCATCTGCTAATATAGGAACAGCAGTTGGTTATATTAATCAGCTTCGTACAAGAGCAAATGCGGCTAATGTTACTGCATCTCAATTAAATCTTGATTTTATTTTGGATGAAAGAGGAAGAGAATTGTTCTGGGAATGTCATAGAAGAACGGATTTAATTCGTTTTGGTAAATTCACAGGAGGATCAAAAATTTGGCAATGGAAAGGTGGTTCTATAAATGGAATTGCAACTGAATCTTACAGAGATTTAATGCCAATCCCTTCTAGAATTATACAGGCAAACCCAACTTTAAAACAAAATCCAGGATACTAACTAACCTTATAAAAATATTAAAAATGAAAAATATATATAAAATTTTAATTGCTTTCATCGGTGTATTAGCAGTTTCATGTAATGCTGATGATGTAGAAGACAGACCAGTAATCGAAGCAGCAACAGCTCCTGTTCTGTTGAATCCTAAATCTGATTTTACTATCGTTCTTTCAAAAGAGACTGAAAATGAAGTTGCAACAACTGTTGTGTGGGATAATGCTGCATATACAGGGATGCAAACTGTAGTAAATTATACTGTTGAGATAGCTAAAGCGGGAACAAAATTTGCAGCTCCTATCACTGTAACAAATACAACAGAAAAATTTGTGGCCTTAACAGTGTCTGAATTAAATTCAGCATTAGTAAATGGTGGTTTTGTTGAGAAAGAGGCAAACAAAGTTGATATTCGTATCAAAGCTGTTGTTGGTGCTTCAGGACTTCCTCAATATTCTAACTTTTATACAATTACAGCTACACCATATCACGTGCCATTAGCAAGTTCTCACTGGTTAGTTGGCGCGGCTACTCCAGGAGGTTGGACATGGGCTGGTGATGCTGAAACTGAATTCCCATTAGTAGTTGGCACAACAAATGTTTATAAAGTAACTATTGTTCTTAAAAGTGGAGAAGCTTTTAGAGAATTCTTAGGTAATAACTTTACAAGCGATGGTAACTGGGATCAAAGCCATAATTATACTTATTATTCAAACTTAGGTTATACAATAGATGACGAATTGGTAAATGCTGGTGATGGTGATAGTAACTTCAAATATACTGGACCAACTGGACCAAGAGTTTTAACTATTGACAATGGTGCGAAAAAAATAACATTAGACTAAAGTTTTAATGTAATTATAAAAAGGGCTATCTCCAGATAGCCCTTTTTTAATCTAACTAACCACACAAAACCACGAGATTATGAAAAAAACATTACTTTTTATTTTCTTTTTATTGTCTATTATTGCTGAAGCTCAACAGATAACAGTATCTCCAGCAGTGTTTCAGGTGAATGAGCCTGTCACAATTACGGCATCATTTGCATCAAGTACTTGTAATACTATGGGAACCAATCCATCAAAAGTATATATGCATTCAGGAATAGGTACAGATGCAAATCCCTGGCAGGTCGTAAAAGGAAATTGGGGCGCTGATGATGGTGTAGGATTAATGACTAAAAATGCAAATGGGACATGGAGTATCACAATTACTCCTAGTGTATATTTCGGATTAACATCGATTCAGCAAACCGCTGCAACAAAAATGGGAATTGTATTTAGAAATGCCAACGGTTCTCAAACTTTAAAACTAGCCCCTTCTTGCACCGATTTTTTTCTTAATGTCGGATCTTTTCAGGTAACATTGGCTACTCCTATTGAAAATAGCACGACAATTATTAATTCTGGTTCAAATTTTACTATCAGTGCAACAAACACAGGTGGGGCAGGTAGTTATACTTTGAAATCGAATGGGGTGACAATTAATACAAATGCCAGCACTTCAAGTTATTCTTATACACATATCAATATTACAGGAAACCAAAGTTATGAATTAGTTGCAACTCAAGGAACGACTACAGTTTCTAAAAAATTTTCTGTTATAGTAAATCCAAATACAATATCTCAGGCTATGCCAGCGGGTATGGTTGATGGAATTAATTATAATTCTTCCGATGCTACAAAAGCGACTTTGGTTTTGGACGCACCATTAAAGGACTTTGTTTATGTAGCGGGAAGCTTTAACAATTGGCAGCCAACATCTGTTTACGCTATGAAGAAAGACCCGTCTTCAGGAAAATTTTGGTTAGAAATAACTGGCTTAGTTTCAGGTGTAAATAATATGTATCAGTATTGGGTTGGTGATGCAACGCCGTTGGCAAATTCGCCATCTTTAGTAAAAGCGGCAGATCCATATTCTACTTTAGTATTATCTCCTTATGATGATCCTTCAATTCCAGCTGCTAAATATCCAAATATGCCTGCTTATCCTGCGGGGCAAAATTTTGAGGTTACGGTTTTGAAAACAGGGCAGACTCCTTATAATTGGCAAGTGAGCAATTTTGTAAAACCTGAAAAGGAAAAGTTGGTAGTCTATGAGGTTTTGGTTCGCGATTTTGATGCTTCAAGAAGCTATCAGGGTTTAATTGATAGAATAGATTATTTTAAAAACTTAAAAATCAATGCTATTGAATTAATGCCTGTAATGGAATTTGAAGGCAATGAAAGTTGGGGGTATAATACTTCTTTTCATATGGCATTAGATAAGTTTTACGGAACGTCAGATAAATTAAAAGAGTTTATTGATTTATGCCATCAAAACGGAATTGCTGTAATTCTTGACGTTGCGTTAAATCACGCTTTTGGAAGAAATCCGATGGTCAGAATGTGGATGAATGATCCTGATGGAGACGGTTTTGGTTCGCCAACTGCGGAAAATCCATATTTTAATACTGTAGCGAAACATAGTTATAGTGTTGGAGAAGACTTTAATCATCAATCTTTAAAAACACAATATTATGTAAATCGAGTTATCAAACATTGGATTGAAGAATATAAAATTGATGGTTTCCGTTGGGATTTAACCAAAGGATTTACGCAGGCTTGTACAGCTTCAGATCAAACGTGTACAAACGCATATCAACAAGATAGAGTGGATGTATTAAAAAAATATGCTGATTTTTCTTGGGCAATTGATCCTACACATTATACTATTTTTGAGCATTTAGGGACTGATGTAGAAGAAAAGGAATGGGCTAACTACAGAGTAGGAGAAACACCAAGTAAAGGGGTGATGATGTGGGGGAAAATGACAAACGAATACAATCAATTGTCTATGGGATATGCTTCTGAAAGCAATATTTTTAGAATGAATAGTGCAAACCGCGGATTTGCTGCCAATCGTTTAATGGGTTATGCAGAAAGCCACGATGAGGAACGTCTGATGTATAAAAATGTGCAATACGGAGCTTCAAACGGAAGTTATAATGTCAAAACATTAAATACAGCATTATCTAGAATGTCTGCTATTGGAGCAGTTTCTTTGCTGATTCCAGGACCAAAAATGATTTGGCATTTTGGAGAATTAGGAATGGATGATTCTATTTTTAGCTGTAATAACGGAACTGTAAATGATGAATCGTCAACTACTCCAGGAGATTGTAAATTAGATACAAAACCACAGCCTCAATGGACAGAAAATTGGTTGGGTGATTCTAATCGGAACAAAATTTACAACGATTGGGCTAAGATGATTACCCTTAAAAAAGCAGAGCCTGTATTTTTAGGGACAGCAACAATGGCCAATACGACTACTTTGACGGTTAATATCAAAATTACGAACAACAGTTTGACTTCGGCTCAGCTTAAAGATGTTGTAATTTTGGCCAATTTTGAAACAACTGCACAAAATACGATTCCAGGATTTCAATATACAGGAGCATGGTACAACTTAATGGATAATTCAACGATTAACGTGACCGATGTAAATGCTCCAATAAGTTTGGCTCCGGGAGAATATAGAATTTATGGTAATAAACAGGCAAATCTGGCAATAGAAGATTTTGAAAAAGGAAATCAAGTTAGTTTATACCCAAATCCTGTTGCCGATTATTTTACTTTAGGGTTTAAAGCCTCACAAGTAGATATCTATTCTATTACAGGGCAATTAGTAAAAACATTTAATACAAACGGAAATACAGAATATCAATTCTCAGTGAGTGGTTTAGCTTCTGGATTATATCTTGTAAAGACGTTTGATGAGAATAATAAAGTTCGCGTTGTGAAGTTTATTAAAAATTAGGTTTGGTTAGTAATGAAAAAGGGCTGTCTAGAAATGGACAGCCTTTTTTGCTTAAAGTAGTTTTTTGTAATATAAATGTGTTTTTTTCGAGGTGATTAAATAAGTCGATGGAGTTCTATGATTTAACCGTAATTGTTTTTACTTATTTTTTCTTTTTAGGATCATTATACTCCCCAATTAAAGAATAATATCCAAATGTTCCTAAGCCCATAACAATAAGCGGCGTCAGTATAAATAGAATAATTGCACCAAATACCAAATCGTCTTGCTGGTCTGAAAGAAGTTTAGGCAAACCAAATTCAAATACACAAAAATAGGCAGCCGCCGCAGCCAAAGCAATCCATAACGCCCCTAAAACTTGTTTAATCGCATTCATTTTTTTTTTTTTTAATTTTAAAGGTGAGTAATTTTGTTTTTGTTTTCAATATAAATCATTCCAATAACAAAGCAGATTCCAGCAATAATTATAGGATACCATAATCCGTCCAAATAAAAATCGGCTTTGCCTGCTGTTTTGGCGTGTGATACAAAATAAGTGGAAATGGCAGGAAGCAATCCGCCAAAAATTCCATTTCCTACGTGATAAGGAAGAGACATGGAAGTATATCTGATTTTAGTTGGAAACATTTCTACTAAAAATGCCGCAATCGGACCATAAACCATTGTTACAAATAGCACTTGAATAAAAACCAGAAGAATTAAAGTCCATTTATCGTTTGAATTAATATGAATTGAAACACTTGTCTGTGCATCTTTTTTGTCCATGTACGTTTTTTTCTCCGTTACGGTTGTACCATCAGTATATTTTTTTTGAGTTGTTGTAATAGTACTTCCATCAGCTTTTTTTTCGCTTTTTTCAATTGGATTTTGTACTATTTCCGTTTTCTGGTTGATGTCTGTTGTATTGTACATCATTTTATAAATAGGTCTGTAAGAAAAAATAGCTAATAACATTCCAAGCATCATAATGTATTTACGTCCAACTTTATCGCTTAGCCATCCAAAAACAATAAAAAATGGAGTTCCAATCAAAAGGGCAATTCCTAATAATTCATCAACTTGCGAAGAATCAACATTCATGACCGTTTTCATGAAACTCATTGCGTAGAATTGTCCCGTATACCAAACAACACCTTGTCCCATTGTAGCTCCAAATAATGCTAAAAGAACAAATTTTAAATTGTATCGGTTTCCAAAACTCTCTTTCAACGGATTTGTACTTGTTGTTCCCTCTTTTTTAGCTTTCGCGAAAACGGGAGATTCATCCATGTTTTTTCTAATCAAGTAAGAAACTCCAACCATGGCAATCGAAACCCAGAAAGGAACGCGCCATCCCCATAAATCAAAAGTTTCTGCAGAAAGCACACTTTTCGTGGCCAGAATAACCATTAGCGAAATAAATAAACCAACAGTCGCAGTAGTCTGAATCCAAGAAGTCCAATATCCTTTTTCTCCTGCTGGTGCATGTTCGGCCACATAAGTAGCAGCGCCGCCATATTCTCCTCCAAGAGCAAGGCCTTGAAGCAGGCGTAAAATCAAAACTAATAATGGAGCTAGAAAACCAATTGTTTCATAACTCGGAATACAGCCTATTAAAAAGGTTGAACCGCCCATTAATAATAAGGTAGCCATAAAAGTATATTTTCGTCCAATGATATCTCCAAGCCTTCCAAAGAACAAAGCTCCAAATGGGCGAACTACAAATCCGGCAGCAAACGTGGCTAAAGTAGATAGAAACGCTGCGGTTGGATTATCGCTAGGGAAAAATTTTGTTGAAATAACAACAGCTAAACTGCCAAAAATATAAAAATCGTACCATTCAATCATGGTACCCATAGAAGAGGCTGAAATTACTTTCCAAATGCCTTTAGTAGAAGTTTTGCTCATAAAACTGCTTTGATATCTTGTTAGTGAATGAAAAAGAAAAATACAGTTTTACGAATATATAAGATTATTTTTTATTCAGTCAATACTTTTTTAACAAAAACTATTTATTTATTGACAATTGATTTCGAAGTGAAAAAGGATTTAACCGCAAAGAGCGCAAAGATTTACGCAAAGGTTCACAAAGTTATTTTTAAACTTTGCGAACCTTGCGCTCTTTGCGGTTAGATAAAACAGAAAAGTATAAAAAACAAAAAACCCGAATATTTCTATTCGGGTTTTGTGGTACCTCCAGGGATCGAACCAGGGACACATGGATTTTCAGTCCATTGCTCTACCATCTGAGCTAAGGTACCGTGCTTGTTGCGGGTGCAAATATATAATCATTTTTGGTTTGTGCAAAACATTTTTTAGAAAAAATCAATTCGTATCTTCGCAAAAGCAAAAAAGAAAATATGATTTTAACGGTTGATGTCGGAAACACCAGAATTAAAGCGTCTGTCTTTGAGGATAATACTGCTCTAGAAAATTTTGTTTTTGAAAAAAATGAACTCGAAAAAAAAATTGAAAAAATTTTAGAAAAATATCCAAAATGCTCCGATTTGGTCGTTGCTTCAGTCGGAAATATCGAAAAACAATCATTTTTGTCTTTCGAAAATAGACTGAAAGTTCATTTTTTTACTCACGAAGATGTTTTTCCTTTTCATAATAAATATGCAACTCCAAAAACTTTAGGAATAGACCGAATGATTTTGGCGGCAGGGGCAACACTGCAATTTCCAAAACAAAACCGTTTGGTTATAGACGCAGGAACTTGCATAACCTATGATTTTATCGACGAAAACGATAATTATTTAGGAGGAGCCATCTCTCCAGGACTTCGTTTACGATATGAATCACTGCATAATTTTACTGCTAGACTGCCGTTATTAAGCTTAGAAGCTCCCGATTCTTATGTAGGAAACTCTACGGCACAGGCCATTCATTCTGGCGTTGTGAATGGTTTCGTCTATGAGATTGACGGTTTTATCGATGAATATCGCAAAGAGTTTTCAAATTTTATCATAATTTTAACGGGAGGCGATGCAGATTTTTTGGCTAAACGATTAAAAAATACCATATTTGCCAATTCAAATTTCCTTCTGGAGAGTTTGAGCCAAACATATCAATATAAAATCGACAATGATTAAAAAAGTAATACTAAGCGCTTGTTTGCTTATATCGTTCGTTTCATTCGCTCAACAAGGTACTGCTTCGCCTTATTCTTTTTTCGGAATAGGAGATGTGAGATTCAAGGGAACTCTTGAAAACAGATCTATGGCAGGAGTTGCAGTAGAACAAGATACGATTCACTTAAATTTAGAAAACCCAGCAAGTTATGCCAGCTTAATTCAAACAACTTTTACAGTTGGAGGAACATTTGCGACTTCAAATTTAAAAACAACTTCTGCATCAGAAAAAGCACAGCGTTCTACTTTTGATTATTTGGCATTAGGAATCCCAATGGGGAAATTTGGTGCTTCATTTGGTTTGATCCCTGTAACTTCGGTAGGATACAAAATTCGTAACGACAATTCTGCAATAGAAGGAGCAACAAGCTCGCAACTTGATGGAAAAGGCGGTGTAAATAAGGTATATTTTGGTTTGTCATATAAAATAATGAAAGACTGGAATGTTGGAGTAGATGCACAGTATAATTTTGGAAAAATCACTACAACAAGTATCGAAGCTGTTACGGGAGTTCAAAATGGAACAGCGGAGGTTAATACTTCTGAAATTTCGGGTATGGGATTTAGTTTCGGAACAATGTATCAGAAAAAGATCCATAAAAAGATGAGTATATTCTCTAGTTTAAGCTATTCTTTTGCAAGTAATCTGAATTCGGATAATACACAAGTTATTTCAGTTCAAGGAGATCCAGATCCTTATGTAGTTCCTAAAGAATCAACAAAATTGAAGCTTCCAAATAAGTTAAGTATTGGATTAGGTATTGGTGAAGCGAGAAAATGGCTTGTAGGAGCAAATATGACTTTTCAGGGAGATGGGCAGTTAGCAAATTATTACAATGCTGCTGATAACGTTAGATATGAAAGCTATTCTAAGTATGCGCTTGGAGGATATTATCTTCCAAACTATGCTTCTTTTACAAGCTATATGAGCAGAATTACGTATAGAGCAGGTTTGAAATATGAAAAAATTGGTTTGATCGTAAATAATGAATCCATTAAAGATGTCGGAATGTCATTAGGAGCAGGAATTCCAATTCCGGGATCATTTTCAAATGTAAACTTAGGAATTGAATTTGGTAAACGTGGTACAACTTCTGCAGATTTAGTGCAAGAGAATTACGTTAATTTCAGTGTGAGTTTCTCTTTCAATGATAAATGGTTTGTGAAGAGCAAATACCAATAATCAAAACAGAATATCTTTTAGAAGCTCATTACAATTTACTACATTTGGCAAATGAATTTACCAAAAAGATATAGTCTCATAGCTGTCACAGTTTTTGCTGTGACACTATTTTTTGGATGCGAAAGTAATTTTAAAGAAGTTCAGAAAATTAACTTCTCAGAATTTGTTCCTGCCAGTGATGCAGATACTGTAAATATTAAATATACAGATTCTGGACGCATTACAGGTGTTTTGATAAGTCCGAAAATGTTAGATTATTCAAATCTTGATTTTCCTTTCACAGAATTTCCTAAAGGAATTGATGTGACATTATATGATAAGAAGCAAAAACGCACCTTTATAAAAGGCAATTATGCAGTTTCTTATAAAAACACAGGAATCATTGATTTGATAGGAAAAGTAAAAATCACTTCAGAAGCTGGACAGGTTTTAGAAACAGAACAATTGTATTTTGACCAGAAAAACGAATGGTTTTATACAGAAAGAAAATTCAAATTGACCGATGCAAAGGGAGTTTCCTATGGTCAAGGAATAGATTTTAGCAAAGATTTTAAAGTGATCAATTCGCAGCGAATAAGCGGTGAAATAGAATCAGACAAAGAATTATAATATTATGGGTTATTTAAAATATACACAATACGTTTACATCCTCTTTGCAGTTTTCTTTACTTATGATGGTATCGTAAAATTAAATGAGGGATATGAAAGTTATCCTTTCTACTTTGTAATTGCAGGGATGGCTATTTTTATGTTTTTCTTTAGGAGAAGATTTCTCAACAGGCACAACGATCGAAACAAAAAACAATAAAAAATGGAAATTAGTATTATAATAATCTGTTTAATACTAGCCGCCTTTTTTTCTGGGATGGAAATCGCTTTTACATCCGCCAACAAAATTTATCTCGAAATTGAAAAGAAACAAGACGATTTCCTGTCTCGAATCTTAACAAAGCTAACCGAAAATCCATCTAAGTTTATTGCTGCCATGCTTATTGGCAATAATGTGGCATTGGTGATTTACGGTTTTTTTATGGGTGATCTGATTTTGGGTTGGATGGCTCATTTTGGTTTTATTTTTTCTGATTGGTGGAATATTCTTATTCAGACACTACTTGCAGCATTTGTAGTTTTGCTGACTTCTGAATTTTTTCCAAAAGTATTTTTTCAGATTTATGCCAATTCTTTAATTAAAATTCTGGCGCTTCCTGCTTATTTATTTTACCGATTATTCTATTACATTTCCACTTTCTTTATTTGGATTGCTGATTTTGTGCTGAGCAAATTTTTTAAAACAGAAGGGAATCAAATCCATTTGTTTAGTCGTATAGAACTAGGAAATTACATTACAGAACAGATGAGCACTGTTGAAGAAGATGAAGAAGTAGATTCTGAAATTCAGATTTTTCAGAACGCTTTACAATTTTCAAATGTAAAGGCGCGCGATATAATGACACCTCGAACAGAAATTGTAGATATAGATTTGTTTGATACAGTTGATGATCTTAAAGCTTTGTTTATAGAAACGGGATATTCTAAAATTATCATAAGCCAGAATTCATTAGACGACATCGTGGGTTATGTTCATTCATTCGATTTGTTTAAAAAACCATCGACGATAAAATCGGTTTTGATGACAGTCGAATTTGTTCCTGAAACTATTTTAATCAAAGACGTTTTGAATTTATTGATCAAAAAACGAAAAAACGTAGCAGTTGTTTTAGATGAATATGGAGGGACTTCAGGAATTGTTACAATTGAAGATATTGTCGAAGAGCTTTTTGGTGAAATTGAAGACGAGCACGATTTAGACGAAGAATTGATCGAAGAAGAAATAGGAGAAGGCAAGTATTTGTTTTCAACCCGATTAGATGTTGAATACTTGAACGAAACCTACAGATTGATGATTCCAGAAGAGGATTCTTACGGCACATTAGGAGGTTTTATTGTGTATCATACGAAAGAAATCCCACAAAAAGGAGATAAAATTGTAATAGATAAGTTTCATTTTTCTATTCAAGAGGCTTCAAATAAGAAAATAGAACTAGTCAAATTGACAATTAAAGACTGATTTTTTAAATTAATGAAAAAAAATATTGAAAATAAAACGCTAGTTGTATTGTTATTAACTAGATAATTGTATTTTCGCAAACTGAATATAAAATTAACGATAATAAAATGGCAGTTTTAGCAAAAATTAGACAGCGTTCCGCTTTATTGATAGGAGTTATTGCACTTGCATTATTTGCATTTATAATACAAGATCTATTCACAAGAGGAACATTTGGTCAAAGTTCAAAAGATGTAGGAAGCATCGATGGAAAAGATATTTCATTTGAAGACTTTAGAGTTAAAGTTAGTAATGTTGAAAAAAGTGGGCAAGGTATAACTTCCACTGAAGCTGCAAATAGAGTTTGGGATCAAGAAGTTTCAATCGCTTTATTGTCATCACAATTTGATAAATTAGGATTGAGAGTTGGTGAAAAACACATTTTAGAGGTTTTAAAATCAGATCCAAATATTGGTAAAAATCCAATGTTCTTAAACGCAGCAGGAATTTTTGATGTTGTTAAGTTCAAAGATTATTTTAAATCTAATCCGGAAGCAGCACAATACATTTCTCAAAAAGAGAAAGATGCTGAATTGAACGCAAAATTTCAAATCTATAATACTTTAATTAAATCAGGACTTTACACAACTGCTAGTGAAGGAAAGTTAAAGTATGAAATGGAAACTAATAAAGTAAGTTTTGCTTTTGCAGCTGCTCCATATTCTTCTATTAAAGATAGTGAAGTAAAAATCTCTGATGATGAGATCGTAGCTTACATGAAGAAAAACGAGAAAAAATTCAAAGCAGATGCAACTCGCGAAATTCAATACGTTTTAGTTGAAGATAAAGCTTCTAAAGAAGACGAAGCTGAAATTAAAGGTAAATTGACTGCATTATTATCAGGAAGTGTTGTTTACAACGCAAAAACGGGTAAAAATGATACATTGCCTGGATTCAGAAACGCTACAAACATTGCTGAATTTGTAAATGCAAATTCTGATGTGCCTTACGATTCTACTTATGTTCCTAAAAATGCATTGCCAGCTGTTGATGCTGACAAATTATTCAGCTTGCCTGCTGGAGCTATCTACGGGCCATACGTTTACGGAAGATACTATGCAATTTCTAAATCTCAAGGATTTAAAGCTGGTGTTAATGCAAAAGCTAGTCATATCTTAATTGGTTATGAAGGATCTCAAACTCCAAACCCAAAAGAAAAAAGAACTAAAGAAGAAGCTAAAGCTAAAGCTGAAGAAATTTTAGCGCAAGTTCAAGCTAATCCAGATAGCTTTATGATGTTGGCTTTTACAAGTTCTGATGATTCATCTGCTCAACAAGGTGGTGATTTAGGATATTTTGGGCCAAACCAAATGGTAAAACCTTTCAATGATTTTGTATTCAGCAACGGAATTGGTAAAGTTGGTTTAGTTGAAACTCCTTTCGGATTTCACATTATCAAAATTACAGATAAACAAGACGGAATTCGTTTAGCTACAATTGCTCAAAAAATTGAGCCTTCTGAAGCTACTTCTGATAAAGTATTTACATTGGCAACTAAATTTGAAATGGATGCTGCTGATAAAGACTTTAACGCTGCTGCTAAAGAATTAGGATTAAAAGTGGCTCAGCCAGTTAATGCAAAAGCTATGGATGAAGCGTTTGGACCATTAGGAAACCAACGTAACATTATCAGATGGGCTTTTGATAAAGAAACAGATAAAGGAGACGTTAAACGTTTTGAAATTGCAAACGTAGGACACGTTATTGCACAATATAAAGGTGAAAACAAATCTGGTTTAGTTTCTGTTGATATGGCAAGGCCTTATGTAGAGCCTATCTTGAAAAATAAGAAAAAAGCAGAATTGTTAAAAGCTAAAATGCAAGGTTCAAGCCTTGAGGCTATCGCTAAAGCTGCAGGAGTTGCTGTTCAGCAAGCTGCAGATGTAACTCTTGATAATCCAGTTTTACCTGGAGGAGTTGGGCAAGAGCCAAGAGTTGTAGGTAATGCATTTGCTTTAACAGCAAACAAAATCTCTGCTCCAATTGAAGGAAATACTGGAGTATATGTTGTGAAAAACATCAAAACAGTAAAAGCTCCTGCAATTGCTAATCACGCTGCTTATGTAGAAAAAGTAAAAGCTCAAAGCGCATCTGATGAGAATAGAGTATTGCCAGCCTTGAAAAACAATGCTAAAATTGAAGATAACAGATTACAATTTAATTACTAATTAAAAAGTACTTCATCTCATATAAAACCCGAAACGCTTTAAGTGTTTCGGGTTTTTCTTTTTTTAGAAATCAGCAATTCTGTTTTGTAAATTTTTACTGTTAATTTTCTGAAAGTATATAGGAATTATCGAAATTTAATTTAAAAAACTTGTGATATTCAAATTATTACAGTTAATTTGCTCGATTTTTAACTTTAACATATTTTTGGCTTTTGCCGCACAATAAAAGAAATTATCTAATAAACAAAAAGCTTAATAATAAAATCATTTAATGTTTTTTACTTTTAAATTTTTTAGAAAAAAGCCAAGAGTATATACCAAAATAGAAAGTCATATCTACGGTATTATTACAGAGCTTTTAAAAGTGAGCAGCACCGACATCAATGTTGATGAATTGGGTGGAAAGTATTATTTGAGTAACGAAGAACAGCATTTTAAAGTTACTATTTTGAGCAATGATTATGTAATCAGGCTAACCAATACGCATGATTCTGTAGCTGAAAAATACGATAAGGTTTTTGTTGAAGATGTGCTGAAAGCCGTAAAAGAAGAAAAACACCGACGGATGGAAGTGGTTTACGATTCGATTACCAACAGCATCGAAAAAATGGCGGAACGCTTGCACAATAGACTTATTGAGTCAAATGAGCAGGAAAGCAAATCGGTTCGTCGTTTGGAGACAACAAAACATGTTAAAACTAAAAAAGCAAATTATTAGTTGTAATTGCTTTTATAGAATCATTTCTTCATAAGTCAAAATTGTCTCATATCCTTTATTAAAAAAATATTCTTTCGGATTTTCTTTAGAAACTACCAGAATAAAATCTCCGCCCCAAGCCCCAAGACTCTTTATTACGCCATTAAAATCTGGAAAAACAGCCTCTTTTATAGTTTGCATTTCTAAAACATTGCTTAGATGAATTTCGTGTTTTTGTACTGCAGCAGCAAATTCTTTTAATGTTTTGGCATTAAGTATTGCGTTTGTGATTTTATTATTTTGCGCGACACTTTCTGATAGATGGCTATTTTTATGATTGTTGTATGAATAGATAGCAGATTTACTGTTTTGTTTTTTATTTAGATAAACAAAATAAAGATGCTCTTTAAAATCTGGATTAAATTCTACTTGCTGTACAAAATTATCTTTTATTCGGTATAAAACAGGAGTGTTGTTTTGTGCGCATGCAATATCGTAACCGCTTCCGCCAAAACTGTTTTTCAGTAAAGTATAGGCGTTAATTCCAGCCCATTGTGCAATGTTATTGATAAGAGTAGAAGAAGTTCCTAATCCCCAATTTCTTGGAAAACTTAAGTGCGTGCTTACTTTATATCCGTTAGCATTATCAATAAATTTTGGATTTAAAATATAAGCTTCATGCAGAATATTGACCAGTGTTGATTTTACGGTATCAATTTGCGGATCTGAACCTTTTATAACTTCATCAAACGAGATTGTTTCCTCAAACCATAAATGTTTGTCGTAATCATAACTTTTCCATTCGATCTGTTTGTTGTCTAAATCTTCAATGACCAAATCTTGGCCAAATTTTGTAGGCAATGCAAAAGCATCTGCCCCGTCTAAAACGAGATATTCACCAGCGATAAAAAGTTTTCCGTTACTATAAAAGGTTGTTGGCATACTTGTTTTTTATTATAAATTCCAAATTTTTAATTCCAAAATTCCAAGAACTAACATTGGAATTTGGAATTTAAAATATTGGATTTTCTTAACTAGGTTATTTTCTTAAATTCTCAATAAATTCTACCACAGCACTGTGAGAAACAGCTGTTTTTTTGAAATGCGTTTTAATTAAATGACGTTCTTCGTCGGTAGCTTCAAATTGATTGATGATGTTGTTCAGGTGCATTTTCATGTGTCCTTCTTGAATTCCTGTTGTGGTTAAGGAACGCAACGCAGCAAAATTTTGTGCCAATCCTGCCACAGCTACGATTTCCATTAATTCTGGAGCAGAAGGTTTTTGTAAAATTTCAAGACACAATTTTACTAAAGGATGTAATGAAGTTAAACCGCCAACAGTACCAACTGCAAGAGGGATTTCAAGCCAAAAAGTAAAAATTCCGTTTTCAATTTTGGCATGCGATAAACTTGCGTACTGTCCATTTTTGGCAGCATAAGCATGTACGCCAGCTTCTACAGCTCTAAAATCATTTCCTGTTGCCAAAATTACAGCATCGACACCATTCATAATACCTTTATTATGTGTAACCGCTCTAAAAGGTTCAATTTCTGCGATTTGCACTGCTTGAACAAAACGTTCTGCAAATTCTTGAGGGTTGGTAATATGTTTTTCTGCTAAATCTTCTATGGGACAAGAAACTTCGGCTCTAACAAGACAGTGTGGGACATAATTGGAAAGAATGCTCATTATAACTTCAAGTTTTTCTCCATTTTGAAATAAATCAGAATTTTGAGCTTCTTCTTTTAAAGTAGAAGCAAATTGCTCCAAACAAGAATTGATGAAATTGGCTCCCATGCTGTCTTTGGTTTCAAAAGTAGCATGAAGCTGATAATAGTTTTCTAGTAAACTTCTTTTGTCTTTTAATATAATATCTAAAATACCTCCGCCACGTTGCTGCATATTTTTGGTAATGCTTTGTGTTTCTGAGAAGAATTTAGGTTTTATCTGGTCAAAAAAGTTGTGCAGTTTTTCTGCATCTCCGCTATAAGTAAAATGAACCTGGCCAATTTTTTCGGTATTGATTATAGTAGCTTTAAATCCTCCTCTAGTAGACCAGTATTTTGCTGCTTTAGAAGCTGCTGCAACCACAGAACTTTCTTCAATAGCCATCGGAATCGTTTTGTATTTTCCGTTGATCATAAAGTTAGGAGCTACTCCAAGCGGGATATAAAGATTTGTGATCGTATTTTCTATAAATTCATCATGAAGCTGCTGAAGCTTTTCATCTGAATTCCAGTAATTTCTTATAATATCATGTGCCTCTTCTGGATTTGAAAAGTATTCATTTGCAATCCAATCTATTTTTTCTTTTTTGGATAATTTAGAAAATCCAGCAACAGCGTTGTTCATTCTCAATGTATTAAATAATATTGTTGCGGCAAAGATACTATTTTAAGAGTTTTGATTGCAATCTATTTCATACATGAAAGTGCGCAATCGTTATTTTTTTTAACATTTAACACTTAAAATGTGTATTATGTTTATTTTTTTTACTAAAATTGGGCTCTTTTTATATTTAAAATAATTCTAATGAATACAAGTAAATTTACTGCAGTATTTTTATTTTTAACTGCGGTTGTTTTTGGACAGCAGAAAATAACTGTCGAAAATGTTTTTAGCGGTACTTTCCGGGCTAAAGGAATGGATGAACTGCAATCGCTAAAAAATACAAATCAATATACTGTTTTAAATGTTGACCAGGCGAGCAGAAGTATGCAGATTGATTTATACGATTTTGCAACCCTGAAAAAAGTATCGAATCTTATTGATACTAAAAACTACAAAGAACTTGCCGACGGAATTGACAGCTATACCTTCGATGCTTCTGAAAAAAAGATCTTAATTGCTTGTAATTCTTCTAAAATCTTCCGTCACTCCTTTACTGCTGATTACTACCTTTATGATATCGCAGCAAAATCTCTGATTAAACTTGTTGATTTCCAAATTCAAGAGCCAACTTTCTCACCTGATGGAACTAAAATCGCTTACGCACGAGAAAACAACTTATATGTGTATGATGTAGCTTCAAAAAAATCTACTCCGATTACTACAGACGGAAAGAAAAATGCGGTTATAAATGGTATTACTGATTGGGTTTACGAAGAAGAATTTGCTTTTGTGCGTGCATTCGACTGGAGTAAAGACAGTAAAAAAGTAGCTTATATTCGTTTTGACGAAAGCCAGGTTCCTGAGTTTTCAATGTCAATCTTCCATAAAGATTTGTACCCTAAAATTGAAACTTTTAAATATCCTAAAGCTGGAGAAAAAAACTCAGAAGTTTCACTGCATATATATGATGTAGCTGCGGGAGCAACTAAAAAAGTAGATTTAGGAAAATATAATGATTTCTACATTGCGAGAATGCAGTGGACGAATGATGCGAATGTGCTTTCTGCGCAGGTTTTAAACCGTCATCAAGATAATTTAGATATATTGTTTATTGATGGTACGACTGCTAGTTCAAAAGTGGTTTTAAATGAAAAAGATAAAGCTTACGTAGATATAACTGATAATTTGACTTTCTTAAAAGATAACAGTTTTATCTGGACAAGCGAAAAAGACGGTTTTAATCATATTTATGTGTATGATAAAAACGGAAAACTTAAAAATCAAGTTACAAAAGGAAACTGGGAAGTGGTTTCATACTACGGTTTCGACGAAAAAACAAAAACTATTTTCTATCAATCTACAGAAAATGGTTCTATCAACAGAGATCTTTACAGAATTGGTTTAGATGGGAAAAATAAAGTGCGTTTGTCTTCAAAAACAGGAACAAGTGCAGCGACTTTCAGTCCAAATTTCCAATACTTTATTACAACTTTCTCAAGCAATACGCAGCCTACAACTTATACTTTAAACGAGGCTAAAACAGGAAAAGAAATTCAAGTTATCGAAAATAATCAGGCACTTGCTGATAAATTGAAAGCATACAACCTTCCTTCAAAAGAATACTTTGTTTTAAAAACAGCTAAAGGAAATGAACTAAACGCATGGATTTTAAAACCAAAAGATTTTGATGCTTCAAAAAAATACCCTGTTTTCATGTTCCAATACTCTGGTCCAGGATCTCAACAGGTAGCAAATCAGTGGAATAATTCTAATGATTACTGGTTCGCTTCATTAACTCAGCAAGGTTACATCGTAGCTTGTGTTGACGGAAGAGGAACAGGTTACAAAGGAGCTGATTTCAAAAAAGTAACTCAAAAAGAATTAGGAAAATACGAAGTTGAAGACCAAATTGATGCAGCAAAAGTAATTGGTGCTTATCCTTATGTTGATGCTTCAAGAATTGGAATCTTCGGATGGAGCTATGGTGGATTTATGGCTTCGAACTGTATTTTCCAAGGAAACGATGTTTTCAAAATGGCAATTGCTGTTGCGCCAGTTACAAACTGGAGATTTTATGACAGTGTTTACACAGAAAGATACATGCAGACTCCGCAAGAAAATGCAAGCGGATACGATCAAAACTCTCCTATAAATCACGTTGATAAATTGAAAGGGAAGTTCTTATTGATTCATGGTTCTGCAGATGACAATGTTCATGTTCAGAATACAATGCAGATGATGGAAGCTTTAATTCAGGCAAATAAACAATTTGATTCTCAAATTTATCCAGATAAAGATCATGGTATTTATGGCGGAAAAACGAGAGTTCAGCTTTATACCAAAATGACCAACTTTATCAAAGAAAATTTATAAATCTAGAAATATTTAAACCTAATTAAAAAGAATAGTATGGGAGAAACTCAAGTAAAAACAGCGCATCCAAAAGGTCTTTGGGTATTATTTGGAACGGAGATGTGGGAGCGATTCAATTTTTATGGAATGCGCGCTTTATTGACTTTATTTCTTGTGAATTCATTATTGATGAAAGAAGAAGAAGCATCATTAATTTATGGAGGATTTCTTGGACTTTGTTATTTGACGCCAATGTTGGGAGGCTTTGTTGCCGACCGTTACTTAGGAAACAGAAATTGTATTCTACTGGGAGGATTATTAATGGCAATAGGACAATTGCTTTTGTTTACGAGCGGAAGTGTTTTTGGATCTAATTTAGGTTTGGCAAAAATTATTATGTACTCTGCGTTAGGAGTAATTGTTTTTGGTAACGGATTCTTTAAACCAAATATTTCTAGTATGGTTGGAAGTTTGTATCCAAAACAAGAAAAAACAAAACTAGATAGTGCTTTTACTATTTTCTATATGGGAATTAACATTGGAGCATTTTTAGGTCAGTCTATCTGTCCTTTATTAGGAGATGTTAAAGACGCAGGAGGAATTAGAGATATCCATGCTTTCAGATGGGGATTCATGGCGGCTTCTGTGGCTATGTTATTAGGTACAATTCTTTTTTACTTCTTAAAAAATAAATATGTGGTTTCTCCAGAAGGAAAACCATTAGGGGGGCTTCCTTCTAAAAATGATGCTTCAGATTTTGAAGAAGGAGAAGCGCAAAAAGCAAACTTTTCTACAAAAGCTCTTATTGGTGCGGGAATTGCATTTGTTGCTTTAGGATTCTTTTTCCATTACGTTGTAGGTCAGAACTTGATTTATACTTTGATTTATTCAAGTGGTTTGGCTTTGGCAGGATTAATTATTTCTGACACTTCTTTAACTAAAGTTGAAAGAGATAGAATTATTGTAATTTATATAGTTTCGTTCTTTATTATCTTCTTCTGGGCAGCGTTTGAGCAAGCAGGTTCGTCTTTAACTTTCATTGCAGACAACCAAACAGATAGACATTTCTTTGGTTGGGCAATGCCACCATCTATGGTTCAAATTTTTAACGGAATGTTTGTTGTGGTTTTAGCAGTTCCTTTCAGTGTTCTTTGGGATACTTTAAGAGCTAAAGGGAAAGAGCCAATTTCTCCAGTAAAATTAGCAGCGGGATTAGTGATCATCTCTATTAGTTTCTTTATGATTGCTACTCAGGTTTCTTACATCGGAACTTCAGGGCTTTTATTAGTTAAATGGCTTATCTTATTATATTTCTTAAATACATGTGCTGAATTGTGTTTATCTCCAATTGGTTTATCATTGGTGGGCAAATTGTCTCCAAAACGTTTTGCATCATTATTATATGGAGTATTCTTTTTGTCTAATGCATCAGGTTATGCATTAGGAGGAACTTTAGGTTCTATCTTGCCAGCAACTGGTGATAAATTTGCAAAAGCAAAAGAACTTGGAATAGATCTTCAGGCAGTTTTAGATAAAAAAATAACGCTTTCAGCAGACCAATTGGCTTTGTTGGATCATCATCAGATTAGTGCGCAAAATCCAATTTTTGCAGGATTTGAAATCCATAACTTATACGAATTCTTTATGGTTTTTGTTGTCTTGACAGGTATTGCTGCAATTTTATTATTTGCTTTAACACCACTATTGAAGAAATTAATGCACGGTGTTAGATAATTAGAATGGAAAACAATATTACTTTAGAAGAAATTCAAAATTTTCAAGGCAAGTACCCAAAGCAATTGTGGTACTTGTTTTTGGTTGAAATGTGGGAGCGTTTCTGTTTCTACGGAATGAGAGGGGTTTTAGCAGTTTTCATGGTAGATCAATTAGGTTTGGTTGAAGGGAAAGCAAATTTGCAATATGGGGCGATTCAGGCTTTTGTATAT
Organism: Flavobacterium anhuiense; assembly: GCF_004151235.1. Lineage (GTDB taxonomy): Bacteria > Bacteroidota > Bacteroidia > Flavobacteriales > Flavobacteriaceae > Flavobacterium > Flavobacterium anhuiense_A. The sequence goes on from NZ_JUIV01000002.1 coordinate 474,746, forward strand.
GCATTTACTTTTATCGGTGGAATTTTTGCTGATAAAATTTTAGGGTTTAAAAAATCACTTCTTTTTGGAGGAATCGTGATGATTTTGGGGAATTTGCTTATTGCAGCAAATCCACATGATTTCTTTTATTACGGAATAACGCTTTCTATTATTGGAACCGGTTTTTTTAAGCCAAACGTTTCTTCAATGGTAGGAGAGCTGTATCATGAAAATGACGGTCGTCGTGATGCAGGTTACGGACTGTTTTATGCAGGAATTAATATTGGTGGAATGCTTGGAGGAGCGATTCCCATTTATTTAGGGAAAAACTATTCTTGGAGTCTTTGTTTCCTTTCTGCAGCAATTGTTATGATAATTGGAGTTATAACTTTTCTTTTAACGAAAAAGCACTTAGCGCCAATTGGAAATTCTCCGTTAGAAAATCATGCTCCTAAAAAACGTAATCTTTACGAAATAGCAGTTTATGTAGGTTCATTTGTTGTAATTCCTTTAGTGTATATAATGGTTATTAATTCTGATTTTACAGAGTATTTTATGTATACAATCGGGGTTCTGGCATTGGGATATTTTTTGTATGAATTGATAATGATAAAAGAGAGAAAGCAACAACTTAAGTTTTTTGCTGCCTTTATCTTTATTTTTGCATATTTTATGTTTATGGCAATCTCTGAACAGTCAGGAGGTTCATTGTCGTTATTTGCGAAAGATAATTTGACCAATAAATTATTGTTCTTTAATATCGATCCAAATGTGGTAAATAATAGTATAAATTCATTGTATGTTATTATTTTTAGTCCATTATTAGGGTTTTTGTGGATCTATATGTCTAAACGAAAAATAGAGCCTAATACCGTTATTAAATTTGGTTTGTCATTTATTTTATTGGCGGCAGGTTTCTTTATTTTTTATGCTGCTAGATATTTTGTAAACCAAGACGGATTAAGTTCGTTGGATGTATTTGCTTTAGGATATCTTTTGTATACACTGGGGGAATTATGTATTGGTCCAATCGGAATGTCTGTGATAACAAAATTATCGCCTAAAAGATTGTTCGGAATGATGATGGGATTATGGTTTCTTTCAAGTGCATTTGGCCAATTTGCTGCAGGAAAATTAGGAGCTGAAATGTCTGATGCCAACACTGGAACTACATTAATGTCTAAACTTATTGCTTACACGGATGGATATTATCAATTAGCTTTATATGCACTGGTTGCTGGGATTGCATTTATTGTGCTAACTCCGTTGATTAGAAAATTAATGCAAGAAGTTAAATAATTATATTGTAATTAGTTTTTGCATAAATTTGTATAAAATTTCTCATTATGAAAAAAATAGTACTTATTGCTTTATTTTTAATTGGTGCCGCAAATCTACAGGCACAAGAATTAAAATGGTATACAGATGTTAGAGAAGCAATTACTGTAAGCAATAAAGAACAAAAGCCTATGCTAATGTTTTTTACCGGCAGTGATTGGTGTGGATGGTGTATTCGTTTGCAAAATGAAGTTTTAAAGACTGCTGAATTTAAAAAATGGGCAACAGATAATGTTGTTCTAGTTGAGTTGGACTATCCTAGATCTGTTCCTCAGACACCAGAACTTAAAAGCCAGAATAACGAATTGCAGCAAGCTTTCGGGATTCAGGGTTTTCCAACTATATTCTTTACTAGTGCAGAAACAAAAGATGGCAGAGTTAACTTTAAAGGTCTTGGTAAAACAGGATATGTGGCCGGCGGCCCATCAGCTTGGTTAACTGTTGCAGAAGGCATCGTGCATCCGAAGAAAATGTAAATTTTGGTTTGAAAAAATAATGAAAGGTCTCTTACTTTGTAAGGGACCTTTTTTGTTTAGTAGGAAAAATTCTTTATAAAAATAGCTTCAAATTGAGTATTTAATATTTTATTAAATGAAAAAAAACATATAATGTATTTTTTGTATTAATATAATTTGGATAATTAAAATATAATGTTAATTTCGTCTTGCTAATCTAACCAAAACCAATTTATATGACTAAAAAATTACTTATCCTACTGTTTTTTTTAGGTTCATTTATGATGCAAGCACAAAATTTAGCATGGAGAACAAACATGACAGATGCTATTGCTATAAGTAATGAACAGAAAAAACCAATGCTGATTTTATTCACTGCCTCAGGTGTACCAGAAAATCTCCAAAACGAAATCTTTAAAACACCCGATTTTGCTGTTTGGTCGCGAGATAATGTGATCTTAGTAAAATTAGATTTATCTGACATGAATGCTTCAGATAGTGATCGTGAACAGAATGTAAAATTAAAAAATGCATTCGGAGTTCAAGATCTTCCAGAAGTATGTTTCGCAATGGCGTCAGTAAGAAAAAACAAAACGACATTTAGTGCTTTAGGAAAAATAGCCTACAAACCTGGAGGAGCAAAAGCTTGGATTGCAGAGTCAAATGCAATTTTGCATCCAGTAGAATAATAAACGATTTCATTCGACTTTTATTTTAATTTTTTTAGTCCCCTTTATGTTTTACAGAGAGGGGATTTTTTTTTCTGAAACGTCAGTAGAGAATTTGATTATTTTTACTAGTGTTTATTTAACATTTATTAAAAAATAAGCGATTTATTATCAATTTGATTTTAATGCTTACGAGTTGGTTTTTAATTCATTAAAAAATTTTATCAGATTCTGTTTTTGTATTATTTTAGTTTTATTAACATAATCAAAACCCAAATTATATGCCTAAAAAATTACTCATCCTACTACTATTTTTAAGTCCATTTTGTATGAATTCTCAAAATATAATTTGGAAAACCGACATTAATGATGCTGTAGCCGTAAGTGCAGAAAAAAGAAAACCGTTATTAATTTTTTTTACTGCTCAAGGCGTAAGTCCTCAACTTCAAAATGAAATTTTTGCTACCCGAGATTTTGAAGAATGGTCGCGAAATGTCATATTGGTAAAACTAGACCTTTCAGATTCTTCAGCTTCTGATGCTGTTAAAGAACAAAATCTAATGTTGAAGAATGCTTTCGGGATAGAAGATATTCCTCAAGTGTGTTTTTCTGAGGTAACAGTCAGGAAAGGAAAAACAAATTTTAATAAACTAGGGCTTATTGGCTATACAGGTTCTGGTGTTAAATCTTGGATTTCTGAATCCAATTCAATTTTAAATCCAGAATAAAATTATAATTGATAATATCCCTTTTCTTTTGTGGAATGAAAAGGGATATTTTTTTTAAGACAGCTTTTTCCCCAGTATTTCTGAATTGAATTGGAATTTGAACCATCTGCAATAACAACTTTTGGATGAATCTTCTGCAGCAGCCGATCTAGATTTATTTTTGAGGTTTGAGTAAGGATTACAATATCTGGATTTACTTTTTCTGTGAAAGCTTTAGTGCTATCAATTATTAGTATTTTGGTATTTTTAAAGTAAAGCACATTTTTAATCTCTTTGATTTTAGACAAACTTATTGAATTTCCAACGAGATAAGAATTTATATTTCTTTTATTCATGTTTTTATAGATAGTATCTCTACTATAGAGTACTATGTTTTTTCCTAAGCGCTCAGAAATAAGCGTGTTGTTTTTTTCATTGTAAACAATCAATTCTTCTTCATTTTCAGTTTCAACTTTGGTTAAAATAAAAGCAAGTTGTATTGTAATAATTGAGGTAAACACAAATATCAATTTTTTAAAACTTGGTTTTTTAATCCAGATTATAGTGCCAATTATAAAGAATGAGAATGCCCACAAATGGTAAAAATTAAAGCTAATATCTCGAATGACGAATGAATCGGCAGAAGCTACTGTGTGAATCATAAGGTTTAGCAGATAAATGCTTTTTTCAAAAATTATTGTCATGAACAATGGAGGACTGGTAAAAATGGCGATAATCATTATGACAATTCCAGCAATCATAATAAAAGACAAAACAGGAAGTATAATGATGTTTGTGACAAAAAATAAGCCCGGAAATTGATGGAAATAATAAAGGCATAAAGGCAAAGTGCCAATTTGTGCCGCAAAAGAAACCGTGAGTGCTTCCCAGATGTAAACCGATATTTTATATTTTGGTTTATAAATGTTTTTTAAAATTGGCTGTAGCCAAAGAATAAAAAACAATGCAATATAACTTAATTGAAAACCGACATCAAATAGAAAATACGGCTCAAAAAGTAATATCAATAAAATAGAAACTAGTAAAGTATGATAGATATTTCCATTTCGGCGCAAATGATTCCCAATTGCAACAAATGAAAACATCACTACAGATCTCAAAACTGAAGGTGACAAACCAGAAATTATGGCAAAACCTGCCAAAGAAATTAGAATAGAAGCTAATTTTAAAAATGAACCTTTTCTCGTGTTTGGAATAGGTTTAAGAATAAAAGTGATGAAAAGCATTATAAAGCCCACATGAAGCCCTGAAACAGATAAAATATGCGTAGCTCCAGAATATTGATAGTCTTGGATTATATCTTGTGAAATCTCTTGCTGTTGGCCTAAAATTAAAGCCAGAGCTACATTCATTTCGGCTTTATTGAATTTTGATTTTTCAAGATTGGAAATTATTCTCGAATGCAATTTTGCACAGTAATACCAAATGTCTTTTTGAACCGTATTGCTGACCAAAATTTCTTTTTTCTGGCAATAAATCTGCGCATAAATTTGTTTGTCGGCTAAATATCTGCCGTAATCAAACTGATTCGGATTTTTACTAGGTTTGTTTTGCTGTAAAATGGTTTGAATTTTAATGCTATTCCCTACAATTAAAGGGTTTTTGGTGCTGTCTTTCTGAACATTTACAATTATTTTTCCCGAATAAGCCTTTCCCGATATTGTTTTTACAAGACCAATGTAACGATCACTATAATCGTTGCTCTTTAATTTTTCCCTTAAAATTAACCTGACAAATTGTGGCTTTTTGAAGGCTGTCTGCCAATGTGTGTAATTGCTTTTTTGAAGGCTTTGTGTATGGCATAAAAGCGTTAATGCTCCAATGCAGAAAGATAAAATATAGCTCAGATTTCCAAATAAGATAGATTTCTTATTATGCTTTAAATTCCAAAAGAAGGCGCCGCAAAATGCTATAAAGCTTATTAAAACCCAAAAGGCAATAATTGAAATAGAAAAATGCAGGTAATAAGAAGCGATTATGCCAAGAATAAACGCAAGCGTAATTTTTATTAACGGAAAATCTAATACTTTCATGGTATAAAAGTATTAAATATTTGTAAGAAAAATAATAAATAAAATGAGTTTTTTAAGGAATTACTCTATTTACCTGCTCAAAAGAATTTTTGTAATACGGCTCTTTGGTAGAAGAAATAATAACTCCTTTTGAGGTTGACGAATGCACAAATTTTACTTCATCAGAATTGGCTTCTGTAATCAATCCAACATGGTTGATTTGTCTGCTTTTGTTGGTTTTAAAGAAAATTAGATCGCCTTTTCGAGCATCGTTTAACGGAATTACTTTTCCTATTTTAGCCTGATCATAAGAACTTCTCGGAAGTTGTATATTTTCACTTTCAAATGTAGTGTAAACCAATCCAGAACAATCAAATCCGTTTTTTGTAGTTCCTCCAGCTTTGTAGCGTACGCCAATATTGTCAGTTGCCTTTTCAATTAAATTATTTACCAACGATCTATTTTCTTTTTTAGATTCGTTTTTGTTTGCAACAGAAGAAGTTGATTTACAGGAAGTAAAAGCAATTGCTAAAAGCAGAAAAAGTAGTATTCTTTTCAAAATAGATTAATTAGTTTGTTTTAAATCGGCAACAATGAGTTTCGCTGTGTTCTTACTTGCGCCAACTCCGCCTAATTTTTGTTCTAATATATCGTAATTTTGTAGCACTTTATTGCGATAGTCAGGCTCTAATAATTTTTGAAGTTCTTCTTTGATTCGTTTTTTATTGCAATCTCCCTGAATCAATTCAGTCACAACTTCTTGATCCATAATCAAATTTACAAGAGAAATGTATTTTAAAGTGATAATTCGTTTTGCAATCTGATATGAAACTTCACTTCCTTTATAACAAACTACTTCGGGAACTTTAAAAAGAGCTGTTTCAAGAGTTGCAGTTCCAGAAGTTACTAATGCAGCTGTTGAAGAACGTAGCAAATCGTAAGTTTTATTGGAAACAAATGCAATGTTTTTATTTTTTAAGAATTGCTGATAAAATTCATATTCCTGACTTGGAGCGCCAGCAATAACAAATTCGTAATCCTGAAAATCATCAACAACACTCAGCATTACACTCAGCATTTTGGTAATTTCCTGTTTACGGCTTCCTGGCAGAACAGCAATGATTGGTTTTTCGCCTAGATTATTTTCTTTTCTAAACAAAGCTTCATCAAAAGCAGGCTGATTCTGAATCGCATCGATAAGTGGATGCCCAACAAAATCTACAGGAAAATGATGTTTATCTTCGTAGAAACTTTTCTCAAAAGGCAAAATCACATACATTTTATCAACGTCTTGTTTGATTGCTTTAATTCGGTTTTCTTTCCAAGCCCAAATTTGAGGAGAAATATAGTAATGTGTTTTATAGCCTAATTCTTTTGCCCATTTTGCAATTCGCATATTAAAACCAGGATAATCAATAAAAATAATCACATCTGGTTTGAACTCCGTGATGTCTTTTTTACAGATTTTAATATTGTTTAAAATGGTTTTTAAATTGAAAACCACTTCAATAAACCCCATAAAAGCCAAGTCGCGATAATGTTTCACTAGAGTTCCGCCTGCTTTCTGCATTAAGTCTCCGCCCCAAAATCTAATTTCTGCTTCTGGATCTTCAACGTATAATGCCTTCATTAAATTTGAACCATGTAAATCTCCAGAGGCTTCTCCTGCAATTATGTAATACTTCATGTTGGTTTTTTTGTAAATGTGCTAATTTGTAACTCCTAAAGGGAACTTAGCAAAGATAAGATTTAAATAACTAATGTCGAAATTGCCAGTACAATCACGGCTAAAATCACGCCTCGAGCCATGTATTCTTTGTTTCTTTTTAAAAGAATAGCAAATACGCCAAGATCTAAAAGTGTTCCTATGGTAATTATTTTTCCTAGATATCCGTATTCTCGAATCATTTGAAATCCTTGTGAAATGTCAAACGTGGTAAAAAATGTGATGAATAGATAGCTTCCCAAAAGAGCCGTAAAAATTCCGATTAAAAAACCGATTATTATTTCTTTAGTCATTTAATTTCCAAGTATTAAGTTGCTGAATAGAGTGGTGGGCAGTCAAGTCAAATTGTACAGGAACTACCGAGATGTATCCGTTTGCCAAAGCCCATTCGTCGGTATCTTCGCCTTTGTCTTCGTTTACAAATTTGCCTGCAAGCCAATAATAATCCTTTCCGAAAGGAGTTTGCCTTTTATCAAATTTTTGGGCGTAATAAGCTTTCGCTTGACGACAAACTTTAATTCCTTTAATTTCAGATTCTTTTAATTTCGGAAAATTCACGTTTAAAACCACTCCTGGAGGAAGTTTATTGGCAAGAGTTTCTAAAGCAATTTTTTTTACGAAAGACTTGATAGGTTCAAAATCAGCGTTCCAGTCAAAATCCAAAAGAGAAAATCCGATTGCCTGAATACCTTCTATTCCAGCTTCAACAGCGGCACTCATGGTTCCAGAATAAATGACATTAATAGAAGAATTTGACCCGTGGTTGATTCCCGAAACGCATAAGTCTGGTTTGCGTTTTAAGATTTCGTTTACTGCCAATTTTACACAATCTACGGGAGTTCCGGAACAGCTGTACTCTGCAATTGTGTCATCGTCTTTTGAAATTTTATCTATAAATAAAGTATTGTTGACTGTGATGGCGTGTCCCATTGCGCTTTGTGGTTTGTCTGGAGCAACGACAATTACATCGCCTATTGTTTCCATAACGCTAATAAGGGCTCTAATTCCGGGAGCCAAAATACCATCATCGTTAGTTACTAATATTAGTGGTTTCTCAGCTTTCATTTAATAAATATTATGTGTAGTTTTAACAATTGTAGGATTTTAAGAACAAAATTAATCACAATTATTTGCGATAAGTCATAAATAGTGTAAAATTTGTCAACTAAGGTAAAGAACTTTTTTACGAATTAAACATTTTTATATCTTTAACAAAAAATTATCGAAGCGTTAGCTCTCGTGGCATAGTTTTTAACGTAACTTAGATAAAAAAATTGATGAATGCTATTATAAAGTTTATGAAAAGAAATTATAAGATACTCATAGCCGTATTGTGCTTATCGCTTACATTATTTGCATTTAAGATGAATGCCGATAGGACAATCGACCCAGATCCGAATAGAGACAAGACACTTTTAGAATTATTAGCATTTGTTATTGAAAAAGGGCATTATAGTCCAGCAGAAATAAATGATGAATTCTCGAAAGGAATTTTTAAAGATTATATAGACGCACTAGATCCCTCTAAAAGATTTTTTATGCAGTCAGACATTGATGAATTTAAGCAGTATGAATTAATGCTTGATGATCAATTTTTGAATAAAGATATTACTTTCTTCAACCTTACTTATACAAGATTGATGAAGCGTATGGAAGAAAGTAAAAAACGCTATAAAACGATTTTAGCTCAGCCTTTTAATTACAATGTTGATGAGACTTTTAATGCAGATTATGAGCATATTCCGTATGCAAAAAACTTAACAGAGCTTAATGAGAGATGGAGAAAACAAATTAAATTATCTACTCTTTCTTCTTTAGTTACCAAACAAAAAATTGAAGAAGAGAAGAAGAAAAAAGATCCAGCTTACAAAGAAAAATCTTTTGAAACTTTAGAAAAAGAAACTCGCGAAAGCTCTTTAAAATCTTTAGATGATAATTTTGGCGTAATCAAAGATTTGAATAGAGAATACTGGTTTTCTGTGTATTTGAATTCTATCATGACTCGCTTTGATCCACATACAAGCTATTTTGCACCAGAAGAAAAAGATCGTTTTGATGTAAACATCAGTGGAAAACTAGAAGGTATTGGAGCTCGTTTGACTAAGAAAAACGATTTTACTCAAATTGATGAATTAATTTCTGGAGGTCCAGCTTGGAAAGGAAAACAGCTTGAAGCCGGTGATTTAATCTTGAAAGTTGCTCAAGGAAATGAAGAGCCAGTAGATGTTGTGGGAATGCGTTTGGATGATGTTGTGAAAAAAATCAAAGGACACAAAGGAACTGAAGTAAAACTTACGGTTAAAAAAGTAGATGGTTCTATCAAGGTCATTTCTATCATTCGTGATGTTGTTGAAATTGAAGAAACGTATGCAAAATCTAGTGTTGTTGAGAAAAACGGCTTGAAATATGGAGTGATTTATCTTCCTAAATTCTATATCGACTTTGAGAATAAAGACGGACGTGATGCAGGAAAAGATATTGCTCGTGAAGTAGAAAGATTGAAAAAAGAAAATATCAACGGTATTGTGCTTGACGTTCGTGATGATGGAGGAGGATCTCTTTCAACAGTTGTTGATATTGCTGGTTTATTTATCGAAGACGGGCCAATTGTTCAGGTGAAATCTGCCGGTAAAAAGAAAGAAGTTTTATACGATAAAGATAAAAAAATCGAATGGGATGGGCCATTGGTTATCATGGTAAACAGTTTTTCTGCTTCAGCATCTGAGATTTTGGCGGCTGCAATCCAAGATTATAAACGTGGTGTGATTATCGGAAGTAAACAAACTTACGGAAAAGGAACTGTTCAAAATGTTCTTGATTTAAATCAGTTTGTGCGTAATGCAAATTATGGAGATCTTGGAGCATTGAAAATTACAGGACAGAAGTTTTATAGAATTAACGGAGGTTCTACCCAGCTTGAAGGTGTTCATAGTGATGTAGTAATGCCAGATCGTTATGCTTACCTAAAAATGGGAGAGAGAGATATTGATAATGCTATGCCTTGGGATAAAATTGATCCGGCTGATTATAGTACATGGACTTCTAACGAAAACTTTACTAAAGCTATCAATAACAGTAGAAACAGAATTGCGCAAAATCCTCAATTTAAATTAATTGATGATAATGCAAAATGGATCGATGTTAAGAATAAAGAAAACGTTTATAGCTTAAACATTAAGAGTTTTAAAGAAACTCAGGAACAAGTTGAAAACGAAGGAAAAAAATATAAGCCAATTTCTGATTACAAAAATGATCTAATCTTTAAATCGCTTCCTTACGAAGAGGAAGAAATGAAAGCTGATGCTTCTTTAAAAGAAAAAAGAGATGCTTGGCACCAAGCATTATCAAAAGATGTTTATGTAGAAGAGGCCTTAAATGTATTGGATGATTTGCAAACAAAAAGTTTGGTAAAAAATACGGTTAATCCTAAAATGAAAAAGGATAAACTAGTGAAGTCTTAAGTTCGAAAAGAATTTAATTTGTTTAAAAACGCTCTATAAATTTTGAATTTATGGAGCGTTTTTTTTGTAAGTTCGCTTTTAAAAATAGAAGTATGAAAGGTTATTTGGGTTTGATTTTGTTAAGTTTTACATTACTGTCATGTAAAAAAGAAGATGCAAAAAATACTGAAGAGATTAATAGTAATGAAGTGGTTTCTTTTAAAGGGAATTCTACTCATAAAGATTCTTTATATACCATTGCCTATCTCCCGACTTCGACAACCAAACAAATTGTAAAGCATCAATATTACACGCTTTCATATAACGAAAAGTTTGAACAAGCAGAATGGGTTGCTTATGAATTGAAAAAGGAATATCTGAAAAATAATGACTACAAAAGACCTTATTTTATTGAAGATCCAAAAGTAACTACAGGTTCTGCTGATTGGAGAAATTATAAAAAATCAGGTTATGATAAAGGGCATCTTTGTCCTGCTGGGGATATGGAATTCAGTAAAAAGGCATACAATGATACTTTTTACACGTCGAATATTTCTCCTCAGAAAAAGGAATTTAATGCGGGAATTTGGAATAGAATAGAGCAGAAGACCCGTTATTGGGCAGAAAAATACAATGATATTTATGTCGTAACTGGCGGAATTGCCAAAGATACAGACAAAAAAATTGGAATAGAAAAAGTGGCTGTTCCTAAATATTTTTATAAAATTGTTTTAGCGAAAACTGGTAAAGAACATAAAGCAATTGCATTTTTAGTCCCAAATGAAAAGAGCGACAAATCTATTTATGATTTTGTAGTTCCAATCGAAACTTTAGAAAAAATGACAGGAATTGATTTCTTCCCCAATCTTAAAAACCTAAAAAGCAGTAAGGATTTTTAATAAATACTGTTTACCCATAAATTAATCTAGAATAGAAATAAGAATGCATTTTTTTAAAATGAAGAGGCAAATGATTTTTGCTGGTTTAATGATTGCTTTTATCATAAACCACGGCAATAGCCAAACAGTACTGAATAAACAAAATATAGAAAATGCACTTAACGATGCCTTTGATAAATTTAAAGATTTAAAAGAAGGAAAAAATGCCGACTATATTAAAGAACTAGCCAATGTTGATCCTGATATTTTTGGTATTGCATTTGTTACTGCAGAGGGAGCTGTATATACAAAGGGAGATATAACTTCAATGGTTTCCATTCAAAGTATATCGAAAGTGTTTACTATGGCAAAAGTAATTGAGCAAGAAGGTCCACAGTTTTTGCAAGACAAAATAGGGGTAAATGCTACTGGATTGCCATTTAATTCTATTGTTGCTGTTGAAATGCATAAAGGTGATAATATTAATCCTCTGGTGAATCCTGGAGCTATTGCAACCACGAGTCTTATTAGAGGTAATGATTCTATAGCAAAATGGAAAGAAATTCAGAAAATTCAAAGTGATTTTGCCGGAAGACAACTTTCTATAAATCGTCCTGTCTATGTAAGCGAGGCTGGTGATAATTTGCGAAATCAAGCTATTGCACATTTGTTGTTGGCTTATAATAGAATATATTTTGATCCAGTACAAGCAACAGATCTTTATACAAAACAATGCGCATTGAATGTAAATGTAAAGGATCTTGCTACAATGGCGGCCACATTGGCAAATGGCGGTGTTAATCCTGTTACAAAAAATAAGGTGGTTAGTCAGGCAACTGTAATGTATACTTTGCCTGTAATGGTAACTGCCGGTCTATATGACAATTCTGGAATTTGGCTTTTTAATTCGGGACTTCCAGCAAAGAGCGGTGTTGGAGGAGGAATATTGGCTGTGTGTCCTGGTAAATTTGGAATTGCTGTTATTTCGCCTCCATTAGATAAATCTGGAAATAGCCTGAAAGCTCAGAAAGTTATCCAATATGTGGTAGAAAAACTTAAAGCAAATCCTTATTGGATTCAGCCTAAGTAAGGTTGTAGGTTAAAAAAGAAAAGTCCAAAATTATTTTTTGGACTTTTCTTTTTTGTTTTTCTAAAATTAAAAAGTGGCAATACTTTTTAAATCAGCGATGGTTTCTGTTGGGTTTTCAGCTTTAAAAACAAAACTTCCAGCAACTAAAACATCTGCCCCGGCTTCTACCAATTGTTTTGCATTTTTACTAGTCACGCCACCGTCAATTTCGATTAATGTGGAAGCATTTTTTCGTGTTATCAGTGTTTTAAGCTTCTTTACTTTGTCGTAAGTGTTTTCGATGAAGGATTGTCCTCCAAATCCTGGATTTACGCTCATGATACAAACCACATCAATATCGTTGATAATGTCTTCTAATAAATCAACGTTTGTATGCGGATTCATTGCTACACCAGCTTTCATTCCTTCAGTTTTAATTGCCTGTAGTGTTCTATGTAAATGTGTGCAGGCTTCGTAATGTACTGTTAATCCATTTGCACCTAAATCTGCAAAAGTTTTAATGTAACGATCGGGATCAATAATCATTAAATGTACATCGATATATTTTTTGGCATGTTTTGAAATGGCTTCTAAAACGGGCATTCCGAAAGAGATATTCGGAACAAAAACTCCGTCCATAATATCAATATGAAACCAATCAGCCTTACTGTTATTAATCATTTCGACATCTCGTTGCAGATTGCCAAAATCGGCGGCAAGGACTGAAGGAGCAATAAATGTATTTTTCATTGTGTGTTGTTTTGTAGCAAAGATAAAGTTTAACCGCAAAGTTCGCTAAGATTTACACAAAGTTCGCAAGTTTTTTTTGTTTAATAAATGACGCAAAGAGCGCAAAGTTTTTTCGCAAAGTTCGCAGAGTTTCTGTTTGAAATTATTTGAGAATGCAAAGTTCTCAAAGCTTTGTGTTCTCTTTACTCTATTAAAATATAGCTTAGAAAACTTAGCGAACTTTGCGAAAAATCTTTGTGTACTCTGCGTTACAAACATTTCAGCTCAATACTAAAAAATAAAAAACTCCGGTAATCAGCCGGAGTTTCAATCATCAATCAAAAAACGAACAGTCAATCAAACTGTTGTTTGCGGGAAAATTCCAATTTAAAACAACCAAATTCCAAGCCAATTGTAATTTGGGTTTTAAAATATTGAAATTTAATATTGTTTATCCTAAATAAGTTTTAAGGATTTTACTTCTAGAAGTGTGTTTCAATCTACGGATTGCTTTTTCTTTAATTTGACGAACACGCTCACGAGTTAGGTCGAAAGTTTCACCAATTTCTTCAAGAGTCATTGGGTGCTGATCGCCAAGACCGAAATATAAACGAACAACATCTGCTTCTCTTGGAGTTAATGTTTCTAAAGAACGTTCGATTTCAGTACGAAGAGATTCGTGAATTAATTCTCTGTCAGGATTTGGAGATTCACCAGAACGTAATACGTCATAAAGGTTAGAATCTTCACCTTCAACAAGAGGTGCATCCATAGATAGGTGACGTCCAGAGTTTTTCATAGACTCTTTTACGTCGTTTACAGTCATATCAAGTTCTTTTGCAATTTCCTCAGCAGAAGGCGGACGCTCGTTAGATTGCTCTAATAATGCGTACATTTTGTTGATTTTATTGATAGAACCAATTTTATTTAATGGTAAACGCACAATACGAGATTGTTCAGCTAATGCTTGAAGAATCGATTGACGAATCCACCATACAGCGTAAGAAATGAATTTGAAACCACGAGTTTCATCAAAACGTTGAGCCGCTTTAATTAAACCTAAGTTTCCTTCATTAATTAAATCCGGAAGAGTTAATCCTTGATTTTGATATTGTTTAGCCACCGATACTACGAAACGTAGGTTGGCTTTTGTTAGTTTTTCTAAAGCTCTTTGATCACCAGCCTTTATTCTTTGTGCTAATTCTACCTCTTCATCAGCGGTAATTAGGTCAACTTTTCCAATTTCTTGTAGATATTTATCTAACGATGCAGTTTCACGATTAGTTACCTGCTTGGTGATTTTAAGTTGTCTCATGTTGTTGTCTCCCTATTTTTTAAAGTGTACAAATGGTTATACGAATAGAGTATCGAAAAAGTTACAAAAAAAACTATTTTATTTTTATAAATTGAAAATTTTTATTGTGATAAAATGAAAAGGCCTTGATTTACAATGTAATCAAGGCTTTTATTTTCTGCTTTTTGTGTAATTATTTTACAGTGATATTTTTTGAAACATATACGGGCTGTCCATTTTCGGTAAAGCCTTCCAGAATAACTTCAAAATTTCCTTTAATATCAGAAGTGTAAAATGATAAATCTTCTTCTTTTGTATTTAGTTTAATATCAGGTTTCCATAACAGTTGGTATCTGTAATCGGGAACCCTTTGTAATTTATTTCCTGGCGAATAATCAGGATTATTATACACTTTTTCAGGATTAGGACGCTGGATTTCCGTTATTTTCAGGTACTTTTTTACATAATTTTCTGAAAATTCATTGTTTTTGGTTTCAAAACTAACTAATCCTCCATACAAATTTGGGCCATATACATAAGGTTCTGTTATTAAACTAACCCTACTGACATTTGCCATGTTATAGTCAAAAAGATCGCTCGGATCTTGAATTAAAAGTCCATCAACAAGCACCAATGGCGGTCCATACATTTCTAAATCTTTTTGATTATTCCTTATGTGGAGTTGGTATTTGCCGTTGTTTCTTCTATAATAAAGTTCTACAATAACCTCTACTATATTTTCTTTTAAAGTTGGAAATCGAGTGTAATCGTCTAAAACATATGATTTTTCAATCGTAGTAAAAAATGGATTCATTACAGCCTCTGTGACCAAACTGTCTTTTTTAATTTGATAGTAGGCATTTTGAATCTGACTTGCTGTAGATCTTTCTTCAATGTCTTTTTTTAATTCTGGCGACAAATTCAGTTTTGATATGAATTGTAATGAGGAAGTATCAAATTTTGGAAATGGATCAAGATTGACAGTGTAATCATTTCGGTTTTCGTCAATTACCTGCAAAATTGCGTTTGGAAAATTTGGAAATTGATCAAGTAAAAATGCAAATTTTCCTTGAGCATTTGTCTTTACAATTTTTAAAACATATTCTTTTCCAGGCAATGATAAAGCAATCGATTTGTCTCCAACATTTTGATTACTGTTTGATGTAATATAACCTGTAATAAGTTCAGACCTTACTTCTGGAATATAAGTAAACGAACCAGGTGTAAAATTAACATAGCTTTCTGCAGATTTCTTAACAAATTCAGCTGGCGTAAGCTGTTTTAAAGTTGGAATCTGATCTGTTTTTCTAATAGAAACAGAATAATTTCCTTTTTCAATGCTTCCAGTCAATGACTTCAATTTTAAATTGACTTTTTCTCTAGTGTAATAACTTTCTTTGTCAAAATCAAAATCAATTCTTTTGTCATTTCCTGTGTTCGAATTTATGGTCTGAATTGCCGTTGCAGTATTTTGCGTGGTAACAAGGTCAAATGTAATATTGTCATTTGGCTCTTGAGTTTGAAACGGATTGATAATGAAAATATCTATTTCAGGCTTTTGAGAATTTGGATTATTCAGCATCCATTTTGTATAAGCAATGACTTTGTAATTTCCAGTTTTTAAAGTCGTTGGAATAAAGTGTTCTCCAGTTCCAATTCCGTTATCAAGGTATATTTTATTTTTTTGAAGTGATTTTTTCTCACTGTCAATTAATTCAACATAAGCAATTTTACTTATTTGACTAGCTTTGTTGTTTAAAGGATTTAAGCAATACAGTTTAAAATACAGTGTTTCTCCAGTCAAAAAGCTAGTTGTGTTCGAATGAAGAAAAATAGTTTCTTGCGTTGAAGTAGTTGGTATATCGTTTTTTGTTTGTGAATTCTGAGCATAGATAAATCCGCTTTGAATTAATAAAAACATCAAAAGCACTAAATGTCTCATTTTGCCTAGAATATTAGCCTGATTATATGTTGAAAAGTGTTTCATGAATTTAATAAAAGATTAATCTACCCAAAAAGGAGGAACGATATTAGATGAAAATGAAGTGCAATCTCCGCAAGCGGGTTTTACCATTGCGTACTCATCATTAAAATTTGTAGATAAGAACACTAATGATTTGGTTCTTATGTTTGAACGTAAGACGGCTCCATTACAAGGAGGAAGTCCTTCACAATCTAGAAAAATTTTAACATCACAATCGCTTTCATAATACGGAGGAAGTTTTTCATTTGGAAATAAATCAACATAATTAAAGAAAATTCTTTCTGAAGAAACTGCAGAAACTTCAAAGAAGCCAATCACTTTTTCTGATGGATTTTCTACCGATTTGATATTTCCATAGAAAAAACCAGGTTGCTTGGGAGAAAGAACACCGCCAGAAGATGATAAATCTCTTAAAGTTTTATAATATGTGTAAGCAGCTAAATTTTGAACATATTGTTTTACAAAAATGCTATAACGATGTGTAATGATATAATTTTGATTGCTAATAAAGCGAACAGGGAAATGTACTCTGTCTTCGCTTAGACTGTTTGTCGTGTTTAAAATTATAGCATTTGATTTTTTAGTTGAAAAGCAAGTTCTGGTTTCACGATTTCTGAGTTGCAATTTAATATATTCTCGTGCCGGAGACCCAGGAAAATCGTTGTCTGGGTCTGCAGGAATTTCTGGAGAAAACTCCATTACGGTTTCTTGAGGGGACCATACAGGCGCAATGATTTTATAAGTTTCGATGTATTCATAGCGGTAATATTTTGAAGTATTAGTTGGATCGTAACTATTTACGTTTATTTGCACACCTCTTTCGCCATTGACATTTTCTGCAGTAGCTGTTACGTTATCAATTTTAGTTTCAGTAGTTAAAATCTGTTCGTCTGAAGTATAATTTTTACCTTCTCGTGTTCTAATTTTTAATTGATATTTTCTTCCAGGTTCAGCTTTAAAAGGAGTTATAGAAGAATATATTGTGTCTTTTTCCTCAAATTGATATTCGTTTCCTTGATCGTCAGAAATAAAGACATTTGCTCCCTTTTCAACTCTCGGACCTGTTTCTTCAAGCTGATAAACTTGCGAAAGCTTGATAGTTTGATTTTTAAGTTCGTTTGTAATTGTTCCTTCTACAACAAGAGCACTTTCAAAATCCGTATTCTGAAAAACATATTGCTCCGTACAGCTGCTAATAGCAAATGTTAGGATTAATAATGATGATATATTATATAGATATTTTGTCATGGTTTTAAAACTTGAAATTATAAGTAATACTTGGAATTGGAATAGAAAAAATAGATGTTTTATAAGCTTTGATTTGTCCTTCTTTTGTAACAAAGAATACAGAATAAGGATTGTTTCTTCCTAAAACATTATAAACTGAAATATTCCAAAAACTATGTGCTAGCTTTTTAATTTTATGATTTCCTTCGATGTTCAAACCAATGTCAAGTCTGAAATAATCAGGGATTCTGTATTTATTGCGATCACTGTAAACAGTATATTGCTCGTTGCCGTAATCGTATCTTCCAATCGGATATGTAATTGGTCTTCCGGTTTGATATGTAAAATTACTTGAAAAACTATAACGCTGTGTAATTTTATAGTTTAAAACGGCACTGAAATCGTGTGGTTTATCAAAATTTGAAGCAAAGTATTTTCCGTTATTTACTTTTTCTTCATTAAACTGGCTATCCAATTTTATTAAAGATCTCGAATATGTATATCCAAGCCAACCGTTTAATTTTCCAACTTGTTTTTTAGCCAAAAATTCTATACCATAAGCTTTTCCTTCTCCCTGTAAAAGCTCGGTTTCTATATTTTCATTCAATAATAATTCGGCTCCAACTTTATAGTCCAAGATATTTTTGGATCTTTTGTAATACCCTTCCACACTAAATTCTATATCTCCACCTTTAAGATTTTTATAAAATCCCAAAGAAACTTGCTGAGCGCTTTCTGGTTTTACGTTTAAATCTGAAAGTTTCCAAATATCTGTTGGAGATTGAGTTGTATTATTTGACAATAAATGAATGTATTGATATGTTTTATCATAACTCGCTCTTACCGAAAAATCATCGTCAAGGAAATATCTAGCTGCAATTCTAGGTTCTAAACCTCCATATCTTTTAATTACTTCGTTATTGCCGTATGTTTTTGTATCTATAACAGTTGCATCACTAATAGGAACATTGTTTTCGTAAATTCTCTGAGTAGATTTCCCTAAAGCAGCAAAAGTGGAATATCGTAAACCAAAATCAAGCAAGAATTTGTCGCTTATTTTAAAATTGTCACCAATATATGCCGCAGATTCTAATCCTTTTTCTGTTTCAACATCAACAGGAACTAATGTCGATTCAGGATTTGTCGGATTCAAATATCCAGGATCCACAGAATATAATTTTGTCGAAAGACCATAACTGAATTTATGCTTTTCGTTATATAAATAATTCATTTTCAGCATCGCTTGAGTTTCATTGATTTTATAACCAAAATCAAAATTATTAACCCCTTCAGATTCGTAGTCAATGTTGAATTTGTATTCACTATTAGTAACAATCAAAGAACCTTTGTTTTTCTCATTGAAAGTATGATTCCATTTTAAAGTCGCTAATCTATTGCTGTATTTATACAATGAATCTGATGACACACTAAATTTATCATGGCTATAATAAAGAGTAGATTCGATATCATTCTTCGCATTTATTTTATGATTGTATTTTAGGATGAAATCATAAAAAGAAGCCTGACTGTTTTTCAAGTTCTCATCGTCTAAGCTTTTTAAAATCCAATCAGAATAAGTTGCTCTTCCTCCAACTACCAAACTAGATTTTCCTTTTACCACAGGAGTAGAAAGCATTAAATTGCTGGTTACTGGACCAATACCGCCTTCACCTTGAAACTCATCAAAACTTCCAGTTTTAGAAGTAATGTCAAAAACAGAAGATAATCTTCCTCCAAATTCAGCTGGAATACTACCTTTATAAATATCAACTTTTTTAGTTGTATAAGGATTTAAAGCTGTAAAAAAACCGAAGAAATGTGACGGATTGTATAACGTAGCATTGTCCAACAAAAATAAATTTTGATCTTCTTTACCACCTCTAACATTATATCCAGAAGAACCTTCACCAGCAGTTTTTATTCCAGGCATTGTCAAAGCCACTTTAAGAATGTCACGCTCACCAAGCACCAAAGGAACATTTTTAATTCCTTCAGCATCAATGGTAGTTACACCGGTAATTGCTGATTTTGCAGTTTTACTTTTGTTTGTTTTAATTAAAACTTCATCAAGCTGATTTATATCTTCGGTTAACGAAAAGTTCAACGATCCATCATTGTAAACCATGATATTTTTAGTCACTTTGTTATATGAGAACGTCTCCGTTTCAATAACATTTAAACCTCCAGGAACTTGTAAGCTATAATACCCTTTTTTATCAGTAGTGGCAGAATATTCTGTGTTTGGTATTTTTACTAAAACATTAGCAATTCCAGCATTATTTTTTCCGCCTCTAATAATACCAGATAAGGTATAAGTTTTCTTTTTCTGATTTTTCACTTCTTTACCAATCAAAACAATATCCCTAATATTTTTATTTGGGTTTCTTGAATTGGTTTTTTTGATCGAATCATATTGCTGATAGAAAATTGGGCTGATCATTCCGTTTTCGTCTCTTTCAAGAGGAGTTCCGAAATAATCATCAGGCAATTGACTGTAGATGATACTGTTATTTGTAACTATAACTTTGTTTTCCGAAACGTAAAAGTTGAAGCTTGTGTTCTGAAAAACATCTTCCAAAACTTCACCAATTCTAACTTCTTTATATTGTTTAGATATTGAAGTACTGTCATTTTCCAGCCATTTTTCATCAAAATAGAATTTGAAATAAGATACTTTTTCGATATCTTGAATGGCAGTTTTTATATTTGCATTTTTAAATTCAACCGTTATTTTGTCGCTGATTACTTGAGAATAAATTATTTGTTGAAAGGCAATTAAAAATAGAATAAGAGTAATTTTTTTCATTTAATTAGAACTTTTTTTTAAAAGACCATTGATTTGTTTTGTTAGATTTTCCATGAATTTCATCTTATCGGAACGTTCTAATTTTTTATCAGTATTGTAAATGGTACTGATATCTTTTTTATAGTCAGGGAAAATTTTCTTGAAATCTTTCTCCGATTCTACTTTGTAGAAATGGTTATTATGCTTTAGGAAGTAATTGATTTTATAGATGAAATTGTAGTAAACACCGTCAGACTGGAAGACTTTTACTTTTTCTTTATAATGTTTAATATATAAAGAGACGTTGTCGCCGGCGTAGTTTTCTTCATAAAAACCTGGAGCAAGATCATTAACCTTATTTAGGTCAGATTTTATGTTGACGAACTTTTTGTTTTTAATGAAAAAATAATCAACTTTTTCGCTGATTAGATTAATCGGTAAGTTTTCAGAAGATCCGGTTTGTTTGTAAATAACTTGGTCAGTTAAAATGTCGTACTTAAGATTAACATTAGAATAAATCTGGCCTTCAAAACTGATGTCGCCAATATTAAACTCTTCAGTATAATACCTGCTTTTACCAGCAATTGGGCGAAAAGGTTCGCTATGAACGATTCCGTTATTAATATTTAAATTGTCTTTTCCGACTGTTTGGTCGAAGTAATCGTATAATGAAGATTTTTCAGTAGATTGTGAATGTAAATACGATATGTTTAATAGGCTTGCAAATAACGATAGATAAATCGCTTTTTTTTTGTGGTTTTTCAAAGGAAATGTGATTTTTTTGTTTTTGGATTGATTAGGTCCAAAAGTATAAAAAAAATGTTATAAAAATCACGTCATAGTGTTAAAATGTAATAAAAACTCTATAGAATTTGCTTCAAACAGGAATAAACTATACTTATAGTATATTTGAAGCTTGAAAGTTGACAGTAACTAGAGAGGTGAATATTTTGATAAATTTTTAACTTTCTAATCATTAAAATAAAGAAATAGCTTGCTACTTTTTTTAATTGAAAAACCCCGTTTCATAATCATGAAACGGGGTTTTCTATAAATAAACCTTTAGTAAACTAAGATCTGATTACTCTTTTTTCTCCTCACGTGGAGGTCTTGGAACAAGTGCTTTTTTAGACACTTTTTCTTTTTTAGTTTTAGGATCAACTCCTAAGTATTTCACTTGGAAAATATCTCCCATTTTAACTACATCGGCAACGTTTTCTGTACGTTCCCAAGCTAACTCAGATACGTGAAGCAATACTTCGTTTCCTGGTGCAGCAGTGTATTCTACTACAGCTCCAAAATCAAGCATTTTAATCACTTTAACCTCGTAAGCTTCGCCAATTTGTGGTTTGAAAGTTAAGGCATCAATTTTAGCCAATACAGCTTTGATACCAGCAGGATCAGTTCCTAAGATTTCAACTACACCTTGTTCGTCAACTTCGTTGATTACGATAGTCGTTCCAGTAGCTTTTTGTAATTCTTGAATTACTTTTCCTCCAGGTCCGATTAACGCTCCAATAAAGTTTCCAGGGATAGTTCTAGTGATAATTTTTGGTGCATGATCTTTAACTTCTGCTCTTGGCGCTGCAATTGTTTCAGTTAATTTTCCTAAAATATGCAAACGTCCGTCACGAGCTTGTGCTAAAGCTTGTTCCATAATGTCATAACGTAATCCTTCGATTTTTATATCCATTTGGCAAGCCGTGATACCGTCAGCAGTTCCAGTTACTTTAAAATCCATATCTCCTAAGTGATCCTCATCTCCTAAGATATCAGACAATACAGCAAATTTTTCACCGTCAGTGATTAATCCCATAGCAATACCAGAAACTGGTTTTGTCATTTGGACTCCAGCATCCATAAGCGCCATTGTTCCAGCACAAACTGTTGCCATAGAAGAAGAACCGTTAGATTCTAATACCTCTGAAACAACACGGATTGTATAAGGACAATCTGCAGGAATCATATTTTTTAAAGCTCTTTGAGCTAAGTTACCGTGGCCAACTTCTCTTCTTGAAGTTCCTCTTAATGGTTTTGCTTCACCAGTAGAGAAAGGAGGGAAGTTATAGTGTAAGTAGAATTTCTCTTCACCTTGTTCAGATGGAGAATCGATTTGGTTAGCTTCTTTAGAAGTTCCTAAAGTTACTGTTGCCAAAGCTTGAGTTTCTCCACGTGTAAATAAAGAAGATCCGTGAACAGATGGCAAATAATCTGTTTCGCACCAGATTGGTCTGATTTCTGTAGTTTTTCTACCGTCTAGACGAATTCCTTTTTCAAGAATTACGTTACGAACAGCTTCTTTGTTTGTTTTGTAGAAGTATTTTCCAACTAAACCTGCAAGATCTGCATTTTCAGCATATTCTTCTTCAGTAAACAAAGCTTTAGCCTCTTCTTTAACAGCTGCGAATTTTTCACCTCTTTCAGCTTTTCCAGAAGCTTCCTGAGCAATTGCATAGCATTTATCGTAAGCAGCAGCTTTTACTTTAGCATAAACAGCTTCGTCTTCAATTTCACCTTCGTAAGTTCTATATTCTTGAGAGCTTAATTTTGCTCTTAATTTTTGTTGAGCAACAATTTGAACTTTAATTGCTTCGTGTGCAAATTTAATTGCCTCAACCATTTCAGCTTCTGAGATTTCTTTCATCTCACCTTCAACCATTGCAACAGAATCCATAGAAGCTCCGATCATCATATCGATGTCAGATTTTTCTAATTCTTCTCTACTTGGGTTGATTACTAATTTTCCGTCGATACGAGCAACGCGCACTTCAGAAATTAAGTTGTAAAATGGAATATCTGAAACAGCTAATGCTGCAGATGCTGCTAAACCAGCTAATGCGTCTGGCATAACATTGTCATCGTGAGACATTAATTGAATCATAACCTGAGTTTCAGCATGGTAATCGTCTGGGAAAAGCGGGCGTAAAACACGGTCAACTAATCTCATTGTTAATACCTCACTGTCGCTTGGTCTTGCTTCTCTTTTGAAAAATCCTCCTGGGAAACGTCCTGCAGCAGCAAATTTTTCGCGGTAATCTACCGTTAATGGTAAAAAGTCAACACCTGGGTTAGATGTTCTTGCAGAAACTGCTGTTGCTAGAAGCATACAGTTTCCTAAACGTACAACAACTGAACCATCGGCTTGTTTTGCTAATTTACCAGTTTCGATTGAGATGCTTCTTCCATCTCCTAAATCGATAATTTCTTGTGAAACTTGTGGAATCATAAATTTTTCCTTTTTGATTATACAATGGGTTTTAGTTGTGTTGTAGTTGTTGTTGTGTGTAGTTGTTGTTATCTAAAACCCAATGAAAAACCAAACTTTTTTTCTTGTAATATGCTTATTATAAACAGCTGTAATGTAAAAACAAAAAGAGGCACTCTCGCACCTCTTTTCTATATTGATTATTTTCTGATATTCAATACTTTGATAATCTCACGATATCTGTTGATATCTTTCTTTTTCAAGTAGTCCAACAAAGCTCTTCTTTTACCTACTAATAGTACAAGAGAACGCTCAGTGTTGTAATCGTGACGATTTTTTTTCAAGTGTTCAGTTAAGTGAGAGATTCTGTAAGTGAACAATGCGATTTGACCTTCTGCGCTTCCAGTGTTTGTAGCACCACCGTGTTGTGCAAAAATTTCTTCTTTCTTTTCTTTAGTTAAATACATTCCAATATTGTTTTAAATGATTTTTATGTATGTCGTACAACTTTTGTAAGACGGGTGCAAAATTAGATTAAAAAAACAGAAAAATCAAAAAAAAAATAAAAGAATCTAAAAAATGGGCATAAGAAATTTATTTTTAGGTATTTAGAGCTGTTTTTTTGTTCTTGATTTAATCTGATTTCTATTTTAACTTCTGGGCTTTTTTTCCAGATTGCTTTTCGCTCAAAGAAGAATAAGAAAATTTGACATTGTTTGCATCAGTACTTACGCCCGAAATTAAAACTCCTTGATCATAATTGTCAACAAACGTAATCTTTCGTAAAATGTCATTCCCTTCCCAGTAACCTTGTTTCAATCCGCCTTTGATTGTTCCTTTTTGACTAACAAACTGATCTGTTTCTTCGTAATCTCCATTTCCATTCGTAACGGTTTGGTTTTTATTTACATCCCAGCAATTTAGAATCAAAGTCTGGAGCTTTTTTGTTTTCGGATCCCAAATGTTCTGTTTTTCGCATTTTTTACTCTGATCTTCGTACCAGCTAATTTCTTTGCCAGTTTTATGGTCTTCAGAATAATTTATAACAGATTCTTTTGCACCATTTTTATAATAGTAAATAAATTCTCCGTCTTTTTTTAAAACATCTCGATCTAAGGTTGATCCCGTCATTTTCTTTCTTCCATTTTTGTAGAAATCAGTCACAACATAACGGATGCTTTTCTGAGAATAATTGGTAATTACTCTTGTGTAAGCATGATTTTCGGGTGTACATTCACGATTTAAGGAGTCTAAAAAGATTTTTTTAGACATCATGCTAATTTGCGCAGACAGATTAACTGAAATTATCAGAAGCAATAAGATGAAGATGTTTCTTTTCATTCAGTTCTATTTTTTATTCTAAATTTAACGTTTTTAGAATAATTTAGCAACTTCTTGATTTACAAATTCTAAAAATCTTTCGTCAGCTTCTGTAAACGGATCAATAACGTGGCTGTCAATATCAATTTGGCCAATATTTACTCCATTCACAAAAAGAGGCACTACGATTTCTGATTTAACAGTCAAACTGCAAGCAATATAGTTGTCTTGCGCCTTAACATCTGGCACAACAAAATTAGCATTACTTTCTGCTACTTGACCGCAAATACCTTTTCCAAATGGAATAACAGTATGATCTGTTTCTGCACCAACATAAGGGCCTAAATGTAAAGTTTTAGTGTCGTGATTAGCAAAATAAAAGCCGACCCAATTGTAATATTCTACATTTTCGTTTAAAAGCTGGCAGATTGCTAATAATTTTTCGTCTCTATTTTTTTGATTGTCAGCAGTAATACTGCTTATCTGTGGTTGTAATTCTTGAAATGTCATGATATTAAATTTTATACAAAAGTATTTAAAGCTGAACTCAAAAAATATATAAATTTGAAAAAAAAATCTCTTGAAAAAATATTTAGTCCAGTTTAAGCCATTTTTGATTTTTATTAGCATTTTTTTTCTGACCTATATTGTTCTTACTTTACTTTATAAGTTTTATTTAAATAGCTATCAGTCAGAAGATCTTGATGCTGTAACAATGATTTCTGGTAAAAATTCAGAACAATTGTTAAAGCTTTTAAATTATGATGTAATCATTCAAAAAAGCTCTCAAAATCCATGGCAAGAAATTATCTTGAATGGTAGATTTATAGCGCGCATTATCGAAGGTTGTAATGCTGTAAGCGTAATGATACTGTTTGTGTCGTTTGTGAGTGCTTTTTCGGGGAATTTAAAAAAGACATCCCTATTTATAATACTAGGGCTTATATCTATTTACATTTTGAATATTATTAGGATCTCACTTTTAATTGTATTGATATATCATTTTTCGAGATATGCCAATTTTCTGCATGATATTTTTTTTCCTTTGATGATTTACGGGTATGTTTTTCTTTTATGGATTTTCTGGATTAATAGATTTTCAAAGTATGCTAAATAAATTAAAAGAAAATAAATTAAAAATTTTTGTTGCAATTGTTGTTGTAATAGGTTTTGCTTTGATTAGAACGTTTGAAAGAGAACTGTTTTACGATCCTTTTCTGGTATATTTTGATGCCGACTTTCAGTCTATTCCATATCCGCTAGTAGATAATCTAAAACTTTTTGCAGGACTTTTTTTTCGTTATTCTTTAAATTCAATTTTATCTTTGGCTTTGATTTATGCTTTATTTCAAGATCGTGATATTCTTAAATTTAGTCTTCTGATCTATAGTATTTTTTTAATTGTTTTTCTAATAGCATTTTTTATTATTCTAGAATATTTTCCAGAGGGAAGTTGGCTTCTTTTTTACGTTAGACGATTTTTAATTCAGCCTATTTTTATATTATTATTTATTCCGGGATTTTATTATCAGCTTCAAAAAACTAAAAAATAACATTTGTTTTAGTTTTTTTCTAGAGTTTTTAAATAGCTTTGCAGTATGAATTTGAAAAAGTGCACAGGTCTGTTTTTAGCGTTCCTTTTATTGGTTTCCAATATAGGGTTTGCTTTTGATGTGCATTATTGTGGCGGAGAAATTGCTTCGGTTTCTTTAAAAACAACAGCAGAACCTGTTGTTGAGAAGAAATGTTGCGGTTCTAAAGAGAAAAAGAACTCTTGCTGCAAAGATAAGGTTGTTCATTTTGAAAAGAAATCAGATAACGCAACAATCAAATTCTTCTTCTTTCAATTTGCTTTTCCAGCAGTTATACAGGATTACAAACCTCTAGTCTTTTTAGAAATTCAAAATTTCAAAAAGAAAGAAGTTCTTTCATATTATGCTGATGCAAATGCCCCCCCTTTATTTAAATTATACCATCAGTATATTTTCTATTCCTGATTTTAATGTTAAGATGCACTGCGAGTCTTGATTAAGACTTTGCGTTTACATTTTGATGTCTTTTGCTTCCGCAAAAACAGAAATGTAATTCTATTTCAACATTAAAATCAATTTTTTATGCAAAAAAATATAATGCTTTTTGCGATGATTTTGCTTTCTTTTTCTGCCTTTTCACAGGAAGATCTGCAAGAAGTAAAAATTACTAAAAAGCAAAAAGGGATTAAAAAATCCTTTACCGTGACAGCCAATACATCCGTAATTACTAGCAAAGAACTGCTTAAGGCGGCTTGCTGTAATTTGGCTGAAAGTTTTGAAACCAATCCATCAATTGATGTCAATTTTTCTGATGCTTTAACAGGAACTAAGCAAATCAAAATGCTTGGACTAACCAGTCCTTATTTAATGATTACCGAAGAAAATATTCCGTCAGTTCGAGGAGCATCTCAAGCTTATGGATTGTCGTTTACACCAGGAACCTGGATTGAAAGTGTCCAAATTACGAAAGGAGCGGGAAGCGTTATAAATGGTTACGAAAGCATTTCTGGCCAGATTAATACAGAGCTTTTAAAGCCATTAAATGATATTCCTTTCTTCTTGAATGCTTACGGATCGACAGATTCTCGTTTTGAATTAAACACCCATTTCAATAAAAAATTATCAGACAAATGGGCGACTAGCTTATTTGTTCACGGAAATGCGCGTGTAGCCAAAAACGATATGAACAAAGACGGTTTTCTCGATAATCCGTTAGGGAAACAAATCAATGTTTTGAATCGTTATCAATATTATGATCCAGAAAGCGGTTTAGTAAGTTTTATCAATTTCAGATATATGAATGATAAAAAACAAACTGGAGAAGTAGATTTTGATAAAGATCGTGATCGAGGCACAACTAATTACTGGGGTTCAGAAATTAATACAGAGCGATTTGATGTATCGACAAAAATCGGATATGTATTTAAAGACATGCCATATCAGAGTATTGGTTTTCAAAATGCTTTTAATAGTCATAAACAGGATTCTTATTATGGTTTAAATCAATATGATATTAAACAGAATAGTTTTTATTCTAATTTGATTTTTAATTCGATTATAAACAATACCATGCATAAGTTTACGACTGGTCTGAATTTTACTTACGATCAATACCAGGAATTTGTAAACTTAACAGATGTTAGCAGAATCGATAATTCGGTTGGTGCTTTCTTCGAATATACTTATGATAATACAGACAATTTCAGTTTGATTTTAGGCGGAAGAGTAGATAATCATAACCGATTAGGGTTTTTTGTTACGCCAAGACTGCACATGAGATATAATCCTTGGAAAAATGGGGTAATTCGTTTTTCTGCAGGAAGAGGCAAGCGTTCTGCTAATATCTTTGCTGAAAATCAGCAGCTTTTTGCTAGTTCAAGAACTTTTTCAGTTTTAGATTCTAATGGAAAAGTATATGGGCTTAATCCTGAAATTGCTTGGAATTATGGAGTAAGTTTTTCACAGAAGTTCCGCCTTTTCAATAGAAATGCCGATGCAGGTTTTGATCTGTATAGAACCGATTTCCAAAATCAAGCCATTGTAGATGTCATGCAAAGTCCGCAACAAGTTTTGTTTTATGATTTGAAAGGAAGTTCTTTTGCGAATAGTCTTCAGGTTGAGTTCAATTACGAATTGATTCACAATTTAAACTTAAGAACAGCTTATAAATATTACGACATCCAAACCGATTATTTAAGAGGAACATTCCAACGTCCGCTTCAGGCAAAACATCGTTTCTTAGGAAATTTAGAATACGAAACAGCCATGAACAACGACAAACAATGGAAGTTTGATTTTACTTACAATTGGTCAGGAAAGCAGCAGTTGCCATATACGGCTTCAAATCCTACAGAAGATCAATTTCCTGATTTTTCACCTTCTTATGCTGTAATGAATGCACAAGTGACCAGAGTTTTTTCTTCAGTTTTTGAAGTGTATATTGGGGGAGAAAATATTGGAAATTATAGACAAGAGAAAGCAATTTTAGGAGCAAATGATCCTTTTGGATCTAATTTTGATGCATCAATTGCATATGCACCAATTTTTGGACAAATGTATTATGCAGGACTTAGATTTAAAATTAAATAACAATTTCAACAACAATAAAAATTAAATACAATGAATAAAATAGTTTTAATCGCAATGATGATTTTTTTAGGTTTTTCAGCTCAGGCTCAAACTAAAAAAAATAAGAATTTGAAGTACACAACAGAGGTAAATGGTAACTGCGAACAATGTAAGAAACGAATTGAAAAAGCGGCTTATGGCGTTCCAGGCGTAAAAACAGCAAGCTGGGATGTAAGTTCGCATCAGCTTTCGGTTATTTTAAATGAAGAGAAATGTTCTCCTTCAGATTTAAACAAAGCAATCGCAAAGGCAGGTCATGATACTAAGGAAGTTAAAGCGACAACTGAAGATTATGACAATCTTCATAGCTGTTGCAAGTATGTAAGAGAATAGTGTAAAAAGAAGCCCAGACAAAGAAGTCTGGGCTTTTTTTAATAGTTAATTTATGTTTAAAATACCGCATTTTATTGTGGTTAAGGTAAATTATTGTTACTTTCACGAACTATAAAAAATAACCAATCACATTTATGAATAATTTTGAATGGACCCAGTTACTAAACCCTGAATTTTATATTACTTTAAGCGTCGGAGGTTTTCAGATTGGGTTATTTATTGTGCTGTTTATAGTTTTTGCTGAGACAGGACTTTTTGCAGGGTTTTTTCTGCCTGGAGATAGTTTGCTTTTTTTAGCAGGTATTTACAGTCGTGATCTAATTGAAAATGTTGCCTATATTCCAAATGATTTTGTAAATGTGTTTCTGCTTGCTACTGCAGTTGCCATAATGGGAGTTTTAGGTAATATGACTGGTTATTGGTTTGGAGCAAAAAGTGGTTATTATTTATTCAAAAAAGAAGATACTTTCTGGTTTAAGAAAAAGTACTTGCTTCAATCAAAAGATTTTTTTGAGAAATACGGAGGAAAGGCAATTATTTATGCACGCTTCCTGCCAATTTTCAGAACGTTCGCTCCAATTGTTGCAGGAATCGTTTCGATGGACAAAAAGAAGTTTATGTTTTATAACTTCTTGAGTTCTTTTCTTTGGTCATTTATATTGATTTTCGCAGGACATTATTTATACGGAGTTTTCTTAAAACAAGGAATAGATTTAAAGAAACATATTGAATATATCATTATTATTATCATCATTATTTCGACATTCCCAGTTCTGCTGAAACTTTTAAAAAAGAGACCACACGAAGAGATATAATCAAATAAAGAATAAAAAAAAATCCGAAGTTTTCAGCTTCGGATTTTTTTATGCTTGTTGTTAAAGCTATTATAGATGTTTTTATTATATGATGTAGTTTTCTTTGCAGATAAATCTAAGTTAATAGAAACAAAAAAGCTATAATCAGTTTTTGAAACGTAATTACAGCTTTAAGGTTAAATTATTTTAGTTGTATAATACAAAAGTAATTCAAGTTGGAATTTGGGATTTAAAAATTGAATATTTTAAAGTATTACCATTCATTCACCTTGTTGGCATCCATTTTGAGGAAAATAAACAATAAAATGGTGAATCCCCAGAGTCCAGAGCCTCCATATGAAAAGAAGGGCAGAGGAACTCCGATTGTTGGGAAAATTCCAATTACCATGGCAATATTTACAAAGAAATGTATAAAGAGAATTGCAGCGACGCAATATCCATAAACTCGACTGAATTTTGTTTTTTGCCTTTCTGCTAAATAAATAATTCTAAGAAGCAAACCTGTGAAAAGTAAAATTACGACCAATGAACCCGCAAACCCCCATTCTTCACCAACAGTGGTAAAGATATAATCGGTGTGCTGCTCTGGTACAAATCCTCCTTTGGTTTGTGTTCCTTCAAGAAAACCTTTTCCAAGCCATCCTCCAGATCCAATTGCAATTTCAGATTGATTGGTATTATATCCAATACCTTTCATATCTACAGTTTTACCTAATAAAATATTAAAACGGTCTCTGTGGTGCTGTTTAAAAACATTATCAAAAACATAATCAACAGAGAAAACAAATCCAGAGATTAGGACTAATAAAATTCCGCTTAAAATGATGTTTCTATCAACTACTCTGCCTTTAAAGTGTATAATTGCAAGCACGACAAAAGCCATTGCAATAACAGCGTATGGTTCTAAAACTAAAGTAAGAACGAAAAGAACAATGGTTATAAAGGCTGTCCATACATACCAAGAAGGTAAACCTTCTCTATACAGAACAAGGATGAATGCGCTATAAATTAAAGCACTTCCAGGATCTGGCTGTGGTAAAATCAAAATTACTGGCAATAACATAATAGCCAGAGCCTGAATTTGTCTATTGGTTTCTTTTAAGTTGATTTGTGTGTCACTTAAATATTTGGCCAATGCCAGAGAAGTTGCGGCTTTTGCAAACTCAGATGGTTGTAAAGTAAAGCTGCCAATAGCATACCAGCATCGTTGTCCTGCAATGGTTTTTCCAAAAAGAAATAATCCCGCAAGAGACAATAAGGAAACTCCAAATATGATACTGGCATATTTTTCGTAAAACTTGCCATCAACAAAAAGTACAACAAATATCAATGGAATAGTGCAGCAGATAAAAATAAGCTGTTTTTGGTACGTTCCATCAGTTGATAATAGAGAAGACGAATAAATATTAAGCCAACCTAAAGTTACCAACGTAATGTAGATAAAGACACTTATCCAATCAATATTATTTTTTACACTTTGATTTTTCATCTGAAATAATCTTTCTTAGTTTTTCTTAGTTGTGTCTACTGCTGTTTTTTTAACTTCCGTTTTAGGTGCTGTTACGGCTGCTGGTACTTTTGGTTTTACAATTTTTGCTTGCAAAACAGAATCTTTTGGAACAGATTCTATAGCACTTGCTGCATTCATGCCTCCAAGTTTAGCGTATTCAGATACCAAACTTTTATTTAATACTCTTATTTCTAAATCAGTTCTTGTGATTTTCTTTCTCAAATATTTTTCAATCATTAAACTGGCAATCGGACCAGCAACTGTTGCTCCAAAACCTCCATTTTCAATCATAACGGCAATAGCTATTTTTGGATTGTCTTTTGGAGCAAAAGCAACAAATATAGAGTGATCTTTAAGTTTTTCTCTCTTACCGTTTATTTTTGCATAATTCTCTGCAGTTCCCGTTTTTCCGCAAATGTCAATTCCTTCAACTCTAAGAGCATACGCTGTACCTTTATTGTATACATCAAATAATCCGCTAATAACCGGTGGGAAATATTTTTGATCAATTGTGGTCACGTGTTTTGTAGTGAACTTCTCATCTATCTTTTCTCCTTCAATTTTTTTAATGATATGAGGAGTGTAATAATAGCCTTGATTGGCAACAGTCGCCATCATATTGGCTAATTGAATTGGTGTCATCAAAACTTCTCCCTGGCCAATTGCATTCGATACAATGGTTGAGCTTCTCCATCCTCCGTTAGGATAGATTCTTTTATAGGTTTTAGAAGTTGGAATGTTTCCTCTTCTTCCGGTAGGTAAATCATAACCCATGAACTGACCTAGTCCAAAACTTTTTACATGACTGCTCCAGATATCAACTGCATGACCAGGATCTTTGTACTTGTTGATGGTAAGCATATAAGCTTGTCCAAAATAAGTGTTGCAAGAGTTGTAAATACCATTATGTAATTGGTGTGGACCAAAACCGTGGCATTTCATGAATCGGCCTCCACCATAACTGAATCCGTGATGACACATGAAAGTTGTTTGCTCATTTACTACACCTTCTTGAAGCGCAACTAAACCAGTTAGGATTTTAAATGGAGAACCTGGAGGATATTCCGCTAAAAGACCTCTGTCGTATAATGGTTTTGCGATAGAATCATTATATAAAAGAGTGTAGTTTTTAGATCTTTGTCTTCCAACTAAAATTCCAGGATCGTAAGATGGAGCAGTAACAAGTGCTAAAATTTCACCTGTTTTTGGCTCAATTGCAACTATTCCACCTCTTTTGTTGATCATTAATTCCTCGCCATATTTTTGAAGTTCAGCATCAATGGTCAAATTGATATCTTCTCCGGCTACGGCAATCGTATCATATCTCCCTTCTTTATAAGATCCAATTTCTCTATTATATTTATCTTTTTGAATGTATTTAACACCTTTAATGCCTCGCAATATTTCTTCGTAACTCTCTTCTACGCCTTGTCTTCCAATTAAATCTCCACTGTTGTAATAAGGATTTTTTGCAATTTGGCTTTCATTTACTTGTGTAATAGAACCAAAAATATTGGCACCGTAATCTACTTCATAATCGCGAAGAGATCTTTTTTGGAAATAGAAACCATCATATTTTCTGATTTTCTCTTGAAAAGCAGCAAATTCATTCTTGTTCAACTGCGATAAAAATACAGATGGAAGTCTAGGGCTGTACACCTTTGCTTTTTCCATTCTCTTATGATAGTCTTCAGGAGTGATATTTAAAAGCGCACAGAATTCAGCAATATTCAAATCTTTTTTTACCTCTCTCGGAATAACCATGATGTCATAAGAGGGCTGATTGGCAACAAGAAGTTTGCCATTACGATCATAGATGTAACCTCTTTCAGGATAGTCATACACTTTTTTTATCGCATTATTTTCTGATTTCAATTTAAAAGAATCATCAATAATCTGCAGGTAAAAAATCCTAATCACTAGCAAAGACGCTGCAATAATAATTATAGTGGGCAGCAGGACTTTTCTCATCGTTTATTGGGCTTAATAAGATAAATTATTATTATTGAGGTGATTATAGTAAAGATAGAACTAAATAAGGTTCGGAGCAAAATGTCCCAGATAAATTTGAATTGAAATGCTTCCAAAACAAATAATACAATGTGGTGAATTAAAACCGAAACTAGTATGAATGAAAATCTTTCTGGTGTTAAAGATTCGTTTAGTTTAATGGTTTGATATTCATAACTTAAACCAAAAGAAAATTTAAATATATATGGTCTATAATAGGCTAAAACGACACAGGCAGTGGCATGTATCCCGCCAGAATTACAAAACATATCCATTATTAATCCCAAGAAAAAACTAGAAATTATTAATCCTGCTTTATTGCTGTTTACAGGGTACAGAATGATATACAAGATATATGGAAAAGGACTTATATATCCTAGGAAATTCATATTGTTGAAAATAACAATCTGAATTGCCAGCAACATAATAAATCGAAAAATATTGACTAACAGAGCGCTATTCATTTTTTTCTTTGTTTTCTAAATTAATAAGTTCCTCTCTGTCCTTGCTCTTGATGATATAAACGTGCCCTAAGTTTGTCATGTCGTTAAATAATTTAACTTTTATGACATAGAAGCTTGTTTCTCGCTCTTGATAAATTGTTTCAACGGTTCCAATATTTATTCCTTCAGGGAAAATTACGGATTGACCTCCTGTTACAATTGTGTCTCCTTTTCTAACCGAAGCTAATCTCGGAACGTCTCTTAACTGTACGAAACCAGTGCTTTTTCCATCCCAAGTTAAAGACCCAAAGTGATTTGATTTTTTTAACTTCGCATTGATCCTAGATTTCATGTTCAAAATACTCACAACTGTAGAATATCTTGGAGATGTATCATCTATAATACCCACAATTCCTAAACTGTTTATTACTCCCATATCTGGTTTAACGCCTTCATTAGATCCAGAGTTCAAAGTAAGAAAGTTTTCGTGTGTACTGTATGCATTATGAATTACTTTTGACACAATTATATCGGCAGGTTTTACTCCTTTAATAGTATCTGGCAAAGGTAATTTGGAAGTGTCTTCTTTATTGAATAAAAGACTTTTTAATCTTGCGTTCTCAAGTACAAGTTCGTCGTTTTCAGCTTGTAAATTCAAATATTCATTAATACGATTGATTTTTTCGTAAACACCTCCGCTTAAGAAATTGGCAGAGCTGATTATTTTGCTTCTATGGTAAGAATGAGATTGAATAGTGAGTCCTAACGATATACCTAAAAGCAGCAAAAACAGCAATCGATTACTGTTTCTTATAAGGAAATTAAATATTTGCTGCATTTCTTGTCTGGTTATTTTGTTTCAGGATATGCTTAAAGGTTTCAGTTTTTACAAGGGTCAAACAATAAAATTTGACCCTCATAAAAGTAAATTGATTATTATTTTGAATCTTATTTGATTAAGATACTTTTAAATTTTGCAATGTTTTTAAGAGCCATTCCTGTACCACGAACAACAGCTCTTAACGGATCTTCAGCAATATAAACTGGTAAATCTGTTTTTTGAGAGATACGTTTGTCAAGTCCTCTCAACATAGATCCTCCACCAGCTAAATAAATACCAGTGTTGTAGATATCTGCTGCCAACTCAGGTGGAGTTTGTGATAATGTTTCCATTACCGCATCTTCAATACGCTGAATAGATTTGTCTAATGCTTTTGCAATTTCACGGTAAGAAACATCTACTTGTTTTGGTTTACCAGTAAGCAAATCTCTACCTTGAACCGACATATCTTCTGGTGGACCATCTAAATCTTCGATCGCCGCTCCGATTTGAATTTTAATTTTCTCAGCAGTACTTTCTCCAACAAATAAGTTGTGCTGTGTACGCATGTAATAAACGATATCATTTGTGAAAACGTCACCTGCAATTTTTACAGATTTGTCACATACAATTCCGCCTAAAGCGATAACAGCAATTTCTGTTGTACCACCTCCGATATCGACAATCATGTTTCCTTTTGGTTGCATAATGTCAATACCAATACCAATTGCCGCCGCCATTGGTTCATGAATCAAGTAAACTTCTTTTCCGTTTACTCTCTCACAAGATTCCTTCACCGCTCTCATCTCCACTTCAGTAATACCAGAAGGAATACATACAACCATACGTAAAGCTGGAGTAAACATTCTTTTTTTCAATGCAGGAATACTTTTAATGAACATATTGATCATTTTTTCCGAAGCATCAAAATCAGCGATTACACCATCTTTCAAAGGCCTTATAGTTTTGATGTTTTCATGTGTTTTACCTTGCATCATATTGGCTTCCTTACCAACAGCAATGATTTTGCCTGATACTCTATCACGTGCAACGATAGACGGACTATCAATGACAACTTTATCATTATGAATGATTAAAGTGTTTGCGGTTCCAAGGTCTATCGCAATATCCTCGGTCATGAAATCAAAAAATCCCATAAGTTTTTTAGGGGTTTAAAATGTTATAAATTATTTATCGAACAAAGTTAAACAAATTAATGTTTAAAATGACGAGTTCCTGTAAATACCATTGCAAGATTATTTTCATTGCAATAATTTATACTTAATTCGTCTTTTATCGAACCTCCTGGCTGAATTACAGCAGTTATTCCTGCTTTTTTGGCTAATTCTACACAATCCGGAAATGGGAAAAATGCGTCACTTGCCATCGAAGCTCCATTTAAATCAAAACCAAAAGCTTTTGCTTTGTCAACTGCTTGAATTAAAGCGTCAACTCTTGAAGTCTGACCTGTACCTGATGAAATCAATGTTCCATTTTTAGCAAATACAATTGTGTTTGATTTTGTATTCTTGCAGATTTTAGAAGCAAAGATCAAATCTTCGATCTCTTGAGCAGTAGGTTCTGTAATGGTAACGGTTTTTAAATGCTCTTTATTATCCGTAATATTATTTCTGTCCTGAATTAACAATCCGTTAAGACAAGTTCTTACTTGACGAGCTGGCAATTCAACGTCGTTTTGTACTAAAATAATTCTGTTTTTCTTCTCTTGTAAAACTGTAACTGCCTCATCATCATAAGCTGGAGCAATTACAACTTCGCAGAATAATTTGTTGATTTCCTGCGCAGTTTCTAAATCAATTTTAGTGTTAGAAATTAGCACTCCTCCAAAAGCTGAAGTAGGGTCACAAGCTAAAGCCGCTAAATAAGCTTCGCTGATTGTTTTTCTTGAAGCCAATCCGCAAGCATTGTTGTGCTTTAAAATGGCGAATGTTGGTCCGTCAGTTTTAAATTCAGCAATTAAATTAACCGCTGCGTCCACATCCAATAAGTTGTTGTATGATAATTCTTTTCCGTGAAGTTTTTTGAACATTGCATCAAAATCTCCAAAGAAAAATCCTTTTTGGTGAGGGTTTTCACCATATCTTAAAACTTGACCGTTTGCAATGCTTTCTTTGTAAATAGTCTCGTCTGTATTGAAATAATTAAAAATAGCTCCATCGTAGTGAGATGAAACATGGAATGCTTTTGTAGCAAACAATCTTCTGTTTTCTAAAGTTGTTGCTCCGTCTTGCTCCGTAATCAAATCTAAAAGTAAGCTGTACTCATTAACAGAAGCTACAATTACAGTGTCTTTGAAATTTTTTGCACCAGCACGAATTAATGAAATGCCACCGATATCAATTTTTTCAATAATATCTTGTTCGCTAGCTCCAGAAGCAACAGTTTTTTCAAAAGGATACAAATCAACAATTACTAAATCGATTTGAGGAATATCAAATTCCTTCATTTGCTGAACATCGCTTTCGTTGTCTTGACGATTCAAGATACCTCCAAAAATTTTTGGGTGTAAAGTTTTTACTCTTCCGCCAAGAATTTCTGGGAAAGAAGTAATGTCTTCAACAGGAACTACTGGAATGCCAAGGTTTTTGATGAAATCTTCAGTTCCTCCAGTTGAATAAAGTGTTACATTTTGCTCGTGTAATTTTCTAACAATTGGTTCTAATCCATCTTTAGAAAAAACAGAAATTAATGCCGATTGTATTTTTTTAGTTGTGCTCATTGTGTAGTTATGATTTTGAGACTGCAAAAGTAGTTTTTTTATATATTATATTAAAAAAAATTAGTGTAACAAAATGCTAAAAAAATCTACTGATGAGTAAGTTAACTTTTATTAGGTTTTTGAATTTAAATTATTGAATTTTACTTTATTGAAAAATACGAAAATATGATCGTTTATCTAAGATTATTAAAGGAAAGTCTAAGCTTTGCCATCAATGCTTTGCGAAATAATAAATTACGCACTCTGTTGTCGCTTTTAGGTGTTACGATTGGTATTTTTTCGATTATCGCTGTTTTGGCTGCTGTTGACTCTTTAGATAAAAAAATCTCTAAAGATTTGAGCAGTTTAGATAAAAATACAATTTATTTAATGAAATATTGCTTTGGACCATCTGAAATTCCGCAATGGAAGAGAGAACAGTTTCCAAATGTAAAATATGACGAATACATTGGCTTAAAAAACTCAATGAATAATACCGATCAAGTCGGATACCAGCTTTTTGTAAATAGAGAAAGTTTAAAATACGATTCTAAAACAGTCAGCGATGTAAATATTATTCCGTCGTCAAGCGAAATGGTCGATATTGATGGATTGAGTTTTGATAAAGGAAGATTTTATAATGAATCTGAATCGAATTCTGGAACTCCTGTTATTGTTCTTGGATATGATATCGCTGATGGACTTTTTGGTTCAAGCGATCCGATCGGCAAAAATATTCGTCTATACGGACAGCGTTTTACCGTTATTGGTGTAATGGAAAAACAAGGAGCTGGATTTTTTGGAGACAGCAATGATACTTCGGTTTATCTTCCTGCTAATTTTTTACGAAGAATGTACGGAGATAGCGATTCGATGACTCCTGTTATTGTTTTAAAACCAGTAAAAGGTGTTGATATGGATGCATATAAAGCAGAAATCGCTCAGAAACTTCGTGCAATTCGCGGAATGAAAGCTGGAGAAATGGATAATTTCTTTATTAATGTCCTTTCAGGTTTTACTGATTTTATTGATGGTATTTTAGGGCAGATGAATTTTGTTGGTTGGATTATTAGCGGATTTTCTCTTCTGGTTGGCGGTTTCGGAATTGCCAATATTATGTTTGTTTCCGTAAAAGAAAGAACAAATCTTATCGGAATTCAGAAATCATTAGGAGCAAAAAATAAATTTATCTTATTCCAATTTTTGTTTGAAGCTATTATTCTATCAGTTATTGGCGGAATTATTGGTCTTCTGATGGTTTGGGGAATTGCTTTTGCTTTGACAAAACTGCTGGATTTCGAGTTTGTTTTAAGTTTTGGCAATATAGTTTTAGGAACAACTTTAGCTGCCTTTATTGGATTAATTTCTGGTATTCTGCCAGCGGTTTCTGCAGCAAATTTAGATCCTGTAGAAGCCATTCGAACAGGAATGTAATATTGTTTTTGTGTTATTTTACTGTAAATTTTGATGGCTCAAAATAATTAGATATTTTTGATAGACCAAGAACATAAAATACTCAAACAATGAGCTTTAATCTTAAATCTGTCGATACTGTTGAGTCTATTTCTAGAGAAGATTTCAAAAGAAATTATTTAGACAAAAGAAAACCTTTAATTATAAAGGGACTCACTAAGGATTGGCCGGCAAGAGAAAAATGGTCAACCGAGTATTTCAAGCAGATTGCTGGAGATATTGAGGTTAAACTTGTAGATAATTCTAAAGCAGATCCAGCAAAAGTGATCAACGCTTCTATAGCAAGTATGAAATTTGGAGAATACTTGGATTTAATCAAACGTGAGCCTACACAATTGCGTATTTTTTTCTTCAATCTTTTTAAACACAGACCCGAATTAATTGACGATGTAAAAGTTCCCAAAGAATTAATGGGAGGTTTTATTGAAAGCATGCCTGCTATGTTTTTTGGAGGTTCAAAAGCGATTACTTTTTTGCATTACGATATCGATTTGCCACATCTTTTTCACACTCATTTTGGTGGTAGAAAACATATAATATTATTTGATAATAAATGGAAAAAAAGGCTTTATTGCATTCCAAATACTACTTATGCTTTAGAAGACTATGATGTTGCTAATCCCGATTTTGAAAAATTCCCAGCTCTAAAAGGAGTAGAGGGATATGAAGTTTTCTTGGAGCACGGAGATACTTTATTCATGCCAACAGGAATGTGGCATTGGATGCGTTATATAGATGGTTCTTTTTCGCTTACGCTTCGCGCTTGGGATCAATCGATTACTAGAAAAATTGCCAGTGTTTGGAGTTTATTTATGCATGGTGCAGTAGACAGCGGGATAAAAGTGATTTTTAGGGAGCGTTATGCTGTATGGCGCGAAAAACTAGCTTTTAAAATTGCTGAAAAGGAATTAAAGAAGGATTTGAGAAAGGCGAGTTGAGAATAGAATTTTTCATAGTCTTCCTGCAAGGTTTTCAAAACCTTGTAGGTCTAACTTAAGATTTTAATTTAGAAAAATATTCTGCATCAAATTAATACCTACAAGGTTTTTAAAACCTTGTAGGAAAAGCTTAATTGTGCTTATGTGGTTTTAAAACAAAAAAAAATCCCAAGAAGCAATTTCTTGGGATTTTATCGTTTTGGAAGTTTTATTCTAGTTTTGTCCCACTTAATTGAATCAGGATAATAGTAATCGCTATTAGTTTTGTATTTCAAAACAGTATCTTCTTCTTGAGTTGTTCTTCTTATGTGGTACGTTTGTATAAGGTTACTTTTTAAAAAATCCAGAAAGTAAGGATTTTTAATTGTATCGCTTTGTGAGCCTATTATTAAAATTTGTCTCTTTTTCTCTTTTGTTAAAATATTTTCTGAAAGAAAATCTTTTAGACATTTTTTTGGAATTTTGACAATGTCTTTTGGCTGTAAATCAAGAAAATGTGGAAGTGTATCTTTTTCACTACCATAACTACATAAAATTTGAATGTATCTTTTTTGATAAAAATATAAATTTCCTTTTTTGTCAATTATTAACTGGCTTTCTCCATAGAAAAATCCTTTTGTTGATGGAGGAGGTGCTGCTGATGAATCGTAGTGTTTTTGTAGCATTTTATCTTCATAAGATATAATGTAAGGCTTATTTTTCTCAACAACCTTTTCTTCTTTCTTAGCGCAATTTAAAAAGAGAAAACAAATTAGAAAGCCAATAAAAATTCTAACCATAAAGAATAAGATTTAAAATAAAGATATAAAAAAATCCCAAGAGCAATTTCTTGGGATTTTCTATTTTAAGTAGTTTTAAAACTATCTAATATCATTGTTTTGAATCAAATCGATATATAAGTTGATCTTATCTTTCAATTCTTTTCTTGGCGTGATAAAGTCTAAGAAACCGTGCTCTAATAAGAACTCAGCAGTTTGGAAACCTTCTGGTAAATCTTTTCCTGTAGTGTCACGTACAACACGTGGACCAGCAAAACCAATCAAAGCGCCTGGCTCAGAGATGTTGATGTCTCCTAACATTGCGTATGATGCTGTTGTTCCTCCAGTTGTTGGATCAGTACAAAGAGAGATGTAAGGTAATTTAGCTTCAGCTAATTGAGCTAATTTTACAGAAGTTTTTGCTAATTGCATTAAAGAATAAGCAGCTTCCATCATACGAGCTCCACCAGATTTAGAAATCATTACAAAAGGAAGTTTGTTTTTAATGGCGTGATCAATACCTCTCGCGATTTTCTCACCCACAACAGCTCCCATAGATCCACCGATGAATGCAAAATCCATACAGCAGATTACAAGTTCTCTTCCTTTAGATTTTCCAACTCCCGTACGTACAGCGTCTTTAAGATGAGTTTTTTCCATTACATCTTTCAATCTGTCTGCATATTTTTTTGTGTCCACAAAGTGCAAAGGATCTTTAGAAGTCATGTTTTTATCTAACTCAACAAATTCGTTGTTGTCGAATAAAATTTCAAAATAGGTTGCGCTTCCAATTCGAACGTGAAAATCATCTTCAGGGCTAACGAACAAATTTCTCGCCAATTCGTCAGCATCAATAATTTTTCCAGTAGGAGATTTGTACCACAATCCTTTCGGAACGTCCATCTTATCTTCAGTAGCGGTCGTAATCCCTTTTTCTTGTCTTTTAAACCAAGCCATTTTTTTAATTTTAGAATGTAGATTTTAAATTTTAGATTTTTCAATCTGAATTCAAAATTTAAATTTCAGGCTTCATTAGAAATCTGAAATCTAAATTCAAAAATCTAAAATTTAAAGTGTGTTTACGTTATTTAAATCAGCAAAAGCTTGTTCAAGTCTCGCGTTGAATGTCACTTCGCTTTCACGAACCCATTTTCTTGGATCGTAGTATTTTTTGTTTGGAGCATCTGGACCTTCTGGGTTACCAATTTGAGTTTTTAAGTACTCAATATTGTTTACCATATAATCACGGATTCCTTCAGTGTATGCAAATTGTAAATCTGTATCAATGTTCATTTTGATAACTCCGTATCCGATAGCTTCTCTAATTTCTTCAAGTGTAGAACCTGAACCTCCGTGGAAAACGAAATCAACTGGGTTGTGTCCAGTGTTGAATTTGCTTTGTACGAAATCTTGAGAATTTTTTAAGATTTTTGGAGTTAATTTTACGTTTCCTGGTTTGTAAACACCGTGAACGTTTCCGAAAGCAGCAGCAATTGTAAATTTAGGGCTCACTTTAGATAATTCTTCGTAAGCGTAAGCTACTTCTTCTGGTTGAGTGTATAATTTTGAGCTATCTACGTCTGAGTTGTCAACGCCATCTTCTTCACCACCTGTAATACCAAGCTCGATTTCTAATGTCATTCCCATTTTGCTCATTCTAGCTAAATATTCTTTGCAGATTTCGATGTTCTCTTCGATTGGCTCTTCAGACAAATCGATCATGTGAGAACTGAATAATGGTTTTCCTGTTTCTGCGAAATGTTTTTCAGAAGCGTCTAATAAACCATCAATCCAAGGTAAAAGTTTTTTTGCACAGTGGTCAGTGTGTAAGATTACAGTTGCACCGTAAGCTTCTGCCAAAGTATGAATATGTTTTGCTCCCGCGATTCCTCCTGCGATTGCTGCTTTTTCACCTGCATTTGATAATCCTTTTCCAGCGTTGAATTGTGCTCCACCGTTAGAAAATTGAATGATAACTGGCGCGTTTAGTTTTGCTGCAGTTTCAAGAACTCCGTTAATTGTGCTTGATCCAGTAACGTTTACTGCCGGAAGAGCAAAACCCTTCTCTTTCGCATAATTAAAGATCTCTTGTACTTGATCTCCTG
This sequence comes from Flavobacterium anhuiense, assembly GCF_004151235.1. Lineage (GTDB taxonomy): Bacteria > Bacteroidota > Bacteroidia > Flavobacteriales > Flavobacteriaceae > Flavobacterium > Flavobacterium anhuiense_A. The sequence continues at coordinate 517,667 of NZ_JUIV01000002.1, forward strand.
TAGCTACTCCTGGTTTAATGTTGTGTGCCATTTTAATTTTTTTTATAGTTGTTTTTAGTTTTTAGGTTGCAAAAATAAGAATTAATTAGCATTAGAACGGATAATTTATACCAAAATTTAAAACTGAGTGTCCAAAATTGTATTCTTTAAACCATCGGTCTCCCTTCTCATGCGCCGGATTATAAGTCTTAAAGCCTAAATCTAAACGAATCACAAAAAAGCTCAAATCGTATCTTAAACCGAATCCTGTTCCTAAAGCAATTTCTTCTAAATCGTTTAAGTTGTCAAACCTTGCTTTCGGATCTATCACATTATCGAGTACATTCCAGATATTTCCGGCGTCTGCAAAGAATGCACCTTTTACATCTCCGAAAATTTTGAAACGAAATTCGGCACTCGCTGCAATTTTCATATTCGCCTCATTAAAGTCGTTTACTGCGTTGGTGCTTCCAGGTCCTAAAGCATATGGCTGCCATGCACGGTTATCATTGGAACCTCCGCCATAATAACTTCGTGAAAACGGAATGTAGTTTGAATTTCCGAACGGAATTGCGATTCCAAAGAAGCTTCTCACTGCTAGAACTTTCTCTTTTCCAAAATCCCAGTGTTTGATATAGTCAAATTCAGTTTTTATATATTCTGAATATTCCAGATTAAAAATCTCGTAGTTTCCTCTAGAGTTCTTAGGTAAATTTCCAATTGCTGAAACAGCAGATAATAAGGTTCCAGCAGATTCTATTTTCGTTCTAAATTGATAGAAATTATTGTCCGCGAGATCTTTTTTGGTTGTTTTGGTGAAAGAAAAACTGGTTGCCAGAATAAAATCATTTTCAGTCAAACGAACTCTTCTTTCCTCAATGCTTTCAACTTCCTGATATTGTGAATTGCCTGGATTCAAAGCTGTTTTTCCAGTCAATACGTCATTTGTAAATCCTGTGGTTCCTTGGGGTATAGTAAGATCTTTTCGAGCTTGTTCCTCAGGTGTATCTCCCCAGTTGTTGACATTGGTATTGTAATCTTTCCCGATATAATTTAAATCATCATAAGAAGAAGTGTATACATTAAAGTAATTGTCTGGATTTAAATTACGGACAAACTGTGCATTCAACAATTCGAATTTTGCTGTATTATGACGTTTTGGTGTCCAGTTGTACGAGATACCTCCTGTAAAGTTTTCTTTGTCCAAACCAATATTTCGCTGCTTAGAAAAACCAGAAGTAATAGAGGTGTAGGGAATCATGCTTTTGGGAATAATTTTTTCAGTTCCAAAAGGGAGCAGGATTCTTGGGAAATTTAATTTCATATCCAGACCATATTCAGAAACATTAAAGAAATTATTATTTGGATTCGCCATATCTCTAGATGATCCCACATTTAAACGAGCCGAAATTTCAAGGGTTTCAGCGCGGTTAAATACATTTCGAATCGTTTCCGAAACACTGGCTCCAATTCCAAAATCCTGAATGTTAGAATGCGTTAAGTCAAGAGTGGCTCCAAAACTGTATTTTTTTCTCGGAGTCAAATAAACATTGGCAATCAGAGATTGAGCTGTAGAATCTCTCTTGTCTACTTCGTATTGTATTGACGGATAGTTAAAAATCCTTAAGTTATTCAAATATCGAGAAGAAAGAGTCGTTCTAAAATCGGCAAAAGTACTTCCTTTTGTGATGAAAATAGCATCAGTAATAGCACGCGGTTTGTATTTTAAAGTCTTGTAGCTATATAAATTAAAGTTGTTGTAGGTTACACTGTCTGTTGGTTTTTTCTTGGCATTTGCAGCAGAATAATCGGTGTAAATGTTTACATCGCTGATTTTATACAATTTAAAAGGCTCTGTACGGCTAGAATCTCTTCCTTGAATGGTATTATTGTTTATTATTAAAGTTACATCAGCTTTAGCTTTTTTGCCAATGGTATCAATGTCAAAAGTTACATAGGTTGGCTGAAAATAGTAAGCACCATGATTTCTAAAATAAGTTGTAATGCGGTTTTTTTCTTCTTCAAAATCAGTGGTTTTATATTGATTTCCAGATTTTAATAAAGAAGGTTCATTATTAGTTCTATATAATGAGTCTAGCGCAGGAGTCATTATTTTGGTTCTAATTGTATCTAACTTATAAGCCGGTCCTGTAGTGATGTTATAATTAATTGCGGCCCTCTTTTTTCCAACCGTATCAATAGTATAATCGGTTTGAACATTAAAAAAACCATTATTGAAATAATAGTATTTTAAACGAAGCAATGATTTTTTAGTTTTGGAAGTATCAATGATTACTGGCGGTTCACCAGTGCTTTTTAGAAATTCATGAATTCCTTTATAATAAAAAGATTGTCCAAGACGGTCCACTTGTTTTGCAGAAAATATCTTAGACATACGCTCATATTTTCCAGGATTGTTTTTAAATTTTGCCTGATAAGTAGAATCTGGATTTAAATTGGCTAAATTGTATAAATTTAATCGAAGTTTATAGCCTAATAATTTACCATTTGGTTTTTGGTACATCTGATTTGAAGCTATCTCATCGTTTGTCGATTTTCCGTTAACTAGAATATTATTTTTTACAAGAAGGTTTTTTCCATCGGGAACTCTTTTTACGGCATTACAAGCGCAAATTAATATTGCAATTAGAATAAATGCTATTATTTTTGTGGAATTATTTTTCAAGTGTTTTTTAATATTTAATTCAAAAGTACATTATTTTATGGTTAGTAAAAACCAAATAAAACTAATATCAGGCTTGCATCAAAAAAAGCAGCGTTTTGCTAATCAATTATTTTTTGCTGAAGGAGTAAAAGTAATTCAAGAATTGCTGCAATCCAATTTTGAATTAGAACATTTATACACCACTTTAAATGATTTTCAAACGGTTCATGCGTCAAAACGCACTCTTATTAATGAACAAGAACTGAAAAAAATAAGTGCTTTGTCAACTCCAAATTCTTGTTTGGCGGTCTTTAAAATTCCAGCCGAAAAAGAAATAATCGATTCGGGCTTGATTTTAGCTTTAGACGACATTAGAGACCCAGGAAATCTAGGCACTATTTTACGTCTATGCGATTGGTTTGGCATTAAGCAGATTGTCTGTTCTAAAGAAACAGTGGATATTTATAATCCAAAAGTGGTACAAGCTACAATGGGATCTATTGCCAGAGTGAATGTAAGTTATGTTGATTTAAAACTTTTTCTTGCTCAAACTAAACTGCCAATTTTTGGAACTTTTATGGACGGGGAGAATATTTATCAATCAAAACTGCCTCAGAATGGCATCATTATTATGGGTAATGAAGCCAACGGAATTTCAGATGAGATTGAAAAAATCGTAACCAGCCGTCTCACAATTCCTAGATTTGGAGAGCTACAAAAAACGGAAAGTCTAAATGTAGCTACTGCAACAGCAATTATTCTTAGTGAATTTAAACGAAATAGTTGATGTTTTGTTTTAATGGAAAGTAAAATTTATTAAAAGCGCTCTAGATTTCATCGAATCAATGTTTCCTGTCCATGGACTGTCTGGATTATTATCTCTAATAAGTTCATCGGTTATGCCGAACATTCCTCTAACAGATGGAGAAAAAATAAAGTATTCGGTAAAAATATCAATTCCTAATCCTAATTCATAAGCTGCTGTCCATTGTTTTACTCTAAATTTCTGCTCAAAGTTATCGTCTTTAGATTTAGCATTGCTAGACAAGTTTAAAGTTGTAGACATACCGCCAACTAAATATGGGCGTATGTTTCCCGTACGCAAAGCAGAAAATTTCAATAATAAAGGAAAGTGAATGTAAGTACTGTTTACTTCTCTTAAATAATCGCTTTCTTTGTTGCTTATCCCAGGAAAATAAAGATCACGTTTAGTATAATACAAACCTGGCTCAAAACGCAAGTTAATATATTCTTGAAGCCTTAAATCGGTCACAACACCTACGTTAAAACCAGTTGTTTTTTTAACTTGGATATCTTCCGGTACAGGAGTTTTGTAATCAAATTTAAAGTCAAAACTATTAAAACCAAGATAGTAGCCAAAATAAATACGTTGTTTCTGCCAGTTTTCAAGATTAATAATAGGATCTTTGCTAAACATGTTTTTAGCAAATTGCGAATGTCCTTTTGTCGTTAAGACCAATAAAAATAAGATTACAACTTTTTTCATACTATTTTTTAGATGCAGAATAAATTGTTGCGACACCAAAAGTTTGAGGCATTGCCACAACATCTATAAACCCAGTTTTTCTTAAAATATTGTTTAAGGCTTCTCCATAAGGAAAAGCGGCAGCCGATTCAGACAAATAACCATAAGCATCATTATCTTTAGAAAATAATTTTCCAATTAATGGAAGTATATTTTTGCTATAGAAATTGTAGCCTTGTTTATAAGGAAACTTGTCTGGAACAGAAGTCTCTAATATAACAAAAACACCATTTGGTTTTAAGACTCTTAAGATTTCTGCAAAACCTTTTTCTAGATTTTCAAAATTTCTTACGCCAAAACCAACTGTGATCGCATCAAAATAATTGTCCTCAAAAGGCATGTTTTCAGAATCGCCTAAAACTAGTTCAATTACATTTGAAAGTTTCTTTTCTTCCACTTTCTTTTTTCCTACTTCTAGCATTCCGGCAGAAATATCTAGTCCAATAATTTTTTCAGCATTAGTTTGCGCAAGCAAAATGGCCAAGTCACCAGTTCCAGTTGCAATATCAAGAATAACTTTTGGTTTTTTGTCTGATACTATTTTTAATACTTTTTTACGCCATTTAACGTCAATTCCAAAAGAAATTACACGATTCAAATTATCGTAATTCCCAGAAATAGTATCGAACATTTGGGTTACTTGCTCTTTTTTACCTAAAGAAGAGTCTTTATACGGAGTTATTTTTTCAGACATTTTTTTTATTTAGGCAAATATAAACAATCTAGTTTAACTGTAATTGAGTTTTTTAATTTGAAAAATAAATGTTTGGAAGGATTTGTTTTAGAACAAATTTTGCCATCCCTAAATCTAGGTATTTTGATAAAATCCCTAAATCTTGGTATTGTCTAGTAGCGCTATTATGAGCAACTTTGTTCAAGTAAAAATGATTAAAGTTTTAATGATTGATAATGTCGCTATGACTTAAACAGATGATTACTTTTTTTGTGCTGGTAGTTCATTTGTTCATGAAAGAGTTTTGAAAAGTATTGTTCTTGGGGGGAAATACTAATATTAAGCGCAAAGTACGTTCTTAGGATTAAATTTGTTTTTGGAAATTTTAATTTTCTGCCTTTAATATCTTAGTGGTATTTGTTATTAGAGGCGTTTGAGACTTAGGTCTCAAATAACATTAAATGTTATTCAGTTTTACAGATGTTTCTCGACATTTGTGATTTTTTTTAAACAAAATTCTTCTTGAGCGAGTTAAGCTTCAAAAATCAATTATTTAAAAACATCCTCCCTAAAAAGAGGATGTTTTTTATTTATTTTCTAATGTAAGTTTCATAAGTATAATCATAAAGGTGTTTTTCATCTTTATAATTTTCTTCAGATTCTACCAAAACCCATTCGCTTTTATTGATTTTAGGAAAAAAAGCATCTGCATCAAAAGAATGATGAACTTTGGTTAGTTCGATAATATCAGTAAACGGAAGAGCGAGATTGTAAATTTCGCCACCGCCTATAACATAACTATCATCGTTTTCAGGGCAAATGGCAATTGCTTTTTCGATACTATCTACTACAATGCACCCTTCTGGCTTATAATTTTCTTGACGAGAAATTACAATATGAACGCGGTCTGGTAATGGTTTCGGAAAACTTTCAAAAGTTTTTCTTCCCATAATAATATGATGACCAGTAGTAAGCGATTTAAATCTTTTAAAATCATTAGGCAAATGCCATACTAATTCGTTGTTTTTTCCAAGCGCATTATTTTCGGCCGCAGCCGCTATCATTATAATCATGGTATGCTTAACTAAATTTTATTTTCATTCTCTTCATTAATAGAAGATTCAAGCTGGCTGATTCTTTTTTGCTGTAAAGCAACTAATCGGTCAATTTGCTCTCTTTCCCATTTTTTATTCATAAAACGGTCGGTTATATACACTTTTATAAAATGAAGAATAAAAAGGAAAAGCCAGATGGTAATACCCCAGATGCACCAATTTTGGGTTGCACCTTGTCCAAATCCAAAAAATCTATTGGCAATAAATAAAAATAAGCTTCCAAGCAGGAAAAGTACAAAATGAAAATATAAGACCTTTTTTTGTCTTAATCGGCGTCTAGCATATTCGTATTGTTCGTGCACTTCTTTTTCCATAAGATAAAAATGAGATCATAAAGTTAAAATTTATTTTCGAAAGACAATATTTTGGGTATAGAATATTTGCTTTTTTGTGACTCAATAATTTGAAAAACAAAATTTTAACTGCTTTAAATTACCAATAAAGCGAAAAAAATATGCTGTTTTTGGCATTATCATAAATCGGTTCTGACGGTAGTTAGTGTTTCGTTGAATTTAATTAATTTTAGGTGTATAAATCTAAAAACGAAATAGTTATGTCTTTGAAAAAACAATTTATCAAAACGAAGCCGGTTGTTAAAGTTACATTTTCAATAGATGCCAAAGATGCTGATTCGGCAGCGGTGGTTGGAGATTTTAATAACTGGAATGCCTCAGAAGGAGCTTTAAGCAAGTTAAAAAACGGAACGTTTAAAGCAACTTACGATTTGGTGAAAGATGCGATTTACGAATTTAAGTATCTGATTGACGGGAATTATGTAAATGATCCAGAAGCCGATTCTTACAAATGGAATGATTACGCTGGCAGTGAAAACAGTGTTTTAGTTGTATAAAAAAATCCGCTATTACAGCGGATTTTTGTTTTTTATACAGCAACACTTCCTTTAATGGCAGGATGCGGATCGTAATCTACAAGTGTGAAATCATTATAATCAAAATCAAAAATGTTTTTGATCTCTGGATTTAAAATCATTTTTGGTAATGGTTTTGGCTCACGCGTTAATTGCAGTTCCAATTGCTCAAAATGATTGTTGTAAATATGTGCGTCACCAAAAGTGTGAATAAATTCGCCTGGTTCTAAATCGCATACTTGGGCAATCATCATAGTTAGCAATGCATAAGAAGCAATGTTAAAAGGAACTCCTAAAAAGATATCGGCACTTCGCTGATACAATTGGCAAGAAAGCTTTCCTTTTGTTTCGCCTTTTTCAGGATCTGGACTTGCTACATAAAATTGAAAAAATGCATGGCAAGGAGGCAATGCCGCTTTATTGTTTGCTACATTTTCTTCAAAAGATTTTTTAGTGTCTGGCAGAACCGAAGGATTCCACGCAGAAACCAGCATTCTTCGGCTATTCGGATTTGTTTTTAATTCGGTAATTAATTCAGAAATCTGATCGATTTCTTCGCTGTTCCAATTGCGCCATTGGTGACCGTAAACTGGTCCTAAATCGCCATTAGAATCTGCCCATTCATCCCAAATTTTCACTCCGTTTTCCTGAAGGTATTTGATATTCGTATCGCCTTTTAAAAACCAAAGCAATTCGTAAATGATGGATTTTAAATGTAATTTTTTGGTCGTAACCATTGGGAAACCTTCACTTAAATCAAAACGCATCTGGTAACCAAAAACGCTTTTAGTTCCTGTTCCGGTACGGTCTCCTTTTTGATTGCCGTTTTCTAAAACGTGTTTTACTAAATCTAAGTATTGCTTCATCTTTGTTTAATCGTTTAATCGTGGATCTGTTTAATTGTAGATTTGTTTAGTCGATTTAACGAATAAACATTTTAACGATTAAACATCAAAATCTATCTTCTAGAGATTTCGTCTCTAATTTTTGCTGCTTTTTCGTAATCTTCTTGAGAAACGGCTTGGTCTAAAAGCTCGTTTAATTCTTGTAAAGAATGTTTTGCGTATACGTCTCCAGATTGGTTGCTTTCTTCTTCGTGTCCGAAAGTTTCAGGATTTGAAAGGACATCATCAATTTCTTGAGCGCCAGAATCTGTTTCGGCAGTATTCGATTTTAAATAAATTCCAGCTTTATCTAAAATGTTTTTATAAGTAAAAATAGGAGCGTTGAAACGAAGTGCCAAAGCGATAGCATCAGAAGTTCGTGCATCGATAATTTCTTCGATTTTATCTCTTTCGCAGATCAAACTTGAATAAAAAACACCGTCGACTAATTTATGAATGATAACTTGTTTTACCACGATATCAAATCTTTCGGCAAAATTCTTGAATAAATCGTGTGTTAACGGGCGTGGCGGTTTTATTTCTTTCTCTAAAGCAATAGCGATTGACTGGGCTTCAAAAGCGCCAATAACAATAGGTAATTTTCTTTCGCCGTCGACTTCATTCAAAATTAAGGCATAAGCGCCATTTTGAGTTTGACTGTATGAAATTCCTTTTATGGATAATTTTACTAGACTCATATATGTTTGTAAAAAAGGCACTTAGCACCTTATTTTAATACTATTTTGGGTTGGAAAATAAAGCTGCAATTTTAATCAAAAAATATGGAACAAAAAAGCTGCCTATAAACAAAGATACAACATCTTGTTTTTAGGCAGCAATATTTTTAAAGAGAATTCTTTGTATTAAGAATGCTGAGCTTTGAAAGCTTTTAATTTCTCTGTTAATTGAGGTACAATTTCAAAAGCATCTCCAACTACACCATAATCAGCAACTTTAAAGAAAGGAGCTTCTGGATCATTATTGATTACTACTTTTACTTTAGAAGAGTTGATACCAGCAATGTGCTGAATAGCTCCAGAAATACCAATAGCGATATATAAGTTTGTTGCAACTGGTTTTCCTGTTTGTCCAACGTGCTCGCTGTGAGGTCTCCATCCTAAATCTGAAACTGGTTTAGAGCAAGCAGTTGCAGCGCCAAGAACAGCAGCAAGATCTTCTACTAATCCCCAGTTTTCTGGACCTTTCAATCCGCGTCCGCCAGAAACTACGATATCTGCGTCTGCTATAGAAACTTTCCCAGATACTTTTTCTACAGATTCTACTTTTACTCCAAAGTCATTATCTCCAACAGTTGGGTTGAAATCTTCTGCAGCAGCAGCTCCTGCACTTTCAAAAAGTCCGTAAGAGTTTTTAGCTAAACCAAGAACTTTTACATCTGTATCGATTTGTGTAATATTGAAAGCTTTGTTTGAGAAAGCATTTCTTTTTACTTGAAATGGAGAAGTGCTAACTGGCAATCCAACTACATTTGAAGCAAAACCAGCATTTAAAGCCACAGCAACTAGCGGTGAAAGATAAATGCTATCTGTTGTAGAAGAAAGCAATACTACTTTTGTTCCTTCTTTTTCAGCAGCTTGTTTGATAACATCAGCGTAAGCTTTTGCGTTAAAACCAGCTAATTTATCATTGCTTACTTTTAAAACTTTATCAACTCCGTATTTGCCTAACTCGCTTACATCACTGATGTTTACTGTTAAAGCAGTAACGGTTGTCCCTAATGATTCAGCTACTTTCTTAGCATAAGAAGCTAATTCGAAAGCAACTTTTTTAAATTTTCCTTCTGCAGATTCTGCGTATATTAATATTGACATAACAATTTTAGATTTTAGATTTTAGATTTCAGATTTTTGAAAATGAAATCTAAAATGATTATTGATTTTAGATTTTGAAGTGAATCAAATGTTGAGTTTTAGATTTCGTATTGCAATCAGCAATCTAAAATCTAAAGTCTACAATCTTAAATCACTTTAGCCTCGTTGTGTAATAAATTGATTAACTCATCTAAATTATCTGCAGAAACTAATTTTACTGCCGATTTTGGAGCTGGTTTTTCAAATTTCACCGCTTTTGTATTTACAGTTGCATCAACTGGCTCAAGAATAGTAAGCGCTTTAGTTCTAGCAGTCATAATTCCTCTCATGTTCGGGATACGCAAATCTTTTTCTTCAACAAGACCTTTTTGACCTCCGATAATTAAAGGAAGAGTAGTGCTTACAGTTTCTTTACCACCGTCGATTTCACGAGCCGCTTTTACATTGTTGCCGTCAACAGTTAAAGCTGTACAAGAGTTTAGGAAGTTGTATCCTAAGATTCCAGCAATCATTCCAGGGACCATTCCACCGTTATAATCTAAAGATTCTTTACCAGCAATTACAAGATCATAACCGCCATTTTTAATTACTTCTGCCAATTGTTTTGCTACGAAGAAACCATCTGTAGGATTTGCGTTAACACGAATAGCTTCGTTTGCTCCAATAGCCAATGCTTTACGTAAAGTTGGTTCAGTATCAGGACCTCCGACGTTTACAACCGTTACATTTGCACCTTGTTGTTCTTGAAACCATATAGCGCGTGTAAGACCGAATTCGTCGTTAGGGTTAATTACATATTGTACACCATTAGTGTCAAATTCTGAATCACCGTTGGTAAAGTTGATTTTTGAAGTAGTATCAGGCACATGGCTGATGCAAACTAGTATTTTCATAAGTATATATTTTGAATTTATAATATGCTTTTACAAATTTAGAATTTAATTTGGAATAATTATACTATGCATGCATAATATTTTTTAAAACTATTACGATTTCGCAGATTGTTCAGTTTTGGATGATTTTCATCGGAATCTAAAAATAAAATAATATTCATTTTGTCTGATTGTTAGGAATTTTGCAATAGCCGATAGTTGGAAAGCAAATTAATTTTGTCTGAGAAATACTAATTTTTGTTTTTTTACGTTAAGATGAATGAATTTTGGAGAAACAAGAATTAAACAAATAGACAGAAGTTTGTCTAAAAAATATTTTAAGCGATTTTAAGTGTAAATTATACGTTATTATATCGATTTCGTAATTGTCACAATAAAGTTTAAAAAGTTAAAACCTGAGAACAGATAGAAGTTCATGCGATTTTAAATTCAATTTATGCTTTTAAGTTATTTAAAATATTTATTTTTGCTCTTCAGAAAATTCAACATACAATAAAAAATATGAGAACAATACAATTTAGAGAGGCCATTTGTGAAGCAATGAGCGAAGAAATGCGTCGCGATGAATCCATATATTTAATGGGAGAAGAGGTTGCAGAATACAATGGAGCTTACAAGGCTTCTAAAGGAATGCTAGCTGAGTTTGGTGAAAAAAGAGTAATTGATACTCCGATTGCTGAGCTTGGATTTTCAGGAATTGCAGTAGGTTCTGCAATGAACGGAAACCGTCCTATTGTAGAATATATGACATTCAACTTCTGTTTAGTTGGTATTGATCAAATTATTAATAATGCTGCTAAAATGCGTCAAATGACAGGAGGACAATTTAATGTGCCTATCGTTTTCCGCGGGCCAACAGCTTCTGCTGGTCAATTAGGAGCTACTCACTCACAAGCTTTAGAAAACTGGTTTGCTAATACTCCAGGACTAAAAGTTGTTGTTCCTTCAACTCCTTATGATGCAAAAGGACTTTTAAAATCTGCTATTCGTGATAACGATCCAGTTATTTTCATGGAATCTGAGCAGATGTACGGAGACAAAGGTGAAGTGCCAGACGGAGAATACACAATTCCTCTAGGTGTTGCCGATGTTAAACGTGAAGGAACAGATGTAACTATCGTTTCATTCGGAAAGATCATCAAAGAAGCTTTCATCGCTGCTGATGAATTAGCAAAAGAAGGAATTTCTTGTGAGATTATCGATTTAAGAACTGTTCGTCCAATGGACAAAGATGCTATCTTAAAATCGGTTAAAAAAACAAACCGTTTAGTAATCCTTGAAGAAGCTTGGCCAGTTGCCAGCCTTTCTTCTGAGATTTCTTATATCGTTCAAGAGCAAGCTTTTGACTTCCTTGATGCGCCAATTCAACGTATTACAACTGCTGATACTCCTGCACCTTATTCTCCAGTATTGTTAAAAGACTGGTTGCCAAATGCAGGTGATGTAGTAAAAGCAGTTAAAAAAGTATTATACAAATAATACAAATACAAAATACTCATAAAACTTCATCAGGCAGAATGGATTGGTGAAGTTTTTTTTTACTTTATAATGAACAAATTAACTCTACTTCTCTTATATATTGTATTTGCTTTTGCGAATGTTGCTGCTGCACAAACTAAGGTGAGTGGAGTTGTTTTGGACAAATCCAACCAGCCAATACCTTTTGCCAATGTAGTTTTTAAAGGTTCTAATATTGGAATCGTTTCTAATGAAGACGGCCGTTTTTATTTAGAATCGCCAAATACTTATACTGCACTTTTGGTTACTTCGGCAGGATTTTCAGACAAGGAAGTTCCTTTGGAAAAAGCGGTAAATTATAATTTTAAAATTGTTTTGTTCGAAGAACAAGTGCTTAACGAAGTTGTAATTTATACCGGAAAAACATCTAAGAAGAATAATCCAGCATTGGATATTTTGAGAAAAATATGGGAAAGAAAACGTAAAAACGGATTATACCTATTTAATCAATATCAAATGCAGAAGTACGAAAAAGTGGAATTTGACATGAACACTATTGATAGTGCATTTATGAAAAATAAGCTTTTTAAAGGAATGGAATTTATCTTTAATCATGTTGATACTTCAGATGTTACTGGAAAAACCTATTTGCCGATTTTCATAAACGAATCGGTTTATGATGTTTATGGAGACAACAAACTAAAGAAAGTAAAAGAAAACCTTACGGGAAATAAAATGTCTGGTTTTAACGGAAATCAGCAGATTTTATCTTTTGTAAAAGACCTTTATTCGGATTATAATATTTACGACAATCACCTGAAGTTTTTTGATAAAAGTTTTACAAGTCCGCTATCAAGAACCGGAATCGATGTTTACAATTATGTCTTAAAAGACAGTGCTTTTATCGATAAGAAATGGTGTTATAATATTGTTTTCTATCCGAGACGCAAAAACGAATTGACTTTTAAAGGAGATTTTTGGGTAAACGATACCACTTTTGCCATCAAAAAAATTAATATGGGCGTAACTAAAAGTGCCAATATTAACTGGGTAAAAGATATTTATATCGAGCAAGAATTTGAAGTAGAAAACGATTCTGTTTTCCTTTTGACTCGTGATTATATGATGTCTGATTTTGCTTTAAACAAAAAAGAAAAATCAAAAGGAGTTTATGGTAAAAGAACGACTTTATACCGCAATCATAAATTCAACATTCAAAAACCTGAGAAATTTTATAAAGAAGAAGTTAATTTTATAGACAATGCCGTTTACGAACGACCGCCTGAGTTCTGGGAGGAAAATCGTTTTGAAAAATTAAATAAAGACGAACAGGGAATTTATAAAATGCTTGACACACTGCAAACCGTCAAGCGATTTAAGCAGCTGTATAATCTTGTCTCCATTTTAGGAAGCGGTTACATCGAATTTAAAAACTTCGATTACGGACCAATTTTCTCCACTTTCGGATATAATGAAGTCGAAGGTATAAGATTAAGAGTGGGTGGAAGAACTTATTTTGGTCCAAATGACCCATGGCGTATTCAGGCTTATACAGCTTATGGATTTGACGATAATAAATTCAAATATGGTGTTTCTGGAAAATGGATGGTTGACAAGAAAAACCGTGTCATAATCTCTGGAGGAAATAGGCGTGATATCGAACAAATTGGTGCGAGTTTAACGACTACAAATGATGTTTTAGGACGAAGTTTTGCATCTTCTGCACTGTTTACAACAGGAAGTAATGGAAAATTGACCAATATTAATTTGAGCAACGTTTCTGTAGAAATGGAGCCTAAAAAGAACTTTATAGTTCAAGCAGGATTTTCGTATCGAACACTAGAATCTGCTTCAAAGACATTTAGTTTGGATTATTATACTACTTTACCAACTCCTGAAAATCCTGCAGGTGTTGTTGAGAGTATGGTAAAACAATCAGAAGCCAATATTCAGTTTGAGTTTATGCCCAACAGAAAAACGATTGGTTATGGTGTAGAAAGAAATTTAGTAGATAGTCCGTACAGTCATTTCTTTGTGAATTTCAGTTATGGATTAAAAGGTGTTTTTGACAGTGATTTTGCTTACGAAAAGATTCAAGTTTTCTACAGACAACCTATTATTATTGGGCCTTTAGGAAGAACAAATATCACGATTGAAACAGGAAAAACATTTGGTACAATTCCGTTAGGTTTAATGAGTGTAATTCCGGGTAACCAGACTTATTTTACGATTGAGAATACATTCAGTAACTTAAATTTCTACGAATTTGTTACGGATCAATATACAACCTTGCAGTGGAACCATGATTTTGGAGGTAGATTATTTGCTAGAATTCCATTCATGAGAAAACTAAATTGGAGAGAATATATCGGAATTAGAGCGGTTCATGGAACTATTTCTGATGCCAATCGCGCCATTAATGCTTCAGGATTGCCTTATAATGCTCCTGAAAAAGTATACTGGGAGTATAATGCAGGAATTGGAAATATCTTTAAAGTTTTCCGTCTTGATTTCTCTTGGAGAGGAAATTATCTAGATATGCCAGATGCACATAAATTTGCAATAAAAGGATCATTCGGGTTTTATTTTTAAAGAGGCAAAGGCTCAAAGTTACAAAGTCGCAAAGGTTTTAAATCTTTGCGATTTTTTTGTTTCTAGCTTTTGATAATCATTGAGATTCCAGATCAGATTTTGATCTGCTTAATCTGCAAAATCTGCGAGAGATAAAAAAACTTAGCGACTTGGCGACTTTGCGAGAACTAACTCCATTTTTCTTAAATTTGATTTACTTTCGAAAACTATAATCATGCAAGAAGCCATCGATTTTCTAACCAATAAAAACCCAATATTTCTAGAGATTATCGAGAAATACGGATTACCTCCAATTCCGAGACGCCCGCCTGGATTTGAAACTTTGGTTTTATTAATTCTCGAGCAGCAGGTTTCTATAGATTCGGCGAAAGCCACGTTCTTAAAAATTAAAGCTTTTACAACTTGTAATCCTGAAAATATGGTTCTTCTTTCTGACGAAGAATTTAGAAGCCTTGGAGTAAGCCGTCAGAAAACAAATTACATTAAGATTTTAGCAGAAGCAGTTTTAAACAAAGAGTTGGATATTGAAAGTTTAGCTTCAAAATCTGCAAAACAAGTTCGCGAAGAGCTTATTAAATTAAAAGGAATCGGAAATTGGACTATCGATATTTATTTGATGTTTTGTCTGGAAGAGCCTGATTTAATCCCATTAGGAGATATAGCTGTAATAAATACAATCAAGGAATTGCTGAATATTCATGACAAACAAGAAATGGAAATTCATGCAGAACAATGGAGCCCGTTTCGTTCTTATGCGACCTATTTGCTCTGGCATTATTACTTGAAAAAAAGAAATAGAATAATTAGCTATTAAATGCTTGTTTTTTAAACTCTAATGAAGATAATTTAACCTTGTTTTTTATTGTAAAACTAGATTCTTTAGTTATTTTTGCAACCGAAATTATAGAAACAATAAAAAACAAAAATGACCGCAGACAAATTAACGACTTTCGATGTATTGATCGAAATACCAAGAGGAAGCAGAAATAAATACGAGTACGATTTTGAAATTAAAAGAATGCGTTTCGACAGAATGTTATTCTCTTCTATGATGTACCCAGCTGATTACGGATTTATTCCAGAAACTTTAGCTTTAGATGGTGATCCTCTTGATGTATTAGTTTTGGTAAACGAGCCAACTTTTCCTGGATGTGTAATGGAGGTTAAGCCAATTGGTGTTTTCCACATGGCAGATGACAAAGGACCAGACGAGAAAATTATTTGTGTACCAGTTTCAGATCCAATCTGGAATTCATTAAATGACCTTTCTGATATCAACCCACACTTAGTAAAAGAAATCGAGCACTTTTTCCAAGTTTATAAAGATCTTGAAAACAAAAAAGTAGACGTAGAAGGATGGGGAGACGTAAAAGAAGCTTATGATATCATCGCTGAGTGTACAAAACGTTTTGATGACATTGAAAATAAACCGGCTGGATTATTTAGCATTAAATAATTTTAACCTTATTCTATTATAAAAAAAGCAATACTGCCGTCAGGAGTATTGCTTTTTTGTTTAAATTCGTTCAGTTAGATTGTTGACTATTAACCAAAACCAATAAAATATTATGAATGCATTTATGATTTACCTGCCTATTATAATGGCAGTTTTAGGTTTACTTTTCATGGGAATAAAAAGGACTTGGGTTTTAAAACAAGACGCTGGAGACGGTAAGATGAAAGAGATTTCAGATTATATCTACGAAGGAGCCTTAGCCTTCCTAAAAGCCGAATATAAACTATTAACCATCTTTGTGATTATTGCCAGTTTAGCTTTGGCAGGAATCACTTTTATTCCAGGAGTAAAAACACATTTATTAATCGTAATAGCATTTATTTTTGGTGCATTTTTCTCTGCTTTAGCAGGAAATATGGGAATGAAAATAGCAACTAAAACAAACGTTAGAACTACTCAAGCAGCTCGTACAAGTCTTCCGCAAGCATTAAAAGTTTCTTTTGGCGGAGGAACCGTAATGGGATTAGGTGTAGCAGGTTTAGCTGTTTTAGGATTAACATCATTTTTTATCATTTTCTTTCATTTGTTTTCTGGAGGAGTTTGGAAAGACACCAATACAATGACGGTTGTTTTAGAAACTCTTGCTGGATTTTCATTAGGAGCCGAATCTATCGCTTTATTTGCCAGAGTTGGTGGTGGAATCTATACAAAAGCAGCCGATGTTGGAGCCGATTTAGTGGGTAAAGTTGAGGCAGGAATTCCGGAAGATGATCCTCGTAATCCAGCAACAATTGCAGACAACGTAGGAGACAATGTTGGAGACGTTGCGGGTATGGGAGCCGATTTATTTGGATCTTATGTGGCAACTGTTTTAGCCGCAATGGTTCTTGGAAACTATGTGATAAAAGATATGGGAGGAAGTATTAATGATGCTTTCGGCGGAATTGGACCAATTTTGCTTCCAATGGCAATTGCTGGTTTCGGAATCTTTTTTTCGATTATCGGAACATTATTAGTAAAGATCTCAGATGATAATGCTAAAGAAGCGCAAGTGCAGAAAGCATTAAATATAGGAAACTGGGTTTCTATTGTTTTAACAGCTGTAGCTTGTTTCTTTTTAGTACAGCACATGCTTCCAGAAACGATGCAGATGACATTCTTTGGAGAAGGTTCCAAAGCGATTTCATCAATGCGTGTTTTCTATGCCACTTTAGTTGGATTGGTAGTTGGTGGAGCTATTTCATCAGTAACGGAATATTATACAGGATTAGGAACGAAACCAGTATTGGCCATTGTTCAAAAATCATCTACAGGAGCAGGAACAAACGTAATTGCAGGTTTGGCAACAGGAATGATTTCTACTTTCCCAACCGTATTATTGTTTGCCATCGCAATTTGGATTTCTTATGTTTTGGCAGGATTTTATGGAGTGGCGCTAGCAGCTTCAGCAATGATGGCTACAACAGCCATGCAATTGGCAATCGATGCTTTCGGACCAATTTCTGATAACGCTGGTGGAATCGCCGAAATGAGCGAATTGCCAAAAGAAGTTCGTACTAGAACAGATATTTTGGATTCAGTAGGAAATACAACAGCAGCAACAGGAAAAGGATTTGCAATTGCTTCTGCAGCCTTAACTTCATTGGCTTTATTTGCGGCCTATGTAACATTTACAGGAATTGACGGAATCAATATTTTTAAAGCGCCAGTTTTAGCGATGTTATTTGTCGGTGGAATGATTCCAGTGGTTTTCTCTGCTTTAGCAATGAATTCTGTTGGAAAAGCAGCAATGGATATGGTTTACGAAGTTCGTCGCCAGTTTAAAGAAATTGCTGGTATTATGGAAGGAACAGGAAAACCAGAATACGGAAAATGTGTTGAAATTTCTACAAAAGCCGCTTTACGCGAGATGATGCTTCCAGGAATTTTAACGATTGGTTTTCCGATTGCAATTGTTCTAATTGGAAAATTAGTTTACTCAGACAACAATCAATTAATTGCTGAAATGTTAGGTGGATATATGGCTGGAGTTACCGTTTCTGGAGTACTTTGGGCCGTTTTCCAAAACAATGCTGGAGGTGCTTGGGATAATGCTAAAAAATCTTTTGAGGCAGGAGTTATGATTAATGGCGAAATGACTTATAAAGGTTCTGATGCGCACAAAGCAGCGGTAACAGGCGACACAGTTGGAGATCCGTTTAAAGATACTTCTGGACCTTCAATGAATATTTTAATCAAATTAACTTGTTTGATTGGATTGGTAATTGCTCCAATTTTGGGTGAAGGCCATGCTCCGTCAGATATTGCTGGAAAAGCTTCTTGCTGTGCTAAAACTGAAATGCATGCAGGAATGTCTAAATGCGGCGATATGTCTGGAATGACAAAAGAAGAATGCATTAAAATGTGTAAAGAAAAAGGCTGTTCTGAAGAAGAAACAGCTAAATGTCTGGCTCATTTTGATGCAACTGGAAAATATGCTCATGCAGAAAGCCAATCTGTTCGTGTTGAGGTTAAAAATGTAGACGGAAAAGCTACTGGAACTGTTACTAAAACCGTAAATGGTAAAACAACAACCGAAGTTTTTGAAGGAACCGAAGAAGAAGTCTTAGCGAAAGTTGAAGCTGCGAAATAATAGCTTTGTTAAAGTTTAAAACTTTGACAAAGTTTCATGAAAACGAAAATGCCTCTAAATAATTTTAGAGGCATTTTTTATTTCGGGTAAATTCTTTGTTTTAAAACAATCCGTTCAATTCAGCATCAATTCTATTAATGATATCTCCTAAATCTTCTGGATTGTCAACGAAATTGATATTGTCAACATCAATAATTAAAAGTTTTCCTTTAGTATAAGTCTGGATCCAAGCTTCGTATCTTTCGTTCAAACGGCTTAAATAATCGATAGAAATAGAGTTTTCATATTCACGTCCGCGTTTGTGGATTTGCCCCACTAAATTTGGAATAGAACTTCTTAAATAAATCAATAAATCTGGAGCTTTTACCAAAGATTCCATTAATTCAAACAAAGACGTGTAATTTTCAAAGTCACGGCTTGTCATTAATCCCATCGCATATAAATTGGGTGCAAAAATATGCGCATCTTCATAAATCGTTCTGTCTTGGATGATTTTTTTACCGCTTTCGCGAATTTGCTGCACTTGACGGAAACGGCTGTTTAGGAAATAAATCTGAAGATTGAACGACCAGCGCTCCATCTGATGATAGAAATCATCCAGATACGGATTATCAACTACGTCTTCATAATGAGGTTCCCATTTGAAATGTTTCGCCAATAATTTGGTCAAAGTTGTTTTTCCTGCGCCTATGTTTCCTGCTATTGCTATGTGCATTACGGTGTTACGATTTTATAATTTGATATATCTGTAGCTGTAAAAATAGATAAAATTTGGTCTTTGTAATAAAAATTGTCAAAGGTTTTTTCTGAAATTTTAATCTCAGAAATTACTTCTGGATTTGGTTTATTGAAACCTTTAAAATACAATAAATTATCCTTACTGAAAAGATATTGAGAAGAATTAACAATGGCAATTTTATCAAAGTCGGCTATTTTTCCTAGCGAAGTAATTTTCCCAAAAATGTCACAAGAATACCAATTGTTTTTCTTGTCAACCCAAAAGAAAGTATTAAAATCGGTTTGATAATATTGAATTGGTTCCGTCAGCGGAATTGAGACGGTTTTGTATTCATTTTTTAAATAATCAAAAAGACTAATTTGCTGGTTTAAAGTATTGTAGATCCATAGTTGATTTTGAGTAGACATTCCGATCGCACTTACTACAATTGGAGTGGCATTCTGCGAAAAATTAATTTCGGTCATTTTATTTAATTGATTGTCCAATAAAACCACACTATTGAAATCTTCATAAAACAGAACAATTTTCAACGGATTTTGAAGATCAACTTTCGTAATTTTTCCTAAAGAAACATTCTTGTACTCGAAGATTTCTTTTCCTTTAGTTTTACTGAAAACATTATTGGTTATCTGATACGAATATCCAAAAGCATCATATCCTAAAAAAGCATCAGAAGTATTTTTGTATTGAGAAATTAAAGTTGGATTTATACTCAAATCCTGAGCAGAAAGCGCATGGAAAGTGCAGAAAAGAAATATGGAGGATAAAATTTTTTGCACAGTTTTACGCATTAGAAATTATTTTACAAGAGCACCAAATTACAAAAAACTCTTCTTTAAATTTCAATTTTAAGTCTTAAACCTTTTTTAATCTAATAGTCTAAAAAATAAGCGGTTCTATCTATACCTTAATGCCGTTTATATATTTAGTTTTTTGAATTTTAAAATAAATAATACATTTGAATGTAAGTTTTGTCGGATTTACTCACTTAAAGAAAATGAAATGAAAAAGATATTTTTTTATATTACTTTATTGCTTGTTTCTAGTCAAATTCAAGCTCAAAAAGATTTTCAGGGAATGGCTGTTTACGAGTCTAAAACCCAAGCGCCAAAATTTGAAGGAATGCGTGGCAATAGAGATATTACTCCAGAAATGCAGAAAAATATGGAAGAGCGTATGAAAAAAATGCTCGAAAAAACATTCATTTTAAACTTCGATAAAGTAGCATCAATTTATAAAGAAGAAGAAAAGCTAGAAGCGCCTGGCCAACAGCAGGGAGGTTTTCGAGTTATGTTTGGCTCGCTTACTGGCGGTGGCGGTACTTTTTATAAAGATGTAAAGGCAAAAACGTATACAGTCGATAAAGAATTTATGGGCAAGGAATTTCTTGTTGTAGATTCTCTTCCAAAATTAGAATGGAAATTAGAACAAGAAACCAAGCAAATTGGTGGTTACAATTGCTTCAAAGCGACAGCAGTAAAACAGGCTAGCAAAACTGATTTCAGAAACTTTAGACCTAAAAACAACGATGATAAAAAGGATGAAGTAAAAAAGACTTCGGGCGAGACAAAGACCAATTTTGCAGACAATTTTGAAATTCCAAAAGAAATTGTCGTGACAGCTTGGTATACGCCAGAAATTCCGATCAATCAAGGACCAGAAAATTATTGGGGACTTCCGGGATTAATCCTAGAAATCAACGATGGGACAACGACTATTTTATGTTCGAAAATTGTTTTGAATGCCAAAGATAAGGTAGAAATAAAACCTTCTAAAAAAGGAAAAGTAGTTTCTCAGAAAGAATATGACGAAACGGTAATTAAAAAGATGGAAGAATTTAGAGAGATGAATCGCGGTCGTGCTGGCGGACCTCCTCCTATGGGAAGATAATATCTTTAAAATTCCAATTTTCAAAATCCAAAATCCAAATTGCTTCGCCTGTTCGCTATCGCTCGGGCCCAAACTTTCAATATTCTTATAATGAATAAGACACTTTTTGTATTTGCCTTACTTTTTACTTCTATATGCTTTTCTCAAAGTGTTCGCTTTGATGGCTTTATTCAGGATGAACAGAAAAATCCTTTAGAAATGGCCAATATTATGGCTATTAATAATGGTACAAAAGCAATGGATTCTTATGGGATTACCAATGATAAAGGGAAGTTTCAGCTGACTTTGAAACCCAATACAGCTTATACCATTAAAATAAGTTATTTGGGAATGAAGTCTAAAGAAATTGCAGTATCGACTAAGTCTGAAAATATGACTCAGAATATTGTTTTGGATGGTGCAGGAATCGAGTTGGAAGGCGTAGAAATTGTTCGAGAAATGCCTGTTTCTATAAAAGGTGACACAATTGTTTACAATGCTGATTCTTTTAAATCTGGAACAGAAAAAAAGCTTGAAGATGTCTTAAAGAAACTTCCAGGAGTTGAGGTAAATGCCGATGGAGAAATTGAAGTTGAAGGAAAAAAAGTCAGCAAATTGATGGTTGAGGGAAAAGATTTTTTTGACGGAGATACCAAATTAGGCGTCAAAAATATTCCGGCCGATGCAATTGATAAAGTTCAGGTTTTAAGAAATTATAACGAAATAAGCCAATTAAAAGGTTTAGAAAACGATCAAGAAAATGTGGCGATGAACATTAAGTTGAAAGAAGGAAAAAAGAACTTTTGGTTTGGAGATGTGACCGCAGGAATTGGTGTTGCAGAATTGGATAGTCGATATATCATTAATCCAAAACTGTTCTATTACAGTCCGAAATACAGTATTAATTTAATTACTAATTTTAATAATATTGGCGAATTGCCTCTTACAGCTCAGGATTACTTTAAGTTTACAGGAGGATTCAAAAATATGATGAAAAAAGGCGGAAGCAGTTTTAATGTTTCTTCAAATGATTTAGGAATTTCGTTATTGCGTAATAATCGTGCAAAAGAAATTGAAACAAAATTTGGCGCAACAAACTTTGCTTATTCAGTCAACAAAGCTTGGAATATTAGCGGTTTCGGAATTCTTTCAACTTCAAAAACCGATTTAGAAACCAAATCGCAAACAACAATTTTAGATTCTGGTGATCAACAGAAAAGTAACGAAAATACCAGCCAAAAAAATAATTTGGGACTTTTTAAATTAAGCTCAACCTATAAGCCAAGCGACAAATTTCAGTTTGATTATGATATTTTAACCAAACTTACTAAACAAGAAGAATACTCAGATTTGTTTAGAGAACAGATTGTTCAAAACGCTGCGACTTCAGAAGATATTTTTACAACAAAAAAACAAGATCCTACTTCGATTAATCAGAATTTGAGTTTGTATTATACGCAAAGCACTAAAAATATCTTTGCTTTTGAAATGCAGCATTTATATCAGGACGAAAATCCTTTTTATAATGCTAACCTGCAAACACTTCCTTTTGATTTATCAGGATATATTTCGGGACAAAACAGAAATGATTATAATCAAGACCGATTTGTGAAAACCAATAAATTGGATGCAAAACTGGATTATTATTATATGGTGACACCAAAAAGTAATTTCAATATTACTTTAGGAAATACGTATTCATATCAGAACTTTAATTCTCACATTTTCCAAATGTTAGATAATGGAACGAGAAACGATTTGAATAATGCTCAAAATAATAATGATGTAGATTATCGTTTTAATGATGCTTTTGTGGGCTTTCATTATAAAATCCTCACAGGAAAATTTACATTTACGCCAGGAGTAAGCTTTCATACGTATCAAATGACAAACGGACAATTAGGAACCGATTATTCCCAGGATTTCACGAAAGTGCTTCCAGATTTTTTTGCTTTGTATCAAATCAAGAAATCAGAAACATTAACGTATAATTTTTCTCTAACAAACGATTTTACAGACATTAATCAGTTGGCTGCGGGTTATGTTTTGTCTAATTATAGCAGTTTGTTTCGCGGAAATCGTTTCTTAGAAAATGCGACTTCACAAGTGCATTCGCTTCGTTATTTCAAGTATAACATGTTCAATTTTGAGAACATTTTTGCCAATGCAACTTACACCAGAAAAGTAGATGCTATTAAAACAAAAGCCAATTTTGACGGAATTAACCAATCTTCAGTTCCTTATAATTCCAATTTGGCCGATGAGACTTTTAGCGGAATGGGAAATTATGGGCGTTCGTTTTTAAAGAATTATAAAGCTTCTGCAAATGCTAGTTTTAATTGGTCGAAATTCAATAATATTCAGAACAATCAATTGTCGACAACAGAAAGTTTCAGCCAAAGCTACACCGTTCGAGCTTCAACAAATTATAAAAATCTTCCAAATATTGAATTCGGCTACAATCTTTTGGTGAATAAATACAGTGGTTCAACCTTTTACACTGATAAACCATTTGCAAGATTAGATTATTACTTCTTGGATAGTTTTTCTTTTGTTTCAGAATATGAATTTTACCATTATTATAATGGCGATAAAACAGTTGATAATGAATATGATTTTTTAAGCGCTAGTTTAATTTATCAAAAAAAGAACAGCAAATGGGAATATAAAATCTCGGCAACCAATTTGTTGAACACAAAATATCTTAACGATGACAGCTTCTCACAATTCTCTACAAGAGTTTCGCAATACACTGTGCAGCCGCGTTATATCATATTTTCAATGAAATATAATTTGTAGTATTTTAACTGCAAATATTATGATTTTTTGTGATTTGTTTAAAGAAGAATCAGATATCTTTGCGCTATATTATTAACAACAAAACATGTAGTTATGCGCAATTTTATTTGGAGTTTATCACTCCTATTTGCCGGAATTTCTATCTCTTTCGCCCAAACAAATGGAATAGAAAAAGGAACTTATTTATCTACAAATAAAGGAGGAAAAATCAAATTAAATTTATTGGATGATAATAAGTATGAATTGGTTTTTTATTCGGGAGGATATGAAATTAAAGGAGATTCTTTAGTTTTCTTGAAAAGTAAAAATACCATAGATAATAGATTTGATCTTTCTTTTGCTAAAGATAAAAAAGCAAAAAAAATTAAGATTAAGTTTTTGAATCCGTCTTATTATTCTTTTTACATAGGAACTCAAAAAGGAACAGAATCTGTTCAATACCAGAGACTTTTAGATATAAAAACGAAAGTAGATCCTGAATATATCAAAACAGATTTGGATTTTGAAATAGAAAAAACGGATTTCCTTTATTTGGTTTATGAGGATTATAATGGGAAAAGTGATGTTAATAAATATGCATTGCCAAAAGATGTTTCAGAGATAACAATCAATTATGATTTGGCAGTTCTCAGCGATTTAAATCTTGTTGGATCTTTTGATAAGAATACAAAAGAATTAAAAATTTCTGATCAAGCAGGAAAAGATCCTTTAGTGTTTGTGAACGAAAAAGATGAGAAGCCTGCTAAGGCTCCGACAGTGACTCCTATAGAAACACAGTCTGTTGCAAACTGGACTTATCCAGGGAAAGATCCTGATTACGGTTCTTATGGAAGTGCTGTAGTAGATAGCATATATAATAGTCTGCCAGTTGATACTACTGCGGTACCTGCAGCAGCTTATCCTATTGATCCTCCAGCTTCTTATACCAAATACGATTTTAAACTAAAAATAGAAGACAATCTAAAAAAGGCAATAGAATCTACCAAAACAGCCAGCAACAAATTTTTGGTAGTTGTGGTTGACAGCAAGAATAAATCGGCTAAGGAAGGTTTTGATGCTTTTGTAAAAGAACAAGAAACTCAAACGGGATATAATATGTATGATTCGTATAATGCATTATACGATACCTACAATTATTATTTGGCTGGAGCCGATGATAAAAAATGGCTGAAAAACAATAAAATAACCAATGATCCGAGCGTATTGGTTTTAAACGGTAACGGTGATGTACTTGCTGTTGCAAAATCAGATTTAACAGCGCAACAATATCAGTTTAGCTATTATGGCGATTTGTATAGAAAACTTCAAAAAGCAAATGCTTTCCTTTCTATAGATAAAGTTTTAACGAACAAAAAAGCCTCAGATGCAGATTTAATTAATGCTTTTAATAAAGCGGCTTTATTAGAAACGTCTTATGATTATGATTCAGATTATTCAGTAAGCGATCCTAATTCTACTGATTTTGTAATTAAAAAAACGGCTTTAGACCAAAAAGAAGTAGCTCAAACATGGAAAAAAATGATTGAAGCGCACCAAAAAGATAAAGCTGTAAACATGTATTTGGCTGAGACTATTATAAAAGAAATCAAAAATCAAGGATTTACAAAACAGCTTTTTAATCAAGACAGAATTCTTAATGATACCGATTTTCTAGCAATAGATTATTTGCTAAAACATTCTGATGATATTGAGAATAATAAAGTTGCTTTCAATAATAGTGCGCCAGAAGTTCATAATATAGGAAGTGCTGTTTCTGAAATTTCTAATGCCTTACAGCAAAATCTGTACGCTTCTCAAGATGGACTTACAGGGGAAATGAATAAAGAAAAAATCAATTCTGTTTACAAAAAGATCATCGCATCTGGAAAAGGAAATTTTGATGCTTACAGAAATTATTTTTATTATTTAAGCCAGCTTGAAGATCAGGATGGTTCTAATACTGGATATTTGAAAGAATTCAGTGCGTATTTTGATAATACATTAGCTGGGCCAAGTCCAATAGAAAAATTAGACGCCATTTTTGGAGGTTTAGATTCTAGCTCAAGTTATTCTTATGATGGATGGAGTTCGTTTAAACTTTACCACTCAGATATTTGCAATAACGCGGCATGGGCAGTTGTATTAAAACCACAGAACTCAAACTTTATTAAACAGGCTATTAAATGGTCTGAATATAGTTTAGTAATATCTAAAAACAATCCGTATTATTTAGATACTTTAGCGCAATTGTATTATAAAGACGGACAGACACAAAAAGCTATCGAAACACAGGTTTTAGCAGTAAAATTTATTACTAGTGACGTTGATGAAGAAACTGCAAATCAAATGAAGGAAGTTCTAACTAAAATGAGTAACGGAACATATTAATAAAGAATTATCAGTATAAAATAAAAGCCGATTTCTAGAATTAGAAATCGGCTTTTTATGTTTAGCTAATCTAGATGTCTAATAATCTAAGTTAGTCTATAAGTCTGAATTACAATCCAAAAGCAGCTTTTACTTGGTCAACAAAATCAAGTTTTTCCCATGTAAACAACTCAACAGTAACTGTTTTTTCATTTCCGCCTGGAGCAGAGAAAGTTTTAGTAACAGTTTCTGGTTTACGTCCCATGTGTCCGTAAGCAGCAGTTTCGCTATAGATTGGGTTTCTTAATTTTAATCTTTGCTCGATAAAGTAAGGACGCATATCAAAAATAGCTTCTACTTTTTTAGCGATTTCACCGTTAGTTAAGTTTACTTTAGAAGTTCCATAAGTTTCAATGAAAATTCCCATTGGCTCAGCAACACCAATTGCGTAAGAAACCTGAACTAAGATTTCGTCAGCAACACCAGCAGCAACTAAGTTTTTAGCGATATGACGAGTTGCATAAGCAGCACTTCTATCTACTTTACTTGGATCTTTTCCAGAGAATGCACCACCACCGTGAGCACCTTTTCCACCGTAAGTATCAACAATGATTTTTCTTCCTGTTAAACCAGTATCTCCGTGAGGTCCTCCAATAACGAATTTTCCTGTTGGGTTAATATGGTAGTTGATTTTATCGTTAAATAAATGAGCGTGCTCTGGGTTTTTAGCGATAATTCTTGGAATCAAGATTTCGATAATATCTTTTTTGATTTTAGCCAACATTGCAGCTTCTTCATCAAAATCATCGTGTTGAGTTGAGATAACAATCGCATCAATACGAGTTGGTTTGTTATCGTCGCTGTATTCTAAAGTTACTTGAGATTTAGCATCTGGACGTAAATACGTGATTTCTTTGTTTTCGCGTCTTAAAATTGCTAACTCTTGTAATAATTTATGAGATAAATCAAGTGCCAATGGCATGAAGTTTTCAGTTTCGTTTGTAGCGTAACCAAACATCATTCCTTGATCTCCAGCACCTTGTTCTTCTGGCTTAGCTCTGTCAACACCTTGGTTAATATCTGCAGACTGCTCGTGAATAGCTGAAAGAATTCCACAAGAATTCGCTTCAAACATATATTCACTTTTAGTATATCCAATTTTACGGATTACTTCACGTGCAATTTGCTGAACATCAAGATAAGTATTCGATTTTACTTCACCTGCTAAAATTACCTGACCAGTTGTAACTAATGTTTCACAAGCTACTTTTGAGTCAGCGTCAAATGCCAAAAAGTTGTCAATTAATGCATCCGAAATTTGATCTGCAACTTTGTCTGGATGCCCTTCACTAACAGATTCTGACGTAAATAAATAAGCCATAATAATGTAATAAAAATGTATTAATTTTAAATTTAAGCGAGGAAATAATTGCTAAAAAGGGCTAAAGGAGGGTTCCTGCTTTAGCATTTTTTACTGCTGAAATGAATCTTTCAGCATTCATAACGAAACCATTTCATTATGAAGAGGTTGCAATCAGTTCAAATTTTTCCTCTATTTCGGGTGCAAAGGTATGAAACCATTTTGATTTGCAAATTAAAGTTCAACTTTTTTTATTTTTTCTAGCAGAAATTTAACAATAACATACTATTTTGATAGGGTAATAGAAAATATTTGGTTTTTTGTTTGGTCGATTAAAAAATAGTTCGCAACTTTGCCCCGTTAAAACAAAAGAAACAAATGAAATTTACAGTTTGCAATATGATGTCTTGTAAGATGCCGGAGTTCTCCGCAGAGACACTATTGTAAATATTTTTCAAAATATATAAATAGAACCTCTGCCGAACCGCAGAGGTTTTTTTATTCAAAAAATAAAAGCTGTAAGATTTTTTTTAAGCCAAAAACACTAATTAATCAGTAAAGAAGAAATGAAGAAAAATGTACTAATCGTTTTAGGTCTTGTGACATTTTCAGGACTTTATGCTCAAGACAATAAAAAAGAGCAAGATAGTTTAAAAAACAACGAACTGTCTGAAGTTACTATTATTGGATCAAGAAGTAAAAACAGAGTTAAAACAGATGTACCAGTTCCGGTTGATGTTTTTAACGTATCAGAAATAACAAAAGGAGCACCGCAAACCAGCGTAACGCAGATTTTAAATTATGTTGCTCCATCATTTACGAGTAACCCAACATCTACAGCAGATGCAACAGACCACGTTGATCCTGCCCAATTAAGAGGATTAGGACCAGATCAGGTTTTAATTTTAGTAAACGGAAAAAGAAGACATACCAGTGCTTTGGTAAACATAAACGGATCGCCGGGAAGGGGATCTGTGGGAACAGATTTAAATGCCATTCCGTCTTTTGCTATAGAAAGAATTGAAGTTTTAAGAGATGGAGCTGCCGCGCAATATGGTTCTGATGCAATTGCCGGAGTTATTAATATTGTTCTAAAGAAAAATACTAATTATTTGACAGGAGGAATTCAATACGGAGCCAATCTATCTTCTGGATCAAATAATTTTGAAGGAGGAGCAGACGGACAAACCGCCCAAATCGATTTAAACTACGGAACTTCATTAGGCAAACCAGGAAGTTTCTTAAATGTTACGGGAACTGCAGTAACAAGACAAGCAACAAGTAGAGCAGGAATTAGAAGCAACCCAATTTTTAATGCTTACAATGCGGTTGAAAATAGAGCTGCGCAAGATGGAGTAGAAATCAACTCTTTGTTTAGCAACATTAATACAACTACAAATTCAGCTCAGATTTTATCATCACTAAAACAATATGCACCGCAAGTAAGTTATTTTACAACGGCACAGCAAAACGCTATTGCATCAGCATCGACAATTGCACAGATGCAGACGGCTTTAAATTTTGATGTGACGAATAATGAACTGGCTTATAGAGGTCAGCAGAGAAGTGATTATAATATGAGTGTTGGGCAGTCAGAATTGGCAACAGGACAATTGTATTTTAATGCTAAATATCCTTTGAGCGAAATCACTTCATTATATTCTTTTGGAGGTGTTTCTTATAGAGGCGGTAAATCATATGCATTTAACAGACTGCCAAACGGTTCTGGGACTTTCACGCAAGTGTATGAAAATGGATTCTTGCCAGAAATTGAATCAAAAATTTTAGATGCTTCTGCGGCTGTTGGGGTTAACACGCAATTATTTGGATTTGATACCGATTTAAGCACCAATTTAGGAACAAACTCTTTTAATTATGATGTAAATAATACGATCAATGCAACTTTAGGAACAAACTCTCCGTTTAGTTTTGATGCTGGAAAAGTTTCGTTTTTACAAAGCACAACCAATTTGGATTTTAGTAAAAAACTAGATGTTCTTTCTGGACTGAACGTTGCTTTTGGAGGTGAATTCAGATACGAAAATTACCAAATTAAAGCAGGAGAAGAAGCTTCTTACGGATTATATGATGTAAACGGAAATTTAGTTTCAGGAATTCTGCCAAGCAATTCACCATTAATTGTAACAGACTTCTTCGGAAACAAACGTGGAGCAGGGGCGCAAGGATTTTCAGGATTCCAGCCTTCAGATGCTAAAGAAAAAGACAGACAAAGTGGTGCGGCTTATGTTGATTTAGAATTGAATGCCACTGAAAAATGGCTTATAAATGGAGCAGCGCGTTATGAAAACTATTCAGATTTTGGAAACACGGTTACGTTTAAATTGGCTTCTCTTTTAAAATTAAATGAAAATATCAATTGGAGAATTTCTGGACAAACAGGTTTTAGAGCGCCTTCTTTACAGCAAAGATATTTTGAGTCTAGTTCAACACAGTTTATAAACGGTGCTCCATACCAAGTTGGTTATTTTACCAATGATTCGCAAGCAGCAAAAAGCATTGGAATTGAAAGTTTAAAGCCAGAAAAATCAAAAAGCATCAGTACAGGATTTACATTCAAAATTCCTGAAGCTAACATAACCATTGCAACTGATGCTTATTTTACAAGAATTAACGATAGAATTGTGTTGTCTGGACAATATTCAAGACCAACAGATGCACAGATAGCGGCGGCAACTTCTTCAGAACAAGCTGAGGCATTGACTTTATTTCAGCAGGCATTTGATTTGAAAGGTGTAGAAAGAGCTTCGTTTTGGACAAACGGAATCGATTCTGAAACAAAAGGAATTGATTTGGTAATTTCTCAGAAATATGATGTAATTCAGGATTTCACAATTAGAAACGATTTTGCATTAAGTTTCAACGAAACCAAAAGAGTAGGAGATTTGCATATTCCGCAATCTATAGTCAATGCAGGAGGAGAACCTTACATTTATTCTTTCTTTCCAGAATCAAGCCGAGTATATTTAGAAGAAGCGATTCCGAAATTGAAAGCCAATTTGATGACGACTTTCAATATTAAAAAACTGGATATTTATTTAAGAAACAGCTATTTTGGAAAAGTTACCGATCCAGGAGCAACAGATGTTAATCTAGATGGATTTTCTTCTGTATATGAACATCCAGAATATAGCGCAAAATTGGTTACCGATTTATCTTTAGGATATCAGATCAACGAGCATTTGAGAGCTACAATTGGAGTTAATAATATAGGAGATGTTTATCCAGACAGAAATAATCCTGCAACTCCAGCTTTTACAAATACAACTCCAACTTTGTCACCAGCGCCAAGTACAGATTTGACAAATGCGAATCAGTTTGCTTATTCAAGAGCAGTTTCTCAATTTGGATTAAACGGAAGATTTGGTTTTGCGCGTTTAAGCTTTAAATTTTAATTAAAATAATTTCTTTCAAGTCTTTTAAATAAAGGCTTGAAAGAGATTTTAAAAAAAAATAATATAAAACTTCCATTTTAATTTGGTCGTTAAAAAAATACTTATTACATTTACTCTATCGAATTAGTCGAGTTTAAAAAAAATAGTCAAATTCAATTTTTAAATAAAATGAAAACAATAGCAAAAAGAAATATGATGTGTTGTGAGATGATGCAAATGTGCATCCCAATTTGCTGTTGCCAAAAGTGAAAGAGACAATCTTTGTTATAGTTAAACTATAAGCCCTTTTGGTCGCCATCCGAAAGGGCTTTTTTATTTCCAACATTTTAAATTTTAAATCATGAATACACTAGATATAAATACAATCGCATTTCAATACTTATTAAGAAATAATAATTCGGAAGAATCATCAACTGAAACTTTAAAATATGATCCTGCAAAGCAGAGAAAAACAGAGAAATCTTTATTGTTTCATCTATATGATCTTAAAGAAGAAGCTGAAGACATTTTAGCTTAAATCAATTTCTAAAAATCAATATCAATTACAATATATAAACGTATTAACAATACCTAAAAAACTAAGAAATCATGAGTACACAAAAATTTGCAACAAACGCACTACACGCAGGACACGACGTAACTAAAAACGCAGGAACTAGAGCCGTGCCAATTTATCAGACATCTTCATACGTATTTAATAATGCAGATCATGCAGCCAATCTGTTCGGTCTTGCCGAAGCTGGATTTATCTACACGAGACTTAACAATCCGACAAACGATATTTTGGAACAGCGACTGGCGGCACTTGAAGGCGGAATTGGAGCAGTAGTAACAGCTTCTGGAGCATCTGCAATTTCAACAACTTTATTGACTTTGCTAAAAGCAGGAGATCATATCGTGGCTTCAAACAGTTTATACGGCGGAACGTATAATCTTTTAAAAGTTACACTGCCAAGATTAGGAATCACAACCACATTTGTAGATCCGTCAAAGCCTGAAAATTTTACAAAAGCAGCAAAAGAAAATACAAGAGCTTTCTTTGTTGAATCTCTTGGGAATCCAAAATTGGATGTATTAGATTTAAAAGCAATTTCGGCAGAAGCCAAAGCATTCAAAGTGCCATTTATAGTAGATAATACAGTTGCGACACCTTATTTATTAAACCCAATTAAATATGGTGCCGATATTGTAATTCACTCCTTAACAAAATATATCGCAGGAAACGGAACTTCATTAGGAGGCGTTATCATTGATGCTGGAAACTTTGATTGGGCAAACGGAAAATTCCCAGAATTTACCGAGCCATCTGCAGGATACCACGGATTAGTATATCATGAAGCCTTAGGAAATGTGGCTTTTATAGCAAAAGCTCGAATTGAAGGGTTGCGTGATTTTGGTGCTGCTTTGAGTCCATTTAATGCTTTTCAGATTATTCAGGGACTAGAAACACTTCCAATCCGAATTAAGAAACATAGTGAAAATGCTTTGGCTCTAGCCGAATGGTTAGAGAAACAAGATGAGGTAGTCTGGGTAAATTATCCAGGTTTAAAATCTAGCAAATACAATGCTTTGGCCAAAGAATATTTGCCAGAAGGACAAAGCGGTATTATCACTTTCGGATTAAAAGGAGGTTTTGACGCTGCTAAAAAAGTAGTAGACGACACCAAATTATTCTCTCTGCTAGCAAATATTGGTGATACAAAATCACTGATTATTCACCCAGCAAGCACTACACACCAACAATTGACAGAAGCGGAACAAATAGAAACAGGAGTTTCTAAAGATTTGATTCGTCTATCTGTTGGAATTGAAGATATCGAAGATTTAATTACAGATCTGCAAACTGTTTTTGAGAGCGTTTCGCTTTCTCAATTCAGCATCAATAAAAATTAGGTTTTTTTGTTTTTTGTTTGAAAAATTGCCTTTAGCGAGTGGTTTTGCTAAAGGTGATTTTTTATGAAAAGCATCTTTATAAAATTTAAACCATATAAGGAATATAAGTGCATTTTAGTGGAGACGCACAGCGGTGCGTCTAACTTAAGAAGACGTTTAAATAATAAACGCCCCAATTAAATAAACTTATATTACTTATGTGGTAAAATATTTAAAATGTTAGAAATTATGTCAAAGCTTAAAATAAACATTATCCTTTTCGGAATTGGCAATATCGGAAGTACTTTGATTAATCAGATTATCGAAAGTCAGGAGTTTTTCCTTGAAAGTAAAAACATCGATTTTCATTTTCCAATAATAACCAATTCGACGGTTGCTTTTTTTGAGAAAGAAGGTGTAAGCTATTCTTGGGAAACCAATTTTAGACAATTGGCAGTTCCTTTTAAAGTAGAAGATATTGTCGAATTTGCACAAGAAAACGAATTTGAAAACTTAATTGCCGTAGATGCAACAGCGAGTGATGAATTGGTGAAACATTATAATACGCTAATCAAAAACGGATTCAATATTGTAGCAGTAAACAAAAAAGCTAATACGCTTCCGATTGACTTGTATAAAGAACTGCGAGCAGATCTTAAAAAGTATGATAAAGAGTTTTTGTATGAAACCTCGGTCGAAACTGGAATCCCTGTTTTACAGACCTTAAGAGATTTGTATTATTCGGGCGAAAAAATTACGAAGATTCGAGGTGTTTTCTCCGATAATTTGAGTTATGTCTTTAATCGATTTTCATCAGAAGAAGTTTCTTTTTCATCTGTTCTAAAAGACACAAGCCTTTTGGGATTAATGAAATCAAATTTTAAAGAAGATCTTTCTGGAAATGATACGGCAAGAAAACTTTTGATATTGGCGCGAGAAATTGGAAAAGATTTTGAGCTTTCAGACATTAAAATCAAACCCTTTATAACGGAAGAGCATTTAGAAAAAAACGGAGTGCTCGACAAAGAGGCTGTAGATAAATCTTTTAAAATTGCCAAAATCACTCAAGCAGAAAATCATGTGCTTAGATATGTAGGAGAATTTGATGTAGAAAAAGGCACTTTAGAAGCTAAATTAATTTCGGAACCACTAGATTCTCCAATTGGACAATTGAAAGGATCTGACACTATTTTTGAAATTTATACCAAATCTTACGTCGATATTCCAATTGTAATTCAGAGTGCTCCGCCATGCAAGCAGGCAATTTCGAGAGGAATTATAACTGACATCTTAAAAATTGCAGAAAAAATTAGAAGCAAAGAAGCAGTTTGGCTTTAATTTTTTTAGAAAAAAGTAAAAAGTTCTTTGATAAATTGATTTGTCAAATGGAGTTATGAAGAAAATTAAGCTTGTTTTGTAAGTTTTTTACTTGTATTATTTCGTTTTCGTTTTTGTAAGATGTTTTTTGACGTTAAAAAACTGATTTTTAACGATTTTTGTAATTAAATTCTTGAATTTAATTTGTGTAATAAAAAAAATAATTGCATATTTGTTATACCCAAAAACTACTAGAAATCAAATGAACTTAAAAGTCAACAAAATGTTTTGTGCCATTTCGGTTAAGACCGAGGCTGGGGTGTCTATTGCTTAAAAAAATTGTAAGAATACAATAATAATATAGTAAGAGCCTCCCAAGAAATTTTGGGAGGCTTTTTAATTTAATGCAAATGCAGAATTTAAATAAAATACAATATAAATCACAGATGAATAAATCCTTACAGATGAACAAGATGTTTACTGTCGCGCTTATTTGCGCATACGTCTGTTGATACTAAAAGTATACGTGAGTGTAAAAACTTAAACCCTTTTGGTATCATAAAAATCCAAAAGGGTTTTTTTATTCCAGAAAGCGATTTAACAAAAAGATAAACGAGAAATAAAGATTATAAAACACAACTTAACTAAAACTTAATATCATGAGCACATTGAACTACTTAGCAGAAAAAATTTCAAATTTGAAAAACAGAAGGACAAGAAAAAATAATCCGCCGCCAACAAACGAATTGGCTCATCCGAGATTCGGAATAACAGAGGCTGGAATCACAGAAGAAAGTAAAGGAGCTAAGAAAAAAGCACCAAACTCTTTATTGTTTTTGATGTATTCAAAAGAAAATGACACGCTTTTTATCTAAACGGAAGAAGCATCATAAACTAGGGTAAAACCTGCTTAATTTTACTGGGCATTTTTGTTCGGTAAATTTTTGCGTATAATAGTTTTTGCTAAAGTAAGTCTCAGAAATTTAACAAACACTTTTAGATAAAATTTGTTTGTTAGAGAAATTAGTAGTTAATTTGCACTCGTTAAGTTCAAACAAATATTGAAATGTTATAAAGAAAGGACGAGGGATTAGACCCGATGAAGCCTTAGCAACCCTTCGGTAAAACGAAGAAGGTGCTACATTCTACCACGCCAAACGTGGAAAGATAACAACAAGATTTTTTCTAGTTAAACCTAGTTTTTCTTTCTAATATTTCCATATACAAATCAATAATACAACAGATTTGAAATTGGAAAATATACCAAATCCCATTATAATTCAAGATTTCATCACAGAAAGTGGTGCAACTTATCATTCTATGCCATTAAGTTTTACGCTGGCAGGGCAACCTTTGCACAGTGCGCCTATTGTTTTGGTTAATCATGCCTTAACAGGAAATGCACAGGTGACTGGCGAAAACGGCTGGTGGAATGACTTAATTGGCGAAGGTAAAACCATCGATACTGCTGTTTATACCATTTTAGCCTTTGATATTCCTGGAAATGGGAGCAACTCTTTCTTAATCGAAAATTATCTTGATTTTACAGCCAGAGATGTTGCCAGAATCTTTGTTGAAGGTGTAAAAGCTTTACATATCGAAAAACTTTTTGCAGTTATCGGAGGTTCTGTTGGTGGCGGAATTGCTTGGGAAATTTTAGCTTTAGCGCCAAATATTACAGAAAATCTTATTCCGATTGCGAGCGACTGGAAATCTACAGACTGGCTTATCGCCAATTGCTTCTTGCAAGAACAGATTTTAAACAATTCTTCAAAACCAATTGAAGATGCCAGAATACATGCCATGCTTTGTTATCGTTCGCCAGAATCATTCAAAGAAAAATTCCAAAGAACAATCAATCAAGACCTTTTGATTTTTAATATCGAAAGCTGGCTGGCACATCACGGAAAAAAGTTGCAGAAAAGATACCAGCTGTCTTCTTATAAATTAATGAATCAGTTGCTTAAAACAATTGATATCACTAGAAATAGTGAAAGTTTTGAAAACTTATTGTCTAAAACAGAAGCTTCAATTCATATTATCGGAATCAATTCAGATTTGTTTTTTACAGCAAAAGAAAACGTAGAAACTTATGAAGAATTGAAGAAGTTTAAAGACAATGTTTTCTACAGCGAAATTGATTCGGTTCACGGACATGACGCTTTTTTAATCGAGTACAAACAATTAGATCATTTACTTGCCGACATTTTTAAGGCAGAAACAATAAAGAAATAAAAATGAAAGTATTAAAATTTGGAGGTAAATCATTAGCAAACGGAGAAGGACTTAACAAAGTTGTTTCAATCATTTCAGATAAAGTAAATCAAGGTGAAAAAATTGCCGTTGTAGTATCTGCGCGCGGAAATGCGACAGATGAGCTTGAATTTATCTTAAGCATTGCTGCTAAAAATGGCAGTTATAAAGAACTATTAGAGAATTTTAAAAAATATCAAATATCAGATTACCCACAGGTTGATTTGTCTGAAGAATTTAATGTCTTAGACAAACTTTTTGAGGGAGTAAGCTTAATTGGCGATTACAGCAAAAAAATCAAAGATCAGATTTTGTCAAAAGGTGAATTGCTTTCGGCTAAATTATTGACGGCTATTTTACTAGAAAAAGGAATTCCTGCCAATTTTGTGGATACAAGAGATTTGCTGAAAACTGATTCTAAATTTGGTGATGCACAACCTTTAGAACAGCTTTCAAAGAAAAACGTAGTAAATTATTTTAAAGAACATAACGGAGAAACGGTTAATATAGTTACAGGTTTCATTGGATCTAATAACAACAACGACACAACTACTTTAGGTAGAAATGGCAGTAACTATACCGCTTCGTTAATCGCAAATTATTTAAATGCTGAAGAATTGCAGAACTTCACGCATGTAGACGGAATCTACACTGCAAATCCTGATTTGGTTGCAGATGCTAAGAAAATCGAATATTTATCGTTTAATGAAGCAAATGAGCTGGCAAATTTTGGAGCTACAATTTTGCATGCTAAAACGATTATTCCATTATTGGAAAAAAATATTCCGTTACGAATTTTAAATACTTTCAACCACGAAAATCGCGGAACTTTAATTACTTCAGATTCTTCAAAAGAAGGAATTAAAACACTTTCTGTTTTAGAAAATGTTTCTCTTGTAAATCTTGAAGGACGCGGATTGCTAGGAAAAGCGGGAGTTGATGCCCGAATTTTTAAAGTAATGGGAGATAATAATATCAGTGTAAGCATCATTTCTCAAGGTTCTTCAGAAAGAGGAATCGGACTTGTGGTTGCAACTGATAAAGCAACAACAGCAGTTGTAGAATTAGAAAAAGAATTCGAAAATGACTTTTATTCTAAAGATGTAAATCAGATTACAGTTACAGATAACGTATCGGTAATTTCAATTATCGGACAGGATTTGAGCACTTTCCATAAACCTTACACTGCTTTAATTAAAAATAAAATTGTTCCGATTTTGTTTAACAACACTGTAACGGGTAAAAACGTGAGTTTAGTTGTTAAGAAAGAGGAGTTAAACAAAGCATTAAACGTAATTCACGGAGAGATTTTTGGAGTTTCTAAAAAAATCAACATTGCAATTTTCGGTCACGGATTAGTTGGAGGAACTTTAATCAATCAGATTTTAGAATCGGCTGCAGCGATTGAAAAGCGTAAAGACATTAAGTTGAATGTTTTTGCTATAGCAAATTCTAAAAAATTACTTTTAAACAAATACGGTGTTACCAGCAACTGGAAAAATGATATTGAAACTAAAGGTGAAGCTTACACCATCAAAGATATTATTGCTTTCGCTAATGAGCACCATTTAGAAAACTTAATTGCGATTGACAATACTGCAAGTGCGACTTTCGTTGAAAATTATATTCCGCTTGTAGAAAGCAGTTTCGATTTGATTTCTTCTAATAAAGTGGCGAATACATTGACTTATGGTTTCTACAAAGAATTGAGAAAAGCTTTGGCGGAAAACCAAAAGAATTATTTATACGAAACCAATGTTGGTGCAGGTTTACCGTTAATTGATACTATTAAATTATTGCACCTTTCAGGAGAAAATATCACAAAAATAAAAGGAGTTTTCTCTGGAACATTAAGTTATTTATTCAATAATTTCTCTGCGAAAGATGCGCCTTTCAGCGAAATTTTGCAGGAAGCAATTGATAACGGATATACAGAACCAGATCCGCGTGAGGATTTATGCGGAAATGACGTTGGTAGAAAATTATTAATTTTAGCTAGAGAATTAGATTTGCAAAATGAATTTGAAGAAATCTCAATTCAGAATTTAATTCCAGAGCACTTGCGTGAAGGAAGTGCTGCCGATTTCTTGACGAAATTAAAAGAATTCGATCCAATTTATGCTAAAATGAAAGCAGATCAACAACCAAATCACGTTTTAAGATATATTGGTGAATTGTCTGGAGATTTGCAGAATGACAAAGGAAATCTAGAAGTTAAATTGGTTTCAGTGCCAAAAGATACTGCATTAGG
Organism: Flavobacterium anhuiense; assembly: GCF_004151235.1. GTDB lineage: Bacteria > Bacteroidota > Bacteroidia > Flavobacteriales > Flavobacteriaceae > Flavobacterium > Flavobacterium anhuiense_A. Next base: position 556,479 of record NZ_JUIV01000002.1, read on the forward strand.
TGGATTAAAAGGTTCTGATTCTTTCTTCGAAATTTATACAGAATCTTACGGAGATCGTCCAATCGTTATTCAAGGAGCTGGTGCAGGTTCTGCAGTAACGGCGAGAGGAGTTTTCGGAGATATTTTGAGATTGTCTGATAAAGGGTAAACGATTTTAGATTGCAGATTTTAGGCTGTAGATTTTAGATATGTAAGCCTAGTTTGTCATTTCGAGGAACGAGAAATCACACTCGTAACTCGACAAAGATTGATGATATTCTTTGCGGAATTTCTAGTGTGATTTCTCCTTACGTCGAAATGACAAGAATTAAAAAACAAAAAAATAACAACACAATGAAAGTAACTTTAAACAGAGTAAATGACGCATTTCATTTCAAAGTAAAAAATGAACGCGGACACGTAGTTGACGTTGACAGCAGAGCCGAATTTGGCGGAAGCGATTTAGGCGCAAGTCCAATGGAATTGGTATTAATGGGTGTTGCAGGATGCAGCGCTATCGATATGATTTCGATTTTAAAAAAACAGCGTCAGGAAATCACTTCTTTTAATGCTGAGGTTGAAGGAACGCGCGTTCAGATTGAAGAAGCAAAACCTTTCAAGGAAATTGATGTGGTTTTCTACTTAGAAGGAGAAATCAATCCAGAAAAAGCAAAAAAAGCGGCACAGCTTTCTTTTGAAAAATACTGTTCAGTTGCCAAAACAGTTGAACCAACAGCAACAATTAGTTACAAAGTTGTCTTGAACAACGAAGCTTTGTAAATTAGTTAATTAGAGAATTGGATAATTAGAAAATTAGATAATTCTTTTGACCTCTCGAAATGAAATTCGCTTTGATTCTTAGTGAAGCTTTGTGTTTCCTTTGTGAGTCTCTGTGAAATTTATATAAAATAGAATTAGTGCTAATTAGTGCAATTCGTGTTAAAACAAAAAAAAACAAAACAACACAATGAATACAGAAGAATTTGGTTTTGAAACACAAGCCATCAGAACACAATTAGAAAGATCGCAATATTTAGAACATTCGGTGCCATTATACTTATCATCAAGCTTCGTTTTTGAAGATGCTGAAGATATGAGAGCTTCTTTCACAGAAGAAAAAGAAAGAAATATTTACAGCCGTTTTAGCAATCCAAACACATCAGAGTTTGTCGACAAGATCTGCAAAATGGAAGGTGCCGATTCTGGTTATGCTTTCGCAACAGGAATGGCAGCAGTATATTCTACTTTTGCCGCTTTGTTAAACTCTGGAGATCATATTGTTTCTGCAAGCAGTGTTTTCGGCTCGACTCACGCTCTGTTTATGACTTATTTCCCAAAATGGAATATCGAAACTTCTTATTTCGAAATCAATAAGCCAGAAACAATTGAGAGTTTCATTAAACCAAACACAAAAATATTATATGCCGAATCTCCAACAAATCCTGGAGTGGATGTAATCGACTTAGAATTGTTAGGAAATATTGCTAAAAAACACAATCTGATTTTGATTATCGATAACTGTTTTGCAACGCCTTATTTACAACAGCCAATTAAATTTGGAGCGCATTTGGTTATCCATTCTGCGACAAAATTAATCGACGGACAAGGACGTGTTTTAGGCGGCGTTACAGTTGGGGATGCAGAATTAATCAGACAGATTTATTTGTTTTCAAGAAATACAGGACCAGCTTTATCACCGTTTAATGCTTGGGTTCTTTCAAAAAGTTTAGAAACATTGGCAGTTCGCGTTGAGAGACATTGCGAAAATGCTTTAAAAGTGGCTGAGTTTTTAGAAAGCCATCCAAATGTAAACAGCGTAAAATACCCGTTCTTGAAATCGCATCCACAATACGAAATTGCTAAAAAGCAAATGAAAGCTGGTGGAAACATTATCGCATTTGAAATTAAAGGAGGAATTGAAGCGGGGAGAAAATTCTTGAACTCAATTCAACTTTGTTCTTTATCTGCAAATATTGGAGATACAAGAACAATTGTTACGCATCCAGCTTCTACAACACACAGTAAATTATCTGAAGAAGATCAATTGGCAGTTGGAATCACGCAAGGTTTAGTTCGTGTTTCTGTTGGTTTAGAAACTGTTGAAGATGTAATTGCAGATTTGAAACAAGCATTAGCTTAATTATATATTTCAATTTTCGATTTAATAAGACGATTTTTGGCTGTAAATTTATTACAGTTCAAAATCGTCTTTTTTTTAAGATTGTTTTATAAAAAATATACTTTTGTTTTAGACGGAGAATATTAATGTCAATTAGTTTATGAGCGATAGAATTTACATTCTTGATAAAAAGTTACTAGCTTCAGATAGAAAGCGTTTTGAAAGTGGTATTGTTGATTTTATCTTTGTTTTTATTTTAATTTTTGTTTCTGGTTTTATAATTGTAATAACCGGAAATATTTTTAACTGGGATATATTCTCTGTTTGGGATCGGTTTATTACTGATTCCACTTACTTAGCATTTTTTACTTTTTTGATGCTAAATTATTTTTTTATGGAATGTTTTTTTGGTGCGACCATGGGGAAGTTTGCTGCGGGTATTGTGGTTGTTACTGAAAATGGTACAAAACCAAACTTTGTTAAGATTCTTGTTCGTACCTTGTGTCGCTTAATTCCTTTTGATATATTTTCCTTTTTAGGAAAATCTGGCGGTTTCTGGCATGATTCTATATCAAAAACGCATGTGGTAGTGAGAAGGGAACTTGAAAAAGATATGGAAATCTTTTATCAGATTGATTTAATTGGAGAGAAAGAAGTAGTTTGATAGATTTAGTAGAATTTAACTTTATTCTTTTGTGATTGTTCGAACAAAAAGCATATTTTTGTTGTTTAATAATTTGCAGCAATCAATTAACTCTTGAAAACCTGTAATCTAAAACATAAACATGCTTTCAAAAAAGACAAAATACGGAATCAAAGCTTTGACTTATTTAGCAAGACGCGAAAATAACGAACCAGTACAGATTGCCGAAATTGCGAAAAGCGAACATATTTCGATAAAATTTTTAGAAAGTATTTTACTGCTGTTAAGAAACTCAGGATTTCTTGGAGCGAAAAAAGGAAAAGGCGGTGGTTATTATTTGATAAAAGATCCAAAAGATATTAGCATGGCGAAAGTCTACCGTATTCTGGAAGGGCCAATTGCATTATTGCCTTGCGCAAGCCATAATTTCTACGAAAGATGCGATGACTGCGATGATGAATCAACCTGTGCTGCAAGACGTTTAATGACAGAGGTTAGAGATAATACACTTAAAATATTAGAAAGTAATTCTTTGGCAGATATTGCGTTTTAGAATTTACTCTTTATTCAAATAAAAAGACCAATTCAAATCATGAATTGGTCTTTCTGTTTTTATATGTTTTCAATACTAAAATATCAATTTGTATCCAGCTAAGAAAAGCATTACTGCAATCGCATTTCTAAGAAACTGATCGGGTACTTTTCCGCTTAACATACTTCCGCAATATATTCCAGGAAGTGATCCCATTAACAATTGTCCTAATAAGCCAATGTCTAAATTTCCCATCGAAGCATGTCCGATTCCAGCAACTAAAGTTAAAGGAACAGCATGCGCAATTTCAGTTCCCACTAATCTTGGTGTTGGTAATAATGGATAAAGGAAAAATAAAGTTACAGTTCCTAAAGCTCCAGCTCCGATAGAAGTCAATGTTACGGTAGCTCCCAATAAAACTCCAATTCCAATAGTCAGCATATTTTGAGTAGTGCTTTCGCTGTGGAATTTATCACCAGCATGTTTCTGAGAAAATTTCAAAAGCCTTTTTTTGAATATAATAGCAACAGAAGTAAATAATAATGCCCAGCCTAAACTGTATTTAATAACTCTATTGATGGTTTCAATATCAGTTTTTATGCTGTTTAAAATCCATAATGTCAATAAAGCGGCGGGAACGCTTCCTAAAGTCAGCCAACCCGTAATTTTCCAATTGATGTTGCCTTTTTTGTTGTGTACAAATACACCTCCGGCTTTAGTAAACGCGGCATATAATAAATCGGTTCCTACCGCGGTTGTTGGCGGAATATTAAAGTATAATAAAATTGGCGTCATCAAAGAACCGCCTCCTACACCGGTTAACCCAACAATAAATCCAACTACTAAGCCTGCAATGACAAGACCAATCTGAAAATCCATAAAAAAAATTTGGCGCTAAAATAATAACATTTTTACAATTATCCTATAGATTTGGTAGAGATTAAATGTGTATTTTTACAAATCACAAAATTAGGCTGTGCTGTTAAGATTTTAAGGAGCAGTGCATAATTTGTTAAATTAATTTACTAATCGTTCTTTAAATGTCTTTTATGTTGGTTTAGAGTAGAATAGCTATTGTAAAAAAGTAAATATATTATTTTGATATTTCAAAATATGTAGTACATTTGCAAAGTAATCTACTAAGCCGATAGGGTAATGGATTTTTAAGAGCAAAAACAAATTCTTAAAACATGGAAAATGAACTTAAGTTAAACAACACAACGGTAAAGTCTAATGCTTTGTCAAAGGAAAATTTATGGGTTGTGATACCTGTACTTTTGTTGTTAGGTTTAGTAGCTACACTAATTTATAATCATCACGCTGAATTTTCGTGGAATGGTTTTGTTCAAGGATTTGATGAAAATCTTTTAGCATTCTTTTTAATTGGTGTTTTTGCTCAATTAGTAGATGGTGCTTTAGGAATGGGATATGGAGCAACTTCAACATCGTTTTTATTAGCTTATGGAGTTCCGCCGGTTGTGAGTAGTACAGCGGTTCACGTTTCAGAAATGTTTACAACGGGAGCGTCGGCACTTTCTCATCATCGTTTCGGAAACATCAATAAAAAATTGGTAAAGCATTTATTAATTCCGGGAGTTTTAGGTTCTATTACAGGAGCTTATTTATTGTCTGATGTAATTGACGGTGATGTTATTAAGCCTTTTATTGCAGTTTACATGATTGTTTTGGCTTCGATTATTATCAAAAAAGCGTTGAAGAAAAATGTTGAAAAAAAGAAAACTAAAAAATTAGGCGTTTTAGCTGTTTTTGGTGGTTTTATGGATTCAGTTGGTGGTGGAGGCTGGGGACCAATCGTAACTTCAACATTATTAGGAAGAGGAAGAAACCCTAAATATACAATTGGTTCTGTTAATGCTGCTGAGTTTGCAATTTCATTTGCAAGCGGAATCACATTCATGCTTTTTGGAGGAATTCATGGGTGGCAGGTTATAATCGGATTAATCGCTGGAGGGGTTATTGCAGCGCCAATTGCGGCATTTTTAGTGACTAGAATTAAAAGAAAACCAATGATGATTGCGGTTGGGATTCTAATTATAATATTGAGTTTAAAAACATTATCTAAATTATTGTAAAAGATAATTTTAGAAAGGAGAGATTTATGAGTGCGAGTATTGTACAAGAATTATTAGAGAAAACTGCAGCTCTTTCGCTTGACGAAACCTTAGTTTTTTTAGCAAAAGAATTTCCGGGAAAAGTGATTTTTTCTACTTCTTTCGGTCAGGAGGATCAGGTAATTACTGATTTTATTGCAAAAAGTAACACCGATATTAAGGTGTTTACTTTAGATACAGGAAGATTATTTCAGGAAACGTATGATGTTTTTCATAAAACATTAAAAAAATACAAAAGACCAATCGAGGTTTATTTTCCAGAAGCGGCATCAGTAGAAAAATTGTTGCAGGAAAAGGGACCAAACAGCTTTTACGATTCAGTAGAAAATAGAAAAGAATGCTGTTTTATTCGAAAAGTAGTTCCGTTACGAAAAGCTTTAGCTGGAAACTCAGTTTGGATTACGGGTTTAAGGGCAGAACAATCAGAAAACAGACAAGATTTAAGTTTGTTTGAATATGACGGAAACTTCGAAATCATAAAATTCAATCCGTTATTAAAATGGACTTTAGAAGAAGTTGAAACGTATTTGTCAGAAAACAATGTTCCTCAAAATGCTTTACATAAACAAGGTTTCGTAAGCATTGGATGTGCGCCTTGTACGAGAGCGATTTTCCCTGGAGAAGATATCAGAGCTGGAAGATGGTGGTGGGAATCAAGTCATAAAGAGTGTGGTTTGCATAGCGCTAAGAAAGAGTAGACTTTTTAGAAGCAAGAAGAAAGAGGCAAGACTTTTTGCTAGAGCATAGAATAAAGATTATAGAATAAAGAGTGGAGATTTTAGATTAGGTGAAAAACTTGAAACTTTAAACCTGAAACAAAAAAATCCACAAACAAAATATCAAACAAAAAAACAATGAGTTCAGTATTAAAAACAAACGCTTTAGAGAGTGAAGCGATATACATTTTCAGAGAAGTAATTTCACAGTTTGACAAACCGGTTTTACTTTTCTCTGGAGGAAAAGATTCTATTACATTGGTGCGTTTGGCGCAAAAAGCATTTTTCCCTGCTAAGATTCCGTTTCCTCTTTTGCACGTTGATACGGGACACAATTTTCCTGAGACAATCGCTTTCAGAGATAAATTGGTAGAAGAATTAGGTTTAGAGCTGATCGTTCGTAATGTTCAGGATGCTATTGATGAAGGAAAAGTGGTGGAAGAAACTGGAAAATATTCAAGCCGTAACAGCTTACAGACAACAACACTTTTAGATGCAATTGAAGAATTTAAGTTTGATGCTTGTATTGGTGGAGCGCGTCGCGATGAAGAAAAAGCAAGAGCTAAAGAACGTATTTTCTCAGTTCGTGATGATTTCGGACAATGGGACGAAAAAAATCAGAGACCTGAGTTGTTTGATATTTTGAATGGAAAAATTGAAAATGGGCAAAATGTACGTGTTTTTCCAATTTCAAACTGGACAGAATTAGACGTGTGGAGTTATATCGAAAAAGAAAAAATCGAGATTCCGTCAATCTATTTCTCACATAAAAGAAAAGTTTTTTTGAGAGACGGTTTAATCTGGTCGCATTCTCCTTTTGTGTACCAAGAAGAAGACGAACAAATCGAAGAAAGAATTGTTCGCTTCAGAACCGTTGGAGATATGAGCTGTACAGCAGCTGTTGAATCTTACGCAGCAACAATAGAAGAAGTAGTTGGAGAAATCAGATCGTCTACTATTTCTGAAAGAGGAGCCAGAATCGATGACAAACGTTCTGAAGCGGCGATGGAAAAAAGAAAACAACAGGGATACTTTTAATAATTATGAGTTATGAGTTTTGAATTATGAGTGTAATTCCAAACGAAATTTAAAAGTAAAATCAAGAAAACAAAAACATACGGATTATAAGTTTCAACAGAAAACGTGAAACTTTAAACCTGAAACAACATAAATTAGAATGGACGTTTTAAAAATAGCAACAGCAGGAAGTGTAGATGACGGGAAAAGTACTTTGATCGGAAGATTATTGTACGATACAAAATCGTTGACAACTGATAAAATAGAAGCAATCGAAAAAAGCAGTAAACAAAAAGGATACGATTACCTTGATTTTTCTTTGGCAACTGATGGATTAGTAGCAGAAAGAGAGCAAGGAATCACGATTGATGTTGCGCACATTTATTTTTCGACTGCAAAGAAAAGTTACATTATTGCCGATACTCCAGGGCACGTAGAATATACAAGAAACATGGTTACAGGAGCTTCGACTTCTCAGGTTTCTATCATTTTGATTGATGCCAGAAAAGGAGTTATCGAGCAGACATACCGTCACTTTTTCATCAATAATTTATTGAGAGTAAAAGAAGTAATCGTTGCCATCAACAAAATGGATTTGGTTGATTACTCAGAAGAAGTTTTCAATAAAATCAAAGCTGATTTTGAGGCTTTAAATGCAAAAAGTACTTTCAAAGAGCAAAACGTAAGTTACATTCCGTTAAGTGCAATCAATGGTGGAAACGTGGTTGACAAATCTGAAAACATGCCTTGGTACGAAGGGCAAACTGTTTTAGAGCATTTAGAAGGATTACATTCTCATGATGTTTACGAAGCAGGAAAAGCACGTTTTCCAGTTCAGACCGTGATTCGTCCAAAAACAGAAGAATACCACGATTTTAGAGGTTATGCCGGAAAATTATACGGAAACTCCATTAAAGTTGGAGATGCAGTAACAGTTCTTCCTTCTTTAACAGAATCAAAAGTATCTAAAATTCATTTCTTCGATAAATCATTTGACGAAGCTACTGCAGGTTCTTCAATCACAATCGAATTAGAAAATGATATCAATGTAACGAGAGGTGATATGATTGTAAAATCTGACGAGCTTCCAAAAATTGAAAAAGATATTACCACAACAGTTTGCTGGATGGACAGTAAAAAACTGGTTCCGGGAACTAAATATTTGGTACAACACAATACAAACAGAGTTTTAGCAAAGGTAGAAAGCATTAAAAATACAATTGCAACAGATTACTCAGGAACGACAGAAGCTTCACAATTAGCGATTAACGAAATTGGAGAAGTAACGATCAAATTAAGCAAACCGTTATATTTTGATTCATACAACGAAAACAAATCAAACGGAGCTTTCATCTTAATTGATACAGCAACAAACACAACAGCAGGAGTAGGATTTATTAGGTAAACCTGCTATAAGCTTTAAGCAATAAGCCTTAAGCTTAAATGAGGAAAGACACAAAGTTTAAAAAGCTTAGAGCCTAAAGCTTAAAGCCTAAAGCCAAAAACAAAATGGAAAGTTTTAGAACAGAAATAGAAAATCCGGTAGTTCAGAAGGAGATTATCGAATTAGAAAAAAAGATTCACTTATTCCGTGGAGGAAAAATTGATGATGAGCGTTTTCGTAGTCTTCGTTTAGCGCGCGGAATCTACGGTCAACGTCAGGAAGGTGTTCAGATGATTCGTATCAAATTGCCTTATGGAAAAGTGACCAGCGAGCAGTTAAGAAGAATTACAGAAGTGTCTGATGAATATTCTACAGGACGTTTGCATATTACAACACGTCAGGATATTCAGATTCACTACGTAAGTTTAGACAGAACACCTGAACTTTGGGCAGATTTGGCCAAAGATGATATTACACTTCGTGAAGCTTGCGGAAACACCGTTAGGAATATTACAGGAAGCGAATTGGCTGGAGTTGACGTAAACGAACCATTTGATGTTTCTCCTTACGCACACGGACTTTTTCAATATCTGTTAAGAAACCCAATTTGTCAGGAAATGGGACGTAAATTCAAAATTTCGTTCTCTTCTTCAGATGAAGATACGGCTTTGAGTTATTTGCACGATTTAGGATTTATTCCAAAAATCAAAGACGGGCAAAAAGGTTTCAAAATCATGTTTGGTGGAGGTTTAGGCTCTCAACCAGCGCATGCCGAATTGCTTTCGGAGTTCGTTCCGGTAAACGAAATCATTCCAACAGCAGAAGGAATTATCCGTATTTTCGACCGATACGGAGAACGTGCAAAAAGAATGAAAGCGCGTATGAAATTCTTAATCAAAGAAATGGGGAAAGATGCTTTCCTTGATTTGGTTGAAAAAGAGAAAAAAGCAATCGCTTTTGAAACATACGAAATTGATACAACCGCTTTTGACGGTCCAATTCCAGAACCATTATTAGAAGTTCCGCAAGTTACAATCGAAGATACAGAAGCGTATGAAGCGTGGAAAAATTCGAATGTAATCAAACAGAAACAAGACGGTTATTATGCTATCGGAATCAAAGTTTTGTTAGGAGATTTTTACACAGATAAAGCCAGATTATTAGCTGATTTAATTAAAAATTACGGAGCAAATGAATTGCGTTTTTCATTGCGTCAAAATATTGTAATACGAAACATAAAAGAGGAGAATCTTCCTTTCTTTTATCAAGAATTAGCCAAACTTGACTTTGTTCAATTAGGATATAATTCAGTTGGAGATATTACGGCATGTCCGGGTACTGATACTTGCAACTTGGGGATTGCAAGTAGTACCGGTATTGCAGAAGAATTAGAAAGAGTTTTAAAAACAGAATATCCTCAGTATTTAAACAACCGCGAAATCGAAATTAAAATTTCAGGTTGTATGAATGCTTGCGGACAACATAATATGTCTGCAATTGGATTCCAAGGAATGTCTATCAATTCAGGAAAACTAGTGGCTCCGGCTTTGCAGGTTTTATTGGGTGGAGGAAGATTAGGAAACGGAGCGGGACGTTTTGCTGATAAAGTAATCAAAGTGCCTAGTCGTAGAGGACCAGATGCGTTGCGTACCATCTTAAATGATTTTGATACTAACGGAAGCGGACAAAAATTCCTTGATTATTATGATACAAAAGGAGAAAAATATTTCTATGAAATCTTAAAACCGTATGCAGATGTAACCAATTTAACAGAAGCAGATTTTGTGGATTGGGGTAACGCTGACAATTACGTAAAAGCAGTTGGAGTTGGAGAATGTGCCGGAGTAGTGATCGATTTAGTAGCAACATTATTGTTTGAAGCTAAAGAGAAATTGATTTTGGCTCAGGAATCTTTCGATGAGAAAAAATGGTCAGATGCGATTTATCATGCTTACGCAGGATTTGTAAACGGTGCAAAAGCATTGTTATTGGCAGAAAACCAAAAAACAAACCACCACGCAGGAATTGTAGACTTGTTTGATACTGTTTTCATAGAAACTAGTAAAATCGAATTGAATTCAACTTTTAAAGACTTGGTTTACCAAATCAATAGAAATGAACCATCTGAAGCTTTCGCTAAAGATTACATTGCACAAGCAACTGTTTTCTTTGATAAAATCGAAACTTTCAGAGCACAGGAATTAGCAAATGCATAATATAAAACCCAAAATAACTTTAGTCGGTGCAGGTCCGGGCGATCCCGATTTACTGACGCTGAAAGCTGTAAAAGCATTGGCTGAAGCAAATGTGGTTTTGTACGACGCTTTGGCCAATGAAGAAATTCTGGATTATGCACCTAAAAATGCCATCCGAATTTTTGTTGGAAAAAGAATCGGAAATCATGCTTACACGCAGGATCAAATCAATCAGTTGATTGTAGATAATGCATTGACATACGGAAACGTAGTGAGATTAAAAGGCGGAGATCCATTTATTTTCGGAAGAGGCGGAGAAGAAGTTGATTTTGCAGAAAGTTTCGGAATAGAAACAATCGTAGTTCCAGGAATTTCATCAGTAGTTGCGGTGCCTGCAAGTCAGGGAATTTCGATTACAAAAAGAGGAGTTTCAGAAAGCTTTTGCGCCATTACAGGAACAACGTCTGACAGAAAATTATCTTCAGATGTATCCTTGGCAGCACAATCTTCTGCAACAGTTGTGATTTTGATGGGAATGCACAAACTACCTCAGATTATCGATTTGTTTCAAAAAGAAAACAAAGGAAATCTGCCAGTTGCGATCATCCAAAACGGAACAACAGCAGCAGAAAAAGTAGGCGTAGGAACAGTCGATTCGATTTTAGAAGTTGTAAAACAAAGAGAATTAGGTTCTCCAGCGATTATTGTTTTAGGCGAAGTGGTTCGCGAAAGCAACAAATTAAAAGGATTTTACGAAGAATTTCTATCAAAGGAAACCATTCGATAAAAATCATCTAATTTTGTTTAGATGAAATTATATTAAAATGGAACAAAACGAATTATATCCAATATTTCTAAAGCTTCACAATTTAAATGTATTAATTGTAGGAGGAGGAAATGTAGGTCTGGAAAAGCTTTCTTTCTTGCTGAAGTCAAGTCCGAATGCAAATGTTGAGGTAGTGGCAAAAGAATTTCATTTAGAAATAAAAGTTTTGGCCGAAAAGCATCCTTCGATAACATTAACAAGATCGAAGTTTAAAAAGAAAATGCTCAAAAAGCGTCACATGGTAATTGCCTGTACAGACGATTTGAAAGTAAATAAAAAGGTTTACGATTTAGCGAGAAAACGTTATCTGATTTGCAATATCGCCGATACACCAGATTTATGCGATTATTATCTGGGCGGAATCGTAACAAAAGGAAATGTAAAAATCGCCATTTCAACAAATGGAAAATCGCCAACAACAGCCAAAAGGCTTCGGGAGTTTTTTGAAGAAGTAATTCCGGAAGATATCAATCAAATGGTTGAGAACCTAAACGAATACCGAAAAACCTTAAAAGGTAATTTTGAAGATAAAGTAAAGAGGATGAATGAAATAACAGCTTCTTTGAAAAGTAACAAATAACAAAAAAGTTCCAGAGGGGTCATAATATTGGTAGCGTCGGGTTTTAACCCGATGTAAAAGAATGAATGAGATTACCTCTTCATTAAAAAATAAAGAGTAAAAAAGTTTCGTAAAGAAATTAATGATAAAAATCATTGAAAGTACAAGGATTTATTCGTTTCTTTGCGTTATTAAGAATGATTATAAACAACAACATAATGATTAAAACAGATATACTTATAATTGGAGCAGGGCCAACAGGTTTATTTGCCGTATTTGAGGCAGGATTGCTAAAGTTAAAATGCCACATTTTAGATGCGCTTCCACAACCAGGAGGACAACTATCAGAGTTATATCCAAAAAAACCAATTTATGATATTCCTGGGTTCCCAGAAGTATTAGCCGGAGATTTAGTTGACGGATTAATGGAGCAAATCAAACAGTTTGAGCCAGGATTTACTTTAGGAGAACGTGCTGAAACAGTTGAAAAGCAAGAAGATGGGACTTTCATTGTAACATCAAACAAAGGAACTAAATTTCACGCGCCAGTTATCGCAATCGCTGGAGGTTTAGGAAGTTTTGAGCCTCGTAAACCACTTATCGAAGATATCGAGTTTTATGAAGATAAAGGAGTAAAATACTTCATCAAAAATCCTGAGAAATTCAGAGACAAAAGAGTTGTTATTGCAGGAGGAGGAGATTCAGCATTAGACTGGTCAATTTTCTTAGCAAACGTAGCTTCAGAAGTAACTTTAATCCACAGAAGAAACGAATTTAGAGGAGCTCTTGATTCAGTAGAAAAAGTACAGGAATTAAAATCAGCAGGAAAAATCAAATTAATCACTCCGGCTGAAGTTATCGGAATCAACGGTGCTGAGCACGTAGAATCTTTGGATATCGAAGAAAACGGAGCACACCGTAAAATTGAATGCGATTATTTTATTCCACTTTTCGGATTAACACCAAAATTAGGTCCAATTGGAGACTGGGGATTAGAAATCGAGAAAAATGCCATCAAAGTAAACAATGCATTAGATTACCAAACTAACATTCCGGGAATCTTCGCCATTGGAGACGTAAACACATATCCAGGAAAATTAAAGTTAATCCTTTGCGGTTTCCACGAAGCAACTTTAATGTGTCAGGCTGCTTACCAAATCATCAATCCAGGTAAAAAATACGTATTGAAATATACAACAGTTTCTGGTGTAGACGGTTTCGACGGAACTCGTAAAGAAGCACCAAAAGCGGTTGTTAAAGCGATAGTGTAAGTTGCTGAGATACTGAGTTTCTAAGACACTAAGATTTTTAATAGAAAGCTCAAACTTGAAAAAGTTTGAGCTTTATTTTTTAGCAAAGTATATAAAACATAGCCAGTGGTTTCAACCACTGGAAGACAACGAATAAAAGCATTGCATAATCACAATACGTTCCCGCGGTTGAAACCGCGGGCTATGTTCGAAAAAAGGAGCCAATTTTAAAACTTAGAATCTTAGCAACTTAGAACCTTAGAAGCTTGAAGAAAAAACATTTGCAAATCGAAACCCTATTTCATACCTTTGCACTGTTCTTAAAAATATTGTCAGTTATCACGAAAGGCGGAGGGATAGACCCGATGAAACCTTAGCAACCCTTTACCATAAAGAAGGTGCTAAATTCTACTTTATACGACATTTTCCAGTATTAAAGATAGATAACACAAATACATACAGTATTTCTCAAAACTTTTCCAGACAACATACAATATTTACCGAAGCAATTCGGTAAGGAGCGAATCATTGGCGCATTTTTGCAGTCAATAGTTCCCGCTTTTCGTTGCAATCTTTTGTTTTTTTAAGAAAAAAACAAAAGGATTTCCACTTCAATCGGGGCTAATGAGCCAACAATAGTGCACTTTTGGAATTAAAGTAAAAAAATATCGAAGGCTAAATCCGACAGGTTTTCAAAATTTGTCAGGTTTAAATAGTGCCTTAAAAAATTAAAAATAAAAAAACTTGGCGCCTTAGCGTCTTAGTGGCAAAAAAAATATGGCAATTACGATAAAAGAAGCAATAAAAAAAAATATCCTAATCCTTGACGGAGCAATGGGAACAATGTTGCAACGCTATAATTTTTCGGAAGAAGATTTCAGAGGAGAGCGTTTCAAAGATTTTCCGCATCCGTTAAAAGGAAACAACGATTTACTATCCCTAACACAACCACAAGCAATCCGCGATGTACATGCCGCTTATTTTGAAGCTGGTGCTGACATCGTAGAAACCAATACCTTCTCAGGAACGACAATCGGTATGGCCGATTATCACATGGAAGATTTGGTTTACGAGTTAAACTACGAATCGGCAAAACTTGCACGCGAGGTTGCCGATGAGTTTACCGCAAAAAATCCGGAAAAACCACGTTTCGTAGCCGGTTCAATCGGACCGACGAACCGTACGGCAAGTATGTCACCAGATGTAAATGATCCAGGTTACAGAGCTGTGACTTTCGATGATTTACGAATTGCATACAAAGAACAAGTGGAAGCTTTAATGGATGGAGGCTGTGATTTGCTTTTAGTTGAAACAATCTTTGATACCTTAAATGCAAAAGCAGCACTTTTTGCAATCGAAGAAGTAAAAGAAGAACGTAATCTTGATATTCCAATCATGGTTTCAGGAACAATTACCGATGCTTCAGGAAGAACACTTTCAGGACAAACTGTTGAAGCGTTTTTGATCTCAGTTTCGCATATTCCATTATTAAGCGTAGGATTCAATTGCGCACTTGGAGCCGATTTGTTGAAACCGTATTTAAAAACATTAGCACATAATACAAGCTTTAATGTTTCGGCGCATCCAAACGCAGGATTACCAAACGCATTCGGACAATATGATGAAACACCAGAGCAGACACAAGCATTCATTAAAGAATATTTAGACGATAATTTAATTAATATCATCGGTGGCTGTTGCGGAACAACTCCGGATCATATTCGATTAATGGCTGAGGTTGCGAAGGATTATAAGCCTAGAGTGGCGCCGGTATTGGTGTAGTCCAATTTTATGAAATATTAGAGATGAAATTTAAATATATAGTTTTAATAGTTTTTGTTTCAGTTTTTTTGAGTCGATGTGCATCTAGTGCATCTATTAAAGGTATGACTGTCAAAGATTATAAAGTTGAAAAACAGATTGGAGATCAGCTTTACATAAAATCTGTTACAGGTGGAAAAAAGACAAACCCATTCTGGGTATCTAATATTTCTAATAAAAATTTTGAAGAGGCATTAAAAAAATCATTTACTGAATCTAATGCATTTACAAAAACAGAAGCTATTACAGATGGTGATTGGGTTCTTGAAGTAAATATAATTTCTGTAAGTAGGCCTAAGTGGTTTAATTTAACTGTAGAAACAACAATAGAATACAAGTTGTATAATAAAAATAATTTGGTTTTTAGTAAAAGTATTAATCAATCAGGGAATGCTACGATGTCAGATGCCATTATTGGTTCTAAAAGGTTGCGACTAGCGAATGAAATTTCGGCAAAAAATAACATTAAAACAATGCTTCAATCATTAGACGAAATGGCTAGATAGTATAACGAGATATGGATTTGCAAACCATACCAACAAAGTGAATAAAAGGTTTTGAATAATTTAACTTATATCACAATGCCTGCGTAAGGGATAGAAGTGAAAAGCCCACAGCCTGACGAAGGAAGTGCGAGGACTTGTAACGGATAGCCCGGCCGAAGGACACGCCCAAAATATTAAACATAAATACTTACAAGGTTTTCAAAACCTCGCAGGAAAGAAATAGAATAAAAAACTTAGAATCTTAGAATCTCAGGATCTTAGTAACTTAGAAAGAAATGACAGAAAAAAGAAGAGACCTTGTATTATCAGGATTAGAACCGTTGATTATTACGCCCGAAAGTGTTTTCGTGAATGTTGGCGAGCGTACAAACGTAACAGGTTCAAGAAAATTCCTGAGACTAATCAAGGAAGAGAAATACGACGAGGCACTTGATATTGCAAGGCAGCAGGTAGAAGGAGGAGCACAGATCATCGATATTAATATGGATGAAGGAATGCTTGACGGCGTTACGGCAATGACTAAATTTTTGAATTTAATCGCGGCTGAACCAGATATTTCGAGAGTGCCGATTATGATTGACAGTTCGAAATGGGAAATCATCGAAGCTGGTCTGAAAGTAGTACAAGGAAAAAGCGTTGTAAACTCGATTTCGTTAAAAGAAGGAGAAGAAGCCTTTATTCACCACGCCAAATTAATCAAACGTTACGGTGCCGCTGCAATTGTAATGGCTTTCGACGAAGTCGGTCAGGCTGATAATTACGATCGTCGTGTAGAAATTTGTGCGCGTTCGTATGATATTTTGGTGAACAAAGTAAATTTCCCTCCGCAGGATATTATTTTCGATTTGAATATTTTCCCAGTTGCAACGGGAATGGAAGAGCATAGATTGAACGCATTGGATTTCTTTAGAGGAACAAAATGGGTTCGCGAAAATTTGCCACATGCACATATCAGCGGTGGTGTAAGTAATGTTTCGTTCTCTTTTAGAGGAAATGATACGGTTCGTGAAGCGATGCACTCGGTATTTTTATACCATGCGATTAAAAACGGTATGACGATGGGAATCGTAAACCCTGAAATGTTGACGATTTATGATGATATTCCGAAAGACTTATTAGAATACGTTGAAGATGTAATTTTAGATAGACGTGACGATGCAACCGAAAGACTTTTGGATTTTGCAGATAGCGTAAAAGGCGAAGCAAAAAGTGATGAAAAAACGGTTCAGGAGTGGCGTTTTGGAACTGTTCAGGAGCGTATTACACATTCGTTAGTAAAAGGAATCGATGCTTTTATTGAAGAAGATGTTGAAGAAGCACGTTTGGCAGCAACAAAACCAATCGAAGTTATTGAGATCAACTTAATGGCCGGAATGAATGTGGTTGGAGATTTGTTCGGAAGCGGAAAAATGTTCCTGCCACAGGTAGTAAAATCGGCTCGTGTAATGAAAAAAGCCGTGGCTTATTTATTGCCTTTTATTGAAGCGAGCAAACAAGCCGGAGACAAACAAGGAAACGGAAAAATCCTAATGGCAACCGTAAAAGGTGACGTTCACGATATTGGTAAAAACATTGTTTCTGTGGTTTTGGCTTGTAACAATTATGAGATTGTAGATCTTGGTGTTATGGTTCCTCCGGAAAAAATTATTTCGGCTGCAATTGAACATGAAGTTGACATTATTGGATTAAGCGGACTGATCACGCCTTCGCTTGACGAAATGGTATATTTAGCCAAAGAATTAGACAAACAAGATATTAAAATCCCGATTATGATTGGTGGAGCAACGACTTCGCGTGCGCATACGGCCGTGAAAATTGCACCTCAATATAGAGAAACTGTAATTCACGTAAACGATGCTTCAAGAGCCGTTACAGTTGCTGGAAATCTGTTAGATCATAATAGAAAAATATACGCTGCAGATATTCGTGCAGAATACGATTCGTTTAGAGAAACGTTCTTAAATCGTTCAAGAGATAAAAACTTCTTGACAATTGAAGATGCCCGTAAAAACAAATTACAATTGGATTGGTCTGAATATACTCCGGTAAAACCAAAAGTAATTGGCGCACAGACCATCGAAGTAGAATTGGATGTTTTGGTTCCGTATATAGACTGGACGCCATTTTTCCAGACTTGGGAATTGTACGGAAAATATCCAGCGATTTTGACGGATGAGGTTGTGGGTAAAGAAGCAACTTCTGTTTTTAACGATGCTCAGGCAATGTTAAAAGTGATTTTAGAAGAGAAAAAACTAAAAACAAAAGGTATTTACGGAATCTTCCCTGCGAATCAGGTGGATGATGACGATATCGAATTGCGCGATGAAAACGGAAAAGTTTTAGAGAAATTCTTAACGCTTCGTCAGCAGTCGCAAAAAACAAAAGGCGCACCAAATATCGCTTTGGCCGATTTTATTCTGCCAAAAGAAAGCGGAATTGAGGATTATATGGGAGCTTTCTGCGTAACTACTGGTTTTGGTGTTGACGAATGGGCAGCAGAATATGAAAAGAATTTAGACGATTATAATTCGATTATGGTGAAAGCGCTTGCCGATCGTTTTGCTGAGGCTTTCGCC
Organism: Flavobacterium anhuiense; assembly: GCF_004151235.1. Classification (GTDB taxonomy): domain Bacteria; phylum Bacteroidota; class Bacteroidia; order Flavobacteriales; family Flavobacteriaceae; genus Flavobacterium; species Flavobacterium anhuiense_A. Next base: position 574,734 of record NZ_JUIV01000002.1, read on the forward strand.
GAATATCTTCACGAGCGAGTGCGTAAAGATTTCTGGGGTTATGATTCAGAAGAATCTTTAACCAACGAAGAATTGATTAAAGAAAGTTATAAAGGAATTCGTCCTGCTCCGGGTTATCCGGCTTGTCCAGATCACTTGGAGAAACCAACGATTTGGAAACTTTTGGATGTTGAAAAACAAATAGGAGTGAAACTAACAGAAAGTATGGCAATGTGGCCGGCTTCATCGGTTTCAGGATATTATTTCGGAAACCCAAAAAGCCGCTATTTCGGACTCGGAAAAATAAAAGAAGATCAGGTGACAGATTACGCCAAACGCCGAAATGTACCGCTTGATTACGCAATGAAATGGTTAAATCCTAATATAGCAGATTAAATTGGTTGATGGTTGTTGGTTTTTGGTTGATAGATCTGAGCTCAAAGTGCCATCAACCAACAACTATAAACGAACAACTAAAATGGAATACAGTAAATTAGAAGTTTGGCTGGAAGCTCGAAAATTGGTGAATTTGTTATATGAATCTTCTAAACTGTTTCCAAAGGAAGAATTGTTTGGATTGACAAATCAGATGAGAAGAGCGGCAATCTCAATTCCTTCAAATATAGCAGAAGGTTGTGGGCGACAAACATCAAAAGAAACAATACATTTTCTTCATATTTCAAGAGGGTCATTGTATGAATTAGAAACGCAGTATTATTTAGCATTGGATCAAAAATACATTGATGAGAATACATTTAATATTGTGTTGGCACAGATTCAAACTTGTAAAAAGTTATTAAACGGTTTTATTAACTATTATAAAAAAATAATATAGTTTATGGTTGTCAGTTGTTGGTTGATGGTTTTAGCATCAACAAAACTTAGAATTAAACTAACAACAATCAACCAAAAACTATCAACTAAAAAGAAATGAAAGTAACAGAACATATAGAAAACGCCAAAGGAAAAACATTATTCTCATTTGAAATTATTCCACCTCAAAAGGGGAAGAGCATTCAGGAATTATACGATAATATTGATCCGTTAATGGAGTTTAATCCGCCGTTTATTGATGTAACGACATCTCGTGAAGAGTATATTTACATTGACCGCGGTAACGGACTTTTGGACAAAAAACTGACTCGTATGCGTCCGGGAACGCTTGGAATTTGCGCTTCTATAAAACATAAATACAATGTAGATACGGTTCCGCATTTGCTTTGTGGTGGTTTTACCAAAGAAGAAACCGAGTACATGCTAGTTGACTGTCATTATTTAGGAATTAACAATGTAATGGCACTTCGAGGCGATGCAATGAAAGACGAACAATCTTTTGTGCCAAAAGCAGGAGGTAATCATTATGCAATTGATTTGGTGAAACAAATTAATGATTTGAACTGCGGAAAATATCTTCATGAAGTAATGGATGCTGACAACAAAGCAGATTTCTGTATTGGAGTTGCGGGTTATCCAGAAAAACATTTAGAATCTCCTTCGTTACAATCAGATTTGAAAAGATTAAAAGAAAAAGTTGACGCTGGAGCAGATTACGTAGTAACACAAATGTTTTTTGATAACGCTAAATATTTTGCTTTCGTAGAAAAAGCAAGAGAAATGGGAATCACGATTCCGATTATTCCTGGAATTAAACCAATTGCTGTTCAAAGACATTTGCAAGTTTTACCTCAGATTTTCAGAATCGATTTACCGGAAGATTTAATCGATGCTGTAGATAAATGCAAAAATAACGCTGAAATCAAACAAGTCGGAATCGAATGGGCGATTCAGCAGTCATTAGAATTAAAAGCCGCAGGAGTTCCGTTTTTACATTATTATTCAATGGGTAAATCTGAGAACATCCGCCAGATCGCAAGTCAGGTTTTTTAGTTTTTTTACCATTAAGAAATTAAGTTCATAAAGCTAGATCTTAATTTTCTTTTTACCATTTAGAATTAAGCTCATAAAGTTTGACTTAATCTTCTTAATGCCTTAATGGTAAAAATGAATCAAGCTTGTTTCTGGAAGGCTAAGAATAAAAAGTTTTAGGAGCTAATTCCAGCTGTCCACTGTATCTTTTGTGGCGAACCCCGCCACAAAAGGATGCCGTTCCCATCTGGGCTAGGGCATCAGGAATTTTATTTTCAATTTTTCATTAATTTAGACATTATGAAACAAGAAGAACTACAAGCCATAGCCTCTCAATTAAAACATCCATCGGGAGAAAAAGGAATCGAAATGGCCAATATGATGAACGAAACGAACATCAATATGACCAAACATTCGATTCTGAATCTCAATATTTCAAACGAAAACAGAATTCTGGAATTAGGCCACGGAAACGCGGGCCACGTAGAATTTCTGTTTGAACAAGCTGAAAAGCTAAAATACTACGGACTGGAAATGTCGGAACTGATGTTTCAGGAAGCGCGCCAGATCAACCGAAATTTTGTTTCTCAAAAACAAGCTTTCTTTTCACTTTATGACGGAAATACAATTCCGTTTGAAGATGGATTATTTGATAAAATATTTACAGTAAATACAATTTATTTCTGGCAGAAGCCTGAAGAATTGCTTTCAGAAATCTACAGAGTTTTAAAACCAGGCGGTAATTTCTGTCTGACATTTGCACAGGAAGATTTCATGAAACAGCTTCCATTTACTCAATTCGAATTTGAGCTTTATGACACTGAAAAAGCACAAAAACTAATTAAAAAAACAGCTTTTAAAATTGTTTACATTGAAAGTCAGACAGAACAAGTAAAGAGCAAAACAGGCGAACTTGCTGACAGGGTTTTTACTACGATTGTTCTGGAGAAATAATATTTTTAGCCACAGATTATACAAATTAAAAGGATTTTTTCTTTTGCCACTAATTTCACAAATTTCCACTATTAATTTGTTCATTTTAAAATCTGTGTAAATCACTTTATCCCGATAGCTATCGGGAGTGGCTAAAAAAAATAATCTTAACAGTTTTTTGAGTACTTTCATTCCTTATTATTAACCCTTCTGAATTATAATTCTCTACATTATGGAAGTTAAGAAAATCAATTTTTTGCAGAGTTACAGCAGTATTTTATGGCTTCTTGGCGGTATTATAATCGGAAGTATTTTCGGGTTAGTATTTGGAGAAGATGTTTTGATTATAAAACCGCTTGGCGATATATTTCTGAATTTACTCTTCACGGCCATTATTCCACTGATTTTTTTCACAATTGGTTCTTCGGTAGCAAATCTGGAAAGAACAGAAAAGCTTGGAAAACTCTTTGTTATAATGGTGTTGGTTTTTCTCGCTACCATTTTGATTTCGGCCATTGTGATGATTTGCGCTGTTTATCTTTTTCCGATTCATGAAGATATTGCTATTGCAAAAGTTCCGTTTGAAGAAGTAACATCGGGATCAGCAGGAGACCAAATTGCAAAACTGCTTACAGCAAATGATTTCTTCGAATTATTGTCTCGAAAAAGTATGCTGGCCTTAATTATTTTCTCTTTTTTAGTGGGTTTTGCCACATTGCAATCAGGAGAAAAAGGAAAGGCTTTCAAGAGTTTTCTAGATTCAGGAAACGAGGTCATGAAGCAGCTTTTGAACATCATCATGAAATTTGCACCAATTGGTTTAGGAGCTTATTTTGCCTATCAGGTTGGTGTTTTTGGCCCGCAATTGTTGGGAGTTTATGCAAAACCGATGGCAGTTTATTATGCAGCTTGTGTCTTCTATTTCTTTGTGTTTTTCAGTTTATATGCACTTGTTGCTGGCGGAAAAAGAGCTTTTAAAGTTTTTTGGAGCAACAATATAATGCCTTCTTTAACAGCAGTAGGAACTTGTAGCAGTATCGCAACTATTCCTGCCAATTTAGCTGCAGCAGAAAAAATGGGAATTCCAGCACATGTGCGCAATTTAGTAATTCCGCTTGGAGCACCTTTGCATAAAGACGGTTCGAGTATGTCATCTATCTTAAAAATAACTTTTTTGTTTGCCATGTTTGGTAAAGACTTTTCAGATCCGATGACAATTCTTTTGGCACTCGGAATTACAGTTATTGTTTCGATTGTAGAAGGAGGAATCCCAAACGGAGGTTATATTGGAGAAATTTTAGCCATAACAGTTTATGGTTTTCCTATGGAACAGGCTCTTCCAGTTGCCATGATTCTGGGAACTTTGGTTGATCCAATTGCTACTTTATTAAATGCTAACGGAGATGTAATCTGCTCGATGATGGTTTCTAGATTCTCCGAAAAGACAAAGTGGTAGCAGTTCCTTAAAACACTCAAATTTTTATTAATCTTTCTCATCCGCGCAATCTGCGCGACATAACTAATACAACAAACTTATGAATTCAAAATTACAGCATGATCTCAATAATTTTGAGAATATCTTAGAAAAAACAAAACAGCAAGGGATTGATTTTCTGAATAATATTGAAAATATTCCAACATCCAATACCTATTCAATCGATCCTAAAACCGTGCTAAACGAATTAGGGTTAGGATCTATTGAAGCTTTAAAGGAATTTAATGAGAGACTGGCTCCATTGATGGTTTCTTCGTCTGGGCCAAGATATTGGGGATTTGTAACAGGCGGTTCAACACCGGCATCTATTGTTGGAGATTGGCTGGCATCGGTTTATGATCAAAATACACAATCTGTAACATCGCAGGGCGGAAATTCAGCATTAATAGAATTTGAAACTATTAATTTATTATTACAATTATTAGAGCTTCCTGATTCATTTTTAGGCGGATTTGTTACTGGTGCTACAATGTCTAATTTCACAAGTTTAGCAGTTGCAAGGCAATGGTTTGGAAAACAGTCTGGAAAAGATTTTGCTAAAAATGGAATTTCAGAACCAATCAATATTTTAACAGCAACACCGCATTCTTCTTCTGTAAAATGTTTATCACTTTTAGGAATTGGAAGCCAGAATTATACAGTTGTAAAAACAATCGAAGGAAACCGTGAGGCTTTGGATATTGGTGATTTAGAAGAAAAAATCAAAGCTTTAAACGGAAAACCTTTTATTCTGATTTCGAGTGCGGGAACTGTAAATACAGCTGATTTTGATGATTTTGAAGCCATTGCAGCACTAAAAGAAAAATACAATTTCTGGTGGCATATTGATGGTGCTTTTGGTGGATTTGCTGCCGTTTCAGAAAAATACAAGCATTATGTAAAAGGCTGGGATGGCGCAGACAGTATTACCATTGACTGCCATAAATGGCTAAATGTGCCTTATGAAAGTGCTTTTTATTTAATTAAAAAAGACCACATTAATCTTCAGATTGAAACCTTTCAGAATTCAAATGCGCCCTATTTAGGCAATCCGTTGGAGAATTTTAATTATTTGAATGTGCTTCCTGAAAATTCACGTCGTTTGCGTGCGCTGCCAGCTTGGTTTTCGCTTAAAGCGTATGGGAAAGAAGGGTTCAGAGATATTATTGAAGATAGTACAGCACTGGCTTTACATTTTGGAAATGCTTTGATAGAAAATGATTTTGAACTTTTAGCGCCAATTCGTCTTAATAATGTCTGTTTTACTTTAAAAGGAGAACACAATCAGGAAAAAGTAAGCCAGTTTTTATCTGCTTTGAATGATACAGGAAAAGTGTTTATGACACCAACAGTTTATCAAAACAAAAAGGGCATTCGCGCTTCTTTTGTAAATTGGAGAACTACAGAAGATGATGTGAAACTTGTAATTGAGGAAATGAGAGAAGTGCTTTCAGAATTATAATCTTTATAAAAGTAGAAGAGCCTGTTTGAAGGAACAGGCTCTTAACTAACACAAAAAAAAACAAAAAACAAGGTATTTAAAGAACGAAATTTATATGCGGTATGTAAATGCAATTGTTGCTATAGAAGAAGTATGCATGACTTATAGTGGCATTTAAAATTTGATTTGCCAAATATAGTATTATTTATAACAAGTCTAAATAAAAATAATAATTATTTTTTTTGAAAAACCTTTATTTTTCTGATTTGTAGAAAAAAGACAATAAAAAAAGCGGTTTGTTTTTTATAAAACAAACCGCTTTTCTAACTGAAAACCGTGACTGTGACTGAAAACTTACTTAGTAATTTCTCTAAAAACAGCTTCCAGATTTTTATTTTTCTGATTCAATTGTAAAGTTTTTAATCCATTTTCGTTGGCAAAATCAAAAATAGTAGGGCGCATATCTTTGTCTGTAACAAAAGTCAGCTCCCATGTCATGTCATGGGTATTTACGTACGAAGAAATATTTTCTAGTTTAGCCAAAAGCTGTTCTTCAACTTTGTAATCAAACTCTACTTCAATAACTTGCTCTTTGTCGGCAGTTACCAAATGGTCTAATTTATTGTCTGCAACAATTTGTCCTTTATCTATAATTATGACACGATCGCAAATTGCTTCGACTTCCTGCATAATGTGTGTGGATAAAAAAACTGTTTTATTTTTTCCCGCATTTTTGATCACATTACGAATTTCCATTAACTGATTCGGATCCAGACCTGTAGTTGGTTCATCCAAAATTAAAACTTCTGGATCGTGAAGCAAAGCATTTGCCAATCCAACGCGTTGGCGGTATCCTTTAGAAAGCTGTCCAATCTTTTTATGGCTTTCTGGTGTCAGTCCTGTCAGTTGAATAACTTCTTCGATTCTTGATTTTGGCACGTTGTAAACATCAGCATTAAATGCCAAATACTCACGAACATACAAATCCAAATACAGTGGATTATGCTCTGGCAAGTACCCAATAGATCGTTGCACCTCTTTTGCGTTTGTCATGACATCGTGACCATTTACAAGGGCTGAGCCACTATCAGCAAGTAAATAAGTGGTCAAAATTTTCATCAACGTAGATTTTCCAGCTCCATTTGGACCAAGAAATCCTACGATTTCTCCTTTCTCAATTTTAAAAGAAATTTCATTTAAAGCTTTTTGCGCTCCGTAACTTTTTGATATGCTGTTTACTTCTATCGACATGACTTTTTATTTGCTACAAAAGTAAACAGAAATAGTCTCGATTACTAAAATTTTATCTTTTAAAGTAATTATAAAAAAATTGGGTAGCCCAGCATTCACGGCATCGTTATTGTTAAGGGAATGCTAAAATTAAAATAAAACCCAAATTATGAAAAAAATGTTAGTGATGGCTGCTTTAGCTATCTGCAGTTTTGCAAACGCACAAAAAGGAACAGTATTAGTAGGTGGTAACATCTCTTATTCTTCTGAAACAAGAGATTTCGGTAATGCTGAAAGAAAATCAAACGAATTTGCTTTTTCTCCAAAAGTAGGTTACCAATTTCACGAAAACTGGACAGTTGGAGGTGAGTTTACAGTTGCTTCTTCAAAAGATGATCAAGGTGTAAATGAATACAAAACAAACAGTTCTAAATTTGGTGCATTTGTACGTTACACAATGCCATTAAGCCAAACTTTCTCAGTATTCGCAGATTTAGGAGCTGGTTTCCAAAATCAAACTGAAAAAGATTACATTGGATCAAACTACACAAAATATAAAGCAGATGGAATGTACATTGGTGTAACTCCAGCTCTTTTCATTAACATGAAAAATGGTTTTGGTCTTAACTTCAGCATTGGCGGTTTAGGTTACGAAACATTAAATTATGACAACAACGGTCCAGATGTAAGCAGATTTAATTTCAATTTTGGTAAAACAGCAAGCATTGGAATTTCTAAAAACTTCTAATCTTTAGTTTTTATATTCAATTTCAGAAAGCGCTCAATTGGAGCGCTTTTTTTTTTAATTCTTCTTTTGTAAAAAGACATTTAAGAGTAAAACAAACTAAACTCGCCTTCCTATTAAACTCTCGGCAAAATCTCTTAATAATTTTTTCTTATCTTCTTCTATATTGATTTTGTCTAAAATTTTAGAAGCTTTATCAGTGTACTTCTTGATTGATTCTTGTGTTGCTTTTGGCACTCCAGATTTCAGAAACAAATCGGTTATGGTTTTAATTTTATTGGTATTGTCTTCGAGGCGAACAGCGTACAAATCTTTTAATAATTCTTTTTCGCTTTCACTTGTAATTTCAAGAGCTTTAAAGTATAAATAGGTTTTTTTATTCGAAATGATATCGCCTCCTAGTCGTCTTCCAAAAGTGAGAGTGTCGCCAAAAAGATCCAAATAATCGTCTTGCAGCTGAAATGCTAAGCCTATATTAAGTCCAAATTCATAAATTAAATCGCAGTTTTCTTGCGATGTTTGAGCAATTAGGGCACCAATTTTCATTGATGTCGCTATAAGGGCTCCCGTTTTGTACTCAATCATTTTTAGATATTCTGAAACGGTAACATTTTGGCGGGTTTCAAAATCAACATCCCAAATTTGTCCTTCGCATACTTCCAATCCCATTTTACTGACTGCTTTAATTAAATCCATACAAAGGTTTGGTTCATAATTTTGCAGATAGTCATAAGTTAGAATAATCATTGCATCTCCAGCAAGAATAGCAATGTTAGTATTCCATTTTTTGTGCACGGTAGCTTTTCCTCTTCTAATAGGATCTTCGTCTATAATATCGTCATGAATTAATGAGGAATTATGAAAAACTTCAATTGCCAAAGCAGCAGGCAGTGCCAATTTATAATCTGCTCCAAAAATTTCTGTAGTTAGAAGAGTAAGCGTTGGTCGTAATCGTTTTCCTCCCAAAGCCATCATATACGATATAGGATCGTATAGATTTTTAGGTTCTTTATCTATAATTTGGGTTTCTAAATAATTAATAAAAAAATCTGTGTATTGAGCTATTGAATACATAAAATTAAAATTATTAATTGTAAATAGCTAAAATACAGAATTTTACATCTGTTTTTTTTAAGACAGAAGAAAAGTTTTATGAATTAACACAAAGCGTGTCAAAAAAATGAAACAACTTAATGTTTGAAAAGCTTGTTAATTGCCTAAAAAGAAATGCCAACAGAATGAAGCCGAACCGAATCATAACTAATATTCGGCCTCATTTGCTGGCATAAAAACAAAAACTATTTAAAAAGAATTAAGTCACAGGATTTTCTACAGCTGTTCGCATTTCTTGAGCTGCGGCAACCATTTCAATCAGCGCTTTTTTGGTTTCGTCCCAATGGCGGGTTTTTAAACCGCAATCTGGATTTACCCACAACTGGTCAATTGGAATAACTGCTGAAGCTTTTTCTAGTAATCGAACCATTTCTGCGCTTGATGGAACACGAGGAGAATGAATATCATAAACTCCAGGTCCAATTTCGTTTGGATATTTAAAGTCTGCGAAAGCGTCTAAAAGTTCCATTTGCGAACGTGAACATTCAATAGTAATAACGTCTGCATCCATATCGGCGATATTCTGAATAATGTCGTTGAATTCGCTGTAACACATGTGCGTATGAATCTGAGTGTCATCGTTTACTCCACTTGCAGAAATTCTGAAAGCACGAACTGCCCAATCTAAATATTTTGCCCATTCTTCTTTTCTTAACGGAAGACCTTCGCGAATTGCCGGTTCATCAATTTGAATGATTTTGATTCCTGCTTTTTCTAAATCCACAACTTCATCACGAATAGCCAAAGCGATTTGAGTACAAGTTTCAGAACGAGGCTGATCGTTTCGTACAAACGACCATTGCAGAATCGTTACAGGCCCAGTAAGCATTCCTTTTACCCATTTAGGTGTTAAAGATTGTGCATATTGCGACCATTTTACAGTCATTGGATTCGGACGAGAAACATCGCCGTAAATAACAGGCGGTTTCACGCAACGGCTTCCGTAACTCTGAACCCAGCCATTTTTCGTAAAAGTAAATCCTGATAATTGTTCTCCAAAATATTCCACCATATCGTTGCGTTCAAACTCGCCATGAACTAAAACATCGATTCCGGTTTCTTCTTGAAAACGAATGGTTGCTTCGGTTTCTTTTTCGATTAAATCATTGTATTCCTGAGCCGTTAATTCGCCTTTTTTGAATTTCGCTCTCCAGCTTCTCACTTCTGCCGTTTGAGGAAAAGATCCAATTGTGGTTGTTGGAAATAATGGCAATTTTAAAGCTTCAATTTGGCTTTTTCTTCTTGATGCGAAAGTGCTTTTACGTTTGTCGTCTGAAGCTGTAATTCCGGCAACACGCGCTTTAACTTCATTATTATGAATTAATTTCGAAGTTTTACGATTCTCGTTTGCCAAAACATTTTCTTTGTAATCAGCAGAGTTTTCAGTGTTTACTTCATTAGAGGCAAATTGTTTTAAAAGAACAATTTCGCTGATTTTCTGTTTAGCAAAAGCCAGCCATTGTTTAATTTCTGGAGTTAAAGTCTGATCATTTGTCTCTAAATCCAAATCGCACGGACTATGGATTAATGAGCAAGAAGGAGCAATTAAAACTCTATCATTTCCTAACGCGTCAGTTGCCTTTTTGATTAATTCCAGAGATTTTTTGAAATCATTTTTCCAGATATTTCTTCCATCAACAACTCCAAGAGAAAGATTTACGGTTGAAGCCAATTTTCCTGATTCTAAAATGTCATCTAATTGAAGCGGACAGCGAACTAAATCCAAATGTAAAGTGTCAACAGGAAGTGCTAAAGCTGTTTCTAGATTTTCGCCAAAACAGTCAAAATAGTTAGCTAAAACAATTTTTAGTTTAGGAAAACGAGTATTGATTTCGTTATACACTTTCGTGAAAACGCCTCTTTCTTTATCAGTTAAATTTAATGCCAAGAAAGGCTCGTCCAATTGAATGTATTCGGCATTTTCGACTTGCAATTTTTCTAAAATTTCAAAATAAACAGGCAATAAAGCATCAATAAGGTCAATTCTGTTAAAGCCTTCTTCTTTTTCTTTTCCTAATAATAAATAAGAAACGGGCCCGATTAAAACGGGTTTTGTTTTGATTCCTGCAGCATTTGCTTCTTTAAATTCATTGATTATTTTTTCAGAAAACAATTCAAACTTTTGATTCTTCGTGAATTCAGGAACAATGTAATGATAGTTCGTGTCGAACCATTTTGTCATTTCCATTGCCACAACATCTTGTCCGTCTTTTTGAGAACCTCTTGCCATTGCAAAATACAAATCTAGAGATGAATTGCTTTTTGCCAATTCGTGATAACGTGCCGGAATTGCTCCAAGCGTTAGAGTTAAATCTAAAACTTGATCATAAAAAGAAAAATCATTAGAAGGAATTAAATCAACTCCTGCTTCGGCTTGTAATTTCCAGTTTTTAAGACGAATTTCTTTTCCGGCATCTATAAGTTCTTCTGCCGAAATTTTTCCCGCCCAATACAATTCGCTGGCTTTTTTCAGTTCTCTGTTGCTGCCAATTCTTGGGTAACCTAAGTTGTTTGTTTTCATTTTTGATTCAGTATTTTTTACTGAACAAATTTACGTTCTTGGTTTTTATAACTTATATTTGAGGTTTATTTCAGTAAAATGTGTTTTTAAAATAGATTTTTAAAGATTTAATTACTTTGAAATTGTTTAAAATGAACTTCTAGCCGTAAAAAAAACTATGGAAAACTTAGATAAAACCGATTTGTTGATCCTTAAATACCTTCAAGAAGACTGCAATATCAATACAAAAGATCTGGCAAGTAAATTATTCTTGACAGTTACTCCCGTTTATGAAAGAATTAAAAGACTAGAAAGAGATGGTTATATTACCAAATATGTTGCGCTTTTAGATAAGAAGAAAATGAATCGCGGAATGACTGTTTTTTGTAATGTCCGTTTAAAAGAGCACGCTAAAAATGTCGGAAGCAATTTTGTGAAAGATATTGTGGCGCTTCCAGAAATTATAGAATGTTATAACATTGCTGGAGATTATGATTTTATGCTCAAGATTTTGGTGCAAGATATGGCTAGTTATCAAGATTTTGTAATGAATAAACTGTCGACCATAGAAAACATAGGAAATACGAACAGTATTTTTGTAATGGGGGAAATTAAGCATAGTACTGCTTTAGAGTTTTAATTTTTCTTTGCCACAGATCTAATAGATTAAAGTGATTTTTTTAGAGTGGTGTTTAGATTTTTGCCACAAATTTCACTAATTCTCACAAATCATTGTGCTTAAAATTATTCGTAATTATTCGTGAAATTCGTAGCGAATAAAACTTAATCTGCTGTCTGTTTTTATCCTAAAATAAAACGTATTTTTGACGTTTAGATGATTAATCTAAAATCATCAATCTAAAATCTAAAATTCAACAATGAACTGGGAACAACTTTTATCATTAAAACGGCAGGGAGATACAAGCAAAAGATTACGCGTAGAACAAGATGATACTCGTTTAGGATTTGAGGTAGATTACGACCGAATTATATTTTCTTCTGCTTTTAGAAGTTTACAAGATAAAACACAAGTTATTCCGCTTTCTAAAACCGATTTCGTGCATACGCGTTTAACGCATAGTTTGGAAGTTTCTGTTGTAGGACGTTCGCTTGGACGTTTGGTTGGAAAAAAAATTATTGAGAAATATCCTTATCTGAAAGAAATTCACGGTTATCATATGAATGATTTTGGAGCAATTGTTGCTGCAGCGTCATTGGCACACGATATTGGGAATCCGCCTTTTGGACATTCTGGAGAAAAAGCAATTGGCGAATATTTTTCTATCGGAAACGGCCAGAAATATAGAAACCAGCTTACCGATAAGCAATGGCAAGATTTAATTGATTTTGAAGGAAATGCCAACGGATTTTCGGTTCTTACAGCAAGCCGCCCAGGAATTGAGGGCGGACTTCGTATTTCGTACGCGACTTTAGGCGCTTTTATGAAATATCCGAAAGAAAGCCTTCCGAAAAAGCCAACCAATAATATTGCCGATAAAAAATACGGATTCTTTCAGTCTGATAAATTGTTCTTTGAAGAAGTAGCCAAAGACATGGGAATGATTGCCAATAAATCTAGTGAAGATATTGGTTTTGAAAGACATCCATTGGCATATTTGGTCGAAGCAGCAGATGATATCTGTTACACAATTATCGATTTTGAGGACGGAATCAATTTAGGTTTGGTTTCTGAAGATTTTGCCTTAGAGTATTTGATTAATTTGGTAAAAGACAATATTGGAGTTTCTAAATATAAATCTTTAACCACAAAAGAAGATCGCATTAGTTATTTGCGAGCTTTGGCAATTGGTACTTTAATTAATGATGCGGTAAATGTTTTTGTTGAAAATGAAGAAGCAATTTTGGCTGGAAACTTCCCGTATGCATTAACAGATAAAAGCAAGTACAAAGCACAAATGAATGATATTATCAAATTAAGCGTTGATAAAATCTATCAGAGCCGCGAAGTGATTGAGAAAGAAATTGTGGGTTATCAAATCATTCAAACATTGCTGGATAAATTCATAACAGCATTCAATAATAAATATGAAGGAACGGCTTCAAATTATGATAAACTGATTTTAAAAATGCTGCCAGAAAAACATCATTTAGACAAAACTAATTTATACGAACGTTTACTGCACATCTGTCACTACGTTTCGCTTCTTACAGACGGAAATGCGCTTGAATTATACGAAACCATTCAGGGACAGAAAAAGCGTTAATTTTTTTTGTTTGAGCTAAAAAAAAGCTTCTTTTAGAACGATTTCTGAAAGAAGCTTTTTTTTAAATTATATCTGTTTTTTATTGAAAGGCGTAAACTAGTCCAACACCTAACACTTGTCTTAATTGCATTCGAGGGCCGTCATTTTCCTGAGTTGTTGCCCCTGTGATTGGATCAACTACATCTTTTTTGGTTTTAATATCGTCGTCATAAATTAAGTGAACCCCAATATTGGCTTTTACATAAGCATTAACCACAAGGTCAAGACGCGTGTCATAATCGATATCGACATTTCCGAATTTGTTTAAGTAATCAGTATATAAGCTTAATCTGTTTTCGTAAAAAACGTTTTTATAGATTTCGTTTTTCATATAAGCTGTAAAAAGTATACCAAATTCAGCTTTTACTTTCTGGCCTCCTTCAATTAATATCTGCTGTGTAGGATCTAAAGGATCTGGTGCATAGACTGCTTTTTTAACCCCGAAAGAACCTTGGTCTGCAAGATATTGATCAAGAACTAAAGTAGTTTTTAATGTAATAGGAGAGAAGTAAAAAACTCTGTTTTTTTCTTTGTTTGAATTCTCTGCCCCAGCTCCCAGAAAGATATAAGCTGGTGCAAAAGGTTTAGAGATGGCAACATCTCGGTTTGGATAATTATAACCGTCTGTAAATTGTGTGTTGAAGTTTAATTTGGAAGAGTAGTACCAGTTTGAAGCCGTATCTTTTCTAAAACCGTAAGTTGAGTTGAACTGAAAAGCATCGTCTGTTTTTCTTAACTCGATCCCGTCTTGTTTGTTTAAACCATATTTTACAATAAGCTCGTTCACCCATTTATGATTTTTCTTTGCGTAGGTTCTGTTAAATTCACCTTTAAACAATCCTGAAATAGAACTTGTTCCCCCGGCGCTCCAGTTTACAAAAGCAATTTCGGAAATGTCAAAACCAACCTGATTCTTTCTGCTCCAGTTGGAAGGCGGTTTAGGGGCTTGATTTGGGCTTAAAGTGGTTTGTATAATCTGGGCAAAGTTATTAGAAGTACACAAAAGCAATAATAGCAAAAGGGTAGAACGCAATAATTTCATTAGGTAATTTTTTTTTGGTGTCGCAAAATAATTATTTTGAACCGTTAGAAAAAAGATTTATTAAACTTTTAACGTCAATTTTACACAATTCTTGCAATTGATTTACCGTTCCATGCTCGATAAATTCGTCTGGAACACCCAAAATTTCAATAGAATTCTTAAAATTATTTGATGCTGCAAACTCTAAAACTGCACTTCCAAAACCGCCATTTTTAACTCCTTCTTCAATGGTGATAATCCTTTCATAAGTCGAAAAAACAGTATTTAATGTGTTGGTGTCTAGTGGTTTAATAAAGCTAAAGTTGTAGTGGGCTATTTCGTTAGAATTGGTAGATTCTTTTAAAGCCTCTATAACATTATTTCCAATTGTTCCGGCCGATAGCACAGCAACTTTCGTACCATCTTTCAAGCATTTTGCCTGTGTCCAAATTATTTTTTCATAATGTCCGAAATTTTCTACTTCCCAATTTGGCAGGACTCCGCGGCCTCTTGGATATCGAATTGCTATTGGATGATCTATTCCTAATTGAACCGTATATAAAATGTTTTGAAGTTCAATTTCGTTCAGCGGAGCATAGATTACCATATTCGGGATTGAACGCAGATAAGCGATATCAAAAACACCATGATGCGTTGCGCCATCTTCACCAACTAATCCTGCGCGGTCCAAACAAAAAATTACAGGTAAATTTTGCAGCGCCACATCATGAATAACCTGATCGTAAGCGCGCTGTAAAAATGTAGAGTAGATATTGCAATACACAATCATGCCCTGAGTGGCCATTCCTGCAGCAAGCGTTACAGCGTGCTGTTCGGCAATGCCTACATCAAAAGCACGTTCTGGAAATTCGTCCATCATAAATTTTAATGAACTTCCAGATGGCATTGCAGGTGTGATTCCGATTATTTTTTCATTTTTTCTGGCTAAATCTAAAATGGTCAAGCCAAAAACATCCTGAAATTTAGGCGGAAGATTTTCTTCAGATTTTAAATGAATTTCTCCAGTCGAAGCATCAAATTTTCCAGGCGCATGATATTTTACCTGATTTTCTTCGGCTTGCTGCAATCCTTTTCCTTTTGTAGTTACAATGTGAAGGAATTTTGGACCTTTTATCTTTTTAAGACGATTTAATTCTTTGATCAATTTAGGAAGATCATGACCGTCTATTGGCCCTGAATAATCAAAATTCAAAGATTTAATGATATTATTTTGCCGTGGATTTTTCCCGTTTTTAACCGAGGTAAGATATTTTTTCAAAGCACCAACGCTCGGATCAATTCCGATGGCGTTATCGTTTAGAATCACTAAAATATTGGCATCTGTAACTCCGGCATGATTTAAACCTTCAAAAGCCATTCCGCTGGCAATAGAAGCATCGCCGATTACTGCAATATGTTCTTTATCGAAGTCGCCTTTTAATTTAGAAGCAATCGCCATTCCGAGTGCTGCAGAAATGGAAGTAGAAGAATGCCCAACACCAAAAGTATCGTAAACACTTTCGCTTCTTTTCGGAAAACCCGAAACGCCTCCAATTTGTCTATTGGTATGAAAAATTTCTCTCCTTTCGGTCAGTATTTTATGTCCGTATGCCTGATGCCCAACATCCCAAACCAATAAATCATCTGGTGTATTAAAAACATAATGCAAAGCAATTGTTAGTTCTACAACGCCTAAACTTGCTCCCAAATGGCCTTCTTTTACAGAAACGATATCAATAATAAACTGACGAAGTTCTTGAGCAACTTGAGCAAGCTGTTCTTCTTTTAAAAGACGCAAATCGGCAGGATTGTATATGTTGGAAAGTAAATCGCTTTTCATTGTATGGTAAAAAGCAAATTTACGGTTTTAAATTTAATTTTCTTGTGGAGTCTTATTTCAATAAAATAGGAACAGAATATTGCATTCTGACTTTTTTTCCATTTGATTCTCCGGGCTGCCATTTCGGGCATAAACTTAAAACTCTGATGATTTCTTTTTGCAGTGGCTCTTCAACTGCTGGCGAACATTCAAGAAATGAAACACTTCCGTTTTTTTCTACAGCAAATGCGAGAGTGAAATTGAGTTTCCAATAACTGACGTCTTCTGGTTTTTTATATTCTTTCATAAAAAAGTTATGAAATTGTTCTATTCCGCCAGGGAATTCTGCGTTAGTATTTACTGGAGGTTTTGAAGCCAGTGCAGCATCGCCTTTTTTTGCCTTATCAGATTGCGAATCGTTATTTTTGGAAGTTACATCAGATGAGGGTGCAGTCTTTTTAAATTTGATTTGTTCAACTTTTAGCGAAGAAGACTGTGATTGTTCTAATGTCTTTTTAGTTAAATTATGATCTGAAGAATCCGATTTTGTTGTTGAAGAATCTGCTACCACTTCAAGACTTTTAATTTCTTGTTTTTTGGTTTCTTTTTTTTGGCAGCCGAAAAAAAATACAGTTATAACCGCAGACAGCATTGGCAAAATCAATTTGCAGTTTGTCTGAAGAGTTATATTATGTTTTATTTTCATATTCTATTATCACGATTTAAAAGTAATAAAAAATAAGTTCTAAAATCCTATTTTTGCATCTATGGAAAATCCTTTTACTGACGAATATTTCATGAAAAAAGCTTTACAGGAAGCAGAAGCAGCTTTTGAAAAAGGCGAAATTCCTGTTGGAGCTGTTATAGTTGTAGCCGATAAAGTTATCGCGAGAAGTCATAATTTGACAGAATTGCTAAATGACGTTACGGCTCATGCCGAAATGCAGTCTATTACCGCAGCGGCAAACTTTCTGGGCGGAAAATATTTAAAAGACTGTACACTTTATGTAACACTCGAACCTTGCCAAATGTGTGCAGGGGCTTTGTATTGGAGTCAGATTTCTAAAATTGTTTTTGGTGCGCGAGATGAACAACGCGGTTTTATTAATATGGGAACAAAACTGCATCCTAAAACGACTGTTGTTTCTGGCGTAATGGCAAACGAAGCTGCCGATTTAATGAAACGTTTCTTTCTCGAAAGACGTAAATAATACTAAATGGCATGACAGATTTTTCAGTAATAAAAAAGCTATTTCATATTGCAGAGCCAAATGGTTTTACATATGATGAAATTCAAGTCGTAAAAGATATCTTCGGACAGCTTCCTAAAGTTTTTGTTGATTATTATGCTGAATTAGGTAAAATTCAAAACTTAAATCATACACAGGATTTGTTGATTGTTCCAGAGCGTTTTCAATATTATAAAAACGATGATTATTTGATATTTTATTCTGAAAATCAAAAGGCATGCGTTTGGGGAATTCACAAAGAGGATTTGTCAAAATCTAATCCTCCAGTTTACATGAGTTATGATGAAAAAAAATGGAGTCTGGAAACAGAAACTTTGACAGATTTTTTCACTGCAATGGCTTATTTACAAGCAAGTTTCGCATTAGATTTTACTTGTGATACATTTTATGAAATCGAACCAAATGAATTAGATTTCATTACTCAGAATTTTTCAAATAAAGGAGTCTTTTTCAGGCAATGGGTTGAAGGAATAAAATTCTATGGAAATTATTCAGATGATGTAATTGTTGTCATAAACGGCAATCAAATGCATTATTCCTCAAATACCGAAGTACACTTTCTTGAAATGGATAAAGTTTTGTCAAAATTAGGTTCTGAGCTTTGAGAGCAACGATAAAACTTCAACAAAAGTTAAATAATCATTATTAGAGAATTTTCCTCTTAAAGATTCGGAAAATATTTTACTTTTATATTAGTTTATTAACCGATTAACTCTAAATAAAAGTGAAAGCAAAAGGACTATTTCTCGTATTTTTTGTGTTTTTTATTTTTCAATCTTGCGGCAGAAAATCAGCTGCCGATTTCAATTCCGATTTTTCATTATTCAAAGATTACATTACCAGTTTTACTGGCGGTATAGTTTCTGCGGATTCTGATATTCGTGTGGTTTTGGCATTTAATAAAAATGATTGGAAACCCAATCAAGAATTAGACGATGATTTGTTTGATATTTCGCCTAATGTTCACGGAAAAGTTATAGCACTTTCAACAAATACTTTAGCTTTTATTCCAGAGAAAAAATTAGAAGCAGGAACAGAATATCAAGTTACTTTAAACTTAGATAAACTAACCGCCATTCCGAAAGAAAAAGAAAAGGAACTTTCTAAATTTAACTTTACAGTTAAAACGGTTAAACAGGATTTTACCATAAATACGGCTGATATTCAATCATACAGTAAAGAATACCAATATTTGAACTGCACCCTTAAAACAGCAGATAATATTGATCTTGAAACGGCTATAAAATTAGTTCAAGCCAAACAAAAAGGAAATGATCTTAAAATAAAGTTTGATAAAGTTCCTGCTTCAGGCAAGGAATTTCATTTTATAATTGACAGCATTCAACGTTTTTCTGAAGCTTCCAATCTTGAAATTATTTATGATGGAAATGATTTTGATATTGACCAGAAAGGACAAATTGATTTTCCAATTACGAGCATCAATGAATTTAAAGTTATAAAAGTTGAAGTTCCAGACGGAAACAATCAGCAGGTTTTAATTAATTTCTCTGAACCATTAGAAAAAGGTCAGGATTTTGCTGGATTGGTTTCGATTCAAAATACCAACAACCTGAAATTTTCTACACAAGGAAATTTACTTAAAGTATATTTTACGAACCAAAATGCTCCTAAAAAAGATGAACCTGTAGCAGTAGTTTCAGAAGAGCCAGTAGCCGTCACTATAGATTCGGCAGCCGTTGTGGTTGATTCAGCCGCAGTTGCAGTAGATTCAGCTGCCGCGGTTATAGAAGAAGCCGTTGAATATGTTCCAGACGAAGAACCAGAACAAGTTGTGACTGGTGAATTATTGTTGGAAGTTTTTCAAGGAATAGAAAGCCAGTATGGTAAGAAACTAGAAAATAATTATAGTGAAAAAATTTCTTTTGATCAGATAAAACCAAACGTTCGTTTTATTAAAAATGGAACAATTCTGCCAAGTTCAAATAATTTAAAACTGAATTTCGAAGCCGTAAATCTTAGTGCTGTGGATGTAAAAGTCTATAAGATTTACAAAAACAATATTCTGCAATTTCTTCAATACAACGAATTAAACGGTGGACAAAATCTTAAAAAAGTAGCGCAGCCAATTGCCAAAACGACACTGAATTTAAGAGAAAGTACACTCGTAAATCTGGCAAAATGGAATACGTATGCGTTAGATTTATCTAAAATTATCAAGCCAGAACCTGGAGCGATTTATAGAGTTGAATTTGTTTATAAAAAGAAATACTCGCTTTATAAATGCGAAACATCAGATAATAGCGAAGATGAAGCTGAGGAAGAAGAAGTTGATGAAAACGATGTCAATTACAGCGGAAACTCTTACGACGATTATTACTATTATGGTGATTACGACTGGAGAGAGAGTCAGGATCCTTGCACAGGTTCTTACTATTATAATGCAAGAATCGCAACCAATATTTTAGCTTCAGATTTAGGAGTTATTGCTAAAAGAGGAGAAAATAAATCGTATTTATTTGCTGTAAATAATATAGTTACAACAGAACCGGTTTCTAATGCAAGAGTTGATTTGTATAACTTCCAACAGCAAAAAATTGCAACAGAAGCAACAAGCAGCGAAGGTATTGCATCTTTCCAATTGGATAAATTCGCTTATTTTGCGATTGTTACTTTAGGAGATCAGTCGACTTATGTGAAACTTGATGATGGACTTTCGTTATCGGTAAGTAATTTTGATGTTGCGGGTGAGACTTTACAAAAAGGCCTAAAAGGATTTATTTATGGAGAAAGAGGTGTTTGGCGTCCAGGAGATATTTTGTATTTATCATTTATTTTGAATGATGCTGCAAATAAACTTCCGAAATCGCATCCAATCAAATTCAGATTAAACGATCCGAATGGTAAAACAGTTTATCAAACTGTTCAAAAAACAAATGATTTAAATCATTATGCCTTTATAGTGCCAACAAATCAGGATGCGCCAACAGGAAACTGGGAAGCGATGGTGAGCGTTGGTGGAGCTAAATTCTATAAGAGCATTAAGATTGAAACGATTAAACCAAATCGTTTAAAAATCAAAAATACCTTTAGCAGAAAAACACTTTCGGCTTCTTATCCAAACACGGATAATCTTGAAGTAACGTGGCTTCACGGCGCAATTGCCAAGAATTTGAATGTAGAAATGCAGGCTAAATTCTCCCAGCAGGCAACCACTTTTAAAGGTTATGAAAAATATACTTTTGATGATTTGGCACGACAATTCAGTACAGAAGAAATCAATGTTTTCTCTGGAAAATTAAACGAAAACGGAAAAGCATCTGTGAACATTCAGCCAAGATTGCAAGGTCAGGCGCCGGGAATGTTGCGCGCTTCATTCATTACAAAAGTGTATGAAGAAGGAGGAGATTTTAGTACAGATGTGATGTCGACGACTTATTCTCCGTACAAGACGTATGTTGGACTTAAAACGCCAGAACTGAACAAGTACAGCATGCTTGAAACAAGAACAAATAATCGTTTTGATGTGGTAACGGTGGATGAAAACGGAAGACCAAAATCAGTTCGTAATCTCGAAGTAAGAGTTTATAAAGTAGATTGGAGATGGTGGTGGGATTCTTCGAGCGATAATTTATCAAATTATAATTCTTCGAATGCAACGACTTCATACAAAACATTTGTAATCAATACAGATTCAAGCGGAAAAGGAAGTTTCCAGTTTGCTTTAACGGATGAGGAATGGGGACGATATTTAATTCGTGTTGAAGATGGTGAAACCGGACATGCAACTTCGTTAACGGTAAATATCGATTGGCCAATCTGGTCTGGGAAAACACGCAACAGAGACGCTTCTACGGCGAATATGTTAGTTTTTTCTACCGACAAAAAGAATTATGCGGTTGGAGAAAAAGCACAGATTTCTTTCCCTTCAAGTGAAGGAGGTCGCGCTTTAATTTCGATAGAAAATGGATCAAGAGTAGTGCAGACTATTTGGGCTGAGACTAAAAAAGGGGAAACTAAAGTTGAGGTTCCAATTACGGGAGCAATGGCGCCAAACGTATATTTTAATATCACATTATTACAGCCTCACGCTTCTACTAAAAACGATTCGCCAATTCGTATGTACGGAATTGTGCCAATTGAAGTTGTAGATAAAAATACCATTTTGGCACCAACACTTAATATGCCAGATGTATTAAGACCAGAACAGCCATTTACAGTAAAAGTAGGGGAGAAATCAGGTAAAGAAATGACGTATACAATTGCTGTTGTAGATGAAGGTCTTTTGGATTTAACTCGTTTTAAAACACCAAATGCTTGGGATAGTTTCTATGTTCGCGAAGCTTTGGGAGTAAAAACCTGGGACGTTTACGATGATGTAATTGGTGCTTATGGAGGAAAAATAAACCAGATTTTCAGTATTGGTGGTGATCAGGATTTAGGAGGCGGAAAAGCTAAAAAAGCAAACCGTTTTAAACCTGTTGTATTGTATTACGGACCATTTAAATTAGGAAAAGGAGAAACAAAATCACATGATTTAAAACTCCCAAAATATATTGGTTCAGTTCGAACAATGGTTGTGGCGGGAGATGCCAATACAAGTGCTTACGGAAGCGTTGAAAAAGCAACTCAGGTTAAGAGCCCGTTGATGGTTTTGGCTTCATTGCCAAGAAAAATTTCACCATCAGAAAAAGTGACATTGCCTGTGACGGTTTTTGCAACTGAAAATAAGATTAAAAACGTCACAATTCAGGTAAAAACAAGCAACGGATTGAAAGTAGCAGGAAGTGCAGTTCAGAAACTCAATTTTGCACAGCCTGATGAAAAAATGGCGTATTTTAATTTAGTTGTCGGTTCTGCGACTGGAATAGCAAAAGTTCAAGTTGTAGCGACTTCAGGAAGTGAGAAATCGGTTTATGATGTTGAAATCGACATGACAAATCCGAATCCAGTTACAAGTACATTTACCGATGTTGTTTTAACACCAAATAGCACTAAAACAATTTCATGGAAAACTTTCGGAATTGCAGGAAGTAACAAAGCAAGATTGGAAGTTTCGTCAATGCCATCAATGAATCTGAATGGAAGATTACAATTCTTAATTCAATATCCGCATGGCTGTGTAGAGCAGACGACTTCATCTGTTTTTCCACAGTTGTATTTGGGAGATGTGGCTGATATTGATGCTAAACGCAAAGATTTAATTCAAAAAAATATTGCGGCTGGAATTGCAAGATTGGGTAATTTCCAGTTGTCAAATGGCGGAATGCCTTACTGGCAAGGAAATGCAATTGCAGACGATTGGGGGACTTCATACGCTGGACATTTCTTGATTGAAGCAGAGAAAAAAGGATATGTATTGCCGATTAATTTCAAATCAAAATGGTTAGGTTATCAGCAGAAAGAAGCAAAACAATGGCGATTTGAACCGAAATACGGAAATGACTTAGCGCAAGCATATCGTTTATACACGTTGGCTTTAGCAGGAAATGCCGACTTATCGTCAATGAATAGACTTCGAGAGACAAAAGGAATTTCAAACGAAAGTATGCTTCGTTTGGCTGCAGCTTATGTTTTAGCAGGCCAAAAATCAGCCGGACAAAGTTTATTTTTAAGAACTAGTATTGATGGAAGTTCAGATGAATATAGCTATTACTATTATGGTTCAAGCGAAAGAAATAGAGCAATGGCTCTGGAAACTATGCTTCTTTTAGATCAAAAGCAAAAAGCATTTGTTACAGCAACAAAATTAGCTAAAGAAATGTCGGCTAACCAATGGATGAGTACGCAGACAACGGCTTACTGTCTATATGCAATGTCCAAATTTGCCGTGAGCAATGGTCCAAAAGGAATCAATGTTCAGTTTAGTAAAAACGGAAAAGGAGAAACTATAAACACAGGTAAATCGGTTGCAGATCGCAGTTTGTCTGTTGCTTCTGGCACAAATAGTATTACTTTGAAAAACAATAAAGCTAATACGGTTTATGTGCGTGTATTGAATACAGGAATATTGCCAATCGGACAAGAAAATGCGGTTCAAAACGATGTTACAGCTTCTATTGTTTTCAAAAATAGAAAAGGAAGCGTGATCAATGTTTCAAGAATTAATCAAGGAACAGAGTTTATTGCTGAGGTTACGATTAAAAACCAAAGAGGAGAAAGTGTTCAAAACGTAGCGTTATCACAAATTCTGCCTTCTGGATTCGAAATTGTAAATACTCGTTTCACAGATTATGGAGATGCTGTAAATAATATTGCAGATTATATCGACATTCGTGACGATAGAACGAATTTCTATTTCGGAATGAAAGCGAGAGAAACCAAAGTTTTCACAATCCTACTAAACGCATCGTATTTAGGAAATTATTATTTACCTGGATTGCAATGCGAAGCGATGTATGATAATACGTTCTTAGCGAGAACAAAAGGATTCTGGGTTGAGGTGGTGAAGTAAAGTTGTTAGCCACGAATTCACGAATTAATTTGTCATAATTTAAATTCGTGAATTTGTGGCGAATACAAAAATCTTTTTAATCCGCGTAATCTGTGGCAAAAAAAAACTTTGTGAGCTTTGAAAAAAAGTCTCCCACAGATTTTGCAGATTAAGCAGATAAAATAAATCTGCTTGATCTGCCGAATCTGCGAGAGAAAAACTTTGCGAACTTTGCGTAAATCTTTGCGCCTTTGCGGTAAAAAAAAATAAGTATTGAAAAATAAGTTAAAAGCGTTTTTCCAGCGCGTTATAAACTGGATAAAAAAAAACAAAATAAAATCAGCAATTGCATTTCTGCTCTTGCTGATTTACTATTTTTCGATACCGCGAACTTTATTTAAAGAACCCTATTCAACAGTTATTGAAAGCAAAGAAGGAGAACTTTTAGGAGCTAAAATTGCTCGTGACGGACAATGGCGTTTTCCTGCGCAAGACAGCGTACCTGATAAGTTCAAGAAATGCATTGTGTATTTTGAAGATGAATATTTCTACAAACATCCTGGTTTCAATCCTGGTGCGATGATCAATGCTTTTAAACAAAATAGAAAAGCAGGAAAAGTAGTCAGAGGAGGAAGTACGCTGACGCAACAAGTAATCAGACTTTCCCGAAAAGGAAAAAACAGAACCTATTTCGAAAAAATAATAGAAATTATTCTCGCTACAAGATTAGAACTAGGTTATTCTAAAAATGAAATTCTTGAAATGTATGCAGCGCATGCGCCATTTGGAGGGAATGTTGTTGGATTAGAAATGGCTTCATGGCGTTACTTTGGCGTACAATCCAATCAATTATCTTGGGCGGAAAATGCAGTTTTAGCTGTTTTGCCCAATGCGCCTAGCTTGATTTATCCAGGAAAAAATCAAATAAAATTACTAAATAAACGAAACAGACTTTTATTAAAACTACATCAGGAAGGCATAATCGACAAGCAGACGTATGAACTTTCGATAGAAGAACCTTTGCCTCAAAAACCGTATGATCTTCCTCAAATTGCGCCTCATTTATTGCAAAGAGTGGCGAAAAATGAAGAAGGAACAAGAGTAAAAACTACAATTGATTATGCTTTGCAAAATCGTGTTAATCAAATTGCTAGATATTATTACAATCAGTATAAACAGAACGAAGTGCATAATCTGGCTATTTTGGTTATTGATGTTCAGAATAGAAATGTAATAAGCTATGTAGGGAATTCTCCAACAGATAAAGATCATCAAAAAGATGTTGACATTATTGATGCACCGCGAAGTACAGGAAGTATTTTAAAACCGCTTTTGTATGGCGCAATGCTTGATGACGGCGAATTATTGCCTAATACTTTAGTTGCCGATATTCCAACGCAGATTTCAGGATATACACCTCAGAATTTTAATCTAACTTTTGACGGAGCTGTTCCAGCGCATCGTGCATTGTCACGTTCGTTAAATATTCCCGCAGTTTTAATGCTTCAGGAATTTACTGTCAATAAATTTTACGAAGAACTGCAAAAGTTTAAATTGAAAAATATCAATAAAACACCCGATCATTATGGTTTGTCACTTATTTTGGGTGGTGCAGAAAGCAATTTATGGGATTTATGCCGAACGTATGCCAATCTTTCGTCTACTGTTAATTATTACACTAAAAATAAAAGTAAATATCGAACAAACGAATTTACAGAACTCAACTATAAAAACGATTTTAAGCCCGATTTTGGATCAGAAACCGATCAAAAGAACATTCTGGGCGCAGGATCAATTTGGTTGACGTACAACGCAATGGAAGAGGTCAATAGGCCTGAAGGAGACGAAGCTTGGAAGTTTTACGACAGTTCGCTGAAAATTGCATGGAAAACAGGAACAAGTTTTGGAAATCGTGATGCTTGGGCAATAGGAACCAATTCGCGATATGTGGTTGGAATTTGGGTTGGAAATGCAACAGGAGAGGGAAGACCAACTTTGACGGGAGTAACCAGTGCAGCGCCAATTCTATTTGATGTTTTTAATTTACTGCCAAGACAAAGATGGTTTGACACGCCTTATAATGATTTGGCCGAAGTTGAGGTTTGCCGATTAAGCGGATATTTAGCAAAAGATAATTGCCCGAAAATCAAACAGTGGGTTACTAAAAAAGGAAAATCGACTAAAGTTTGTCCGTATCACAGAACAATTCATTTAGATAAAACAGAACAATTTCAAGTAAACAGCAGTTGTGAGAGTATCGATAATATTGTAACTAAAAATTGGTTTGTACTGCCTCCTGTTATGGCGTGGTATTACAAAAGCCAGCATATCGAATATTTGCCTTTACCGCCATTCAAAGAAGGATGCGAAGGAACACAAACCACTACAATGGATTTTATTTATCCAAAGGCGAATAGTAAAATCTATTTAACAAAAGATTTCAATAGTAATGTTCAGCCCGTGATTTTAAAAGTGGCTTATTCTGAAAGAGATAAAGAATTGTTTTGGTATGTTGATGATGTTTATAAAGCCACGACAAAAACATTTCATGAACTGCCTATTACGCCAACAACAGGAATACATTACATCACAGTTGTAGATGCTTCTGGAAATGAAATCAGAAGAAAAATTGAAATTGTAAGGGAATAGGTTTATTGTATGATATTAAGTTTGGTGTACGCACCTTTATTTTTGGTAAATCGAAATGAGATTGAAGCAGTAAATCCCTCGTAAGTTGGAATCTTTTCTTTATTGTATGGAAATGAATATCCTAAACCTAAATCTATCATATTAAAAACTGTTAAACCGCCAACTGCGTAAGCATTTTTAGAAGAACTTCCAGCTTTTACAAACAAAAGATATTCTGTATTGTATGATAAATGTACATCTGGAAGGCCATAATAGTTGCCATTATAGCTATTAGTAATTCCGTATCCAGCACCTAAAAAGAGCTTGTTTTTATCTTTGCAATCTAGGCAAAATTCAAGACCGCCTGTAAAAAGACTTTTATCAGCAATTGAATAATTTACATATAAAATTGGCCATTGAGGAATTGTCGATTCAGATTTTGTGTTTTGAGCATTCGTTCTAAAAGAAAATAGTATAAGTGCTAAGCAGTAAATAATTAATCTCCCTGATAATTTATTGAAATCCATATCAAAGTTTTAAATGTTCATTTATATATTTTAAATATATATAATTAGCGGCTATAAAAAAAGCACAAAAAAACCGCCAGTCTTTCGAAAGGCGGTTTTTTGTTTTTTATTCTGTAATAACATTTCCTTTTTTATCGTAGAAATGATATTCTAAGTACGTGTAAGCGTCACGAGGTATGATTTTCACCCATTTCTTATGTTCAAAAAACCATTTTGAACGTAATGATGGAAAACCTTTGCTGAGGTATGCAGCCACAAACGGATGTGTATTAAGCACAACATTTTTGTGGGTTTTTAAAAGTCTTTCTAAATCAGCGGTGATCTTATCAATGATTAAAATTGGAGCTTCAATTTCACCATTATGTTTGTTAGGATCTTCCTCTCTGGTTTTGATATTCACTTCTGGTCTTACTCGCTGTCTTGTAATTTGAACCAAACCAAATTTACTCGGCGGTAATATTTTATGTTTTGCTTTATCGTCGCTCATTTCTTCTCGCAAGAAGTCGAACAAAACTTTCCTGTTTTCTGGATTAGACATATCGATAAAATCAACTACGATTATTCCGCCCATATCACGCAGACGTAATTGTCTGGCAATTTCTGCAGCGGCAATCATATTTACTTCCATGGCTGTGTCTTCTTGGTTGGTCGCTTTATTAGAACGGTTTCCGCTGTTTACGTCAATAACGTGAAGAGCTTCAGTGTGTTCTATGATAAGATAAGCACCTTTGCTCATAGAAACAGTTCGGCCAAATGAAGTTTTGATTTGTCTCTCTATATTGTATTTCTCAAAAATCGGAGTGTCATTTGATTGATAAAACTTGACAATTGATTGTTTTGAAGGTGCAATTTCTTGCAGATATTCCTTCGTTTGATGGTACAACTCTTCATCATCTATTTGAATACCGCTGAAGGTATCATTAAATACATCTCTTAATATTGAAGAAGCTCTATTCAGCTCTCCTAATACTTTTGATGGATGATGAGCAGTTGGTAATTTTTTACACATTGCAGACCATCTGCCAAGCAGGTTCTGCAAATCTTTTTCTAATTCGGCTACGTTTTTGCCTTCGGCTACTGTACGAACAATAACACCAAATCCTTTAGGTTTGATCGATAGAACAAGTTTTTTTAGACGATCCTTTTCTTTTTTGTCTTCTATTTTTTGAGAAATAGAAACACGATCAGAAAAAGGAACTAGAACGATAAATCTTCCGGCAAGAGAAAGCTCAGCACTTATTCTTGGGCCTTTGGTTGATATAGGTTCTTTAACTACTTGAACTAAGACAGATTGATTGGCACTTAAAATATCAGTAATGATGCCATCTTTGTCAATCTCTTTCTCAAACTGAAAGGTTTTTAGGGAGAAATCTTTTAATTTACCTGCGCTTACAAGTTTTATGAATTTCAGCTGAGAAGCTAGATTTGGACCCAAATCGTGATAATGTAAAAAGGCATCTTTTTCGAAACCTACATTTACAAAAGCAGCGTTAAGTCCCGCAACTGGTTTTCTAATTTTGGCAATAAAAATATCACCAACCTGAAAGTTGCTTTTTTCTTCTTCTTTGTGTAATTCAATTAGTTTTCCATCTTTTAATAAGGCAAAATCTACTGCTTCAGAACTAGATCTAATGATTAATTCTTTATTCACACTGTAAATTTTTATCCAGACTTTTAGTTTCAGGTTTTAGGTTCCAAGTTTCAAGTTTTACAACTCATAACTCATAACTCATAACTCATAACTGAATTGTAAGGATGGATTAAACAATATTTTTAACAGGTATTAACCCGGTGGAGTTAGTTGTCAGTTTTCAGTCTCAGTAAGCAGTTTTAAGCTGCTAACTGTAATATGTGACTGAGACTATCAAACTCCAATTTCAATGAACGTTTAAAAAGAAAAAAGTAGTTTAAAACTACTTTTTCTTTTTGTGGCGGTTAGCTCTCGCTCTTTTCTTACGTTTGTGAGTCGCTACCTTATGTCTCTTTCTTTTTTTACCACTTGGCATATTGTGTCAGATTTATGTTAATTAATATTATTTTGCTTCGTTGTTAGTTTTAACTCCTTCTACAAAAACTTTTGCAGGTTTAAACGCAGGAATGTTGTGTGCTGGAATTTTAATAGTAGTGTTTTTAGAAATGTTTCTTCCAGTCTTTTCAGCTCTAGTTTTAACGATAAAACTACCGAAACCTCTTAAGTATACATTGTCTCCAGTTTCTAAAGAAGTCTTAACTTCTTCCATAAAAGTTTCTACTGTTGCTTGAACGTCTCCTTTTTCAAGACCTAGTTTCTCTGAAATCTTCGCTACGATATCTGCTTTCGTCATTTTCTTTCCTATTTTATTTTATAAATGGTGTACTATTTTTTTGAGTTTGCAAATATAGGAATTAAAAAAATAATTAATCAAGCTAATTCGTTAAATTTTAATTACATAAACATTTACTTTTGCAATCTAAGTATTTTGCAATGGATTTTCATAACATATTGATAAAATGGTATTTACAGAACAGACGTGATTTGCCGTGGCGAAAAACGGTCGATCCGTACCAAATTTGGCTCTCAGAAATTATGCTTCAGCAGACGAGAGTTGTGCAAGGAATGCCTTACTTTTTCTCATTTACCAAGGAATTTCCTACTGTAAAAGATTTGGCAGATGCACCAGAAGAGAAGGTTTTGAAACTTTGGCAAGGCTTAGGATATTATTCTCGTGCTCGAAATCTTCATAAAACGGCTCAATATATAAGTAATGATTTAAAGGGAGTTTTTCCTGATTCTTATAAAGAACTTTTAAAACTGAAAGGAGTAGGCGAGTATACTGCAGCGGCAATAGCTTCTTTTTCTTATAATGAACCTGTTCCTGTTGTTGATGGAAATGTATTTAGGGTATTGGCTCGCTATTTTGATATTGAATCTGATATTGCGCTTCCAGCAACTAAAAAAGAGTTTGCCGCTTTGGCACAAGAATTAATGCCAAAAGATAATCCTGCTATCTTCAATCAAGCCATAATGGAGTTTGGCGCATTGCAATGCGTGCCTAAAAGTCCAGATTGCTCTGTTTGTGTTTTTAATGAAAGCTGCGCTGCATTACAAAAAGGAAAAGTAAATATGCTTCCTGTGAAATCTAAAAAGCTAAAAATAACCAATCGTTATTTTAATTATTTGATTTTGGAAGATGTTTTAGGAAATACATTAATTCAGAAAAGAACCCAAAAAGGAATCTGGCATAATTTATACGAATTTCCGTTGTTGGAAACAGAATCTATTGTTGATTTTAATGAGGTTTCCAAAAAAGCAAAAGAAGAAATTTTTCCAGAATATACTATTATAAGTATAGAAGATTACAGTAAATCGACCATTGTACATAAGCTTTCGCACCAGCATCTGCATATACAATTCTGGAAAATCAAAGTGCAAGAGAAAATCGAAAACGGAATAGATTCCCAAAAATTGAAAACTTTTCCTTTTCCTATTGCGATATATAATTTTATAGAAAAGCAAGAAATAAATTGCTAAAAAAATGTATCTTTGGTAGAAATACCACCAAAAACTATGAACGGAACATTAAATAAAGTGATGCTTATTGGCCATTTAGGCGATGATGTAAAGATGCATTATTTTGATGGAGGAAACTGCATCGGACGTTTTCAGCTGGCTACAAATGAAGTGTATATCAATAAAACGACCAATGAAAAGATTACCTCTACAGAATGGCATAATTTGGTTGTGCGTAATAAAGCCGCAGAGATTTGCGAAAAATATCTTTCGAAAGGAGATAAAATTTATGTTGAAGGAAGGATAAAATCTCGTCAGTGGCAGACAGAAGATGGAACCACAAAATATACTACAGAAATTCAAGTGACAGAGTTTACTTTTCTGACTACCAAAAAAGAAACTGCGTATACCAAACAAAACCAGGATGCAGAATCGGCAAAAAACACTAACTTTGATGCTGCTAATGAAGGGCTTCCAATTAATGATTTGCCTTTCTAAAGTGATGTTTAACTAATTTTATGCAATTTGGACCCAGAGCCCAGTTTACTTTTTTCTACCAATCTTGACGCCAATATAATTATTGGTTTCGTTGGAATATTTGTTTTGTTATTTCTTTCAGCAATCGTTTCTGGTGCTGAAGTTGCGCTTTTTTCTTTGTCACAGCAAGATATCGACAATTCTTTAAATGATAATCCTGCAAAAGGAAAAATTATTTCAAATTTATTAGATAAGCCTAAAAAACTTCTAGCAACTTTATTGGTTGCAAATAACTTCTTCAATATCGGAGTAGTGATCCTATTTGCGTATATAGGACAAAATATTTTTGCCAATGTAGGTTCGCCTGCTTTTAAATTTACGCTAGAAGTAATTCTGGTTACTTTCTTAATTTTATTATTTGGCGAAGTGCTTCCTAAGGTTTATGCAAGCAGAAACAGCGTTCGATTTGCCAAGCGCGTTGCTTATCCGCTGGCATTTTTAGATAAAGTGCTTTCACCGATCAGTTTGCCAATGCGTGCCGTAACGATATATTTTCAAAACAAATTAGGTAAGCAAAAAAGTAATTTTTCTGTCAACCAACTTTCTCAGGCATTGGAACTTACAGATTCTGAAGGAACTTCAACAGAAGAACAAAAGATCCTTGAAGGAATTGTTTCTTTCGGAAATACCGATACAAAGCAGGTTATGAGTCCGAGAATTGATATTTTTGCATTGGAAATATCAGAGACATTCGCAGAAATTTATCCTAAGATAATTGAAACAGGATTTTCAAGAATTCCAGTTTATAGAGATAATATCGATCAGATTGAAGGCGTACTTTTCGTAAAAGACTTGCTGCCTCATATTGATAAAGAAGAATTTGATTGGACTTCTTTGATCAGAGAAGCGTTCTTTGTTCCAGAGAATAAAAAACTGGATAATCTGTTGAAGGATTTTCAAAGTTTAAAAAGCCATTTAGCCATTGTGGTTGACGAATATGGCGGAACTTCTGGATTGGTTTCTTTAGAAGATGTTATCGAGGAAATTGTCGGAGATATTAGTGATGAATTTGATGATGAAAATCTGAACTTCTCGCAAATTGATGAAAATAATTTTCTATTTGAAGGAAAAATAAACCTGAAAGATTTCTACAGAATTGTAGATGTTGACGAAGATGTTTTTGAAGCCCACAAAGGCGAAGCCGAAACATTGGCTGGATTTATTCTGGAGATTTTGGGTAATTTCCCTAAAAAGGATCAAAAAGTGCCTTTTGAAAACTGTATTTTCACCGTAGAAACAGTAGACAAAAAGCGTGTAAAACAAATAAAAGTAACGATAAATAAAAATGCTTAATAAAATACTTTCAATAACAGCAATTTTGCTTGCGCTAACGGTTATAAGCTGTAAAAATGATGTTCTGCCTAAACCAGCGAGTTTCCTGCGATTAGATTATCCAGAAGCAAAATATGTGAATTTTGAAAACACTTGTCCATTCACTTTTCAGATGAATGAAGATGCAATTATCAAAGGAGAGAAAGAGTGCGGATTTGCCATTACCTATCCAAAGATGAAAGCGACGATTTATTTGACATATAAGCCAGTAAATGGAAATATTGATAAATTACTGCGCGACGCTCAAAAACTAACGTATGAGCACGTTATTAAAGCCGATGATATTCTAGAACAGCCGTACTTAAATCCACAGAAAAAGGTTTATGGAATGTTTTATCAAGTAGATGGAAATGCAGCGACAAATTCTCAGTTTTACGTTACCGACAGTACGAAACACTTTTTAATTGGTTCGATGTACTTTTATGCAAAACCAAACTTTGATTCGATTATGCCTGCCGCGAGTTATGTCAAAAACGATATGCAGCGTTTGATGGAAACGTTGAAGTGGAAGTAAAAATAGAAAGGATTCGATTTGAATCCTTTTTTTATTTTTAATATTTTAGGGTCTCATTCCGTAGGAATGTTTGGTTGGTAGGAAAAAAAACAACCAGATATTTTACGTTCCGTAGGAACGTTTGATATGCAGAATTGTCAAAAAAAAGTCAAAACCAGACGTTCCTGCGGAACGTAAAAAACTATGATGATATAATTTTCTACCAAGGAAATGTTCTTACGGAACAATGTAAAGTAAAATAAAAATGGCTGTTTCTATTTTTGAAACAGCCATTTTTATTTCGTTGAAGTTCGAATTTAAGACTTAAAATTCGAAACCTTATATGTTTTACCATCTCCAGTTTCTTGAACCACTTTAGTTAAAGATTCTGGATTTTGGATTGTTTTGTCAAAACTTACCGTTGCTGTTTTCTTGTCAAAATCAACTGTTGCTTTTTCAACTCCATCAAGGTTTGCTAATTCTTCTTCGATGGTTTTAGCGCATCCAACAGCACAAGTCATACCGTCAATTGTAAAGCTTGCAGTTTGAAGATTTTCAGCGGCGATTGGTTTGTGTTCTTTTGGGGTACTTTTTTCTTTATTTACGACTTCAAGACTTTTGTCTTCTGCTTTTTTACAGCCAACGAACACTAAACCAGCGATTGCTGCAGCGAATAAGATTTTTGAAATTTTCATTATATATTAAATTTTAGATTGCAATTACTTGTTTGCAAAATTAATAAAAAAAGAGGGGTCAGTTCGTAAAATAATTACAAATTTGCAGTAAAATGCGATTTATGGAAACAAAACAGTTAAAGTGGATTTACTTAGCGATTCTTTCTCTTATTTGGGGAAGCTCTTTTATTCTGATAAAAAAAGGATTGGTTGGTTTAAGTGCTGTTCAAGTAGGATCGTTCCGAATTATTTTTGCTGCTTTGTTTTTGCTGATTGTAGGTTTTAATAGTCTGAAAAAGATTTCGCGTCGCCAATGGAAATTTGTTGCCATAACTTCGCTTTTCGGAACTTTCATGCCAGCGTATCTTTTTGCTATTGCAGAAACTCAGGTAAATAGTTCCATTGTGGCGATTTTGAATTCACTAACGCCTTTAAATACTCTGGTTTTAGGAATTATAGCATTTGGAATTCAATTTCAAAAACGACAAGTTTTGGGCGTTTTTGTTGGACTTCTAGGCTGTCTGCTTTTGGTTCTGAGCGGAGATTCTTCGAGTGGAACTCAAAATTATTTCTATGTTTTACTGGTGGTTATAGCAACGTTGAGTTACGCGATCAACGTCAATCTAATTAAAAAATATCTGCACGATTTAAATTCGGTAAGCATCACAACAGGAAATTTTGCGGTTTTGCTTTTGCCTGCATTAATCATTTTAAGCACAACCGATATTAGCCAGAAAATACATTTTGCAGAAACACAGCATTCTATACTTTTTGTAGCTATTTTAGGAATTTTGGGAACCGGAATTGCCAACATTCTTTTCTTTAAATTGATTCAAATGTCATCACCAGTTTTTGCAACATCAGTAACGTATTTGATTCCGATTGTAGCATTCTTCTGGGGATTGTTAGATAATGAATTTATAACGCCAATTCAGTCTGTTGGTGCTTTTATTATTTTGATCGGAGTTTATTTGTCGGCGAAAAAATAGTTTTTTTTGAGTTGTGAATTATAAGTGGATTGGCTTCGAATCCGCTCAGTCTAAGAAAACTTAATCAATAAAAAAAAAGCTTTGTCAAAGCTTCAAACTTTGACAAAGCTTTAAAGATTCTTATTTTAAACGCTCAGAGAAAACCTCTGTTCCTTTGAGCCTTTGTAACTTTGAACCTTCTATAGAAAATCTTTCTCAGAAACTCCTTCGTTAATCTTGATATCAGACATTTTGATATCCAATTCAAAACCAACATTCTGAACTAGGTTAAAAGGAACTTTAACGCCTTTTACTTCTTTATAATCGTTGAAATTAGTGATTTGTTCAACTGATTTACCAGCTTGTTCACGAACTTTAGATTCGGCAGTTTTTAATCCTGATTTAACGTCGTAATAATATTTTGTTTTGCCGTCTTTAATGACATAGGCATCGCTTCCATTGATTGGCTCGATTCCTTCCACTTTTAGATCGGTTCTTTTTACAAGTTGTAATTCTTCAAAAGGAGCGGCATTAGCTTTCATTTCTGCTAAATCTTCTCCTTCAAGGTTTTTTCTTTGACCTTGTTGTTCAACGTAAGCGCCTTTTTCATTAACCACCTGTTTCATTAAATTCATTGTTCCCATAGAAAGCGAAACGATCATTTTTCCTCTTGAATCTAATTTAGAGATAAAAGTCAATGGAGTAGGAGCTTGCGGAATCGTTGTGGAACCATTCATATATAATGTTTTTACAGATGTAACTGCTTTTTCTCCGCCAATAGCATTAATATAGTTTTCAAAAACTGTTTTTGCGCTAATATCTTTTGGTGCTTGTTTTTTTGTTGAAGGTTTTTCAACTGGATTTCCATATTTGTCGAAATAAGAAATTGGAATCTGTAATTTTTCTAAACCAGGAATAACATCAGTTCCTTTTCCGACAATAACAATTCGCATATTATCCAGTAAAAAGTATTTGTTGGCAACGCGATAAATATCGTCAGCAGTAACGTTATTGATGGTTTGAATGTATTTTTCGTAGAAATCAGCAGGAAGTTTTTCTGTTTCAATGTTTAAAGCATAACGTGCAACAGCCTGTGGTTTTTCAACCTGCATTACAAATCTTCCTATATAACCTGCTTTTACGTTTCTTAAAACTTCTGGATCAACTCTTTCGGTTCTAATTCTTTTAATTTCTTTTACAAACTGAACAACTGCACTGTCTGTAACAGTATTTCTAACGGCCGAAGACGCTTTGA
Organism: Flavobacterium anhuiense; assembly: GCF_004151235.1. Classification (GTDB taxonomy): domain Bacteria; phylum Bacteroidota; class Bacteroidia; order Flavobacteriales; family Flavobacteriaceae; genus Flavobacterium; species Flavobacterium anhuiense_A. The sequence continues at coordinate 610,664 of NZ_JUIV01000002.1, forward strand.
ATTTAGTCACATATTTTCCGCTTCCAATGCTTGAATTTGCGCCGTAAGTCCATGCGTGCTGCTCGCGAAGATTCATGTTTAAATAGCTGTTAAAATCGCCTCCTAAAATTTGATTAGCAATAACTGCTGGGAAAAAATCAGGATCGCTCATTCTTAAATTAATAGTATTCACCAATGAAATTTCAGATTGAACTGCATTTGGAACGTCAACAAAATCTATTTGCAAGTTTGAAACATTTGTTGGATTTGGGTAAGTGTTTTTTGGCGCTGCTTGTTTTTTCCATCCGCTGAATAATTTTTCAACAGCTGTTTTTACCTCTTTAAATTTTACATCGCCAATAACGACCAAATAAGCGTTTTCTGGAACAAAATAAGTTTTGTAATTGTTTTGAACATCTGCAAGCGTAACATTTTTAACCGTTTCCTCAGAAAGGTATTCTCCTGCAGGATGATTTTTCCCAAAAGCCAAAACATCGACAACTCTGTTTGAAATGGCAGGAACGCTTTTTTCGTCAGCTTTTAAACCTTCTAAAAGTTTTGCTTTTTCTTTGTCAAATTCTGCCTGAGTGAAATTTGGCTGTAAAGCTCCTTCCGCCAAAAGTTCTAAAACACGTCCAGAATATTTTGATAATGTACTTGCATAAGCACCTTGAGAAGTGAAATTGATGTTAGCTCCGTAAAAATCAATTTCTTCGTTAAAAGCTTCTTTGGTTGTTTTTTTGGTTCCGTTTCCGATTAAACTGCTAGTCAATTCGTCAACCCCTTTTTTGTTGCCTTCAGTAAATGGAGCATTGTCCAAAGTAAGTGTATAGCTCACTCTAGGCAATTTGTGGTTTTCAACAACCAAAACCTTCATGCCGTTTGATAAAACAAAGGTCTGCGGTTTTTTGATGTTGACTACTGGGGCATTTCCTGGTTTGGGTTGTGGACGATCTTGTGCTTGCATAATTCCAGTTAGGAAAATAAGGATTAAAAAAGGATATATTTTTTTCATGATTCGATATTCTTAGTTTTGAGATTTGGCTGTCGGAATATAATCTAAAATCAAACGCTGATTTGGGTTCAAATACTTCTTGGCAACTTCTCTGATTTCTTCTCTTGTAATCGAGTGATAGATGTCAATTTCGGTATTGATTAAATTAACGTCGCCATAAAGTAAATAATACGAAGCAAGATTTTCAGCAATTCCTTCCACGCTTGAATTGGCGTTTACATAATTGTTATCGAATTTGTTCTGTAATTTTTGATAATCTTTTTCAGAAATAAGATCGGTTTGGATTTTTACAATTTCCTCGTCCATTTCCTTTAAAATATCATTAATTGTATATGGAGCCATCGGCAGGCCATAAAGAATGTATGTTCCGTAATCTTCTTGGCTAAATCCAACCGCGCCAATCTGTAATGCCATTTTCTTGTCGTCAACTATTTTTTTGTAAAGTTTAGAGCTTTTTCCATCACTTAAATAAGAAGAAATTAAGTCTAATACTCTAGCGTCTCTAGTTTTCATTGAAGGCGTTCTGTATGAAGCCACAATCATCGGAATCTGAATGTTCGGATCTTCGTAAGTAGCCTTAATGGTTTGTGTAATTGGCTCTTCAGTAAAAGTTTGCTTTTTAACTTCTTCACCTCTTGGAATTGGTCCGAAATATTTCTGAATCCATTCTTTTGTTTTTGTTTTTTCGAAATCTCCGGCAACCACTAAAACGGCATTGTTTGGAGTGTAGAATTTTTTATTAAAAGCCTGAAATTCTTCCAGAGTTGCGGCATCCAAATCTTTCATTGAACCGATAGTCGTCCATCTATAAGGGTGATTTTTGAACATGTTTTTCTTAACCTCTGCCAGAATATTTCCATATGGCTGATTGTCGTAACGCATTCTTTTTTCTTCTTTTACTACTTCATTTTGTGTATCTACGCCGACCTTATTAATAATAGGATGCATTAGTCTCTCAGATTCCATCCATAAACCAAGCTCTAAGCTGTTAGAGGGAAAAACTTCATAATAATACGTTCTATCGTCAGAAGTGTTAGCATTGTTAACTCCACCATTTGCGGTAACGATTTTCATCCATTCTCCGCGTTTTATATTTTGAGTTCCTTCAAATAATAAATGCTCAAAAAAGTGTGCGAAACCTGTTCGATCAGGACGTTCGTCTTTTGATCCAACATGATACATTACCGACGTAATAACAACAGGAGCAGACGGATCATTGTGTAAAATGACATGCAATCCATTGTCTAAATCGTATTCTTCAAAAGCTACTTTTTGGGCATGAGCCACTCCGCCAAGCATTAATGCAGCACTTAACATCATTATTGATTTTTTCATAAAGATTAATAATTTTAAAATATCAACAATAGTAGGTAGACAAGAGTTGATTTTGGTTACACCAAAAATAGTTTTTTTTAGTTATGTATTACAGATTTGTTTTCAAATAAATGCTATTTTAACAATCTTTTACTTTAAATTAATTTTGTTTTCTATGTGGAACTGCTTGAAAAACAAGGTTTTTTTAGTTGAAAATATTTTTGCTTTTATGGGTTGCATAGTAAATTATTAGTTGTATATTTGCAACCTTAAAATTCAATAAATCAATTTGATATGTATGCAATCGTAGAGATAGCAGGGCAACAATTTAAAGTAAGCAAAGATTTAAAGGTTTATGTTCACCGTTTAGCTAACGAAGAAGGTTCAAAAGTTTCTTTTGACAAAGTTCTTTTGTTAGATGACAATGGAAATGTAACTTTAGGCGCCCCAGCTATAGAAGGTGCTTCAGTAGAAGCTAAAGTGTTACAACACTTAAAAGGAGATAAAGTTATCGTTTTCAAAAAGAAAAGAAGAAAAGGATACAAAAAAAGAAATGGTCACAGACAATATCTTACTCAAATTGTAATTGAAGGTATTACTGCAGCAGGAGGAACAAAAAAAGCAGCAGCTAAAAAAGCAGTTGTAGCAGAAGATGCAGCAGCTACTGAAGAAGTAGAAGCAGCTCCAAAAGCAAAAAAAGCAGCTCCAAAAGCAAAAAAAGAGACTACTAAAGAATAATAACAATATTTAAACTCATACGTCATGGCTCACAAGAAAGGTGTCGGTAGTTCGAAGAATGGTAGAGAATCAGAATCAAAACGTCTAGGCGTTAAGATTTATGGTGGTCAAGCTGCTATTGCTGGAAACATCATCGTTAGACAAAGAGGTTCAAAACACAATCCAGGTGAAAACGTTTACATCAGTAAAGATCACACTTTACATGCTAAAGTTGATGGAGTTGTTAAGTTCCAAAAGAAAAGAGATAACAAATCTTATGTATCTATTATTCCATTCGAGGCATAATAATCATAGATTACTTTTATAGAAAACCCGTTCTGAAAAGATCGGGTTTTTTATTTTCAACACATTGCGTTAAGTAAAAAACTTACATTTGTAAAATTGGGGATAATTGGATATCTTCAAACTCTTTAAATGTTATAAGTTGAAAAAAATACTCTTATTTGCCCTTTTGTTCTGCATAAGCACTTATGGTAAAGTTGTATCAGATAGTGTTGCTATTCATTTGAGTGCTTTAAGCAATAAGCAGAAAAATGTTCTGTATGAATTTGAAGTTCTAAAAAAGAATGGTTTCAATACAGATCAGTTTTGGAATGCGCATAAAAATGAACTTCCTAGTTTATCTAATAATCTAAGGGATGAATTAGCAAAAGAGGTTTTCCTAAATTCAGATATTGTCTATACTCCGCAAAAAGATTCTGCTGTGCAATTGTGGATGCAGACGCAATTGCTAACCAATTGGATGTTTTATCTTTCGGCATTTATTGCTATTTGTGCTGTTATTGCTTTGTTTAAAAAATATTGGAGTCTACTAATTCGATTTTTGGTGAATCATTTGGCTCCTATAGTAAGGATTTTGTTTTCACCGGTTTTGCTGACTCTTGAATTGCTTTTAATTGGAGCAGCTTGTGTAATTTATGGCTGTATTGTTGAAGAATCTGTATTGCGAACCGTAATTATACATCTAGGCTTGTTTTTATTATGGAGCCAGTCTACGGCCTTATTTACAAAAGAATATTGGATTAAAAGATATGTTTACGAAATAGAAAATAACTTTTGGGGTAAAGATTCTTGGGAAACCATAAAAACGATATGTTTTCCGGCTTTTATAGTTACAATTGCACTTTTATATGTGCTGTATAAAGTTCCTGCCGATATTTTTTATAATTACGAAGTAGTTTTGTCTGGAATTGCTGCGGTTTATGCTTTGCCTTTCTGGCGTTCCTTAGAAAAATATATTTATCCTGTTTTATTTCCCTTTTATAAAGAAGATGATAGAGACAGAAGCGTTAATTCTCTTGCGGCTTGCACTGTTGTTGCGGTTATTGTCACGATAGTATTGGCACTGCAAGAAAATCTTATTTTTTATAATATTATCTCGGCTCTAATTGGTTTATTGATTTTGTCATTTTTAATTTTATCATTAAAAATGAATCATAAATACAGTTTTAGAAACTATTATTTTATACAATTAGTCACGCTTCTGTTTTTTAGCGCCGTTTTTATGTACGGTTTTTATCTTCACTTAAACGAAGTGATCTGGTTTACAATTATAGGATCAACTTTGTTTATAATACTAAAGTACATGGAAGCTTTTTCTTTTTTCTCAGATTGGAAAAGAGGAAAAGGCTGGGCTTGGAAACTTCTTGGTTTAGCTTTACTATTGTGGCTGATGGGTAAAGGGATTTTGTTTGTTTCAAAGCAAATATTTGCAGTTTAGTTATCTGTAAAAGAAAAGCCTTTGTCAAAGTTTTAAACTTGACAAAGGCTATAAAGATTTTTCGTGTGATTGGAATTTGGAATTTGGAATTTAAAACATTTATTCCTCAGTATCCTTAGTTTCTTCCAAATCTTCTGTTTTCTTACCGACTTTTACTTTCGGATTGTCTTGAGTTCCGGTAACAGTTAATGGAATTCCGAAAATACCAAAAGGAGGAAGGCCTAAACGCATTTTTAAGTTCAGTTTTCCGTCTAAGCTTGTTGTTCCTTCAATTCTTGGTCTAAAGCCAGCGAACTTAAATTTAAAGCGATCTACAGTTATAATATTGTTTTTAACCGTTGTTTTGATATCAACTTTTGAAAGATCTGGATTTTTCATAGACTCAGAATTGGTTTGTTTGCTTACAGCATTGAACATTTTCAATCCTCTTACTTTGACATCTTTTACAGAAAGAGTTCCGCCTCCAACAAGTGAAGGATAAACAGGATCCATGTTTGCATTTAAGCGTCCTTTAAGTTGGTAATCTAGCGAAACAATTCCTTGTGCTTTCTCTGCGGCGCTTGCCATTTTTCTAAAAACTTCAATCTCGTTATACGCTCTTTTTATATCAAAATCGGTGGCTTTGATGGCGTAATCAAAATTAGCCTTTTTAGTTGTAACTGCTTGATAATTGGCGTTCATGGTAACCTTGCATCCAATTAGGTCAAAGCCTGTATTTTGCATGGTCAATTTGCCTTTATTCATGCTTAAGTTTCCAACAGCGTTTTGAAGGTTTAATTTGTCAAAATTTACTTTTTGTGCATTAGCCGTAAAGTTTAAATTCAGATTTGTAGGAATAATAATTACGCCGGTTTGTGTGTTTTCTGTTTTTGTCTCTGTTTTTGGCTTAGCGGTTTCTGTTACAGAAGTTCCTGGAGCGGTTTCCGACATAAATTCGTCAACATTGATGTATCGCGAAGTAACTTTAAAAGAACCTCTTAAAACGCCTGTATTTGTGGTGGCATAATTAATGACATTCTGTAAATATCCATTCATTTTAAAATCTGATTGCCCGTAAGCGGCTAGGAAATTATTGAAAGACATTTTATCCTGATTGATTTTAAAAATTCCTTCTTTGATAATGAATTTCTTTGGAAGATACTCAGATGCAATTCCGATATTTCTTAGTTCGAGCGTTCCTTTATTGCTCAATTTGCTATAATTTCCTTTTTCGGCATCACTTTGTTTTCCTTTTAAGGTTAAATCTGCTTTTACAAAACCATCCAAATCAAGACCTTTTTGCGAGAAAACTTTATAAATTCTGCTAATATCCAATTCTCCTTTTGCTTTTACATCATAACTCAAGTCGTCAAAATTGCTTAAATCAGCCTGTACAAAAACAGGTTTTCCTTCAAAAGTAAATTGAGTTGGGGTTAAGTTTACTTTCAGATCGGCAAATGTCCCTTTTTGGTTTTCTATTTTCGATTTAATCGTAATATCGGTAATCGGATTTGGATAGTATGGCGTTTTTAAATATCCGTTATCCAAATTAAGAACTCCGTTTGTAACAGGAAAACGCTTATTTTTTTGGTCAAATACTCCATTTGCTTTTACATCGCCAGCTAGAGTTCCTTTTAATTCAATATCTGGAATTCCAAGTGCCTTAAGTAGTTTTTCAAGATCAATTTTAGCTTTAAAATCAGCGTTAATATCTGGAGTATTTACGCCTTTAACCAAAAATTTCGATTTTAAATAATCCTGATTAATGTTTAGCGATAAGTTTTTGGCATCAACAATTACCAAATCTGGATTTAGAGATGGAACAGTTGTTTTAACGTCTAAATTTAAGTTTGAAACCGGAAATGCACTTTTGTTATAATTGACAAAACCATCGCTTACTTTAATATCCAAATCTAAATCTGGAGCAATATTTTCAGAAGTAATGTACTTTCCTTTTAAAGTCAAAAGCAGATTTGTATTTCCTTTTAAGTCTGTTTTAGAAAGCCAAGTAATATATTTTGGAGGTAACGCTGTAAAGACATCATAAAGTTTACTGTTATTGGATTTAATAACGAAATCCATATTGTAGCCATCCTTTAAAATGTCGAATTTTCCTTTAAAATCGACCAAAAGCTGATTGATTTTAAGGTTGTTCTGTTGGAAAAAGAAAGAAAGCGAGTTGATGTTTACTTTTGTAATTAAGTCAGCATCGATCTTTTTGTTCATTAAATATGGTTCGTCTTCGTAGACGATATTTAATTTTTCGATGTTGGCTTTAGAATATAAATCAAAAACAGCTTTGTTTAAATCGCCTTTTCCTAAATAGTTAAATCCGTATGCGTCAAAATGCACTTTAGTTGATTTATCATCGTAAACAATTTTACTTTTTAGAATCTCGATTCGTTCTAGTTTTAGCGCTGTATCACTGCTGTCTTTAGCTTTAGAAGCTTGTTCTTGGGATTTATAAATGTTGTAATTTGCTTCTCCATTTGGATTTACTTTTACGTTTATAAAAGAATCCGATAAGTAAATCTGATCAATTTTTACCGATTTGCTAAAAATCAAACTTGCCACATTTATCCCGAAAGAAACTTCTTTTGCTGTAATGAATTTTTCGTTTGTATATGGAGCGGAACCATTTAGACTTAAATCATCTAGCGTTAAAGTAAGGGAAGGGAAATGGTGGAAAAATGACACCGAAACATCAGAATAATTTAGTTCAGCGCTTAATCTTTCGTTAGCCGTTTTCTTAATTTGTTCTTTAATCTGATCCTCAAAAACAATAGGCGTTAAGAATAATAATCCGATAATAACGACGAAAGTTATTCCGAAATACTTCGCAATTTTAAAAACGATTGATCTGGATTTACTTTTCTCCATAGCAAAATGTGATTTTTAAGTGTAAAAGATAGAGTTGAAAAAGAGCGTAATTTATCCGTGAACGGTTTCTTTTTTACCATAATTGGTAATGATAGAACCTTCATATTCAATCCATTCTTTCCAGCGTTTATCAATGTCAATATTGTCTTGATATTTTCTGGCAAATCCTAAAAAAGTAGTGTAATGTCCGGCTTCAGAAATCATAAGATCTCGGTAGAATTTAGCTAATTTTTCGTCTTTTATGTTTTCAGAAAGCACTTTAAAACGTTCGCAGCTTCTAGCTTCAATCATTGCAGAAAACAATAATCTGTCGCAAAGCGCATCTCTTCGGCTTCCATCTTTTTTCATAAACTTAAAAAGTTCATTTACATAATGGTCTTTTCGCTCGCGTCCTAATGTAAGTCCGCGTTCCTTTATAATGTTATGAACCATTTGAAAATGCTCTAGTTCTTCTCTGGCAATTTCAAGCATTTCGGTTACAAGTTCTTCTATTTCAGAATTGTAAGTGACAATGCTAATGGCGTTTGAAGCTGCTTTTTGTTCGCACCAAGCGTGATCCGTTAAAATTTCTTCGATATTAGACTCAACGATATTTACCCAGCGAGGGTCTGTAGCTAATTTTAATCCCAACATAATTTCCGAGCATTTAGATTTTGCAAAATTAGTGTTTTTTTACGACCGAATCTTGGGAAATTGGGTGCAAATCCGCGGAAAAAAGCATTATTTTGTAATGTGAAACAAAAAAGATGAATCAAATCAAAAAACTTTTAATTATTGGGTTCGTTTGGCCCGAGCCAAAGTCTTCTGCAGCAGGCGGTAGAATGATGCAATTGATTTCTATTTTTAAAGAAAATGGATTCGAAATTACATTTGCAAGCGCGGCTCAGGACAGCGATTTTATGGTTGATTTGTCTGAATTTGGAGTAATAAAAAAAAACATCGAACTTAATTCTTCAAGTTTTGATGATTTTGTAGCCGAATTAAATCCAGATGTTGTTTTGTTTGACCGATTTATGGTCGAAGAACAGTTTGGTTGGCGAGTTGTTGAAAACTGTCCAAATGCAATCCGAATTTTAGATACGGAAGATCTGCATTGTCTGCGAACAGCAAGACAAAAAGCTTTTAAAGAAAACCGAATTTTCGAATTGGAAGATTTATTGTCTGAAGAAGTGGCAAAACGTGAAATTGCCAGTATTTTACGTTGCGATTTGTCTTTAATTATTTCTGAATTCGAAATGAATATTCTAAAAGAGGTTTTTAAGATTAATGAAGACTTACTATTTTATCTTCCTTTTTTGGTTGATGAAATGAAAGAGGAAGACTTGCTAAAATTGCCTTCTTTTGAAAACCGAAATGATTTTATTTTTATTGGAAATTTTCTTCATGAGCCAAATTGGAATACTGTTCAATATTTAAAAGAAGCCATTTGGCCTTCTATAAAAAAAGATTTTCCAGAAGCAGTTTTGAAGGTTTATGGAGCTTATCCTTCTCAAAAAGTATTGCAGTTGCATCAACCTAAAAATGGTTTTTACATTATGGGAAGGGCAGAAGATGCCAGAGAAATAGTAAAAAATGCCAGAGTGGTTTTAGCGCCAATTCGTTTTGGAGCAGGATTAAAAGGAAAATTGCTAGAAGCTATGCAATGCGGAACGCCAAGCGGAACAACTTCAGTTGGTTCTGAAGCCATGCACGACGGTTTGCCTTGGAATGGTTTTGTTGAAGATGATGCAGTAGAGTTTGCTAAAAAAGCTATTGCACTGTATCAAAATGAAAACCTGTGGAAACAATCTCAAAAAAACGGAATCGAAATAATCAATAAATGTTATCAGAAAAGCAATTATTCAAATGAATTAATCTCACTGGTAAATTCACTTTTGATAGATTCAAAAAGCCATCGTCTTCATAATTTTATGGGAAATTTGCTGCAGCATCATGCGTTCAAAAGCACAATGTACATGTCAAAGTGGATTGAAGCGAAGAATAAATAGTCTAAGTTTTCAGGTCTGTGATTACTGATAAACTGCGACTCCAAACTTTAAGTGTCCATTTTGCCAAATCCTACTGTTTCACGATAAATTTGAGGCGAAACATCAGCATTCGTTTTAAAGAAACGGCTAAAATAATGTTCGTCGTCATAACCTAATTCGTATGCAATTTCTTTTACGGTTTTGTTGGTTAGGTACAATTCTCTTTTAGCTTCAATAATAATTCTTTCCGAAATCAAATCGGTTAAAGTTTTATTGAAATAATTCTTAGATATTTTAGCTAATGCTTTTGGAGAAATATTCAATAATTCAGCATAATTTCCAGCCGAATGTTTGGTTTTAAAATTCAATTCAATCGCATCTTTCAAGCTTTGAAGAATGACAGGTTCTTTAGAATCAGGAATCGATTTCATTTCTTCTAATTGTTCTGTTTTTAATCTCGAAGCCGTGATTAAAAATATTTTCAAATAAGAAATCAATAATTCATATTGTGCCAATTCTGCATTCTGAATTTCAGCTTTCATTTGTTCAATTACCATTTTAAAAGTTTGTTCCGCTTGTTCTGTAACGTGAACATAAGGTGGCTGATAAATATTATTGAATAAAACGCCATTGCACGAAACCTCTTTTTGATGCATATGAATGCAATAAAAATCAGGATGAAAATGAATCGCGATTCCTTCAATTGGCTCATTTACACAAAGCATAAAAGGCTGATACGGAGAAAAGGCGAGAAGTGAGTTTTCTTCAAATTGATGTTCAGCAAAATCGGCTTTTACTTTGCCTTTTCCTTTAGTAACCCAAATTAAAGAGTAATAGTTATTACGCTGTAAATGATCAAAGTGGCTGTTATCATCAAAAGGAAGAATCTTGAAGGCTAAATTGCCATTCTGCGGATTGATTAAAGTAAAAACATTTTGAGAACTCATGATTTCTTTTGTTTTTGAAAGTATAAAGATAGCCATGAAATAAATTCACAGCTATCATTATAAATTGTTTTTTGTTATAGTGATTGTGCAAATTTTGATTAAACTGTTGGAAAATCAATTTCAGTATTTGCTACATTATTAAAGTAGTTTGTCAATACATTCAAAGCAACATGACCAATAGTTTCTGCAATTTCAGCATCAGAAACTCCAGCATTTTTAGCTTTATTTACATCTTCATCGTTTACTAAACCACCTTTGCTGATCAATGTTTTAGCCAATTGTAAAATCGCTTCTGTTTTTGCGTCGTCAGAATTTCCGGATCTTGCTGCTTTTAAAACTGCTGGATCTGCTTTTACTAATTTTTCTCCAATAAAAGTGTGTGCTGCTAAACAGTAGTCGCAAGAGTTGCTTTCTGAAACTGCTAAAGCGATTAATTCACCAGTTTTTGCGCTTAATTTTCCGTGGCTCAAAGCGCCGCTTAAGTTTAAATATCCTTCCAAAACTGCTGGAGAATTTCCCATTGTTCTCATCATGTTTGGTACAACGCCTAATTTTGCCTGAACTGCGTTGAATAAATCTTTAGTTTTTCCTGTTGCTTCTTCTGGGTTTAAAGCTGTTAATCGTGCCATTTTATTTAATTTTTTAAAGTTGTTATTTGTTGTTGTCTTTTGATATTACAAAGTTGCGACGATTGCAGGTTTTAAAACATGGAGAATGTACGCTATGTAATGGATAATTTTCCCTGATGTTTTTTAGGAGCTATTTCCCGCTATCCGTTCCAATCTTTTGTGCCGAACACCGGCACAAAAGGATTTCCACTTCTATCGGGGCTAGGGCACTCGTTTTATAAGATTGTTTTTCGTATAGTTTGTCATTTCGAGGAACGAGAAATCGCACTAGAAATTCTGTAAACAATTCACGCAATCTTGACGAAGGAGAAATCTTCGCAAGTAACTCCGCAACGAAAATCAAATCTCTGTCGAGCTTCTTGTGAAGATTTCTCCTTCGTCGAAATGACAAATAAGGCGTAAAAAAAAGAGGCTGTTCCTAAAGAACAGCCTCTTTTTTAGAGTTATAATTTTGAAAAAAAACTATTTCAAAACACTTGCAGCATCCTGAATAGTTGTGGCATGATAACCAGATTTTGCTTTATCAAAAACTTTTTTAGCCCAAACTTTTCCTTCTGGAGTTTTGACCATTTCTTTGTAAAGCATCATGATAGATCCAGTTCTGCTGCTTCCTATTAAAAATTGTTCAATTGCAGGATCAGCGGCTTTGTATTGATGACGAATTGCCTGAACAAACCATTGACGTTTAATGATAAAATTACCTCCTTTAGTAAAGTTGAATTCTTTGTCAATTGCTTCCATTTCTTTTGCTGTAATATCAGCTGGAAGATGATCTATAAAATGCTGTTTTTCGGCAGTTGTGGTGATTTTTTTGCTTAAACCTGCAACGCCCGTTTCTCTCCAGCTTTTTTGGATTGCATCAATTGCGTCAAATTCTGCTGAACTTACAGGAACTATGTTTGATGGAATTCCTGGTTTGTAAATCCAATTGTCTAATTGGATTTTATCTGCTAAAGTTTTGTCGCCTTTGATAAGATTTTCGTTTAAATACTTTACAAAATCTTCTGTTGTGATAGATTGGAAAGCATGAGAATCAAAATAATTTTTGATAAACGGATCAAATTTATCGCGACCAACGGCATTTTCAATAACTCTTAAAAAAGAATATCCTTTTACATAAGGAATCATGCTAATTCCGTCGTCAGGATTTCTTCCTGTCAAACTAACTTTTAATCTTGTATCTGGATTTGTGTCTCCGTATTCAGCAACATTATCAACCAATTCTTTGTTGGTGATAACGTTTTGCATATCAAATTCCTTTTTACCGAAAATTGCTTCTCCAATTCTGTGTTCAACATAAGTAGTGAAACCTTCGTTTAGCCAAATATCATCCCAAGTAGCGTTTGTAACTAAGTTTCCGCTCCAGCTGTGTCCTAATTCGTGCGCTAACAAACTCGTAAGCGAACGATCTCCAGCCAATACTCCCGGAGTCAAGAAAGTCAAGTTCGGATTCTCCATTCCGCCATAAGGGAAACTTGGTGGTAAAACCAATACATCGTAGCGTCCCCATCTGTAAGGTCCGTATAGTTTTTCAGCAGCATTCACCATTTTTCCAAGTTCAGCAAATTCATAAGCTGCGCTTTTTAAAACAGATGGTTCTGCATAAACTCCAGTTCTGTTATCAATCGCTTGAAATTCAATATCTCCAACTGCAATTGCCATTAAATAAGAAGGAATTGCTTTGTCTTGTTTGAAAGTATAAACTCCAGTATCATTTTTCTTCTGCGGATTTACTGCGCTCATAACCGCCAATAAATCTTTAGGAACTGTAACTTTTGCGTTATAAGTGAAACGAATTCCTGGAGAATCCTGACATGGAATCCAAGTACGAGACCAAACACTTTCGCCTTGAGAGAAAACAAAAGGTTTCTTTTTGTCTGCGGTTTGTTCTGGTTTAAGCCATTGCAAAGCCACAGCATCTTTAGTGGTGTTGTAGTAAATGTTTACTTTCGTAGTATTTGGCTCAATTGTAATATGAAGCGGTTTTCCGTGAAATTCTGTGGCTGTACCAAGCTCGAATTTGGTTTCTTTTTCTTCGTCGCCTAAAGTTACTTTAGTAATATTTAAAGTGTTTTCGTCGAAAATAATTTCGTTTCCTTTACTGATGTTGTCAATTGTCCAAGATGCTTTTCCTGAAATAGTTTGTGTGTCAAAATCAACTTTGATATCAAGATCAAGATGTTTTGCAACAGCAAGTTCTGGTTTAGAATAACTGTGTTCGTCTGTAACAGCAGCAGTTTTTTCTGTTTGCTCTTTTTTCTGGCAAGCAATTGCTGTCAGAAATAAAGCGACAAGAATTAGTTTCTTCATTTTGTTAGGTTTTGAATTTGAGGATGAAAATTAAACAAAAAATCCCGTTTTGAATAAACAAAACGGGATTTAATTATAAAATTAACAATGATTACGCCAACATTGTAACTGGGCTTTCGATGTATTGTTTTAATGTTTGTAAGAACTGAGCTCCAGTTGCACCGTCAATTGTTCTGTGGTCACAAGCTAATGATAACATCATTGTGTTTCCAACTACGATTTGACCGTTTTTAACTACTGGTTTTTCAACAATTGCACCTACAGAAAGGATTGCAGAGTTTGGCTGGTTGATGATTGAATTGAATTCAGTGATACCAAACATACCAAGGTTAGATACTGTAAAAGTACTTCCTTCCATTTCTTGTGGTCCTAATTTTTTGTTTTTAGCTCTTCCGGCAAGATCTCTTACTGAACCGCCAATTTGAGATAAACTCATAGCATCAGTAAATTTCAATACAGGAACTACTAATCCGTCTTCAACAGCTACAGCAACACCAATGTTTACGTGGTGGTTGATGATGATAGCATCCTCTTTCCAAGTAGAGTTGATTTTTGGATGTTTTTTTAATGCTAATGCACAAGCTTTGATTACCATATCGTTGAAAGATACTTTTGTATCAGGAACGCTGTTGATAGCAGCTCTAGTTTGCATAGCTTCGTCCATACTTACTTCGATCACTAAGTTGTAGTGAGGCGCAGTGAATAAAGACTCAGAAAGACGTTTTGCAATGATTTTACGCATTTGAGAATTTTTGATCTCTTCTGTGTAAACTTCACCAGCAGGAACAAAAACTTTTGGAGCAGCAGGAGCAGATGCTTCTTGTTTAGCAGCAGGTGCTGAAGCAGTTGTTTGAGCCTGAGCAGATGGAGTAAAGTTTTCGATATCGCTTTTTACGATTCTTCCGTTTTCTCCAGATCCTTTAACTTGGCTTAATTGAATTCCTTTGTCAGAAGCGATTTTTTTAGCCAATGGAGAGGCTAAAATTCTTCCTCCATTTGAAGTTTCAGCAGCAGCTTCTGGTGCTTTTTCAGCAGCAGGAGCAGCTTTTTCTTCTGCAGCAGGAGCACTTGCAGTTGCAGCCCCGCCAGCAGTAAAGTTATCAGCAACTCCAGAAATGTCAGTTCCTGCAGGTCCGATGATAGCTAATAAGCTGTCAACAGGAGCAGTACTTCCTTCTTGAATTCCAATATATAATAATGTTCCAGCATTGAAAGACTCAAACTCCATAGTCGCTTTGTCTGTTTCAATTTCTGCTAAAATATCTCCTTCGGCTACAGTATCGCCAACTTTTTTCAACCAAGTTGCTACTGTGCCTTCTGTCATTGTATCACTTAAACGTGGCATAGTTACTACTACAACACCTTTTGGTAATTCAGCTGCTTTTGCAGGAGCAGCAGTTTCAGTTTTTGCTTCAGCAGCAGGAGCATCCGCTTTTGGAGCTTCAGCAGCAGGAGCATCACCACCAGCTAAAAGAGCAGAAATATCTTCTCCTTCTTTACCAATGATAGCTAATAATGAATCAACTGGAGCAGTTTCTCCAGCTTGAATTCCGATATGTAAAAGAGTTCCTTCGTTAAAAGATTCGAACTCCATTGTTGCTTTGTCTGTTTCAATTTCAGCTAAGATATCACCTTCGCTTACTTTGTCGCCTACTTTTTTAAGCCAAGTTGCTACCGTTCCTTCAGTCATAGTATCGCTCAAACGAGGCATTGTTACTTTAATCGCCATGATATTATAATTTATGAGGTGTAAATGGATAGTCTTCTTGTGCGTATACTACATCGTATAATTGTTGTAAGTCTGGGTATGGAGATTCTTCAGCGAATTTCGCACACTCTTCAACTAAGTCTTTAACTCTTTGGTCAATTACTTCAATTTCTTCAGCTGTAGCATATTTTTGATCCAAGATTACATCAAGAACTTGTGTAATTGGGTCGATTTTTTTGTACTCTTCAACCTCTTCTTTAGAACGGTATAATTGTGCATCAGACATAGAGTGTCCTCTGTAACGGTACGTTTTCATTTCAAGGAAAGTTGGTCCATCTCCGCGACGAGCTCTTTCGATAGCTTCGTGCATTGCTTCAGCAACTTTTACAGGGTTCATTCCGTCAACAGGTCCACAAGGCATTTCATAACCTAAACCTAATTTCCAGATGTCAGTGTGGTTTGCAGTTCTTTCTACAGAAGTTCCCATTGCATAACCGTTGTTTTCAACAATAAATACAACTGGAAGTTTCCATAACATAGCCATATTAAAAGCTTCGTGAAGAGAACCTTGTCTAGCAGCTCCGTCACCAAAATAAGTTAGGGTAACACCGCCAGTATTAAAATATTTGTCTGCGAAAGCAATACCTGCCCCAACTGGGATTTGAGCACCTACAATTCCGTGCCCGCCATAAAAACCATGTTCTTTAGAGAAAATGTGCATAGAACCTCCCATACCTTTAGACGTTCCTGTTGCTTTTCCTAAAAGTTCTGCCATTACGTTTCTAGGATCAACCCCCATACCGATTGGCTGAACGTGGTTTCTGTAAGCAGTAATCATTTTGTCTTTGGTCAAATCCATAGCGTGCAGTGCGCCAGCTAATACAGCTTCTTGACCATTATATAGGTGTAGAAAACCTCTAACTTTTTGTTGGATGTATAATGCTGCAAGTTTGTCTTCAAACTTTCTCCAAAGCAGCATGTCCTCATGCCACTTTAAATATACCTCTTTTGTAACTTCTTTCATCTGAATTCTTTCTTTTGCTAAAGTTGTTTGTGTTATCGATTATTGTGCCTGTAACGCAAAATAGTTTCCTCCCACAAATTTGCGCCCGAAAGGTCGGGATGCAAAAATAAGACATTACATTTAAGAACTAAAATTAAATGACTACTTTTTGGCTTTTTTTTACAAGAACTTTTTATCAAACATCAATGGGAGCAAATTTTTTAAGGATGACGATTTGTAAACTTCACCAATTTCTCCCATAAAATAAATTTCTATCGGAGTGTCTTGTTTTATCTCATATTCTGCTATTGATTGTCGGCAAGATCCGCAAGGTGGAATAGGGGCAGCAGTCTGATTAGTGTCTGAAGCTGCTGTAATTGCCATTTTCAGGATTTTTGCTTCTGGATAAGTGCTTCCGGCATAAAAAATAGCAGTTCGTTCAGCGCAAAGTCCCGATGGGTAAGCAGCATTTTCTTGATTTGAACCTAAGATTACTTTTCCGTTGTCTAAAAGTAAAGCAGCGCCAACTTTAAACTGTGAATAAGGGGCATAAGCTTTTTTTCTGATTTCTACAGCTTGATTCATTAAATCCTGAATTTCGGCTGGAAGTTCATTTAAATTATCAAATATTGTAAATGAAGAGGTTATGTTGATTTCTTTCATCTGTTTATAAGGGAAAAAAAATCCAAATTCCTAAAATGCCGGAATTTGGATTAAGTTATTTCTATTGTAATCTTTTCTCTTTAGTAATTATCGTATTTGTCTCCAAAGTTAAACGTTAAAGAGAAACGAAGTGTATTTTCTAAAGGGTTTTTTATTTTTGAAGCTGAGAATAAGTACGAAACATCAATTTTCATGATGTTGTACTTAAATCCTGCTCCTAAAGAGAAAAATTGCTTAGCACCTTTCTCTGGGCTTTCGTGGTAATATCCTAAACGGAAAGCAAAAGCATCTTGATACATGTATTCTCCAGCAATGCTATAAGTTACCTCTTTCATTTCTTCTTTAAATCCGCCTGGAGCATCTCCAAAAGATTTAAACATTCCTTCAAACCAGCCAATATCATTATAATTTCTATAACCAATATCTGTTGCTTCTTGTTGAGAAATATCTTCTGGATCATCATAATCTCCGTCGCCATTTACATCAACTGGCGTTCCGATTCCTGGAGGCGTTGGAACTAAAAGTTTAGTAAGTTCGGCGCTTAAAGTAAGTTTGTTATAATCGTCAAAAATAAAGTCAAATCCTCCTCCTAATCTTAAATTGGCAGGCAAGAAGTTTGAGCTTATATCGTCATTATCGTAACTGATTTTTGGCCCCATATTCTGAAGATTGACACCGGCTCTCCATCTTCCGTTGAAATCTCGGTAGGCAACTTCTTCAGATTGGTAAAAAGCGGCTACGTCAACTGCAAATGAGCTAGCAGATGTAGCGTCAACTTCTTCTGAAGCAACTTTTAGATTTGAATTAATAAAACGTGCAGCAACTGCCATAGAGAATCGATCGCTTAATTTAAGTGAATACGATCCGTCTAAAGCAAATTCGTTTGGATTTACTTCTCTTACGGCTTCATTTGGATCTCCAGTGTATCTTAGTTCGATTCCTCCAAAACCAAAATAGCGAAAACTTCCTGCAAATGCGCTTCGTTCGTTGATTTTGTTGTAATACGTAACCTGACCCAATGAAATATCATTGGCAAGATCTGTTAAATAAGGGGTGTAGCTAATAGAAAGACCTTGCGCATCTTCAGAAAATGCATACTTTGCAGGGTTCCATTGTTGTGAGAAAACGTCAGCAGAAGTGGCTACTCCTTGATCTGCTAAACCAGCTGCTCTAGCATCAGCAGCAACTAATAAAAAAGGTACTCCAGTAACGATAGGCCTTGATTCTTGGGCCTTTGAGGTGTAAATGCTAAAAATACAAATTAGTAAAAGTGATAGTTTTTTCATTTATGGGACTTGTGTTTTGGTGATGCAAATATATATAATATTATAGGATAACAAGCTTTTCGTATTTTTCTGCCTTTTTATTTGTTAAATTTGATTTTACAGTCAGTTTGTAAATATACACTCCTTTTCCGATTCTATCGCCAAAATCATCTCTTCCATCCCATGTTATTTCTCTTGATAAAAAACCTTCTGTAGTAACGGTTTGATTTTTTGTCCAGACTACTTTTCCTGTAATTGTCATTACCTGAACCTGTACATCCAATGGTTCATAAGGTTTATTGTGAGAAAACCAAAATTGTGTATAAGTTGAAAATGGATTTGGGTAATTAAGAACGTGTGATAATGTCAAGGAATCGTCTCCTACAACTGTAAACTGAATTTCACTCGTAACTGGATTATTGTAAACATCCCAAGCGGTAAAACTTATCGTATGCAGTCCAGGAGCTAAATTTCGGAATGGAAAACGTAAATTTCCGTTGGTATAATCGTCCAATTTTGTTTGATAGTAATCATTCAAAATATAAGGATTGCTAATGTCTCCATCCAAAATAGCAACAATATCGTGTCCGATTCCGCTCGCTGTATTGATTCCGTTTTCATCTTCTAAAAAAGCCAAAAGAAATGGCGATTCATTTGTTATTCCGCCCGATACAAAAGTTTCATCGTTCATATATAACTTCACTTTTGGACTTATATTGTCCTGTGGTGCATTTTCGTTTATTCCTCCAATTTTAATGATGTTATTATAACCGGTTTGGTTTTCTAATGATTCATTTTTTTTAGAATAAAAGCTGATTCTTCCATTGTCTACAGGTATTCTGATGTCTCTGGGAACTACAAAACTAAATTCGAATTGTCCGTTGGTCACAGAGGCATTTCCTCTAAAAATGGTTTCTCCAAGTGTCTTAAATTGCATTGGAGGGCTAAAACCATCATTATTTAAAGTAGTATTTGTGATTAATTTGTCAAATATAGCTGTCGCTAATTCTCCGTTATAATTGCTTAATAGCGTGTTGTTTTCGTCTGTGATTTCTCCTGAAATTTTAATTTTTGATAATGATTTAAAATCAGGAATTGCTTGCGAAATCACAATGTCGTTTACTTTCGTTAAATTAATTCGTGGTTTTGGAATTGCAAGCATTAAAGCTGGATCTCCTATATAAAAAACAACATTGCTTGAAGAGCTCGGATTTTCATTTTTGGATATTCTTAAAGATTCTGCGATAGTATTGTATTGGTTTGAACCATAAGAAAGTAAGTTTTTGCTAATTGTTTTATTGAATTCTTCGGCATTTGTCTGTCCGATTTCTCTAACAGTGGTCAGCATTGAAATTGCGCCTCCTTTTGGATTCCAATACACATATTCTCCGGCTGTGGGTCTTGTTGGGTCGTCAAAACGTGAAAACTCACATGTGATGGTAATGAATAGTGGATATTTGTACTGATTGGTAAGGTTTTGTCCGTCTGATTTCTCCCAAATTCTTTCACTGGCCAATCCGTCTTCGCCACCATGTCCTAAATAATTAAATATAAGAGCACCTTTTTCAAAAGCATTAAAAAAATCGGTTCTTGCTTTCGGATATCGCGATCCACCTGCGGAAGCTTCTTGAGTATAAGCGTCCAAAAATATTTTATCAATATTGAAAAAAGGTTTTTCGGTCGCGATTTGATCTGCAAGGGCATTTTGGTTTGCTTGTAAAGTTTGATCGCCTGATCTGTCAGAGTCATCGCTAATTAAAACAACATTATTTCTCCAGTTTCCATAAGATTTTGTGTCATGGTATTCTATGATTTTGTTGACCATTTCCTGAGCTTGTGCATTGTCTGAAACCAGCATTCTTCCTAAAGCAATATCAATCCCGGCAAGAGAAGGAATGATAACTCCTTCGTTGGCGTCCATTAATCCGTAGAAATCATCAGAAGGAAATGAAGCTTCTCCCACAGTATTGCTTATTAGAGACTGATATATAGGTACAATGTTAGTGTTGTTCGAAATTCTGTCTTTATAATCATATGAAGCATCTCCAAATAAATTTAAATAGCGTATTCTTTTGTCTGATGAAGAAGCATTGTCGTAAATATATTTAACACAGTTTCTAATGGCTGCAATATCTTGTTTGCCAGAAGAAAATTCTTGATAGATGTTTTCCAAAGAAATAACTTTTACGTTTAAACCAGAGTTTGTTCTATGAAAATTGGCTAATCTTTCTGCTTGAGAAGCTAAAGACTTTGGCGTCACTATTATATAATCAATGTCCTGAAAAGCGTTTTGGCTGTTTCTAAAAAGTGTTCCTTTTAAATTCTGATTGGCAATTTTTGACTGATTTTCTTTTAACGGAGCATAATAATCAGAAGGATCTATCGCAATATATTTTCTAACCTCTCCTAAATTAGCTTTAAAACTAAAAGAAGATTGATTGGCGGTTTCGACTTTAGAAACATTATATAGGTCTGTAACGTCCCAGATTTGCGCTATTCCTGATGCGTTTCCAATAGTATAATTAACAATTCCAGCTGTGGAGCCTGCAGCATTGTATTGAAAGTGAAATTGTTTGCCTATACCTAAAAGTTTTCGTTTTGCAGTTAGATTGATGTAGTCCAGATAACCTTTTGATCCTGGAACGCCATTATTATTATAGGTAAGTTTTATTTTGATATTATCTGTTCCGGTAAATTGAGTATTTGCAGGAAGTTTGCCTGTTGTGTATTTGGTATCAGAATTGGCTATTAAAGGAGAAAAACTTATAGTTCCTGCGTTTTGTCCGTTTGCTGTTATGGCAAAAGAAGTAGAGGTTAAAGATGCCGCTGCAGCACTAACTTCTATTTTTACAGGAACAGAAGTGTCAAGATTTGGAAAACTAAAGGAGAATTCTTGTTCTTGATTTATATCAAATGATTCTCCGAGCCATTGACGGCCAAGATGAACAATGTTGGTTTGGTCAATTTCGTGGTATTGATAGTCATCAAACGTGTTTAGTTCTAAAGTACTATTTCCTGTTGGCAGATTTAGGTTTTGAATTCTTTTTCCGTCGCCTCCAGAAGCTGTAATATAATAATAGGATTTGGTGTCGTATAGATTTAAGTTAGTCTGGCTCTCAGAATTCCAATTTTCGACTCCTTCTGCATAAAAAAGAATGTAATCTTCATTGTTAAATATGCCATCATTTTCGCCAATAATTTGTATCGCATTCTCAGTTAAATCATTTGGATAATAAGTGCTATTGGCAAGAGGGAGCATTCTTCCGCCATTGCCGTAGATTTTTATTCTTCTCGGATCAACTTTAGAAGGATCAAATCCTAAACTTTGCAAAAATGATTTGTTGATTCTATAAACGCCCGATTTCTGAATGTAAAATCGATACCAGTCTCCAGAAGTCAAAACAGAATTTGTTATTGCTGCCGATTTTTGAAATGAAGAAGTTGAGGCAGTTCGCGCGTTTGAATTGCTAATAAAGTAAGAAAAGGATTTTATGCGTTTGTAGCTGTTTCCTTCCTTAATTATAGGTGACAAAGAAAGAAAAGAATATTTTATGTCTCTTGCATTTGTGACTATTACAGATTCATTTGGTTTTTCAGGTATATTTTCAGGTGCTAAATCGCCTAAATCAGCTCTCGAAATTGATTCAAAAATGACGTTGCTGATCTGTACCAAACTGCTGCTTGAAACGCCAGCCTGATTTAAGTTTTGAAGCAACGTTATGCTTTTTTTTGTAATGTCGAAGCGAAAGCTGCTTCCTGAGAAGTGTGGAATTATAAATTTGTTTTCACCATAATTTACTTCTTTTTTATTTTGCCAATCGATTGTAATCGTCTCATTTAGCTGTGAAAATGAGAGAGTTGGGATTAAAAAAATGTAAATTAGAAATGCTTGCTTCATCAGTTAAAAAGGTGAAATTTAATTAAAAAATAATTAGTAAGTAAAAATATAGTATTTCATGTTATAGTAATAATAAAAAGTATATTTTTGCGTTCGTAACTAAAGGTTATTTTCTGGTAAAAAACAGCTAAATAAAATTATTAGAACAGATGTTGCCAATTAAATGTTAATTATTATATTGCAGCACCTAAATTTATCACCTAAGAATGAGTATGAAAGTAAACAAAATTGTAGTCTTGCAGTTAATGATGTCAATGGTATTGATGTTGGGCACGGCTAGTTGTAGCAAAAAATCGAGTTCCACTCACGCTTCTAGAGCTACTGGCTGGGATGTAGATAGTCAGAATGGAACTGCTGCCAGAAATGCAGGTAAAAAACAACAGGCTGGCCCTGGTTTAGTTTTTGTTGAAGGAGGTACGTTTACTATGGGTAAAGTACAGGATGATGTTATGCATGATTGGAATAACACGCCAACTCAACAACACGTTCAATCATTCTATATGGATGAAACTGAAGTTACGAACGGTATGTACTTAGAATACCTAGAGTGGTTAAAGAAAGTTTTCCCACCAACAGAAGAAAATTACAAAAACATTTACGAAGGAGCATCTCCTGATACATTGGTGTGGAGAAATCGTTTAGGATACAACGAAACGATGACTAACAACTATTTAAGACACCCATCTTATGCTAACTATCCTGTAGTTGGTGTTAACTGGATTCAAGCAGTTGAGTTTAGTAAATGGAGAACAGACCGTGTAAACGAGGCTGTTTTAGAGAAAAACGGATATCTTAAAAAAGGAGCTAAAACAAATGATGTTAATGCTGAAAATGCATTTAATACTGAAGGATACTTGATGTCTCCAAGTACATCACGTGGTGCAAGTGAAGAAATCGTTTTAAAGAAAAATCCAACGGGGAGAAGACCTAAAGCTGGTAAAGACGGTGTTGTGCCAGAAGAGAAAAATGTTTACGCACAACGTTCATCTGGAATTATTTTACCAGAGTACAGACTTCCTACTGAAGCTGAATGGGAATATGCAGCTGCTGCTGATGTTGGACAAAGAGAATACAATATCTACAAAGGACAAAAGAAATATCCTTGGTCTGGAGATTACACACGTTCTAACAAACGTAAAAACAAAGGTGATCAATTGGCTAACTTTAAACAAGGAAATGGTGATTACGGTGGAATTGCAGGTTGGTCAGATGACGGAGCAGATATCACAAATGCTGTGAAAAGTTATGCGCCAAACGATTTCGGTCTATATGATATGGCAGGAAACGTTGCAGAATGGGTAGCTGACGTCTACAGACCAATTATTGATAATGAAGCAAATGATTTCAACTATTACAGAGGTAACCAATATGCTAAAAATAAAATTGGTAAAGATGGTAAAATTGAAATTGTTACAACGGCTACAATTAAATATGATACTTTAAGTAACGGTAAAGTGATTGCAAGAAACCTTCCAGGCGAAATTGCTCAAGTGCCAGTTGACGAACAAGAAACGTATTTAAGACAAAATTTCAGTACAAGCGACAACATCAACTATAGAGATGGTGATAAGCAATCTTCTAGATTTTTTGATTTCGGTGATTCAGAGTCTGGACCTAAAGCAGATCAGGCAATGTACAACTCTCCTAAACACAATGTTACTACAGACAGTTTAGGAAAAATGATCAGAAAATATGATAACTCTAGTAAACGTACAACTTTAATCGATGATAAAGTAAGAGTTTACAAAGGAGGTTCTTGGAGAGATAGAGCTTACTGGTTAGATCCAGCTCAAAGAAGATACTTCCCTCAAGATATGGCAACTGATTACATTGGTTTCAGATGTGCAATGTCTAGAGTAGGTTCAAAATCTGAAAAAAGAAAATCTCCTAGAAACTAAGATTTAGGAATTCAAATAATAAAAATTCCAAATTCCAAAAGCTGAATATTCAGTCTGGAATTTGGAATTTTTTTATTGTTTTTTTTCTACTTTTATGACTTATTAAAAAATATATAAATGAATATTCAAGACATTCATAACTTGTTTTTACAGTGCAGTTCTCTGTCTATTGATACAAGAAAAATCGAGAAGAATTCGATGTTTTTTGCTATTAAAGGGGAGAATTTCGACGCTAATACATTTGCTAAAGAAGCATTAGATTTAGGCGCTTTATTTGTTGTTATTGACAACGAATCTTATTTTATTGATGATAGAACCATTTTGGTAGAAAATAGTCTGCAAACACTTCAGGAGTTGGCAAAATTTCACAGGAATTATTTAGGGCTACCAATTGTTGCTTTAACAGGCAGTAATGGAAAAACAACGACAAAAGAATTAATTAATGTTGTGTTGTCAAAAAAGTTTAAAACAAAAGCGACTATTGGCAATTTAAATAATCATATTGGAGTGCCATTGACTTTGCTTTCTTTTACCAAAGAAACGGAAATTGGAATTGTCGAAATGGGCGCTAATCATCAAAAAGAAATCGAGTTTTTATGCCAGATTGCACAACCCGATTTTGGCTATATAACTAACTTTGGAAAAGCACATTTGGAAGGTTTTGGAGGAGTTGAAGGAGTGATTGCAGGTAAAAGCGAAATGTACCAATATCTTGCGACAAACCAAAAAACTGTTTTTGTAAATCTGGAAGATCCTATTCAGATAGAAAAATCTAAAGGAATAAAATCATTTATTTTTGGAGTAAAAAAAGAAAATGCAGATTTGAATATTCAGAATATTACCGCAAATCCTTTTGTTGCTATTGATTATAATGATTTCTCAATTGAATCGCATTTAATTGGGCTTTATAACGCCAATAATATTAATGCGGCAACGGCGATTGGAAAATACTTTAATGTAAAAGAAAGCGATATAAAGAGCGCTATCGAAAATTATATTCCGGCAAACAATAGGTCTCAGATGATGCAAAAAGGTTCAAATGAGATTATTTTAGATGCTTATAATGCTAATCCGAGCAGTATGGCTGTTGCGATTACTAATTTCTTGCAGTTAGACAAGAAAAATAAGATTATGATTCTTGGAGATATGTTCGAATTGGGAGACGAAAGCCTTTATGAACATAAAGTTATAGTTGATTCTTTGGAAAGTCAGAATGAAGCTCAATGCTTTTTATTAGGAAAATCTTTTTTTGCTAATAAAATTTCTAATGAAAACATTCAGTTTTTTGAAACATTCGATGCTTTTGCTGAATTCCTTAAGACCTTCAAATTTGATTCTAATATGATATTAATAAAAGGTTCGAGAGGTATGGCCTTAGAGCGAACTTTAGATTATATTTAAAAAAAGTAAAGCCATAAGTTTTGAACATGCCCCAAAAAGTTAGACAC